>NZ_AP014637.1:3055000-4255000 GCF_000829415.1 Pseudomonas sp. StFLB209 | reverse complement strand
TCTGGATCAACCGTAACGCGCGCCTCAGCGCCCCCTCCGACCTGAGCGACGCGAGCCTGATCGCCGCTGGCTGGAAGCAGGTCGTTAGCCAGTTCGATGCGGGTGTCACCCGTCAGCATCGGCACTGAACCCACGCACTCATCGCACAGAAGATCGCCTGACCATGCCTATTTCGCTCCCCCGTCGCCCTCTGCTGGGCGTCCTGCTGGCCGGCCTGTTCGCCATCACGTTGCCATCACTAGCCAGCGCCGAGGCTGCCAAACGCCTGCGCATCGGCATCACCCTGCACCCGTACTACAGCTATGTCAGCAACATCGTCGGCGACAAGGCCGAGGTGGTGCCGCTGATCCCGGCCGGTTTCAACCCGCACGCCTACGAACCTCGCGCCGAAGATATCAAACGGATCGGCTCGCTGGACGTGATCGTGCTCAACGGCGTGGGCCACGACGATTTCGCTGACCGCATGATCGAGGCCAGCGAAAATCCCAAGGTCCCGGTGATCGAAGCGAACGCCGACGTACCGCTACTGGCCGCCACCGGTATTGCCGCCCGCGGCGCCGGCAAGGTGGTCAACCCGCACACCTTCCTGTCGATCAGCGCCTCGATCGCCCAGGTCAATAACATTGCCCGTGAACTGGGCAAGCTCGACCCGGACAACGCCAAGACCTACACCGCCAACGCCCGGGCCTACGCCAAGCGGCTGCGGCAGATGCGTGCCGACGCCCTGGCCAAGCTGACCCAGGCACCCAATGCCGAGTTGCGCGTGGCGACGGTGCACGCCGCCTACGACTACCTGCTGCGCGAATTTGGTCTGGAGGTCACCGCAGTGGTCGAGCCGGCCCACGGCATCGAACCCAGCCCCAGCCAGCTGAAAAAAACCATCGACCAACTGCGCGAGCTGGACGTGAAGGTGATCTTTTCCGAAATGGATTTCCCTTCCAGCTATGTCGATACCATCCAGCGCGAGTCCGGTGTGAAACTCTACCCGCTGTCGCACATTTCCTACGGCGAGTACACCGCCGACAAGTATGAAAAGGACATGACCGGCAACCTCGACACCGTGGTCCGGGCCATTCAGGAGAGTGGCGCATGACCGCAGCCGAACAGATCCAGCGGACCCGCAACGGCCCGGCCATCGAATTCGACCAGGTCAGCCTGACCCTGGGCCGCACGGTGATTCTTGACCGTATCAGCTTCGCGGTGGAACCCGGCAATATCCACGCACTGGTCGGCCCCAACGGCGGCGGCAAGAGCTCGCTGATCAAAACCCTGCTCGGCCAGATGCCGCACCAGGGTCAACTCAGCCTGCAATGGCCCGCCGCGCAAGGCGTGATCGGCTATGTGCCCCAAGCGCTGGAGTTCGACCGTGGCCTGCCGATGACCGTCGAAGACTTCATGGCCGCCATGTGCCAACGCCGCCCGGCCTTTCTCGGCCTGTCCAGGCATTACGCCGCCGCCATCGGCGAGGCGCTGGAGCGAGTCGGGATGCACGACAAACGCAAGCGACGCATGGGCGCGCTGTCCGGTGGTGAGCGCCAGCGCGTGCTGCTGGCCCAGGGGCTGATTCCCAGCCCGCAACTGCTGGTGCTCGACGAACCCATGTCAGCCCTCGACGAACCGGGCATCCAGGTCTTCGAACGGCTGCTTGCCGACTGGCGACGCAGCGGCATCACAGTGCTGTGGATCGAGCACGATCTGGCCGCGGTAAAGCGCCTGGCTGATCGGGTCACCGGGCTGAATCGCCGGGTGCTGTTCGATGAATCGGCGCAGACTGCACTGACCCCGGAGCGGCTGCTCACGCTGTTTTCTGCCCAGCCACGCAGCAGCGGGGGTGACGCGTGATGTCTTACGAGAACTTTCGCCTGTTCGTTCAGGACCTCGCCAGTTCCGGCTATCTGCCTGAAGCACTGGCCTATGGTTTTGTGGTCAACGCCCTGCTGGCCGGCCTGCTGATCGGTCCGGTGCTGGGCGGTTTGGGCACCCTGGTGGTGGTCAAGCGCTTCGCGTTCTTTTCCGAAGCAGTCGGCCACGCCGCCCTGACCGGCGTGGCCATCGGCATCCTGCTCGGCGAGCCCTATACCGGCCCGTACGGCAGCCTGTTCGCCTACTGCCTGCTGTTCGGCATCGTGCTCAACTATTTACGCAACCGTACCGGCTTGACGCCAGACACGCTGATCGGCGTATTTCTGTCGGTATCCTTGGCAATGGGCGCCAGCCTGCTGCTGGTACTGGCCGGCAAGATCAACGTGCATATCCTCGAAAACGTACTGTTCGGCTCGGTGCTGACCGTCAATGGCAACGACCTGTTGGTGCTGACCGTGGTCGGCGCGCTGGTCATGGGATTGAGCCTGCCGCTCTACAACCGCATCATGCTGGCCAGCTTCAACCCGCAACTGGCTGCGGTGCGCGGCGTGGCGGTCAAGCTGCTGGACTATCTGTTTGTGGTGCTGGTAACCCTGATCACCGTGGCGGCAGTAAAAGTCATCGGCGCGATTCTGGTCGGCGCCCTGCTGGTCATTCCGGCAGCGGCGGCCCGCCTGCTGAGCCAGTCGCTCAAGGGCTTTTTCTGGATTTCGGTGTTGATCGCCACGTTCAGCACCCTGTGCGGGATCCTGCTGCCCATCGTCTTCGACCTGCCGGTGCCTTCCGGCGCTGCCATCATTCTGGTCTGCGGGGCGGCCTTCGCCCTGGCCGCCATCGCCCGTGGCACCCTCCCCAGCCTGAAAGGGAACATCGGATAATGCACCTGCCCAACCTGCGTACCCTTAGCCCCGCAATCAGCCTCGCAATCAGCCTGGCACTGCCGCTTGGCGGTCTGTTCAGCCCTCACCTGCTGGCCGCTACGCCGCCACCGGCCCAGCAGCAGGCCGCCAAGCCGGTGCGGGTGCTGGCGAGCCTGCCCATCACCTACGGCCTCGGTCAGTTGCTGCTCAAAGACAGCGGCGTGGTGCTGGAGCGCGCCGCCGCCGCCAACCTGCCCGGCTCGCGGCAAAGCGCCTACTTCAGCGGTCGCGGCGCCGAGGCTCTACATAAGCTGGCCAACCAGGCCGATGCAGTGATCGGCCTGCGCTCGATCTGGACTGAAGACCCGCTGTACACCCACGCCCGACGCAGCAATATCCGCATCGTCGAGATCGATGCGGCGCGCCCGGTGGACGGCGCCCTGCCCGGCGTGGCCCTGCAACCCGGCGACAGCACCGATGGCCTGAACAGCCAGCCGTGGCTGGCCAGCCACAACCTCGGGCGCATGGCCGACGTACTGGCCGCCGACCTGGTGCGCCTGGCACCCGAGGCAAAGGCGAAGATCGACAGCAATCTGGCAGGCCTCAAGCAGCAGCTACTGAAACTCAGTGCCGACAGCGAAAAACGCCTGGCCCAGGCCGACAGTGTGGCGGTGGTCAGCCTTTCCGAACGGCTGGGCTACCTGATCAGCGGCCTGAACCTTGAGCAGGTCGGCCGCCAGGTGCTGGCTGACGACCAATGGACGCCTGCGGCCCTGAACACCCTGAGCACAACACTCAAGGACAATGAGGTGGCGGTGGTGCTTGACCATCGTGAGCCACCAGAGGCCGTCAAGGCGGCGATCAGTGCCGCCGGCAGTCAATTGCTGGTGCTCGGTAATGAAGCCGAAGATCCACTGACCGGGCTGCAGAGCGATGTAGAACAGCTCATCAAGGCGCTGACCAAAGGCTGAACCGCTGCACTGAAAAGCCAACGGGCGGTTCGCTGTGCGAGCCGCCCGTTTTTTTTGCCTTACTTGCTGGCGTGCATCACTGGCTGCGGCTCCGGCATGGCCGATGAGTGGTGGTTGAGGATCTTCCACTGGCCGCCGACTTTTTCGTACAGGAAGGTGTAGCGGGCCTGCACGTCACGGGTCTTGCCGTTGGCGTCGGTCAGGGTGAAGGTGTAGACCCCGCTGTCCATCGCCGCATCATTGCCCAGTTGGCGCACTTCCCGATAGTTGATACGGCCAACCGGCTTGAGCGCCAGGAAGTGCTCGAAGTAGTCAGTGATCAATGCCGGGGTATTGCGCACCTGGTTGGACACGGTCGGCTGCAACACCGCATCCGGGGCATACAGGCTGACCACCTGCTGGGCGCTGCCGGTCTTCAAGGCCGCGTTCCACTGATCGAACAGGCTGGCGATCTCACGCTCTTTGGCATTGCTCGGCAACTCGGCCACCGTACGGTACACATAAGGAGCAATCGGGTCAGCGGCAGACACCCAGGGTGCGCCAAGGGCGAGGGTCAGAGCCAGGACAGTAGTTTTCAGTTTCATCGCGGTGATTCCTGCGGGTTGGTATGGGCTGTACTTTGCCGCGCCGCGCTGAGCCAGCCATCGGCCAACCGGGGTTATTTGCCTATGCCATTCGGCAGATGGGCAATACCCTGCCAGCCGGGTTCTAATAGCACTCTGGCGCCCGGGCGGGCGCCCCTCCGGAGCCTTCTGCATGCACAGTTCAGCCCATGACCCCGCCAGCGCCCTGGCAATCCGTACCCAGTATCGCCAGTCACAAAGCCGCGCCGCACGACTGCGCCTGCTGGTCGACACCGGCAGGGAGCTGACCCGGCTGGCTCCGCAGGCCATGCGCCAGCAAGTGGTCCAGCGCGCCTGTGCGTTTGTCGCCATGGATCACGGCCTGTTGCTGGAATGGGATGTTGAAGAGGCCGTGCAACCCACTGCCAGCGTGGGCAATCAGGAACAGCTGAGCGAGCTGGCCGGCCAGGCCGATACTTCAGCCAAGGAACCGCGCTGGCTGGAGCGACTCGACAGTGCCCTGCCCAACGTCCTGTGCCTGCCGTTGCGCGGCGCCGATGACCGCCCGTTCGGCATGCTGTTGCTGGCCAACAGCGTACCGATTGGTGCCCCCGACAGCGAAGACATCGAATCGCTGCATCTGCTGGCTACCTTGCTGGCTGCGCATCTGGAGAACAGCCGCCTGCTGCAGACGCTGATCGTGCGCGAACGCAGCATGTCCGAGCTGGTTAATCGGCTGTTCAGTGCCCAGGAGGATGAGCGCAAGCGGGTCGCCTATGACCTGCACGACGGCCTGGCCCAGACCCTGGCCGGCCTGCATCAGCGTCTGCAAGGTTTTGCCGGGCGCTGCCCACCGCTGAACGCGCCGCTGGACGACGATCTGCAGGCCATTCTCGATCTGGCCCAGCATTGCGTGGGCGAAGGCCGGCGCCTGATTGGCGGCCTGCGCCCCAGCGTGCTGGACGACTTCGGCCTGTTCCAGGCGGTGGACAAGGAAGTCGACCGGCTGCGCGAGGCCGGCATCACCGTGCACTGGTTTTCCCGCTCACTTTCGCGCCTGCCCAGCCATGTAGAGATCGCGCTGTTTCGGATTGCCCAGGAAGGCATCAACAATATCCTCAAGCACGCCGGGGCCGCCAACGTCAAACTGGAGCTGGAGCTGCACCAGAGCCATGTCGCACTGCTGCTTGAAGACGACGGTCGTGGCTTCGACAGCAACCTGCCAGCGAGCGGTCAGTCGCTGGGCCTGGTGGCAATGCAGGAGCGCGCCGGCCTGCTGGGCGGGCGCTTCAGCTGTATCAGTCGCCCGGCGGGCGGCACCCGATTACGCGCCATTGTTCCGTTAACCCATCACAACAAGGCAAACTCATGACTGCACCCCTGCGCCTGGTCCTGGCCGACGACCACGAAGTCACCCGCACCGGTTTCGTCGCGCTGCTGGCCGGGCACCCGGAGTTTGATGTGGTGGGCCAGGCCAGTGATGGCCAGCAGGCCGTAGCCCTGTGCGAAGCCTTGCAACCAGACATTGCCATCCTCGACATTCGCATGCCGGTGCTCAATGGATTGGGGGCAGCGCGCCTGCTGCAACAACGCATGCCTGCGCTGAAGGTGGTGATTTTCACCATGGACGACAGCATTGATCATCTTGAAGCGGCGATTACTGCCGGCGCAGTGGGGTATCTGCTCAAGGACGCCAGCCGTGATGAGGTGATTGCCAGCCTGCAGCGGGTCGCCCGTGGTGAAGAAGCCCTCAATGGGGCGGTCAGCGCCCGCTTGTTGCGGCGCATGGCCGAGCGCGGCGCACAGGCCGCTCCGACGCTCGAAACCCTCACCGCCCGTGAGCGTCAGGTGCTTGAACTGGTGGCCGGCGGCTGCAGCAACCGGGAAATCGGCGAACGCCTGGGCATCACCACCGGCACGGCCAAAGCCCACGTCGAGCGGGTGATCGGCAAACTCGGTGCGGCTGACCGCACCCAAGCGGCGGTGCGCGGTGTCGCGCTCGGCCTGGTGCCCAGCCAATGGACATAAAACCGCCTGCTGCGGCCAAACAGAGCCCGGCCAGTCGCTGGGCCGACCTGCCCTTGCGCGGCAAGGCGCTGGTGGCGATTTCCCTGCCGCTGGTGCTGCTGCTCTGTTCACTGGTGCTGATCTACACCACCGAACGCCAGACCGCCCGCGCCGAAGAAGACGTACGCCGGGTGCTGCTGGTGCAGGGCGATATCCAGACCGTGCACACCCAACTGGCCGAAGCCGCCGCCAGCGTACGCGGCTACCTGCTGACCCGCCGCGAAGACTTTCTGCCGGTTTACCTGCGTGCCGAAGCGCTGATAGACGCCGCCTTGCAACGGCTCGATCAGAACGTGCGCGATGCGCAGATCCGCGCCCACCTTGAAGCCATCGAGCCGCTGATCCAGACCAAGGTTGAGGGCCTGGCCTTGCTGCGCACTCTCAACGATGCCGACGGCCAGGCCGTTGCCGCCATTCTGGTTGAGAACAAGCACATCCTCGACGAGCTGCGCGAACGCATCAGCCTGATGCGTACCCGCGAGGACACCCTGCTCGACGAGCGCACCGCCGACGCGGCTGCCACCCGCCAACGGCTGTTGCTGTCGACCTTGTTGGCGGCCGGCTGCGGCCTGTTCGGCGCGATTGTCGCGGTGCTGTTACTGTCGCGCGGTATCGTCATCCGGGTCCAGCAGGTTCAAGGCAATGCCCAGCGCCTGGCGCTCGGCCAACCGCTGCATCCGCAGCCCCCTGAAAACGATGAAATTGGCCAGTTGGGTAGCCGCCTGGTGGAAGCCGGGCAGTTACTGGCCGAGCGTGAACGCGCCTTGCGTGACAACGAAGAACGCTTGCGCCTGATCATCGACGGGGTCAAGGACTACGGAATCTTCGCGCTGGACACCAAAGGCCGGGTCACCAGCTGGAACGCCGGCGCCGAGCGCATCAAGGGCTACACCGAGCAGGAGATCCTCGGTCGCCACTTCTCGCTGTTCTATCTGCCCGAGGAGCGTCCGCATCACCCGGCCATGGCCTTGAACGAAGCCACCCGCCAAGGCCACTACATGGAAGAAGGCTGGCGCTGCCGCCAGGACGGCAGCCGTTTCTGGGCCAGCGTGGTGATCACCGCCCAATACGATGGCAGCGGTGTGCTACGCGGGTTCTCGAAGATAACCCGTGATATCACCGACCGGCGCAGCGCTGAAATTGCCCTGCGCACGGCCCGTGAGGAAGCAGAAAGTGCCAGCCGGGCCAAAAGCGAGTTTTTATCGCGGATGAGCCATGAGCTGCGCACGCCACTCAACTCGATCCTTGGGTTCGCGCAGCTGCTGGACATGGATGCCAGCCCCGCGCACCGCGCTCAGGTCGGGCATATCCTGCGTGCCGGCCAGCATCTGCTGACCCTGATCAACGAGATTCTCGACATTGCCCGCATCGAAGCCGGACGCCTGCCCCTCAACCCTGAACCCGTTGCCCTGACCGAGGTGTTGCAGGAAGCGCTGAGCCTGGTCTGGCCCATGGCAAGCGACGCCGGGATCGAGCTGAGCGAGCCACCGGCGCTGCCTCGGGACTGGGGTGTGACAGCAGACCGGCAACGCCTGATTCAAGTGCTGCTCAACCTGTTATCCAATGCCATCAAATACAACCGCAGCGCCGGTCGGGTGTGGATCACGGTGGCGCAACAACCCGGCTGCATGACGATAACCGTCCACGACACCGGCACGGGCATTCCCGTCGAGCGGCTGGATCGCCTGTTCAAACCCTTCGAACGCCTGAGTAACGACCCTAATGTAGAAGGCACCGGTCTGGGCCTGGCGCTGAGCCGCAATCTGCTGCAAGCCATGCAAGGCGATCTGCAGGTAAACAACCGGCCAGGCCAGGGTTGCAGCTTCATTGTGCAACTGCCTGCCGCTCAAGTAGCGCCGCAGCGCACCATCGAACAGCCACCCGCCCAGCGTCAGGAAGCACCGACACCGACTGCCGTAACGGTGCGCGGCAAGGTACTGTGCATTGAAGACAATCTGTCGAGCATGGCGTTGATCGAAACCCTGCTGCAACGCCGCCCCGGCATCCAGTTGCTGTCGAGCATGCTCGGCCAGTTGGGCTTGGACCTGGCACGCCAGCATGCACCGGACCTGATCCTGCTGGACGTTAACCTGCCTGACCTGCAGGGCCTGGAAGTTCTGCAGCGGCTGCGCCAGTCGGCGGCCACGGCCAATGTGCCGGTGCTGATGATGACCGCTGATGCCAGCGACCTGACCCAAAGCGCCTTGCGTGCCGCCGGTGCCAGCGCGATTCTCACCAAGCCGCTGCACATCCCGGCGTTTCTCGATCACCTGGACCAGTATCTACCGGAGCCTGCATGAACGGAGATTTCCGAATTCTGATCATCGACGATCAACGTCCCAACCTCGATCTGATGGAACAGTTACTCGCGCGTGAAGGCCTGCGCAACGTGCTGAGCAGCACCGAACCGCTTCGCACCCTGGACCTGTTCAACAGTTTTGAGCCCGACCTGGTGATACTCGACCTGCACATGCCGGAGTTCGACGGCTTCGCGGTGCTGGAACAGCTGAATCGGCGCATTCCGGCCAATCACTACCTGCCGATTCTGGTCCTGACCGCCGATGCGACCCGCGATACACGCTTGCGCGCCCTGGCCCTCGGCGCCCGGGACTTCATCAGTAAACCGCTCGATGCCCTGGAAACCATGCTGCGGATCTGGAACCTGCTGGAAACCCGGGCGCTGTACAAAACCCTGCGCCAGTTGATACCAGCAGAAAACATCGAACTGCTGCACCCGCGCAGCACGCCGGTGCAGCAGTGAGCGCAATGACTACTTGATCAGTACCACCGGGACCGAGACATCATGGATCACCCGGTTGGCCACCGAGCCCAACAGCAAACCGCCGAAGCTGCCCAGCCCACGAGTGCCCATCACCACAGTGTCACACCCGAGCTTCTTGACCGCATCGGCAATCTGCTCGGCGACATTACCCATATCGACATGCACCTCATGGGCGATGCCGCTGGCATCAAGCTGCGCACTGGCTTTGTTCAGCACGCCCATGGCCTCATTGATCAAACCGGCCCGCACACCTTCGATCATGTCCGGCGCCAGATAATCGCCATAAGCCATCGGGCTGGACTGAACGTTGAGCACATGGACTTCCAGCGGCCGGGCGACCTGGCCTGCCAGATTGATCACATAGTCCAGCGCATGCCGGGCGTGAGCCGAACCATCGAAAGGAACCAGAACCTTGTGCATGACTGCTCTCCTGCAAGTGGGTATGTATTGAACATAGCCCCATGCCCGACCAGCAGCCAGCGCGTTCCGGCGCCGCCTTGATCCAGGACAACAGCGGGTGAAATATAGTGATTACCGGCCCACCCCACTTGATTACCGGGCGCACTCAGGCAGGGATGAAATCCTGAGCCGCGCAAGCTTAAGGGGTGGTATTAAATGAACGGCTGGTACATGCGCGTAAATCGGTTTTCCCAGTGCCGCCTCAACAAGACGACACCGGGCTTACATGGTTAACGCCCTTCCAGAATCTGCGCCGCCTGATCAAACAGCGCCAGTGGCTGTTCGGCTTTCTGGATATCGGTAGAGAGAATCTGCCGGAAACGCCGCGCCCCCGGAAAACCCACCGCCAGGCCCAGGATGTGGCGGGTGATATGGTGCATGTTGCCACCGCGCCCAAGATAATCGACCACATAAGGGCGCAACGCCGCCATGGCCTCGGCGCGGCTGATGGGCGCCTGCTGCACACCAAACAGCTGGCTATCGACCTCGGCCAGCAGATAAGGGTTATGGTAAGCCTCACGCCCCAGCATCACGCCGTCAAAGGTCTGCAAGTGCACATGGCAGTCTTCCAGAGTCTTGATACCGCCATTGAGGATGATTTCCAGGTCTGGAAAATCAGTCTTCAATTGCGCAGCCACGTCGTAGCGCAGCGGCGGAACCTCGCGGTTCTCCTTGGGCGACAGCCCTTCGAGAATCGCAATCCGCGCATGCACGGTAAAACTGCGGCACCCCGCCTCACGCACCTGGCCGACGAAATCGCACAGTTGCTCATAACTGTCACGACCATTGATACCAATCCGGTGCTTGACCGTAACCGGAATCGCCACGGCATCCTGCATGGCCTTCACGCAATCACTGACCAGTGCCGGATGGCCCATCAGGCAGGCGCCGATCATGTTGTTCTGCACCCGGTCGCTGGGGCAACCGACGTTCAGGTTGACCTCGTCATACCCCGCCGCTTCGGCCAGACGTGCACAAGCCGCCAGATCCGCCGGATTGCTGCCGCCCAGTTGCAGGGCCAACGGGTGTTCGGATTCGTGATGACCGAGAAATCGCTCGCGATCACCGAACAACACCGCACCGGTAGTGACCATTTCGGTGTAGAGCAAGGTGTGTTTGGAGAGCAGGCGCAGGAAGTACCGGCAATGGCGATCCGTCCAATCCATCATCGGCGCCACCGAGAAGCGGCGGGAGGGGTCGGGCTTGGTGGGTTTGAGAGAAGCGGCGGTATCGGGCTGGATAGTCACGGTTGCAGTTCGGCACGTCAGAAAGCGAGATCAGGCGACGTAAACGACACCTGACGAAAGGTGCATAGTTTAACAGGAAGTCGCAGAGCACATGAGACTCTACCTCACCACCACTCAGCGCCGCCCCTCTGCCAGCATCCTCACAGCCAGGCCGGCCAGAACCGTGCCCATCAGCCAGCGTTGCAGCACCTGCCATAGCGGACGCTCGCCAAGGAAAACCGCAATGGCACCGGCCATAAACACGATCAGCGCGTTGATGCTGACGCTGACTATGATCTGGGTAGTGCCCAGGATCAACGAGTGCGCCAGCACACTGCCATGGCCTTCAGGCGCGATGAACTGCGGCAACAACGACAAGTACATTACGGCAATCTTGGGATTGAGCAGGCTGGTGATGAACCCCATCATGAACAGCTTGCGCGGGCTGTCTTTAGGCAGGTCACGGACCTGAAACGGCGACCGGCCGCCTGGCCTGACCGATTGCCAGGCCAGGTACAACAGATACAGGGCTCCCGCCAGACGCAAAGCGTCGTAGACATAAGGCACCGCCATGACCAATGCGGTGATCCCCAGCGCGGCGCAGAACATATAGACCATGTTCGGACCGGGCGTCAGCACCATCACCAGACAAATGAGCGCGAAGGCAAACAGACTGGCGAGTTCGGGGATAGGGCTGGTCCTGCACATGAAGATGGGTCGTCAGAAGTGCCACTATAGCGCCAGTCGGGTGCGTGATCGATTGCTTTGGCCATTACAGCCAGCAGATGCTTTTTTGGGCACACGTATGCGCGGAGGCGCACGTGCGGTGTTGCTCAGTTGAATATGGGACATTCATTGATCTCCAGATAACAGACGACTGGATCAGGTCATCGAAGCTGGCGAAGGACAGCTCCACCGCGATATCGCCGGCCACGCTGTAGGTACCGCCACGGCTGGGCGGACGCTGGCGGGACTGGTTCATTTCGGCGGTGTCGATCTGGTTGATGTTCGGGGTCAGCCCGGAGCTGACGAAGCGGATCGGCTTCCAGGCCGGATTGGCCGCAATCGCGCCGCTCACTTCTTCGATGTAGTAGGTCTCGATGGCGGAGCCGTTGGCCATTTTGCTCATGTTTCACTCTCCATATAACGAAAAAACCCGCTCGAAGGCGGGTACGGGTGGGTGTTGCAGATGAAAGGGTTGGGCTGGACTTAGAGGGTGTCTACAACATGGCTGCACTCGGCAATACGGCGTTGAAATCGACCTAAAAATGCTCATGTACTTATGTACACTGCGCTTTTTCGCCCGATTTCGCCTTGTCTTGCCTTCGTTCGCCTATTTTGTAAACACCCTCTTAGCGGTTACCGCCGCCGAACTTCTGACGAATCAGTGCCCACAGGTCAGCAGCCTTGATCGCCCGGTGGATGGCGGCCATGGCTGCGCCGCCGAAGCTGCCAAGCAAAAAGCCGACGCCGACAACGTTGTTTGGCTCGGTTACGCCCAGATAGTCGCTGAGCATGCCGGTGAGATACAGCGCGCAGGCCACGCCGGTTACCAGAAAGATGACCCAGGCGCGCAGGCTGGTCAGGTCGTCCTTGTGCCACCAACTGGCGACCACGGCGCCGATCAGCCCGGCCAACGCCCATTCGGCCTTGTCGAACAGGCGATGAAGAAACTCCATCTCCGGACCTCCAGTTCAAATATGTCAATGAAATGGGCAACGGGTTGCCCGGTCGAACCTGCAGACGCAAAAAACCCGGCTCGATGGCCGGGTTCTGGTGATTTGCACAACCGGGTTGTCGGTCGCAGTGATCACATGATGGAGAAAACAATATTGCTTTGTTGCAAACAAATCAAGCTGTTTTTGAAAATAAAATGCCCTCATGCAATAAAACAGTTTCTGCCTGTGCCAGAGCCTCACCCACCCACTGATCCAGTGTGGCTTCCACAGATTTTTTCCAACGCCAGTAGGTGGTGCGGCTCAAACCTTGGGTATCCCAAGTGCTGATGTCGTAGAACCCGTCCGGCAAAACAATGATGTCAGTGGAACGCCGCACCCCTTGAGAGCCGGCCTTGAGCCCCTTGAGCGGCGGAATCGCCCAGGCTGTTACCGCCTTGTAGACAAACAGCCGTGGCGCTGCGCAGTTGACTTGAGCGATCAATGCGCTGATGGCTTCGACCTTGCGGGCCTTGTGCGTGCCATACCGGGCTTGCAGCACCCGCCAATGGCAAGGCGCCAACTGTGTGCGCAGACGCGCATGCATCCAGCACGCTATCTGCGCAGGATCGATACCGGCAAAGCGCTCACCGCCCAGCACGCAGGCATCGGCCTGCCCGGTGGCGTCGGCGTTGTACAGTTTTTGCCACGCCTGCTTGCTGGTGTTATCCCGGGTCTCGGCGGCCAGGGCGGCAATGACGGCGCTCAATACGCTGCTGTAGTTCATGTGATGTCCCCAATCGAAAGTCGTATCTGATTGCAATGCAAGGCTGCTCCTTGGCTTAAGCCCTTTTCGACCGGGGCTGAGCAATCAGCAGAATTGCAAAATCCACATGCAATTAATCACCTTTCGTGAATTCAATCAATCACGATATGTGATTTTATTAAATGCAGATCACTACCCGAGACCATCAGTGGCTACAAGCACGTGCCGCCGCCAGGCGTGCTAAAGTCCGGACGTTTCGGTTAAAAGGGATTGGCAATGAAAACAGGATACCTGGCACTGACAGTGCTTCTGGCCGGCTGCTCGTCGTACAGCGAACGAGGCACTGGCGAAGGCGGACGAGAGATTGGCGAAAACGGCTACACCGTCAGGTGCGATGCCAGCCCACCGAACCAGCCGGGCTGCTACCAGCCCGCACCGTCATTTTCATGATGGCTCTCTGAAAAGCTCAACCTGCGCCTCGGGCCACAGTGAGTGGATGGCACTGACACTGATTGATGCCCGGCAACCACCTGCAGATCATTTGGAACAAGCTCACTGAATGACACTCCAACTCATTCAGCCTTCCCTAATTCACATACCCTGCGGCCATGAAAAATCACCGCTAACCCACACGGGCTGTTTTAGCCCGGCCGTCTTGAGCGGTCGACTAGGCTCGGGTAATGTCATCGCATCGCACAGGACAGAGCACACTCATGACTTCCAAGCTGGAACAACTCAAAGCATTCACCACTGTTGTGGCCGATACCGGCGATTTCGACGCCATCGCCCGTCTCAAGCCAGTGGATGCAACCACCAACCCCTCGTTGCTGCTCAAGGCGGCCTCTAACGAGAGCAATGCTGCGCTGCTGGCCGAGGCCTTCAGCGGTAGTCAGGGTGATATTGGCCTGGCCAGCGACCGCTTTGCCGTGGCCATCGGCCGCAAGATCCTTGACGTCGTTCCTGGCCGCGTGTCCACAGAAGTGGACGCGCGGCTGTCATTCGACACCCAAGCCATGATCGAGCGCGGTCAGCGCCTGATCGGCCTGTATGAAGAGGCAGGCGTGGGCCGTGATCGCATCCTGATCAAACTGGCTTCGACCTGGGAAGGCATCCGCGCTGCCGAGAAGCTGGAAAAAGACGGTATCCAGACCAACCTGACCCTGCTGTTCTCCTTCGCCCAGGCAGTTGCCTGCGCTGAAGCCGGAGTATTTCTGATTTCGCCGTTCGTGGGGCGTATCTACGACTGGTACAAGAAATCCACCGGGCAGGAATACACCGGCGCCCAAGACCCTGGCGTGCAGTCAGTGACGCGCATCTACAACTACTACAAGGCCAATGGCTACAACACGGTGGTGATGGGTGCGAGCTTTCGCAATATCGGTCAGATCGAACAGCTGGCAGGCTGTGATCGCCTGACCATCAGTCCCGATCTGCTCAAACAGCTGGATGAAGACCAAGGCAGCCTGACCCGGCAATTGGCGCCCGGCCAGGCCGGTGAAGAGCGTCTGAGCCTGAGCGAGAAACAATTCCGCTGGCTGTCCAACGAGGATGCAATGGCCACCGAGAAGCTGGCCGAAGGCATTCGTCAGTTTGCCCGCGATCAGGAAAAGCTCGAAGCCCTGCTTTCGGCAAAGGCCTGATACAAAAAAGGGCGATACCTGCGCAGGTATCGCCCCTTCTTTGCTGACGTCAGCTAACGCCCGCCAAAAACTAGCGCTGCCCCTCCAGGGCATTGACCAGGTCGTGAAACGCTTCACGATTGGACTCGTTGAGACCCATCAGAATCTTGTGCGCTTCCAGCACCTTGGCCTTGACCACTTCCTCACCCTGATCCTGGGAGGGCAAGTCAGTCAGGCACTCCGGGCACGGGACCGGGTGATCGACAATATTGAACACCTGATCGAAGCCCATCGACTGCAGCAGCCGAGTGATGTCTTCGTGGGTGGTCACCAGGGTTGGCAATAGCCCGACCTTCTGCCGCGACAATATCGAGAGTTTGGCCAGCAGGCCCAATGTGGTGCTGTCAATGCTGCGCGTTTCGGTCAGATCGATCACGATGGCCGAGAAATTCAGCGCGGTGAAGATCCGCTCGATCGTCGCATCCAAGGCCGAGCACAAGGTCAGACGTACTTCACCGACGAACTTGAGAACGAAGGTGCCTTCTTGCTCGGCGAACTGGATTCTACCGGTACTCATCAAAGATTCCTGCTCAACACTAACAAGGCGATATCATCCGGCATCTCCCCTAGCGTAGCCAATTCGAAAACCTGACGCAGACCATCCAGGCTGCCGCCCGCCGTCTTGACCAACTCTGGCAAGGCAGCTTCTTTCTCCTTGAGTGTATCACCGGGCAGCAGATCCAGTATGCCATCAGACAACAGGGTCAGGCTGAACGCCTCGGGTAACTCCAGGACGTGATCCTGATAGGTGGCTTCCTGAAACAAACCTACCGGCAGGCCGCGGCCCTCAAGATAACGGCCCTGACCTTCGCTGAACAATACCGGCAGCGGTAAATGACCGCCCACCGAATAGGTCAGCGTGCCCGCCTGCTCATCAATCACCCCGCCCACCATGGTTACGTGTTTGCCCAGCTTGCAGCTGATCAGCCCGCGATTGATATGCCCCAGCACATCGGAAGGCTTGAACTCAGGCAGGGTCCCCCCCCGCTTGGACTCGAACAGCAACCGCGTGGTCATGAACTTCAGCAGCACGGTAATGAACGCCGATGACGCGCCATGACCCGAGACGTCCGCCAGGTAGAACGCCACACGGCGCTCGTCGACCCGAAAATAGTCAACGAAGTCACCCGACAGATACAGGGACGGAATGATCTGGTGGGCGAAGCTGAACTGCTCGGTGGACCAGGGACTGGTTGGCAGCATGTTCATCTGCACTTGCCGACCGGCATCCTGATCTTCCTGCAGCAGGTGCAGGCTCGCTTCAAGCTCGCGATTGGCGGTTTCGAGCTTTTCCCGGTAGAGCCGGTTTTCCTGCTCCAGGCGCGCGCGATCAAGGGCGCGATGCACCGAGTGCTCAAGCACTGCGAGGTCTTCGAGGGGTTTGATCAGGTAATCGGCAGCGCCCAGGCGCAAAGCCTCGACGGCGTCGCTCATGACACCGGCACCAGAGACCACGATCACCGGCATTTGTGGCGAGCTAGCAGTGACCTTGCGGATCAGCTCGAGGCCGCCCATCTGGGGCATGCGCAGATCGCAAATGATCAGGTCGGGGTTTTCCTGCTCGAAAATCTCGACACCCTGCTGGCCATTGATGGCCTGCAGGACATTGAAACCACTGTCTTCCAGGTAGGCGGCGATACTCGCACGCACGACCTCGTCGTCATCGATAATCAGCAGCGTTGCACTGGTTTTAGGCATGTGGGCAAACGGCGCCAGATCAGGTTGAGGTAGGCGGCCCGGTACATGCCGGAGCTGCTTACTGGATTCGCTTTCTAGCCACTCTGGACGACAATACGCCGACGCTTCAGAGGTGCCCTTCAAGGCGCAGACGGTACTCCCATCCGCCGGGCGTTTCAAGCGAACTTCCACGCTTGATTTACGTCTTTACATCACAAATCGCCGGGAGTTATAAGAACGCTTAGTTCAGCAACCAAAACTTAGGACAAACCATGAGCCGTATCGATCAGGGATATGCCGAGAAGCGGGATTTCATCCGTATGCGCGTCGATGCCGACGTCAGCATCATCCATGCCGGGCAGATCATTCCAGCCGTATGCCTGGACCTGTCCAGCAGTGGCATGCAGGTACAGGCGCCCCGCACGTTCCAGGTCGGTGACAGGTTGAAAGTGCGGATCGACTCTGACCACCCTGCCCTCAAAGGCCTGGAAGCTGAAACCGAAGTGGTCTGGCTGGCCGACCAGGACGATGGCGGTCAGAAGCTCGGGCTGTCGATCATTTCCATGAGCTGAACACGCGCTCAAGCGGGCGGCAGCCCGGCAAACAATGTGAGTAACTGGCCCGCCATCCAGGCATGGGCGTCACTACGCGCATACTTGCGGTGGCTGTAGAGCCGCAGCACGTAGGGTTTGATCGGAAACGGTGGCGCAAACTGCACGATATCTGCCGCCGGCGCGAGTTGGCGCGCGGCGTGCCCGGCCAGGGTCATGATCAGATCGCTGCCGCCGATGATGAATGGCCCGACCAGCACCGCCGGAATCTGCAAGGCCACATCGCGCTGCAAGCCCATACTTTGCAGGACCAGATCCACCACCCCGCAGCTCTCGCCCCACGGTGTCACCACCACATGCCGCTCGGCCAGATACGTCGCCAGGTCCAGGCTGTTACCGATCCTTGGATGGCCGCGCCGGGCGATCACCACGTACTCCCCGCTCGACCAGTCTTCGCAGTCGATACCCGGCGGCAGGCTGTCACGCTCCTCGCCATAACCAAGGGCGAAATCGATCCGCCCACACGCCAGGTCTTCGATGCAGATCTTGCGCTCGGCGTGCACAACCTTGAGCCGCAAGCGTGGCGCGCAGTGCTGCAGCCGCGCCAGCAACCCAGGCAACAGTTGCAAGGCGGTGTAGTCGGTGGCGGCAAAGGTAAACACCCGCTCGCTGGTCAGCGGCTCGAACGGCGCCCACTGTTCGAGCTCATCGCTTAACGTGGCCAGGCTCAGCGCAACGACGCTGGCAAGCTGCTCAGCCCGCTGCGTAGGACGCATGCGATTACCCTGACGAATGAACAGTTCATCGCCCAGCGCCTCGCGCAGCCGCGCCAGAGCGTGACTGAACGCCGATGCACTGAGCGAGACTTCTTGCGCCGCAGCGGCCACTGTGGCGTGGCGGTACAGGGCATCGAAGATGCGTAGCAGGTTCAAATCCAGTCGGCTCAACACAGAATGCATAGCGCTCACTCAACCCTGAATAAATTGCACTACATGCAGCTTACTGACTGATTTAGGCTGCTGTACATCCCAACCACCGAGCCGCCAGCATGAACCTCAACATCCGCCCAGCCCGCCGCGAAGACGCCGCACAGATCCTGGCCTTCATCACCGAACTGGCCGATTACGAAAAAGCCCGTCACCAGGTGCTGGCCAGTGTTGCTGACATCGAGCGCACGCTGTTCGTCGAACAGGCCACCAGCCATGCCCTGATCTGCTGCCGCGACGAGCAGCCCATCGGGTTCGCGGTGTATTTTTTCAACTATTCGACCTGGCAGGGCCGCAATGGCCTGTACCTGGAAGACCTTTACATCAGCCCCGAACAGCGCGGCACCGGCGCCGGCAAATTGATGCTCAAACACCTGGCCCGTGAGGCCTGTGCCAAAGCGTGCGGCAGATTCGAGTGGAGCGTGCTGGACTGGAATGAACCGGCCATTCGCTTTTATGAATCAATCGGTGCGCGCCCACAGACCGAGTGGGTGCGCTACCGAATGGAAGGCGAGGCACTGAAGACCTTCGCCGAGAGCTGACAGCGGATTGTCGGCAAGAATCAGAAGTCGTCTTCGACCTGACCGTCCTTGACCTTGAATTCGCGGTTTTGCAGGTAGGCGTTACGAATAAAGGTGTACTTGTCGCCGGTCACCAGACGCTCGGCCGACAGCAGGCTGGCGCGGGTATCGATCAGGTTCACACCCAATGCCGAATTACGGGTCGGCACGTGATCGACGTAACGCCACGGCGTGGTGTAGCTGTCCGGGTATTTGGCAAAGGTATCGCGCACAGTGCTGGGGCCGAACAGCGGCAGTACAACGTAGGGACCGCTGCCTACGCCCCAGTAACCCAGGGTCTGGCCGAAATCTTCGTCGCTGCGTTGCAGGCCCATGCGCGTGCCGACATCGACGAAACCCAGCAGGCCGAACGTGGTGTTGACGATCAGCCGCGCGGTGTCGACCCCGGCAGCGTGAGGCTTGGCCTGCAGCACGTTGTTGGCCAGGTTGCCGACATCACCGATGTTGTTGAAGAAGTTGTGTACGCCATCTTCCACGAACTGTGGCGCGATGAACTGATAGCCCTGAGCGATCGGCTTGAGGGTGTAGGTATCAACCAGATCGTTGAAGCGAAAGATCGGCCGGTTGATGCTTTCCCAAGGGTCATCCTCGGCGGCCTGGACAGCCATCGGGACCATAGCGACGCCGGCGCACAGAGACAGACGGGCCAGTCGCTGGATAAAGCCGTTACGCGATTGGGGCATAACGCAAACTCCTGTCAGAGGTGATGACCCGGCCACAGCGGCGGGCAAAGACAGGCAGTATAAAGCCTTCGCGACCAATCAGGCAGACTTGCATACGCGCGCCAGCATCGCTGACGGTCACCGCGCATTCATATTTCTGTCATCGAGCTCCGGTAGCGTGCAGGCTATTTCGGAGAATCCCGCCATGCTTGCACCGGTCGACACGCCCATGCCGGCTTTTTCCGCCCTGCTGTTCGGCCTAAGTGGCTGTCTGGTGGATTTTGGCGGGCAAGCTGCCAGCAAAATGGACAGCCAAAGCGAGGCCGCTCTCGACAGCCACGCGCAACTCACGCCCGGCGCACTGGAAAGCTTGCACAGCCTGCGCCAGCAAGGCATTCCCTGCGCCTGGCTGGACGATCTGCCCGACCCGCTGAGCCTGAGCCTTTCAAGCCCGCTGGGCGACTTGATCTGCGCCACCCCGCGCAGCCCGGTGCAGTGGCCGGCGCCGGATGCCTGCTGGCTGGCCCTGATGACCCTGAAGGTCAGCCAGCTCGACGGCTGTGTGCTGGTCAGCGGTAATCCACAGCTGTTGCAATCAGGCCTGAACGCCGGGCTATGGACCATCGGCCTGGCCTCCTGCGGTTCACTGTGCGGCCTGAGCGCCGAGCAATGGCAGGCACTGGATCACGACCAGCGCGAGCGTCAGCGTGCCCAGGCCACGCTGCACCTGTACAGCCTGGGCGCCCACTCGGTGATCGATCACTTGGGCGATCTGGAGTCGTGTCTGGCCGATATCGTGCTGCGCCGCAGCAAGGGCGAAAAACCCTGACGCCGGTCAGCGGCAAAGCACTCCGATCTGGATTAGGCTTACTGGCAACAGGGACCTTTCGCCTGCACCAAGGGTCCATGAGTGAGGCTTATCGAAGAAGGAGCACGCCATGCCCGCCCGCGAACTGCAAGAACAACTCAATGCCCTGCATGAGCAACTGGAACAGAACCCGCCGCTGTCGGAAACCGAGCGTGTTGAGCTGCATGAACTGATGCAACAGATCAAAAGCAAGATCGAACTGGAAGACGCCACTCACACGCAAGACACCAGCCTGGTGGATGGCGTCAACCTGGCGGTCGAGCGCTTCGAACTGGAACATCCGGGTATCGCCGGCACGCTGCGTAATATCGTCGTGACCTTGGGCAATATCGGCATCTGACACCCTTCAAAAAAAAGCCCGTCATTTGACGGGCTTTTTCATTGCAAAACATTTCACTGACGTGCCAGACGCTCGTTGCTGATCGGCAAGGCATGGGTGCTGCGGTACGGATTGATGTCCAGCCCGCCACGGCGTACATAACGCGCATACACAGTGAGTGTTTCCGGCTTGAGCAAGCGCTGAAGATCGAGAAAGATGCGCTCGACGCACTGCTCATGGAAATCCGAATGCTGGCGGAAGCTGACGATGTACGCCAGCAGGCTGGCCGGGTCCAGTTGCGCGCCGCGATACTCCACCACCACCGTGCCCCAGTCCGGCTGGCTGGTCACCGGGCAATTGGATTTGAGCAGGTGACTGTAAAGGCTATGCTCGACCACCTGGGCCGGGTCACAGCGCAACAACTCGGGACGCGGATGATCATAGCTGCTGACTTCGATATCCAGCTCATCGATGCACTCGCCAGGCAAGGCCGCCACACCCTGTGCAGTGATCTCGTCCAGGCTGCTGATACGCACGCCAACCGGTTTGCCGGCCGCTGCCGACAGGTCGCTGACCAACACTTCGTGCAAGGCTTCACGGCTGGTGAATACGGTCTGATTCAGGGAGTTGAGGTACAGCTTGAACGACTTGGACTCGATAATATTCGGCGAGTCGGCCGGCACGCTGAACTCGGCAATCGCCACCACCGGCTTGCCCGACGGCAGCAGCCAGGACAGCTCATAACAGTTCCACACATCGACGCCCTGATACGGCAGTGTCTCGGCGCTCAGGCCCAATTCGGCCCATTTCGCGGCGCGCGGAATCGGAAACAGCAACTCAGGCGTGTAGCTAGAGACGTACTCACTGGACTTGCCCAGAGGCGAGTGTTCGGCGGCAGGATGCATGGCGGTATAGGAATCTCGGAAAATAACCCGGCAAGTCTACCTGTTTTGCCGGCAGCGTTCAGCCCGTGCGGCCATGCGGCGGATTACAACACAGTAAGCTTGCACCGCTGGCCCGCCTGACACGGTATAAAGCCTGTTTTAAGCAAGCAGTGATCGGCAGATGAAATTACTGATCGTCGAAGACCAGGCCCGCACCGGCCAATCCCTGCGCCAGGGGCTCAACGAAGCCGGCTTCGACAGCGAGCTGGCTAATGACGGCCACAGTGGCCTGCACCGCGCACTGAGCGGCGAACATGCGCTACTGATTCTCGATGTGATGCTACCCGGCGTCGATGGCTGGCAGATTCTTGAGCAACTGCGCGCCAACGGGCTACAGACCCCGGTGTTGTTTCTCACGGCCCGCGATGCCATCGAAGATCGGGTCCGCGGCCTGGAGTTGGGCGCCGATGATTATCTGGTCAAGCCGTTCGCATTTTCCGAGTTGCTCGCCAGGGTCCGCACCTTGCTGCGTCGGGCGCCGCCTCAGGAGACCTGCCTGCAGCTTGGCGAGCTGCGTCTGGACCTGTTGCAGCGCAAGGTCGAGCGCGAGGGGCAACGCCTGGACCTGACCACCAAAGAATTCGCCCTGCTGGAACTGCTGTTGCGCCGCCAGGGCGAAGTGCTGCCCAAGTCGCTGATTGCTGCCCAGGTCTGGGACATGCACTTCGACAGCGACACCAATGTCATCGAAGTGGCGGTGCGCCGCCTGCGCATGAAGGTCGATGACGACTTCGACCACAAGCTGATCCACACCGTGCGCGGCATGGGCTACGTACTGCAGGAGCAGGCGCCGTGAGCAGGCTGGCAAGACTGTCGTTGCGCAGCCGCCTGGCGCTGCTGTTCGCGGGCTGCACAGCGCTGGTGTCACTGATTGCCGGGGCGCTGTTCAGCCAGACCAGTGCCAGTCACTTCGTGGAACTGGACCAGCAATTGTTCGACAGTCGACTGGCCAGCCTGCGGGCTGCGTTGCAAGACGTAAAGGATCCTGCGGCGCTGGCAACGCATCAAACGCAATTGACCAGCCATGCCGATCTGATGCTGCGCATCAGCGATGCCCAGGGTCATATCTGGTTCGATAACACCCCCTCACAACTCTCGCTGCCGTCCAGCACTGGCCTGCATACCCTGAGCGAGACTCTGGGCGACTATCGGGTCTTCACGGCACCGCTGGACCCGGCGCAGCCCGGCTCGCCGCGCCTGACGCTGGTGCTGGACATCACTCACCATCAGCACTTTCTACAGCGCATGCAGCACCTGATCTGGCTGACCGTGGGGCTCTGCGCCCTGGCCACCGCACTGCTCGGCGCCTGGGCGGCGCGCAGCGGTTTGCGGCCGCTGCAGCGCATGAGCGCAGTGGCGGCCGGGGTCTCGGCCAGCTCGTTGACCACTCGCCTGCCCGACGCCCGGATGCCAGCCGAGCTGGCCGAACTTACCCGCACCTTCAACGCCATGCTCACCCGCCTGGAAGACAGCTTTCAGCGACTCTCGGCGTTCAGTGCCGACATTGCCCATGAGTTACGCACGCCGCTGTCCAACCTGCTGACCCAGACCCAGGTGACCCTGACCCGGCAGCGAACGCCCGAACACTACCGCGAAACGTTGCTCGGCAATCTGGAAGAGCTGCAAAGCCTGGCGCAGATGGTCAATGACATGCTGTTGCTGGCCAAAACCGAACAAGGCTTGCTGGCCCCGGCGCAGGATGAACTGCGCCTGGAAGATGAAGCCGATGCGGTGCTGGAGTACCTTGCACCGCTGGCCGAGGATGCCAGCATCGAGCTGCACCGCGTGGGTCAGGCAGTGTCGCGTGGTGATCGCGCCCTGTTACGCCGGGTGCTGTCCAACTTGCTGAGCAATGCCCTGCGCTTTACCCCAAGCGGCGGCCAGATTGCCGTAATACTGCAAGACAGCGCCGCAGGCGCGATGCTGACCGTAGAGAATCCCGGGGCGGACATCCCGCCCCACGTCGTGGCGCGCCTGTTTGATCGTTTCTATCGCGCCGATACTTCGCGGGCCGACCGTCACGAGCATGCAGGGCTGGGATTGGCGATCTGCCGCTCGATCATCCACGCCCATGGCGGGACGATCGAGTGCCAGTCACAAGGCGGGCTGACCCGCTTCGTGATCCGCCTGCCAGCTTATTCGTAGCGCAGGGCAGTCGCCGGCTCGACCTTGGCGGCACGCCAGGCCGGGTAGATGGTGGCCAGAAAACTGAGAATGAAGCCGGCGCTGCAAATCAGCAGCACGTCAGCAGCCTGCAACTCGGACGGCAGGTTGCTGATGAAATACACATCAGCGCTGAACACATGCTGGCCGGTAACCCGCTCCAGCCAGCCGACCAGCGCACTGACATTCAGCGCTGCGATCACCCCCAGCACGCCGCCGATCAGGGTACCCACCACACCGATCAGGGAGCCCTGAATGATGAAGATCCCCATGATCTGCCGCGGCGTCGCACCCAGGGTGCGCAGGATCGCGATATCGGCGCCCTTGTCGTTGACCACCATGATCAGCGTGGCAATGATGTTGAACGCCGCCACCGCAACGATCATCAGAAGCAGCAGGCCAATCATGGTCTTTTCCATCTTCATGGCGCTGAACAGACTGCCCTGGGTGTGGCTCCAGTCATCGGCGCGATAGGCACTGCCGAGCCCGCCGGCAATCGACCTGGACACCTCTGGCGCCTTGTACAGATCCTTGAGCGCCAGACGCACCCCCTGCACCTGACCAGGCTGCCAGCGTTGCATCTGCCCGGCATCGGCAATATTCATCAACGCCATCGAGCCATCCAGCTCGGCACCGACCTTGAACAGCCCCACCACGGTCAGACGCTGCAGACGCGGCGTGATGCCGCCAGGCGCATTGCTGATTTCCGGCACAATCAAGGTCAGCGCATCGCCCACATTCAAGCGAAAACGCCGCGCCGTGATCTCGCCCAGTACCACCCCGAACTCGCCGGGTTTGAGGTCTTGCAGGCTGCCACGGGTGATGTGCCGGGTCACAATCGAGACTTCATGCTCACGGGCCGGATCGATGCCGCTGACCTGAATCGGCTGCATGGCGCCACGGTACGACAGCATGCCTTCCATTTCGGTCAACGGCGCAGCCGCCACCACCTCAGGATTGCGCAGCGCTGCATCGGCAACCTGCTGCCAGTCGTCCAGCGGCTTGACCCCGAGAATCGAAGCGTGCGGCACCATGCCGAGGATGCGCGAGCTCATTTCCCGCTGAAAGCCGTTCATCACGGACAACACAACGATCATCGCCAGCACACCGAGGGCCAGGCCAATCATCGAGGTCATGGAAATGAACGAGATAAAACTTTTGCGACGCTTGGCCCGGGTGTAGCGCGCGCCGATGAAGATGGATAAGGGTCTGAACATTCGCAGGGCACCTAGCGTGGTGAATCACAAGTTAACTGCACAATACTGGCGGTGCCTTGCACTGCCATGCAGCGTTGCCACTCCTCGCCATAGCCCTGCTATGGCTCGTCGCGGCGCCTTGCCTGGCTGCAAAAATCACTCGCCATTTATCACGCGAACTTGTGACTCACCACGCCAGGCAAAGAATCGACCCGCCACCTCAGGAGGTAGCGGGCCGGCTGAATCAGTCGGCGACCAGCCGGCCGTCTTCCAGGCGCAGGACACGGTCCATCTGCCTGGCCAGATTCAAGTCATGGGTCACCACCAGAAACGCGGTGCGCGACGCGGTGCTCAGCTCGCGCATCAGGTCCTGAATCCCCTGCCCCGTGTGATGGTCGAGGTTGCCGGTCGGCTCGTCGAGCATCACCAGACCTGGCTCGTTGACCAGTGCCCTGGCAATCGCCACGCGCTGACGCTCACCGCCAGACAGCTCGGCGGGCTTGTGCGCCAGACGATGGCTCAGGCCGACCCGCTTGAGCAACGCGGTGGCCCGATCGCGCGCCTCAGGGATCGGCGTTTTGCCGATCAGCAACGGCATGCAGACGTTCTCCAGCGCGGTGAACTCAGGCAGCAGGTGGTGAAACTGATAAACGAAGCCCAGCGCCCGGTTGCGCAGCAGGCCACGCGCTTTCTCGTTCAGCGCAGACAGCTCTTCACCGGCCAGCCAGACACTGCCCTGCGACGGTGTATCGAGACCGCCCAGCAGGTTGAGCAAGGTACTCTTGCCGGAACCCGAACTGCCGATGATCGCCACCCGTTCGCCGGGAAACAGTTCCAGTTGCAGGCCAGACAACACCACAACTGACTCCGGCCCCTCATCGTAGGACTTACCCAGGTTGCGGCAACTCAACACAGCTTTTTCAGACATGCCCGACTCACTCATAACGTAACGCCTCTGCCGGCTGGGTGCGCGCTGCGCGCCAGGCTGGATACAGGGTGGCGAGGAAACTCAGGAGCAATGCGGCGCCACACACCTGAAGCACATCCTGAGCCATCACTTGTGACGGCAGGTAGTCGATGAAGTAGACATCCGCATTGAGAAACTTGTGGCCGATCAGGCGTTCCAGACCGGCAATCGCAGCACTGACATTGAGCGCAGCCAGAATGCCCACCCCGGCACCGATCAGGGTGCCGACCACGCCGATCACGGTGCCCTGGACCATGAAGATGGCCATGATCTGCCCCGGCGTGGAACCCAGCGTACGCAGGATCGCGATATCACCCTTCTTGTCGTTGACCACCATCACCAGTGTGGAAATGATGTTGAACGCCGCCACCGCAACGATCAGCAACAGCAGCAAGCCAATCATGGATTTCTCCATGCGGATGGCCTGGTACAGGTTGCCGTGAGTGCGGGTCCAGTCACGCGAGTAATACTTGCTGCCGCCAAGATCCTGAGCGATCTGCCAGGCGCCACGCGGTGCCTCGAACAGGTCATCGAACTTCAGGCGCAGGCCCTGCACCTGATCGGGCTGCCAACGGCGCAGGCGACCCAGGTCCTCGATATTGGTCAGGCCGAGAAAACCGTCGATCTCGCCGGCACCGACATGAAAGATACCAACCACGGTAAAGCGCTTCATGCGCGGAAACAGACCGGCCGGGGTCACTGCCACTTCGGGCGCGACAAAGGTCAGCTTGTCACCGAGGCTCACACCCAGCTTGTTCGCGGCGCGGTCGCCGATGATGATGCCGAACTCACCCGGCGCCAACTGGCTGAGCGCGCCCTGACGAACGAATTGGCTGATGATCGAAACCTTGTCTTCCTGGCTCGGGTCAATACCATTGAGCAGGACTTTCTGGACCATGCCTTCGTGGCTGAGCAAGCCCTGCATCTGGGTAAACGGCGCCACCGCCTGCACGCCCGGGCTGGCGCTGACTTTGGCGGCCAACTGCGGCCAGTCGCGGATCGGCTCGTCACCTTCGACCGTGGCATGCGGCACCATGCCCAACACGCGGGTACGCATCTCGTGATCGAAACCGTTCATGACCGACAGCACGACAATCATCACCACCACGCCAAGGGCCAGGCCGATGATCGACGTCAGGGAAATAAAGGAAACAAAATGATTACGTCGCTTGGCACGGGTGTAGCGGGTGCCGATAAAAGCAAAAAGAGGTCTGAACATTTAAGGAATTGTTCGCAGGAATGGGACATCCGTGTGGCGGGCTGCCATGTGCGGCCTTACACTCGAAACTCTCTGACCACAGCCGCAGGCACGGGTTCGCCATGTCGACATTAGATGAAGAAAGACGCCGCGAATACTACCGTATCGAAGACAGCGTCGCACTGGAAATTAACCCGCTCGACGAGGCCGCCAGCTGCACGATGCCGCGCATTACCGCGCTGTTTCAGTTGCTCAGCGAGCTGCATGTCAGCGAGTTCGAGTCCCAGCATCTGCTACGCCAGCTCGATGACCGCGACCGGGTGTTGAACGGTTTCCTCAAAGCCATGAGCAAGCGCATCGACCTGCTCGGCCAGGTCGTGGCCAATACCGCACTGGGCGAACTGGGCACCCCGCAACCGGTACTGCTGTCTGAAGGCGGGATCCAGTTCAGTTCAGCCCAGGCCTACACGCCTGACTCACGCCTCTCGATCAAAATGGTTCTCATGCCACAAGCGGCCGGGATGATGCTCGAAGCCCGAGTGGTGAGTTGCGCGCCCAAGGCAGATAACGCCTTCGAAATTGATACCGAATTTGTCGACCTGCCCGATGCACAGCGGCAATTGCTCGCCCGTCACGTGCTGCAGCGCCAGGCCCAGCAGCGACGTCAGGCGCGGGAACAGAACACAGCGCCCGACGCATGAGCATCGGGTCCATCAATCGTCTATTCGCGGCTGAAGCGGATCGCCGCCCGGCCGCTGCTACGGAGTATTTGTGACGCTAATTTATGGCCACCGCGGCGCCAAGGGCGAAGCCCCCGAGAACACCCTTGCCAGTTTCCAGCAGTGCCTGAAGCACGGCGTGCGCCGTTGCGAACTGGACCTGCACCTGTCTCGCGACGGCGAACTGATGGTCATCCATGACCCAACCCTCAAACGCACCACCGACCGGCGCGGCAAGGTTCATGAACATGTGGCCAGCGATCTGGTGACTTACGACGCCCGTCGCGGCGGTCCCGGCTGGGTCAGCCCCTGTCCGATCCCGCGCCTGGAAACCCTGTTCGAACACTGCGATTTCGATCACTGGCAACTGGAAGTGAAAAGCGCATCAAGGGTCCGCGCCGCCAATACGGTACTGGCCATCCGCGAGCTGGTGCAGCGCCACGGGCTGCTCGACAAGGTGACCATCACGTCCAGCTCACGGCAAGTGCTGCGCGCAGCACTGGAACTGACGCCGGACATTTCTCGTGGGCTGGTAGCCGAATATGCCTGGCTCGACCCGTTGAAGGTCGCGCAAGCCTATGGCTGTGAGATTCTCGCCCTGAACTGGACATTGTGCACCCCGGAACGCCTGCTCAAGGCTCAGCGCCAGGGGTTGCACGTGTCGGTATGGACAGTCAACGAACCGGCGCTGATGCGCCGGCTCGCCGACTTCGGCGTAGACAGCCTGATCACAGACTTTCCCGGTTTGGCCACTGCCACCCTCGGGAATCGCTGATCTCTCCGGCCGGCTCAGGCCGCCGGCCGGAGCCGCTCAAAAAAGCCGGTTGAGACCGTCGTAGGCCGCTACCCGATAGGCTTCGGCCATGGTCGGGTAGTTGAAGGTGGTATTGACGAAGTACTTCAGCGTATTGGCTTCACCTGGCTGGTTCATGATCGCCTGGCCGATGTGAACGATCTCCGAGGCCTGGTCACCGAAGCAATGCACGCCCAGCACCTCAAGGGTTTCACGGTGAAACAGGATCTTCAACATACCGACCCGCTCATCGGAGATCTGCGCACGGGCCATGCCTTTGAAAAATGCCTTGCCGACTTCATACGGCACCCGGGCTTCGGTCAGCTCAGCCTCGGTCTTGCCGATCGAACTGATCTCGGGAATCGTGTAGATGCCGGTAGGCACGTCGTTGACGTAGCGCCAACTGCCGTTATCCACCAGGCTGCCCGCCGCTGAACGCCCCTGGTCATAGGCCGCACTGGCCAGGCTCGGCCAGCCAATCACGTCACCGGCGCCATAGATATTGCTGACCTCGGTGCGGTAGTTTTCATCGACTTCGATCTGCCCGCGACCGTTGGCTTTCAGGCCGACGTTTTCCAGGCCCAGCTTGTCGGTGTTGCCGGTCCGTCCGTTGCACCACAGCAACGCGTCGGCCTTGATCTTCTTGCCGGATTTGAGGTGCAGGACCACACCATTCTCCAGGCCTTCAACGCGCTCGTACTCTTCGTTGTGACGAACCATGACGTTGTTGTTGCTGAAGTGGTAACTCAGGCCCTGGGAGATTTCCTTGTCCAGGAAGCTCAGCAACTGATCGCGGTTGTCGACCAGCTCGACCAGCACGCCCAGACCACTGAAGATCGAGGCGTACTCGCACCCGATCACACCGGCGCCGTAAATGATCAGCTTGCGCGGGGTATGGCTGAGGCTCAGGATCGTGTCGCTGTCGTAAATTCGCTTGTGGTTGAAATCGATATCAGCCGGGCGATAAGGCCGCGAGCCGGTGGCGATGATGATCTGGTTGGCGACCAGTTTGTCGACCACGCCGTTGCTGCCGACCACGCTGACGCTGTTTTCGTCAGAGAAGCTGCCGGTGCCGAAGAACACGTCAACGCGGTTACGCGCGTAGTAGCTGGTGCGCGAGGTCACTTGCTTGGCGATCACCACCTCGGCGCTTTTCAGCACATCCGGGAAAGAGAACCAACGCGGCTCGCCAATGGCGCGAAACATCGGATTGGTGTTGAAGTGGATGATCTGCTTGACCGCGTGACGCAGTGCCTTGGAAGGGATGGTACCCAGATGGGTGCAGTTGCCACCGACCTGACGGCGGCTGTCGACCATCGCGACCTTGCGACCGGCCTTGGCAGCGTTCATTGCTGCGCCTTCGCCGGCGGGACCGGACCCCAATACCACGACATCGTAGTTGTAGACAGCCATGCGTACTCCTATAGAACAGGCCGCGCGCCGGGTTGGCGTCTGCGGCTAAATGACGCGTTGCAGTCTAGTGCTGCGCTCAAGCCGGGAACATTACCCCTTGGTCGTGACGAAGGCCACTTTTTCGTGGGTAATACATTGTTTCCGTGTGGGTAATCCTTTTTTGCCTGCTGCCCCTGCCAACCTGAACAAACCTTGAACCAGCCTTTCATTAGCTCGCTAACGGCTCTGGACAGGTTGTTTGAGGGCATTTTTACACATACTGTTACAAATAGCCCTCATCCGGGCACAGACCCGGAGTGCTGCCACGGCAGCCAGCAGACTGACCAACAACCTCAATATCCAGCCTGAAGAGTCAGAGCCATGACCACAACCACCAGCAAAGGCAAGGCGATTTTTCGCGTTGTCAGCGGCAATTTTCTCGAAATGTACGACTTCATGGTCTATGGCTTCTACGCCACGGCCATTGCCAAGACGTTTTTCCCTACCGACAGCGCATTTGCCTCGCTGATGCTGTCGCTGGCCACCTTCGGCGCCGGCTTTCTGATGCGGCCGTTAGGGGCGATTTTTCTGGGCGCTTACATTGACCGCCACGGGCGCCGTAAAGGGCTGCTAATTACTCTGGGTCTGATGGCCATGGGTACGTTGCTGATCGCCTGCGTGCCCGGCTACAACAGTATCGGCCTGGCCGCGCCCTTGCTCGTTCTGCTGGGCCGCTTGTTGCAGGGCTTCTCGGCCGGCGTTGAGCTGGGCGGCGTGTCGGTTTATCTCGCGGAAATTTCAACGCCAGGCCGCAAAGGCTTCTTTGTCAGTTGGCAGTCGGCCAGCCAACAGGCTGCTGTGGTGTTTGCCGGGCTGCTGGGTGTGGCGCTGAATCACTGGTTGAGCCCTGAGCAGATGGGCGACTGGGGCTGGCGCCTGCCGTTCTTCATCGGCTGCCTGATCGTGCCGGCGCTGTTTATCATCCGTCGTTCGCTTGAGGAGTCTCCAGAGTTCGAAGCGCGCAAGCATCGCCCGACGTTGAGTGAAGTGCTGCGCTCGATCCGCCAGAACTTCGGCCTGGTATTGGCCGGCATGGCGCTGGTGGTGATGACTACCGTATCGTTCTACCTGATCACCGCCTACACCCCGACCTTCGGCAAGAACGAACTGCACCTGAGCGACCTGGAAAGCTTGCTGGTGACCGTCTGCGTCGGCGTGTCGAACTTCATCTGGCTGCCGGTGATGGGCAGCCTGTCCGACCGCATCGGGCGGCGGCCATTGCTGATCGGCGCCACCGTGCTGGCCATTCTCACCGCCTACCCTGCCCTGTCCTGGCTGGTCGCGCACCCCAGTTTTGCCAACCTGCTGACCGTCGAGCTGTGGCTGTCATTCCTGTATGGCAGTTACAACGGCGCGATGGTCGTGGCGCTGACCGAGATCATGCCCGCCGATGTACGCACCACCGGTTTCTCGCTGGCCTATAGCCTGGCCACCGCCACCTTCGGAGGCTTCACCCCGGCAGCCTGCACCTGGCTGATTCATGAACTGGGCAACAAAGCGGCACCAGGCATCTGGCTGACCGGCGCGGCGATCCTTGGCCTCATCGCCACCCTGGTGCTGTTCCGGGCCAAGAGCGCTACAAGCGGCAAGCTTCAAGCCGCAAGCTGAGCGCGCCGCCTGCACAAACTGCAGACGAAAAAAAACGGGTCGAACATTCGACCCGTTTTTTCTGGTGATGCCCGGTCAGCCCAGACAACACCCACTTGCAGCTTGCCGCTTACAACTTAAAGCTGCGTTTACGCAGGAAACGCTGGCGGGTTGACCCCGGCCATGTCTTCCATCACGCGCACCACCTGGCAGCTGTAACCGAACTCGTTGTCGTACCAGACGTACAGCACAACGCGGTTGTCGTTGGCGATGGTCGCTTCGGCGTCGACAACACCGGCGTGACGCGAGCCGACGAAGTCGGTGGAAACCACTTCCTGCGAGTTGACGTAGTCGATCTGCTTGTGCAGATCCGAATACAGCGCGGTGTCGCGCAGGTATTCGTTGATCTCTTCGCGAGTGGTGGCCTTCTCCAGGTTCAGGTTCAGGATCGCCATCGAGACGTTCGGCGTCGGCACGCGAATCGCGTTACCGGTCAGCTTGCCAGCCAGTTCCGGCAGTGCTTTGGCAGCTGCGGTGGCGGCACCGGTCTCGGTGATGACCATGTTCAGCGCGGCGCTACGGCCACGGCGCGAACCTTTGTGGAAGTTGTCGATCAGGTTCTGGTCGTTGGTGTACGAGTGAACGGTTTCAACGTGACCGTTGACGATGCCGTACTTGTCATTGACCACCTTGAGCACCGGCACGATAGCGTTGGTGGTGCAGGACGCCGCCGAGATGATCTTGTCATCGGCAGTGATCTGACCGTGGTTGATACCGTGCACGATGTTCTTGAGCTTGCCTTTGCCCGGCGCGGTCAGCACCACACGATCAACACCCGGGCAGGTCAGGTGCTGGCCCAGACCGTCGGCGTCACGCCATACACCGGTGTTGTCCACCAGCAGCGCGTCGCTGATACCGTACTGGGTGTAATCCACCTCGGTCGGGCTCTTGGCGTAGATCACCTGGATCAGGTTGCCGTTGGCGGTGATGGTGCTGTTGGCTTCATCGATGGTGATGGTGCCGTCGAACGAACCATGCACCGAGTCGCGGCGCAGCAGGCTGGCGCGCTTGACCAGATCGTTCTCGGCGCCTTTGCGCACCACGATGGCGCGCAGGCGCAGGCCCAGACCACCACCGGTTTTTTCGATCAGGATACGCGCCAGCAGGCGGCCGATGCGGCCGAAACCGTACAGGACCACGTCCTTGCCCTTGGCAGGCGTAGCACTTTGCTGACCCACCACGGCGGCCAGTTCGGCACGCACGAATTCCTCGGCGCTGCGGCCGTTGCCTTCGGTCTTGAACTTGACGGCCAGACGGCCCAGGTCCACGGAAGCGGCGCCCAGCTTGAGCTCGCTCATGGCCTTGAGCAGGGGGAAAGTCTCGTGTACGGACAACTCGCTCGCATCGGCCTGGCGATGACGGGCAAAGCGGTGAGCCTTGAGAATCGCGATGACTGAACGGTTGATCAGGCTGCGGCCGTAGATCGAAGTGACCACATTGTTATTGCGGTACAGCTGGCCGAGGAGCGGGATCATCGCCTCGGCGAGGGCTTCACGATCGATCCATTCACCAAGGCACTGGTCGGGCTTCTGAGTCACGGGAACCTTCCACATGTAGGGGCTGAAAAAAGGGGCTACATTATGACCGCCCCAGTGTTTATGAGCAATGCGCGGTTGTCAGATCTTCTGGCACTACATAAATTCCATGTTTAAAAGCCCGCCGACAGCGCTGGAAAACTGACAGCCCCACTGCACCCCGTTACAATCGCCGCCTTTGTCGCCCAGCTGGAGTCCGACCGTCCGTGTCTGTTCTGCGCCTACCGCATCTGCCTGCCGCCGCCGGCAAACAACACTGGGGCAACCTGCAAGGTGCCGCCTTAAGCCTGGCCATCGCCGAAGCTGCCAGCGCCGCGCGGCGCTTTACCCTGTTGCTGACCGCTGACAGCCAGAGTGCCGAGCGTCTTGAGCAGGAGCTGAAATTCTTCGCCCCGGAGCTTGCGGTGCTGCATTTCCCGGACTGGGAAACCCTACCCTACGACCTGTTCTCGCCGCATCAGGACATCATTTCGCAGCGGATCTCCAGCCTGTACCGCCTGCCGGAACTGGACCACGGCGTGCTGGTGGTGCCGATCACCACCGCCCTGCACCGCCTGGCCCCGACCCGATTCCTGCTGGGCAGCAGCCTGGTGCTGGATGTCGGCCAGAAGCTTGACGTCGAAGCCATGCGCACTCGGCTGGAGGCCAGCGGCTACCGCTACGTCGACACGGTTTACGAGCATGGCGAGTTCACCGTGCGCGGGGCCCTGCTGGACCTGTTCCCAATGGGCAGCAAACTGCCTTATCGGATCGACCTGTTCGACGATGAAATCGAAACCCTGCGCACCTTCGACCCGGACACCCAGCGCTCAATCGACAAGGTCGAGTCTGTGCGCCTGCTGCCGGCCAAGGAATTTCCGCTGCACAAGGATGAAGTGGTGCGCTTCAAGGCGCGCTTTCGCGAACGCTTCGATGTCGACTTTCGCCGCAGCCCGATCTTCCAGGACCTCAACAGCGGCATCACCCCGGCCGGGATCGAGTATTACATTCCGCTGTTTTTCGAAGAAACCTCGACCCTGTTCGATTACCTGCCGCAGGACACCCAGGTGTTCTCCCTGCCCGGCATCGAGCAGGCGGCCGAGAACTTCTGGAACGACGTACGCAATCGTTATGAAGAACGGCGCATCGACCCCAACCGGCCGCTGCTGCCGCCTGCCGAACTGTTCCTGCCGGTGGAAGACTGCTTTGCCCGCCTGAAGAACTGGCCGCGGGTGGTCGCCAGCCAGCAGGACATCGAAGCCGGTGCCGGTCGCGAACGTTTCCCGGCCCAGCCCTTGCCAGAACTGGCCATCGAAGCCAAGGCCAGTCAGCCACTGGCGGCGCTGTCGAACTTCCTCGATCAGTTCCCCGGCCGCGTGCTGTTCACCGCCGAATCGGCCGGCCGCCGCGAGGTGCTGCTGGAACTGCTTGATCGCCTCAAACTGCGGCCGAAAACCGTCGAGGGCTGGCAGGATTTCGTCGCCGGCACTGAACGTTTGGCAATCACCATCGCGCCGCTGGATGAAGGCCTGGTTCTCGATGACCCATCCCTGGCGCTGGTCGCCGAGAGCCCGCTGTTCGGTCAGCGGGTCATGCAGCGCAGGCGCCGGGAAAAACGCGCCGAGCACGGCAACGATGCGGTTATCAAGAACCTTACCGAACTGCGCGAAGGCGCGCCGGTGGTGCATATCGACCACGGGGTGGGCCGCTATCAGGGGCTGGCGACCATTGAGGTCGACAACCAGGTCGCCGAGTTCCTGACCCTGGTGTACGCCGACGACGCCAAGCTCTACGTGCCGGTGGCCAACCTGCACCTGATCGCCCGCTACACCGGCAGCGATGACGAACTGGCACCGCTGCACCGGCTGGGTTCGGAAGTCTGGCAGAAGGCCAAGCGCAAGGCGGCCGAACAGGTCCGCGACGTGGCCGCCGAACTGCTGGACATTTACGCCCGCCGCGCAGCTCGCGAAGGTTATGCCTTCGAAGACCCGAAAGCCGATTACGCGACGTTCAGCGCCGGGTTCCCGTTCGAAGAAACTCCCGACCAACAGTCGAGCATCGAGGCCGTACGCGCCGACATGCTCGCCGCCAAACCCATGGATCGCCTGGTGTGTGGCGACGTGGGCTTTGGCAAGACCGAAGTGGCCATGCGCGCTGCGTTCATTGCCGTGCATGGCGGCCGCCAGGTCGCGGTGCTGGTGCCCACCACCCTGCTCGCCCAGCAGCACTACAACAGTTTCCGCGACCGCTTCGCCGACTGGCCGGTCAAGGTCGAGGTGATGAGCCGCTTCAAATCGGCCAAGGAAGTCAACGCCGCCGTGGCCGATCTGGCCGAAGGCAAGATCGACATCGTCATCGGCACCCACAAGCTGCTCTCGGACGATGTGAAGTTCAAGAACCTGGGCCTGGTGATCATCGACGAAGAACACCGCTTCGGGGTGCGCCAGAAAGAACAGCTGAAAAACCTGCGCAGTGAAGTCGACATCCTGACCCTGACCGCCACACCGATCCCGCGCACCTTGAACATGGCAGTGTCAGGCATGCGCGACCTGTCGATCATCGCCACCCCGCCAGCCCGTCGGCTGTCGGTGCGCACCTTCGTCATGGAGCAGAACAAGCCCACGGTCAAGGAAGCGCTACTGCGTGAACTGCTGCGCGGCGGCCAGGTGTACTACCTGCACAACGACGTGAAGACCATCGAGAAATGCGCCTCCGACCTCGCTGAACTGGTGCCCGAGGCCCGCATCGGCATCGGGCACGGACAAATGCGCGAGCGTGAACTCGAACAGGTGATGAGCGACTTCTACCACAAGCGCTTCAACGTGCTGGTGGCCTCGACCATCATCGAGACCGGCATCGACGTGCCGAGCGCCAACACCATCATCATCGAGCGTGCCGACAAGTTCGGCCTGGCCCAGTTGCACCAGTTGCGCGGCCGGGTCGGGCGCAGTCACCACCAGGCCTATGCCTACCTGCTGACCCCGCCGCGCAAGCAGGTCACCCCGGATGCCGAAAAGCGTCTGGAAGCAATCGCCAATACCCAGGACCTGGGCGCCGGTTTCGTGCTGGCCACCAACGACCTGGAAATTCGCGGCGCCGGTGAACTGCTTGGCGACGGCCAGAGCGGCCAGATCCAGGCGGTGGGCTTCACTCTGTACATGGAAATGCTCGAACGTGCGGTCAAGGCCATTCGCAAAGGCGAACAGCCCAACCTCGACCAGCCGCTGGGCGGCGGCCCGGAAATCAACCTGCGCGTACCGGCACTGATTCCCGAGGACTACCTGCCCGACGTGCATGCACGGCTGATCCTCTACAAGCGCATCGCCAACGCCACCGACGAAGACGGCCTCAAGGATCTGCAGGTCGAAATGATCGACCGCTTCGGCCTGCTGCCTGAGCCGACCAAAAGCCTGGTGCGCATCACTCACCTGAAACTGGTCGCCGAGCAACTGGGGATCAGCAAGATCGACGCCGGGCCGCAGGGCGGGCGTATCGAGTTCGCGGCCAACACGCCGGTCGACCCGCTGACCCTGATCAAGCTGATTCAGGGCCAGCCCAACCGTTACAAATTCGAAGGCGCCACGCTGTTCAAATTCATGGTGCCGATGGAACGCCCTGAGGAGCGCTTCAACACCATTGAGGCGCTGCTGGAGCGCCTGACCCCGAAATCTGCCTGAAGGATGTGTTCATGCGCATGTACCGCTCATTGATCCTGTTCACCACCGTGCTACTGGCTGCGCTGTCCCCGAGCGCCTTTGCCAATGATCAATACCTGGTCGAAGCCATCCTGTTCCGCCAACTCGGCGAGCCGGCCGCGACCCCACAACCGGCGCCCGAGCACTGGGACGCCGGCGCGCCCCGGATTGAAGCCGGCAACCAGCGCGCCACTGCACTCAACGGCCTGGCCGAAAAACTCACCGCCAGCGGCCAGTATCAGGTACTGATGCACCGCGCCTGGCAGCAACAGATCGGCGAGCAACCGAGCCGCGTGGCCGTGACCCAGGGTGATGAGCAGTTCGGTCATTTCCCGGTGCAAGGCACGCTGAGCGTGGCGATCGGCCGCTTCACCGACTACGACGCAGAATTCTGGGTCAACCGCCTCGATAGCCACGGTATTTTGCAAGGCAGCGAGCGGCTCAAGCAGAGCGCCCGGATCAAGAACGGCGAGCTGACCTTCCTCGACTACGGCAGCCTGGCCCTGCTGATCAAGGTTTCTCCACTCTGATCCGCGCAAAGCCGGGTACACTGTCCGGCTTGTTCAAAGCATCGCCACTGCAAGGCCTTACACACCGGTGTCATCGATTCTTGAAAAAGTCCTGGCCAGACCATGGACACACTTCTTCAAAGCCCAGACGCTTGAGCGCGGTCGTGACTATGCGCGACAGAAACGCATCAGCCTTGAGCAGGTCAGCGACCAGGTCGTGCGTACCCGCTGTCGTGGCAGCGGTGGCGAGCGCTACAGCCAGTCGCTGGTGCTTCAGGACCCGGCGCTGACCCCGCATTACCTGGTATGCACCTGCACCTGCCCGGTACGCAGAGACTGCAAGCACTGCGTGGCGGCGCTGCATTACCTGCAAGACCCGCACAACCGCGATGAACTGCTGCAGGCCATGCCAGCGCCAGCGCTCGCGCAGCCGAAACTGCCCGAGCGGCTGATCGATGACCTGCAACCGCGTCCGCGCCTGACCCTGGCCAGCCTCGAATTCACCGCCTTCGAACCGCGTAACGGGCGCATGCAGCGGCAGACTCATCACCGTGCGGCGTTGGCATTTGCCTACGGCAAGCACTATGCGATAGGCACCACCCATGTAAGCATCCTGACCAGCAGCCTGGGCAGCGATCTTGTCAACCAGAAAAGTGACATCCTCGAACACACCGCGACCGAAACCCTGCGCATCCGCCGTCAAGGCGAGCGCGAACGCGAGCTGCGCCAGCAACTGAGCGACATGGGCTTCAAGATCGCCACCCGGCAAAGCAAGGCACTGCCTGACAGCGCAGGTGAAATGTACGAGCTGCCCGGCGAAAAAGCCTGGCTGCATTTTGTGCTCGATGACCTGCCGAAACTGCGTGAGCAAGGCTGGGAAATCGACATCCGCGACGGTTTCGGCTTCGATGTCACGCCGGTGGATGACTGGTATGCCGTGGTCGACGAGCAGCAAGACCGTAACTGGTTCGACCTGGAACTGGGCATCATCGTCAATGGCGAGCGCCTGAGCCTGCTGCCGATCCTGATCAACCTGCTGCGCAGCCATCCCGAACTGACCAGCCCCGCCGCCGTGGCCAAACGCGGCGATGAAGAACAATTGCTGGTGCAGCTCAACCACTTCACCCAGAGCGGTGGTAGCCCGGTGCAGATTGCCCTGCCCTTTGGCCGGCTCAAACCGGTGCTGGCCACGCTTGGCGATTTCTACTGGCGCGAGCCGGACAACCCGCGCCTGCGCCTGAACACCGCCGACGCGGCGCGGCTGGTCGAACTCGACGAGCTGCCGCTGTCCTGGGAAGGCGGTGACCGACTGCGGCATTTCGCTGAACGCCTGGCCAATATCAAGGATGCGACCGTCAGCCTGCCCGAGGGGCTCAACGCCCAGTTGCGCGCTTATCAGCTTGAGGGCCTGAGCTGGATGCAGTCGCTGCGCGAGCTGGAAGTCGGTGGCGTACTGGCCGATGACATGGGCCTGGGCAAGACCCTGCAGACCCTCAGCCACTTGTTGCTGGAAAAACAGGCCGGGCGTCTTGATCGTCCGGCTCTGGCGGTGATGCCCACCAGCCTGATCGGCAACTGGCTCGACGAAGCAGCACACTTCACCCCGCAGTTGAAGGTACTGGCCCTGTACGGTGCCCAGCGCCATCAGGACCTGGCCGACCTGCAACGCTATGACCTGATCCTGACCACCTACGCGCTGCTGCCCCGCGATGTCGAGCATCTGGAAAAACTGCCCCTGCATGTACTGATTCTCGATGAAGCGCAGTACATCAAGAATCCCAAGAGCAAGGCCGCCCAGGCGGCCGGTCAGCTCAAGGCCCGACAGCGCCTGTGCCTGTCCGGCACACCGCTGGAAAACCACCTGGGGGAACTCTGGTCACTGTTTCACTTCCTGATGCCCGGCTGGCTGGGCAGCAGCAAGGAGTTCAACAGCAACTACCGCTCCGCGATCGAAAAGCATGGCAATGTTGATCGGCTCAAGCACCTGAATTCGCGGATCAAACCGTTTCTGCTGCGCCGCACCAAGGAGCAGGTTGCCACCGAGCTGCCGCCCAAGACCGAGATCATCCAGTGGGTCGAACTCAACGATGGCCAGCGCGACGTGTATGAAACCGTGCGCCTGGCGATGGACAAGAAAGTCCGCGACGAGATCGACCGCAAGGGCATGGCGCGCAGCCAGATCGTCATCCTTGAAGCGCTGCTCAAGCTGCGCCAGGTGTGTTGCGACCTGCGGCTGGTCAACAACATGCCGATCAACCCGCGCCACGGCAGCTCGGCCAAACTTGCCGGGCTGATGGAAATGCTTGAGGAACTGCTCGCCGAAGGACGGCGCATCCTGCTGTTTTCGCAGTTCACCTCGATGCTCGAACTGATCGAGCAGGAGCTTGAGCAACGCAACATCGCCTATTCGCTGCTGACCGGCTCGACCCGTGACCGGCGCACGCCGATCCGCGACTTCCAGGAAGGCCGCCATCCGGTGTTCCTGATCAGCCTCAAGGCCGGCGGCACGGGCCTTAACCTCACGGCTGCCGACACCGTGATCCATTACGATCCGTGGTGGAACCCGGCGGCGGAAAATCAGGCCACCGACCGCGCTTACCGGATCGGTCAGGACAAGCCGGTGTTCGTCTACAAGATGATTGCCCGGGGTACGGTGGAAGAGAAGATCCAGCGCCTGCAGCAGGATAAATCCGCACTGGCCGCCGGTGTTCTCGATGGCCGTACCCAAGGCGACTGGAAGCTCAGCGATGACGATCTCAAGGCGCTGTTCGCGCCGTTGCCGCCAGCGCCGAAGAAGGACCGCCGCTAGGGTCAATACTGTTCGGTTAGGCGCTATATACCTCTGTGGGAGCTACCTTGGTAGCGAAGACGGCGGAATGCCGGACCACAGCCACCTGAACGCCGGCCGGCTGTTCCCACCGGTCTGACCGAACAGTATTGGCGCCAGGGCCCCTTAGATCAGGGCGATCAACTGCTGGCGCTGGGCATCGGTCAGGGTCGGGCCGAAACCTGCACCGGCGTTATCGGCCATGTATTTCGGGTTGCCGGTGCCGGGGATCACACAGGTGACCGCCGGGTGGGCGAGCAGGAACTTGAGCGCCAGTTGTGCCCAACTGCTGGCCTCCACCTGCGCCGCCCAGCCGGGCAGCGGCTTATCCTTGAGCCGCGACAACAGCCCGCCACCGCCAAACGGCCGGTTGCAGATCACCGCCACCCCACGCTCCCGGCACAGCGGCAACAGCCGGGCTTCGGCCGCGCGATCATCCAATGCATAGTTGATCTGGAGGAAATCCAGCTGTTCAGTCTTGAGCACCGCCTCGACCTGATCGTAGGCCGACGAGGTGTAGTGGCTGATGCCGACATAGCGAATCCGCCCCTGCGCTTTCCAGTCACGCAGCACCGGCAAATGGGTCTGCCAGTCGACCAGATTGTGAATCTGCATCAGGTCGATGCGCTCGGTCTGCAACAGACGCAATGATTCCTCCATCTGTGCAATGCCCTCCTTGCGGCCGCGGGTCCATACCTTGGTGGCCAGAAAAGCCGGCGAGCGCGGCTCGTGGATAGACAGCAGTTCGCCAGTGGTCTGCTCGGCCCGACCATACATGGGCGAGCTGTCGATCACGGTGCCACCGGCGGCGAACAGCGCATCGAGTACGCTACGCAATTGTTTATAGGCCGGGCTTGACGTGGCGACGTCGAAGCCGCGATAGGTACCCACGCCGATCACCGGCAAAGGCTCGTTGCTTGAAGGGATTGCACGAGTCTGCATGGTGCGGTCTCCTGGAAGCTTGGCGGAAAAATCGGTGACAGGCTGCATGACCGGCTGCTGAGCACCGCTGGCCGAATCAAGGCTCAGGGCTGCGGCAGTGCCAGCGGCCAGCGCCAGCAGACGGCGACGGGTCAGGCATGAGGATGGCGTCATGCGGATTCTCCTTGTATGTGACGCACCCGCGCTGAACGCTCAGCGCCGGGCAAGCAAAACCATAAGCCTAGACCCGCACGCGGCAACCGCGAATCGTAAGCTCAATCATCAATACCCAACTGTCGCCACATCGCCTGAGTAATGCGCTGGCGATTGTGATAGCCCGCCCATGGATCTTCGTCCAGATCGCGCAAGTGCTCCGCCAGGTTGCCGACGTGCCATTGCCGGGCCGAGCTCAGGGTCGCCAGTTCATCGCGACCGACAGGCACTGACACGGGCAGGCCAGGTCGGGCGCGCACTGACCAGGCCGACACCGTAGTGCCGCCGCGGGTATTGCGCAGATAGTCAATAAAGATCCGCCCGACCCGGTTCTGTGGGCCGGCCGTAGCGCTGAAGCGTTCGGGCAACTGGCGACTCATGAATTCGGCGACCGCCTTGCCAAAGCGCTTCACCTGATCCCAACCGGTGTGCCGGGCCAGCGGCACAATGAGGTGCATGCCCTTGCCGCCGCTGGTTTTCAGAAAGGCCTGCAGGCCCAGCTCATCGAGCACCGCCAGGAGCATCTGGGTGGCCTCGATCATGCTGCACCACGGCAGCGCCGGATCGGGATCGAGATCGAAGATCAGCCGGTCCGGAGTTTCAATCCGGTCACTGGTAGCGCCCCAGGTATGCAACTCGACTCCCCCCATCTGCACCACACCGGCCAGCGCTGCCCGGTTATCGATCTGCAGCAGCGGCGCATGACCGGGGTCCAGAGACGCGTCAAGTTGAGTGATATTCGGGATGCTCAAGCGCTGGGCATGTTTCTGGAAAAATTGCTCGCCCTCGATGCCTTGCGGGCAACGCAGCAACGCGACCGGACGTTTGCTCAGCTCAGCCAGCAGCCGGTCGGCAATGGCCAGATAGAACTGCGCCAGAACGGCCTTGCTGACGCCGCTTTGCGGATCAATGACCCGTTCAGGGTGACTGATCGCGACGCCGGCGACGCAGGCTTTAGTGGCCTGCTCTGAGGAGTCCGGCTGCGCCTCATCCACCAACGGCAGAGCTGCTCGGCGGGCGACCTCACGCAGCACCTGCGCCGCCGGCTTATCGGTACGCAAGCCGATGAACGAGGCCTGACGCAAAAGCGCATCTCGGGTCCATTCGGCAAACTGCACCTCGGCGACCAGCTGCGGTTCAACCCAGTGCACATCGCGGCTCAACTCACGACTGAGCGGCTTGCATAACGGCGAGCTGTCACGCTGCAATGCATCAAGCTGTTGCTTGAGCTGGCGCAGCGTCTTGCCGTCAAAGCCGCTGCCGACCCGCCCGGCGTACACCAATCCTGCCGCCCTGGCATCATTGACCGCCAGCAACAACGCGCCGAAACCACTACGGCTACCCTCGGGCGGTGTGTAGCCGACGATCACAAACTCCTGAGCCAGACGGCATTTGAGCTTGATCCAGTCAGCACTGCGCTTGCCCTGGTAGAGACTGCCAGCACGTTTGCCAATGACCCCTTCCAGGCCCATGGCCCTTGCACTCTCGACAATGTCGTGATGACTGGCGGCAAAGCCTGCGGAGAATCTGATCAATTTGCTGCGCTGACCTTCAAGCACTTGGGCCAGAGCCTCACGCCGCGCTTGCAGCGGCTGCTTGCGCAGGTCATCGCCATTGAGCCAGGGCGCATCAAACAGGTAGTAAACGATCTGTGCATCGCTGTGCTCATCAAATGCCCGTTGCAACGCCTGAAAATCCGGCAAGCCGTCACGATCGAGAACCACCACCTCGCCGTCGAGCCAGCTGTCTTCAAGCCCCAGCCTGGCCAGCGCCTTGGCAAGCCTTTGCATCCGTGCTGTCCAGTCATTGCCGGTACGACTCAGCAGGCGCACTTCACCGGCGTGGATGCAGGTCAGGATGCGATAGCCGTCGTACTTGATCTCATACAGCCAGTCGCCGGGCGGCGGTCGGTCGATCAGGGTGGCCAGTTGCGGGCTCAACGTGTGTACAAAGGCTGTGTTTTTTTTCGGCTGCTCAGGCCTGGCCGGCCGGGTTCGGCTGAGGGTGGCGTCACTCAAGACACTGTCGGGGCGCTCGACGGTGATATCAAATTCATCGACCGGCCGCGCCGCATCGTCGCTGCGCTTGATCAGCAGCCATTGCTTGCGATTCCCGCTGCCCTTGAGCCGGGTGCGCACTAACGCCCACTCGCCATTGAGTTTTTCCCCGATCAGGGTGAATTCCAGCTTGCCAGCTTCATACCCCTTGCGCGGATCACCGTGCGGCTGCCAGATACCGCGATCCCAGACAATGACCTCACCGGCACCATACTGCCCTTCGGGAATACGCCCTTCAAAGCTGGCGTACGCCAGCGGGTGGTCTTCGACCTGCACTGCCAGGCGCTTGTGTGCCGGGTCCAGGCTCGGGCCTTTGGGTACCGCCCAGCTTTTCAGAGTACCGTCCAGTTCAAGACGCAAGTCGTAGTGCAAGTGACTGGCGTCGTGCTTCTGGATCGCAAAGCTAAGCGCCTCTCCAGCGGCCTTGCGCTTGCTGCGGGTGCCGGTCTCTGGCGGTTCGCGGGTGATATCGAAACGGCGCTTGCGGGTGTACTCGCTGACCATCTGGCGACTCCTTCAATCACTACCCGGCGCGGCGGCGTTTGCCAGGGCTTGCCGGTTTGGCCTCACCGGACTTGGCGGCAGGCTTGGCCGAAGTCCTGGCTGACGCCTTGGTCTTGCGCGGGCTGCTCTGGCCGGCCAAGCTCTGGCGCAGCAACTCGGTGAGGTCAATCACGTCCGCCTGTTTGCGCTCAGGATCCGGGCTTTGCCCACCCACGGCTTCCAATTTGCCGCGCTTGGCCTTGGTCTTGACCAACGCCATGATCTTGTCCTGAAAAGTGTCGCGGTAGTCCTCGGGCCGCCAGTCGACACTCATGTCCTTGACCAGCTTTTTCGCCATATCCCGCTCGCCTTTACTCAGTTTGACGTCCGTCACCGCCTCGCTCAGTTGCAGCGTCTCATCCATATCACGCACCTGCTCCGGCCAACGCAGCAATACCAGCACCAGCGCCGAAGCCAACGGCATCAATGCCGCCAAATGCTCGCGGGTGTGCAGCACCACATTGGCCAAGGCCACCTTGTTGCTGGTATGCAGGGTCTCACGCAGCAAGGCGTAGACCTTTTCACCACGTTGCACCGGCGCCAGGTAATAAGGCGTATCAATGTGCTGCAAGGGAATCTGCTGGCTGTCGACAAAGCCAAAGATGTCGATGGTCTGGGTCGCCTCGGGATGGGCGGCGCGAATTTCCTCCTCGCTGAGCACCACGTAGCGGTCTTTCTGATACTCCACGCCCTTGACAATGTTTTCTGCGCTGACCTCTTTACCGGTCACCTTGTTGACCCGTTTGTAGCCCACCGGGTCCATGCTGCGCTTGTCGAGCCAGTCGAAATCCACGCCCTCGCTGCTGGTGGCTGACACCAGTGCCACCGGGATATGCACCAGACCGAAGCTGATCGCGCCCTTCCAGATTGCCCTTGCCATTGTCCTGTTCCCCACGCGTTGGTTCAGAGGTGACTGCCCGGCGAACAGCAAAGTTTCACCTGTGAGACCAACGCCCCAACTGGCTGTTGCTCCAGCAACAGTGCCCGGTTCAGTCAGTAGCCAGAAAACATTCAAAACGCCATATATTCCATATAGAGATAAAAATATGATTCCAAGATATTTTGAGGAATAAAAATACATCCGTATAAAGACTGGGTGATCCCTGCTCTGTTGACCCACTGTCTGCCAGCCAACAGTACCCATTGGTCGACCCCAGCCTCTGAAGGACTGCTATGAACGTTTTCTGGTTTCTCCCCACCCATGGCGACGGCCACTATCTGGGCACCACCAAAGGCGCGCGCCCGGTGACGCTCAACTACCTCAAGCAAGTCGCGCAGGCGGCTGACGATCTGGGCTACTACGGGGTGCTGATTCCTACCGGCCGTTCTTGCGAAGACTCCTGGGTAGTGGCTTCGGCACTGGCCCCCTTGACCCAACGCCTGCGTTATCTGGTGGCGATTCGTCCGGGGATCATCTCGCCGACGGTCTCGGCGCGCATGGCTGCGACTCTGGACCGGTTGTCAGGCGGCCGGCTGCTGATCAATGTGGTCACCGGTGGCGACCCGGACGAGAACCGCGGCGATGGCATTCATCTGAGCCATAGCGAACGCTATGAAGTCACCGACGAATTTCTCCAGATCTGGCGCCGGGTGTTGCAGGGTGAGGCGGTGGACTTCAAGGGCAAACATCTGCATGTGGAAAATGCCAAGGCACTGTATCCACCGCTGCAACAGCCCTACCCGCCGCTGTATTTCGGTGGTTCTTCCGACGCAGCCCATGACCTGGCAGCCGAGCAGGTCGACGTATACCTGACCTGGGGTGAACCCCCCGCTGCGGTCGCCGCCAAGCTGGCCGATGTGCGTGAGCGTGCAGCGCGCAAGGGGCGTACCGTGAAGTTCGGGATTCGTTTGCACGTGATTGTCCGGGAAACCAGCGAAGCGGCCTGGCAAGCCGCTGCCAGCCTGATCGAGCCGATCAGTGACGAAACCATCGCCGCCGCGCAAAAATCCTTCTCGCGTTTTGATTCCGAAGGCCAGCGGCGCATGGCGGCGCTGCACGATGGCCAGCGCGACAATCTGGAAATCGCCCCGAACCTGTGGGCCGGGGTTGGCCTGGTGCGCGGCGGCGCCGGCACCGCACTGGTCGGCAATCCACAAGAGGTGGCAGCACGGATCAAGGAATACGCAGACCTGGGCATCGACAGTTTCATTTTCTCCGGCTACCCGCACCTGGAAGAAGCCTACCGCTTCGCTGAACTGGTGTTCCCGCTGCTGCCCGAGCCCTACGCCAGCCTGGCCGGGCGTGGGGTGACCAATTTGACCGGGCCGTTCGGCGAGATGATCGCCAATGACCTGCCGCCACAGCAGGCGAAGTGAGCATGGCCGTGCCGCTGCGTGACCGTGCGCTGCCTGCGCCGCCGCTGGTGTTCGAAGACCCGTCCTCGCAGGCCTTGCTCGGGCATGTCCGCCAGGTCGCACCCAGTGACGCCAGTGTCTTGATCATCGGCGCCACCGGGACCGGCAAGGAACTGGTCGCCCGGCAGATCCACGCCCTCAGTAGCCGCAGTGCAGGACCCTTTGTAGCGGTCAACTGTGGGGCGCTGTCCGCGTCCTTGGTCGAGGCCGAGCTGTTCGGCCACGAAAAAGGCGCCTTCACCGGCGCCCACGCGGCCAAACCCGGCTGGTTCGAAGCGGCCAACGGCGGCACCTTGTTTCTCGACGAAATCGGCGACTTGCCAGTGGCCCTGCAGGTCAAGCTGCTGCGCGTCCTGCAAGAGCGCGAAGTGGTGCGGCTAGGCTCACGCAAGAGCCAGCCTATCGACGTGCGGGTGCTGGCGGCCACCAATGTGCAACTGGACCACGCCATCAGCGCCGGGCAGTTTCGTGAAGACCTGTTCTATCGGTTGAGCGTGGTGAGCCTGGTCCTGAAACCCTTGCGTGAGCGGCCATTGGACATTTTGCCGCTGGCCCGGCACTTCATCGAAAGCTACTGCCGACGCCTCGGTCATGCACCGGCACGGCTCGCCCGCGCAGCCGAACTCAAACTCAGGCAACACCCATGGCCAGGCAATATCCGCGAACTGGAAAACGTGATTCATCACAGCCTGCTGGTGTGTCGTAACGGCCTGCTCGAAGCCGACGACCTGCACCTCTCGCAGCGCCAGCCCGCACCGCCAGCGAACCCTTCGGCAAGCGCGGCAAACGATCTGACGACCGAGCAGTTGCTGGCTCAGGCCTTTGCCAAACTGTTCGAGGATCAGGCCGGCGCGCTGCATGAAAAGGTCGAAGATGCCCTGCTGCGTGCGGCCTACCGCTTCTGTCATCAAAACCAGGTGCATACCGCAAATCTGCTGGGCCTGACCCGCAATGTGACCCGCAGCCACCTGATTCGCCTGGGCGAACTGACCGTCAACAAACGCCGGGTCGGCCAGTATCGACAAGGCGATCGGGTATTGAACCTGTCGGTCTGAAATCAAACGCGAGGCGGCACGTGATTAAGCACCTGATAACTGCCGAAGCTCGCCGCCCGGACCCGATGCAGGCGAATCAGGCCGCTGAGGTCATACACGCTGGATTCGATCGCTGACAATGCCGCCTCACAGGCCTGCCGTGATTGCCAGAGCACCTGATGCAGCACCCGCCTGCCATCTTCGCTGGCCTGCACACTCGCCCCCATGAATCCGGGGCAACTGCTGGTGTACTGCTGATCCACGTGTGCCAGGGCAGTGACCAGCGCTGATTGCTGAGTAGCTTCGACGCTGAATTCGACGAGTTGACTGTAGCCATGCATAGGCATCTCCCTGAGCGCGATGATTGCGGGTAATGGCTGCGCAGGGTAAAACCTTGAGTTAACTTTAGGTCAAGCAGGAATTTGCCCATGAACAAGACCCCCGCCCCGGCCCAACAGCAGCTCAGTGTCGGGCAACTGGCGGCGCGCAGCGGCGTGGCGGTCACGGCGCTGCACTTTTATGAGAGCAAAGGGCTGATCAGCAGCCAGCGCAACGCCGGTAACCAGCGCCGTTATCCCCGCGAGATGCTGCGCCGTGTCGCGCTGATCAAGGTGGCCCAGCGTCTGGGCCTGCCACTGGCAAGTATCCATGCGGCTTTACAGGCACTGCCCGAGGGCCGCACGCCGACCGCTACTGACTGGCAGAAACTTTCAGAACAATGGCGCGTTGAGCTGGACGAGCGCATTCGGGGACTCACGCAATTGCGTGATCAACTCACCGGCTGCATCGGTTGCGGCTGCCTGTCGATGCAGGCCTGCCCACTGCGTAACTGGGGCGACGAACTGGGCAGCCAGGGTGCGGGGCCGCAGTTGCTGGACCAGGCATAGGTTCAATATTGTTCGGCCAGGCGCCGCAGATCCCTGTGGGCACGCGCTCGCTCGTGAACAGGCCGGTAAAGTCACCGCATCTGCTGCGAATGTACCGCCGTCTTCGCGACCAAGGTCGCTCTTACAGGGGCCTGCGGTGCCTGCCAGAGCCGTTAAGCCAACACCTCAACCAGACGCGCCGCCAACGCTTTGGCCTGACTGGCTACGTCCGGCACTGCAGTGCTTTCCCACCATAATCCGCGCAGCGGTGGGCCCATGGCGAACAGGCACGCCGAGGGTTGCCCGTCGGCACCGCGTACCGCGCCGCCCGGATCCGCGTCGATACCCAGCGCCAGCGGACCGGGGCGCACCAGGCCGCGCGCCAGCAACTGGCGCGGCAACGGCCGGTCGACCCGACGCCAATCGTATTGAATACCGCTGGAGTTGATCCAGGCATCAGCACCGATGAACTCGGCTTGTGTCGCGCCGCGACGCCGAATGCGCACCTGCAACGGCTCACCGGGCCGTGACTCGACACCCAGCAGGGTCGCAGCCAGTATGCCCAGACGCCCTTCGCCCAGCAGCCGCTCCAGCAACGCAGCTCCCTGCGGCGGCGAGCGGTGGTGATGGCTCTCCCACCAGGGCCGCACATGCCGCACGAACTGCCGGCGCTGCCGATCACTGGCCTGGCTCCACAGGCGGCCGATATGCGCCCGCACGGTATCCAGCGGGGCCTGCCAGTCAATGCCGGCGGCCATCGCCTGGCGGCACTGCTGACGCAGGCTGCGCAGCAACTGCAAGGGACTGCGGATACTGTGGTCGTGAGCGAGAAAGTCCGGCCATTGCGGCGGCTGGCGACGCACATGAGGCCATAATCCGTGGCGTGAAATCACCTGAATGGGGCCACGATGCCCGGCCTGCTGCAACGACTCCAGGGCATCGACCATGGTCAGCCCGGAACCGACGATCACCACCCGCGATTGCGCATCGAGACCGCGCATGGCCTCGATTCCCCAGGGATCCAGCGCGGCGGCACCCAGCGCCTCGCTGTGATGCTGCGGGGTGCGCGCCGCCGCGTACATACCGGTGGCCAACACCACCACCCGGCCTTGCACGGTGTCAGTGTTGTCGAGGGTCAGCGTCATGCCTTGCTCAGCCGCTTGCAGGTCAACCGCTTCGCCACGTCGGTGTTCGACAGTCGAACCATGACTGGCGCCCAGCCGCCGGGCCTGCTCCAGACGCTGCTGTACATAAGTGCCGAACAACCCGCGCGGCGGGAACAGCTCGGCCACCGGCAGCTGCTGCGCATGGGCTTGCGGCCAGCCGCCTGCAGCCAGATGCCCGGCCAGCCATTGGCTCAGATCATCCGGGTTATCCGGTTCGACGCCCATGCGTGCCGCGTTGCCGTTCAGGGTATGCCCCAGCTCGGTGGCACTGTAGGCCTCGCCACGGCCCAGTTCGGCGCGTGACTCGATAATCATGATCCGTCGCCGGCCCGGCAAGCGCAGCAACTGCATGGCCAGCAGGCTGCCACTCAGACCGCCGCCGATAATCAGCACATCGACGCTGTCAGGGCTCATTCAGATGCTCCAGGCAAAAAAACAAGGCTACAACACGACATTGCGCACAAAGCGCAGCAGTGTCGTAGCGTCGTTGCAGAATGAATGGGTCTGGTTGCTGGGGAACATGAAGAACTCACCGGCCGCGATCTGCCGAGGCTGCTCATGGCTGCCCAGCCGCAGGCTCAGTTGGCCTTCGATCACATACACCTGCTCGCTCCAGCCTTCCGGATCAGGCTCGGAATCATAGCGATCGCCTGGCTCCAGACAGAACTCCCACAACTCCACCTCACGTCGGGCCAGCGCCTTGGACAGCAGCACAGCCTTGCTGCCCGGCTGGGTGCCGGCCCACGCCAGCTCATTGATACGACTATGGTCGTGCACATCCGGTGCCTGGATCAGGTCACTGAACGCCACATCCAGTGCCTCGGCAACCCGGTCCAGGGTCGCCAGGCTGACATTGTTCTCACCGGCCTCGATGGCCACCAGCATGCGCCGGCTGACCCCGGACTTGTCGGCCAATGCGCTCTGGCTGATGCCAGCGGCATTGCGCAGTCGTCGAACATTGAGACCCACATGCTGCAACACCGGGGCACGCGGGGAAATATCTTTGTGCATCATATTGCTCACTCGAAGCGCTTGCGCATTATACTGCTCAACTTGCGGCGCATTGTGGGCCGCCCTTCCCTCACCATGCAAGGTTCCACAGCGGTAGCGCAATGAAATTACCCAACCGATTGCCCCGAGTCAGTAAAGCAGAAGCCGTCCTGATCTTTATCACCATGCTCTGGGGCGGCACGTTCCTGCTGGTGCAACACGCCATGACCGTCAGTGGGCCGATGTTCTTTGTCGGCCTGCGGTTTGCGGCAGCAGCGCTGCTGGTCGCGCTGTTCAGCCTCAAGGTGCTGCGCGACCTGACCTGGCTGGAACTGCGCGCCGGGGTGTTTATCGGCACTGCGATCATGCTCGGTTATGGCTTGCAGACTGTCGGTTTACAGACCATCCCCAGCAGCCAGTCGGCCTTCATTACCGCGCTGTACGTACCCTTTGTGCCGCTACTGCAATGGCTGGTACTCGGCCGCCGCCCCGGCCTGATGCCGAGCCTGGGCATCATGCTGGCGTTTAGCGGGTTGATGCTGTTGTCAGGCCCGCAAGGCGCAGCCCTGAATTTCAGCCCCGGTGAAATCGCCACCATCATCAGCGCCGTGGCCATTGCCGCAGAAATCATCATGATCAGCGCCTATGCCGGCCAGGTCGATGTACGCCGGGTCACCGTCGTGCAACTGGCCACGGCATCACTGCTGGCGTTTTTAATGGTGGTGCCGACCGGTGAACGTATTCCAGACTTTTCCTGGCTGCTGCTGAGCACCGCCATCGGCCTGGGGATGATGAGTGCAGTGATCCAGGTAGCCATGAACTGGGCACAGAAAAGCGTTTCGCCCACCCGCGCCACCGTTATCTATGCCGGCGAACCGGTCTGGGCCGGTATCCTCGGCCGCCTTGCCGGCGAACGCTTGCCAGGCCTGGCGTTGCTGGGCGGCGCGCTGATCGTCGCCGGGGTGATCGTCAGCGAAATGAAGAAACGCAAGGCCGAGGACGCAGAGCAGGCAGGCGACGCATTGCCCAAGGCCGACTGACGTTTTGCGCTGATTGATTCAAACCTCTCAACGGCGGCCTGCAACGGGCCGCCGCGCTTGATCCTCTTAAACATTGGCGAAACAAAGGGTTACCGGTGTTTTTACTTGGACAGTGAAAATCCCGGAAATGCCCTACAAGCCGTGTCAAAAAAGTCTGATCGCCAAACGCCGCAACCCACCCCAAGATGAAATCACTCCGCAATATTTTGTCGTATTGCATAACAACTTTAAAAATTGTGCCTCGCGCACCAGCGGCACATTAACCCCGGGACTTAGATATTTAAGAAAAACCCGGCCAATGACACGCATAACTGATAAGGCGAGAGACAACGACCTCTCACAATCTGTTTTGCCATGAAACAACAAGTCTAATAATCAGGGTAATTCCATCATGACTTTTAAAAACGCTTTTATGATCACACTGACTGCAGGCAGTATTCTTGCGAGCCACCTGACACAAGCAGGGTCACCGGTACATATCACGGTAAAAAACCTCAGTGATCAGGAGATGTACTATCAATCTACAAGCGCCATGACCCAAGCTCATGCGAGCCCGACGCCTGAACTGTTGATCAAAGGCAAAGGGTCGGATGAATTCAGAGTAACGAATCCAGCCCTTCCCGATGTAACTACTGCGTCGCTGCGTTACACCATAGGCAATAAAACCTGCGAATTCAGAACTTCATATATCAGGACTATCGCACCTGGCGGCCTGTTCAGCGGCAAGCTGAACACTGCCCCAAAGTGGGACAAGAAGGCCATCAGTAGCGGCAATGCCACCTGTACGGTCACGGTAACTTCGACTAATTTCTCTGACCATTCATGGAGTGTCGTATTTACTATGAAATAAACAATTAATAGACGCATCTACAGTCCGCGCCAGCGGTTGTAGATGCAACAGGCTTCGCGATTGCGATGTCCATATATCATGGGAGTTAATCATGTCTGGTTTGACTACTTGTACATCCTCGAGCAGTGCCTGCAAAGCGCTGACACCAACGCCTAAACCCGCTCAAGTATCCACAACCCTGACCCAGAACCTGAAGGCTCCATCCGATGAGCCTGGTGCAGACAAGATATCGCCTGTGGCCCGCCAGTTGAGCGATGCCTTGCAGCGCGCCAATCAACGCGATGCCAGCCTGAACCGTGATCAATTACGAGCGGTAGCGCAGAAAGCGCTTGCCCAGATCCATAGCGTGCGAATCGCCCCCCCTCACGCTATCCACGATAACGAACGACCAGATAGTGATGACTCCGAGATTCTGGAACGGGCGCGTAAAGCTACGGACTTTAAAAACAATCTTGGCCACAACCCGTTCAAGGGCATGTCGCCTGAGTTGCTTGCGGCCATCACCTACGATGAAAGCGGTGCCTTTACCCTTCATGAACGCAACGCCGCCTGGTCGGAGTCTTACGATCAAAGACAAGTCTGGAAACATAAGGTCGTAGCCGAAGCGATGCTGGAGTACAGCCTGACCCGCGGCGACACGAGAATTTACGGGCAAATGCTGGACTACTACCGCACCCAACCAGCCATCGAACAAGCACAGATGCCCGACAACCATGAGAAGCACCTGCTGGAAAAGATCACCAGCATCATCGATAACCCGGACCAGTGGCATGACGTTTCACTGTACGACGTGTTGCGCCGCTGGCTGACCGCGCAGCCCCAACAAACATTATTTTCGATCATGGCAAGCGACAGTCAGATGCCGGAATCCACGCTGCCCGAAGTTGCCAGGCCGTTTAAAACCGCTACACAACCCGGTGACGCCATGGCCGTCAAGATCGCGCTCGAAAAAGCCATCGCCCCTTGTCTGCCCGTCAAACCGCAAGCTTCATGACACTGTCTCAATCTGCGGAAAATACTCTGCCTGTCGTTGGCACCTTGGCTCTGGCCTCAGGGTCATAGCTGTTACCTGACAGCCATCACCTGCTGCCGTCATGACATGACCGATTGGTCCTTTCAGTGACAGCTCATTGATTTCCAGACATTTCTTGTAGGAAATTTCAGAGCAACGGCGTTTGGTGATGAACGATCTGGCACGTATGATGCTTAATATTTCTCCGCAGATTAGAAGCCTATGTCCCTGATAGTTCTACTGCTTCTGCCCTTTATCGGCAGCTGTCTGGCAGCTTTGCTGCCGCATAACGCCCGCAACGCGGAATCCCTGTTGGCCGGCCTGATTGCCATTGGCGGCGCACTGCAGGTCGCGCTGTGGTACCCACAGATTGCCGATGGCGGGGTGATCCGCGAGGAGTATCTGTGGCTGCCCAGCCTGGGCCTTAACTTCGTGCTGCGCATGGACGGCTTTGCCTGGCTGTTCTCCATGCTGGTGCTGGGGATCGGCGCGCTGGTGTCGCTGTATGCCCGTTACTACATGTCGCCGGATGACCCGGTGCCGCGTTTTTTCGCGTTTTTCCTGGCCTTCATGGGCGCGATGCTCGGCCTGGTGATCTCCGGCAACATTATCCAGATCGTGTTTTTCTGGGAGCTGACCAGCGTCTTCTCGTTCCTGCTGATCGGCTACTGGCACCACCGCAACGATGCGCGGCGCGGCGCTTACATGGCGTTGCTGGTCACCGGCGCCGGCGGCCTGGCGCTGCTGGCAGGGATGCTGGTGCTCGGTCATGTGGTCGGCAGTTATGATCTTGAGCGGGTGCTGGAATCGGGTGATGCGATTCGTGCCCATGCCCTGTACCCGGTACTGCTGGCGCTGATTCTCATCGGCGCACTGAGCAAGAGCGCGCAGTTCCCGTTTCATTTCTGGCTGCCCCACGCCATGGCCGCGCCGACCCCGGTCTCGGCTTATCTGCACTCGGCGACCATGGTCAAGGCCGGGGTATTCCTGATGGCCCGGCTATGGCCATCATTGTCCGGCACGGAGGAATGGTTCTGGATCGTCAGCGGCGCGGGCGCCTGCACCCTGCTGCTGGGTGCGTTTGCCGCCATTTTCCAGAATGACCTCAAGGGCCTGCTCGCCTACTCAACCATCAGCCACCTGGGCCTGATTACCTTGCTGCTGGGCCTGAACAGCCCGCTGGCGGCCGTCGCTGCAGTATTTCATATCCTCAACCACGCAACCTTCAAGGCCTCGCTGTTCATGGCCGCCGGAATCATCGACCACGAGAGCGGCACGCGGGATATCCGCAGGCTGTCGGGGCTGGTCAAGATGATCCCGTACACCGCCACGCTGGCCATGGTCGCCAGTGCGGCGATGGCCGGCGTGCCGCTGATGAACGGCTTTATCTCCAAAGAGATGTTCTTCGCCGAAACAGTGTTCATTACCTCGTCAATGTGGGTCGAAATCGCCCTGCCGGTGGTGGCAACCATTGCCGGTGCGTTCAGCGTCGCCTACTCACTGCGCTTTACCGTCGATGTGTTCTTCGGCCCGATGGCCAAGGACCTGCCGCTCTCGCCCCACGAGCCGCCGCGCTGGATGCGCATGCCGGTCGAGCTGCTGGTGATGGCGTGTCTGGTGGTTGGTATTTTCCCGGCGCAGTCGGTGGGTCCGATACTGGCTACAGCGGCGCAACCGGTGGTCGGCGCAGAGTTGCCCGAGTACAGCCTGGCCATCTGGCATGGCTGGAATGCGCCGATGATCATGAGCCTGATCGCGATGGGCGGCGGCATTTTGCTGTACTTGTTGCTGCGCAACCCGCTGCGCAACGAGCGCTTTAGCGGGCCGCCGCTGATCGGCCGGCTCAACGGCAAGCGCTCGTTCGAAAAACTGCTGGTGGCAACCATGCACTGGGCGCGTCGGGTCGAGCGCCGGCTGACCACCCGCCGCCTGCAACCGCAGTTGTTCGCGCTGGTTCTCACCGCCGTGGTGCTGGGCTTTATCCCGATGTATTACAGCGGTCTGAGCTGGGGCGACCGGCCGAAGATTTCCGGCTCCGGGGTGTTCGTCACGCTTTGGCTGATCGCGATTGCCTGCGCCATCGGCGCCGCCTGGCAAGGCAAGTATCACCGCCTGGCGGCATTGATCATGGTCAGTGTCTGCGGCCTGATGACCTGCATCACCTTCGTCTGGTTCTCTGCACCGGACCTGGCCCTGACCCAGCTGGTGGTCGAAGTGGTCACCACAGTGCTGATCCTGCTAGGCCTGCGCTGGCTGCCACGGCGTAGCGAAGAAGTGGCCACGGTCAGCTCGCGACTCAAGGCCCGTACCCGGCGGGTGCGCGACCTGAGCCTGGCGATTCTGGTCGGTGGCGGCATGGCGGCGTTGTCTTACGCGATGCTGACCCGCCAGACACCGAACATGATTTCGTCCTACTACCTGAGCAGAGCGCTGCCCGAAGGCGGCGGCACCAACGTGGTCAACGTGATGCTGGTGGACTTCCGCGGCTTCGATACCTTCGGTGAAATTACGGTACTGGGTGTGGTGGCGCTGACCGTGTTTGCCCTGCTGCGGCGCTTCCGCCCGCCCAAAGAAAGCATCCCGCTGCCCGCCCAGCAGCGCCTGCTGGCCCGCGATGTGGCCACCGACCTGGTCAACCCGCGCAGCGCCAGCGACACCGCACTGGGCTTCATGATGGTCCCGGCAGCCCTGGTACGCTTGCTGCTGCCGATTGCCTTCATCGTCTCGATGTACCTGTTCATGCGCGGTCATAACCAGCCCGGTGGCGGCTTCGTCGCCGGGCTGGTGATGTCGGTGGCGTTCATCCTGCAATACATGGTCGCCGGCACCCAGTGGGTCGAGGCGCACATGAGCCTGCGTCCGCAACGCTGGATTGGCGTCGGCCTACTGTGCTCGGTGCTCACCGGCCTGGGCGCCATGGCCCTGGGTTACCCGTTTATGACCACCCATACCGCGCATCTGCATTTGCCGGTGCTCGGCGACATGCATGTGGCCAGTGCGCTGTTTTTTGATATCGGCGTGTATGCGGTGGTGGTCGGTTCGACCCTGCTGATGCTCACCGCCCTGGGTCACCAGGCGGTGCGTAGCCATCGCCCGACCGCGCTGCCCAAGCCGGTGGGCGCACTGCCACCGGGCCAGCCTGTCCACGCACCAGAAGGAGTCTTGTGATGGAAGAAGTGATTGCCGTTGCCATCGGCGTACTGGCCGCCTCGGGCGTCTGGCTGATCCTGCGCCCACGGACCTTCCAGGTGATCATGGGCCTGTGCCTGCTGTCGTATGGGGTGAACCTGTTCATCTTCAGTATGGGCAGCCTGTTCATCGGCAAAGAGCCGGTGATCAAGGACGGTGTGCCGCATGACCTGCTGCACTACACCGACCCGCTGCCCCAGGCATTGGTGCTGACCGCGATCGTGATCAGCTTTGCCATGACCGCGCTGTTTCTGGTGGTTCTGCTGGCTTCCCGTGGCCTGACCGGCACTGACCATGTCGACGGCCGGGAGCCGAAAGCATGAGTGCAATCAACCAACTGATCATTGTCCCGATCCTGCTGCCGCTGTTCACCGCCGGGCTGATGCTGATGCTCGGCGAGAAGCACCGCCCACTCAAGGCGCGCATCAACCTGTTCTCGACCCTGCTCGGCTTGGCCGTCTCGATCCGCCTGCTGATGTGGGTTCAGGAAAGCGGCGGCATGGGCTCGATCGGCGTGTACATGCCCGGTAACTGGGACGTGCCGTTCGGCATCGTGCTGGTGGTCGATCATCTGTCAGCGTTGATGCTGGTGCTGACCGGGATCATCGGGGTCTGCGCCTTGCTGTTTGCCCTGGCGCGCTGGGACAAGGCCGGTACCAGTTTCCATGCGCTGTTCCAGATCCAGTTGATGGGCTTGTACGGTGCATTCCTGACCGCCGACCTGTTCAACCTGTTCGTATTTTTCGAGGTGCTGCTCGCCGCCTCCTACGGCCTGATGCTGCACGGCTCGGGGCGTGCGCGGGTATCGGCGGGCCTGCATTACATCGCCATCAACCTGCTGGCTTCGTCGCTGTTCCTGATTGGCGCAGCCTTGATCTACGGCGTGACCGGCACGCTGAACATGGCCGACCTTGCGGTCAAGATCCCGCAGGTGCCTGAGGCCGACCGCGGCCTGCTGCACGCCGGTGCGGCGATCCTGGCCACGGCATTTCTGGCCAAGGCCGGCATGTGGCCGCTGAACTTCTGGCTGGTGCCGGCCTACTCGGCCGCCAGTGCGCCGGTGGCGGCAATGTTCGCGATCATGACCAAGGTCGGGATCTACACCTTGCTGCGGCTGTGGACCCTGCTGTTCTCCAGCCATGCTGGCGAGTCAGCGTTCTTCGGCGGTGAATGGCTGATTTTCGGCGGCATGGCGACCATTGCCACGGCAGCCATTGCGGTGATTGCAGCCCAGCGTCTGGAGCGTATGGCCAGCCTGAGCATCCTGGTCTCGGCCGGCATCCTGCTGGCGGCGATCGGTTTCGCCCAACCGAGCCTGACCGCCGGCGCGCTGTTCTATCTGGTCAGCTCGACGCTGGCACTCAGCGCACTGTTCCTGCTCGGCGAACTGATCGAGCGTTCACGCTCGGCCAACCAGTACGGCGAGGACGAGGACGCCGACCAGTTGCCACACAATCTTGAGTCCCTGCACCCACCCCGCGGCGTCAACCTCGATGAAGAGGAAAATATCGTGGTCGGTCAGGTGATCCCGATGACCATGGCATTTCTGGGCCTGTGCTTCGTGGCCTGCGCGCTGCTGGTCATCGGTATGCCGCCGCTGTCGGGCTTTATCGGCAAGCTGACCCTGCTCAGCGCCCTGCTCAACCCGTCCGGCCTGGATGTCGCCAAGGATCAACCCGTGTCACTTGAGGCCTGGCTGTTAATTGCGCTGTTGATTTTCTCAGGCCTGGCAGCGCTGATGTCGTTCGTCCGCCTGGGCGTGCAACGCTTCTGGACGCCGACTGAAACCGTCCCGCCGTTGCTGCGCCACAGTGAGTACCTGCCGATTGTGGTGTTGCTGGGCCTGTGCATCACCCTGACCTTCCGGGCCGAACCGCTGTTGCAGTACACCCAGGACACCGCAGCGACCCTGCATGATCCGCAGCAGTACATCCAGTCGGTCATGGCGACCCGCCCGGTGCCGGGGCCAACCCTTCAGACTTCGCAGGTGCAGCCATGAAGCACTTCTTCCCTGCCCCGTTCCTGTCGCTGGCGCTATGGGCGCTGTGGCTGTTGCTGAACCTCTCGCTCAGTGCCGGGCACATCCTGCTCGGCGCCATCCTGGCATTTCTGGCCCCGCTGATGTTTGCCTCGCTGCGACCAATGCCGGCGCGGATTCGCAAGCCCGGCACCATCCTGCGTTTCATCCTGCGGGTGGGGGTGGATGTGGTGATATCGAACCTGCAAGTGGCGCGTTCGGTATGGGCCCTCAAACGTCGGCCGCCGCGCTCGGCCTTCGTCAAGGTGCCGCTGGAACTGCATGACGCCCACGGCCTGGCGGCGCTGGCCATGGTCTGCACCGTGGTACCCGGCACGGTCTGGTCGGAACTGGCGCTGGACCGCAGCATTTTGCTGATGCACGTGTTCGATCTGGAGGATGAGGCGCAGTTTATCGAGCATTTCAAAAGCCACTATGAGCGCCCCCTGATGGAGATTTTCCAATGAGTGCCTTGCTCAGTGTGACGATTCTGATCAGCCTGTCGATATTTGCCCTGGCCATGGTGCTGACGCTGTGGCGTCTGTTCACCGGACCGTCGGCGCAGGATCGGGTGCTGGCGCTGGATTATCTGTACATCATCGGCATGCTGATGATGCTGGTGCTGGGTATCCGTTATGCCAGCGACACTTATTTCGAGGCCGCGCTGCTGATTGCGCTGTTTGGCTTTGTCGGCTCCTTCGCCCTGGCGAAGTTCCTGTTGCGTGGTGAGGTGATCGAATGACCTACGATGTTCCCTTCTGGGTCGAGGTGCTTACCGCCCTGTTGTTGCTGACCAGCAGCCTGTTCACCCTGACCGGTGCCATCGGCCTGGTGCGCTTGCAGGATTTCTTCCAGCGCATGCACCCCACCGCACTGGCGTCGACAATCGGTGCATGGTGTGTGGCGCTGGCGTCGATTGTGTATTTCTCGGCGCTCAAATCTGGGCCGGTGCTGCACGCCTGGCTGATTCCGATTCTGCTGGCCATTACCGTGCCGGTGACGACCTTGCTACTGGCACGAACCAGCCTGTTTCGCAAGCGGATGGCGGGTGAGGACGTACCGCCGGAGGTCAGTGGTGACCGACCGGACAGCAAGCAGGCGTAGGCGCGGCTTCAGCCGCGCATATCAAAAGTCTGACCCGCCCTCAGCGCAACGCGCTGATCCTCGCTGCATCACCGGTACGCGCCGATATGCCGTTTTGGCACAGCGGCGCTTGCTCGGCACGAAACGCAAAAAGCGAAAGCAGAATCTCAAATTTGCAGCGGTCAGTTATTCGCTGGCACGAAAGGTCAGTTCGCCTTTGCGCCATTTGGCGGCTTTGGCGATGGCGGCTTTGAGGGTCTGGGTCAGGCCGGTCTGCAGTTGTTCGGTAGCGGCGAAGACCAGCATGACACCATGGCCTTCCTTGAAAACAATGCCGTGGCCGGCAGGCGTGTCGACGAACGCGTACTCCCCCAGCCCATAGATTGTCATTTTGATATCGCGAAAGCGCAGCTCGAGTTTGCCGCCTTCGCGGCTGGGCAACACGGCGGCACGGAAGTGGTCGCCTACCTTGAGCTCAAGCCGAGGCTTGTCATCAACCACCAGCGCACTTTCGGTATCGATCTCAGCCATGTAGACGCCATCAGGCGATTGCTCGGCGACATAGACGAAGCGCGATTGAAACTGCTTTACCAACTTTGCACGAAGATCACCAAGCACGAACAAGGCGTGCGTATCCAGGTTACTTACAGCCAAAGTACAAACCCCCAACGAACTGAAAAATGAACTGCTCTGACAATGCCAGGGCAGTCAACCGATTGTTATCACTCCTATGTGGCCGTCTGGCGGCTGAAACTCCTGATGGGCACCTGCTGGTGCGCTGCAGTTGACGACGCAGGCAGGCAGGCGGCGATTCTACCGCCTGCGCACAACTATGGCATCCAGAGTGTGTATACAGTTCCTGCTCATTGTTGCCCTATCTGCCATTTTTGATCGAACTCCCCTGCCCAAGGACAATCGGATACTCAACAACTGCTCACATTACGCTCAGGAGAGACCATGGAACTGCCAAACCCTAGCCTGCCCGACCTGTTCGCCCAACTGGGCCTTGAGAGCGACGAGGCGAGCATTGAAGCCTTCATCGCGAATCACTCGCTGCCCGACGGGATCAAACTGATCGATGCCGAGTTCTGGACCCCGGCCCAGGCCCAGTTGCTCAAAGAAAAGCTGCGCAGCGATGACGACTGGGCTCTGGTGGTCGATGAACTCAATGAGCGCTTGCATCTGCCGCCGGTTTGACAAAGCGCCGATGCCAAGCGCAATGCTTGCCTTTGTGGGAGCGACCTTGGTCGCGAAGAGGCCAGTCAAATCATAGCCTCTGCTGCGAATGTGCTGCCGTCTTCGCCAGCAAGCTGGCTCCCACCGGGGCATAAGGCACCTAAGTGAACGGCATTGGCTTTAATACGGATAATCGGACGGGGCGACATTAGGGTGAATTTTACGCCCCCCAGGCTGGGGTGCATGCACGAACAATGCATCGCCCAGTCCGCCCAGCGTCCCGATGAGCGGCTCCCAGTGGGCAGAGTGGTGGATATAGCGCCAGCGCAGCAGTTGTTGCTGCTCTGGCGTCAGCCCGACGGTATCGCCCCGCGCCTGACCGATCAGGCGCCTGCAGATATCTTCGAGCGCCTGCGGTAACGCCAGGTCAGGGCTATCACCAATGGCTTCAAAGGGCACCCCCTCATCACAGGCCAGCGTGTGCATGATGCGCAAATGAATGCGCGAAAGATGCCCGCAGACCTGCCGCCGCATACAGACGGTGGCCATCACCAGGCGGCCCCCGGAACCTGCGGCATGCCTGGCACTGGCCACCGTTGAGCTTTGCACCTGCAGGCAGGCGTGTGGATCAGCAGGGTCAACCCAATACGCGGCATCCATGGCCTGCAAGTCTGCCTCAGCCTCTCGCCAGGCCGGGCTGTCCTCATCACGGACATCCCGGCCAACCACACTGGTGTGCGGGCGGCTCATCAGGACCTCTTCGTAGGTCAACTGATGGTAGCCACCGCCAATGTCCGAATGCGCCCCCGGCAGCACAATCTCCCGCTCCCAGCCCGGCGCAATACTGTTGAGGGCGAAATTGCGCCGCCACTCGTCCCGTGCCACCAGATGCAGCACCTGCCTGGCGCAGCCAGGTGGCAGATACAGATTGACCCGACGGTTATCAGAGTCGCGCACATTGCCCAGGTCTCGCCAGCCGCCTACTGCCGCAACAGTGTCGAACAGGCCGACCAGCATGATCCGCACACTGCCTTGCTGCCAGCCGAAAGTCGGGCTCCAGGCCAGTGTCGTATCGGCCAGCAGACGGCCTAGCGCTCCGCGCTCCTGCTTGAGAATCTCGTTGACCAAATGGCGGGCCGATGCGGCGCCGCGGCTGAAGCCGAAGATGTCCAGTTCCAGAACATCAATTACACACCCCGGATTATCCAGCGCAAAAAGCGCCAGGCACTCGGCCAGCCGACTGACCGCCTTGTCGACCTTGGCCAGCACCCCGGTGCTGCCGCGCCCCAGACTTTGCCCAGGCCAACGCGAATCGCGCCCGCCTGAGGTGGTGCCGACCCCGCCGATATACACCGGCCAGTAAACTTTCCAGCCATCCGTTTCACGCCGGGCAACGGCCTGTTTACGATAAAGCTCGAACAAACGAGTGATATTACTGTAGTCGTTAGTGTAACTACCGTGTGACCCGGCGTGGCGCCCGGCGCACTCGCGGGTATGCTCCTGCTGGCCGGCCTGCATCTGTTCGCGGCAGTGGGCGGCGATACCGCTATTGACCCGGTTATTACCGGTGCCATCGAAAAACAGCCCGACCCGCACGGTCACAGGGAACCGGGTAACTTGCGCAGTATCAGGGTGTACATTTACATGTGCTGTAGTATTCATCGTGTATCCATCCTTAGATGCGTCGACTGCAAACTATTTATTGGCGCCTTTTTTCTGCGCATACAAACAGCTTGCTCAACGTGACACGACAGTCAAGCAGTCATAGATATTTCAGAATATTCCTACACAATTAAACCAATTCCTACACACCCCACGCCCAATAATTCTTTAGCTGTTATCAATTACAACAACCTTGGCTGACCAGCCCCCCTATGGGGGGCGCCTTTAAAAAACACAGGCCAGGCTGCCAGCAAGTCGGTTTCAAAAATGCTGTTATGCCTGCTCGGGCCGATACCCCAGACGCAATCCACCCCAGTGCCGCCCCTTGACCATGATCGGCACCGACAGATCATGCATAAGCTCACCGGTATCACGGGTGTAGGTCTGCAACAGCACCGCCTGCTGATGGCTACCACAACGAATTCCGGTGCGGTCATCGAACTTGCGCTTGCTACGATTGCGCGCGGTGTCCACTGCCGGGTCGCCGGACAATGGCTGATTGAAAGCCGCGTTATGGGTCGGCACATAACCCTGCTGGGTGCAGGCAATGGCAAACACCAGCCCCTCATGGCGCTTGAGCAAGGGCTCCTGAATATCCGGCAGCACCTTGTCGGTGTAGCCGTCAAAGCGGGTATGAAAGCGCGGCGGGCTGGTCTTGGCGATAGGCTGGTAACTGCGGTCGAACAGATCATCCAGGCTCACCGCGCCCTTGGCGATGTCAGCCTCGAAGCGGGCAGCGATCTGCACAGCGCCTTCGCGGGCCAGATCATAGATACGCTGGTGGTAATCATCCAGCCCGACCTCGGCCAGGCGTTGGCTGATGCTCTCTGCCTGCCCTTCCATCTGCACGGCAGAGTCGGCCAGCTGGCGGGTCTGCTGGTCACTGACCGACAGGTCGGCGCGCATGTGTTCGATGGCGCCAAACAGGCTGCCCAATTGCTCCTGATTGATCTGCGTCCCCTGAGCAATCTCGCTGACCTGAATTTCAACGTCGGCAGCCAGGCTGGCGATGCGTTCCAGATGCTGGCCAGTGTCCTCGACCTGACGTACGCCTGTGTCGAGATCGACGGATAACTGCTGGATCTGCGCGACCACCTGGGTGGTCCGCTGCTGGATATCGGCAACCATCTGCCCGACCTCCTCGGTCGCCGTCGCCGTACGCCCCGCCAGACCGCGCACTTCATCCGCGACCACCGCAAAACCTCGGCCGTGCTCGCCGGCCCGCGCCGCCTCAATGGCGGCATTGAGTGCCAGCAGGTTGGTCTGGCTGGCAATCGACTGGATGACCTGAGCGACCCGCTGGATCTCTTCACTGCGCTGGCTCAGCGCCTGGATGACCTGGCGGCTGTCCACCGCGCCCTGACTCAGGCGGCGCATGCACTCGATAGACTCAACCAGCACCGTACGCCCGGCCTCACTACTCTGCCGCGCTTCACTGGCTGCGCTCAGGGCCTGCTGGCTCAATTGCGCAGCCTGCTGCTCGGTGGCGATCATCACCTCGGCACTGCCTACCACCTGCTCGGCGGCCTTGAGCTGCGATTGAATCCGGCCGGCGAGTTGCCGCACCGAAAACGACACACTGGCGGCGGACAACGCGTTATGGCTGGTGGTGAATGACAGGTCGCGGGTCAGGCGGGTGATATCACTGGCGCTTGCGGCCTCAGGGGCCGATGCCGGTTGGCGCTTGCGCAACCGGGGCAGCCAGATCAGCGCAACAGCCAACGGTGCTGCGAGCCACACGGGCAATAGATTCAAGCCGGTGACGACCAGTAGCACGACAATGCCAAGGCTTTGTGTCAGCGCCAGCCACAAGGGCGCGAATACGTGTGAAACGGGGGCCTGCGCGCCGGGCTCTGCCAGCTTCCCTGCATAGGCTACGTTGTCGGTCATGATCCCTCCACCTGTCGTTTTTCTTATTGAAAAACATTAAACGCCACGAACAGGCTATTTGCCATGGTTCGTTAGTGGTACATCCGGCCCGAATCAATACAACGCAGTAAAAAACGATAAACGGCAGGCACAACAAAACCGGGAGGCAGTTGCTTGCCTCCCGGTCAGGTCCCCCTCAGCACTGAGCGATCAGTACTGACGCTGGTGCTTGTCAATGGACTCGTGACGTTCCTGCGCTTCGATGCAGTAACGGGTGGTCGGGCTGATCAACAGACGCTTGAGGCCAATGGGCTCGCCGCTGTCATCGCACCAGCCGAAAGAATCATCAGCGATACGGGTCAGGGCCATTTCCAGTTGCGGCAGCATGCGCTGGTCACGGTCGATGGAGTTCACCAGCCAGTGACGCTCTTCTTCAACAGAAGCAGCGTCGGCAGGATCTGCCGGGGTGTCCAGGCTTTCGATGGCAACACGGCTCTTTTCGATACGCTCGTGGATTTCAACCTTCATCGATTGCAGCAGCTCGGTGAAAAAACCGTGCTGTTCAGCATTCATGTAGTCATCGGCCGGCATGGCCAGCAACTGGTCCTTTGTCATTGAATTCTCTAATAAAAACGTGCATTTAGCCGGTCTGGAGAGGCCTTGGCGTGGCGTGTCGACGCCATGGCTTTTAAAGGCACCGCCCTGCACTCCACTCAAGAGGGGCGGCAGTCTACGGCTGCCATGCTCAGTCGGCAACCCGTTTGACCCATCTATGCCGAACAATTGCGCAAAAAATGTGCAAAAAGGCTGGAGTTCGCCGCGACTCGACCAGAGTGCCCGGCCGGCAAGCTGCAAGACCATAAAATGCATCTGGCATTTGCTGGCACCGGTAATACCCCTGCCCTTTTCAAGCTCACCACACCCGGATGCAAAGTGACAGGCTGGATGAGTTATCGTTCCCTCATACACATCACTACAACGCACTATTTTTCACAGTGACCGGGGGATTTGAGCAACTCTCTTAACATCTTTTAACTTCAGACAAATTGCATTGTACAAAGCAGCAAAGTGCCATCTATAGTGCGCTCAATGCACACGGACAAGCATGCGAACCTGTTCGCATCATCATGGACCGGACCCGAGCCTGCCGCTTCGTGAGCTTGCCGCTATGTTCTTCAAATCAAACACTAAAGAAATTATTGCCCTGCAACAGCTCGTCGAGCAGCAGGCCAGCCTGCTAAAGGCGATCAACCGCTCGATGGCCAGTATCGAGTTCGATCTGAACGGTGTCGTGCTCGATGCCAATGACAACTTCCTGAGCGCCATGGGCTATCGCCGCGAAGATATCCTTGGCAAACAGCACCGGATGTTCTGCACGCCTGAAGATGGCCGCAGCAGCGAGTACGATCGGCTTTGGTCACGCCTGCGTAACGGCGAGTTCGTTTCTTCGACCTTCCGCCGTGTCGCCCGCGACGGCCACATCGTCTGGCTTGAGGCCAGTTACAACCCGGTGCGCGATGCTAATGGCAAAGTGACCAAGGTGATCAAATACGCCACCGATGTCACGGTACGAATCGAGGCCGACAACGAGGCGCGCCGTAAGCTCGAAGCCATCGACCACGCCATGGCCGTGATCGAGTTCGACCTTGAGGGCCGGATTCTGGCCGTCAATGACAATCTGACACGCACCATGGGCTATAGCGAAACCGATCTGATCGGCAAGAACCACCGCATGCTATGCCCGCCGGAGCAGAGCAACAGCAACGAATACGCCGATTTCTGGCGACGCCTGAACAAGGGAGAATCGTTCAGCGGCCAGTTCAAGCGTGTCAGCCGTAGCGGCCAGCCCGTCTGGCTGGAGGCGACCTATAATCCCATCTACGACGCCAGCGGCAAGCTGTGGAAGGTGATCAAGTTCGCCGCCGATATCACCCCGCGTATTGAGCAGCACGAACGTGATGCAAGCAGTGCCGCCCAGGCGTATCACATCTCGGTCGAGACCCGCAAAGTCACCGAACACGGCACCGAAGTGATTCAGCAGGCCGCCCAGGAAATGCGCCAGATCTCATCGAGCATCGAAGATTCGTCGAAGATCATCACCCAACTGGGCGCACGCTCCGAGCAGATCACGGCCATCGTCAATACCATTCGCAGCATTGCCGAGCAGACCAACCTGCTGGCGCTCAATGCCGCTATCGAAGCGGCACGGGCGGGTGATCAGGGCCGTGGCTTTGCTGTGGTGGCCGACGAAGTCCGGCAATTGGCCGGGCGCACCAGCCGCTCGACGGCGGAGATTTCCGAGATGATCGGGATGATCCAGAACGAAACGCGCCAGGCCATCGACAGCATGGACAATACCCGCAACAACGCGATCAAGGGCGTTGACCTCGCCGACCAGGCCGGCTCGGTCATCGTGCGAATCAGCGAGGGCACCAATCACGCGGTGGACGCTGTGAAGATGTTTGCCAGAGTCGCTCACTGAACCGCGCTACTGAGCATCCAGCGCCTGGCGATTTTTCTGACCCAGGCGCTTGGCGCGCTTTTCCAGCACCAGGTACACCACCACCGCCAACAGCAGCGGCAGCAAAAAGTAAATTGCCCGGTAGCCGATCAGCGCCGCCAGCAAGGTACCTTTGGAAAACTGGTGCGCCAACAGGGTCATGAATACGGTTTCCAGCACACCGAGCCCGGCCGGGATGTGGGTAATTACCCCGGCAATGCTGCTGATCAGCAACACACCCAGAATTGCCGGGTAAAACGCTTTGTCCGGCAGCAGGGTGTAAATCACCAGCGCCATCAGCGACCAGTTCAAGGCACCCAGGCTGGCCTGGATCAGCGCCTGACTCAGGGTCGGCAAGACAATCTCCTGGCCGCGAATGGTCCAGCACCGGCGCTTGGAAAACCGGCAAGCCGCCAGATAAGCCGCGCACAGGATCAGCAGCGCCACGCCTATCAGCTGCAAGCTCGTGCTGCCAATCGCCCACTCCGGCGGCAACTCAAGAAAGCCCAAGGCGAATACCAGACCTGCCAGCAGCATATAGCCCAGCCAGTTGGTAATCAGGCTCAGGCTGAGAACGCGGGTGATGGTCGGCACATCCAGCCCCAGCCGCGAGTACAACCGATAGCGCAAGGCAATGCCGCCTACCCAGGAACTGAGGTTGAGGTTGAACGCGTAGCACACGAAGGTGACCGGCACGACCTGGGCAATGCTCAGCCGATGCCGGGTGTAAAAGCGCGCCAGGATGTCAAAGCCGCAGTAGACCAGGTAGCTGCAGGCCGCCACCAGCACGGCGATGAACAAGGTACTGGCCTTGTAGGAGCGCAAAGCCTGCATGACCTCCTGCCAATCAAGGTTCTTGACCAGCAGAAACAGCAACACCGGGATCAGTACGATGAAAAACACATTGAGCAAGCGTTTGGCCCACAGCCATTTGCTTGATTGGGTTTCGGATGCAGCAGCGCCAGCCTGGCTCATGACGATTTCTCCGAATTGGACAGCTCATGGGCCGCCTGTTGTCGCTCTTCAACAACCCGCGCCTCGGGCATCACGTCCGCCGCACGCAGGGGCTTGAGGCGCATGCCGTGCACCGGAAACAGCCCGGCGATGGCCGGAAAGTGGCGCAGGAAGTGGAAGCACAGAAAAATCATCGGCGCCCTCCACCACTGGCCACGCGCCGCCCCTTTGAGGGTGATCGGCACGCTGTGGGCAGCCGCCAGCCCAAGCAGATGCTCCTGCAACTGCTGATTGAGTGGCGCATCACGGATGAACAAATTGGCTTCCAGATTCAACGCCAGGCTCAGCGGGTCGAGGTTACTGGAGCCCACAGTCGACCACTCATGGTCGATCAGCGCCACCTTGCCATGCAGCGCGCGCTGCTTGTATTCGTGGATCACCACCCCGTCGCGCAACAGGTAGGTGTAGGTCAGCCTTGAGCAGACCCGTACGAACGGCATGTCCGGCTTGCCTTGCAGAATCAGGGTGACCTTGACCCCGCGTCGCGCGGCGTTACGTAACTCGCGCAAGAACCGATAGCTGGGAAAGAAGTAGGCATTGGCCAGGGTGATCCGCGAATTGGCGGCCCTGATCGCCTGCAAATATTGCTCTTCAATGTCGGTGGTGTGCTGACGGTTGTCCCGTTCAGCCAACAACATCCGGGCATGGCCGGCCTGCTCGAGGCGCAGCGGCACCGGCGCCAACCGCTCACGCACCGCCGCGCTGAGCATGCCCAAGGCGCTGCGGTGGATATCGGCAATGATCGGCCCACGGACCCGCACCGCATAATCCTGCTTGGCAGTCAGCCCGGTTTCAGTCATGTGATCGACGCTGTAGTTGATCCCGCCAATAAAGCCGAGCTCACCATCGATCACCACCACCTTGCGATGCAGACGGCGAAACAGATTGGTGCGCATGCCCAGCAAACGCGGTTGCGGGTCGAACAACTGGATATGAATACCCGCATCGATCATTTGCTTGACGAACGCTGAACTCAGATCACAGGTGCCGTAGTCATCCACGGTGACCACCACCTGTGCGCCATTACCCGCCGCTTCGATCAGCGCCTGCTGCAAGCCTTCGCCAATCCGGTCTTCAAAAATGATGAAGGTCTCGACCAGCACCTGACGGCGTGCCGAGCGGATGGCCTGGAATACGGCGGTAAAGAAATCCTCGCCATTGATCAGCAACTCAACCGAGTTACCGTCACGCCATTGCCCTTGTTTCATAAGCTCACCTCCACCGCCAGCGGTGCATGATCGGACAGATGAGACCAGGGCCGATGGCTCAACACCTGCGGCCGCCGGGTCGTGGCGTTGGCGACATAGATCCGGTCCAGCCGCAGCAGCGGCCAGCGCGCCGGGAAACTGCGCGCCGGCGCCCCTGTGTGCTGGACGAACACTTCGCGCAACCCGGTGCCGGCCAGCAGCGCATCGGCACGCAGGCGCCAGTCGTTGAAGTCGCCGGCCACAATGACCGGCTCACCGTCCGGCAGGCCCTTGACCAGCTGCGCGAGCAGCCGGATCTGCGCCTCACGGTGCTTCTCACGCAGGCCCAGATGCACGCAGATCGCATGCATCTGGCCATGGTGTGCAACATCAAGCACACAATGCAGCAGACCGCGCTCTTCAGTGCCATGAATGGACACGTCGAGATTCTCGTGGCGCAGGATCGGGTATTTGGAAAGCAGTGCGTTACCGTGATCGCCATGCGGGTAAACCGCATTACGGCCATAGGCGTAGCTGCTCCACATACTGTCGGCCAGGAACTCGTACTGCGAGATGCTCGGCCAGTCCTTGACCCGGCTGGCATGGCGCTGGTGCTCACCGTGCACTTCCTGCAGAAACACTACATCGGCCGACACGCTGCGCACGGCCTCACGCAGTTCGGGAAGGATGAAGCGCCGATTCAAAAAGCCAAAGCCCATATGCATATTCATGGTCAGTACATTCAGTGAGAGGTTGGCCGATACCGGCTGCAATTGGCCGACGGGCGTATGGGCTCGGGTCAAGAACGTTTACTCCTTGAGGGCAATCACTGCATATGAAGCTTGCCAAACGAGCCGGTTCCGTCGTTTATCGACCAACGCGCAGAATGCAACGCTGGTCAGCGATAAATGAGCGTTATGCCGCGCACAGCACTTACCCGCTCATAGGTGCGGGCAAAGCCTGTGATGGCGCGGCCCACGCACCTGGCGGGGCGCTTGGTTTTTTACTGAACACTGAAACCTGAAACGGCACGCGGGTTGCTTGCACAGGGGGCTGAGAGCCACCGGTGACAGATTTTTCCACTCGCTGGAAACGCAGCAAAACCGGCTAAGCTGATTTCATTCAAGACGACGACAGGAACCGAGCCGTGGCCGCTTCGTCAATCGCACGCTATACCGCAAAGGCCCGCTGGCTCCATTGGCTCATGGCACTGCTGGTTGTCCTGGCTTATGGCCTGATTCTGTGCCGCAGTGAGTTCAGCCGCTTTTCCGAATACCGCATGATGGTGGTGCAAGGGCATTACCTGACCGGCATCCTGTTGCTGGGCCTAGCGTTCTTTCGCCTGGCCGAACGACGCCGTCATGCGCCGCCAGCCATTACCCCGCCCCTGCACAACAGATTACGCGTGGCCTCCCGAGTGACGCATTACCTGATGTACGGGTTCCTGTTCGTGCAGCCGATATTGGGCATGCTCACCGTACTGGTAGAAAAAGGCGAACTGCCGATCCTGTTCACCGGGCTGGCCATCCCTTGGCCGCTGCCGACCTCGGGACGTACCGCCGAGTATTTTGAAGACCTGCACAAGCTGTTCGCCTCGCTGTTTTACTACCTGGTCGGCCTGCACATTGCCGCCGCGCTCTGGCATCACTTCATCCGCAAGGACGACACCCTCAGCAGAATGCTGTGAACCCTGTGGGAATTTTCAACACACCGCCGTGCATGACGGACATGACGGACAAGGCGGGCTATGATCTGCGCCTGTGTTCTAGCCATGATTCAAGGACTCTTCATGCACATGCGGTTGTTGATTGCCCTGACAGTGACTGTCGGCTGCGCGTTTTCCCTTCAAGCCCAGGCCAGCAGCGACGACTCCTGCTACCCGCGCTGGTCGTTGATCAAGGACAATCTGGAGCCGTGCAGCAACCTGACCTTTCTCAGCCCTGGCAACGATAGCCAGATCAACCTGCGCCTGTTGCTGGCCGACAAAGGCGTGCTGCCGCCAAGCCCGCAGCCGTTGCAAGCCCTCGACCTGGAACAAGGCTACGGTCAGGTGCCATTCCCGGTTTACCGGCTCAGGCCAGAAGCGACGCCTGCCGACGCACAACCAACCAGCCAGGCTGTCGACCCCTTGGCTGCACCACTGCAACGACTGGGCCTGAGCCGACCGGCAACAACCGCCGGGCAGGAGTTTCTGCAAGGTGAAGGCAGCCGTTGCCGCAGTAACGATCAGGCCAGCGCCACGGCCTTCATTAGCGCCGTGCTGAACAGCCCCGAACTGACAGACAACGAGCGCAAGGCACTGGCCGACAGCCGTCTGCAAATGCTCGGTGCCTGCAGTTGGGATCCGGACCAGCAAACGAGCCTGCTACCGGGCAACCTGGCATCCAGTGAGGCACAGGCATTTGCTCTCTACCTGGGTGCAGCAGCGGACTTCTACAGTGGTCGTTTTGATGCAGCCGCCAGCGGATTCGCCCGCCTGGCCGACAGCCGCCAGCCATGGCTGAACCAGACCGCTGCCTACATGAGTGCTCGCACCCTGCTCAACCAGGTGCAAGAAACGGGCTTCACTGAGTACGGTGAAATCGACCCTGATCGCCTGGACCTGGCCTTGCTGGGTCGCGCTGACCAGGCGTTCCAGCAATACCTGGCCCAATGGCCGCAAGGTGATTACGCGGCATCAGCGCGCGGCTTGCTGCGCCGCGTACACTGGCTGGCCGGTAACGACGACAAGCTGGCTGACGAATATGTCTGGCAGTTGACCCAAGCCAGCGACGCACAGCGCAACGCCAGCCTGGATGGTTTGATCAACGAGATCGATATCAAGTTACTCATCAACCGTGCCCATACGCTGCAAGAACCTCTGCTGCTGGCGGTCATTGACCTGATGAGCATGCGCGAACAGGCCCGTCCCGGCCTGTCGCTGGAAGATCTGCAGGCCCAGCAGCCGGTATTTGCCAACGATCCGGCCATCTATGACTACCTGCTGGCCGCCCACGCATTTTATGTGCAAGACAATCCAGCGAAGGCACTGGAGCACTTGCCGCAGCCACCTGCCGCAGGCGACACCCTGAGTTATCTGAGCTTCAGCCAGCAAATGCTGCGCGGCCTGGCCTTGCAAGCTCGCCAGGACTTCAAGGGTGCACAACAGACGTGGCTCGCCATCCTGCCGATGGCCAAGGCGCCGCTGCAACGCGAGCAACTGGAGCTGGCCCTGTCGATGAGCTACGAGCACGACGAGCAACTGTCCGGCGTGTTTGCCGCCGACTCGCCGATCCAATCCCGGCAAGTGCGTAACATCCTGCTCAGCCATGTGGCCGATGCGCAACTGCTGCGCGAGCAGACCCTGAACGGGCTGGACACCAGCGAACGCAACCTGGCGCTGTTCGTGCTGCTCTACAAAGACCTGCTGCGCGGTCGCTATGCCGACTTCGCACAAGACCTCAAACGCTTGCCTGAACCGCTGCCCAAAGAGCAATTGGGCTACGGCCTGGGCTACGTCTACCAGCAAGGTCCATCATTGGAACTTTTCCAGTGGCAAGGCGACAAGGCCGAGTCTGGCTACAGCTGCCCGAGCATCGCTCAGACCGCTGCCGCCTTGCAGGCTGATAGCAAAGACCCTCAGGCGCTCAATTGCCTGGGCGAGTTCATCTTGCGCAACCGCCTCGACAGCATGCCGCTGGATCAGCGCCGCGATGCCGACACCCTAGGAGGCAGCGCACCGGGCTTTGCCGGCGAGGTGTTCTCGCGGCTCGACGGCTATCGCCAGGTGATCGACAACCCCAAGGCAGGCCGTGACGACAAAGCCTATGCGCTGTTTCGCGCCATCAACTGCTATGCACCTTCGGGTTACAACAGCTGTGGCGGCCAGGAAGTCGAGCCGGCCACCCGCAAAGCCTGGTTCCGCCAGCTCAAAGGCAGCTACGCCAGCACTCAGTGGGGCAAAACCCTGCAGTATTACTGGTAAAGCCATGATGCAAACCTGGCCCTGGCTGCTGCTCAGTTGCCTACTGGCGACTGAGCCCGGCCATGCGGCGGTAGACGCCAGCCACTACGACCAGTTCTGGCTATGGGCCGGCGTCGACCAGCAGCCGGTGCTGCAACACGCCAATACGCTCTACGTGCTGCAAGGCCAGATCAGCCAGTCACGCCGCGACCCGCAGGTGCACTTCATCGCTCAAGGGCCGGGCGTGGCCCGCTTGCCGCAAAAACAGCTGTGGATCGTCTACCGCGCCCACACCCTGCGCTGGCCCGACACCGTATATCGCCAGTTGCTCGCTCAGGTCGAGCGCTGGCGCAGGGCCGGCAACCCGGTGGTCGGCGTCCAGATCGACTTCGACGCCCGCACCCGCCACCTCGACGAATACGTGACCTTCCTGCGCGACCTGCGCCAGCGCCTGCCGGCCGACTACCGCCTGAGCATCACCGGCCTGATGGACTGGAGCAGCAACGCCGACACCAGCGTGATTGGCCAACTCAACGGCGTGATCGACGAAGTCGTGGTCCAGACCTACCAGGGCCGCCACAGCATCCCCGACTACGGCGCTTACCTGCCGCGCCTGAGCCGCCTGGGCCTGCCGTTCAAGGTCGGCCTGATCCAGGGTGGCGAATGGCAAGAGCCGGATTTTTTACAAGACAGTCCCTGGTTCAAGGGTTACGTGGTATTCCTGCAGAACCCATAACCCCACCAGGACGGCTTTTTTGCTTAAGCACATGAAAAATCTGAAAAAAACATTTGCATAAGGAAAAACGTTCGACTACATTAGCGCACCTCGACGGACGCAACGTCCGAAACGAGATACGGTGAGATGTCCGAGTGGTTTAAGGAGCACGCCTGGAAAGTGTGTATACGAGAAATCGTATCGAGGGTTCGAATCCCTCTTTCACCGCCATATTCGATGTAAGTTAAAGCCCTGATTTTACTAGATAAAATCGGGGCTTTTTCTTTTGCGCCCTATAGCTTTAGGGCAAATTTAGGGCAAAAAGAACAACTCTCAGGCCGCAACAGGCCGCCTCCGGCCATTCATGGCGATCTCCGGCGTTCTGCCGAACCAAATCCCCTCAAAAAACCATCAGTCAGGCGACATTGCATTTTGAGTGTCATACCCACAAGAGCCAACGTGCTGAACATGACACATCAAGCACCGAACGAAGCGCTCATCACAAAGCATCTCAAGCAGCTGGTGAATCAGATGCTTCCCACTACCAGGCAGCGATCTATAGCTTTCAATGAAAAAGCGCTCATGCTCAGGCAGAGCTACCCCGCAGGGTCTGGAGCGACCGCCTGATAACACATACATGACATCCGCGCCCGCTGCCGCGACACCCGCAAAATAATCTGCTCGAGGTACTCTCACACCGCTTTCGTAGTGCGCTTGTGCGTTAGTTGCCACACCACCGACGGACCCGAATTGGGCCTGAGTAAAGCCAAGCCTGATGCGCTCATATTTCAATCGCCTGCCGATGCCGTTCATGCCGCTCACCTTGCGATCCAATTGGGCATCAAATTATCTGATAGATAGCTGGTTGCCATCTTTTTTTCGGAGAATGAGCTGATTTTATGACCAACCGGCATTGCTGTTCAGATCGTCACCCTCCAAAAGCGAGAAAATCACACCCCCTCCCCAATGCGTTCCAACTCCGTTTGCGTAACGTCCCAGGCACTGGGAATGCATCGAATAGACCTTAAAATCAATGATCCTGAATATCACAACACCATCCTTGCGTATGCATCTATCACTACACATTTGCCCAAGATGCACGCCGTTCGTCCCGTAGGCATTCATGCCTACAAGGGAAGTATCCATACAAAATCTCCATGTTATCCGAGCTTCAACGCTGCGAGGGGGCGGAATAATACGGAGGGCTGTCAGGAACAAAAATTATCCGACACCACCCGAGCGCACGCTATAGCATTAGTCTGACAGCGCGATAATTTTTTAACTCCATTTCGCCAGTATCAACTTGGGGCTCTCATGTCTTTCGGTTTGAGCCTCGCCCGCCACGCCATCCTCTCAGCCTCGCTCATCAGCTCAAACGCCAGATCCTCAACTTTCATCCCGCCTGCGCAAGCGCTATAGCGCGCCCCCCCGCCGACCCTCAATCCCCAGTGCATCAGGCCCGCCCGACGCTGATCGGCACCGGCCACGAGCAGCATTTCGTAAAACAGTGCATCGCATACAGCTCGGGACAACTGATTTACGCAATAAAGAAGATCATGGATCACACCGCATGCACGATCTTCAATTCCGGTCAGCAATGGCCTGACAATCCAGGGTGTGGACGCCAGATCGGTGATGAAGTATTTCGGCGCTGTGTAGGTCTCGCCGTCAGCCGACTGGTAGCGGAAGTCGTGCATCAGCACCCACTCGCCTCTGGCGTAGGCCTGCAGTACCAAAGGATCAGGGAAGCGGCCGGTCATGGCGCGCCGCCGCAAGTGACCTCAATGCGATCGGGCGCAATTGAGGCATTGACCAGAATACGGTTTGCCAGGCGCGCCGGCTCCGGAGCCGCGCAATAGGCACCGGTTGCGTAGCGCATGGCCTGAACGGCGCAGCCCTGAAGCAGCAGCAGGCCCGCAATCAGGACCAGGCGCGTCATATCAGCACCCCGCCGCAAGCAGAATACATGGCCAACAGATCCGCCTCCGATGCGTCTTCCCGAGCCCGCTCGGCAGCGTAAATCTGCAGCAGGCTGGCAAGCTTGTGCTCTCGCTGGCCATAACCGGCGCCGGGCAAACTGGCCCAGATCGGCGCGGCCCTGGCGATAGCCGTCTTGATGTCACCGGCCTTGATGCACGGCATCGCGCCGCACTCGATCAGCAGCTTGATCGCGGCCAGATCCTGAGCCTCGGGAATAAACCGGCCCTTGAAGCCGTAGTTGCGCACAATGGCGTTCCAGGTGCGTGCCAAAAACTGGTAACGGCCGGCTGCGCTGGATTTGATCCGGTAGCGCGGCAGGTCGACCAGCATCCCAGGGTGCGCGCTGTAGTCGCTGAACAGCGTGCCGCCGACCAGCACGTTGTAGCCATCGTCAGAGGCCTTGATGGTGGAAGTACCCTCCGACCAGGCGAGCATGTCGAGGAACGCCAGGACGTTAATGCCGCCGGCCTGTATTGCGTCAATTCGTGCCATTTGAGTTTTTCCCAGAAAAAAGCCCGCTCGGTGGCGGGCTTATCAGAAGCTGTCGAGAGTCAGCGAAGCAGCAGCGTTAGTTTGCAATCAGCAGATCAACACTCGTGGAGTCACAGCTGTAATTCCCTTTCTTGTCGATGACCAGATAGAGCGACGACTCTTTGGTAACAGCCACGTCGTCTGCCTTGATCTGCGCACTACCACCATTTGCCAGACTGCCGGACTTGATCACGGTGTCGCCCAGATTCAGCGACCATCTGATCCCGTCACCGCAAGAGCGATCCAGATCGTTCACCCGCCCAAGCACGTTGACAACACCTTCGACGGGACTGGCCCAGCGGAAGATGGTTTGAAAGGCAGGGCCAGGGTGAGCGTAAACGTCACCCTGCTTCAGGCTGTAGCCGCCACCGCCACCAGTAAAGGTTTGCTTGGGGATAGCAATAGACCCCGCTCCTGTAGCTGCAGCACGCCAGCAAAGTGACGGGCCGCCAGGGCATTGGGCATAGAACAACGGAAACGCTGTGTAGTTGGCCGAAGCACTCGTTGCCGTCGTGTTGCGCATGAAAGACCAGGGCGAGCCCGCCGGGATGCCGTTATCCATCAGGTACATATCACGAGCCAGGTTCCACGTCTGGGTCGCAGCCACAGCACTGACAGACGTAAGTGAAGACACCAGCGCCATAGCCAGCAGGAGTTTGTTGTGTAGTTTCATGGTTCACCTCGATGATTGATGTTGAGCGGAATTCAAATCGCACGGACTGGCCGCGCTTTGCTCGCTCAAAGGCGCTTTCTCGAGGCTCGTGGCCTTCACATGATTCAACGTTCCACAGCGGGAACATTTGATCTGGAGTTCGGTAAAACCGCCCACACGGGCGAGAAGTCTGTTGCACTTACCGCATCTGCAATCTTTAAGCATCTGCATAATCTTCCTTTATCTGCCATGCCCACCACGCTATCGCTAGTGACGAAAGGCGACATACAAGCTGACTCTGCATCCGGCCTCACTTGTTCAGGGGCCAGAAATCCGTTTCAAAAAACTGTTGCTCCAGGTCCGTTCCGCTTGATGCTTTCGCCTTGCGGGGTTGACTCGGTAATTCGCTGCCGACTACTGGCCGGAGAACCTCCAGCCTGTCTGTCGCCGTGCGTTGCTTGCTGCGACGGACACCAATATCACCTATCGTGATTTATTAGTCAAACACCTAATGTGTTTTTTATTTCTTGCGGGCGTTGCTGAAATTTCCTATCGCGAAGGGTTATCAAGCCACGCAACGTGTTATATCCTCTCGCAACAACTGGATATATATACAGAAAAGGAAGATCGCTATGACCAAGCAGAACACGCCTGAAGCACGGGTAATGAGCGAGGTAGAACGGCTGGGGTTGCGTATCGCAGAGATGATCAATTCACCCAGAGCCCAGGAACGCTGTGCCGCGCTGATCCACCGGCTGGACACAGACACGGATCAGGCATGGGAGGCGGTCATGGAGCTTTTGGCGGAAACCGACGGGATCAATATGACCTTTCAGGATGACGGGGGCGTGCTGCTGGAATGGGTCAAGCCGACCGATGAGGATCGGATAGTGGAGCAGGCAGAGGTCGAGACCGTCGAAGCAGCGCCTTTCTGAACCAACGAGGGGGGGCTTTGCGGCCAGCACGACAGATTGGCGAGAGCAGCCGGGCAAGAGCGCTCCGGCTGTGGCGACAGGTACCGGACTGACCGGCACCCGCAAACGTTCAGGCTAAATCAGCCATAGATCCAATACTGTTCGTTTAGGCACTGTATACCTCTGTGGGAGCTACCTTGGTAGCGAAGAGGCCGGCAAAGTCAGAGCAATTGCTGCGAATGTGCTGGCTTCTTCGTCCGCAACCGGAGCGCCGACCGGCCACTCCCATCGGGTATGCGGCGCTTAACCGAACTGTATTGGCCTCAGACCTTTTTGGCATTCCAGACCAGCAGCACTTTGGCGTGAATGGTCACGTCTTCGATACGGGCTTGCTGGTCCTTGTGCTTCTCGTTGTCCGAGATCAGCCAGAACCGCTCAGCATCGAACACCTGCAGGCGTTTGATGTACAGCATGTCGTGCCAGGTGATCACGTACACGCCGTCGCCGATGAACTCATTGACGCCACGATCCACAATGACCGGGTCTTTGTCGTTGATCGTGCCTTCCATGCTCTGGCCCCAGCCAGTGATCATCGCCAGAGAGTGCCTGGAGGTGTAGGTCACGCCCTTTTCACGCAACACATCTTCGCTGATGATCAGGTTGCGGATGACCTCTTTGTAATCTGGCGGTATTTGGCCGTGCCCCATCGAGCCGCGTATGTCGTACTGACGAATCACGATTTCGTCCGGCGTGGCCTTCAACCCGGAAAAATCAGCCTGGATCACATTGCCGGCACTCACTTCATCTGCAGTGTCGCGCACTGCGTCAGCGATCTTCTTGCGCGCTTGCTCGTCGAGGTTCTTGCCGTGCCTGACCAGCATCTGGGTCACCAGATCAGCGGCAGAAGTCTTGGCAGGCGCTGGCAGGTTGGTCAGGCCCCCACCCGGCTGCAGCGCGCGCATATCCAGCAACAGCTGCGATTTGTCGATTTGCAGGGCCGTGGCAATGGCCTCGATATCGGCAAACGAGGGCTCGCGCGAGTCAGCCTCATAGTTGCCCACCCGTGATTGCGATTTCCAGCCGCAGGCTTGCGCAAGCTGAGCCTGCGACATCTTTGCGGCCGTTCTGAGACGCTTGATGCGTTTTCCGATGGTTTCGTTCATACGCAGGATTTGACCACGAAATGAAATACCTGTGTCTACATTTATTGTGTTTTTCATTAAAACGATACGTGTTTTTCTGCCTTGCCGATTAAGCGATGCGCTTCGGGCCTCGAACTGCCGACCAACGGCCTGCCATTACCCGCCCCCTGAGCTAGCTTGAAATTCAGCAGTCCATGACGGACTGGTCGTCGAATTCAGGAGTAATACCATGCGTAAACCGATTCTGGCCCTGGCAGGCGCTCTGGTTCTGGCCGCCACCCTGTCGGCACAGGCGTTTGCCGAGACGCCACTGGAAAAGGGCGTTCGCCATGACAACCGCGAGCTGGACAAAGGGGTCGAGCATGACGCCAAAGAGCTCGATAAGGGCGTCAAGCACGATGCTGATGAAGTCGATAAAGGTGCGCGGCACGCCGATGATGAACGACACAAGGCCGACAAGCAGGTCGACAAAGAGGCCAAGAAAGATCTCTGAGCGCGTGCAGCTCACGCAGGCCGTGTGCAAAACCACGGCCTGGCGTGGGTTACCCCATCCGCAAAAGGCCTGATTGGCAAAGGCTGCGAACCCCGTCCCGAAATCCACCCAACAGCGTCGTCGCCCTGCCCGCGTCACGGTTATGATCATGGCCTTCTGAAAAAACCTGAGCTGGCACGATGTCTGGCATTCCCTATCAAGACAAAGACAACTTCTTCATCGTGCTTGTAAAGCTGTTGCTCAACCTGGCGCTGCTGGTCATTCCCTTTGTCATCCCGCTCTATCTGCCGCCGGCCCTGATCATCGCCTATTGGGTCCTGGCGCACCTTGCCGAGTGGCTAGAGAACCGCATTCGCGGTGAAGTAGACAGTACCTTCATGTGGATGCTGGGCAGCTGTTTCGGCGTCAGTTATCTGCTGGGTAGCCTGGTGTCGTCCGGCTTTACCGGGGCGCTGGTGTGCATCCTGTGCTTCATCATGCTTGTGGTGGTGCATAAGGGCTGGCAGAAGCTCGCCAGGCTCAATATTCCCGAGCCGCACAGCAAGCCGCGGATTACCGAATGCACGCCCCTGGACATTCCGGGACCCAACGCCTGGAGCGGTCAGGCGCCGCTTAGCCCCGAAGGCGAGGCAGTGCGGGTGCTGTCTTGCAGCGAGTTTGTCATGGGCGGGCCTGCCGTGTGCGATTACCTATTGCCTGATGGCAGCGTCATTTACGGCGGCGGTGCGTCGAGCGGCTTCTCTCCAAACGGACGCTATTTCGTGACCCCAGCACCTTCGCGCAGCCACTGGCCGTTGATGATCTACGACCGCAAGCAACACCTGCTGCATGTCTGCGATGTCGACAGCCGTTTCTGGGAGATCGATCTGGTCGGCAACTTGACAATCACCGGCCGGGAAAGCCCGCTGGTTTCCAACAAGACCTGGAGCGCGATGATCGACGATTTGATCGCCCACTCGCAGCCGCACAAGATGGTTCAGGTTGCCGATCTGTGGATTGCGCAGAACCAGTGGGACATTTTGCGCCAGGCCCATGAGCAGCCATTTCCGTCCCCCGCGCCGCCGGGTGGCCCGGTGTTCGATTGGCAGTTGCACTTGCCGCACAGCCTGCGCACGCTGGACAACCCGCTTGAGCCGCTGCACAGCCCGCAGGCCGAGATCAGCGTCGATCAGGTTGCCAGCGGCCTGCTGGTCTCAATGACCTTCCCTGAACTGCTCTGGCATGACGATCAGCAGGCGATGGTTTGCAAAGCGCAGCGCAAGGACCGCCACGGCGAACCGCGCCTGTGGCGCTGGACGGCTCAGCAGGGCTGGCAAACCGTTTGAAAACCAGATCTAAACCAGCGAGGGCCTGCCGTCCTTCAAGCAGGCTTTGGCTGGGGTGACAACCCGGCTGACATAGGTTGTCCACGCTCATGACCACAGACCCGGTTTTCCTCACCATCGGTGTGGGTTAGCATCCCGGCCTTGAAAATCGTGCTGACGAGGCCCCATGAAGAACACCGTATTACTGCTTTTGGCGCTGTTGGCGGCCGGCAGTGCCTATGGCGCGGGGGATGCCGAGGCCGGCAAGGCGGTATTTACCAAACTGTGTGCCGGCTGCCACAAGATCGGCCCGCATGCACGAGCCGCCTTCGGCCCCCAGCTTAACGGGGTGATCGGCCGTAACGCCGGGGCTACGGCCGACTACAAATACACGGACGCCATGCACAACTCCGGAATTGTCTGGACCCGCGAGAACATCGCAACACTGGTCAAGGATCCCGACGGCATGGTGCCAGGCACCCGCATGAAGCTCTGGTGGATGGGCAATGAGCAACGCATGGAAGACCTGCTGGAGTATCTGCAGGCCAATCCATAGCGCCGATTACTTATTCTCGTTATAGGGCGGGTAATCGCCTGCCGGTGGCTTGTCGTCAGGTGACTTGGCAGGTTCTGGCGGGTCGATCTGCGGGTCTTCCAGATCCGGTGAATCGGGGTCGAAATCCGGCTTGCCGGTGGGTAGCGGGTCATTTTTATGGGTCGGCATGTGCAGCCTCCGCGACAGGAATGAATGGGTTCATAGCTGTGGGAACCAAGCCGTTGACAATGGTGCAGCCCGGCAGACGAACGGTGCCAGGGACTGTTCCCTGAAGCGCGGCAATGGTAGCCTTGCGCCACTCAGGGAGGAGCAGATGAAACGCCGTTCATCATTGATCGCATTCGCGCTGGCTATTGTTCTGTGCGACTACGCGCAGGGCGAAATATTCAAGTGTGTTTCACCGGAAGGCAAAATCGGCTACGCCGCCACGCCCTGCCCGCTCAATCGCGGTGAAACCACCGTGCAGCGCCCCGGCCCGCCGCTGATGACCCCGGACACGCCTCGTGAGCATGTCCATGAAGTTCATCTGCGGGCAATCAAGAACCTGCAGATCAGCGGCAAGACCAACGCCAAAGTGATTGAGGGCGAGAACTACAAGAAGCTGCAGGAGAACCGGCTTCCCGCGCCCACCGTCGCCTCCAAATGCGCCGGCAAGCAATTTTACAGCGAGTGCTTCGACCCCAGTGCCGGCCAGTCGTCGTTCGATGAAGCGCTGCGCCGCGCGATGGGCAGCAACGAAGCGATACCGCAAGGCTTGCCAGGCAGCATGCGCCAACGATAATGGCGCCCTTGGGCATCAACCGTGATGCCACGCACCCGAGGAGCCGCATGATGAACATGAACGAGTGGCAAGAAGCCGCCTTGGCCAAATACCTGGCCACCCACCCGACGCTCAAGGATGAAATCAGCCAGCTCAGCGCCAAAGAGCAACAGCAACAGGTGCAGTGGGCCTTTGAAGATGCGGCTGATGAACAAGGGATCGAGGCCTGGGAGCTGGCCATCGAGCTGATTGCCGAGTCTGAGCAGCAACGCCAGCAAATGCGCCTGGAAGCCCACCGCCAGGTTGCCGAAGCGCTCGGCATGGAATGGGATGAGTACTGCTCGTTCAACGACATCCAGTCCTGATCCATACCCAGACCGGGTGCAGCAGCCAGCAGCGGTGGCGTGTCCAATCGGGCTTTTGATGACCGGTTAGTCAGTTCTTTACCTGCACCCTTTGCATGGGTAACGTCTGCCGAATACGCCAATAAGGAATTGCGCCATGAGTGACCTGATCTCGTACCAGCTCGAAGAAGGCATTGCCACCCTGACCCTGAACAATGGCAAGGTCAATGCGATCTCGCCGCTGCTCATTGATGCGTTCAATGCCGCGCTGGACCAGGCCGTGCAGGATCGCGCAGTGGTGATCGTCACCGGCCAGCCGGGCATTCTTTCCGGCGGCTACGACCTCAAGGTGATGACCTCAGGCCCGGAAGCGGCGATCGCGCTGGTCGCCCAGGGCTCGACTCTGGCCCGGCGGATGCTGGCCCACCCCTTCCCCATCGTGGTGGCCTGCCCTGGCCATGCCGTGGCCAAAGGCGCCTTCCTGCTGCTGTCGGCCGACTACCGGATCGGTGTCGAGGGCCCGTTCCAGATCGGCCTGAATGAAGTGCAGATCGGCATGACCATGCATAACGTCGGCATCGAGCTGGCCCGCGACCGGCTGCGCAAATCAGCCTTTCACCGCTCGGTGATCAACGCCGAGATGTTCGGCCCGCAAGCGGCACGTGAGGCCGGCTTTCTCGATCAGGTGGTCGCCCCCCAGGATTTGATTGAAACCGCACGCCAAGTGGCCGGGCAGTTGAAAAAAATCAACATGACCGCGCATCGCAACACCAAACTCAAGGCCCGCCGCGCACTGCTGGAAACCCTCGACGCAGCCATAGAGCTCGATCGCCAACATCTTGTCTGATGCCCGAACTCGCGGCTGCTGCAATACTCTGATCAACCTGAACCAGCATCCGGAAGAAGCGATACCGATATGGGCCGAGTAGTTGCAGCAGCGGTTTACAGCGCAGGCAGAAAAGTTAGCGATATTACTCTGGAAGAAGGTGCAACCTGGGCCGCCAAGCCAGGTCACTTTGTCTGGATTGGCCTGGAAAAGCCCGACCCGCATGAGCTGGCCAGCCTCAAGAAGCAGTTCAACCTGCATGAGCTGGCCATCGAAGACGCCCTTGAGGTGCATAGCCGACCAAAGCTGGAAACCTTTGGCGATGCCTTGTTCATCGTCACCTATGCGCCGGTCAGGGAAGACGGCAAGCTGGTATTCATCGAAACCCACATCTTTGCCGGCAAGGGCTATGTCATTACCTCGCGCAATGGCCATTCGAAGTCCTACAGCGCGGTGCGCCAACGCTGCGAAGCGCGCCCGCTGCTGCTGTCTCACGGCGAGGACTTCGTGCTTTACGCGCTACTGGACTTTGTCACCGAGAACTATCAACCGGTCGCCGAAGCCATTCATTGCGAGCTCGAAGAACTGGAACAGAGCGTGCTCAATGGCGTGATGAACGATGCGCAGATCCAGCGCATTCACGGCCTGCGCCGTGATTTGCTGCGTTTGTGGCGCTACCTGGCGCCCATGGTCGAGGTCGGCGAAGAACTGCAAAAGCTCAGTTTTCCATTCATCGACAAGAACATGCGTCCTTATTTTCGGGATGTCGAGATTCACGTCAAACGGCAGATGGAAGACCTGGCCAACCTGCGTGACCTGGCCAGCCAGACCATTGAAATCGGCTTGCTGCTGGAGTCATCACGCCAGGGCCTGATCCAGAGAAAGTTCGCCGCCTGGGCGGCGATCCTGGCCTTCCCTACCGCGATTGCCGGCATCTACGGAATGAACTTCCAGAACATGCCGGAACTGAACTGGCACTACGGCTACTTCATTGTGCTGGGGGTGATCGTCGGCGGCTGCACCGCACTGTTTGCCAGTTTCAAGCGCTCAGGCTGGCTGTAGCAGATCATCAGCTCAACACAATGCTGGTCAATTAGGTGCTGCTCCCACCGAGGGCATACAGTACCTAATTGAACAGTATTGCGACTAAACGGTCTTGTGCGCCACAAAGCGCATCATCCATTCACCCACGATACTGCCGTGGTGATCCTCCACCAGGCTGGTCACTGCGCGGTCGTACAGGGCCGCGCCCAGTGACTCCTGACGAATGTCCATCAACGCTCTGGAATAGTCATGGATGAACTCGGGGTGGCCCTGGAAGCACAGCACCTGATCATTAATGTGATAGGCCGCGAACGGGCAGAACTCGCTTGAGGCAATCACTGTCGCGTTTTCCGGCAGGCGGGTGACCTGGTCCTGGTGGCTGATCAGCAGTGTCAGGTTCTCAAGCGCCGGAGTCATCCATGCCGCCTCATTGCCCAACCGGTAGTGATGAATACCGACGCCCCACCCCTGGGCAGCACGCTCGCTCTGGCCGCCCAGCAGCAAGGCCAGCAGTTGATGGCCGAAGCAGACACCCAGCAGTTTTTCACCTCGCTCGTACAGCCCCAGAAGATAGACCTTGAGGGTCTGGATCCACGGATCGCTCCCAAACGAATCGGCCTTGCTGCCGGTCACCAGGTAGGCATCAAAGCGCTCGCCTTCGGCCGGGTAATCGCCCTGCATCACATTATGGATAACGAACCGGGCCTCGATCGGTTGGCGGGCGAACAGCCGCTCGAACATGCGGCCATAGCTTTGATATTGATCGACCAGTTCCGGGCGCAGGACATCGGTTTCCAGGATGCAGATACGTAACGGCATGAAGAATTGACCTGAAGCGGTGAAGTTGAGTAGATCGGCGCGCCAAGCCTGCCCTGATACCCCTTGCAAATCAAGGTGTATACGCCGCGCTGCCAGTTCGCTGACAGGTACAGGGTTGTCGCTGACAGGCCCACCCCGTAAACAGCTTTGCTCCAACCTGAGCTTCAAGGCCGCCAGACGAACGGTAAAGCGCAAACCGAAGTGTCTAATCAGAGGATCGGCCAGATGGCGGTCGGCTTTTGATATTTTTTAGATCTTTCAATAAAAACATAAAGACCAAATAGTTCTAAGCCTTATGAAACGCGGGCTCTAAGGTTAAATCTGTAGAAAAGGCAGGGCGCAATAATTCTTTATACAGCGCCGGGGAACGTCGGTCGGAGACCACACCCAACTGCCCAGATGGCTTTACCTTTGCCAGTCCAACCGATTTCCCGCAAGAAATCCGGTGGGCTGTTGTCGCTCAGGAATAACAACAAAAGGCAGTCAGCCATGCTCAAACACACGAAACTGCGGCAAGCGGGGCTCATTCTGTTCGGCACCCTACTGGTACTTATCGTGCCGAACCTGACCCGTCTGTTCGGCTGAAATAACACCACGTGCTGTCGAATGGCCCAAGTCTGTGCCACTCTTTATCCATCAGGATCAAGGGAGACAGGCTCATGCGTCAGTGGATAGCCCTGGTAACGCTGGTTGCTTGCGCAGGCGCGCAGGCCGGTGAAGTCACTCAGGCCGTCGCCGTGGCTGCGTTGAAAGAAGGCCGTCTGGCGGTGGATGTGCGCAGCCAGATCGAATATGACGCAGGCACTGTCCTCAACGCAGTGCGGGTCGACCCGGTGCGGCTGGTCAACCAGATGAAGCAGGTACTGACCGACCGCAATACGGTATTCGTGATTTTCGCCAGCAGCGATCAGAAAGCCAACAAAGCCCAGGACCAGCTAAACAAGGCCGGTTACCTGAGCGTCATCAATGGCGGTAACTACGAAGAGCTGCACAACGCGCTCTATGACATCACCGACGACCCCGCCGAGTAGTCGTCATTGACATCCTCCCCGCCCTAAAGAGCGGGGATTCCTACAGCTAGACGGCGATGCCCCGCCGCGAGAATGTTCCGGGCCGCGTTTACATCACGGTCGTGGGCTGTACCGCAGCACACGCAAGTCCATTCTCTTATTCGCAAACCGGCTCTGCCTTTCGGACTGCTGGTGGAAATGCTTCCACAGCACGAGCACGTCTGGGTGGTATAACGCTCGGCTACAACCTCAAAAACAACGCCTGCCCGTTGGCACTTCTGCTCCAGCATTGTCTTGAGTTGGCCCCATCCTGCATCAAGCGTGGATTTGGCCATTCGGGTCTTTACGAGTCTTGCGCTGGCTACATCGCCAACGAAAATGGCGGCGCAGCGCTCAACCAGGGCGGTTGGGAACTTGTGTTGCGCATCCTTGCGCCGGTTCCTGATCCTGGCATGGAAGGCGCGAACACGTGCCCTCTTGCCAGCACGCTGAGCGATGCCCAGCTTCTGCTCCAGGGTGCGATATTGGCGCCCTATCAGCACTTGGCCCTCAGACGTTGTCGCCGCCGCTTTAAGGCCCAGGTCGATGCCAACTGCGGCAGTGCCGATGCACAGCTTGCTCTGAACCTGCACGCAGATATTGAGATACCAGCGCCCCCTGGCATCTTCACTGAAACTGCCGGCCCGCAGGGCATACTGACTTAAACCGTAGCTGTCCCACAGGCCAAACCTGAACCCGGCGAACTGAATCTGAGCATTCTTGTATTGCAAGGCACGCGCCTTGAATGGAATCCAGCCCAGACTGTATTTGGGGTTGCTCCTGCTGGACACCCGCCAATTGAGCCTGGAACGCTTGAACTGCTTACGGACCTTGGCGTAGTCCTCGCAAACCTGCTGCACGGTTGGCGAGCCGATCTGCACGCCGTCGCATTTGCTTAATCCATTGGTCAGCTTTTGCAGGTCAAAACCGGAGAGCCACTGGTGGCGTTCCCGGATGGCGCGATGACTCGTTTCATTGCAGTAGTTCCACACCAGATTGACCTCGCGCGCCATCGCAAGCAGCGTTTTCGCGTGCTTGTCTTTGATTCGGAGCTTGAGGGTCCTGGTGTGGTTCATGGCATGAATTATGGTTTGGTCTTTCAAGCCATGGGTGGCGTTGTCGAATCGGGTGGCTTCACTCAAGAGGGTATCATCCAGACTGCTGCGTAAGCAGTTCGGGGATTTCCACCCTTGGCTCAAGCGAAGGGGTGTCCTCTGGTCGCCATCCTGCTTCGCCTCTAGCTGCGGCGGTGCGCCGATTGAAATCCTGCGCCAATACATCGAAGAACAGCAGACTCCCAACCAGGACGCCTGCGGCGTCCGCGCTCTCGACCTCGGGCTAAACCCCGAGGCTTCTCGCGCATATGGTGAAATGGCGGGCGCTCAGACAGCCCGCCCGGCCCTCACTGGTGCTGCACTTGCGTCTGCGCAGCGGCAATCGGTGCTGCAGGCGACACCAGCACTCGGGCATGCATCTGCTCGAAGCCGCCGCCACGGCGCATACCGCGCACCGGGCACGCATCCAGGTAATCAAGCCCAACCGCCACCTTCAGATGCCGCTCAGGAATGGCCAGTTGATTGGTCACGTCAAAACTGTACCAGCCGTCATCAATCCAGGCCTCGGCCCAGGCATGGCTGGACAGGTGGTCGCTGTCTGCAGTGCACAGGTAACCCGACACATAGCGCGCCGGCACGCCCAGGCTGCGCGCGCAGGCCAGAAACGCATGGGTGTGGTCCTGACAGACCCCGCTGCGGCCGGCGAAGGCTTGCGCCGCACTGGTTTCGACTTCGGTACTGCCCGGCGTATAGACCATGTGCTGGTTCAAGGCATGCATCAAGCCGATCAGGGCAGTACGGTCAGTGCCACGCTGACACTGGCTGGCGGCAAACGAGCGCAGTGCTTCGTCAGCCTCGGTCAGCCGGGTCGAGCGCAGAAACGGCAACGGCGACTGGCTGTCAGGCTCGGCCTCGCAGCGCGGGTCGATTTCTACCTGACCACGAGCACCGATCACAATGGCCTGATGCGGCTCGTCGAGGGTCAGCACGTGCAGGATATTGCCGTATGGGTCGACCTGAGGGCGCACCGGGCGCGGCAGGTTCAGTTGCCAACTGAGAATCTTCTGGCGCTCGCTGTCGTGTGGGGTCAGGCGCAGGTACTGGATGCTGGCTCGTACCTGAGCCTCATAGTGATAACTGGTCTCATGACTGATGGAGAGTCTCATGCAGCCTCCAGATAGGAAGTGTGGATCGCATCGCCCAGATCGGCGACCAGAGGGATGAAGTCGTTCAACCATGCATGCAGCCCTGCTTCCAGAACCTCATCAATGCCGGTGAAACGCAACCGCGCATGCAGCTCGGCGGCCATGCGCTGGGCGGGCCGCCCGTTGATGCCGGGCAGGCTGCTAAGCACTTCATCGAGTTCTTCCAGGCACGCCAGCAATGAACGTGGCGTATCGGCGCGCAACAACAGCAACTCGGCCACATGCCGGGCTCCAGGCGCCTCGCGATAGAGCTCGGTGTAGGCCTCGAAGCACGACAAGGCACGCAGCAACGCACTCCATTGGTAATAGCCGGCAGCAGAGCTGTCAGCCGCCGCTTTCACATGCGAACCACGCAGCTCGAGCATCTCGTAGCGCGCATCGAGCATGCGCAGAGTGTTGTCGGCACGCTCGATGAATGTCCCCAGGCGAATGAAGCTGAAGGCATCGTTGCGCATGATGGTGCCGTAGGTTGCACCGCGAAACAGATGGGCACGCTCCCTGACCCACTCGCAAAAGCGGCTCATGCCATAGCGGTTCAGGCCCTGCTGGGCGATGTCGCGGATTTCCAGCCAGGTGGAGTTGATGTTCTCCCACATATCAGCGGTAATTCGCCCGCGTACCGCGTGGGCACAGGCCCGTGCGGCACCCAGGCAACTGTAGATACTGGCCGGGTTGCTGGCATCCAGAGCAAAGAAGTGCAGCATGCGTTCGGCATGCCGTTCGCCATGACGCTCTCGATAGGCATCCAGGGTGCCGGTGATCAACAGCGGCATGGCGATTTCATCCAGGCCGTCACCACGCCCGTCCTGGGGCATCAATGACAACGAGTAACTGACATCAAGCATCCGTGCGAGGTTTTCAACCCGCTCCAGGTAACGTGACATCCAGAACAGATCAGAGGCAGTTCTACTCAACATAGGCAGGCATCCTTAATCCTCGACCACCCAGGTGTCCTTGGTTCCGCCGCCCTGAGACGAGTTCACCACCAGCGAGCCTTCACGCAGGGCCACACGGGTGAGCCCGCCGGGCACTACGCGAGTTTCGCGGCCAGACAAGACAAAGGGGCGCAGATCAATGTGTCGCGGGGCGATGCCGTTCTCGACGAAAGTCGGACAGGTCGACAGGGACAGGGTGGGTTGGGCGATATACGCATGTGGCCGGGCAATCAGGCGGGCCCGGAAGGCTTCGATCTCGGCTGCCGTTGCCGCCGGGCCGACCAGCATGCCGTAGCCGCCGGAGCCTTGGGTTTCCTTGACCACCAGATCTTTCAGATTGGCCAGCACGTGAGACAACTCCTCAGGCTTGCGGCACTGCCAGGTTGGCACGTTCATCAGGATCGGCTCTTCATCAAGATAGAAGCGGATCATGTCGGTCACATACGGGTAAACCGACTTGTCATCGGCAACGCCGGTACCCACCGCGTTCGCCAGCACCACGTTGCCGCTGCGGTAGGCTGCCAGCAGGCCCGGAACACCCAGCACCGAATCAGGCCTGAACGCCAGCGGGTCGAGAAATGCATCGTCCAGACGTCGGTAGATCACGTCGACCGGCCGCGGACCGGAAGTGGTGCGCATATAGACCCGGTCATCACGCACGAACAGGTCAGCCCCCTCTACCAGCTCGACGCCCATTTCCCGCGCCAGGAACGCATGCTCGAAAAATGCGCTGTTGAAGCGCCCCGGCGTCAGCACGACGACTCTGGGGTTATCCAGCGGGCTGGCACTTTTCAGGGTATCGAGCAACAGGTTCGGGTAATGATCGATCGGCGCGATGCGCTGCGCCGCAAACAGCTCGGGAAACAGGCGCATCATCATCTTGCGGTCTTCGAGCATGTAGCTCACACCGCTGGGGGTGCGCAGGTTGTCTTCGAGCACGTAATAAGTGCCGTCACTGTCGCGCACCAGGTCCACGCCGGAAATATGCGAATACAGATCGCGGTGCAGGTTCAACCCCTGCATTGCCAACTGGTACTGCTCATTGGCAAGTACCTGTTCGGCAGGCACGATCCCGGCCTTGATGATCCGTTGCTCGTGATACAGGTCGGCCAGAAACATGTTCAGCGCTTTGACTCGCTGAATACAGCCGCGCTCGACAATCCGCCACTCAGTGGCCGGAATGCTGCGCGGGATGGTATCGAAAGGAATCAACCTCTCGGTGCCCTGCTCGTCGCCATAGAGCGTGAAGGTAATTCCGGCACGATGAAACAGCAGATCGGCCTCGCGACGCCGCTGAGCCAACAGCTCAGGCGGCGTATTTCCCAACCACCGGGCAAACTCCCGGTAATGCGGGCGAACCTGCCCGCCAGCATCGTACATCTCATCGTAAAAGTTGCGGATCATGCCGAACTCCTTGTCACCCAGGACGCCAAGGCCTTCGCAAGCCTCGTGCCACCGGCATAAATCTTTATTTTTCAATAAGTTATTTTTACGCAACGCCCACCGCGCACCCTCCTTGTGCAAAATTGCGCCCACTTTTATCGCCCACGCCTCAAAACCATGCATCAAAACTATAGGCGCTATAGAACGAGTTGATTTCCAGCCTTGCCATTAGTTCGCCACAATCGCTCACATCAACGGAAGCCACCACCTGCAAGGCGTCACTCATCAAGCGCCTTCTACCACTCATCCGTCAACCCGATTCCCGTTATGGCCACTGTTTTCAGTGGCTTTTTTTTGCCTGCCTGTTGCACATCAATCCCGCTCTTTACAACGCAAACGGCCCGGCGGGAGCAATGTTCCCGCCGGGCCGTCAAGGGTGAATCTGCTGTTCAGTTCAAGCGTCTGAGTTCATGTTTGACTCCCCAGCCTTCAACCTCCCCGTCAAGCGGGGAAATCGCAGACTGCAGGTCTTGCTCAAAGTCCCCGATCCCGTGGTAAGTGGCGTACATCATTTTGCTGACCTGTAAATGCCAGGCACCGTCATCGCGCTCGTTGACCTGAGCGTTCAGCGATTCGCCGCGAAATTTTTGCGCGGCCTGGCGAGCGCGTTTTTCGTCGGGAAAGATGGCGTAGAACTCAATGGGATGAATCCGGGCAAAATCAAAACCGCCCTCTTTCATGCAACGCAGCACGTGAGTGCTGATGTCTTCAGGGTGGGCTGTGCTCATGAAACATCCTCCTATGCAACGATAGATAGAGTTTCAACGCTGGCTGTGCGGCCGTGCCGCCAGCCTGGCGATCAAGCATGGAGCTGGGTGAAGTCGGCCTGCAAAGGGCCGGACACCCGCCGGGAAGAGTCCGTCAGACGATGCACTCAAGTGGCTGTTCAGCGACTTTACGTACGCCCTCTGGCGGCCCCGTTTGCAGAGTAGCCTTAGCCTGAGCACCTGCCAAGCGGTTGGCAGAGCATGGTCGCTCAGGAAAGCTCTGTAATCGAAAGGATCTGCACGCTGTTCTGCTCTCTGAGCGTCTTCACCGTCGGCTCTGACGCTCGCCCCTCCAGATCATTGAGATCGAGCTCACCGGCTACCGGGAACAGTTTCGGGCGCAGCAGACGGGCAGCCTCCTCATGTGTAGGGCACTGCTGCGAATCAATCTCCAGGCGTTGTTGCACGCCATCCTTATCCAGATACGAAACGGCCCACAGTTTCATCAGTACCTCCGCAACAGCCGGACAATCGGCTTACGTGATCTTGACCGGTCCGTGAGGCGGTTTGTTCAGCCTGATACAGGGTGTTTTTTACCAGACGGCGGCAAGGTCGGGCAGACACTTGGGTGACGCCCAAGCAAACGGGAATCTGCATGTCGGCGGTTTTTACACCGGCAGAAAAAAGGCCCCGGAGGGGGCCTTTTTCATGCTGCTCAGTTCTTGCTGGCCTCTACGCCTGCGGTGTTGTCCAGCAGGCTCTTGGTCGCGGTTTGCAGGAAGCTTTCAAGTTTTTGCTTGAGTTCTTCAGTCTGCGCCGCATTTTCGATCACTTCGGCCGACGGTGTAGTGCCCAAGGTGTACTTGAGAACCTTCGCAGGCATGTCTACCGGCTCGATCAGGATGTGATTGCCACTGAGAATGGCCACCACCTGCTCACTGCCAGACGGCTTGATCACGCCAAAGCCCTGATCACCCTCGGGCAGGTTCAGCAGGTCACGCCCCCAGCATTGATGACGGGTCTTGCCACCCAGACGGCCCATGATGGTCGGCACCACGTCCACTTGAGTGCCGACGATGCTGCTGCGCTTGCCGAACTTGTCCTGAATACCCGGTGCGATCAACAACAACGGCACGTTGAAGCGGCCCAGGTCCATTTCGGTCAGTTGGCGGTTGTTGCCAAAGCCATGGTCGCCCAGCACCACGAACAGGGTCTCGTTGTAGTAAGGCTCTTTCTTGGCCTTCTCGAAGAACTGCCCCAGCGCCCAGTCAGAGTAACGCATCGCCGTCAGATGCTCGTCCATCGAGCCGTAGCCGGTAACCCGCTCGACCGGCAAATCCTTGGGCAAGGCATACGGCGTATGGTTGGACAGACTCTGCAGCAAGGCATAGAACGGCTTGCCCTGGCCCTGACGGGCTTTGAGCTCTTCAGCACCACGGTCGAACATGTCCTGGTCGGACACACCCCAGGTCGGATCGGAGAACACCGGGTTGACGAAGTCATTGCGACCGACAAAGTTGGTCATGCCCTGATTGCTGAAAAAGCCCGACTGGTTGTCCCAGGCGAAATCGCCGTTATAGACGTAGACGTCGTCGTAATCGCGACCGGTACTGAGCAACTGCGGCAGGCCGGACAACTTGTGGCTGCCTTCAGGTTCTTGCATCAGGTATTCGAAGCCCGGCAGGTTCGGGAAACAGGCCATGGTCGCGAACATGCCCTGATGGGTATGCGTGCCGTTGGAGAAGAAGTGATCGAACAGCAGACCCTCTTCGGCCAGCTTGTCGAAGTACGGCGTAATGTTCGCCTGGCTGCCCAAGGCACCCACCGAGTGACCGGCGAAGCTCTCAAGCAGGATGACCACCACGTTGCGAATTGGCAGCGTGTTCTGCGCCGGCGGGTTGAAGTCACGGCGCACGGCAGCGATGTCCGGCTCGACCAACTGGTCGTTGGCAGTCAACAGCATGTCACGCACGGTCTGTTGGGCCTGATCCTGTGGCAGGGTGGCTTTCCAGATATTGTCGCGGTCCTCCGAGAACCGGCTCTTGCCTGCTGCAATCAGGGTCAGGGTGCCATTAAGGCCCAACTGGTTGGCGAAGTTCGAATCGGTTGTGTAGGCATCGCCCCAGCGCAGTGGCGGGCCTTGACGCAAGGTGCCACGGGCGGCGACCACAGCCACCAGCAGGATGACCACGAACACGCTGGCGCGCATGTACCAAGGGGCGACGGCACCAGAAAAACCGCGGCTGGCAGTCACGCCCTGCGCAGGCCGGGCCAGACGATCGAAACCTTTGAATACCAGGCTCAACAGCCAGGTGACCAGCGCCCAGGCCAACAGGTAGCGAACCACAGGGAAGCCGTACCAGAGCATGCTCAGTACAGTTTTCGGATCTTCTTTGACGTACTGGAACACCAGACCATTGAGGCGCTGGTGGAACTCGCGATAGAAGTCCATTTCCATCAGGCCCAGGAACAGCGTGATACTGCCGACCAGGGTCAGCCAGAAACGGAAAAAGCCCCGTGCACGCATCGCCCGCACGCTGAACACCGAGAAGAACAGCGGAATCAGCAAATAGATGGTCAGACGCAAGTCAAAGCGCATGCCATTGATCAACGCCTCGACGAAGGTCGATATCGGCGTATCGCCGATCATCTCGCGGTTATACACCAGCAGTGCAATGCGCAGCAGCGTGTACATGACCATCAGGGTCAGCCCGCTAAGCAGTGTATAAAGCAGATGATGTTTCAGCGTTGGGTCAGGCAGCCGGGACAAGGCATGCCGACTCTGGGCGTCCGATTTGGCCATAAAGGGAGATCCGAAGGATTCAGGGTTGGAATTGTTACAGACCACAGAGGGGTGCAATGCTCATCAGGCTCAAGTGCGCACCGCCCCATCCATGGTGTGCTGCCGACGCACTGCGACGGCGGTCAATGATCGCCGCGCATCATGAGCCACGCAATGTGAAAATTGTGTGGGCTTACAGTCAGTTACGAACAATGTGAAGATAAACAGGCGGTCTGCCGGATCAGACCGCCCACACCCAGCCGCGCCAGGCCTGATAATCGCTCAGACACGCAGGTCGCCGCGCGGCCCGGCAAGGGCCCAGATGATCAACCCCAGCACTGGCAGCAGTGCGATGAGCAGGATCCACAACACCTTGATACCCGCCTCGCTGCCACTTTTAAGTACTTGCAGAATGGCCCAGATATCCAGGGCCAGAATAATCAAGCCGATCAGGCTGTTGAAAGTCGATCCCACCGATATTGCTCCAAAGCATTTATTGGTACAGGTTGTACGCCAGCAGACCGCTGCGCGAGAAAAAGTTTGCATTGAACCAACCTGCCACCTGCAGGCTCGGACATCCAGATAGCCGCCGTTGCTTCCCTATTAAGGTGCCGTTTTCATGCCTACATCTGCGCCATTGCGCTCGCTACGCTCTACCTGGATCGCTCAGTTCCAGTCTTCGCCGCTGCTGAGCCTGGGGTTTTTCCTGGCCCTGCTGATGATCCTGGGCCTGGGCATCGCCAGTCTTTACAACGCCTTTCAGGGCGCCAACAAGATTAACCTTGAGCACGCCCTGCTCGGCGGCAGCGCCGGCTTCGCAGCCACGGCATTGGGCGCTATCGCGGCGGTGTTACTGCGCGACATCAGCCAGCGCACCCAAGACATCATGCTCGGCTTTGCCGCCGGGATGATGCTGGCGGCCAGCTCTTTTTCGCTGATCCTGCCAGGCCTTGCAGCGGCCCGGGAAATCACCGGTAGCGGGCCTCTGGCAGCGACCACGGTGGTCTGCGGGCTGGGGCTCGGGGTGCTGCTTATGCTGGGCCTGGACAAGTTTACCCCGCACGAGCACGAGAGCGTGGGCCGGCAAGGCCCGGCTGCAGAACGCATCAACCGGGTCTGGCTGTTCGTTCTGGCAATTACCCTGCACAACCTGCCCGAAGGCATGGCCATTGGCGTGAGCTTTGCCGGCGGCGACATGAATGTCGGCTTGCCGCTGACCAGCGCCATTGCCATTCAGGACATTCCGGAGGGGCTGGCCGTGGCCTTGGCGCTGCGCTCAACCGGGCTTTCTGCGCTGAAGGCGATGTTGGTGGCGATCGGCTCCGGTCTGATGGAACCACTGGGGTCAGTGGTGGGCCTGGGCATCTCCAGCGGCTTCGCCATCGCCTACCCGCTGAGCCTGGGTCTGGCCGCTGGCGCGATGCTGTTCGTGGTGTCCCATGAAGTGATTCCGGAAACCCATCGCAACGGCCACCAGACCTCTGCCACACTGGGCCTGATGGGCGGCTTTGCGGTAATGATGTTCCTCGATACCGCACTGGGCTGAATCAGGCCTCGCCGCGCAGCGCCTTCAGAGCGGGCGCGGCATGAATACCCAGCTCGGCGGCCAGTTCCAGCACCCGCTGCTCGTCACAGCCATACACCAGCACCGCCTGCAATTCATCGTCCAGTGGCTGGCTGAAGTCCATCAGTACATAGCCACCCGCCTCTTTGTTCATGCTGCTCAACTGCACCTGAATACGGTTGAGTGCCGTCAGTGGCTCGGTTTTGGCCAGTTGTTTAGGCTTGATATTGAAAGCGACGCCCGGACCAAAGGACGCAGTGATCTGGCTGAACAGGTCCATGTAGTTATCGGCCTGGAACAGCACGGTATCGGGCAGGCTGCCCACCACCACCCACTCTCCCAGCGCAATTGGAAAGGTATCGTCATAATTGATGTCGGGATTGGCGGCCAGAAAGCCATCGGCATCGGCGTAAGCCTGGGCCGCTTCATCGGCGATGCGCTGGATGTCCTGCTCGCCCATGCAGCCGGAGCTGATTTTACTGATGAGTTCGACGAGTGCAGCGTTCATTGGCGCAGATCCTTGGGCAAGCGTAAGAGGCGCGCAGGATAGCGGGAAATCCGGCACGCCTCTATCAAATGCGCTCAGATACGAGCCAATTGCTCGGCGGTGTCTGTCGCACCCATGGCCTGGGCCGCCCCCAGCGGGGTGACACCGCGGGCATCGCGGGCTTGTGGGTCAGCGCCGTTGGCGATCAGGTAATCAACCATCGCGGTGCGGTTGAACATCGCTGCCATCATCAACGCGGTACGCCCGTCGGCCGAGGCACCTTCAACTTGCGCCCCCGCCTCGACCAGCGCCTGAACAACCGCCAGATCGCCCTTGAAGGCGGCCCCGGCAATCGGGCTCTGGCCGTTGTCATTACGAATTTCCGGATCGGCCTTGAACCTGAGCAGCACCTGCACGGCAGCCAGGTGGCCGTGGTAACAGGCCAACATCAGCAAAGTGTCGCCTTTGTGATTACGCAGATTGACCGGCAGGCCTTTTTCCAGCAGACGCTCAAGCATGTAGGCATTGCCTTGGCGAGCAACATCGAACACCTGCTCGGCAAACTCGGCAGCCTCATCGTCGGTCATCAACTGCGGCGGGTTGCGGTGGGCATTGGTCATGAATCACTCCTTGGCAGAATCAGGCTTTACACACTGTGCAAACAATGACCGCCAGTCTGTCCGGGGGTTCGCCTGGGGTCAAAGCAGTGTCTTCTATGGCGCTGATAGAAAATACGTTTTGCAGGGAACCATTCGCGCTTGCAAAGGTACTACGACTGGCAAAATGCAGTGCCCAGGATGGCCATTCATGCAATTTGCACGAAGAGTGAAAAATCAGAAAAATATAAGCTGTTGATTTATAAGCACTTTATTTAAATTCAATACTGGCACAGACACTGCAATCCATTGGTCAAGTTTGTTAATACTGATCAACGGAGCCGCCAGACATGACTTTCATCCAGGAAAAATTCGCTTCTGTATTCTCCGACTACAACGTCAGCACCCAGGCTCGTCCTGATGGCGGTGTACTGCTGACCCTACGCGATCAAGAAGGCAAAGTGACCCGCCGTTGTGTGTCCTATGCTCAGCTTCATACCCCGGTCCAGCTGGAATGGGTAATCAGCGCCATCCGTCGTGACCTGGCCGCCCAGGCCAGTGAGCTGCCAGCCATCTCCATGCTGCAAAGTCAGCATCGCTTCGACCTGCCGACCTACCACAGCCGTTGATTGGACCCTGCTGCCTGAGTGCAGCGCTGTTCGCTTTGCGTTTCCACACCCTCGCTTTTACCGCGGCCTCAACGCCGCGGTTTTTTTGCATGGCAAAAACTAGATCAGGCCGCGGCAAAGCGCCTCGCCGACCGCTTGCGCTCTGTTGGCGACTCCCAGCTTGCCGTAGATGGTCTTGAGGTGATATTTCACCGTCGACTCGGAGACCTCGCGGATCAGGGCGATTTCTGCGGTCGTGCGGCCTTCTCGTGCCCAGCGCAGAATTTCCAGCTCACGCTCGGTCAGACTATGGCCACGCATCCGGGTTCCGCGCCCAACCATGTGCAGCACCGGCACCAGGCTGCTCAGCAGGTACTTGTCGTCACTGTTAAGGCTGCGTTGCATAGCGCCCAGGGTACAGACCGAAATCACCCCGGAGGTCGCGCTGCACTGGCTGGTATACCCGTAAGACTGCGCCGGCAGCAGCCCCGAACGCTGGAGCATCTGCAGGTACTCGGCAGACGCCGGGTACTGGCGCAGCGCATCGCGCCAGTCGAGAAAACCCAACTGGTTGCGATAGCAACGAATGACCGGATCTTCTGCAAGCTGGCGTTCGCCACGGAAAAAGTCGGCTTCGGCCGGCGCCAGATTGGACGCCGCGAACGTCAGCAGCAGCGAGCCCTTGAACTGGTAGAACATGGCCCGCTCGCAACGGCACTCTTGCCTGAGCCACTGCAGTGCGTTTTCGATGGCCAACAAACCATCGCGTTCGGAAATGCTGCTGACCATCTGTCGTATCAGTAAGTCCATTGTCGTCTTGATTGTCCTGGCCCTTGCCGGTCGCAGCCATGGCGAAACTCGCCGCAGCCCGCGTGGTGATGAGTGATCCAGAACCAACTTACACGAATAAATCCGTTTAAAACCCTCAGGCAAAACAAACAGGATTTACTGACTTTTATACGAAAAACGTCCTACTTTCCGAACGGATATACCTGACACTCAACACAGATAATGAGCATCAACAGCGCGCCAGTGAGGCCGCTGTGTAATCAATCATCCAGGCGTGGAAAGCGACTGGCCAGCCCGTCACCGCTGACAACCGCACGCAGCTCATCTGCGCTGGCAGACAGACGAATGGCCACCAGATAAGGATGCTCACCAACATCGAACCACTGCGCCGTCCCGGCGGGCAGGCTGATCAGGTCGTGCTTTTCACACAGCACGGCGTAGACATACTCTTCCTTGCGCAGATAAAGCAGTCCGCGACCGGCCACGAACCAGCGCACTTCATCGCCCGCATGATGATGCTCCTCACTCAGCAGTCCAACGCCCGCCTCTGCAGGCCGGTCAAGGCTGATGACCTGCTGCACGCTGACCTGGCGCTGCCGGGCAAGTTGCTCAAGCGACGCCTGGCAACTGGCAAGCACCTGTTCGCTGGAACCGCCCGCCGCCACCGCAGCCGAGACCGGCCAGCGCTCGAAGGTGATGCCCTGTTCGGCCAGCGTCGGTGCAATGTCCTCCAGGTGGTTGAGCACTTTCAAAGGGACTTCGGGGCTGGAAACGTGATAGACGAACAGACTGCTCATCAGGCAACTCCTGAACGGAAAATGCAGCGCCACAACGACGCCTGCGAAAAACAACGGCAGAACCGATCGGCAAGGCTCATACCGCCCGCCCTCGCCTGCCAGACAGTATCAATGCGCTTGCCAGCAGCGCCGCCAGACTGGCGATCGCGAACGTCCAGGCCGGCCCCAGGCTGTTCCAGCTATAGCCGGCATACAGCGCGCCCAGCGCCCCGCCGGTTCCGGACAGCGCGGCGTACAGCGCCTGACCCTGGCCTTGCTGGCGTCCGGCAAAACTGCGGCGTACGAAATCAATGGCAGCGGCATGAAAACTACCAAAAGTGGCGGCATGCAGCAGTTGGGCAAACAGCAGCACGACAGGCAATTCAGCCCATTGGCCGAGGATCATCCAGCGTAGTGCAGCAAGCAGGAAACTGACCACCAATACCTGACGCACGGAAAAACGCTGCAGGATGCGGCTCATGACCATGAAAATCAGCACTTCAGCCACCACCCCCAGCGACCACAGCAAACCGATTGCACCGCGTCCATAGCCCAGGTACTCAAGGTGCAGGGTCAAAAAGGTGTAGTACGGACCATGGCTGAACTGCATCAAGGCGACACTGAGGTAAAACGCAATGACGCCCGGGCGGGTCAACTGACGAAAAAAACCGTCGCCATCGACCTTGCTCTGTTCATCGACAGGCCGGGCGTTGGGAACCTGCCAACTGGCCAGGACAATACCGGCCAGGATCACCAGCAACAGGTACGGATACAGGTCAAGGCTGAAGTGTTCGAGTAAAAAGCCCACCGCCACCACTGCCAGCAGGAAGCCGACCGAGCCCCAGACCCGCACCTGACTGTAGCGGCCGGGCTGGTCGTGCAAATGCGCCAGGGTAATGACTTCGAACTGGGGTAATACCGCGTGCCAGAAAAAGGCATGCACAGCCATGACCATCGCCAGCCACGCATAGCTTTTATCAAACACAATCAAGGCGAACGCCAGCAGCGTGCAGACCGCGCCGAAGCGCACGATCGCCAGCCGCTGGCCACTGTAATCGCCCAACCAACCCCACAGGTTCGGCGCGATGCAACGCATCAGCATCGGAATGGCGACCAGTTCACCGATACGCGCACTGGAGAAGCCTAAATGATGGAAATACAGGGCCAGAAACGGCGCCGAAGAGCCCAGCAGGGCGAAATAGAACAGGTAAAAGCCGGACAGCCGCCAATAAGGCAGCTGCCCGCCATGCTCCGTCACAGCTGGCCCAGCACCGGTGTAGTCACTTGCACATCGGCGTTCTGCCCACGATGGCGCAGCAGGTGGTCAAGCAGCACGATGGCCATCATGGCTTCAGCAATCGGCGTGGCACGGATGCCGACGCAGGGGTCATGACGGCCCTTGGTGATCATCTCCAGTGAATTGCCATCGACGTCAATGGAACGGCCCGGCGTGGTGATACTGGAGGTCGGTTTGAGCGCCAGATGAGCCACGATGGGCTGGCCCGAAGAGATACCGCCGAGAATGCCGCCCGCCTGGTTGGACAGGAATCCGTCCGGTGTCAGTTCGTCGCGGTGCTCGCTGCCACGCTGAGCCACACAGGCGAACCCGGCGCCGATTTCGACGCCCTTGACGGCGTTGATGCTCATCAGCGCGTGGGCCAGTTCGGCGTCCAGGCGGTCGAAAATCGGCTCGCCAAGCCCCGGCATCACACCTTCGGCCACCACGGTGATCTTCGCCCCGACCGAGTCCTGGTCACGGCGCAACTGGTCCATATAGGCTTCCAGCTCAGCAACCTTGTCCGGGTCAGGTGAGAAGAAGGCGTTCTGCTCGACGCTGTCCCAGGTTTTGAACTCGATCGGGATCGGCCCCAACTGGCTCATGTAGCCGCGTACGGTAATACCCTGGCTGGCCAGGTACTTCTTGGCGATCGCACCGGCCGCTACGCGCATAGCGGTTTCCCGCGCAGAGCTGCGGCCACCGCCACGGTAATCGCGGACCCCGTACTTGTGGTGATAGGTGTAGTCAGCATGCGCCGGGCGGAACAGGTCCTTGATTGCCGAGTAGTCTTTGGACTTCTGGTCGGTGTTGCGAATCAGCAGACCGATCGAGGTACCGGTGGTCTTGCCCTCGAAGACGCCGGAGAGAATCTCGACCTGGTCGTCTTCCTGGCGCTGGGTGGTGTGCCGACTGGTGCCGGGCTTGCGCCGGTCCAGGTCGCGCTGTAGATCATCGAGCGACAACTCAACGCCAGGCGGGCAGCCATCGACGATAGCGACCAGCGCCGGGCCATGGCTTTCGCCGGCAGTGGTTACAGTGAAAAGCTTGCCGAAAGTGTTGCCGGACATGCGGGGGCTCCGAGAAAAACCAGTTCGATTTAAGCAGGTGCGCAGTATACACACTAGAACCTTCGCCGAACGCATGCGTCCAAGCGTTACCTTCCTGATGATGGCTTTGTGATGCACCCGAAACGAACCACGATTCAAGCCCTGTCAGCATGGCTATTGCTGGCTGTGGCGCTGCTCAGCACCGCAGCCCAAGCCGCGACACCCAGTGTTATGCAGCGCCCGATCAGTGTGCAGACCGGCAACGGCACGCTGTATGGCACCCTGATGCTGCCGCGCGCCAGCCGCCCGGTGCCAGTTGTGCTATTGATTGCCGGCTCCGGCCCCACCGATCGTAACGGCAACAACCCCGAAGGCGGACGTAACGACAGCCTCAAGCAACTGGCAATCACCCTGGCCAGACACAACATTGCCAGTGTCCGTTACGATAAACGCGGTGTGGCCGCCAGCAAGCCTGCCACCCCTGATGAGCGCAATCTGAGCGTTGAGCGTTACGTCGCCGATGTGGTGGCCTGGAGTCGACTGCTCAAGGCCGATTCGCGGCTCGGCCCGCTGATACTGCTCGGCCATAGCGAGGGCGCACTCATGGCTTCGCTGGCCGCGGGACCGGCCGGCGCCAGCGCGGTGATTACCATCGGCGGCACGGGCCGGCCGGTGGATCGGGTCCTGCGCGAGCAACTCAATGATCGACTGCCACCGGAGCTGGCGCAGCGCAGCCAACAGTTACTCGACAGCCTCAAGGCCGGCCGCACCGACGCGCAAGTGCCGGCCGAACTGATGGTGGTGTTTAGGCCCAGCGTCCAGCCGTATCTGATCTCGCTGTTACGCCAAGACCCGGCTGCGGCCTTCGCCCGGATCAAGGTCCCGGCGCTGATCGTGCAGGGACGCAACGATATTCAGGTCGGGGTCGAAGACGCGCAACGCCTGCAGCAAGCCAAGCCGGATGCGCAACTGGTGTTGATCGACGGCATGAACCATGTGCTGCGCATCGTACCTGACGATCTGCAGCAACAACTGCAGTCGTATCGCAACCCCGATTTGCCGCTGGCCAGCGAGTTGACCAGGCAGATCCTGCAGTTCATCGAAAATCTGCAGCCTTGAAGGCTGTGCGCTTAAGTGTTGCTGCTGCCAGCCGATAGCGAGGCACTGGCAGAGTGTGTGCCGCAACAGGCCATGGACAGGATCGCCACGAATGACCGATACCATTGACGCTGTAGAAAAGACCGCTGAAAGCGAAAACGCCGCACCGCCAAAGCCATGGGACGATGTCGTCCCGGAACATTTCCAGATGCTGCGCCTGGCGCCCTTGCCCACCGATCGCGCGACCGGCGGCCGCCCGCTGCGCTTCGTCCAGATGGGGCAGGCTGAGCGGCACAGCAAAGAATTGAGCCTGTTGCGCCTGAATATCCAGTTGCCGGGGCAACGGGTGCGGCGCGAACAAAACCACCTGGATATCTGGGTCGACCACCTTGAGCATGTGGTGCGCTTCGGGCCGGACTCGGGCCTGCAGATCGAACCCTGGAACCGCGGCCTGGGTCGTTTTCTGATCGCAACCGGCATCCATTGGGCGCAAAAGCGCTGGGCAACCTACAAGGTCGAGAGTTTTGACCTGGCCAGCAAAGACGGCTTGAATGAAGACACCCGGATGCGCCGCGACCACTTCCTGCGCACCCAGGGTTTCGAGGTCGGCTACGCTGACGCGCAACACATGAAGGGCAGCGTCAAGCAAGTCCAGGTCGGCAACCTGCACAGCACCTGGAACAACGAAAAAGTCCAGATCGTTGAAATACTCGATGCGGCGCAGATGCTTGAAAAAGCCGAGCAGCGGCTACAAGAGCAGGATGTGACCATTCGCAAACATGAAGAGCGGGTCAACAAGTACCGCCGCGATGATGCCGGTTTGCGCTTTACCATCGCCTGCCTGGTGACCTTTGCGGTGTTTCAGGCCGGGCTGTTGATCTGGATCGCCACGCATCGCTAAGCCGCCAAGGCCGGGAATTGGCCCGGCCTTGGCGGTAGCGTCTTACAGACGCGACTCGAACAGCGCGCGATGCTCGCGGCACTGCTCGGCCGAGAGCATGAACACCCCGTGACCACCGCGCTTGAAGTCCAGCCAGGCGAAATCGACCTCTGGATACAGCGCCTGGACATGCACCTGGCTGTTGCCTACCTCAACGATCAGCAAGCCTTTCTCGGTCAAATGGTCAGCCGCCTCGGCGAGCATGCGGCGCACCAGGTTCAAGCCATCGCTGCCGCAGGCCAGGGCCAGTTCAGGCTCATGCTGGAACTCATCCGGCATGTCAGCGAAATCTTCGGCATCGACATACGGCGGATTGGACACGATCAGGTCGAAGCGCTGCCCTGGCAGGCCATCGAAGCCATCGCCCTGCACGGTGTAGACCCGCGAATCCACACCATGGCGCTCGATATTCTGATTAGCCACTTCCAGTGCGGCATAGGACAGATCGGCCAGTACCACCTCTGCATCCTGGAACACGTCGGCACAGGCAATACCGATACAGCCCGAGCCGGTGCACAGGTCCAGAATCCGCGCTGGCTCCTGGGCCAGCCAGGGTTGAAAACCGTCCTCAATGAGTTCGGCAATCGGAGAACGCGGGATCAACACACGGTCATCGACAATGAACGACATGCCGCAGAACCACGCCTCCCCCAACAGATAAGGGGTTGGCACACGCTCATCGATACGGCGGCGAATAAGCCGCTGCAGTTCGGAAATCTCGTCGATTTCCAGGCGGCAATCCAGATAGCTGTCGGCAATTTCCCAAGGCAGGCTCAGGGCACCAAGCACCAGTTGCCGTGCTTCGTCCCAGGCATTGTCGGTGCCGTGCCCGAAAAATACGTCTTCCTCGTGAAAGCGGCTGACGGCCCAGCGGATATGATCGCGTATGGTGCGCAAACGGGAAGTGATCATGGGCAAGCTCCTTGGAGGAAAACGGCGGGCGATTCTAGCAGGACTCGCAAACCCGCAGTGACGTAAAGCAACGGAGTGTCTACCATTGCGCAACATCCAGCAAGGCAAACAGCCATCACCTTTTGCTCCATCTTCTGCCCTGCAGCCCGCTAAAACCGCGGTTCTCAATTGTCAAGATTCACAGAATGACTCGGGGAGAGGACAATGCGCCAAAAAGGGCACCTCTAAACGTGTTGGCAAGGCCGGCAACGCGGGCAGTTTTTAGAGGCGTCCCCAAGCCCCACTTGAAGGAGCCCCCATGTCTTCTCCCAAGACCATGTTTCAACTCAGCGGCCGGGTTCACGCCCAGGCCAGCCTGAGCAATGCCACGCTGATTATCATCGATGCCCAGAAAGAGTACCTCAGCGGCCCGCTGGCGCTGAGCGGCGTCCATGAGGCACTGACCAACATCGGCCTGCTGGTAGAAAAGGCACGTGCCGCCAAATGCCCGATCGTGCACATCCGCCATCTGGGTACTGTGGGCGGTCTGTTCGACCCGCAAGGCGAGCGTGGCCAACTGGTCCCGGAACTGCTGCCGCTGCCCGGTGAACACGTCGTCGAAAAACGCCTGCCCAATGCCTTCAATGGCACCGGCCTGCATGATCTGCTGCAAAGCCTGGGCCGCCTGGACCTGATCGTGTGCGGTTTCATGAGCCATTCGAGCATCAGTACAACCGTACGTGCCACCAAGGACTACGGCTATCGCTGCACGCTGGTCGACGATGCCTGTGCCACCCGCGACCTGCCGACCCCAGACGGCGTGGTCAGCGCGCATGTCGTGCACCGTACCGAAATGGCGATCATGGCGGACAACTTCGCCACCCTCGCACTGACCAAAGACCTGATTTGACGCTTCCCGGGCTGTTTGCCATGAAACAGCCCGCATCATGGCCCGTTGAACTGGATGGCTTAGGGGAGGCCCTGCATGCAAGACGATGATTTTTCCCTGTTCAAGAACGAGATGCGTGGCGTCAAGCGTATCGAGCAGGCTTATGCCGACACCGGCAAGGCAAAGGCTGACCGCCGCCAGCTCAGTCGTTTGCGCGAGTCGGCCACCGCCAGCCACGAGTCGATCAAGGTCGATGGCCTGTCCGATCAGTTCGTTATTGATGTAGGCCCGGAGGACGTTCTGCACTGGGCCCGTGACGGGGTTCAGGAAGGGCAGATGCGCAAGCTGAAACTGGGCCAGATCAGTTTCGAAGGCAGCCTGGACCTGCATGGCATGAACGTGGAAGTCGCTCGCGAAACCCTCTGGGCGTTTCTTGCCGAAGCCACCAGGCTTGAAATCCGCTGCGTGCGTGTCACCCACGGCAAGGCGGTGCGCCTCGATGGCAAGCGGCCGATGATCAAAAGCCACGTCAACACCTGGCTGCGTCAGCACCCGCAGGTGCTGGGCTTTTGCTCATGCCAGGCACGGCATGGCGGAGCGGGCGCGGTCTATGTGATGTTACGGCGGACCATGCTTGAAGGGCGCGACGAGTAACGTCGCGCCGCAGCCCCCCACATGGCAGACTCAGCGCGGGCCAAAACCTGGCCCACCGCCGCCCGGCCCGCCATGGCCGCCCGGCCCACCCTGATGATGGCCACCACCGCCACCCCCGTGCCCACCCGGCCCCGGCCCCCAGAACGGCCAGCAACCGGATACGGCCGACAAGACGGCAACGACCATCGCAATTTTCACTACTCGACTCAACATGCGTTTCATACTCTCGAATCAGGGTCAGGAATGACCTGCCGCATGAGACTGCATGGCGGGGTAAAAGTAGGTAGCGAACGAGTCGCACGATGGTAAGCAAACGGATACACGGACGTAAGACGAGGACATTGTGCCTGACCGATTTGCACAGCGGCCATACACCTGACCGTCCGGCTCGGGTAATATGTGCGCCCTGATCGCTATCCATACGGAAACACAGCCCCGTGACACTGGAACAGAATTACACCGACATCTTGGGTCAACTGGGTGAAGACGTCACCCGCGAAGGCCTGCTCGATACGCCAAAACGCGCTGCCAAGGCCATGCAGTACCTGTGCCGCGGCTATCAGCAGACCCTCGAAGAAGTCACCAACGATGCGCTGTTCAGCTCCGATGCCAGCGAGATGGTGATGGTCAAGGACATCGAGCTGTATTCGCTGTGCGAACATCACCTGCTGCCGTTCATTGGCAAGGCTCACGTGGCCTATATCCCCAACGGCAAGGTACTGGGCCTGTCCAAGGTCGCACGCATTGTCGACATGTATGCCCGCCGCCTGCAGATCCAGGAAAACCTCAGCCGCCAGATTGCCGAAGCCATCCAGCAGGTCACCGGCGCCCTGGGCGTTGCGGTGGTCATCGAAGCCAAGCACATGTGCATGATGATGCGCGGCGTCGAGAAGCAGAACTCGGCGATGATCACCTCGGTGATGCTCGGTGAATTCCGCGACAACGCCGCCACGCGCAGCGAGTTTCTCAGCCTGATCAAGTAAGCCCCAACCCTGCAGGGCACCTGGTGCCCTGCCCGCTCCGCCACACTCAGAGGTATGCCTGTGATCATCAAAGCCCTGCGGGTTGGTCTTGGCCAACTTATCGTCTTCGGCGACTTCATCACCCGCCCGGCCCGCAAGAAGCGCAGCCCGCAGGCCCAGGCCAGTGTCGAGCAGGCCGCCCGAGAGCTGAGCCTGTATCAGTTCCATGCCTGCCCGTTCTGCGTAAAAACCCGCCGCACCCTGCACCGTCTCAATGTGCCAGTGGCACTGCATGACGCAAAGAACGACCAGACCGCTCGCCAGGCTTTGCTCAACGAAGGTGGCCGGATCAAAGTGCCCTGCCTGCGCATTCAGGAAGGCGAAAAAGTGACCTGGATGTACGAATCCAAAGTCATCATCGACTATCTCAATCAGCGCTTCGGCGCAGTCTGAAGCGCTCAATCCTCCTGCCTTGAATACAGCCCCCTGGCCGTCCTGAACGGCACGGGGGCGGTTGTATTCATTTTGATACAAATGTTAACGGTACGGATACAAATCCGCCGGATAAGCTGCCTGCCTCGATAAATCAGCGGGTCGCGGCGTGTTCATCTAATGCCCAAGCCAAAGCGACCGCTCCGGCAGAAGATCGATTGCGATGTCAGATGATGGCTTGAGGTACAACTGCACGGCCTGTGGCAAATGCTGCCGTGGCAAATACGTGCCACTGACGGTCGATGAGGCGCAGGCCTGGGCAGCGCGCGGCGACAATGTGGTACTCATGACCGAAACCATCAGCGACTCGCTGTGGTCAGGAAGGCCAGGAGAGTACCAGCACCAGACCTTGCGCGCGTTTGCGGCCAGCTTTGGAGATCAGGACGCAGAGGTCATCACCCTGCTGGTAGCCGATATCGTTGCCGGCTGCCCCAATCTGGGCGCCGACAACCTGTGTACCATTTATGAACAGCGCCCATTGGTGTGCCGCATCTATCCGCTGGAGATCAACCCGACCATTCTGCCCTCGCCTGTCGGCAAGGACTGCCCGCCCGAAGCATGGGGCACCGGTAAAATCATCTGGCGCGAGGGCAAGTACACCGACCCTCAAGCGGTCGAGCTGATCGAGCGCTCCCGCCAGCAGGATCGACAGGACGCTGAGCGCAAAAAGCGTCTATGCGAAGCGCTGGGCATTCATAAGGCAGGATGGAAAAACGACGGCATACTGGCCTGGCACATTACCCCAGAACAACTGCTAGAGGCCCTGAGCAGCCTGGACGAGCCAAACCTGCCAAGCGAGCAACCCTGGGCAGTGGTCAGTAACTCAGCCAACCTCAAAGCGCATTTGCTGGCTGCCGGGCTCAATGTCACCGAGCACATCAACTCGGACGCGGTGTTTCATTCAATGCACTGAATCAACGCGGGCACCCCTGCTGGCGACAGGCCGTATAGGCCTGCAACTGCCTGACTCTTGCCTCGGTATGCGCGGCCAGGCAACGGGCTTGCAGCATCGGCCCAAGGGTCCCGGCATCCGCCAACTGGCCCACCTGATACAGACAGTCAGCATCACGAAAGGCGATCCACTGCCGCTGTGCACTGCGCAATTCGAGCTTTTTCCGGGCGTCCTGCAACCAGGCCAGCTGGTTCTTGAACGTCTCGTTCAGTTGCCGGTCAAGCCTTGCCAGCTCAACCGCCGCACAGCGATTCATCGCCGCCTGGTTGTCGTCGCAGTCGTCGGCCCGTGCCTGAACAGCAAACGTCAGCAAAACAATGACCGCCGCGGTCCGGATTACGTCGAGCATGAGCCCTTACTCCCCTGCTGGAAAAAGCCATTGTGTTGTCGACCTTTGCCAGCAGTGGGCCATGAAAAATCATTGCGATTGATTCCGGAGCGAGAGCGGGTATTGCAGAAACTGCGCCACTGCAAGCCCTACTGAAAAGCCCCTCATCAGTAGGTAAAAAATCTTACGCAAAGCGACGCAGTTTCTATTCGTGCGCGTCTAGGTTTCACTCGCTCGGGCAAGGCGATCCAGCGTCGGATCAGTCCAGCATTCCGACATAACCAGGTTGCGCCCGGACCCGCTCGAGCCAGCTCGAAATGGCCGGATACCGCGCCAGATCAAAACCACCCTGGTGCGCGACATGGGTATAAGCGTAGAGGGTGATATCGGCAATAGAAAACTGCTCAGCCACCAGAAACGGCGTACGTTGCAGTTGTTGCTCCATCACGGCGAGCGCACGGTAGCCTTCCTTGAGCTTGCGCCGATGCTCTTCAGCCCGCTCGGCAGGCAGGCCAAGATAAAACTGGATAAACCGCGCCACCGCGACACTGGGCTCGTGACTGTATTGCTCGAAAAACTGCCATTGCAGCACCTGGGTGCGCAAACGCGCATCGCTTGGCAGGTAGGCGCTGCCATCGGCCAGGAAATTGAGAATCGCATTGGACTCCCACAGGCAGGTGCCGTCTTCGAACTCCAGTACCGGAATCTTGCCGTTGGGGTTCTTGTGCAGGAACTCCGGAGTCTGTGTTTCACCCTTGAGGATATCCACCGGCACCCACTGATAAGGCTGGCCCAGCAAGCTGAGCATCAGCTTGAGTTTGTAGCAATTGCCGGAGTTGTAATCGCCATGAATCTTGTACATCAGCCGTTCCCCCATGAAATCAATGCACTTTTGAAGACGATCGACACTTACTTGACCAGCCCCTTGGCCAGAGCTTGACGCACCACGTCAGCCAGACGCCGTAGCCCCTCGTCCAGACGTGACGGGTCAATATGGCTGAAATTCAATCGCAGGTATCCAGGGTTCGCCTGCGGGTCGGCAAAAAACGGCTCACCCGGCATGAAAGCTACATCCTGGGCCAACGCCGCATCCAGCAAGGTGCGAGTGTCCAGCGGCTGCTTCAGGGTGAGCCAGAAGAACAGCCCGCCTTGCGGTGTGTTCCACTCAGCCAGATCAGTGAAATGGGTCTGCAGGGCGGCGTCAAAGGCATCACGGCGCTCGCGGTAAAAATCGCGCAAAACACCCAGATGATCGCGATATTGCTGGGTGCCGATCCATTGCAGCGCCTGCCACTGACCAATGCGGTTGGTGTGCAGATCGGCCGCCTGCTTCAAGCGCAGCAGGTGCGGGAACAGATCAGGACTGGCAATCAGGTAGCCGACCCGCAGGCCGGGCAACAGAGTCTTGGACACAGTACCGGTGTAGATCCAGCTCGACTTGCGCAAGCGCGCCACGATGGGCCGGGCACGGCCATCATCGAAGGTCAGTTCACGATAGGGTTCATCCTCGATCAGGGTCACACCGAACTCATCGAGTAACGCCGCTACCGCCTCGCGACGCTGTTCGCTGTAACGCACGCCGGACGGATTCTGAAACGTCGGAATCAGGTAGGCGAACGCGGGTGCATGCTGTTCGAGCTTCTGGCGCAACGCTGCCAGGTCGGGCCCTTCGGCTTCTACCGGTACGCTAAGGCAGGCAGCACCGAACAACTGAAAGATCTGCAAGGCGGCCAGATAGGTGGGGCCCTCAACGACAATCTCGGTGCCTCGATCGATGTACAGCTTGGCGGCCAGATCCAGAGTCTGCTGCGAGCCGCTGACAACCAGTACCTGGCTGGCCTGACAGTCAAGCCCCAACGCCCGCGCTTCGGCCGCCAGCGCTTCGCGCAACGCCGGCTCGCCCTCACTCATGCCGTATTGACCCAGACCTACCGGCATCTCGGCCCACTGTACGGCCGGCAGCATCGACTCGGCAGGCAGACCACCGGCAAACGACATGACCTCGGGACGCTGGGCAGCGGCAAGGATCTCGCGAATCAAGGAACCTTTGAGGCGTGAAACTCTTTCAGAAAAAGCCATCACTTTCACCTGTAGCCGGGTAGAAGGGAATACGTCAAAATTGTTGACCAAAACTTACGATGCTATTGGCAGATACGTCAACATGCTTGACCTTAAAAACTGCACCAATCAACAAATGGCCATGGAAGCTTTTTTCTTCGGCTATCAGGCGTTCACCGCAAAACCGGATGAAATGCTGGCCAAACGCGGGTTCAGTCGCGTTCACCAGCGCATCCTGTTCTTCATCGCTCGCTACCCGGAACTCAGCGTCAAGGAGCTGCTGACCGTGCTCGGGGTCAGCAAACAGGCACTGAATGTGCCCTTGCGTCAGTTGATTGCCATGAACATGGTGCACACCACCACGCCCGAAACGGACAAACGCAAGCGTCTGCTGGGGCTCAGTGCCGAGGGGCAGAAGTTCGAGGCCGCCCTGCGTCGCGAGCAGGTCAGGCTCTTGCAGCGAGTATTTGCCGAGGTGGGCCTGGAGGCTGTCGAAGGCTGGCTGACCGTCAACCAGGCGCTGGGCAAGACCCAGCATCCAGGTGACGGGCCGCTGGGCTGACGACAGGCGGCCAACTGTACGGGCCAATACGCCTGTCGCTGTATCGCAATACGCTGCCGGGCTTGGGTTTAGGCTGTGCGCCCTGTTACCTGCGCGCTTTAAGGAAATTCCCGCATGTCCGAGACCGCCCTGCAGACTCCTCTGCGTCCATTGGCTGACTCTTCGCTATCTTCGGTAGTCGCCGGCTTCATCGCGATGATGACCGGCTGCACCAGCTCACTGGTGCTGATGTTTCAGGCCGGCCAGGCGGCGGGCCTGACCGGCGGGCAGATTTCTTCATGGCTATGGGCGCTGTTCATGGGCATGGCGGTGTGCAGCATCGGCCTGTCGTTGCGCTATCGAACACCGATTACCGTCGCCTGGTCGACACCGGGTGCGGCGTTATTGGTGACCAGCCTGGGCGGTGTAAGTTACCCGGAAGCTATAGGCGCCTTTATCACCTGCGCGGTGATGGTGACCCTGTGCGGCCTGACCGGCAGTTTCGAGCGGCTGGTCAAGCGCTTGCCCGCCTCGCTGGCCGCTGCGCTGCTGGCCGGCATTCTGTTCAAGATCGGCAGTGATATTTTTGTCGCCGCGCAACACCGCACCGGCCTGGTGCTGGGCATGTTCTTTACCTATCTGCTGGTCAAACGCGTTTCGCCGCGCTACAGCGTACTGGCAGCGTTGCTGGTGGGGATTGCGCTGGCCGCCGCGCTGGGGCTATTGAATTTCAGCGGCTTCGTTCTGGAGCTGGCCGTACCCGTGTGGACCACACCCAGCTTCTCGCTGGCCGCTACCATCAGCATCGGCATTCCGCTATTCGTGGTCGCCATGGCCTCGCAGAATATGCCAGGGATTGCGGTACTGCGCGCCGATGGCTATCACACCCCCGCCTCGCCACTGATCACCACCACAGGCCTGGCCTCGTTGCTGACGGCACCGTTTGGCTGCCACGGCATCAACCTGGCGGCCATCAGCGCAGCCATTTGCACCGGCCCGCATGCCCACGAAGACAAAAGCAAACGCTATACCGCTGCGATCTGGTGCGGGGTGTTCTATGCCATTGCCGGCCTGTATGGCGCGACCCTGGCCGCGCTGTTCGCGGCCTTCCCGAAAGAGCTGGTGCTGTCGATCGCTGCGCTGGCGTTGTTCGGCTCGATCATCAACGGCCTGACCGTGGCCATGAGCGAGCCCAACGAGCGCGAAGCGGCCTTGATCACTTTTATGGTCACTGCTTCAGGCCTGACCCTGTTTTCGGTCGGCTCGGCGTTCTGGGGAATTGTTGCCGGCGGCCTGACCCTGCTGATTCTTAATGTACGCAAGGGCTGAGCAAACGCTACCGCAACGCAACAGCGCCGACGCTACAAACGAAAATGCCCGACCATGCCTTTGAGCTCATTGCCCAGCGCCGCCAACTCTACGCTTGAGGCGGCGTTGCCGCGCATGGCCAGCGCCGATTGATCGGCGCTGCTGCGAATGCTGGTGACGCTGCGGTTGATTTCCTCGGCCACCGAGCTTTGCTGTTCGGCGGCGGCGGCGATCTGCTGATTCATCTGCTGGATGGTCGATACCGCACTGGCAATACTGCTCAATGCACGCTCGGTCTGCTGCGCTTCACCCACCGCGCGCTTGACCAGCTCACCACTGCTCTGGATCTGCTCCACCGAAGCCCGTGCACCGCCACGCAAGCTGGCCACCAGGCTTTCGATTTCCTCGGTGGACTGCTGGGTACGCCGTGCCAACGCCCGCACCTCATCTGCCACCACGGCAAAACCCCGGCCCTGTTCACCGGCCCGCGCGGCCTCGATGGCGGCGTTGAGCGCCAGCAGGTTGGTCTGTTCAGCGACACTTTTGATCACCCCCAGCACCTGATCGATGTTCTGCACTTGCGCGCTGAGGTTTTCGATCCCCTCACAGGCAGACGCCGAAGAGCGTGACAGCGCATCGATACACTGCATGCTCTGACGCACCACAGCCTGGCCACTGCTGACTTTCTCATCAGCGCTCTGCGCGGCCAGCGCGGCCTCTTCGGCATTGCGCGCCACATCATGCACGGTAGCGGTCATCTGGTTCATGGCCGTGGCGACCTGCTCGGTTTCTTCCTTCTGACTGCCGACCTCCAGATTGGTCTGCTCGGTCACTGCTGACAGCTCATGGGCCGAGTGGGCAAGCTTCTCGATGCCCGCCTGCAGGCCACTGACGATCTGGCTCAGGCCGTTACTCATCTGCTGCATGGCCGCCATCAACTGGCCAATTTCATCACGCCGGTCCACCTCAACACGGCCACTGAGGTCTCCGGCAGCGATGCGCTGCGCCTGACCGATCACCAGCCGCAGTGGCGCGACAATCAGCCGGGTGATCAGCCACGAAGCCAGCAGCCCTACCAGCAATGCAGCAATGGAAGAGCCAATGATCAACAGAGTGTCGGCGCGCAGTTGAGCTTGCATTGACTGGTCTTCGGCAGCGTAGGCTTGCCCCACCAGCTCGACCACCTGACGAGCACTCTCGCCCAGTTGTGTCGCCACACCAGCCTGTTTGCCCAGCAGCTCGGTGTACTCCTTGAGCTTTTCGTTGAAATTGGCGATGTGACCGACCACCTCATTGATCACTGCCTGGTAGCCAGGATCGGTGATCGCCGACTTGAGTTCCTCGGCCAGCGCACTGGCCTGCTGCGCTTGTTCGATCGTGCCGGTAGCGGCCTCTTCGCCTGTTCCCGTGCGGCGGTTTTTTTCCAGGCGCACCCTGGCCTCGTCCATGGCGAGCAACATCAGGCGCCCGACCTGGCTGATCTTGCCGGCCTGTTCGATAAATTGCGCGCCATCCTGGCCCTGAGAGTCCTTCAGGGTCCAGGTGCCATCGTCGGTCAGTCCTGACTGCAATAACTCCAGACTGTTGGACACACTGGAGACTGACCAGTTGGCCATTTCCAGTGCCAGGTCTTTGCTTTGGTTGATATCTACATAGGCATCGAACGAACTGCGATAGGCCACCAGGGCTTGTTGCACGCGCTCCACCACCGCAGCATTGCCAGGCATGAGAATCTTGAGGGCCGCAGCACGCTCATCAAGAGCCTGCAACTGCGCATGCAACTGCTCGATGAGCTTCGGATCGCTGCGCAGCGCGTAATCCTGCTCCAGCACACGCACGCCAAGTACCGCCGTATTGAGCGCCGAGGTCTGTTTGAGGCCATCGAAATGCTGAGTGATACGCTGCAGCGACCAGACACCGATACCGGCCACCAAGGCGGTGAGCAGCAACACCAGGCCAAAGCCCAACCCCAACTTCTTGGCCATCCCCAAGTGGGTAAATCCGGTCGACCTCATAGCATCCCATCCCCATATAAGCTCGTCATGCCACGCAAGCCCGCGATATCCGTGCAGATTCGCGCCGGGCGGTCAGCCGCACAAGCAGGGAATGGGTCAGAGGTGGCAATTAGCTATGCGAAGGTCGCTTTCAGGATCAGCAAAGGCCGCCAACGATCGTTGCGGCCCTATGCGGGGGCAGGTCAGGCCACGTTCGCAGACTCGACCAGCAAGGTACCGGCTTCGACGTCCAGCACCGCCCGAGTCCCCAGCGGCACCGCCTGATTGACCTCACCGTGGCCGACCGGCAAACCGCCCAGCACAGCAATGCCCAGGCTGCCAAGACGCTCGAGCAACACATCGGCGGGGCTAATGCTGCCCGCGGCATGCGCCGGCACGCTGAAATCGCCCAAGGCAATGCCGTTGAGCCGCTGCAGCAAACCGCAATTACCCAGATGAGTCAACAACCGGTCCACCCGATACGCGGCCTCACCCACATCTTCCAATAGCAGAATTGCACCGTCCATATCCGGCATGAACGGTGTACCGATACAGGTGCTGAGCATGCTCAGGTTACCGCCCAGCAAGGTGCCGGTCGCCCGACCGCGGGTGCGTACGCTGCCAGTGCCTGCATTGGGATCAGCCTGCAGCAAAACCGGTTCGGTGCTCATCAACGCATGGCGCAGACCGCTGGCCATCAGGGGATTGTGACCAAGCTGGTTGGCCACCGGCCCGTGCACACTGGCCAGCCGCGCTTGCGCCCAGAGCAGCCCATGCACTGCCGTGATGTCGGAGAAACCACTGAGCAACTTGGGGTCACGGCGCACCGCCTCAAGGTCAACCTCATTGAGAATTCGTTGCACGCCATAGCCGCCACGATTGCAGATCACTGCACGAATGTGCGGGTCGCCAAGCGCGTGATTGAGGTCGCTGATGCGCTGCGCGTCGGTGCCGGCATAGAACGAATGGCGCTCGTAAGCATGGGGGTAGATGCGGGGCCGTAGCCCCCAGCTTTCGAGTACCCGTGCGGCGGCCTCGATCTTCTCGGCGGCCACAGGCCCTGAAGGCGAAACCAGCGCCACCGCATCGCCCGGACGCAGAACCTTGGGGTGAACGGTAGGCAGCGTCAGGCTAGACATCAAGACATTCCAGGCAGTTGGCAAACCTGCAATGTAGAGCAGCCACGCCTGCGACTCAAGCGTGGTGATTGCGCCAGAACGCAGCACAGCAGCTCTTGGCATTTGCTCGCAGGCGCATCAGCGACTTCAATGAATTTTCACTCTGTCGACCGAGCAACCACCATGACCCAGCCGACCAACCGCCGCTTTGTACTTGCCAAACGCCCTGTCGGCCCGGTAACCCGGGACGACTTCCACTTCGAGCAGGCTCCGCTTGCAGAGCTTGAAGAAGGCCAGATCCTGGTGCGTAACCACTACCTGTCACTGGACCCGGCCATGCGCGGCTGGATGAACGAGGGCAAGTCCTATATCGAGCCTGTGGGCCTGGGCGAGGTAATGCGCGCGCTGGGCGTCGGTGAGGTGCTGGCCTCGCAACACCCGCGCTTTGCGGTGGGCGATCATGTGCAAGGGGCACTGGGCGTACAAGACTACTTTCTCGGGGCGCCCAAAGGCTTCTACAGCATCGACCCGCAATTGGCGCCCCTGCCGCGCTACCTTTCGGCACTGGGCATGACCGGCATGACCGCGTACTTCGCCTTGCTGGAGGTCGGACAGCCACAAACGGGCGAGACCGTGGTGATCTCCGGTGCGGCCGGTGCGGTGGGCAGCATTGCCGGGCAGATCGCCAAAATCAAAGGCTGCCGGGTCGTGGGCATCGCTGGCGGCGCTGAAAAATGCGCCTGGCTGGTCGACGAACTGGGCTTCGACGCAGCCATCGACTACAAAAACGAAGACGTCCCGGCAGCCCTGAAACGCGAGTGCCCCAACGATGTGAACGTGTTTTTCGATAATGTCGGCGGCGAGATTCTCGATCACGTGCTGGCGCGTCTGGCGCCCAAGGCCCGAGTGGTGATCTGCGGCGCTATCAGCCAGTACAACAACACCACGGCGATCAAAGGCCCGGCCAACTACCTGTCGCTGCTGGTCAACCGCGCGCGCATGGAGGGCTTCGTGGTACTGGACTACGCGGCACGCTATGCCGAAGCCAGCCGGGAGATGGCCGGCTGGATGGCCGAGGGCCGCCTGAGCAGCCGCGAGGATGTGGTCGAAGGACTGGAAAACTTTCCCGACACCCTGCTCAAGCTGTTCAGCGGCGAGAACTTCGGCAAACTGGTGCTGAAGATCTGAACCTCAAGCCAGCTCTGCAACCACTGCGGCCAGTGCCTGGGCCGGGTCGGCGGCCTGACTGATCGGACGGCCGATTACCAGGTAATCGGAACCGGCTTGCAGCGCCTGGCGCGGGGTCAGGATGCGGCGTTGATCGTCCTGGGCGCTGCCGGCCGGGCGAATGCCGGGGGTCACCAGTTGCAGCGCCGGATGCACCGCCTTGAGTGCGCGGGCCTCCTGGGCCGAACACACCAGACCATCCATGCCAGCCTTTTCGGCCAGGGCTGCCAGGCGCAGAACCTGCTCCTGCGGATCGATATCCAGACCGATACCGGCCAGGTCTTCACGCTCCATACTGGTCAGTACGGTCACCCCGATCAGCAACGGCTGCGGGCCACTGCGCTGGTCAAGGACATCGCGGCAAGCCTGCATCATGCGCAAACCACCGGAACAGTGTACGTTGACCATCCATACGCCCATTTCTGCTGCGGCCTTGACCGCCATGGCGGTGGTGTTAGGGATGTCGTGGAATTTCAGGTCGAGAAATACTTCGAAGCCACGCTCGCACAGGCTGGCGACGATGCCCGATGCGCTGCTGGTGAACAGTTCTTTGCCGACTTTGACCCGGCATAGCTTAGGATCGAGCTGATCGGCGAGGCGCAGCGCCGCTTCACGGGTCGGGAAATCCAGGGCAACAATGACAGGGGACTGGCAAACGGACATGAGCGGGTTCTCAGGTAAGTCGAAATCGGCGCGCATTGTAGCCGATCCGCTCGCCCCACGGGGCATTGGCTGCACGACCGGCGCAAGGGTTAACGCACTGGAACCAATAGCCTCAGCAACATCTCAAACGAGTATCAGCAAAAGGAGTGCACGCTATGCCCTGGTATGCCTGGTTGATCCTGATCATCGCGATCGGTTCTATTGTCGGCGGATTGCTATTGTTGCGTGACACTGCGCACAAACTGCCCCTGACCGAAGAGCAGCTCAAGCGCGTCCATGAACGCAATGCCGAAATGGATGCCAAGGAAGCCAAAGACCGCTAACCCAATACTGTTGTTAGACCGCTGGGAGCAGCCCGACAACTCACAGTATCTACTGCAAATGTGCCGCCGCGTTCGCTGACAGGCCCAGCGGGGCTTTCGAACGGGCGGCACTGACCTGCCGAATGTCATAGGGGCTGAAAATCTGCTTCATCTGTCCGCTGTCATGCAACAGGCGCAGCAGTCGGGTCAGTTCGGCACCACTGATAGGGCTGCCGGGCTGTATCAGTGCATAGTGACGATAGACTTGATCCACGCGCTCTGAAATCAGTAATTCATCGGCATTCACCACCCCACGCAGTGCCGCGTCACGCAAAAACGACCGGGTCATCGGGGCAATATCCACCCGCCCCCGGTTGAGCATCAACAGGTTGCTCTCATGCGAGTAGGTCAGTGTCACCTTGAAATGGGCCGTCAGGTAATCGGGGCTGGCATTAAACTGGGCAAACGCATAGTGATAGCCGTTGAACAGCACCAGATGCTTGCCAGATAGCTCATTAAAGTAGTCCTGCCCACGCCCCGGCACCTGGCGCGCGACGAACACTTCTTCGTCTTCCAGGCCCAGGTCCACCGCGGTATGTGCAATGTCGCGCCAGCCCCATTGCGGGTTCTCAAATATCGCCAGGTCCACGCGCCCTTGGGCAAAGTCGCGAAAGCGACGGGTGACCGAGGTCGGGACCATCACAAAATTGTACGTGGACTGGCTACGGTTGAGGCTGGCCAGCAGTTGCGGGAGCAACCCTTGCTGATCGCTTTTCTCGGGGCGCACGACATAGGGCGGAAAATGCGCAGCGCCGACCCTGACCAACTGAGCAGCGCCAGCATGATCTGCGGCTGTCAGCAAGACTCCTGCTGCCAGGAATATCAACGGGCGAGATAAGGTCATCATGGAACGCGTACAGTGACAAATTGCCACACGCTATGCGGTTTTATCCGTTTACACAACAAGGTCATGTACAACCAGCACGCTCCTGACGCTTCGCCTATGCTGCCCGACGCATCAATGCCCCGGCATAATTCAGACCAATGATCGTCCAGCCAGGCACATTTAATGGTGTTCGCGGTCGATGTAGAACCTCCTTGCGCATACCGGGGCGAACATGACTACGCTGGAGGCTGTTGTCTGTATATCGAAACCGTTGGATGGGAGCTAGAGCATGCCGCATTGGCTGGTGATTGACCTGGAGGCCACCACCGAGGAAGGCGGTTGGCCGGTCGCGGAAATGGAGATCATCGAAATCGGTGCCACCCTGGTGAATCAGTATGGGCGGGAGCTGGACCACTTCGAACGGTTTGTGCGTCCGGCGCGCCGACCGCTGCTGACCCACTTCTGCCGCGAGCTGACGCATATCAGCCAGCACGATATCGACAGCGCCGAGCCGCTGGAGAGTGTCTGGCCGCAGTTCGAACGCTGGCTGAGCCATCATCAGGCGCGGGTGGTGGGCTGGGCCAGTTGGGGTGATTACGATCATCGCCAGTTGCAACAGGAATGGCGCAGCCATCAACTCGATAGCGCCTTGCACGAATTACCCTACGTCAATCTGAAAGACCGTTTTGCCCAGGCCCGCCAGCTGCAGCGCCCGGTCGGGCTCAATAACGCCCTGCAACTGGCCGGCATGCACTTCAGCGGCCAGCAACACCGGGCCTTGGTCGATGCACGCAATACTGCGCGTCTTCTGCCCTTGATACTGCCCAACTGACGCCCGCCTGATAAGAGTGACGCAGGCAAACGGCTTGGGCATACTGAGCGGCCATTTTTCAGCCTTTTCCAAGGATTCACCATGTTCAAGGTCAACGAGTATTTCGACGGCACCGTCAAGTCCATTGCATTCGCTCAGGCTGAAGGTCCGGCTACCATTGGCGTGATGGCCAAGGGCGAATATGAGTTCGGTACCGCACAGGCCGAAATCATGCACGTCATCTCTGGCGAGCTGATCGTCAAGCTGCCGGGTAGCGAACAGTGGCAGACCTTTGCCTCGGGCAGCCTGTTCAACGTACCGGCCAACAGCAAGTTCCAGTTGAAGGTCAGCGTCGACACCGCTTACCTGTGTGAATACCGCTGATTGAATGCCGCTCAGGACCGGTCAGGCTGCTTGACGGCTCATGCGGCTCGCGCCCGGCCGGTCCTGCCCCCAACTACCCCTCCACATTGAATTGCAACGACGCCAGCCGTGCATACAGCGGGTTGCTGGCGATCAGTTCGCGGTGCGTGCCTACCGCGACCAACTGCCCCTGATCCAGCACCGCGATGCGGTCGGCGCTTTGTACGGTCGACAGGCGGTGGGCGATGACCAGCGTAGTACGGCCCTGCATCAGGCCGGGCAGAGCCTGCTGAATCAAGTGTTCGCTTTGCGCATCCAGGGCACTGGTGGCTTCGTCGAGCAGCAGGATTGGCGCATCGACCAGCAGCGCACGGGCAATCGCCAGACGTTGCCGCTGCCCGCCTGACAGTCCCAAACCGCCTTCACCCAAGTGGGTACGATAGCCCTCCGGCATCTGCTGGATAAACTCATGGGCGTGGGCCATTCGCGCTGCAGCTTCAACCTGCTCGTCCGTAGCCTCGGGGCGACCATATCGAATGTTGTCTGCAACACTACCAAAAAACAGTGCCGGAGTTTGCGCGACGATGGCAAAGCTGCGGCGCAGCTCGTGCAAATTCAGTTGCCGCACAGGCACGCCTTCGATACGGATTTCACCCTGCTGCGGGTCGTAGAAGCGCAACAGCAGATCGAACAGCGTCGACTTGCCAGCCCCGGAGGGACCAACCAGCGCCAGCGTTTCTCCGGCCTCGATCTCCAGGCTCAGGCCCTTGAGCACTGGATGCTCGGGCCGCGACGGATAGCTGAAGCCGACATTGTCCAACGCCAGGCGACCGCTGACCCGCCCCGGCAAGGCCTGCACCTGGGGGGCGGGGGCAACAATTTCACTGCGTGCCTGCAATAGCTCGGCAATCCGTTGCGCGGCCCCGGCAGCACGTTGCAACTCGCCAATCACTTCACTGATCGTTCCAAATGAGGTGCCGACCACCAAGGCATAGAACACAAAGGCGGCCAGCTCACCGTGGGTAATGCGCCCTTCTATGACGTCCATGCCGCCAACCCGGAGCATGACCGCCACCGCGCCCAACACCAGCACGATCACCAGCGTAATCAGCCAGGCTCGTTGCAGGATGTGCCGACGCGCGATATCGAACGCCTGCTCCACCGTCCCGCTGAAGCGCTGCCGGTCCTGGGCCTGATGGTTGTAGGCCTGCACGGTCTTGATCTGACCCAGCGTCTCGGCCACGTAGCTGCCGACATCCGCGACCCGATCCTGATTGAGCCGTGACAGGCGCCGAACCCGCCGGCCGAAAATCAGGATTGGCGCCAACACCAAGGGCAGGGAAACCACCACGATACTGGTCAAGCGCGGGTTGGTGACGAACAGCAACACAATGCCGCCAATGACCATCAAGGCGCTGCGCAAAAACATTGACAGCGATGAACCGACCACAGACTGCAGCAAGGCAGTATCGGCGGTCAGCCGCGACTGTATCTCCGAGCCGCGATTGTGCTCGTAAAACCCCGGATGCAGGTCGATCAGGTGCTCGAACACCGCCTTGCGCACATCGGCGACCACCCGCTCGCCGATCCACGAGACCAGATAAAAACGCACGAACGTACCGACCGCCAGCCCCAGCGTCAGCAGCAAAAACAAACCAATGGACTGGTTCAGCAGTTCGGTCGAGCGGGTCATGAAGCCCTGATCGACCAGCAAACGGATGCCCTGCCCCATCGACAGGGTAATCCCTGCCGTGACCAGCAGTGCCAATAGCGCCGCCCCAACCCGCCAGCGATAAGGAGAAATAAAGCGCCACACCAGGCTCAGGGACTGAGCCGGATTACCGCGTAACACTGAAACCATGAACTTTGGCCACCTGTTAGGCTCACACAATAGGCGCAGGCTACACACCTTGTGACGGCGAGTCTGCCCGCAAGCGCTGTGTTCGCCGGTCACTGACTGGAGATTTACGCAAACCTCTGCTGCAATCAGGCATCGGCCCAACGGTGGGCGGATGTCATGGCGCAGTCACAGAGCATGGCTAGTTTGAACGGCTACACCTGATAAGGAGAAGGATCATGAGCTTGCAAGACAACAGCAACCAGGTCGAAGTCATTCGTTCCACTCCGAGCCTGCCGGTCGGCGGGGCAGTATTGGATGAGCACGGCAAAGAAGTGCTGATTACCGAAGCGATGGTGCAGCAGGCCTGTCAGGAATGCGACAAGCACTGGATCACTCCTGACAAACAGGAATAACCACCGCTCAAAAAAAGCCCGACTTTTCAGTCGGGCTTTTTTTTGCCTGCTTGTCAGAGCACCGTGGCACCCAGTGCCTTGACCATCTGCTGCAACAGCTGAGCATGAGCGCCCTGCCCTTGCAGCCGGACCTGCAACGCATCGATCTCACGGCGCGGCGGGTAGTGTTTGCGCAGCGCATCGAATGCCAGGCGCTGGCTATCGGTGCCGCCTTCCAGAGTGCGCCGAAAATCCGCATCGTCGCGGCGCGGGTCATAAACCCCCCGGCACAGCATGGCCAGCGCCCAGGCCGGGTCCGTTTCGGCATCCAGACCAACCTGGGCCAGCCATGGGCGGGGCAGCAGGTCTTGCAGTTCAATGCTGGCCGGCTGACCGAGAAACGCGCACAGCGCCTGATAGATCTGTGCGGTGCCGCGCTGCCGGCCATCAAGGCTGTAACCGGCGATGTGTGGGGTCGCCAGTGTACACAGCTCGGCCAGCGCAACATGCACCTGCGGCTCACCTTCCCAGACATCCAGCACCGCCTGCAGGTCATCGCGGGCAAGCAGCACATCGTGCAGCGCCTGGTTATCCACCACCGCACCGCGACTGGCATTGATCAGCCAGGCGCCTGGACGCAGGTTTTGCAAGCGCTGGCGGTCGAACAGGTGCCAGCTCGGATGGTCCCCGCCACGCTCCAGCGGGGTATGCACGCTGATGACGTCGCACCGGCGGATGATCTCTTCAAGACTGACAAAGTCGCCACCTTCGGCCTTTTGCCGAGGCGGGTCACACACCAGCACGTTCCAGCCAAGGCCACGCAGGACGCTGACCAGCCGCCCGCCCACCTGGCCGGCGCCGACCACGCCGTAGGTGCGGCCGGGCAACTCGACGCCTTCGATTTCCGCCAGGGTCAGCAGGCTGCCCAGCACATAGTCCACCACGCCACGGGCATTGCAGCCCGGCGCGCTGGACCACTGAATGCCGGCCTCGGCAAAGTAACCAAGCTCCAGGTGATCAGTGCCGATCGTGCAGGTGCCGACAAATCGCACCGGGCTGCCTTCAAGCAAGGCGCGGTCGACCTGGGTGACCGAACGCACCAGCAGGATATCGGCATCCGCCACCGCCGCACGGTCGATGGCCCGGCCGGGCAGGCGGCGAATGCTGCCAAGCCCGGCGAAGAAGGCGTCAAGCAGCGGGATATTTTCGTCAGCAACGATCTGCATGGGATGCTCCGCAATCGGGAATAAAATGATAAGCCGCCGTTATGACCGTCAATCGGCTTTCTTGCGGATCCAGTACAGGTAAGTGCTGCCAGCCACCTGCTGCTCGATCAGTTCGTGGCCCAGAAACACACAAAACTTGGGAATGTCACGCTGGGTCGAGGGGTCGGTGGCGATCACCTTGAGCAAACCGCCGGCAGCCAGGTCACGGACCTTCTGGTGCAGCATCATTACCGGCTCGGGACAATTGAGGCCGCTCGCGTCCAGGGTGGCGTCGGCAGCAAGGTTTTCAACGGGTTCAGACATGGATGACTCCACAAACGAGCAAATAGTGTCGGGATGCTTCAGCTATCGGATCGCTCAAGAGCGAACCAGATCCAGCCGACGCAAATGGCAGGTCACTTCCTCACGGTCGTGATACAGCTGCTTGCAGCCGATCGAAACCCTCACCCCGCGCGCCTTGAAACCCTCTTCAATGCGATCGAGCAGGCGCCGCACCTCAGCGTAGCGCTGTTTCATCGGCAACTTGAGGTTGACCACCGCTTCACGGCACAACCCCTCGCCCAGCCAGGTTTCCAGCAGCGCAGCGCTGCGCGCCGGCTTTTCAACGATATCGCAGACCATCCAGTCAACAGTCTGGCGCGGCTTCCAGGTAAAACCGTCGGTCATCAGGTGCTGCACCAGGCCGGTGTCCATCAGGCTTTCGGCCATCGGGCCGTTGTCGATGGCGGTGACCAGCATGCCGCGACGCACCAGTTGATAGGTCCAGCCACCGGGTGCTGCGCCCAGGTCGACACCGGTCATGTCATCAGACAGCCGCTGCTCCCATTGGTCGCGCGGGATGAAGTGGTGCCAGGCCTCTTCGAGCTTGAGGGTCGAACGGCTGGGCGCCTCGCGGGGAAACTTCAGGCGCGGGATGCCCATCGGCCACATGGCGCTGTTAGCGGCCTCAGCCAGCCCCAGAAACACCTCGCGACCACTCTTGAACGTCAGCAGCAGGCGCGGCAGGCTGGCGTCGTCGCGCAGCTTGCCAGCCTTGCTCAAGGCTTTGCGCAGCGGCACTTCGAACTTGCGGCAGAAGGTCGACAGCTCTTTACCGTCATTGGTGTCCAGCACCTCCAGCCACAGGCTGCCGCACACCGGCCACTCCTGCAGATGCTCCAGCAGCACGCTGATGCGGTCGGTCTCCGGTAACTCGACAAACGCCCCCCGCGCCCACTGACGCGGGAAGATCAGCCGGTCAAAGCGCTGGCCTTGCATCAGCCTTGCAGCGCCGTCGGGCTCCAGGCAAATGAACTGCGCGCAAGCACTGTCAGGTTTGGCCTTGGCGTAACCGGCCACATTCAAGCGGGCTGCGACATCGGATATCTCCGAACAGACTTCGCCCTCGAAACCCGGCCGGCAATGCATAAACAGCGTATTCACGGGCAACTCCCAGCCTGCGCAATCAAAGCCGCGCATGATAGCTGAAAAGCTGAACCTCTGACGTGCCGCGTGGGTCCACAACAACAGTAGCGCTTGAGCCAGACCTGTCACAAAAGCTCGCCTGCCACCGTTCGCTTACCGTTTAAAGGAGTCGTTAAATGCCCTCCCTGGATAGCCTGAAAAGCCACAAGACCCTGGACCTTCATAACAAGACCTACCACTACTTCAGCCTGCCCGATGCCGCGCGCACCCTGGGTGATCTGGACAAGCTGCCCATGTCGCTCAAAGTGCTGCTGGAAAACCTGCTGCGCTGGGAAGACGGCCAGACTGTCAGCGGCGAGGACTTCCAGGCGCTGGCCGACTGGCTCAAAGAACGCCGCTCGGATCGGGAAATTCAGTACCGCCCGGCCCGGGTTCTGATGCAGGACTTCACCGGCGTGCCGGCGGTGGTCGACCTGGCCGCGATGCGCGCAGCAGTGGCCAAGGCCGGGGGCGACCCACAGCGGATCAACCCGCTGTCGCCAGTGGATCTGGTGATCGACCACTCAGTGATGGTCGACACCTATGCCTCGGACGACGCATTCAAGCAGAACGTCGACATCGAGATGCAGCGCAATGGCGAACGCTATGCGTTCTTGCGCTGGGGCCAGGACGCGTTCGACAACTTCAGTGTGGTGCCGCCGGGCACGGGTATTTGCCATCAGGTCAACCTTGAATACCTGGGCCGCACGGTGTGGACCAACGAACAAGACGGCCACACTTACGCATTCCCTGACACGCTGGTGGGCACGGACTCACACACCACCATGATCAACGGCCTGGGGGTGCTGGGCTGGGGCGTCGGCGGTATCGAGGCGGAAGCGGCAATGCTGGGCCAACCGGTGTCGATGCTGATTCCTGAAGTGATTGGCTTCAAGCTGACCGGCAAACTCAAGGAAGGCATCACCGCCACCGACCTGGTGCTGACCGTGACCCAGATGCTGCGGAAAAAGGGCGTGGTGGGCAAATTTGTCGAGTTCTACGGCGACGGCCTGGCTGAACTGCCGCTGGCGGATCGCGCCACTATCGCCAACATGGCCCCGGAATACGGCGCCACCTGCGGCTTCTTCCCGGTTGACGAGGTCACTCTGGAATACCTGCGCCTGTCGGGCCGCCCTGCCGAGACGGTCGAACTGGTAGAAGCCTATTGCAAGGCTCAGGGCCTGTGGCGCCTGCCAGGCCAGGAGCCGCTGTTCACCGACACCCTGGCGCTGGACATGGGTGAAGTACAGTCCAGCCTGGCCGGGCCGAAACGCCCGCAAGACCGGGTTGCACTGGCCGATGTTGCCCAGGCTTTCGATGATTTTCTCGGCCTGCAACTCAAGCCGGCCCAGGTCGAAGAAAGCCGTCTGGAAAGCGAAGGCGGCGGTGGCGTGGCAGTGGGCAATGCCGAACAACTGACCGGTGAAGCCGAATACCAGCACAACGGCCAGAGCTATCGTCTGAAAAACGGCGCGGTGGTAATCGCGGCGATTACCTCGTGTACCAACACCTCCAACCCCAGCGTGATGATGGCCGCCGGGTTACTGGCGAAAAAAGCCGTGGAGAAGGGCCTGCAACGCAAGCCATGGGTAAAAAGCTCGCTGGCGCCAGGTTCCAAGGTGGTCACCGACTACTATAACGCCGCCGGGCTGACCCGTTACCTGGACGAACTGGGCTTCGACCTGGTCGGCTATGGCTGCACCACCTGCATCGGCAACTCAGGTCCGCTGCTCGAACCGATTGAAAATGCTATCCAGCGCTCCGACCTCACGGTGGCGTCGGTGCTGTCAGGCAACCGTAACTTCGAAGGCCGTGTGCATCCGCTGGTCAAAACCAATTGGCTGGCCTCCCCGCCGTTGGTGGTCGCCTACGCGCTGGCAGGTAACGTGCGCGTTGACCTCAGCCGCGATCCGCTGGGTGAAGGCAGCGATGGCCAGCCGGTCTACCTGCGCGATATCTGGCCCAGCCAGCAGGAAATCGCCGAGGCCGTGCAACAGGTCGACACTGCCATGTTCCACAAGGAATACGCCCAGGTCTTCGAGGGCGACGCGCAATGGCAAGCGATCGAGGTGCCGCAGGCCGCGACGTATGTCTGGCAGGCCGACTCGACCTACATCCAGCACCCGCCGTTTTTCGAGGGTATCGATGGCCCTCTGCCGGTGATTGAAGACATCCAGAACGCACGCATCCTGGCCTTGCTGGGCGACTCGGTCACCACCGACCATATTTCGCCGGCCGGTAACATCAAGGCCGACAGCCCGGCAGGCCGTTACCTGCGCGAGCAAGGCGTGGAACCGGTGGATTTCAACTCCTACGGCTCAAGGCGCGGCAACCATGAAGTCATGATGCGCGGCACCTTCGCCAATATCCGCATTCGTAACGAAATGCTGGGCGGCGAAGAAGGCGGCTATACCCTGCATATCCCTACCGACGAGAAGCTGCCGATTTTCGATGCCTCAATGCGCTATCAGCAGGAAGGCACGCCACTGGTGATCGTTGCCGGTCAGGAATACGGCACCGGCTCCAGCCGTGACTGGGCAGCAAAGGGCACCAACCTGCTGGGGGTCAAGGCGGTGATCGCCGAGAGTTTCGAGCGAATCCACCGCTCCAATCTGGTCGGCATGGGCGTCTTGCCGTTGCAGTTCAAAGCGCCACACACCCGCAAGAGCCTGGGCCTGACCGGCCGGGAAACCCTGAGCCTGACCGGTTTGAGCCAGGCTGAGCTGCGCCCCGGCATGAGCCTGACGCTGCACATCCGCTTCGAAGACGGTCGTCAGCAAGAAATCGAATTGCTATGCCGGATCGATACCCTCAATGAAGTCGAGTACTTCAAATCCGGTGGCATTCTGCATTACGTGCTGCGCCAGTTGATCGCTGCCTGACCGCTCTGCCCGCCGTCCACCAAAAAGGGCGGCGGGCAGCAAACTCTCACCCGCTCATGCACCCGTCTCAGTAGAATCGCCCGCCTGATCTGCGGGAGATTCTGATGAGCACTACGCGCTGGGTGGCCCTGGCTTTGCTGGGCCTCGGGTATGGCATCGCACTGAGTCACGGCGCACTGCAAGCGCCAGCGCTGCTCGCCTTCGGGCTGCTGGTGTTGGCCGCCATGGCAGTGCGCCACACAAACCCGCCATGGCTGCGCTGGCTGGGTCATGTGCTGTTTATTGTCACCGGCCTGGCGCTGGCGTTGCATGGGCTACCGGGCTTCGATAATGCGCCGATCATGGAATACAGCCGCTCCAGCCCGGATGCAGCACCCTTTATCAGCAACCTGAACCTGGACAAGCCGCTGATCGGCCTGTGGCTGCTGTTGGCCTGCCCGTGGATCTTGCACGGCCAGAGCAGGGCCTACCGCCAAGCAGCGGTCGTCGTCATTGCAACCATCAGCCTGACTCTGGCCCTGGCCTGCATGGCCGGCCTGACCACATGGGCGCCGAAGTGGCCGCCCTACGCCATGCTCTGGCTGCTCAACAACCTGCTGTTGGTGACCTTGACAGAAGAATTGCTGTTTCGTGGCTATATTCAGGGCGCGCTGCAACATTACTGTCATCGTCGGCGACTGCAGGGCATACTGCCAGTAGGCATTACCGCCTCATTGTTTGGCCTGACCCATATCGGCGGTGGCTGGCTTTGGGCAGTGCTGGCCGGTTTGGCTGGCGTCGGTTATGGACTGGCCTGGCGCTATGGAGGGCTCTGGGCTGCGGTGTTGGCCCACTTTGGCCTGAACCTGGTGCATTTCTGCCTGTTTGCCTACCCAATGCTGGCACCTTGAGTATTGATCGCTGACAAGCATTGCGCTCATAAATGTGAGCGGCACCTCAATTTTTTATCGTCCCTGCCGATAACCCGCCAAAGCCTATTGGATCGAAGGATCGAACAGCCCATGCGCAACAATCAGCCCATCACCCAACGTGAGCGGACATTCGCAGCACAACAGCGGTTGATTTCCACGACCGACACCAAAGGCGTGATCACCTACTGTAATGAAGCGTTTCAGCAGATCAGCGGCTTCAGCCAGGATGAACTGCTCAGGGCGCCGCACAATCTGGTCCGCCATCCCGATGTTCCGCAAGCCGTCTTCGAACACATGTGGAGCACCCTGAAAAAGGGCCTGCCGTGGATGGGGATCGTCAAGAACCGTTGCAAGAATGGCGACCACTATTGGGTCAACGCCTACGTAACGCCGATTCTGGACGGCGGCAAGGTTGTCGGTTACGAGTCAGTGCGGGTCAAACCGACTGCCGAACAGGTACGCCGTGCCGAGGCCCTGTATGCCCGCCTCAATGCCGGCAAGTCGGCGTTGCCCAAACGCGATACCTGGCTGCCGGTGCTACAAGACTGGCTGCCATTTATCATGGTCAGCCAGATCGGCTTCTTGATCGGCATCTGGCTCAACTCCTGGTGGGGCTTCATCCTCGCCGCCACCCTGTCGGTCCCGCTGGGGCTGCTTGGCCTGAGCTGGCAGCAGCGCGGTATCAAGCGTCTGTTGCGGCTGGCTGAACAGACCACCTCCGACGCCCTGATCGCGCAGATGTACACCGACAGCCGCGGCGCGCAGGCACGTCTGGAAATGTCGATCCTCAGCCAGGACGCACGCCTGAAAACCTGCCTGACTCGTCTGCAGGACACCGCCGAGCACCTGAACACCCAGGCGCGGCAGTCCAACGATCTGGCCAACGCCAGCTCTGTCGGCCTGGAACGCCAGCGCGTCGAAACCGAGCAAGTGGCCGCCGCCATTAACGAGATGGCCGCGACCACCCAGCAGGTGGCCGGGCATGTGCAAAACACCGCCGACGCCACCCAGCAGGCCAACGCTCTGACCCGCCGGGGTCGCGACATCGCCGGGGAAACCCGCGAAGCGATTGAGCGCCTGTCGGCGTCGGTGGGCGAGACCGGCCTGACCGTCACCCAACTGGCCAAGGACAGCGATGAAATTGGCGGCGTGGTCGATGTGATCAAAGGCATCGCCGACCAGACCAACCTGCTGGCCCTCAACGCGGCTATCGAAGCGGCCCGCGCCGGTGAAATGGGCCGTGGTTTTGCCGTGGTCGCCGATGAGGTCAGGCAATTGGCGCAACGCACCAGCGAATCCACCGGGCAGATCCACAGCCTGATCGCCAAGCTGCAGCAAACCGCCAACAACGCCGTGCAAACCATGAACGCCGGCCACCGCCAGGCCGAAGAAGGCGTGGCCCGGGTACTGGAAGCCGACCAGGCATTGGTGGGCATCAGCGAAGCAGTGGCCAACATCACCGACATGGCCACCCAGATCGCTGCGGCCACTGAACAGCAAAGCTCGGTGGCCGACGAGATCAGCCGCAATATCTCCAACATTGCCGACCTCGCCGACCAGACCTCCGACGGCGCCCAGCGCTCGGCAGTGCTCAGCGCCGAACTGACCCATACCGCCAACTCGCAGTACTCGTTGGTAGAGCGTTTCAACCGCTAAGTCGCGCGCTTATAAAAACCCCGTCAGGTGCAGGCCTGACGGGGTTTTTTATTGGTGTTTGCTCAGGGTCTGGCGGGGCAGAACAGTAACTTATGAATAGAACAGAGTAGGCTCTTTCAATTAGAGCCAGTAGGAGATTTCTTAAATTTCTCATAAATAGGGAAAGTTCTCACAGAGGTGTTGACAGAGGGATTACCAGGCGATTAGGTAATTTACCAGGCAAGTCAATTGACCGCCGCATAAATCAAACCTTGCCTTAAGCAATTGCAAGATCACGACCTTCTACGAACCCCACAGTGAAAGCACCTATGTACAACCAAAAAAACTTTCCACTCATGCCACCCACCGTCCCTGTAGCCGAAGCAGATGGACTGATCAAACTAATCGATCTGGCGCATGATCTTCTCGTCATGTGCCCTATCTGGCAAGAGCCGAAACCAGGAGATATCTGTCAATTAATAGTCAACCATTCGCCAGTTGGAGTAGCGTTCCCGTTACCCGGTACGATTCCAGAAGAACCCATCAAACTGAAACTTCCCCTTGAGGCACTACAAGCAGAAGGTACTTACCGAATCGGTTATCGTTTGACGGGCTATCCTGGCGGAGTCGCTATCGATTCTCCGACCGTACTGATCCGCATCGACCGAACCGCCCTCGGCGCCGCCCTGCTCGCCCCCATGATGTTCCGGCAGATCAATTTCGGCGATGCGCTGGCCGGCCATGTACCGGGCTACGCGCACATGGCTGCCGGTGACACGCTCATGACCCTGTGCAATGGCGTGCAGGGTCCGATCTATCAGGTCGGCAACGAAGACCTGGCCGAGCGAGCCATGCAGATCAGCTTCAGCCGTGATTTTCTGCAAAGCCTGCAGAGCCCTACCATCACCATGACCTATCAGGTCACCGACCGGGCCGGTAATCAGTCCCGGCTGGCCAGCCCCGTCACTCTGTCCATGCAGCAATGAAACAAACGACGGCCAATCCGTCTGAGCACCAAAAAATTCATCCTGCACCTATTTGAGTGCAGGATGACTTGCAAAATGTTGAAGGATTTTTCTGATGATTTCAGTGGATTCGAGACACTGGAGATTATTCCTACTTATAAATAAGCAGATCTGTAATCCTCTTCCTACCTGCAGAGCCGTATGAAATCTCAGCACTTATTCCTGCACAATTGGAAAACCCTTTAACTACGGGGCTATGCTAGACGCCACTAAATAGCCACCGAGAAATAATTGAAATATCCAGAAACACCAAAACAAAAACCGCTCAAGAAAACCATCATTTTGGCATCTCTTGATCAAAGCTCTGACAGATGGATTAAATATCCCCGCACAATCGCAACCACTCACAACATAGAGGCTCTAATGGACGACATAGAAAAAAACACACCCAACATTGACAAGCCACTCGCTACTACTCAGGAACAACAAACCATCAAACGCCAGTTCATTAAAGACCCTGATCTGCTGCGCTCATTGCCGACCATTTCAGCCAGTCTCAAAGCGCCACAATTGCCCAACGCCAACCCCGAAGCCATCACCCTGGAACAGGCCAATAGCGGCGTCACCGTACTGATTCCGGGCTCGCCACAGATGCGCAAGGAAGATGTCATTCTGTTCTACTGGGGCAACCATGAATGCTACCAACCCCTGCATCACAACAGCGGCGATCAGGACGTCGTCTGGCTGCTATGCCTGGCATATCCACTGATCGACCGACCGCAGTACGGCACTTTGAACCTGTACTACGAGGTTTATCGCGCTGACCAATTGATCGGCACATCACCCGTCCTGCAAGTGGTCGTGGAGCAGCCAACGACCATCGGCTAAAGCACAAAGCCCCCGGTGATCACTCACCGGGGGCTTTGCTCAACCAAGGTTCAGATGGATGCCTCTAACAACGCAGGCAAGGCCGCCTGCAGGCAGAGTTTAAAGATGCCCTATTGTCAGAATGCAAAACGCAGCCCCACATTAGCCCCCCAGGGTTGCTCGACCCGCTTGCCGTTCATGTAATCGAAATCGGCATGCAACTGCAGGCGCTCAGACAACGCCACCGATACCCCGGCGCCGACCTCCATCCGCGACCCGGACAGGTCGTTGTCAAAGTGGCGATCATTGACCTTCACCTCATTATTGTGTGAAAACTCCTGGGCTGCGGCCAGCCGCACATAGGGTTGCAATACGCCACCATCCTTGAGCGCAATATCCCGCCCTAACGAGGCACCGGCCTTGGCCAGCACCGATCGGGTGTGGCTGTTATCGGCCCGCAAACCATTGTCCAGCTGGTAGCCCTCGCCCTGCACATCCACCATTGCCAACTGAGTATACGGCTCGACGAACCAGCCATCGGCCAGGCGGATCTGGCGGCCAAATTCCAGCGACGCGCCCACCGCCGTATTGGCGTAATCGCCCTTGGCCCTGGTGCTGTCACTCATCGCCACTTTGGCCTTGTTGCGTAACCGATTGAGCTTGAGCACCGCATCCAGGTAGTAGCCCTGCTCACTCAACCAGGTGCCATAGGTGCCGACATACACACTGTCAATCGTGCCGCTGGAGCCGCGACTCAAATCCAGATCCGACTGGCTATGACCCGCCATCACACCCAGCGACAACTGACCATTGCCCACCGGTACCGGCACATCCGCCCCCAGGCTGAAGCCTTGCTGCTGGTGCCGGTAATCAATGCCGTTACTGGTCGAAGCCTCAAAGCGGTTGCCATAAGCACGCATCCAGCCGCCGCCCAGACCGGTGCCCCGCACCTCGCCCATGCGGCTGCGCAGGGTCGACAACTCACCCATCCAGACCACCGGTGCAGCATTGAACAACGCCAGGGCGCTGCCCGTGGAAGGGCTGATGGTTTTGTCCTCACCGACAATGAACCAGTCATTGCCCTGCTGTTCCAGACCGTAGGAGTAGACGCCCAGGTCGACCCGGTCGCCAATCAGGTTGAACTGCGCACTCCCCCCCTCGGTGTGCACCACACGCAGCGGCTGCAGATCCGGCGAAACCACCTCATGCCCGGTGTTCTGCACGCGCAAACCGAATTGCCCGTTGGCCTGACCATTGACGTTCAGCAGATCGCCAATACCGTGGTCCAGATCGACCCGCATAGCGAAATTGCCATGCCCCGACAGCTCGTTCAGCGACAGCGTTTTGAAGGCCCCGTCACCAAAACCGACCGCACCGCCATCCATGTTCAGCGTCTTGAGGCTGTTATCCCCGGTCATCTGCCAATAGCCACCGGAAGCCAACGCCAACCAGTTACCGTTGATGATATTGCCGGTGAGTTGCGCGTTGTTTTGCAGGGTGACGTTAAGGGTGCTGGTGTCATCGGCAAACAGGTTGCCGGTCAGGCGGCTGTCGTCGACTGTGAAATCCAGCTTCGAGCGCTTAACCACCTCGACCAGGTTGCCGTTACCTGACAGCAGCTCGGTGCCATTACGCAGATAGATTTCGGCAGTTGCAGGTCTGTAGGTCCAATCGACTCGAATGGCAGCACCTTGCAAGCCCTGTATCGTTGACGAGTCGATCTCCACGTTGTTGAAATGAGGATCTACAGCATACGGTCCATGGCCCGATAGCCCCTCTAGAACCACTAAACCATTGAGCTCGCCCACGACGTTACTGTTATCAGCAATCAGGACCTCTGCACCGGACAACTTGATTCCCGCCCCCCACAATTGACCTGCCGCACCGTAGACATCTGTCCTGTACACACTCAGTGAGCCATGAGCACCTGCCGAGATTCCCGCATTGCGCCCCCTGACAGTACTGTCATAAAGCACAGCCGTTGAGCCCGGATTTACAGTGCCTACATGAGTGTTCAGCAATAGTCCATAAGAGTTCGAATTGGTCAATGTGCCGTGCCGGATCTCGGCTGTACTGTCTTTTAATGTCAAACCGGCTTCAACGCCTCCATGATCAATAAACACTCTGCTATTGCTTGCTTCAACTTTTAACGCTCGGCCGCCATCGACAATATTAAGCACCCCCCTCTGATCGACGATCCAGTCAGTGACCGGCGTCGTCGAATCGACGGTTTCAGGTCTACCAATGACAAATTCGGTACGCGAACTGGCAGGTTTGGAATACAAAGCATCAACTTCAAACCCAGCCTGAGCGGATGCGCCTGCCAATAGCCCGAAACAAAGCAGCACACTGCCACTCGCAGGAAAACAAAAATGTTTATCCCGACTCGAAAGCCAACAAACCTTCATGATTAAACTTCGTCTCGACACGACACTACTCCCATACTGTAGAACCGTCAGTAGAGCGCTTTATCTCTAAAACCGGACGTTCGACAAGCAAGCAACCGAGTAAGACTTATCGCAAAAAAGGTCAGACATTTCCCACGGACAATCCTACAAAAAACAGTTCTTGTAAGAAGCGTCTTACGAGCAAATAAAAAATATTAAAAAAACACGAACCAGCTGTTGACCAAGCTTCAAAAAAGCGGTTACTTCCACCTCGCAGCCAAATCTATCGCTGCCAAACACATGACTGGGCACAGGCTTTAAATAAGCCGCAAACCCGTTCGACCTCACTATTTAAATAGGTATAAAACATGCAATCCATTACGACCGACCCCATTATTGTTCCGTCACTTCGCGAGTTGCACGAGTTCACTCTGATCGCGCCCGACGTTAAAGTTGCCTTTCACGACGAAGACAATTTTGGCCTTATTCCTGTCAGCGCCCTTCAGGCTCCGTTGGTGGTTGACTTTCCTGTCTGGGCTGCAGCCCAGCCTGGTTATCAATACGCAATCATCTGGAACGCCGCTGAACTTGGCGAGCGAAAAGTCATTCAAGAGTCGGACCAACCCGGAGATACACTGACACTTGAAGTTCCCGTCGAGTCGCTGGTAGAAGGCGTACATCAACTCCAATACCTGGCTTTTAACCCATCCAGTGAGGTTACCAACACATCAAAAATCTTTACGGTTGTCATTGATACCACTCCAGCGGGAGATCCGGAACTCAGCGCCATTTTGTTCCCCGTGGAGATCCAGAATGGCCTGACCCTGGCTGAACTGGCCCAACTGGGCGGCAAACTCGATGGCCAGGTCGCCGGTTACACCGGCATGGCCAAACATGACGTTATTCAAACCTGGTGGGGAGATGTCCTGGGCCCTACCGCTACCGTGACAGAAAGCGACATGGGGCTGGATCGGGTTGTCGTCACCTTCGACAAAGCCTTTCTGGAGAGCATTGGTGAAGGCGAAAAAGCGGTGAAGTATGTGGTCTTCGACCGCGCCGGTAACCCGTCCATCGATTCCAACAGCGTCCCGGTCCTGCTCAAGCTGCGGGAAATCCCCGAGAACTTTCCTGCCCCGATCATTGATCCACAAGTCCTGCCGCTGATCGATCATAACGAAGCCAGAGCCGGGGTTAAGGTGGATATCCCGCATTACCCTGGGGCCAGCGCGTATGACCTGATTCAGTTGTATTGGGGCGAGGACAATGGGCTGACGCCAGTGCAGTTGACACCCGGAAATGAAAACGAACCGGTTGTACTGTCATTGAAAGTACCTTTCGAAGCACTTGAGCATACGCCGGTCGGAACGGTGAATGTGCACTACAGCGTGACCCGACAAGGCGAGCCAGAAGGCCGCTCGCTGGTCAGCACTGCTGATGTGTTCCTCACCCTGCCCGTGCCGGAGCCAATGCAGGCACTGGTGATTCAAGGCACCAGCGTCGAGAACCCGAACACCATTGATAACTTCATCGATGAGGACGACTATGAACTCAACGGGCGGGCTATCGTGGCATGGAACGACAGCTTTGCGGTCAGTGATGATCTGAACCTTCATTGGGGTGATCAGGTAAAACTGCAGTGGTATCAGATCAGATCCAGTGATGTCGCCGCCGGTATCAACCTTACCCTGCCGATCGACAACACGCTGATGAAAGCCCAAGGGACCGGGGCACAGATCCCGGTTCATTTCACCCTGACCCGCACCAATAACCCCAACCCGGTCAAAAGCCCCGTGCAGCAGGTGACTGTCAGGTCCAAAGAAGAACTTCCTGGGGGTTCGGATGGGCTGTTACCGCCACCGTTCAAACTTAACGGGCCGGGCTACATCGCGCCAATCCTTAATCCTGATGGCGCGGATATCAAAATTGCCCCGTACATCAACATCGCTGAGAGTCAACTGCTGACCCTGACCTTCAAGGGTTTCGATGATGATAACAATCCGATTGAAGAAGCCACTTACATCGCGGACCGACGTCTGGACCGTAACGACGTACTGAACGGCTATACCTTTACAGTACCTGATCGCAACCTGCGCTTGATCTGCACCGGTTTTGCTGAAGCCTGGTATCGCGTGGAGCCACCTGAGGGTACTAATCAGAGCGCCGTCAACTCACCGGTCAATCGCGCGCCGGTACACATGCTTGACGCCGTACAGCCTACTTGCCTGGTGCGTTAACCGTACGATTGACGGTAAGTATTTCCACTTTAAACAATAGAGACTCTATGCATGAACTGCCACATACTGAAACTCCACGCCCCTGTCATTCCCGCGCTCGACAATAACGGGGTATTGCCACCGGAACTCCACAACAGCCTGCTTATCGTTGAATTCAAATGCTGGGACAACCCTCTAGTTGGATATACATACAGATGGACTCTTGATGACTGGCACTATGAAGGACCAGAAAAATCCATCACCGAACAAGACAGAGCAGGCGATACGCTGACACTGGAAATACCGGCCAGTTCTTTAACACCCGGCATTCACAGTATTGGCTACCTGGTACGAAACCCCACCTCGGAAGTAATCCAGGACTCACCCGCTGTTCAGATAATTATCAATCCTGCACCCTGACGTTTAACAACAGCGGGCTGTTCTCAGCCCGCTGCTCAACAACAAGGAATAACAAAAATGCCAAATACAGCACGCGCATCCGAAACACTGCAACTCGACGCACCCGAAGTTCCCGGCGCACTGGAAGGCGGAATTCTGCCCATCGAGTTTTACAACATGCCCGTTCTCGTCACACTCAAGGTGTGGCCGGGGGCTCGGCCTGGATACATTTATCAGCTTCGCTGGAACAACATGGAAGTGGGCCCGCAAAAGACTATCGGTGAGCAAGATAGTCCGGGCAACCCTCTGACACTGGAAATTCCGGTCGCGTTGTTATCCGAAGGTACGCACGAGGTCTCATACCTGGTTAAAAACCCGGCGAGCCTTATCACCACTTTTTCAGAAAGCACCTCAATTACAATTGACCGAACGCCACCCGGCCGCCCCGTGCTCGCTCCGCTACTTTTCCCGGATGTGATCAAGGATGGATTGACGTCGGAGGAACTGGACAGTCTCAACGGCTCGCTGCCTGGCGTCGTGCCGGGATACAACGGCATGCAGGCAGGCGATGCAGTGCGAACCTACTGGAACGAGACCCCTGGCCCTATCTCGATCGTCAGTGAGGATGACATGGGGCTCAAAAAAGTTAGAGTCGATTTCGTCAGGCCGTTTCTGGAGTCCGTAGGCGACGGACAAGCAGCCGTGTCATACACCGTGACAGATCCTGCCGGGAACATCTCCAAGAACTCCCAGCCGATAAGCGTCACACTGAAACTCTCTTACTTCGCCCCATTGCCCACCCCAACAGTAAAAGAAGCACAAGGCAACCAGCTCGACCCCGCCCTTGCGCCTTACGGTGCCACTGCCCAGGTCGCAGCCAGTGCCGACTTGCGAGTCGGTGACCGGGTAACCATGACCTGGCAAGGCCCCAAGGGCAGTGACAGCAAGGAAAAAACCATTGCTCAGGACGAGGCCGGCAAGCCGCTGGCGTTGCTGTTCGCCTATGCCTTGGTCATCGCCAATGCCGGTCAGACCGTGGCCATTGCCTACACCGTGAACCGGGTCAATGGCCAGGTTCAGACTTCCGAAACCCTTAACCTGCATATTCTCGACCGGCTCGATGACCTGCCGGCCCCGAGCATGGACACTGTCGGGGCCGACGGTGTGGTGGACCCGGCGCGCATCCCTGAGTCGGGCGCCACGGTGCGGGTGCGCTATCCGGGTATGAGCAGTGATGACCGGGTGGTGGTCAACTGGCGCGGTGCGGTGCATCAGGACACGCCCGAACAAAGTGTCGGCAACCAGCCTGAGTTGTTGTTCAAGCTGCCCAAAGCGCTGATCCTGGCCAGTATCGGCAGCACCGCAACCCTGGGCTATACCGTCACCCGGGCCGGTCGCCCGCAGAGCTCGGCACCGTTGTGGCTGACCGTTCGTCAAGGCTTGAGCCTGGACACCCGGCCGGTGACGCTGGACGGCAAGGTGTACCTGCTACCCGGCACGCCCGACCTGCTGCCGAATATGCCGGCGGGCACGACGGTTCAGCGTACCGCCAGTGGCGGCCAGGCGCCTTACACCTATAGCACCAGCAATCCCTTGGTGGCCAAGGTCGATGGCAACGGGTTGGTGACCGTCCGTGGCAAAGGCATCGCACATATCACGGCAACCGACAGCCGCGGAGAAAAACTCAGCTATCAGGTTACCGTGACCGGCGTGATTCATGCGCTGGGGTTGGGCAACGGCAGCGTTGCCACGGTTGTCGCGGCGGCCACTCAACTGGGCGCACGGCTGTGTTCGATCCATGAATTGCGGGAGTTGCATACCGCCTATGGCAGTCGCTGGCCGATGGGCAACGCCTTGTACTGGTCGTCAACCGTCGCCCAACAGAACCTGGCGGGCTGGCAGTGGTTCTTCCTGAAAAACCTGGTGACCGGTACAGAAACCAACCTGCTGCACCATAAACCCGCGCTGGGGGTTGGCCTGCGCTGACCGCTACTCACACCACAGCAAGGCGCTACCGACTAGGTAGCGCCCTTTTGTTCGTCTTTATTATTGCCATGATGCATACCATGCCCGAATTCTGTACCCGCCACCCCGGTAATGTCCCGCCGGTTATCAACCCTGAGCTTTTCCGTGTTTGTGTCAATGGCACACCGGTCCATATCGACGCGCTGCTCGGCTGCCTGACCTTGCGCCCGGAACTGTCCAAACCCAGCGGCCACTGGATCTGGAAGATCATCGCCAAAGGCAAAGCCGGCCGAATGCGCGTCAGCATTGGTCTTTATCTGGATCACGATCTGCAGCCGGGCCACCACGCCCTGGTAGGCAACCCGAAAATCCAGGTGGTCTATAACGACACGCCCAACGCCCGCAACCGGATCTATCACTCCCGGCATCTGCAAAGTGGCACCCTGAACTTACAGAGGGTTGATCGGGAACACCGCCACTTGCAGGGTGAATTCGAGTTCGGGATTTCCGCGCTCGGCTTTCGGGTCAGTGGCGGGCGCTTCAATTTGCCGTGTCCGTGGCAGGCTGAGCCACAACGTTAGCGGCGCAAGAATCGGGCAATGCGCTGCGCCGTTTCGCTCAAGCATTGGGCGTGGCTCAGGCCGCTGGCTTTCAATGGCTTGAGGTCGTGGTCCGCTGTCGGCAACCAATGCACGTCGATGGCGGCCGACAACGCATAACCCTGCACCGCGTCTTTATTACCCAGCGCATCACGCTCGCCTTGCACGATCAGGGTCGGAGTCTGCAGATCGGCCAGATGCGCAACCCGGGGCTTCTCGGGTTTGCCCACTGCATAGAACGGATACCCCAGACACACCAGTGCATCGGCGTGCAGCTCATCGGCCAGCAGGCTGGCCATCCGCCCGCCCATCGACTTGCCGCCTACGGCCAGACGCCCAGCGACATGAAGTCGCACCCTGGTATACACCCCACGCCAGACATCAAGCAGTTGGCCTTGCGGGTTAGGTGGCCTTTTGCTGCCTCCGAGCCGCCGCTGAGCCATGTAGGGGAACTCGAAACGCAGCACGTTCACCCCCAGTTCTGCCAGGTATCGGCTCATTTCGCTCATAAATTCGCTATCCATGGGCGCACCAGCGCCATGCGCCAGGATCAGGGTCGGCGGCGTCTGCCCGTCGATGACTGCCCCCCTGGTCCATAACCAGCCCTGGTCATGCGCCCATTGTGCGCATTGATCCCTGTCAATACAGGCAGTTAGCCCATTACCCATGCTTGCCTCGCTTCTGATGAGTCTGCCAACACCTTTGGACCGTAGGGCGCTGGCTCCGACCACGCTGGATGGGATACCGCTAAAAATGAATACAACACACCGCTCTGCCTATCACTATCAGGTGGTTCGCCAGTTCGCCATTATGACGGTGGTCTGGGGAATTGTCGGGATGGGGTTAGGCGTTTTTCTGGCTGCACAGCTTGTCTGGCCAGAGTTGAACTTTGATCTGCCATGGACCAGCTTCGGGCGCCTGCGACCGTTGCACACCAACGCCGTGATCTTCGCCTTCGGCGGCTGCGCGCTGTTCGCCAGCTCCTATTACTCGGTGCAGCGCACCTGCCAGACGCCGCTGTTCATGCCGAAACTGGCAGCGTTCACCTTCTGGGGCTGGCAACTGGTGATCGTGCTGGCGGCCATTACCCTGCCGCTGGGCTACACCTCTTCCAAGGAATACGCCGAGCTGGAATGGCCGATCGACATTCTGATCACCATTGTCTGGGTCGCGTACGCCGTGGTGTTCTTCGGCACCCTGGCCACGCGCAAGACCAAACACATCTATGTGGGCAACTGGTTCTTCGGCGGTTTTATCCTGACCGTGGCGATCCTGCACATCGTCAACAACCTGGAACTGCCGGTCAGCCTGACCAAGTCCTACTCGATCTACGCCGGCGCCACCGACGCGATGATCCAGTGGTGGTACGGCCACAACGCGGTGGGCTTTTTTCTCACCGCAGGTTTTCTGGGCATGATGTATTACTTCGTGCCCAAGCAGGCCGAACGTCCGGTGTATTCCTACCGGTTGTCGATCGTGCACTTCTGGGCGCTGATCACCCTGTACATCTGGGCCGGCCCTCATCACCTGCACTACACCGCGCTGCCAGACTGGGCGCAGTCGCTGGGCATGATCATGTCGCTGGTGCTGCTGGCACCGAGCTGGGGCGGGATGATCAACGGCATGATGACCTTGTCCGGCGCCTGGCATAAGTTGCGCAGCGACCCGATCCTGCGCTTTCTGGTGGTGTCGCTGGCGTTCTACGGCATGTCGACCTTTGAAGGGCCGATGATGGCGATCAAGACCGTCAACGCCCTGTCGCACTACACCGACTGGACCATCGGCCACGTACACGCCGGGGCGCTGGGCTGGGTGGCGATGATTTCCATCGGTGCCATGTACCACATGATCCCGCGCCTGTTCGGCCGCCCGGCCATGCACAGCATCGGTTTGATCAACGCGCACTTCTGGCTGGCGACCATCGGCACCGTGCTGTACATCGCCTCGATGTGGGTCAACGGCATCGCTCAGGGCCTGATGTGGCGGGCGATCAACGACGACGGCACGCTCACCTACTCCTTCGTCGAAACCCTGGTGGCCAGCCATCCGGGCTTTATCGTGCGGCTGGTCGGCGGTGCGGTGTTCTTCAGCGGCATGTTGCTGATGGCCTGGAACACCTGGCGCACGGTGCGCGCCGCGCAGCCTGACGAAATCGCATCTGCCGCGCAGATGGCCTGAGGAGAGCGCCATGAAACATGAAGTGATCGAAAAGAACGTCACCCTGCTGATGATCCTGATGGTGCTGGCCGTCAGCATCGGCGGCCTGACCCAGATCGTGCCGCTGTTCTTCCAGGACGTGGTCAACACCCCGGTCGAAGGCATGAAGCCCTACACCGCGCTGCAACTCGAAGGCCGCGACATCTATATCCGTGAAGGCTGCGTGGGTTGCCACTCGCAGATGATCCGCCCGTTCCGCGCTGAAACCGAACGCTATGGGCATTACTCGGTGGCCGGCGAAAGCGTCTGGGAGCACCCGTTCCTGTGGGGCTCCAAGCGCACTGGCCCGGACCTGGCCAGGGTCGGTGGCCGTTACTCGGACGACTGGCACCGTGCCCACCTGTACAACCCGCGCAACGTGGTGCCGGAGTCGAAGATGCCGTCCTATCCCTGGCTGGTGGAGCACCCGGTCGACAGCCGTGACACGGTGGCCAAGCTAAAAGCCATGCGCACGCTGGGCGTGCCATACACCGACAGCGACATCGAAGGCGCCGTGGCCAGCCTCAAGGGCAAGACCGAAATGGACGCGCTGGTCGCCTACCTGCAGGTGCTGGGCACCGCCATCAAGAGCAAGAGGTGAAACATGGACATCGCAGACCTGCGCGGGCTCGGCACCCTGGTGGTGGCCATCGCGTTCCTTGGCATGTCGCTGTGGGTATGCAGCAGCCGCCGCAACGAGGACTTCGCCAAAGCGCGCATGGCGCCCTTTGCCGACGAACCCCTGGCCTCACAGCCACCAGTCGATAAAGCACAATCCGTTGAGCGGAGTAACCAGCCATGAGTACCTTCTGGAGTATCTACATCAGCGTGCTGACCCTGGGCAGCCTGTTTGGCCTGACCTGGTTGCTGATCGGTACCCGCAAAAGCCAGCCGGCCGACGGCGCCGACAAGACCATGGGGCACAGCTTCGATGGCATCGAGGAATACGACAACCCGCTGCCACGCTGGTGGTTCCAGCTGTTTGTCGGCACCCTGGTGTTCGCGCTGATCTACCTGGTGTTCTACCCAGGCCTGGGCAACTGGAAAGGCATCATGCCCGGTTATGAAAACGGCTGGACCAGCGATGCCGAGTGGCAGAAGGAGATGCAGCAGGCTGACGCAAGGTTCGGCCCGATCTTTGCCCGCTATGCCGCCATGCCGCTTGAGGACGTGGCCAAAGACCCGCAGGCACTGCGCATGGGCGCTCGGCTGTTCGCCTCCAACTGCTCGGTGTGTCACGGCTCCGACGCCAAGGGGGCTTTCGGTTTTCCAAACCTGACCGACGACAACTGGCGCTGGGGCGGCAATGCCGACACCATCAAGGCCAGCATCATGGCCGGGCGCATCGCCGCAATGCCCGCCTGGGGTCCGGTGCTGGGTGAAGAAGGCGTAAAAAATGTTGCAGCCTATGTACGTCACTCACTGGCGGGGCTGCCACTGCCAGAAGGCAATCAGGCTGACCTGGCCGCCGGGCAGCAAGCGTACAGCACTACCTGCGTGGCTTGTCACGGCGCGGGCGGCAAGGGCATGGCGCTGATGGGCGCGCCCGACCTGACCCAGCCAGGCGGTTTTATCTACGGCACCAGCCTGGCGCAACTGCAACAGACTATCCGTCAGGGCCGTCAGGGTCATATGCCGGCGCAGGCTGAGCTGCTCGGTAATGACAAGGTGCAGTTACTGGCGGCCTATGTTTACAGCCTGTCCAAACCCACCGCAGCGACCCAGGCTCAGGCAGGCGCCCACTGAGACCCTGTCTCCTGTAACCCTGTCTCTTGTGAGAATGACGCACCCCGATAGGGGTGCGTTTTTTTTGCCCGCGATTTAGCCGCACACTGCGCGCTTCCCTCCCCGCATTCGAGGCATTAAGCTGGCCGGCGTTGAATTTTCCAGCACCCTGCTCGTCCATTGCGAATGTCGCTGTGTTCGACTGCCTTGTTGTCGTTTCTTCAGGAGTTTTGACCCCCTTAATGAATAGCACCGCCTACAACTACAAGGTGGTCCGCCAGTTCGCCATCATGACGGTGGTCTGGGGGATCGTGGGCATGGGGCTCGGGGTGTTCATCGCCGCGCAACTGGTCTGGCCGCAATTGAACCTCGACCTGGAGTGGACGACCTTCGGCCGATTGCGGCCCTTGCACACCAACCTGGTGATCTTCGCCTTCGGCGGCTGTGCGCTGTTTGGCACTTCCTACTACGTGGTGCAGCGCACCTGCCAGACGCGGCTGATGTCCGACCGGCTGGCGGCCTTTACTTTCTGGGGCTGGCAGGCGGTGATTGTCGCGGCATTGATCAGCCTGCCGATGGGCTACACCACGACCAAGGAATATGCCGAACTGGAATGGCCCATCGCAATCTTGCTGGCGGTGGTCTGGGCGGTATACGCCACCGTGTTTTTCGGCACCCTGATGCGCCGCCGCACGCCGCATATTTATGTCGCCAACTGGTTTTACGGTGCGTTCATTGTGGTGACCCTGATGCTGCACGTGGTCAATCACCTGGCCGTACCGGTCAGCCTGTTCAAGTCATACTCGATCTATGCCGGGGCCACCGATGCGATGATCCAGTGGTGGTACGGGCACAACGCGGTGGGCTTTTTCCTCACCACCGGTTTTCTGGGCATGATGTATTACTTCGTGCCCAAGCAGGCTGAACGCCCGGTGTACTCGTACCGGTTGTCGATCGTGCACTTCTGGGCGCTGATCACCCTGTACATCTGGGCCGGCCCGCATCATTTGCACTACACCGCCCTGCCAGACTGGGCGCAGTCGCTGGGCATGGTCATGTCGGTGATCCTGCTGGTGCCGAGCTGGGGCGGGATGATCAACGGCATGATGACCCTGTCCGGCGCCTGGCATAAGTTGCGCAGCGATCCGATCCTGCGCTTTCTGGTGCTGTCGCTGGCGTTCTACGGTATGTCGACCTTCGAAGGGCCGATGATGGCGATCAAGACCGTCAACGCCCTGTCGCACTACACCGACTGGACCATCGGCCACGTACACGCCGGCGCGCTGGGCTGGGTGGCGATGATCACCATCGGCGCGACCTATCACATGATCCCGCGGCTGTTTGGCCGCACGGCGATGCACAGCGTCAGTCTGATCCACGCGCATTTCTGGCTGGCAACCATCGGCACGGTGCTCTACATCGCCGCGATGTGGGTCAACGGCATTACCCAGGGGCTGATGTGGCGGGCAGTGAATGCCGACGGCACCCTGAGCTTTTCCTTCGTCGAGTCGGTGGTCGCCAGCCATCCCGGCTATGTGGTGCGGATGATCGGCGGCGCGCTATTTGCCAGCGGCATGCTGCTGATGGCCTGGAACACCTGGCTCACCGTACGCGGCGCCGACCCGCAGGCCGCCGCCGAGGCCGCGCGCATTCAGGTGTCAAAGGCACCCGCGTCAGGTGCTCAGTCATGAAGCACGAAGTCGTCGAGAAAAACGTCGGGCTGCTGACCCTGTTGATGGTGCTGGCGGTCAGCATTGGCGGTCTGACCCAAATCGTGCCGCTGTTTTTCCAGGACACGGTCAACACCCCGGTGGACGGCATGAAGCCCTACACCGCCCTGCAACTCGAAGGCCGCGACGTCTATATCGCTAACGGTTGCGTGGGCTGTCACTCGCAGATGATCCGCCCGTTTCGTGCTGAAACCGAGCGTTACGGCCATTACTCGGTGGCCGGTGAGAGCGTGTGGGACCATCCGTTTCTATGGGGTTCCAAACGTACCGGGCCGGATCTTGCGCGAATCGGCGCACGTTATTCGGATGAGTGGCACCGCATTCACCTGATCAACCCGCGCGATGTAGTGCCCGAGTCGAAGATGCCGGCCTATCCGTTCCTCGCCCATAAACCGGTGAACGCCAGCCAGACCGCAAAGAAGATGCAAGCCCTGCGCAGCCTGGGCGTGCCGTATACCGATGCCGATATCGCCGGTGCCCAGGCCGCCGTGACCGGCAAGACCGAACTGGACGCCCTGGTGGCCTACCTGCAAGGTCTGGGCGTGCAGATCAAGAGCAAGAGGTGAGCGCATGGACAGCGGAATGATTCGTGGCCTGGGTACGCTGGTGGTGCTGTTGGCGTTCATCGGCCTGGCGCTCTGGGTGTTCAGTCCCAAACGCAAACAGGACTTCGACGAAGCGACCCTGCTGCCGTTCGCCGATGAACCCGACAGCCTTGACCCTGACCACCGGAAGCCCGACGCATGAGCAGCGGCTGGAGCCTGTACGTTACCCTGCTGACCCTCGCAACCCTGGCGGGCCTGACCTGGCTGTTGCTGGCGACCCGCAAGGGCGAGCGCCAGGAGCAGACCGATGAAACCCTCAAACACAGCTTTGACGGTATCGAGGAATACGACAACCCGCTGCCGCGCTGGTGGTTCAACCTGTTCATCGCCACCTTGCTGTTCTCGCTGATCTACCTGCTGCTGTATCCGGGGCTGGGCAACTGGCGCGGGCTGTTGCCGGGCTACCAATGGCTGGATGCCGACAATAAAGTGCGCTTCGCCGACGGCCAGCAAGGCTGGAGCGGCGTGCATGAGTGGGAAAAGGAAATGCAGCGGGCCGAGGCGCGTTATGCGCCAACCTTTGCGCGCTTCGCCGCGATGCCGATCGAGGCCGTCGCCAAAGACCCCGAGGCACTGCAAATGGGGGCGCGCCTGTTCGCCTCCAACTGCTCTGTGTGTCATGGCTCTGACGCCAAGGGCGCCTACGGTTTTCCCGACCTGACTGACGAGCATTGGCGCTGGGGCGGCGATCCGCAATCGATCAAGACCAGCATTCTCAATGGTCGCCAGGCGGTGATGCCGGCCTGGGGCGCGGTGCTCGGCGAGCAAGGGGTGAGAGACGTCGCGGCGTATGTGTACACCGGCCTGGGCCGCGAGCTGCCGGCCGATGCCAAGGCCGACCCGTTGGCCGGCCAGACGCTCTACGCCACGACCTGCATCGCCTGTCATGGCCCTGAGCTCAACGGCCAGCCGCTGCTCGGAGCGCCGGCCCTGAAGCACCCTGAGGCATTTATCTACGGCACCAGTTTTGCCCAGTTGCAGGAGAGCATCCGCAATGGGCGCCAGGGACAGATGCCGGCCCAGAAAGCGACTCAGGGTGATGACCGGGTGCATGTGTTGGCGGCTTATATTTACAGCTTGTCGCAGAAACCTGAACCGTAGAAGATCACCCACCGCCTCGGCGCCGCGCGCTCGCAGCATTCGTCGGCTGAGCCGACTCCCACCGGAGCCGCGTCATGCCCACTTTCTGAGTACACCGTTCCCGCGTCGGGCTCAAGTAGCCGGCACGACTCTGATCCGGTGGGAGCCAGCTTGCTGGCGAAGGGGTCGGCGAGATCACTGCATCCGCTATGTCTGTATTCGTTGGCAAGCTCGCCCCCCAATGCAATGCGATGCCCTGATCGCCGCCACCGCACGGGTTCATGGGTTGACGGTGGTGACCCGTAACACTCAGGATCTCCAGCATTGCCGCGTGCCGGTTCTCAACCCATGGTTCAGCCCGTTGCATGAAGATTGGCCCGGCTATTCGTCTATTTAGTGTGTCAATTGATCCAGGTCACCTGCACAGAGCGCCACAAGGGGGCAAAGCGACCCAATGTCGCAGGCCCTTGCCAAGGTCCGGGCGTATCATCGAGGCATAAGAAAGCACTGCTCGACCCGGCCTGAACCGGGCACTTTCGTACTGCCGTGGGACGTTGCGATGAGTCATCGGATACCGCTTCAAGACATTACCCCGCCACCTGACAAGGGCAGCAACAGCGTCGAGCTGTACGCCGCCCGCGAAAAGATCCATACCCGGGCGTTCAAGGGTTTGTTCCGCAACCTGCGCATGGCCGGTGGTGCGTTGCTGTTTCTGATCTACTTCGGCACCGTGTGGCTCGACTGGAACGGCCGCCAGGCGGTGTGGTGGAACCTGCCGGAGCGCAAGTTCTACATTTTTGGTTCAACCTTCTGGCCGCAGGACTTCATCCTGCTGTCGGGTATCCTGATCGTCGCGGCCTTTGGCCTGTTTTTCATCACCGTCTATGCCGGCCGGGTGTGGTGCGGCTACACCTGCCCGCAAAGCGTGTGGACCTGGATTTTCATGTGGTGCGAGAAGGTCACCGAAGGCGACCGCAACCAGCGCATCAGGCTCGACAAGGCGCCGCTGAGTGCCAACAAACTGCTGCGCAAAGGCGCCAAGCACAGCCTGTGGTTATTGATCGGCATTGCCACCGGCCTGACCTTTGTCGGCTATTTCGCGCCGATCCGTGAGCTGTGCATCGAATTGCTGACCGGCCAGGCCGACGGCTGGGCGTATTTCTGGGTAGCGTTCTTCACCCTGGCCACCTACGGCAACGCCGGCTGGCTGCGTGAGCAGGTGTGCATCCACATGTGCCCGTACTCGCGCTTTCAGAGCGTGATGTTCGACAAGGACACCCTGATCGTCTCCTATGACCCGCGCCGTGGCGAGCAACGCGGCCCACGGCGCAAGCAGGCCGATCACAAGGCCGAGGGCCTGGGTGACTGCATCGACTGTACCTTGTGCGTGCAGGTGTGCCCGACCGGTATCGATATCCGCGACGGCCTGCAAATCGAATGCATTGGTTGCGCGGCCTGTATCGACGCCTGTGACAACGTGATGGACAAGATGAACTACCCGCGCGGGTTGATCAGCTACACCACCGAGCACAACCTGTCCGGCCAGGTCACCCAGACCCTGCGCCCCCGGTTGATCGGTTATGCCGTGGTCTTGCTGGTGATGATCGGCGCGCTGGTCAGCGCGTTCCTGTTGCGTCCGCTGGTGGGCTTCGATGTCAGCAAGGATCGCATGCTGTATCGTGAAAACGCGCAAGGCCGGATCGAGAACGTCTACAGCCTGAAAATCCTCAACAAGGACCAGAAACCGCACAGCTATCTGCTGCAAGCCAGCGGCCTGCCTGACCTGCGCCTGCAGGGCCAACAGGAAATCCGGGTGCCGGCCGGCGAAAGCCTGAGCCTGGCGGTGGAGCTGTCCAGTGCTCCTGAGCAGATGCCGTCGTCCACCAACGAGGTGACGTTCACCCTTCAGGATATCGACGACAACAGCAGCCGTATCGAAGCCAAGAGCCGTTTCATTGGCCCGCAGATTCGCTAACAGGAAGTACTCGACATGCACCTTACCTCCCCCGTCGCCCCTTGGTACCGGCATCGCTGGCCCTGGTTCATCATCGGCCTGCTGGCTTGTTCGGTGACCCTGAGCCTGAGCATGGTGGTGATCGCGGTGAATAACCCGGTCAATCTGGTCAGCGACAATTACTACGACGCCGGCAAGGGCATCAACCGCTCGCTGGAGCGCGAACAACTGGCGGTGGCCCTGAAGCTGCGCGCCACTCTGCAACTGGACGAACTGACCGGCGAAGTGGACCTGCGCCTGAGCGGCGAGCACCTGCCCGCCACGCTGGAGCTGAACCTGTTGTCGCCAACCCAGCCGGACAAAGACCGTCATGTGGTGCTTAATCGCAGCCCGGCCGAGCCCGGCCGTTATGTCGGGCAGCTCGATGACAAGGTCCAGGGACGGCGCTTTGTCGAACTGCTGGGCCGCGAGCAGAACCGTACATGGCGGTTGTTCGAAGAGGAATTCATCGCCCAGGGGCGCACTTTGAGCCTGGGTGACGAGCCTTTGCAGGCGGCACCTTGAGCCACCCCGCTGCGTCAGATGCAGTGGCAGACGGCGGCCTGGCTGACCAGCAAGCCTGCACCACACCCTGCTACCACTGCGACCTGCCAGTGCCCGGCGCCCGCCCTTTCACGACAGTAGTGCTCGGCGAACCTCGGCAGTTCTGCTGCCCTGGCTGCCTGGCCGTGGCCGAGACCATCGTGGCCAGCGGCCTGGAACACTACTACCAGCACCGCAGCGCGGCGGCCAGCAACCCGCAACAACTACCCGACCTGCTGGCCGATGAGCTGCGGCTCTACGACCGGCCCGAGGTCCAGCAAGGCTTCGTCCGCCAGGACGGCCCACTCAGCGACACCACCCTGCTGGTCGAGGGCATCAGTTGCGCGGCCTGCGGCTGGCTGATCGAGCGCCAGTTGCACAGCCTGCCCGGCGTTGCCCACGCACGGCTGAATCTGACGACACATCGCCTGCACCTGAGCTGGGACGCCGCGCAGTTGCCGCTGAGCCAGATTCTCGAACGGCTGCGCCTGATCGGCTACCTCGCGCATCCCTGGCAAGCTGACCAGGCCAGTGAGCAGTTGGCCCGTGAGAACCGCCAGGCCCTGCGCCGCCTCGGTGTGGCAGGCCTGCTGTGGTTTCAGGCGATGATGGCAACCATGGCGACCTGGCCGGAGTTCAATGTCGACCTCAGCGCCGGGATGCATACCATCCTGCGCTGGGTGGCGATGTTTCTCACCACACCGATCGTGTTCTATAGCTGTGCCCCACTGTTCAGCGGTGCACTGCGCGACCTGCGCAACCGGCAATTGAGCATGGACGTATCGGTGTCGCTGGCCATCGGCCTGGCCTACGGCGCAGGGATCTGGACCGCCATTACCGGCAGCGGCGAGCTGTACTTCGATGCCGTAGGCATGTTCGCGCTGTTTCTGCTCTCTGGCCGCTATCTGGAGCGCCGCGCCCGGCAGCGCACCGCCGCAGCCACCACGCAACTGGTCAGGTTGCTGCCGGCGTCATGCCTGCGCCTGACTGCCGATGGCCAGCAGCAACGCATTCTGCTCAGCGAACTGCAGCTCGACGACCAGGTGCTGGTACTGCCCGGCGCGGTGCTGCCCGCTGACGGCACGATCATCGAGGGGCATTCGAGCATCGATGAGTCGCTGCTGACCGGTGAGTACCTGCCGCAACCGCGCAACCCCGGCGATGCGGTCACTGCGGGCACGCTGAACGTCGACAGCCCGCTGACCGTCCAGGTGCGGGCGCTGGGCCAGAACACCCGGCTGTCGGCCATCGTCCGTTTGCTGGAACGCGCTCAGACAGAAAAACCCCGACTGGCACGCTTGGCCGACCGCGCCGCACAGATTTTTCTGGTCATCTCGCTGGTGGCGGCGGTGCTGATCGGCGCGTTGTGGTGGCAACTGGACGCCGACCGCGCCTTCTGGATTGTCCTGGCCATGCTGGTTGCCACCTGCCCCTGCGCACTGTCGCTGGCCACCCCCACCGCGTTGACCGCCGCCACCGGCAGCCTGCACAGCCTGGGCTTGCTGGTGACCCGTGGCCACGTGCTCGAAGCACTGGAGCAAGTCGACACCGTGATTTTCGACAAGACCGGCACCTTGACCGAAGGTCGCCTGCAACTGCGCCGTATCTTGCCGCTTGCAGCCCTGGATGCCGATACCTGCCTGGCCCTGGCGGCTGCGTTGGAAAGCCGCTCCGAACACCCCATCGCCCGCGCCTTCGGACCTGCCACGCAACGCGCCACGCAAACCCAGGCCCATGCCGGAATGGGCCTGGAAGGCAAGGTCGACGGCCGCACCCTGCGCATCGGCCAAGCCGCGTTTGTCTGCGCCCTGAGCGGCCATACGGTGCCGCCCATGCCTGATCAAGCCGGGCAATGGCTGCTGCTGGGCGACCAACACGGGCCACTGGCCTGGCTGGTGCTCGACGATCGCCTGCGCAGCGATGCCCCGGCGTTGCTCAATGCCTGCCGGGCACGGGGCTGGAAAACCCTGCTGTTGTCGGGCGACAGCTCACCGATGGTCGCCAGCGTGGCCACTGAGCTGGGTATCGATCAATATCAGGGCGGTCTGCGCCCGGCTGACAAACTCGCCGTGCTGCACAGCCTGCATCAGCAAGGTCGCAAAGTGCTGATGCTCGGTGACGGGGTCAACGACGTGCCGGTGCTGGCCGCCGCCGATATCAGCATTGCCATGGGTTCGGCCACCGACCTGGCCAAGACCAGCGCCGATGCCGTACTGCTGTCCAACCGGTTGCAGACGCTGGTTGATGCCCTGCGTCTGGCGCGGCGCAGCAAACGAGTCATCATCCAGAACCTGCTGTGGGCTGCGCTGTACAATGGCCTGATGCTGCCGTTCGCCGCACTGGGCTGGATCACCCCGGTGTGGGCAGCCATCGGCATGTCGCTCAGTTCACTGGCCGTGGTGCTCAATGCCCTGCGCCTGAGCCGCGTGCCGGCCACCTCCGATTCACCTGTGGTCACGGAGCAAACATGCCTGCGCTCTACATCATGATTCCCGCCGCGCTGTTACTGGTCGCCTTGGCCATCTGGATTTTTTTCTGGGCGGTGGACAGCGGCCAGTACGACGATCTCGACAGCCCGGCGCACAGCATCCTGTTCGACGATCAGGACCCCGGTCACCAGGCCGCGATCCGTCAACAACAGGACAAGGACCGCGACCGGCATGCCTGAAATCCTTGCCCTGCTGGGCTCGGCCGTGATGTTCGGGCTGCTCGGCGGCGGGCATTGCATCGGTATGTGTGGCGGGCTGATGGGCGCGCTGAGCCTGTCCGCCCCGAACCCGCGGCGCTGGCCACTGCTGCTGGCCTATAACCTGGGACGGATCAGCAGCTATGGCCTGGCCGGGCTGCTCACCGGGCTGCTCGGTCACGCGGTGGCCAACGGCCCGGCGGCCATGGTGCTGCGGGTCATTGCCGCCCTGTTGTTAATTGCCATGGGCCTGTACCTGGCCGGCTGGTGGAGCGGCCTGACCCGCATCGAGCGCCTCGGCCGTGGCCTGTGGCGCCATCTGCAACCGCTGGCCAGCCGTTTGCTGCCGATCAGCACCCTGCCCCGCGCCGCCGCGGTGGGTGCACTATGGGGCTGGCTGCCATGCGGGCTGGTGTACAGCGTCCTGCTGTGGGCAGCGATTCAGGGCAATGCACTGACCAGCGCCGCATTGATGCTGGCGTTCGGTCTGGGCACCTGCCCGGTACTGCTGCTTACCGGAGCGGCCGCCGAGCGCACCCGTGCACTGCTGCGCCGCCGTGGCCTGCGCACCGCCGGAGGACTGCTGGTGATTGGTTTTGGGTTATGGAGCCTGCCAGGCCCGCATCAACACTGGTTGATGGGGCATTGACTGCATTGATGTACATCAAGATCCGCCTGCCCACGCTGATCTAGACTCGGGCATCGCCAGCCTAACCAGGGGAATGCCCGCATGCTCGACGTCATTCGTTGGGATTCTGACCTGATCCGTCGCTACGATCTGGCAGGACCGCGTTACACCTCCTACCCCACCGCCGTGCAGTTCAGCACGCAGGTGGGCACGTTCGACCTGCTGCATGCCCTGCGTGACAGCCGCAAGGCGCGTCGCCCGTTGTCGCTGTACGTGCACATCCCGTTCTGCGCCAACATCTGTTACTACTGCGCCTGCAATAAAGTGATCACCAAGGATCGCAGCCGCGCCCCGGCCTATCTGCAGCGCCTGGAGCATGAAATCAAGACCCTGGCCTGCCATCTGGCACCCGATCAGGTGGTCGAGCAACTGCATCTGGGCGGCGGCACGCCGACCTTTCTCAACCATGGTGAGCTACGCCAATTGATGGCCTGCCTGCGCAGCCACTTCAACCTGCTGGAGGATGACTCCGGTGACTACGGCATCGAAATCGACCCCCGCGAAGCCGACTGGTCGTCCATGGGCTTGCTGCGCGAGCTGGGCTTTAACCGGGTCAGCCTCGGCGTGCAGGACCTGGACCCGGCGGTGCAACGCGCCGTCAACCGCCTGCAAAGCCTGGAGCAAACCCGGGCGATTGTTGAAGCGGCGCGCACCCTGCAGTTTCGCTCGGTCAATATCGACCTGATCTACGGCCTGCCACTGCAAACACCGGAAGGCTTCGCGCGCACGGTGGAAGAGATTATCGCCCTGCAGCCAGACCGGCTGTCGGTGTTCAACTACGCCCACCTGCCCGAACGCTTCATGCCGCAGCGGCGCATCGACGATAACGCCCTGCCCAAACCGGAACAGAAACTGCGCATGCTTGAGCGCACCATCGAACAACTGACCGGGGCCGGCTATCGCTACATCGGCATGGACCACTTCGCCCTGCCCGACGACGAACTGGCCATTGCTCAGGAAGAAGGCACGCTACAACGCAATTTCCAGGGCTACACCACTCACGGCCATTGCGACCTGATCGGCCTCGGGGTCTCGGCCATCAGCCAGATCGGTGACCTGTATTGCCAGAACAGCAACGACCTCAGCGACTATCAGAGCCTGCTGGCCAGCGATCAACTGGCGACCAAGCGCGGGCTGCTGTGCAATCAGGACGACCGTATCCGCCGTGCGGTCATCCAGCAACTGATCTGCCACTTCGAACTGAATTTCGCCGCCATAGAGCAAGCCTTTGCCATCGAGTTTCGCGGCTATTTCCATGAGCTTTGGCCACCGTTGCTGAACATGTGCCGCGACGGTTTGATCGTGATGGATGACCACGGTATCCGCGTGCTACCGGCTGGTCGGTTGCTGGTGCGCGCCGTGTGCATGCTGTTTGATGCTTATCTCAACCCTGCGAGCAGCCAACGGTTTTCACGCGTCATATGACATCAATCAGAGATCAAGGTAGAGCTGCCATGCTGGCCCAAGTCATCACGCCTGAGTTACCCTTACATCCTATGTGTGCTTCTCCCACAAGGAATCAAGTGATGTCCGAGCCAGTCAAGGTGCGTGCTCATAATCAGGCTCATTGCAAGGATTGCAGTCTCGCCCCGCTGTGCCTGCCCCTCTCGCTGAACATGGAAGATATGGATGCGCTGGACCAGATCGTCAAGCGCGGCCGCCCTTTGAAGAAGGGTGAGTTCCTGTTCCGTCAGGGCGATACGTTCGAGTCAGTCTACGCCGTGCGCTCCGGCGCCCTGAAAACCTTCAGCATCAGTGACGGCGGTGCCGAACAACTGACCGGTTTCCACCTGCCCAGCGAGCTGGTCGGTATGTCGGGCATGGACGCCGAAGCCTATCCGGTATCGGCCCAGGCACTGGAGACCACCTCGGTGTGTGAAATCCCCTTCGAGCGTCTCGACGAGTTGTCGGTGCAACTGCCGCAACTGCGCCGCCAGTTGATGCGCGTAATGAGCCGGGAAATTCGTGACGATCAACAGATGATGCTGTTGCTGTCGAAAAAAACCGCCGATGAGCGTATCGCGACCTTTCTGGTCAACCTGTCGGCGCGCTTCCGTGCCCGCGGTTTTTCGGCCAACCATTTCCGCCTGAGCATGTCGCGCAACGAAATCGGCAACCATCTGGGCCTGGCTGTGGAAACCGTATCGCGGGTCTTTACCCGCTTCCAGCAGAACGAGCTGATTGCCGCCGAAGGCAAGGAAATCCACATCATTGACCCGATCCAGCTGTGCGCCCTGGCCGGTGGCGCGATGGAAAGCTGAGCCACTGCCGGTTGCACGCTGAAAGTTGAGAACAACTGGGCGCCTCTAAAAACGTAAGCGAGGCAGCCAGCGCAAGGCGAAGACAGGCGAAGAAGCGGAGTTTACGGGTTGTAAATGAGCATTCTGAGCCTGGCTTCAACGCAGCGATGGCAACGTAGGTAGTTTTTAGGGGTGCCCAACTGCGATCCAGAGCAGTCCAGCTTATACTGTCGGGCAAACCTGTTCTGGATTGTACGCATGTCTTTCGATGTCTCCCTGCTCAAGTCCCATATCCGGCCTGTCGTGGACTTTCCCAAGCCCGGTGTGGTGTTCCGCGATATCACCCCGCTGTTCCAGTCGCCCAAGGCGACCCGCCAGGTGATTGATCATTTCGTACAACGCTATATCGACGCTGATTTCAACCAGATCGGTGTGATGGACGCGCGCGGTTTTCTGATCGGCTCGGTGGTGGCTTACGAGTTGAACAAACCGCTGGTGCTGTTTCGCAAGCAAGGCAAGTTGCCGGCCGACGTGTTGTCGGAGGGTTACCAGACCGAATACGGCGAAGCCTTTCTGGAAGTACACGCTGACAGCCTGTGCGACGGCGACAGTGTGGTGCTGTTCGATGATCTGATTGCCACCGGCGGCACGCTGACGGCGGCGGTCAACCTGATTCGCCGCATGGGCGCCAGGGTTCATGAGGCGGCGGCGATCATCGACCTGCCGGAGCTGGGTGGCTCAAAACGCCTGAATGACCTGCAAGTGCCGACCTTCAGCCTCACCAGCTTTGCGCTGGATGAGCTGTGATACCGCGCTGACTTTTCCGACCCATCCGGGCACCCACTGGGGCACGTCAGCCCCGCCGGGAGGAATGGTTTTACAAGGTAATCGGCTTGCGCCCGGCAAAGGAATGCGCGAGGGTGCCGCCGTCGACCAGGTCCAGCTCGCCGCCCAGCGGTACGCCATGGGCGATGCGTGAAGCGATCAGGCCTTTGTCGTTGAGCAACTGGGCGATGTAGTGCGCGGTGGCTTCGCCTTCGACAGTGGGGTTGGTCGCCAGGATGACTTCCGTGAAGGTGCCCTGGCTGTCGATGCGCTCAATCAGTTGTGGAATGCCGATAGCCTCGGGGCCAAGCCCATCGAGGGGCGACAGGTGGCCTTTGAGGACGAAGTAACGACCTCGATAGCCGGTCTGCTCCACCGCGTACACGTCGGTCGGCCCCTCCACCACGCACAGCAGCGTATCGTCGCGGCGCGGGTCGGCGCATTGCGGGCAGAGGTCTTGTTCGGTCAGGGTCCGGCAGCTCTTGCAGTGCCCGACCCCGTCCATGGCCTGTTGCAGCGCCAGTGCCAGCCGCGAGCCGCCGCTGCGATCACGCTCCAGCAACTGCAATGCCATGCGCTGGGCGGTCTTCTGGCCGACGCCTGGCAACACACGAAAGGCATCGATCAGTTGGCGAATCAGGGGGCTGAAGCTCATGAACAAAGATCCCGGATAATCGAAAGACGCGGTTTATACCCGCGCCTTGCTGTCAGCGTCAATCAAAGCCGGGAAACCTCGACCACCAGTTTGCCAAAGTTGCGCCCCTCAAGCAGGCCGATCAACGCCTCTGGCGCAGCTTCCAGACCCTGTACCACGTCTTCGCGGAACTTGACCTTGCCGCTGGTGACCAGCGGGGTCATGGCGTCGATGAATTCCTGACGACGGCTGGCGTATTTCTCGAACACGATGAAGCCTTCGATGACGATGCGCTTGGTCAACAGCGTACGCATCAGCAATGGCAACTGATCGGGGCCAGCAAATTCGCCCTGAGCGTTGTACTGGGCAATCACCCCGCACAGCGGAATACGCGCACGTGGGTTGAGCAGCGGCAGCACCGCTTCGAAGACCTTGCCGCCCACCAGCTCATAGTAGACATCGATGCCCTTGGGGCAGGCCTCGGCCAGTTCACTGGCAAAGTTCTCGCTGCGGTGGTCGATGCAGGCATCAAAGCCCAGCTCCTGGACCACATAACGGCATTTGTCCGCGCCACCGGCCACACCGACCACCCGCAGGCCATGCAGCTTGGCGACCTGACCGACCACCGAGCCGACCGCGCCGGACGCCGCCGCGACCACCAGGGTTTCGCCGGCCTGAGGTTTGCCGATGTCCATCAGGCCCATGTAAGCGGTCATGCCTGGCATGCCGAGCACACCCAGCGCCAGTGACGGGTTGGGCAAGTCGGCAGGCAGCTTGATCAGGGCCGAACCATCGCTGATGCTGTGGCTCTGCCAGCCGGTCTGGCCAACCACCAGGTCACCGGGCTGAAACCGCGAGTCCAGCGACTGCTCAACCACACTGACCGCACCACCTTCCATCACCGCATCAATCGCCACCGGATCGGCGTAGGACGGCGCGTCGCTCATCCGGCCACGCATGTAGGGGTCGAGGGACAGATACAGAGTGCGCAGTTGCACCTGGCTGCCCTTGAGCTCCGGCAGTGCTTCACGCTCCAGACGAAAGTTCTCCGGAACCGGACGGCCTTTCGGGCGCGAAGCCAGCACAATACGTTGGTTGAGGATCAGCTCTTGGGTCATCGGGACCTCTCCTTGAATGCATTGGGGGTATAAAAAGCAGACCACCTTCGCCACCTGATGTTCGATCAACAATGGCCAGAAAGCACGATGCCAGGGCAAGCCTGGCATCGTGTACAGCAGCGAGCGACCGTTAGAACGGCAGCTTCATGCCTGGTGGCAGCTGCATGCCAGCGGTCATGCTGGCGGTCTTTTCGGCACTGGACTGCTCGATCTTGCGTACCGCGTCATTGACGGCGGCGGCGATCAGGTCTTCCAGCACTTCCTTGTCTTCCTGCATCAGGCTGTCATCCAGCGTGATGCGCTTGACATCGTGACGGCCGGTCATCACCACGCTGACCAGGCCTGCGCCCGACTGGCCGGTGACTTCCGCGTTGGCCAGCTCTTCCTGCATCTTGGCCATTTTTTCCTGCATTTGCTGGGCCTGCTTCATCAGGCCAGCCATGCCACCTTTCATCATGGGATATCTCCTCGAAATAGCGGGTTACTTGGTTTGCACACCGTCACTGACAGCGTGCCGTCAATCATTGCGCGGCGTCCACCGGAGTGATCGTATCTTCACGCACCACCGCGCCAAACTGCTGCATCAGTTGCTGGATCAGCGGATCGGCGTGGATCGAGGCCACCGCCTGGCGCTGACGTTCGGCACGCCGACGTGACGCCGCTTGCGCCGGGGTTTCCTGCTGCGGACGGATCAGCTCGATAGTCAATTGGATCGGACTGCCGTGGTACTGGTTCAACGCCTCACTCAAGCGCCGCTGCTGGGTCGAGTTGAACAGCGCGCCGTGCCCAGGGTCCAGATGCAGCAACCAACGGTCGCCCTCGACGCTGATCAGCGTGCAGTTGGCGGCAATACTGCCGGTCAGGCCAGAGATCGGCAATTGCGCAAAGATTTCCAGCCATTGCGCGGCAAGCCCGGTGGCCGGCATCGCCGCCGGTTCAGGCTCAGGCTCCGGGGCTTCGTCGGCGTGCACATGATCTTGGGCCAGCTCGTCCAGGTAGCTGAACGAGGCCGGGTCAATATCGATATCCGGCTCGACATAATCGTCATCCTGCGGCGGCTCATCATCACGCTGCTGCGGGGCCGACAGGTAGGCGCTGTCGGGGATGTCTTCGAGCGCACCGGCACTGCGTTGCGCGAGGGCCTCAGGCTCGACCACTTGCGGCGCATCCGGCACCGGACTGGCCGGCGTGGGCACCGGCATCGACGGCAGCGCGGGAGGCTCGGCGACGGTGTCCAGCACCGGCTCAGGAGTGATCGGCGTGGCCGGGACTGGCTGGGCACTGGCAGACGAGTCTTCCCACGGCAGGTCAACGACCTCGGCAGCCTCGGCGACTGGCGCAGGCGCCACAACCGGCGCGGGCTCGACCACCGGTGCAGCCGCGGGCTCAGGGCAGGCAGTGGTCGGCTGGGCCGCCTGCGGTGCCGGGCGGGCAGGCTCGATGGCGGGCGCAGGTGCCGACGCGGACTGTTGAGTGGCGGCAGAGACCGGGCTGACCGCGGCGGCCGGTGTCGGGCGGGGATCAGCCTTGGCCTGGCTGACCCCCACTGGCTTTAACGCCTGGCTCGGCGCATCGCTGCTGTCGGCGGGACGAAATGCCAGCATGCGCAGCAGGACCATCTCGAAACCACCTCGCGGGTCCGGTGCCAACGGCAGGTCGCGGCGGCCGATCAGGCCCATCTGGTAATAGAACTGCACGTCTTCGCCGGGCAGGGTCTGGGCCAGCGCCAATACCCGGTCGCGGTCACCATGGCCGTTATCGACCGCCTCAGGCAACGCCTGGGCAATCGCCACCCGGTGTAGCACGTTAAGCATTTCCGCCAGCACGCCGTTCCAGTCAGGGCCTTGCTCGGCCAGGTGGCGCACGGCTTCAAGCAGCGCCCGGGCGTCGCCTGCGAGCAACGCACCGAGTACGTCGAACACCTGACCATGGTCCAGGGTGCCGAGCATCGCCCGCACGTCAGCGGCCAACACCTTGCCCTCGCCGAAGGCAATCGCCTGGTCGGTGAGGCTCATGGCATCGCGCATCGAGCCGTCGGCGGCGCGGCCCAGCAGCCACAGGGCATCCTCTTCAAACGGCACGTTCTCGGCACCGAGCACATGACTCAAGTGCTCGACCACCCGCTCCGGGGTCATGTTTTTCAGGGAAAACTGCAGGCAGCGCGACAGAATGGTGGCCGGCAGCTTCTGCGGATCAGTGGTCGCCAGGATGAATTTGACGTAGGGCGGCGGCTCTTCCAGCGTTTTGAGCAAGGCATTGAACGAGTGACTGGAGAGCATGTGCACTTCGTCGATCAGGTAGACCTTGAAGCGCCCGCGGCTCGGTGCGTACTGCACGTTATCCAGCAGTTCACGGGTGTCTTCGACCTTGGTGCGGCTCGCGGCGTCGATCTCGATCAGGTCGACAAAGCGCCCTTCGTCGATTTCCTGGCACACCGAGCAACTGCCGCACGGGGTTGAAGTGATCCCGGTTTCGCAGTTCAGGCACTTGGCAATGATCCGCGCGATGGTGGTCTTGCCCACCCCGCGCGTACCGGTAAACAGATAAGCATGGTGCAGCCGCTGACTGTCCAGAGCGTTGATCAGGGCCTTGAGCACATGGGTCTGGCCGACCATTTCGCGGAACGAGCGCGGACGCCATTTACGTGCAAGAACCTGATAACTCATTGAAATCCGTCGCGACTGGTAGCAGAAAGACCGCCAATGCTAATGGAGGAAGGCTAAAATTGCATCTGCTCTCGGCTACCCTGAGCAGCGAGAGTACGAACAGAGCCCGATCTACACTGTCAGAATCTTTGCCGATGCCGTCAATTCAATCCGTTGATCCCCGCGAGGCTCCATGCACCGCATTCTGCTGAGCCTGTTATTGCTGGTCAGCCAGGCCAGCACGGCCAATGAGCCTGCGCTGCGGTTTGCGGTGTCCGAAAGCTGGTCGATGCCACTGGCCGAGATCGACGAACATCAGCCTACTTCCGGCATTCTGTTCGATATCATGACCCGCGTGGCACAGCAGGTCGGGCGCCCGGCCGAATTTCATGTGTTGCCGCGCCTGCGCATCCAGGCCGCCCTGGAAAGCGCAGAAATCGACGTGCGCTGCTACACCGCCAAAGCCTGGATCACACCCTTGAAAGGTGATTTTCTCTGGAGCCAGCCGATCCTGATCCAGCGTGACCTGCTGCTTGCCTCGCCGGTCACCGTCGGCCCTTATCCGGACCAGTTCGACAACGAAGTGGTCGGCACCGTGCTGGGCTATAACTACCCGCAACTGCAACACTTGTTCGACCGCCACAATCTGGTGCGTGAAGATGCGCGCAACCAGGAGCATGTGCTGCGCAAACTGGTCGCCGCTCGCTATAACTATGCAGTGAGCAACGAACTGACGATGAACTGGATCAACCGTGAACTGCCCGCCGCGCAGCGCCTGAAAGTGGTGTCAGTAATCAGCGAACAGCCCACCGCCTGCGTGGTACGCAACGACCCGGCACTGCCGGTCAGGCAGATTCTGGACAGCTTGCAGAACATGACCGAATCCGGAGAGATTCAGCAGATCATCGAGCGTTACACCTCAGTACCCGGCGCCTGAACCAGGCGCAGCGGCCGCCGGTCGGCATTCAACGCGCCCTCGCCCAGCCGCTCGGCTACCAATGCATCGGCCTGGCGCGCCAGGCGATCAAGGTTACGGTCACGGCTCTTCTCGGCATCGATCATCGCCCGCCGACCATGACGGTTCAGCAGGTAGGCGTGGATCTGCTGCACCTGCTCGCTGCGGTAGATCGGCTCAACATCCAGCACCGCCAGCCGCCCATCGGAACTGCGCGAGTGGCTGTTCATCAACACCTGCGGCCCGCGCGCGCCCAGCACCTGAAAGCCCAGTGCCTCAAAGCATGGCACCTTGCTGGCAAAGCAGGCCAGTTCGGCGTGCGGATAACGCGCCAGCATCGCCGCCAGCATGCCCCGCGCCACACCCTGCCGGCGCCGGCTGGCCAGCACCGCCATATAGGCGACCGCGCAAGCCTGGGGATCGTCTTCATAAGGCAAATACAGCAAAAAGCCGACGACCGTGGCCGGATCTTCAGCGTCCAGCGCCAGTACCAGCTCCACCGACAACCCCAACGACCCGTCCATGGCTTCCTGATAACGGTTGACCTCAAAGCCGACCCCGTACTGGTACAGCGGGTACAAGGGGTTGCTGGGCAAGATGCCCGCCATGCCGATATCGGTCACGTAATCGACGACCATCTGCATGATCTGGTTCTTGATCGACTCGGGCGGCGGGTTTTCCAGACGGGTGATGGTGAACATGAATATAGAAAGGCTCGCGGGGGACTGGGTGGCATGATAACCCGGTTATGAGCCTGAAAGAGGCGTATTGGCGCGACAACAAGCCCGGCCGAAGACATACTCACGATTGACGGAGATGACGGTACTAATGGCCTGAGATTTGTTTTAAGCAAAGACGGCTTGAACAAGCCTTGAGAAAGGTGGCAACCCCACCAGCCACACCCCGGCACACAATGTTCCCGCTATGGCTGCTTCCTTCCGGACCTGACCAGGTTAACGGGTAATCGTTGCGGGGGGACCGGTGGGGTCACCATAACGCAGCTCGCCATCAGCGAGCCGCGCCATTGTACCGGTCCTGAGCCAAGATACAACCTCTGATTGCGATTAAAAATTTAATCGGGTCAAGGACTTGGATCTTCGCGGCTGAAGCCGCTCCTACAACATAGGCGTCCCTGGAGCCCGTTTCAGCCTCAACAAGCGCTAAACCTGTACCACCTCATCCGCCTTACCGCCGGCCTCCTGGATCACCAGGTGGATAAAGTGCAGCTTGGCGATCACTGCCGGGGTCAGGACGAAGGGGTAGAAGTCCGGTTGGCCCATGCTGCGCGACAGTTCGTTAAGCATGCTGGCCAGTTCGATCCAGGCGTTGACGAAGGCCAGGAACGCAGGACCGCCGGGGTGCTGCGGCTGGTAGAGGGTGTCGAGCGGGAATGGCTGGTAGTCCAGCTCCATGTCACGGGCGCTCATGCCAAAACCCAGTGCAGTGTCGACCGCATCGACCATGTGCAGGTAATGCGCCCAGGTTTCGGCCCAGTCTTCCCAAGGGTGCATGGTGGCGTAGGCACTGACATAGCGGGCCTGCCAGTCGGTCGGTGCACCATTCTGGTAATGCCGCTCCAGCGCATCGGCGTAGCTGGCTTGCTCGTCGCCGAACAACTGGCGAAACGGCGCTTGCCAGTGAGTATCGGCAATCAGCCGGTCCCAGTAGTAGTGGCCGACTTCATGGCGAAAATGCCCGAGCAGGGTCCGATAGGGTTCGCGCATCTGCACCCGTACCGCTTCGCGGTGGGCGTCGTCGGCCTCTTTGATATCCAGCGTGATCAAGCCGTTGGCGTGGCCAGTGGTGGGCTTGCGGCCCTCCAGGTCGATGCCGATGAAGTCGAAGGCCAGACCGCGCTGTTCATCCACGCTCTTGGGGATGACCTTCAGGCCCAGGCCGATCAGCTGCGCCACCAAGCGCCGCTTGGCGGTCTCGACCTTGCGCCAGCGCTCATGATTTTCCGGGATGCTCATGTCAGGGATGGTGCGATTGAGGCTGCAGGCCACACAGAAGTCACCGGCATCATGTACCGGCAGCAGCCAGTTGCAGGCCGCCGGCGTTGCCAGGTTGGCGCAGCGCCGATAAACACCCTCGCCCGCCTCATCCGCAACCCGCCAGCTACCGGCTTCACCGGCCGGTTCCAGCGCCACGACCCGGCCCTGCTCCGGCAGCCAGCCAAGCGCGGCTTCGCAGGCCAGGCATTGGGTATTGGGGAAAAACACCGACTGGCCGCAACGGCACTGCCAGACTTTGCTATTGCGCCGGGTTTCACCGATGAACGGCGCGGCGATGCGCGAACTCAACTGCTCGAAGAACTGGAACATGGCGGATTCCCCTGTAGGCCTGCATGACTAGATCATGGGTGTTTACAGGGGTTCCGTTTATTCGCTGCCTGGTTTAGCGGCAACTGCCACAACAGGTTTAACGATACAGCGCCCCATTCGCTCCCGCAGAGGCAGCATGAGCGCCGCAAAAAAGCCATGCCGCGTCAGACGCTGATGCCCTGCCCGGCCAGAAACTCGACGAAAGCATCTTCATCCAGCACCTTGACCCCCAGCTCATTGGCCTTGGTCAGCTTGGAGCCGGCACCGGGGCCAGCGACGACGGTGTGGGTCTTGCCCGATACTGAGCCTGAGACCTTGGCACCGAGGCTTTCCAGTTTGTCTTTGGCGATGTCGCGGCTCATGCGCTCCAGCGTGCCGGTCAGCACCCAGGTCTGACCGGCCAGCGGCAAGCCTTCGGCCACTTTCTTTTCGCTTTGCCAGTGCATGCCGAAGTCCTTGAGCTGGGCTTCGATCTCTTGGGCGCGTTTAACGTTGTCTTGATTGGCAAAGAACTCACGCACCGAGTTGGCCTGTTTCTCTGGCAAAGCCTGGCGCATGTCCAGCCAGTCGGCCTGCAGCACGCCGTCCAGCGAGCCGAAACGCTCGGCCAGCTTCTGCGCACCGCCCGGCCCTACAAACGGGATGTGCAGCTTGTCGAGCAGGCTGCCCAGGGTCGCACTGGCGGCGAAGTCCGCGCTCAGTTCGACTTCGTCCTGCAGCTTCAGGCCCCGCTCGCCCAGTAAGGCGTCGATGACGTTGCGGTTGTGCTGGTCTTCGAAGAAGTTGTGGATCTCGTGGGCCACTTCCAGGCCGATGTCCGGCAGGTAGGTGAGCACTTGTGGCAAGGCCTGCCTGACCCGCGCCAGCGCGCCCAGCGAGCGGGCCAGAACCTTGGCGGTCTCTTCACCGACATCCGGGATGCCCAACGCGTAGATAAAGCGGGCCAGCGGCGGCTGCCGGCTGTCGTCAATGGCCTTGAGCAGCTTGTTGGTCGACACCTCGGCAAAGCCTTCCAGGTCGATGATCTGCTCGTACTTGAGTGCGTACAGGTCCGCTGGCGAGCCGATGAGTTTTTCATCGACCAGTTGCTCGATGGTCTTGTCGCCCAGCCCGTCGATATCCATGGCGCGGCGCGATACGTAATGGATGATGGCCTGTTTGAGCTGTGCACCGCAGGCCAGACGGCCAATACAGCGATACACCGCGCCTTCACTGAGGGTTTCCTTGCCCTTGCTGCGCTTGACCAGCTGGGTGCGCTCGACATGCGAGCCACACACCGGGCAGGCTTCTGGCACTGCGACCGGCCGGGCGTCCTCGGGGCGCCGCTCGGTGACCACTTGTACCACCTGCGGAATCACGTCACCGGCCCGGCGGATAATCACGGTGTCGCCAATCATCACCCCCAGACGGGCCACTTCATCCATGTTGTGCAGCGTGGCGTTGGACACCGTGACCCCTGCCACCTTGACCGGCTTGAGGCGTGCTACAGGCGTGACTGCGCCGGTGCGGCCGACCTGAAATTCCACATCCAGCAGTTCGGTCAGCTCTTCGAGGGCCGGGAATTTGTGAGCAATGGCCCAGCGCGGTTCACGGGCACGAAAGCCAAGTTCACGCTGATAACCCAGGTTATTGACCTTGAATACCACGCCGTCGATTTCATAGGGCAGGGTTAAACGCCGCTCGCCGATATCACGGTAGTACTCAAGACATTGCTCAACGCCATCAGCCAGTTTCAATTCGCGGCTGACCGGCAACCCCCAGGTTTTAAGTTGCTCAAGTACACCTACATGCGTGTCGGAAATATCTGCAGTGACCTGGCCCAGCCCATAACAGCAGAACTCCAGCGGACGACTGGCAGTGATCTTCGAATCCAGCTGCCGCAGGCTGCCAGCCGCCGCGTTACGCGGGTTGGCAAAGGTCTTGCCACCCACTTCTGCCTGGCTGGCATTGAGTTTTTCGAAACCGGCCTTGGACATGAACACTTCACCGCGCACTTCAAGCAGCTCAGGCCAGCCCGTGCCGTGCAACTTGAGCGGCACGTTGCGAATGGTCCGTACGTTGACACTGATGTCTTCACCGGTCGTGCCGTCCCCACGGGTCGCGCCGCGCACCAGTGCACCATCACGGTACAGCAGGCTGACCGCCAGACCATCGAGCTTGGGTTCGCAGCTGTACTGCACCTTGGCGCCGCCACCAAACAGATCGCCGGCCGGCAAATCCAGCCCTTCGGCGACCCGCCGGTTGAAGTCCAGCAGGTCGGTTTCTTCAAAGGCATTGCCCAGGCTGAGCATCGGCAGCTCATGACGGACCTGGCTGAACGCGCTCAGGGCAGCACTGCCGACCCGCTGGGTGGGCGAATCCGGGGTCACCAGATGCGGGTGGTCGGCCTCCAGCGCCTTGAGTTCATGAAACAGTCGGTCGTATTCGGCGTCCGGGATGCTCGGCTCGTCCAGCACGTGATAGCGGTAGTTGTGCTGATCCAGCTCTGCACGCAGTTCCAGGATTCGGGTCTCGACTGCCTTCATGGGAAGTGTTCTCTCAATCTCAAAAAGCAAAAGAGCAGCCGGGGCTGCTCAGTACGCAAGGGTGAAACACGGGCGGGCCTGCATGCCGCGCCCGCCTCGCTCAGCGGCGCTGGGTCAGTGCACGGCGCTCGAATTCGACGATGCGCTGGCGATAATGTTCGATGGTCTGGGCGGTCAGCACGCTGCGCTGATCGTCCTTGAGTTCACCGTTAAGCTCATGGGCCAGCTTGCGCGCCGCCGCAACCATCACGTCAAACGCCTGCTTGGGATGACGCGGACCTGGCAGCCCCAGGAAAAAGCTCACCGCACGGGTGCTGAAATGGTCGATGTCGTCCAGATCGAACACACCCGGCTTGATCGCGTTGGCCATGGAAAACAGCACTTCGCCGTTGCCAGCCATGCTTTCGTGGCGGTGGAAAATGTCCATTTCACCGAAACGCAGGCCGCTTTCCAGGATGTTCTGCAGCAGTGCCGGGCCCTTGAAGCCGCTTTCGTCGCGGGAAATCACGCTGATCACCAGCACTTCTTCCAGCGGTGTCTGCTCTTTGTCGTCAGAAACATTGCCATAGCCGGACGAGGTGCGTGAGGCCGGTTTTTCTTCCGCCACCAGCACTTCTTCGCGGTCACGCTCACGATCACGGGCCGAGAAGCTGGGGGTTTCGTCGTCCAGCTCAAGGTCGCCCGCCTGCGGCTCGTCCTTGCGCGGCTTCTTGTCGTTGTAGCGCCGACGCGGCTCGCGCGTTTCGGCGCTCATCGATGGCAGGTCATGCTCGTCGAGTTCCGGTTCTTTTTGCGACTCCAGCACCCGGGAGGGGCCCAACAGCTCAGGCGACGTGGCTTCGTCGTCATCCGGCAGGTTGGAGTAGCTGCGGTCAAGCCTGAATTTCAATTTACCCTTGCCGCCGCGCATACGGCGCCAGCCGTCGAAGAGAATGCCGGCGATGACGATAATGCCGATGACGATCAGCCACTCACGCAGACCGATTTCCATGTAATCCAGTGCCTCAAATGAGAAATTCGAAAACCAGGGGGTTAAACCCCTTTAAAACGTGGAGCCAAGTCTATGTTCTAACTGGCATTTTGCCCACGCTGAAATAAAAAAGTGGTCATTAAACTAGCACGACCTTCGGTAACTTAACACCGTCTGTATCACCTGTTGTGTCCTGAACCGTTATCTGGCGCACAACCGTCCTATCAAAAAGCCATATTTGCCGCCATGGCGGCCCGCAATCAGGCGTCCACCATGGCCATGGCTTCCTCGACATCCACCGCCACCAAGCGCGAACATCCGGGTTCGTGCATGGTGACCCCCATCAATTGATCAGCCATTTCCATGGCAATCTTGTTGTGGGTGATGTAGATGAATTGCACGGTTTGTGACATTTCTTTCACGAGACGTGCATAGCGGCCCACGTTGGCGTCGTCCAGCGGCGCATCGACCTCGTCGAGCATGCAGAACGGCGCCGGATTGAGCTGGAATATCGAAAACACCAGAGACAAAGCAGTCAGGGCTTTCTCGCCACCGGACAACAAATGAATGGTGCTGTTCTTCTTGCCTGGGGGGCGCGCCATGATTGTCACCCCTGTATCGAGTAAATCTTCGCCCGTCAGTTCCAAATAAGCCGAGCCGCCACCGAAAACTTTTGGAAAAAGCGTCTGCACGCCGCTGTTGATCTGATCGAAGGTGTCCTTGAAACGGTTGCGGGTTTCCTTGTCGATCTTGCGGATCACGTTCTCCAGCGTGTCCAGAGCTTCGACCAGATCGGCGTCCTGGGCATCCAGGTAACGCTTACGCTCAGACTGCTGCTGGTATTCATCAATGGCCGCCAGGTTGATCGCCCCCAGGCGCTGGATGCGTGCGGCGATGTTTTCCAGCTCTTGCTCGGCCTGACGCTCGTCGGCATCGGCCGACAGGGTGGCGAGCACCCCATCGAGATCGTAACCGTCCTCGTGCAGTTGATCGCGCAAGGCGGTGCGCCGTACGGTCAGCGACTGCCAGTCCATGCGCTGCTGCTCCAGTTGCCCGCGCAACAGCTGTGCCTGTTGCTCGGCCTGGCTGCGGCGCTTCTCGACCTCGCGCAATTCGCGGTCGGCATCTTCCAGGGCATTTTTGGCGGTGCGCATTTCGTCATCGACGACCATGCGCCGCTCCAGCAGCTCTTCGAGCTTCATGCGTAACTCTTCCAGCGGCGCCGCGCCCTCCTCCAGGTTCAGGCTCAGTTGCTCGCGGCGTTCGCTGAGGCGCTCGGACTGCATGCGCAGCCGCTCCAGGGCCTGATGAGTGGAGTTGTGCTGGGCCTTGAGCGAGCCGAGGCGTACCGCCAACTGATGGCTGCGGTCCTTGTGCTGGCGCGCCTCCTGGCGCACCCGGTCGAGCCGCTCGCGCAGGCTGTCGCGGCGCTCTTGCAGCACTTCCCGCTGCTCGGTGTCCAGCGCCATGCTGTCGAGCGCTTCCTGCAATTGCAGGCGCGACTCACCGAGGTTTTCATGCTCCAGGCTGCGTTGCTCGGCCAGTTCGGCCAGTTCCTCTTCAAGCCGCACGCGGCGCAGGGTCAGTTGCTCGGCCTTGGCTTTGGCTGCCGACAGGCGTGCCTTGAGCTCGCCCTGCTGGCGATTTTCGTCCTGCAGCTTGCGGCGCAGTTCCTCCCGCTGCTGTTCCTGCTGAGTCTGCTGCTCACGCAACCCCTGCAGACGCTCGTCAAGCTCAGCCAGCGCCGCTTCACGCTCGTCACGCTCGAGCTGCAACTGCTGGATTTCCTGACCACGGGCCAACACCCCGCTCTGCGCCTCGCTGACCCGTCGAACCCGGAGAAAGTCCCGGCCTACCCAATAGCCATCACGGCTGATCAGGCTTTGCCCGCTGCTCAGAGCGCTACGTTTGGCCAGCGCTTCGTCAAGATCCTGCACTGGCAGCACCTGGCCCAGCCAGGCCGACAGGTCAGTATCGCTACTGACTTTATCCAGCAGGCTTCCCGGCAGCCGCGCCGCGTCACCGGCCGGGCTGACCAGCCGCAGGTCGCCCTGGCTGAAACCGGCCAGATCCAACCCAGCGAAATCATCGACCAGCACCGCCTGCAAATCGGCGCCCAGCACGGTTTCGACCGCCAGCTCCCAGCCTGATTCGACGCTCAGCCCTTCAGCCAATCGTGGCCGCTGGCTCAACTGCTGATCACGCAGCCACTCGGCGGTCCCGCTATCGGGGTCCAGCGCAGCCTGTTGCAGGGCCTCCAGCGAAGCCAGGCGACCGTGCAGCCGCTGCAGTTCGCCTTGCGCCTGCTGCTGGTCGTGGGTGCTGCGCTGCAGCGTTGCACGCACGCTTTCCAGTTGCTCGACGACCTGCTCCTCGCTCATGTGCAGGTCTTCAAGGGTCAATTGGCGGGTCGCCAACTCTTCGTCCAGCGCCTGGATCGCCGCGTCTTCAGGGTCGGCTGCGAGCAATTGCAACTCTTCTGCCAGCCGCCGCTGGCGCTCGGCCAGCCGTTCCAGGGCCTGCTCCAGTTGTTGAATGCGCGCCTGCTGCACCTGGGCGTGGCGCTGTGGCTCGGCGGACTGCTGGTTGAACTGGTCCCATTGCTCTTGCCAGCCATGCATGGCGGCTTCGGCGCCTTCCAGCGCCACGGCCGACTCTTCGGCAGCGGCGGCGGTCATTTCCTGTTCGGGTTCGAGCATTTCCAGCTCTTCGTTCAGGGTCGCCAGCAAGGTGGTGTCATGGCCCAGGTGCGATTCAGTTTCTTGCCGCGCCCGTTCGGCCTCGCGCAGGTCGTCCTGCAACTGGCGCAGGCGTTGCTGGCCGTGCTGAATGCTCTGCTCGACCCGGGCAATGTCGCCGCCCACCGAATAGAAGCGGCCCTGCACCAGATTGAAACGCTCTGACAGCTCGTGATGGCCGTCACGCAGCCGCTCGATCCCGGCGTCAGCGTTACGCTGCTCAGCCACCAGCGCCTCGAAAGCCACTTCCTGGTCGCCGATCACCGACTCGCGCTGGCGAACCTGATCGTTGAGTGCCTGCCAGCGCAGGGCCGACAGTTGCGCCTTGAGCTGACGCTCCTCGGCCTTGTACTGTTGGTACTTTTCGGCTGCCTGGGCCTGACGGTGCAGACGCTCGATCTGGCGTTCGAGTTCTTCGCGCAGGTCGGTCAGGCGCTCCAGGTTTTCCTGGGTGCGGCGAATACGGCTTTCGGTCTCGCGGCGGCGCTCCTTGTACTTGGAAATGCCGGCGGCTTCTTCGATAAAGTTACGCAGTTCTTCAGGCTTGGCTTCGATCAGCTTGGAGATCATGCCTTGTTCGATGATCGAGTAACTGCGCGGCCCCAGACCGGTGCCCAGGAAGATGTCGGTGATGTCCTTGCGGCGGCATTTGACGCCGTTGAGGTAATAAGTGTTCTGGCTTTCGCGGGTCACCTTGCGGCGAATCGAGATTTCCGCGTAAGCGGCGTATTCACCGACCAGGGTGCCGGCCGAGTTATCGAACACCAGCTCGATACTGGCCTGGCTGACCGGTTTGCGGCTGGTCGAGCCATTGAAGATGACGTCGGTCATCGACTCGCCGCGCAGGTTTTTCGCTGAACTCTCGCCCATCACCCAGCGTACCGCGTCGATGATGTTGGATTTGCCGCAACCGTTGGGGCCGACCACCGCCGCCATGTTGCTGGGGAAGTTCACCGTGGTCGGGTCGACGAAGGATTTGAACCCCGCCAGCTTGATGCATTTGAGGCGCATGGGGTCAGGCTGCCGTCAAAGCAGCCAGCACCAGCTGGCAATTGCGCTGGCCGTATTCGGCGAGCACGCTGCGGATGCGCGCCGGCTCGCGATCAATCACCGCCTGCAGCAATTGCGCGAACAGCACCAGGAAATCGCCCATTTCGGCCTTGCGCTGCTCCAGGGCCAGGTAATAGTTGCGGCTCATCGACGGCTGCAGGTTCTCGATGGTTTCTTGCAGGTACGGGTTGTCGGCGAACGGAAACGCCGCGCGCATGATGCTGAAGCTGTCATCGACAAAGGCCTGGACGTCCTGACGCTCGAAACTGGCGGTCAGGCGCTGCTGGATGGCCAGAAACCCATGCAGGTCACTTTCCGTTTGCCAGCGCTCGGACACCGCGATGGCCAGCAGGATGTACAGCTCGCTCATCAGCTTGCACAGGCTGGTCACATGGTGAGCGTTGAGCGCCGTGACCTGGGCGCCACGGCGCGGCAGGATCACCACCAGGTGCCGGCGCTGCAGCACCAGCAGTGCTTCACGTACCGAGCCGCGGCTGACATTCAGCGCCTGGGTGACTTTCTGCTCCTGGATACGCTCGCCGGGTTTAAGCTCGCCACGGATGATCCGCTCGGCCAAATGTTGGGCAATTTGCTCTGCCAGACTGTCCGGCGCCTTGAACATCATGTAATTCCTTCAGATTCCGCGCTACACATGGCGGCGCAGTGTATCTCAAGCGCACAAACATGGATGAGCAAAACATCCGGAAACTCCAGCGCTGCAAACACGTCGAACCGGCGTCCTGTAACCTGTATTTATCAACCGGTCTTGCAAGAGGTATTCATGAGTCCTGCTTCAGCCCATCGCACTGCTCACCGCGGGGCTTTGCTGCACAGCATCGAGGATCCTGCCCAAGTCGGTATTGAGGCCAGTTACCAGTATTTCGCCGACGGCCTGCTGCTGGTCGAGGACGGGCATATCAGCGCCGTGGGCGAGGCTGGCGACCTGCTGCCGACGCTGGGCAGCGAGGTCAGCGTGATCGAGCACCGCGATGCACTGATCACGCCTGGTTTTATCGACACCCATATTCATTTGCCCCAGGCCGCAATGATCGGTGCCTATGGCGAACAACTGCTGGACTGGCTGAACACCTACACCTTCCCGTGCGAGCGGCAATTTGCCGACCCGCACCATGCCGCGACGGCTGCGCAGTCATTCATTGATGAGCTGCTGCGTAATGGCACTACGACTGCCATGGTGTTCGGCAGCGTGCACCGTGAGTCGGTCGAGGCGTTTTTCCGGGCCGCCGAGCAGCATAACCTGCGGATGATCGCCGGTAAGGTGATGATGGACCGCAATGCCCCCGACGATCTGACAGACACGGTGGCGTCAGCCTGCGCCGACAGCAAGACGCTGATCGAGCGCTGGCACGGCAAGGGCCGCCTCAGTTATGCGGTGACGCCACGCTTCGCGCCGACCAGTTCCCCTGAACAACTGGCCATGGCCGGACGCCTGTTACAGGAATACCCCGGTCTGTACCTGCAAACCCATCTCAGTGAAAACCTTCAGGAAATCGACTGGGTCAAGGCGCTGTACCCACAGCGCAGCGGCTACCTGGATGTTTATGACCATTATCAGTTGCTCGGCGAGCGCTCGGTGTTTGCGCATGGGGTACACCTGTGTGATGCCGAGTGCGCACGGCTGGCGCAAACCGGTTCAGCCATCGCCTTTTGCCCGACCTCGAACCTGTTTCTGGGCAGCGGCCTGTTCAACCTGCCGATGGCCGAACGGCATCGGGTTCGGGTGGGGCTGGGTACCGATGTTGGCGCAGGCACCAGCTTTTCGATCCTGCAGACCCTCAACGAGGCCTACAAGGTAATGCAGTTGCAAGGTGCAAAGCTGCACCCGTTCAAGTCGCTGTACCTCGCCACCCTGGGCGGCGCCCGCGCGCTGCGCCTGGACGACCGGATCGGTAGCCTCAAGCCCGGCAATGAAGCTGACTTCGTGGTCCTCGATTATCACGCCACGCCGTTGCTCAGCCAGCGTTTGCAACAGACGCGCACTATTGAAGAGATTCTGTTTGTGCTCATGACCCTGGGCGATGACCGGGTGGTGCGCGAAACCTGGTCGGCCGGGCAGCAGGTGCACCGGCGCGACCAGGTGTAATCAATGCGGCTCAGACCTTGAAGCTGTCTACCTGGCGGCTGAGTTCCTGGTAAAGCGCGGAAATCTGCCTGGACTGGCTATGCACCTGATTGGACATGCCGCGCACACCGTCAGTCTGTTCTCTGAGTGAGGTCAGGTTCTCGCTGATGTGATGGGAAACCTTGGCCTGCTCATCGGTGGCCAGCGCAGTCTGCGCCGCCATCTCCTGAACCCGGTCGAACGAGGTGTTGAGGGAGCTGAAAATCGTGCTGACCTGATTGATATGCTCCACCGTGTTACGCGCGTTGCTGCGGCTGTTGCGAATCGCCGTGCTCGACTCGCTGACACTTTGGCGCAGCCGCTCGATCATGGTCTCGATCTCACGGGTGCTGTCCTGGGTACGGGTCGCCAGGGTCCGCACTTCATCGGCCACCACGGCAAAGCCGCGGCCCTGCTCGCCGGCCCGGGCCGCCTCGATGGCGGCATTGAGCGCCAGCAGGTTGGTCTGCTCGGCGATGGTACGGATCACTTCCAGCACCGAGGTGATGGCCGCCGAGCTCTGCTCCAGATCCACTGAGCGCTCCAGAGCCAGTTCGATATCGACCACCAGGCGTTCGATGGCGGTATTGGAAAGACTCACCGCCGTGCCGCCCTGATGGGTCAACTGGCTGGAGTGGCTGGCCTCATCGGCGGTGCCCTTGGCCAGATCGGCCATCTGCTGGTTGGAGACGTTCATCTGGTTGCCGGCGCTGACCATCGAGTCGGACGCGCTCACCAGCCCTTCACTGATCCGCCCGGCCTGGTCGGAAACGGTATTGAGCTCGCCGGTCATGCCACCCAGCGTGACTGACTGGCTCTGGATGGCGCGGATGATCCCGCGCAAGTGCTCGACAAAGCCGTCGAACTCCCTGGCCAGATCACCGAGTTCGTCACGCGAGCCCGAATTGATGCGCTGGGTCAGGTCGCCATCGCCTTCAGCGATTTCCCGGATCCGCCGCGTCACATGCTCGACCTTGCGGGTCAGCATCAACGGCATGTAATAGCCGATCAACAAGGCCACGCCGAAGGCCAGGGCAATGACCACAATCGCAATGTGCTCATAGCTGGCAATCTGCTTGCGAACCGCCTCTTTCTGCTGGCGGGCGTGAGCGGTCACAGCCTCACCGGCCTTGTTCAACACTTCACGAATGGCGGCAAAGCGCTGATCGGCAATGACTCTGGCCTGCGGCACGCTGGCCTGGGTACGCGCTGGCGGCGAGTCGAACATCGCCCGGCTGGCTTGCACCCATTGATTGAAAAGCAGATCGAATTGCGCTGACGGCGCGACCAGCTCAGGCTCGCGGATCAGGTAGCTGCGGTAGTTATGGAAACGCTGCAGCGCCTGCTCGACATTCTCTTCGAAAAAAGCGCGATTTTCCGCTACATCACCGGAGCCTGCGGCCATTTTCTGCAGCGCCAGCCGCGCCTGATAGACATCACGGTCAGCATTGAGAACCTCCGAGAGCGCTTCGACATACTGCTGTAAGTCAGCACTGCCATCCGCTTCGGCCTTGCGCTGGCTGGTGTGCTCACGCAAGCGCTCGCCGGCCTGGTCAAGCATGTCGCGGATGATCTGAAACTGGCTGTCCTGCTGCTGCAAGGTGTTGGCCAGCGAGCGTCCCGCTTCGGCCGAGGCATTCAATGAGGTGCTGGCGTCCAGCCACTCACGATACAGCGGGTCGAAATTGGCGAAGGGGGCCAGCACCTGAGGTTCATCGGCCATGAAACCGCGAAACTTCTGGAACCGGTCAAACACCTGCTGGGCGTTTTCAGTGAATTCGCGCTGGTTGTCGGCGACCTTGCCCTCGCCAGCCATCAGCCGCTCTTGCGCGATCAGTGCCTGATAGATATCCCGATCAGCGTTGAGCACCACCGCCACCGACTCGAAATAGGTCTCCGCCTGACGGCGCATTGCATCCTGCTGCACCTGGGTCATGAGAAACATGAACAGCAGCAAGCCCACCATAATCAGGGCCAGCAGGGCTATGGGCAAAATCATCTGAACACGAATCGAGTGCAGGCGCATCGCAGACTCCTCAAATACCGGCTATTGAGAGCGACCTTGATTCCAGGTGAGATTGAAGCGGGGTCAGGCTGGAGAATAGCTGCATACCAGCAGAGATAAAGATCAAGCGGCAGTGATATTTCGCGCAACGTCATTATTCTGGCACCAGCCTCGGCAAGCCGTTGTTGCTGTTGAAAAAAACACTCGGCAGTGGGTGCCTGCACCTCATGCATGACCGATCTGCATGATGACCACGCTTAAAATATATTTGTTGCATTTTAAATATTAGTTTTGATGCATTTTTAAAATATTAGCTTATATCAAAAACGAATTTCCCTTCGCACGCACTCGCCAATACTCTTATAAGCGTCAGGCAGGCTGCATTGCCTTGCTTATAACCGACGACCATATCCTGGCAAACAGCGAAGGAGTTTTCATGAGCGTGGAAATCATCGGCATGATCACCGCCACCCCCAGTGCCGAGGTGGACCAGCCGCTGGGCGACGCAGTAGACGCCGACTTCGTGCGTCGCTTCGCCCAGGCTCATGAACAAGCCGGCTTCGACAAGGCGTTGGTGGGCTATTTCTCCAACGGTGCCGAAGGCGCAGTGGTCAGTTCGTTCATTGCGGCGGCCACGGAGCGTCTGGGTATCCTGCTGGCCTACCGTCCCGGCGTGATCGCCCCGCCACTGGCCGCCCGGCAACTGGCGACCCTTGACCAGTTCAGCAACGGCCGCCTGTCACTTAATGTGATCAGCGGCGGCAGCGACGTCGACCAGCAGCGCGATGGCGATTGGCTGGACCATGATCAGCGATATGCGCGCACCGACGAATACCTGCAAGCGCTCAAGGCAATCTGGACCGCGCAAGGTCCGGTGGACCATCAGGGTGAGTTCTATCACTTCAAGGGCGCGTTGCCCAACGTGCGGCCCAGGCAGAAGCCGCACATCCCGATCTACTTCAGCGGCTCGTCCCCGGCCGCGCTGCAAGTGGCCGCCCGGCACGCCGACACTTACATGCTGTGGGGCGAGCCATTGGCCGATTTTGCCGAACACGTGCAGCACCTGCGCCGGGCCACTCGGGCCAGTGGCCGCCAGCCGCGGATCTCGGTGTCGTTCAGGCCCATCGTCGCCGACACTGAAGAGGCCGCGTGGAAACGCGCCGCCGAGATTCTCGAACGCATCCGCGATAACCGCGAACGCTTTGGTCTGCCCGTAAACGGCCATGCACCGGGCAATACCGGTTCACAGCGTCTGCTGGCCGCAGCTCAACGCGGCGAAGTGCTGGACGAACGCCTGTGGACCGGCGTGGCGCGGCTGACCGGTGCGCAGTGGAACTCCACCGCGCTGGTCGGCACGCCTGAGCAAGTGGCCGCCTCACTGGGCCGCTACTGGGAGCATGGGGCGAGCACCTTTCTGATTCGCGGTTTCGATCCGCTGGACGATGCCGAACTCTACGGTCGGGGCCTGATCCCGGCGATCCGTGAACATATTGCCACCTTGCAACCGCGCAAGGTCGGCTAAGGAAACCTGACCTATGAAACTGCCTCGTGTACTGCGCCGCAGCCTTGCGGCGCTGGCGATCATCACCCCGCTCGCCCATGCCGCCGACACCACGGTGCTGCGCATTGGCGATCAGAACTACTACAACGTGCGCGCCTCTGTGGAAGCCTCCGGGGTACTGGAAGGCGCACCTTACAAGGTGGAATGGAAACACTTCCAGTCCGCCGCGCCGGTGGCCGAAGGCCTGGAGGTGGGTGCCCTGGACCTGGGTTTTCTGGGCGACTCGGGCTTTTTGTTTCTGGCCGCCAAAGGCGCACCGGTCAAGTTGATCGGAGTATCCCGGCAGAACCCGGACACCATCGCCCTGCTGGTGGGCAAGGACTCGCCGATCAAGACCATTGAAGACCTCAAGGGCAAGAAGGTCGCCTACTGGCCGGGTGCCTGGAGTCAGCAACTGACCCTTCGCGCCCTCGATAAAGCCGGCCTGCCCCATGACTACGTGGAGTTTGTCAAACTGATGCCGATTGACGCGGCAGCCGCCTTTCCACGGGGCAGCATCGACGCCTTCCCGGTCTGGGAGCCCTATATCTCACAGCAGGTAGTGTTCTCAGGCGCCAGGCCGATCATCACTGCCCGTGACCTGATGCCCGGCCTGTCGAGCATCGCGGCCAATGCCGACAGCATCGAGCCCAAGCGTGAAGCCATTGCCGACTTCCTCGGCCGCCTGCACAAAGCCCGCGCCTGGGTCGAAGCCAACAAGCAGACCTACGCTGACCAGTGGGCAAAAAAGGCCAACCTCGACCCGGCCGTGTCACGCCACTGGATCGGCCAGGCCAACATGACCGTCGGCCCGGTGGACGAACAGGCAGCCAGGGATTATCAAGGCACTGCCGATTTTCTGGTGCAGACCGGTGCGCTGCCCAAGGCGTTCGATACCAAGGGCATTATCGATACTTCGTTCAGTGGGGCGTTCAAGCAGTAGTCCATGGTGACTGCTGCCCACCTGAACGTTTAGAAATCAATCGTCCCCGAGAACTTCACCAGACGCGGCTCACCTTGGGTCAGGTAGCCGCCGTTGGCCGAGGCCCAGTAGTTTTTGTCGGTGATGTTTTCCACATTCACACGCAGGGTCAGGTCTTTCCAGGCCTTGAAGCTGTAGCGAGCGCCGGCGTCGAAACGATTCCAGGTCGGCAGGCTCAGGGTGTTGCTGGCGTTGGCGTACTGGCCACCGGTGCGCAGGGCGCGGGCGTTGAGGGCCAGACCTTCGATACCCGGCACGTCCCAATCGACGCTGGCATTGAGCTGGAAGGTCGGCACGCCAATGGCATGGTTGCCGTCATTGGTGCCGCCTGCGGTGTTTTCCAGCTGCGACCTCATACGGGTGCCGCCGGCCATCAGGCGCAGGCCTTCGACCGGCTCGCCGAACACGCTCAGCTCGATACCTTTGTTGACCTGCTCTCCGTCGCGAATATAAAGCTGCTGGTTGCTGTCAACGTAACCGTCGCTGGGCTTCTCGATGCGGAACACCGCCAGGTTGGCGCCAAAGCTCTGCAGGTCAAGCTTCACACCGGCTTCCAGTTGCTTGGTGCGGCCCGGCGGGAAGGCCTGGCCCAGGTTGGTGATGTTGGTCCCTGAAGCGATGGGGCCACGGGCCAGACCTTCAATGCGGTTGGCGTACAACGAAACGCTTTCAACCGGTTTGTAGACGATGCCATAGACCGGAGTGGTAATGGACTCGTCATAGAGCGAACTGCGGCTGCCGTTGTTGGCCGGGTTGATAACCCCGTTGGAACTTGTGCCGTCATACAGGTAGTTTTCGACACGCAGTTGCTGACGGCGCAAACCATAGGTCACCAGCAGCTTGTCATCGAACAGCCCCAGGGTGTCGGAAATCGCCAGGCTGCGGTTGCGGGTCTTGCCGGTCACGCCCGGATCACCCATTTCACCACCGGTGCTGGAAACCACCGTCGGCATCGGCAGGCGCCCGCCGCTGTAGATATTGGTGTTGCCCGGTGTCGAGCGATAAAAGACGTAGGCGTTTTCCTGCTGGGTCCAGATGGTCGACGCACCAACAGCAATCTGATGGCTGACCGGACCGGTCTGCAGGCGGCCGTTGAGGCCGGCACTGAAGGTGGTGTTGTCTTCGTTGTGCGGAATTTCCGAACCGCCGACGGTTGCCGCGCCGTTGTTGCCTACCAGGGTCGGGGTGCCGTAGATCCCGGTTTCACGGGTGTGCTTGACGCCACCGGCCAGGTAGGCGGTCCAGTTGTCGCTCAGGTCCCACTCGCCGCGCAGCATGCCGAAGGTGTCTTCGGTCTCGCTGTAGGTCCAGTCCTGGCCATAGTTGTGGCTGGCACTCGGCGCGCGGGGTACACGAGTGGCATTGCCGATCTGCACGGTGTTGCGCAGGTGGTTGATGCGCTCTTTCTGGTAACCGAAATCGCTGGATACCCTGAAATTGTCGCCACGGTAGTCCAGGCCGGCCACAAACAGCTTGCTGCGCTGGTCCTGATCGTCGATGGCGGTTTCGCCCTCGCGCTGGCTCAGGTTGACGCGCGCGCCAAAGCGGTTGTCTGCGCCGAAACGCTGGCCCAGATCCAGGTGTTCGCCAATCCGGCCATCAGTGCTGATGTCCTGGGTGTAGCGCCGAGTCGGGGTGTCGCCGGCGCGCTTGGGCTGCAGGTTGACACCGCCGCCCAAGCCGCTGCCGGTGGGGGTCACGCCGTTGATAAAGGCGTTCGGCCCTTTGAACACCTCGACCCGCTCCAGCGCATCGATCGAGAGAATCTGGCGTGGCAGCACGCCGTATAGACCGTTGTAGGAAATGTCGTCACCGCTCAGAGGCATGCCACGAATCACGAACACCTGAGACTGGTTGCCGAAACCGAACGACTGACGCACCGACGGGTCGTTGAGCAGCACGTCGCCAACGTCTTCAGCCTGCTGGTCTTCGATCAGCCTGGAGGTGTAGCTGGTCATGATGAACGGCACATTCATGTTGTCCTGATTGCCCAGAATGCCCATCTGCCCGCCGCGCGCGACCTGACCGCCGGCATACGCCTCGGGCTGGGTGCTGGTATTGGCTTTAACGGCCGTGGCATTGACATCAGTAGCGCCCAGCTCGACGACCTGATCAGCAGCGTGAGTGGTGAAGCTTGCGCAGCAGCAGAGTGCGAGCAGGGTCGGGCGGGAAGGAAAACAAAGGGCCATGAAACGGGGTACCTGGGCAAGAGTGATTGAGGCCTTCCTGGCAATACGGACGCTTCTCAAAAGACAAAGAGTAATAAGCGCTTTTGAGAACCGTTCGTATGAAATCACAATTTTTTCACATCTGCCCGAACCTTTTATCGGAAATGCTCTGAAATACTTCTTTCAAGCGCTCTGCGCTGCCGGTTTCAGGGCTTTGCTGCCTCCCCGGCCAAGGCGCGCAGCCAGTCGATCAGCACCTGCAGGCGCTTGGGCATGTTTGAGTGAGCAGGATGGACCAGATAGTAGCCATGGTTGCCACAATCGACGAAGTCACCGAAGGGCAAGACCAGTTCACCGCGCTTGATATGACTACGCACCAGACGTTCGCGGCCAATCGCGATGCCGCCATGGCCCAGCGCACTGGTCACGCACAGGTCTGACCGGTCAAAGGTGATCGAATGTTCCGGCAGATAATCCAGCGCACCCGCCGCCTTGGCCCAGAGTCGCCACTCGGCATCGAACGCGGCGTTTTCCCAGGCTTCGACGTCATGCAGCAAGGTGCAGGCATGCAAGCGAGACGGGGTGTGGAGCAGCGCTAGCCGCCTTGCATACTCTGGGCTGCACACCGGGGCGATGCGTTCGCTCATCAGCAACGTGCTGACCAGACCGGGAAAACCGTCGCTGGAATAGCACAGCGCCAGATCGATCTTGCGCGTACGGTAGTCGATTCGTTCGTTACCGACCCGGATGTCCAGTTGCACCTGCGGATACTGTGCGGCGAACCGGCCCAACTGCGGGACCAGCCAGCAACGCGCAATCGAAGGCCTGACATACAGGGTCAGCGGGCCGGCCACCGGCGCGTCGGCCTGCTGCTGGAACACTTCAGACAAGCTGTCCATGGCGCCCTGCATGATCAGGAAGATCCGTTCGCCATCATCGGTCAGGCTGATTTCCCGGGGCAGGCGCCAGAACAGTTTTACATGCAGGCTGCCTTCGAGCCGGGCAATCCGGTGGCTGACCGCACTGGCCGTAAGACACAGCTCATCGGCGGCCCGGGCAAAGCTCATGTGCCGGGCCACCACCAGAAACGTATGCAAATTGGTCAGGTTGCGGCCGGTCAGCCGTTCTCCTGCCCGGTGTCCCCAGTACGGCATACTCACCTCCTTCGCGAAACTGCGGGCCGCGATTATAAGAGGGTCGGCGCTGGCTGAGCCTTGCGCAAATAGTCACTGAATTCGTCAGCCGGTACCATGCTGCCGCCGGTAGCCCAGATCAGGTGCGTTGCCCTGGCTGCTGTTTCTGGATCAAGCCCGATACGCTTGCGGTACGGCAGGTCCTGCAACACCCTGAGCATCCCTGGCGCGCCAGCCAGTGCCGACGGCTCAAGACGTATGCCTTCGTGCTCGAAAACCCAGCGCAGCAGCCGATAGAGTTGCGCATCGTCCACCGTGTAGTAGCCGTCGATCAGCCGCTGCATGGCCTTGCCGACAAACCCCGACGCACGCCCCACCGCCAGCCCGTCGGCGGCGGTGAGGTTGTCGATGCCGAAATCCTGAACGCTCACCGCATCGTGCAAGCCGGTGTACACGCCCAGCAACATGCAGGGGGAATGAGTGGGTTCAGCAAATACACAATGCACAGCGTCACCGAATACCAGCTTCAAGCCAAACGCCACGCCGCCGGGACCACCGCCCACGCCGCAAGGCAGATAAACGAACAACGGATGCTGCTCGTCGACGACGATGCCCGCTTCGCTCAACTGCCCGGCCAGGCGTTCAGCGGCCACGGCATAGCCGAGAAACAGATGTGGCGAGTTTTCATCATCGACGAAGTAGCACATTGGGTCCGCCTCGGCCTGACGCCGACCCTCGGTAACCGCAACACTGTAGTCAGACTCGTACTCCAGCACCTGCACACCATGCGCGCGCAGCCGGTCTTTCTTCCATTGCCGGGCATCGGCAGACATATGCACGCAGGCCTGGAAGCCCAGCGTGGCACTGATGATGCCGATCGACAGCCCCAGATTGCCGGTCGAGCCTACCGCGATGCGGTACTGGCCGAAAAATGCCCTGGCCGCGTCGCTGTCCAGCTTGCGATAGTCATCGCCCGGAACGATCAGACCGGCCTGCAGCGCGAGGTCTTCGGCATGCTTGAGCACTTCATGAATACCGCCGCGGGCCTTGATTGATCCGGACACCGGTAACTGGTTGTCGGTCTTGAGCCATAACCTGCCACTGTCGTGCAGACCGGCCTCACTCAATAGGTGTCGACGCAACGACTCGACTGGCACCACGCCAGATTCGATGATCCCGCCAGCCTCGGCCGTCTCGGGAAAAACACTGGCCAGGTAAGGCCCGAAGCGGCGCAGCCGGGCACTGGCGGCAGCCACATCCTGCGCGGTCAGCCCCACATCGCCCAGGGCTTGGGCCGTGGGCGCGACAGACGGGTTGAACCACTGGGTTTCGCGCAGTGCGACCATCGTCTCCAGCACCGGGTGAGACTGGTACCAGGCGGGCAGGGTCTTGTTGTGAATCATGGGGTATCTCCAGATAGATCAGACAAACCGGGCCAGCAGCAGCGTGGCCAACAATGCAGTGAACGACGCCACAACCGTCGCGCCGGTAAATTTTTTGATGGCCTCCGACAGCGACAGCCCCAGATACTCTTTCACCACCCAAAACGCCGAGTCGGTGACGTGGGTCCAGCCAATCGCACCGGCGCCGATCGCAATGACCATGATTTCCGGGCTGTATTGCGGGTACTGGGCCATGACCGGCAAGACGATGCCGGCTGCACTGATCATCGCCACAGTGACCGACCCGACGGCAAAATGCAGCAGCCCCGCGATCAGCCAGGCCAGGATGATCGGGTTCAAGGATGACTGCTGCAGCACTGCGGCCATTGCCTTGTCCATACCACTGCCAATCAGCACCTCGTTGAACGCCCCGCCAGCACCGATGATCAGCACGATGCCAGCCAGTGGCGCGAGACAACGTCCGGTCAGCTCAAGCAGTTGCGCCATCCCCTGGCCCTGACGCAGACCGAACGACCAGTAGGCGAAGGACACCGCGATCAGCAGCGCAATCAGCGGGCTGCCGAGAAAAGCGACCCATTCATACGCCACGCTGCCTTGCTCCAGCACGGTAATCGCTAGCGTCTTGCCAACCATCAACAGCAGCGGCAACAACACGGTGAACAGGGTCAGAACGACACCCGGCGCACGAACCTCAAGAGGCTGTTGCTCGTTGTGCCCGGCAAGAAAAGCCTGCTGGCCGGGCGGCGCCAGACGCGGGCAGAACAATCTGGCCCACAAGGGACCGGCGATGACCGCCGTCGGCAGCCCCACCAGTACGCCATAGATGATCACCTTGCCAATGTCGGCGCCGAGCAGGCTGGTCACTGCGGTGGCCGCCGGGTGCGGCGGCAGGATGGCATGCACCACCATCAACGACACGGCCAGCGGCACCCCCAGATAGACCAGGCTCAAACCGGTCTGCCGGGCAACCACATAGATAAGCGGGATCAGCAAGACAAAGCCGACTTCGAAAAATACCGGAATGCCGACAATGAACCCGACCAGCATCATGACCCAGGCTGCACGCTGGCTGCCCAGCGACGACAGCAGGGCTTCGGCGATGCGACGGGCGCCGCCGGACACCTCCAGCAGTTTGCCGAGAATGCTGCCCAGGCCAATGATTCCGGCCAGAAAACCCAGGGTGCCGCCGACGCCTTTTTCGATGGCGGCCAATACCGCCAGCGGCGCCATGCCAGCCCCGACGCCGACCATGAGGCTGGCGGTGAGCAACGCCAGAAAAGGATGGATGCGAAAGCGACCGATCATGACGACGATCGTCACGATGGCAGCGCCCAGGATGAGCAGTGAAGTGGTGGGACTCATGCAGTGACCTCCGTGATGCATCTGGCAGTGGATCTGTTGTGCCAGGCAGATTGGAGGCTGGGCAAGCAAGGCTCAAACGATGATCCGTCAGCCCTTGCATGAGCGCAGATCAGCATCAAAAGCCTTAATAAAAAATCATTAGAAACAAAAACTTACAGAGTTAACCCCGAAAAACGAACACGACTAAAGTAGTAGCAACATGACATAAAAATTAACGTGACCGACTTCTAAACTTTGGTCAGCATACGCCGACAGTCTTGATAACAGAGTGCCTTGCTGCCAGCCCCTCCCCCAATAACAACAACATAAGGCGACCAATGCCATGAGCATGCGTAATCTCTCTATCAGCCGGCGTTTGTGGCTGATTCTCGTCGTCTGCATCCTGATGCTTTTCGTGCTTGCCGCAGCGTTGCTCAAGCAGACCCATGACGATCTCTACCAGGCCAAAACCCTGAAAACCATGCATGTGGTGCAGACCGTCAGCGGTATCCTCAAGTATTACAACAGTCTGGAAACTGCCGGCACCCTGACTCGCGAAGCCGCCCAACAGCAGGCGCTGTCAGCCGTGCGCGGGCTGCGCTACGACCAGAATGACTACTTCTGGATCAACGACCTGCGCCCGTTCATGGTCATGCACCCGATGAACACCAAGCTCGAAGGCCAGGACCTGTCGGCCATCAAGGACCCGGACGGGCTGGCGCTGTTCAATGAAATGGTCGCCATAGCCAAGCGCCAGGGCGCCGGGGTCGTCGACTATCGCTGGCCCAAACCCGGTGCCAGCGAGCCGGTGCTCAAGACCTCCTACGTGCAACTGTTCGAGCCATGGGGCTGGGTACTTGGCTCTGGGGTGTACGTCGATGATGTGGCCGCCGAGTTCCGCGGTCAGGTGATCAAGGCTGCGCTGGTGTGCCTGGGCATCAGCCTGATCATGGCGCTGCTGGTGATCGTCATCGTGCGCAGCATCGTATTGCCATTACGCAAGGCGGTTCAGGCCATGGCCAACGTGGCGAGCGGCGAAAGCGACCTTACCCGAACCCTGGAAACCGACGGCAATGACGAAATCACCCTGCTCAGCCAGCACTTCAACACCTTCACCGCCCAGTTGCGCCATGTGATCAGCCAGTTGCAGCAATCGGCCGTCGCGTTGGGCGAAGCCTCGCGGGAAATGGGCGGCAGCGCCGAGCAGGCCCAGGAACGCAGCCAGCAACAATCACAACAGATGGAGCTGGTCGCCACTGCAATCAACGAAGTCACCTATGGCGTACAGGACGTGGCACGCAATGCCGAACACGCCGCCAGCGAAATGCGCAATGCCGAATCCGAGGCGCAACAGGGTCTGGTAAACATCGACGGCAGCCTGCGGCAGATCCAGCAGTTGTCCGGCACCATCGAACAGGCAGTCGAAGTGATTCGCACCCTGTCCAGCGAAACCACCCAGATCGGCGGTGTGCTGGAAGTCATCAGCGGCATTGCCGAGCAGACCAACCTGCTGGCGCTCAATGCCGCCATCGAGGCGGCGCGGGCCGGTGAGCAGGGCCGCGGTTTTGCCGTGGTGGCCGATGAAGTGCGGCTGCTGGCGCAGCGCACGCAGAAGTCCACGGCGCAGATCCAGACCATGATCGAAAGCCTGCAAGGCCATTCCGCCGCCGCCGTGAAAGTGATCGGCGACAGCAGCCGCGCCTCGCAACTGACCATCGACCAGGCCAACCTGGCCGGGCAAAGCCTGAACTCGATCAGCCAGGCATTGCGCAACCTCAATGGCCTGAACGCCTCGATCGCCAGCGCCACCCTGCAGCAGTCCCATGTGGTGGATGACATCAACCAGAATGTCACCCAGACCGCGCAACTGTCGCAGAGCACCACCCTGGCGGCCGAGCAGTCCAGCGCCGCCAGCCTCAACCTCGCGCGCCTGAGCCAGCAGTTGAATGACTGGCTGCGGCCATTCAAGGTCTAGGGAGCTTGAAAAGGGAGTGACCATTTCCCGCGTCCTTCGCCTCGCCTGACACGATTTGGCGCTGCAACGCGGCCTGCGCTGAAACGGCAACAGACCCTGGGCCATCAAGCTGCAAGGACCGGCCTGCCGGGGTTGAACCCGGCGGGCAATTGCCTATCCAAGCCTGTTATCCAGACCAACAGGAGCCCTTGATATGCGTACTCTGAAACTGGCGGGCCAAACCGTGCCCGCGCTGGGCCAGGGAACCTGGCACATGGGCGAGAAAAGTCATCAGCGCTCGGACGAAATTGCGGCGCTGTGCCAAGGCATCGATCAGGGCATGACCCTGATCGACACCGCCGAAATGTACGCCGATGGCGGCGCTGAAGAGGTCGTTGCACACGCCATTCGCGGGCAACGCGACAAGCTGTTTATCGTCAGCAAGGTCTACCCGTTCAACGCCAGTAAGCAGGGCACGGCCAAGGCTTGCGAAGCCAGCCTGCGCCGACTGGGCACCGAACATATCGACCTGTATTTACTGCACTGGCGCGGCCAGTATCCACTGGCCGAAACCGTGCAAGCCTTCGAGCGCCTGCGCGAGCAAGGCAAGATTGGCGCCTGGGGCGTGTCCAATTTCGACGTCTCGGACTTGCTGGAGCTGGACGACTCGCGCTGCGCGAGCAATCAGGTGCTGTACAACCCGTCACAGCGCGGGATCGAATTCGACCTGCTGCCATGGGCCGCCGACCGTCATCTGCCGCTGATGGCGTACTGCCCGATCGGCCAGGGCGGCGACCTGCTCTGGCACCCGGCCCTGCAAGCCGTTGCCCGTCGCCACAACGCCACCCCCGCGCAGGTCAGCCTGGCCTGGGTATTGCGCCAGGACAATATGATCGCGATTCCCAAGGCGGTGAATCCCGAGCATATCCGTCAAAACGTCGCGGCGCTGGACATCCGTCTGAGCGAACAGGACCTGGCCGACCTTGACCGCGCCTGGCCCGCGCCGCAGAGGAAGATGCCGCTGGAGATGGTGTAAACACCCGGCACCGTGTGAAAACGCACCGACCTGGCAAGCAGCAGAACTCATCCTTTAATCGGCGGTCAGAGGGGGCGCCCAACGGGATGTTTTCTCGATATCGGTGGCGCGCCTGCTGCGCCGCCAGACCTGCCAGGGAGCGGATGATGCGTTCAAATTTCAAGACCTTCGGCACCTGCCTGTGGCTGGGGGCCGTGCTCGGCATGAGTGGCTGCAGCTCGCTGATGATGGGCAAACAGTATGTCTTTCCCAAGCCCGAAGAACCTTCAGCCACGGTGCGCCTGCAATACACGCCAGGCACTAATCTGCGGCTGATCAGCATTGGCGAAGACCGTTGCTATGCTGGCTACACGCCCGCCCCTGGCGCCAATGGTTTCTTCGACACCCCAGTACACGTCGGTAAAGAACTGGTTCTGGCCTATGCACTGAGCAGTGGCGACAAGGTTTGCCAGGTGCCCTTCTCGTTCATTCCTGAACCGGGCGCGATCTATACCCTGCGAGCCGGAAGCTGGACCCTGCCCAAACAAAGCTTCCTGTTCAATCAGACCGTCGACCAGGAGTACTGCGGCGTACAGGTCATCAAGAGCCAGAACGGCGTAGAGAGCGTCGAGCCAGTGCAACACCTGCGCATGCGCCCGGGGTTGTGTGTGAAGTTCCTCAAGACCGGCACCTGAACCACGGCTGCGGTGCCACTCAGCCGGGTGTTACTGATCAGCCAGCGTGCCCGCGCTGGTTGCACCAAGTCTTGGCAACACCCGTACATACACCAACTCACTCAGCAACTCGACCAGGGTCTGGGTGATAATCACCGCTGGCAGTACCGCAAGTGCACCTGGCACCGCCAGGCCCAGCGGCAACACCACCAGCGAATTGCGCGTCGCACTGCTGAACGCCACCGCCCTGCCCGCCGCTGACTCCAGGCGCCAGCAGCGGGCGACCCACCATCCTAGCAACGGCGCCGCCACGGCAAACGCCAGGTACACCGGAATCACCGCCAGCGTGGCTGGCAGCGCAGTCTCGATACGCGGGCCCACGGCCGCCACCACGATAAACAGCACCAGCGCAGTGGCCGGCACCGGGCACAGGCCCAACACGCTATTGATGCGCGCAACTGGCGGGCTTTTGCCAGCCAGCAACTGCACCGCAGCGGCCAGCAACAGCGGCGCCGCAATCAGCCAGGCAAACGCATGGGCAAACGGCCCGACCTGCACCACCGCCGCTGCCGCTTCACCGAGAAAGGCATTGAGGTACAGGGGTAAGGCCAGCATCTGGGCCAACAACAGCGCCGGGGTCGCCGCCAGCAGCAAGCGGGCATCACCACGCCCCAGATGGGTGAACGTCACCACATAGTCGATACACGGCGCCAGCAGCACCAGCAGCACACCCAGCCGGATCAGCGGATCGGCGGGCATCAATGGCAGCAAGGCGAACACCAGCAGCGGCACCACAATGAAATTGGCGGTCAACAAGGCACCGAGAAACCTCAGCCGGGTAAAGGCCTGGCCCAGTTCAGCGACCGGCACCTGCAAAAAAGTGACGAACAGCATGAACGCCAGCGCCGGATTGATCAGCGCCTCTAGCACGGCAGTCGCCGGCAGCGCAAACGCCGAAGCACCAGCCAGCAACACGGCAACGAAGTAGAGGGTGGCCTGGTTGTTTTCCAGAGCGTCACGAGCGGCCTGCATGCAGGAGTTCCTTTCAAGAGTGAAGACGGCAGGCCCTCAGAAGTCTCCTGCCGGGTTGGCTGCACTGGGCGGATCATCCTTCCAGCACTTCGGGTAGCGCGCGCAAACCCCGTAACGCCGATCAAGATCGGCCATGCGTGCCTGGTGGATACGGCCATACTCAAGCAGCGCAACCTGAAACTCACGCTTGTATTTATCAGCGAAGATCAGGTTACTCGCCCTGATGGCACGGTAGTCAGCATGTTCATTGCCCGGAACGCCGTACTTAAGAAGCGCGGGGTCCCTTTTTTGCAGGCTATCGCGATACCAATCGATGGTCGACTGCAATACACGGTCTTTGCCCGCTTCGATTTCAGTCAGCGCCAGATCCATGTTGCGCCGGTACTCGCTCCAATACTGAGGACTCAGAGCAATGCCCATCGTCTCTTTGCGTTGGGTGATCGCAGCCTCCAACGCGGCCTCCCGCGCCGACTGCATTGCCGGGCCGGTGAGTGGCTTCATGCCATCGACCACCGCGGCATTGATCGTTTGTTCAATCATTGCCTCGCGAGTCTGTGGGTCAGGCTGTGAGCCAGCCCTGTGATTACACGCGCTCAGCACAATGGCAGCGCCTGCCACCATCGCCAGCAGCGCTGTTTTTTTCAGAACAGCAATCATGGGTTATCTTCCTTGAGAAGAAAGCGCAGGGTCCAGCCAGGCATTGTCCTGGCCAAGGTTCAGCGCACTGACTCACACAGCTCGCTCAAGTTCCCTCATGGCAGCCATGCCTGCCTGAAAACCTCCTGCACGTGAGCGTTGCATTGATCCACCCGCCGCAATAGCGATAACAGAACACTACGACGGGCTATTCTTAGCCTGCTGCTTCAAACGATACACGCCTTTGACAGCATTCCCTTGGCCAGGCAGAACACGTGAAAAAATCGACACTCATTGCCGTACTGTTCTGCCTGTCGCTCGGCACCTTCGCCAAGGCCGGGCCGTATCAGGTCGTGACCGAAGAGTGGGCGCCGTACAACTACCTGGAGGGCGACCGGCTCACCGGTATGACCACCGAGATCGTGCGTGCCATCATGAACCTGACCGGTGACGACTTCGAAGTGACACTGCTGCCGTCCATGCGCGCCAGCCTGACCTTGCAGACCCGCTCAAAGACCATCATGTATTCAATGTTTCGCACCGCTGCGCGCGAGCCGTTGTACAAGTGGGTCGGCCCCATCGTCGAAGAGTCCATCCACGCCTGGCAACGGGCCGATGCTGCGCCCCTCGAAACCCTTGAACAACTGATGCGGGCCGCGCAAATCACTACCCGGCACGCCGGCCTGCTGCCAGACACGCTGCAAGCGCAGGGTTTCACCAACCTCGACAGAAGCGCCACCGAGAACCTGCAGCTGTATCGCATGCTGCTGGCCGGGCGTACAGCGATCATCGCTGGCGACACCGACGCCGGGGTGGCTCACTACAGCCGCCAGTTGCAGATCGCCCCCGGCATGCTGCGGCGGATTCCCGTCGAGTTGTATCGCTCAACGCTCTACATCGCCTTCAGCCTCGACAGCGAAGACCAGCAGGTGGCAGCCTGGTCCCGCGCCCTTGAGCAACTGCGTGCATCGGGCGAACTGGCGCGGATTCAGCGGCGTTATGAACGGCAGTACGTGTCTGAATAAAACCTTACCGTATTGACAAGGTGTGCGAAGACCGCCGCCTGCCTTGTAGGGTATTTCTGAAATATTTTCGATCTACCAGTAAAACCCGGCCATCACTTGAGCCGGGTATTCTGCGTGACTAACCTCCCCGTCACTCGCTGAAACCCAGCGGGTAGGGTTTGGCGACCCGAACTCAACAGACACATAGCGAACCATAGCGCTCTCACGCACGTACAATAGTGCCTGATAGCGTGTCATGGTAGCTGTGCGTGGGAGACCCTCGGGTCTGCCGGTTTATCTGTTGGCCGGTTCGCCAACCTGCGCACAGCTGCCACCTTATCGTTTGGCGACGGTGAAGTGGCAATAACCGATACATCAACAGAGAATACGCTATGCAAAATTTTGATATCTGTACGCCATGCAAAGAACACTATCGCGCCGAATCCTTCTTCCGCCATCACCGACGTCTGCGTGCCATGCGTCATCTGGGTCAGGCGTGGTTCTGCCTGGCTGATCTGGCGCGACTGATGGGCATTCGTCTGGATGAGCGCTCTACGCTTAAGCTCGACCCTGACCAGCGCCGCCTGGCCTGGCTCGAATGCCACAGCCAATGGGAAAAATGCGTGATGATCAGCGAGTCCGGCGTCTTTGCCCTGCTCATTCATCATTACGTGCCGGAAAACCGCGCCCTGCGCCAGTGGCTCACCCACGAGGTGCTACCGCAATTGCGCCGCCGCGATGAACTATTGATGGATGAACCGCAGGTGGAGCGCCTGCAGTGGCTGGGCAAAACCCTGTTGATGCTGAGCTGGCGTAATGAATCCTGGGTACGCTGGCAGGACATGCCCAACCTGATTCCACAGGTGCCACCTCCATCAGGGTTCTGGCACAGGCTGTGGAACAGGAGCATGGACCGGCGCCCGGTTGAACTGGCCGACAGTCATGGGTTACTGAAACACCGCTGACCGATTGCTGCGGCAGGACCTGCCGACCGGTCCTGCCCCCGGGCAACGCTCACCCCGCCCGTTCCAGAAACAGCAGCCGCACCGCCAGGGCCGTCATCACCCCGGCAAACCCGAAATCCCCCCAGCGTCGGGCCACCCGGCTTCCGCCAAGGCTGGCGCCCAGCCGCGCAGCGCAGATTCCCAATACGGTATTGAAGATCAGTGCGATCAGCGCCAGCAAGGTGCCAAGCATCAGCAATTGCAGGCCAACCTGTCCGTTGGCAACGTTGACGAACTGCGGCAGAAAGACCATGAAAAACAGTAGCGCCTTGGGATTGAGCAGGCAGTTGAGTGCGCCGCGGATGAAGACCTTGCGCAGCGAGGCCAGCCTTGCCGGGGCCTGATCATCAGCAGACGCGGCGCGCAAGGTCTGCCAGGCAATCCATAACAGATACCCGGCGCCCAACAGGCGCAGCACATCAAACGCCGGCTGCCAGCTCATCACCAAAGCCCCGACGCCGGCACTGACCAGCGCAGTCATCAGCAGATCCGCCACAGAAATCCCCAGCGCCGCGGCAAAGCCGCCGCGCCAGCCATGCGCCATGGCGTGACTGGTGACAAACAGCATGTTCGGGCCGGGAACGATCAGCAGCAGCATCGCCGCGATCAGGAACAGGTACAGATTCGTCGCGTCCAGCATCAATGCCCCTCCATAGGCTCAAGCCCCGGACAATAGCTCAGTGCGCAGACCTGGCAACAGGTACAGTGGCAGGCTGTTTAAGGCCAACAGCCAAACTCCACTTGCTGGCCTGTTTCAGCCTGGCCTGGCCTTCGCTCGCCGACTTTTCGTACAAAACCTAAGGCGTCGTACTGTCGTTCTCAAACGACGTATCAATACTCACCACCACCGACATCCCCGGTCGCAGGCGCTGAGCCAGTGGCTGGTCGGCGTCGACGCTGATGCGCACCGGAATGCGCTGAGCGATCTTGACGAAGTTGCCGGTGGCGTTGTCAGCCGGCAACAGGCTGAACTCGGAACCGGTAGCCGGCGAGATGCGTTCGACCTTGCCGCTGAGTTTCTGATGATCCAGCGCGTCCACCGTGAAGCTGACCGGCTGGCCCAGCCGTACGTGGGCCATCTGGGTTTCCTTCATGTTGGCGACCACCCACAGGGTGTCTGGCACCAGCGCCATGAGTTGCGCGCCAGAGTTGACATAGGCCCCCAGTCGCACACCGATCTGACCAAGCTGGCCGTCTCTTGGCGCGGTGATGCGGGTGTTATCCAGATCGATGCGCGCCAGTTCCAGGGCCGCATTGGCGTTTTCGATCTGAGCCTTGAGAGAGTCGCGGTTGACGATAACCGTTTGCAGGTCTTCTTTGGCGATCTGCAATGCCGCTTTGGCTTCGGCCACGGCCGCCTGGGCCTGGGCATCGGCGGCGCGGGCGACGTCGAGTTCGCTGCGCGACACCGAACCGTCGGTGACCAGTGCGCTGTTGCGTTTGAGATCCGCAGCGCTTTTGCGCGCCTGGGCGCTTGAGCTTTGCAACGCAGCTTCACGCTGGCTGATGGTGGCTTCGGCACTGCGTCGTTGCTGCAGGTTATTGGCCAGTGCAGCCTGTTGCACGCTCACTTGCGCCTCGGCCTGCTGCAGCCGCTGGCGGTAGATGCGGTCATCGATGCGCACCAGCAATTGCCCGGCCTTGACGTGCTGAAAGTCCTGAACCAGCACCTCATGCACATAGCCGCTCAGTTGCGGACCGATCAACGTGGTCTGGCCGCGCACCTGAGCATTCTCGGTGCTCTGGATCGGGCTGGTGAACGGGGGCAATTGCCAGGCATACAACACCACCAGAATGCCGGCCAGGGCCACCAGGCCAAACAGCGTTGAAGATATCACCCGCGCGCGGGTCGAACGCGGCTTGCTGGTCGCCGGCGAGGTCAGCGGCGCTGGCGGCGCAGCGCTGGCCGGCGAGGATGAAGCGCCTGAAGATGCGCCTGGCGGGGTCGGGTCGTTGCGAGTGGTGTCGTTCATGAAGCCTGCGCACTACTGGTGGAAACGGGCGCCGCCGACAGCGGCGCAATAGGTTTGGTGGTCATCTTCAGCCACAGCACGCGCACGCTGATCCACAGCATGGTCAGCACGGCGATCAAGGCAATCAGCATGAATACGTCGTTATAGGCCAGCACATTGGCCTCACGGGTCGCGGTGCTGGCCAGCGCACGCATGCCTTGGGCTGTACGGGCAGCCGGGTCGGCGATCACCCCGCCATAGGCGGCCGCGCCGCTTTGCAGGCGCGCCTGCACCAGCGGATCGAACAAGGTGAGGTGCTCCATCAGCTGGCTGGAGTGAAATTTCTCACGAACTACCTGAAAGGTGCCCAACGCCGCCGAGCCGATCAGCCCACCGATGTTTTGGGTGATGCCGAACAGCACCGAGAAGCTGACCATGTTGCGCGGGTTGGCCAATACCCCGCTGATGCCCATCACCAGCGTCGGGCCAAGAAAAAAGGTGCCACCAAAGGCCAGCAGGAACTGGCTGAAGTACATATTTTCCGGGCGGGTCTGGGAGGTGGAGCTGCTGTCCATCCAGGCGCCCACCGCCATCATCACCAGCGAAATCAGCAGCGGTTTGATCAGGTGCGCCGGGTTGATAGTCAGGGCGCTGACCAGCAATCCGGCGACGCTGCCCAGCAGCATCACCAGGTACAGCGTGTGCAATTGCTCGCTTCCAAGGTTCAGGGTCTGAAAGAATCCCACCGCCCCCACCGACTGCTCGGACAGCACGATCCGAAACAGTACCACCGCCAGCCCCAGCCGCAGGATTGCGCCACTGCCCAGCCAGCGGGTAATCAACAGAGGGTTGCAGCGGTTGTGCTCGATGGCCAGGCCCGCGCAGATCAAGGCGATCGACGCCGCCGACGCAATGCCGATCCACGGTGCCTCCAGCCACCACTCGATACGCCCCAGCGACAGCACCGCACAGAGCAGCGCAAAACCGCTGGCGAGCAGACCAAAGGTCAGGAAGTCGAGTTTTTCAAAAGCCTTGAAACGATCCCCCGGCGGCAGCTTGAGGATCAGCACACACCCCAGCGACAGCAGGGTCAGGCCCAGTTCGAACAGGTACAGGCCGCGCCACTCGGCAATCTGTAGCAGGTCTTCCGACACCAGTCGGGCAATCGGTGTAGCCAGTTGCGCGGTGCCCAGGCCCAGCACCAACGCCTTGAGCCGCCACTTTTGCGGGAAGGCCTGAATCATGTAGTACAGGCCCAGGGTGCTGAGTGCTGCGCCGACCATGCCGTGGGCCGCGCGTACCGCGATGGCCGAATCGATGTCGTTGACGAACAGGTGCGCCAGGGTCACCAGCGCATAGAGCACCAGAAACAGTTCGGTAAAGGCCCGAAGCCCGTATTGTTGACGGAACTTGACCAGCAGCAGGTTCATCGAAACATTGGTCATCACATAGGCTGCCGGCAACCAGGCGATGTCCTGTGAGGTGGCGCCCAGCGCACCTTGCAGGTAAGGCAGGTTGGCGACGACCAGCGCATTGCCCAGGCCGCCGGTCAATGCCACGATCACCCCGACCAGCGCGAAGGCCCAGCGCTTGTGGGTGGGATGTAACGGCGTGGACGGCGAACCCGGCATGCTCGGGCGCTCGTGGGGCTGCCACTGGCGAGGGGCGAACGTATCTTTCATGAGGCAGCTTTCAAGAGGCAGTCCTTCCAGAATACCTTGTGACATTCACAACACATCGATTGCTCATGGCGGGCAAAAAATACTTGCCAGTGCCGGCAGTGAAGCGCAACCGGGCATAAACCGCCAGAGTCGAACACCGACCGGCTATGCTCAGAGCTGACACCTCAATGGCCAGGCCCAAAGCCCACAACAACTACAAGGAGTTCACCATGAGTTCATCGGCTTCATCCTCGGGCCAACCCCAGCACAGCAGCGACAAAGCCATCCTTGCCGGGGTGCGCAACCACATCGGCCACCTGGTGCTCAATCGCCCGACCGGTCTGAACGCGCTGGATCTGGAGATGGTGCGCAGCCTGCAAGCGCAGCTCGACGCCTGGGCCGAGGATGACACGGTGTATGCCGTGGTACTGCGCGGTGCCGGTGACAAGGCGTTCTGCGCCGGTGGCGATATCCGCGCCTTGTATCATAGCCACCAGAGCGGCCAGGATCAGCATCAGCGTTTTTTTGAAGAAGAGTACCGGCTGGACCTGAGTATTCACACCTATCACAAACCGATTCTGGCGCTGATGGACGGGCTGGTGCTGGGCGGCGGGCTGGGCCTGGTGCAAAGCGCCGACCTGCGAGTGGTCACCGAGCGCAGCTCGCTGGGCATGCCGGAGGTGGCCATCGGTTACTTTCCCGATGTCGGCGCCAGCTACTTCCTGCCGCGTTTGCCCGGCGAAGTGGGCCTGTACCTGGGGATCACCGGCACCCGCATCGGCGCCGCTGACGCACTGTATTGCGGGCTGGCCGACTGGCACATGCCCAGCCAGTCGCTGGCGCGCCTTGACCACATGCTCGACCACCTGAAATGGCACATCAACCCGCTCAAGGACCTGCAAGGCGTGATGGCCCGGCTGGGCAGCCAGCGCCTGCCAGACCCGCCATTGCAGGCGCTGCGCCCGGCCATCGATCATTTTTTCGGTTTGCCAGACATCCCCAGCATGCTTGAACAACTGCAGCAGGTCTCGGTGGCTGACAGCCGGGAATGGGCGCTGGACACCGTCGCGGCGATGCACAGCCGCTCGCCGCTGGCCATGGCCGTGACCCTTGAACTGTTGCGCCGCGGTCGCCAGTTGTCATTGCCCGAGTGCTTCGAGCTGGAACTGAGCCTGGACCGCCAATGGTTCGAGCACGGCGACCTGATCGAGGGGGTGCGCGCCTTGATGATCGACAAAGACCAAAAGCCCAACTGGAAATACGCCACCGTCCAGGCCGTCAGGCAAGAAGATGTGCAGCGTTTCTTCACCCCACTGGAGAGCTGATCATGCACGACATCGAACTGAGCGAAGAACAGGTGATGATCCGCGACATGGCACGCGAGTTCGCCCGCAACGAAATTGCCCCGCATGCCAAAGCCTGGGAACAGGCTGGCTGGATCGACGACGCCCTGGTAACGCGCATGGGCGAGCTGGGATTACTGGGCATGATCGTCCCCGAGCAATACGGCGGTTGCTACCTTGACTACGTCGCCTATGCCTTGGCAGTGGAGGAAATCTCCGCCGCCGACGCCGCCACCGGGACGCTGATGAGCGTGCACAGCTCAGTGGGTTGCGGGCCGATCCTCAAGTACGGCAACGCTGAACAGCAAGCCGCCTGGCTGGAGAAACTGGCGACCGGCAAGGCGATTGGCTGCTTCTGCCTGACCGAACCGCAGGCGGGCTCAGAGGCGCACAATCTGCGCACCCGCGCCGAACGACAAGGTGACAGCTGGGTGCTCAATGGTGCCAAGCAGTTCGTCAGTAACGGCCAGCGTGCACAACTGGCAATCGTGTTTGCCGTGACCGACCCGCAGCTGGGCAAAAAGGGCCTGTCGGCGTTTCTGGTCCCTACCGACACCCCAGGGTTCAGGGTCGAACGCCGCGAGCACAAGATGGGGATCAAGGCCTCCGACACCTGCGCCATCAGCCTGAGCGATTGCCGGATTCCGGCCGCCAACCTGCTGGGTGAGCGCGGCAAGGGCCTGGCCATTGCCCTGTCGAACCTGGAAGGCGGGCGCATCGGCATCGCCGCCCAGGCCCTCGGCATCGCGCGCGCCGCCTTTGAGGCCGCGCTGGTTTATGCCCGTGAACGGGTGCAGTTCGGCCAGCCGATCATCGAACATCAAAGCATCGCCAACCTGCTGGCCGACATGCACACCCGTATCAATGCCAGTCGCCTGCTGGTGCTGCATGCCGCCCGCCTGCGCAGCGCCGGCCTGCCCTGCCTGTCCGAAGCCTCCCAGGCCAAGCTGTTCGCCTCGGAGATGGCCGAGCAGGTATGCTCCAGCGCCGTGCAGATTCACGGTGGCTATGGGTATCTTGAGGACTATCCGGTAGAGCGCTATTACCGCGATGCACGCATCACCCAGATCTACGAAGGCAGCAGCGAAATCCAGCGCCTGCTGATCGCCCGCGAGTTGCGCCATTACCTGTTGTAAGCGCTCTACGGCACCAGCTTCTCCCTGCCCAGCAACGACACCAGTAACGCCACCGAGTCGGCATTGCCGAGCATGATGTCGCTACGCACCCGCGCATCGGCGTAGAACGCATCACGGGCCTTTTCCATGGTCCGGGTGTTGGCGCTTCGCAGAATCTTGCTGACGGCGTTGCCGTCACTGACCTCGTACCAGATATCGGTAGTGTCGTCCCGGTCGCGGAACAGTTCGTGGGGCGAGGTGCGGTAAGACAAACCGCGCTGCCGGACGATCAGGTCGCTCTTGAGCGAAGCCCGATAGGCTGAATGGTCCTCAAGCATGTCGATGAACGGCATGTGTGCATCGAGGTAGGCGATGTCCTCGGTTGCGCTGTACAGGTGCGACAGCTCATGCAGCAGAACAATTGCCCGCGAATGGATGCCCGCATTGAAGCGGCTGCGGCTCAGGACATGAGGTTTGAGGCGACATACCGGGTCACGAAAGAAACGGTCGGTCAGGTAGATGTGTTTCTGTGGTTCGTTGGGAAAGGTGAACGCGGTGCTGTCGTCGACGCTTGATCGACGCACCCCGACCACATAGCGCGCAGAGTTGTAGGGCGACAGGCTGCCATCCATCAGGGCGCTGTAGAGCTGCTTGACGATCGTGCTCACCGCGCTGTGCAGGCGCTCATCAGGAGCATTGATATCAAAAAAGTCCTTGAGGATGGCGTTGACTCTTGGATGAGGCTGGCCGTCAGGCGTGCGCTGCAGCAGATTGTCCAGGCTGTTTTCCAGGTACTCACGTGCCTGCGCATGGGCCAGGGCGATGTCGTCGGCACGCGTGCGGTACTTGTGACGTATATCAGTCATGCCGCGCGCTTCGACGATCAGCACGTCGTCGACCTCTGCATTGATCAAACCGGTCTTGACCCGGGTCAGGATGCCGCCTCCCCCCCTGAGCCCCAGTTGCAGGTTCAGCTCCCATTGCTGCTGACGCAGCGCAACCCTGGGACCCTGGGTGTTATCACCAACAATGAACCAGCCATACTCGTCCTTGTCGACGCGGTACACCGCGCCGGCAATCGAGGCATAGGTCCGGCCTGCCGTATCTTTGTAGGTGTTGAACAGCGGATCGTGGGTCAGGTTGGCCAAGGCCACGTCGTTGGCCTGGAAAAGGCGCAGCCGTGACCAAAGGTCCGGGGTCAGGCTGTTTTTACCCCAGCCGAACTGTGAAAGGTCCGGCAGTCGTGGGACCTCGCGGTCGACAGCGAGCCGTTCGGGTTCGAGCAGTTCTTCCTGGCGGGAGCGTCGGACGGTAATCAGCACACCCACGGCGGCCAGCAACTCCGCAGCGGCCTTGCCCCATTGCATCTGAACGACATCCATGGCCGACGCATGCAACAGATCATGGCTTTGCCACAAACCCACCAACGCCCCAAGACGCCCCGGCAACAGGGCCAGCACCTGTTCGGCCCCCAGCCCCCAGAGAAACCTGGAGGCCATGCGCTGATCTTCGGCATTGGTCACACTCAGTTGCTCGAACCACCAACGCAACACTTGCCCGGTGCTATCGAACAACGCCTGCAGCGCGTTGCCCTGCACCGGTGAAAGCGCCAGGCTGACCGGCGTCGGGGTTTCCCAGGGCACGTCCAGGTCCGACTCGGCACTGAAAGGCAGATGCGGCTCTACAAAGCCGCCGTTGTCATACAAGCGCCGCGCCTGAGCAGGCAGGCGACTAAGGATGAACTTCTGCAAGTTCTGGTCAGTGTGGATATCACTGAGCAGCGCGGCTTCGCTGGCATATTCCTCGACGACAAAATCAGCGTTGAACAGCGTGTACAGCAGCCACGGGCCTGGCTGCGGCGCCAACGGGGCGATGATGAACGCACCCAGCACCGTATCGGCAGCCAGGCCGGGAGCGGCGCGCAGTTGCAAGGGGCTGATGATGATATCCCGGCCCAGCACCTGCAGGCGCCCGAGGCCGTCAGGCATGATCATTACCCCCTCGACAAAACAGAACGCCTCGTCGCTCAGTTCACCGCGCACGCGCATGGCGTAGGTCCTGAGCAACTCCAGTGCCGGCACCTGCAAGGCGTAGTACTTGAGTCGTATCGCGTAGTCCGGGCTGTCGTGGCTGAGTGTCTGTCTGAGCAGCGTCCGATAGCCGGCGGCGATGTCCAGTTCGCGAATCAAGGCGCTCAGATACTCTGCGCTGATCGGCTTGCCCGGCCATGCCGCCTCGCCCGTCGACACCGAAAGGATGCCATCCTGGCTGGCACTGAAGCGCCCGATGGCATACTCGCTCAAGCTCGTTTGCACGCGATTGCTGGCCGCAGGTATTGCTTGCGGGATCTGACCAATAGCGACCGGTGCCGGTATGTAGCGGGTCAGGGTCACCATGATCCGATCGGGGTCGACTTCAGCCCCAGGAAAGTCAGCCTGCAAACGCGCCAGCAGCCTGTCGCGGGCATAGCGGCCAGGCTCAGGGATATCGAAGAGAAAATCCTTGCCGGAATTGCAGGCGATGTACCAGTTTTTGATCAATGCCGAGAGGCTGAACAACTGTGCAATCGAGGCTTGCTTCATCCAGGCCGGCAGCAAGGCATCGGTGAGCATCAGTTCCATGGTCAGGCCCAGATGATCGAGCAGCGGACGATTGCTATCGTCATCTTCGCTTTCTCTGAGCACATGACGCAGCAAGTCAGCAGACAGTTTGTGCGGCAATGCCTGCTGACAAACCTGAACAACCTTCTGGCAATGGCGCTCGATCTCGGTCTGTTGCAAGGCGTGAAACACATGCCCGTCCAGACGCTGCAGGCTTAGCTTCAAACGTAGAGGATGCTGCAGGCGGTCCAGATGTCCCTGCAATTGTTGCCGGTCGGCTTCGCCCAACAGGGCCATCCAGGCCTGGCGCGCCGCCGGCCAGTCGAAGCGGCGGGTCAGGTTTTCCTCCAGCGCCTGCAATGAAGCATGGTCGCTTAGGCCATCGCTCAGCGACCAGAGCACATGGCGCCCGGGCGCCGCTGCGCTGTTGAGGACCAGCACGCTGCCCAGCGCCAGCGCCGGCCGGGCTGGATCAAAAATCAACTGCACACGGTGCGCATCGACCTGGTGGGTACCCAATGCCTGGCGTAGCGCAGCGGTGGGTCGGTCAAGCACCTGCTGGAACATGTCCAGACTCTGCGCATCGAGTTCCTGACGGCGGCGCTCCATGGAGACGTCCAGGCGCAAGGCGCAATCGCGAATCAGACCGTTGAGCAACCGCGGACGCAGTTGAGTATCCAGCCAGCGCACCGGCCGCATGAAGAAGCTGCGCAGGTGCCAGTCGTAACGCCGATCAAAATCGCTCACCACCCGGTTGAGAATCACTTCGAGCAAGTCGACCGGCAGCCGGGCGCTCAGTGCTTCAGGCAGCAGTTGGCTGCCCGCTGGCAGAGGCCCGATAACATGGCCACTGAACCGCTCCAGAGCCAGCGAGATGAGATGGGCGTTGGCCGCCCCCGCACTGTGCACCCACAGATCGCGAGCATCCATGCCCTGCTCGCCGAAAACGCTCAGGTACCGGTTGAGTGCCAGGCGCATGCAGCCAACTACATGCTCGTAAAGCTGGCACTGGCGTTCGACGAATACATCCATTGAACTCAATTGCCCGTACCAAGAACTCGACAGCGAATACAGGGGCGCGTCCAGTTGCGCGGAACCGAACTCGGCAACGGTCTGCCGGGCCGCCCAGCGCTGCTCGAAGCTGTCCTGCTCGACCGTCCAGCGCCAGGCGTCGTGCAGGCCAGTCAGGCGTAGGTCCAGAAGATGGCGGATATCCAGTGCATCGTCCACTCGCACTGCGGCGCGCTGATGGTGGATCGCCGCCAGCCCAGACACATGCTGCAGGTTGCGTTTCTGCAAGGCGATGATTGAGTCGAGCATGCGCAGAAACAGCGGTTGCTCGATCAAATCCAGGCGTACACGCTGCACCTTGTGTACCTGCAAGCCGTCGTGTTCATCCAATGAAGTGCAGCGGTTCAACTCAGGTAATGCCTGGGCACTGGAAAAGTGCTGCTCCAGCACCTGGCGGCTTGCGAAGTGGCGCAGCCCGTACGCCGCCGAAAACAGGTACAGTCCCGGCATCTGCTGGTTGGTGAATTCCAGCAGGAACACACCAGCCAGCTTGGGCGAGCCCTGCCCCTCGAGCTCCAGCGACAGTTGCCAGGCGCGGCACAGGTCCTCATCGAGTGGCAAGGCGGGACGCTCCAGTATTCGTCCCAGATAGTGCAGCTCTGTCTCAGTCAAGCGTTGCTCGTGAGCGGACTTGAGGATTTCATGGCCGAACGCTTCGGCCAGGCCGCGAGCGGCGAACTCACGCACGGTGACGTCCTCGTCGCGCCGCGAGAGCCAGTACTGATCCAGCAAGCGCTCGAATTGTCCGGCCAATCCATTGCCTGCTTCGGCCAGCGCCATCACCCAGGGCTGCGCCTGGGTTTCAGACACCAGCTCGCCGCTGGCACTCATGAAACGACGCCGGGTGTCCTTGCCAGGATTGGCGGTCTGGCTGCCATGATCCTGGTAAGCCGCGTCGGCCAGGCTCATGGTCCCGAGCACTTGCGTGCCGTCGGCGCTGACCACCTGCAGAAGGTGTGAGAAAACATCAAGGCCGGCGCCCGGTAGCTGCCGGTCAACGGCTTCCTGCAGGTGCTTGCCGATGGCCGTATACAACGATGGCAGCGCATCGAGCTGTTGGCTGAGCGCCTGCAACTGCCCGGCCTGCTGATCGACAATCGCCAGCATGCGTTGCTCGAAAAGCTTGCCCTCGACCCGTTCGGCTTCCAGCACCACCGACATGCCTGCCCCCACCGGCAGACGCAAGATCAGCTCGGCATTGAGCGCGTCACGATCAGCAAAAGACTCGATACCACGCAGCAGGGTGCTGAGTAAAAGAGGTGCAGCGACTTGCGAGGGGGCGCTGATCACCCAGGCACCCGCCAGTTCGGCACTCATGGGCAACTGCGTGTCGGTGAGCAAGCGGTCGACTCGGGGGAGTGGCTGACCGTTGTCGGGGTTGTCGATCAGGCGTTGCAGCCATTGCTGTTGCTCGGGGCTGATGCGTGCCGCACTCAGCGCTGCGCGCACGTCCTGGACGAAGCGCTGGCTGAGCGCGTGGTGGTAAAACCAGGGTGTTGCTGATTGAGTCATGGCAAGGTTCCTTGTGCATGACCTGCCCTGCTGCATGGCAATACAGGGCAGGAAAGTGAAACAAGAGCCTATCGATGCATACCACCCAGCCTGCGCTACATAACGCTATTGCCCGTTCAGGTAAATCGCTCGCGTCCCAACTGCGCCACCAGCAACGCCAAAGAATCTGCATTACCGAGGATGACCCGCCGACGAGCGTGCACGTCCATGAGAAACGCTCTGCGCGCCTGCGTCAGGTCTGGCTGGCCAGCGAGCTGGAGAATGGTCGGCAATACCGAGCCATCGCTGGGTTGAAAGTCCCTCCAGCCATTGCTGTCCCAGGTTCGGAACAAATTCGCCAAAGGCGTTTGATGCGACAGCGAAGCCTCACGTAACAACTGCAACTCTTGCTTGTAATCCGCCGAGAGCGGCAGGCTGTCATCGAGCAGATCGAGCGGCGGCGCGACGGCATCCATGTAAGCAATGTCCTGGGTTCGGCAGACCAGATGGGACAGTTCGTGTACCAGAGTGATGGCGCGAAAATGGTCGTCGGGATTGAACGCACGGATACCGCTTGCCGACTTGAGGATATAAACCGGTGGGGTAAAGAACATATCGCTCAGGTACAGGCGTTGCAGTGGATCAGACGTGATCACGAAAGCTGCCAGGTTTTCATATCCCGGCCTGACCGTACCGCTGACGAAACGCACTGAGTCGAGCGGCGACAGTGAAGGCTCCGACAGTGCGACGAACAACTGACTGATACGGTTTCTGAGCGTATCGATCAGCACCGTGCCCGGCGTGGTCACACCAAAAAACTCGCTCAGCAGGGTCTGTACCGGCAACGGCAAACCCTCGGCAAAGGGAGCGTTGAGGTTGAACAGAGCATTTTCCAGGTAACCCAGCGCGCGCTGACGAGCCAGGCTGATAAACCGTGCCTGGTCGCGAGACAGGGCACGGATCTGATCCATGCCCCGGGCCTGCACGTTGATGATCTGCGCAACCCGGTTCTGCATCTGCTGCTCGCTGCTGACCAGCAGAGACGGCGCACCGCCGCGCAAGCCCAGCTCCAGACTCAGCTCCCAATGCTGGCTTGAATTCAGGCGCAGCTTCGGCCCGTTGCCATCAGGCCCTTTGATTCGCCACACACCGTCCTGCTGGTGAACTTCATACACCTTGCCAGCGACGGCCGCATAGCGAAGCCGGGTGCCAGGGTCCTGATACAGGTTGTACAACGCGTCGTAATTCAGATCGGCCAATTCGATGTCATGCACTTCGAGCTGAGCCAGCCTTACCCTGATGTCGTTGCCCAACGATGAGTGCCGCCAGGAAAACTCTGGCAAGCGCACATGTGGGCTGGCACGGGAAACCTCGACCTGCTCACGCCGGGCCGTGACCAGCATGCCCAGTGCCGCGGAAAACTCGGACAACGCCTTGCCCCAGCGTTGCTCGGCCACCGCGCCTGCCGATTCGCGCAGCAGGTTCTGGCTCTGCCAGGCACCTACCAACAGCCCCAGCCTGCCCGGCAGGAACAACAGAATCTGCTCGCCGCTCAGGGTCATGACGTGCACAAAGGACGCCCAGTCGGCCTGGGCACTGGTCACGGCCTGCTTGTGGCTGAGATCCTGGAGCAATTGCAGGGCAGCCTTGAACAGATAGCGCAACGCATTGCCTTCGACTGTCGCGCTACCGATGCTGACTTTGCCCGGTGTACCCAGCGGCGGCTCCAGGTACCCGCCAATACTCCAGGGGATGACGTGCGCCTCGGTCAGCCCGCCATTGTCATAGCGGGTTCGCGCGGCCGGTTTGAGACGCTCAAGCACCAGGGTCTGCAACGGGCCGTCGCTGCGCAGTTGACTCAACAACTGGTCCTGATCGCGAAACTCCTTGAAGGTGAATTTGTCGTTGAACAAGGTATGCAGCACCACCGGCCCTTGGCGGGAGTCGAGCGGGCCGATCAGCCAGGCGCCCTCCACTTCATCAGGTGCCATGTCTGCACGCGGCACCAGGGTCAAGGGGCGCAACACGACCGTCTGCCGGTGCAGCGGCTGACGGGCCTTGCCATCAGGCATATCGATAACGCTGGCGATGAAGTCGAAGGCTTGCTGGCTAAGCTCGCCTTGCAACTTGAGTTCCAGGGCCGGCAACAGCAGGCGCGCCGGTATCTGGCGCATGAACTTCAGGCGCCTTGCGGCATAATCTGCCCGACCGGGATCGAAGTGGCTGCTCAGCAATGCCTGATAACGCTTGCCGATATCCAGCCGGTGCACCAATGACGTTACATACTCCGCCGTAAGCCCCATAGGCAGGGTGCCGCCACTCGCCATGCTCACACTGAGACTGGCGTCCTGGATTCTGGCGAAATGGTTGAGAGAAAAACTCACCAGGCTCTCGCTGTCGACGATCGTGGCCGCAGGGACGGCTGACGGGATGCTGCCTGGCGGTACCGGTGCGGCAACATAGCGGGTCATGGTTACACGGATAGCGTGCGGGTCGAGCACCTGCGCAGGAAAGTCGCGGCTCAAGGCCGCCAGCAACTGTTCGCGGGCGAAGGGTCGCAGCATCGGGATATCGGCAAGAAAATCGTCGGCGGGATTGCCATTGCCGTAGAAGGCTTCGAGCAAATGGACGTAAAGCTCAAGATCGGCGTCCGCAGCTGTGCGCAACCAATCGGGCAGTACGGCCGCGAACAACAGGTTCTGGATGCGAATCGCCACAGTGTCGAGCCAGGCCTGTTGTCGATCGTTAGCCAGGACCAGATCGATGTGCCGCCGACAGGTTTCAGCCGAAAAGCGGCTTTGCCTGAGCTGCTCGAATGCCCTGGCGATGGCTCGCTGCTGACCCTGCTGTTCAGCCGCTTGCAGCCGCTCAATGAAATGCCCATCGACTTCGAGCAGGCCCGGATGAGGCTCTTTTCCCGCTGCCATAGACTGGTCGAGCCAGACCTGGGCGTCGGCGTCGAACAGTTCCAGCCATCGGGCCCGCCAATCGGGCAGTACCAGGCGCCGCTTGAGCCACACCTGCAAGCTCGCCAGTGAGGGCATTGCCTGCAAACCCGACAACCGCGACCAGAACAATAGCCCTTGATCGGGATGGGCGCTGCACTGCATGACCCAGGCATCACTCAAGCCCAGCGAAATCCGTCGCCCTTCAACCTGCAGGTGCACGGCATGGACCTCGACCAGCTTATTGCCATGAACCAGACGCAAGTCACGACCCGGGCGATCCAGCACCTGCTGGAGCATGTCTAGCGCTGCCTGGGGAAATTGCCCAAGCCGCCGCGCCACCTGCAGTTCCAGACGCAGCAGGTTGTAATGCAGCGCGCCCATCATCTGGCCAGGCACTGACTGCGCATGGTCCTGGCGCAGCGGGCGATCGAAAAACGCCGAGACCGACCCTGCGGACAACGCCAGCAGTTGAACACCGGCCTGGGCAAGCACATGCTCAAGCAATCCCGGCGTAATGCTGGCTAGCACCTCGGGGGGCTGGCCCTGGCCGAGTACTTCACAGTTGTCTGCTAGTGGCGCGTTACGCAGGCCGGTCAGACGCTCAAGCAACAGGTCGGTCAGTGGCCGGGCCGTACTGTCAGGTTGGGTATCGTCCTGATCACTGTCTGGGTCGAGCAAAGACGACCCGGTCCCACGGACCCGAATCTGCTGCGCATCGAGTGGCTTGGCACCACCCACAACCGCCAGCCAGGGATTCAATGCCTGCCTGGCCAACGCCTCCAGCCGCGGACGCAACGTGTCCAGTTCCTTGAGCAAGGTATCGTGCAGCGTCACTTGCTCCATCCACGAAGGAGTCAGGCCATACGGCCAGGCGACCGGCTCGGGCGGGTTACTCCAGATGTCGAGGAATCTTGCGGGTATGGCCTGCCAGCGTCCGCCCGGTTCGATGCCGCTCAGCCGTGGATCAATGAGAGTCCGCACGTCGAGGGCATCGTCAACCATGGCGAGCAGCTCATCGGCATCGTCACTGTGGCGCTTGAGCACCTCGTTCAGGTTGCGCTTCTGCAGGCCAATGATTGAGTCGATACAGTCGAGGAACAACGGCCGGGCCAGGTCGTGGCTGTGCAGTTGCAGGCCGGTGCTTGCGGTGAACAGGCGCTGGTCGTCCAGCGACAGATAATCGCGCAGTTCGCTGCGCCCGGCAGAGCTGTTGGCCAGTTGCATCAAGGCTTGCCAGTTGCCGACAAGGCGCAGGCCCTTGCCCGGCGAATAAAGCGCGTAGCCGCCCTCCAGATGAACAAGATAAAGACTGACCAGCTTGAACGGCCCCTGCTGGGCGGCGCTCAACGAAAGCCGCTTGACCGCCACCGCGGGCTCTGTCCCGAGCGGCTGCACACCCAATCTGAGCAACACCTGCGTATCTGTTGGCGATAACGCTTGCAGCGCCAATGCCTGATGGGTAAAGCCGTCAGCCAGTAGTTGAGCTACACGCTCGCGGCGACTCACTCGCTGTTCATCGGCAATCGCCCAGTAGTCGGCAAGCAACGCTTCATAATCACCGGTCAACTCATTGAGCTGCCACTTGAACTGTGCATCCCCAAGTGAACCCAGTTCCTCACCATGCCGGTCCAGAAAGCGCAACTGCTGGTTGTCCGGCAATGCCTCGCCAGTCAGAAGGCCAAGTACCGCCTGCTCAGGGGGCAGTACCCGAACGATGGTCTGAGCATCAGCTCCAGACTTGCCAGGCTCGGTCTCGACAATCTGCACCGTAAGCGCTTGAGGGTCGATCGCTGTTGCGGGCCAGATCGCTTGCAGTCTGGGCTTGAGCATCCGGCCGATGGCCTGCTGTAGCGACGGCAGCTTTTGCAGCGTAGCCAACAGCCCGTTCAAGGCCTGCACCTGGTGATCGACGATCAACAGCATGCGCTGCTCAAACAGCGAGCCTTCAAGAACCTGATACTCGAACTCCGGATTGAGCCCGCTGCGAATCGCGAAGCGTTGCCTCAACCAGCTCGCCAGCTGACTACGCTCGGTGAAACACTCAAGCCCGTGCGCCAGGCTGTCCAGGTACAGGGTCTCGCCCGTCGCATGACGACGCACGATCAGAATCGCCGAGGCCAGTGCCAACGGTACCGGCGAGCCGTCCTCCAGAATCAGGCAGTGCAAAACCGGCGGATCATCGCTGAGCAGAGGCTGCTCGATATCGGAAAATCGCTGTAGCCAGTGTGCTTGATCGGCATCGATACGCTGTGCAGCTTGTGCAGCCTGCACATGCTGCATGAACCGCTGACGTAGCGGCTCAGGGTGAAAATAAGGTGTGGGCGACATGGCAAATTTCCTTTTGCACAAGGCATCACCGGACACAACAGGTGCCGGTAATGCATCAAATGGAAAAGGAGCGTAACCAGAGTGTGACGAGGGACTGCCATACATATGGCAATCCCTGCACTGACTGACTCAGAATTTGCGGGTTTTCTCGACCCAGGCGGCGAAGGTCTCGATGAAGGTTTTCAGGAAGGCCGTGGTGCGCTCGTTGAGCTCGCCATTTTCATCAAAGCTGGCGCCGATGTTACCCAGGTAGGATTCTGGCTGCTGCAAGGTCGCTACATCGAGGAACACCAGTGACTGACGCAGGTGATGGTTGGCACCAAAGCCGCCAATGGCACCCGGCGAGGCACTGATCACCGCGCCTGGCTTGCCGCTCATCTTGCTCTGGCCGTAAGGGCGCGAACCGACGTCGATGGCATTTTTCAGGGCACCGGGCACCGAGCGGTTGTACTCCGGGGTCACGAACAGCAGGCCATCGGCAGCGGCCAGCTCATCGCGAAAACGGGTGTAGGCTGCTGGCGGGCTGGCACCGTCGATATCTTCGTTATACAGCGGCAGATCACCGATCTCGACGATCTTCAACTCCAGGCTCGGCGGTGCCAGCCCGGCCAGGGCCAGGGCAATCTTGCGGTTGATCGACTCTTTTCTCAGGCTGCCGACCAGTACGGCAATGCGATGGACCTGACTCATAAAAAACTCCGGCGCTGGGTTCAAGGAAACTTGAGTTATAGACCAGCGCCCGCGTTGAATGTATGAAGCCTGTGCTTTTTTCTTTAAGCCTTGCTGCACCTTGATGCTCGGGCAGAGAGCGAACCAGTCGCCGATTTGATGGTCTACAGCCGCGATTGACAGGCAATTATGCGGTTATTTTCAGAGGTTCAAGGCAAATGGCTTCAGTTCTGGTCGGGCAGTTTCAAGCAAGAGATGCCGAGGGTCGCGTCTATCCGGTGCATGAATTTCAGGAGGCGCAGATTGATGGGGTCGGTGGCGCAACTGTGGTGACCACGTATCGGTTGGCGATTGGCGACCGGGTCAATCACCTGGGCGGCGACGAGTTCGAACTGGTACAAAATGGCGTGAAGATGACCCGCATCCCTTGAGGGCGTCTTAGCCTGCGGGAAAGATCAGGTACCAGAAAATCGCCACTTCGCGGGTCTGCGGATCAATTGCGCGATAACTCAGATGGTCGACTCCACCCACCACAAAACCGAATTTCTCATACAACCGGCAGGCGTCCAGATTGTTGTTCTGGGTTTCAAGCATGATGCCTGCCAGGTTGTGCTTCTCGCTCCAGCCTCTGGCACTTTCCAGCAGCGAGCGGGCCACGCCATTGCGGCGGGCAGGCGCGTCCACCGCCAGTTCATCTATATAGGCAAAGCCATTCCAGTGTGGCCGGATCGCCAGATGGCCGACCGGCTGATCATCCAGCCAGGCCACCAGCACAGTGGCGTTGGTCGATTCGCGCCGCTGGCTGAACTCTTCTGAGTCAATCCCGTAGTTTTTTTCAAACGGCTTGACCTGCTCAAGCGGCCAGTCAGCCACCGGCTCACCGAGCCGAACCGTGGCGAAACTGCGCACCATGAAGGTGAACACACCGTTGAGCAGGTAGTCCTCGAACTGCTCGTCGGCGGGACGAATCGCCAGGGCCGGATGGATTTTCATACGGGTCGGCTCAGAGGCTGGTCAGTTGGCCGACTGCCCGGCTTCCTGCATCTGCACCCACAGCGCCGGAGCGCCGGCGGCCTTGGCGATGATTGCCATGCGCGCCTCGTGAGCCGCCAGTTCATCGGCGCTGGCACGCAAGATGCGCCCGGCAGGCCGGTCGGCTGGCAGACGACGAATTTCACTTGGGCGATCCGAGCCTCCTTCACCGCCATCGGCGCCCTGCCCCGACAACGACAGCGTGGTCTGCCCGCCAGTCATGGCCAGGTAGACGTCGGCCAGAATTTCCGAGTCGAGCAATGCGCCGTGCAGGTCACGGCCAGAGTTGTCTACGTCATAGCGTTTGCACAGTGCATCAAGACTGTTGCGCTGGCCGGGGTGGCGCTCACGGGCCATGGCCAGGGTATCGAGTACCGTGCAGTAACGGCTGACGTCGGCTCGATCCTGCTGCCCCAGCAAGGCGAATTCGTTATTGATGAAGCCAACGTCGAACGTCGCGTTGTGAATGATCAGCTGTGCGCCGCGAATGAACTCGTAGAACTCGTCGGCGACCTCGGCAAACCGCGGCTTGCCGACCAGGAATTGGTCGGTGATACCGTGCACGCCAATTGCCCCCTCATCGCTTTCGCGGTCAGGTTGCAGGTAGACGTGAAAGTGCCGGCCGGTCAGGCGCCGGCCAATCAACTCGACACAACCGATCTCGATGATCCGGTGACCTTCAGTCACCGGCATGCCGGTGGTTTCGGTATCGAGCACGATCGAACGATTATCAAGGTTTTGCGATGACATATTCTGTTGCCTCTTGTGCAGGCCCGAATATTAGCATGGGTTCAGACAGTGCGCGGTTGGCAGCACTGCCCCGGCAGCACTTCAAGGGTACCTCTAAAAACGTAGGCGAGGCAGTCAGCGCTAGGCGAAATCAGGCGAAAAACGGTCGGAGTCGCGCTCGACTTTACGGGTTGTACATGAGCATTTTGATTGGGCGGCACTCCGTCGGACTCGCGCACGAGCCTGATTTCAACAACGCGATGGCGCGCGTAACGCCGCAGGCGCCCAGCCAGCAGGTAGTTTTTAGAGGTGCCCGTCAGGCCTTGCCGCGCACCTCATCCACGCCACGATTGGCGAGCTGGTCGGCACGCTCGTTGCCGGGGTGGCCGATGTGGCCGCGCACCCATTTCCACTCCACCTGATGACGGCTGACCTGCTCATCGAGTTGCTGCCAGAGGTCGGCATTTTTCACAGGCTCTTTGGCTGCCGTCTTCCAGCCGCGTTTTTTCCAGTTGACCATCCACTCGGTGATGCCTTTCATCACATACTGCGAGTCGGTGACCAGGGTCACTTCGCAGGGGCGCTTGAGCGCTTCGAGGCCGCGAATCGCGCCAGTCAGTTCCATGCGGTTGTTGGTGGTGTTGGCTTCGCCACCCCAAAGTTCCTTTTCCTGGCCCTTGTAAACCAGCAGCGCGCCCCAGCCCCCAGGGCCAGGGTTGCCCTTGCAGGCGCCGTCGGTAAAAAGTTCTATGCGTTCACTCATGGCTGTATTCCGAATTCAAAAAACCTGGGCATCGGCAGCCAGTAACCGCTCAAGGCTCACAACCGTCACGGTTGACCTTGGCCAGCGGCAACGGAATCAGCTTGCCCATGGGCTCGCGGCGTGGCTGGCGCAATGGCCGCAGGCCGACCACCAGCTTGCGCGCCACCAGCAGGTAAAAGCCGCCACCCAATGCCTGACCGCTGGTGCTCCAGCGCTCCATGCCTTGCAAGCGCGTCTGCCACTTGGCCGATGCAAACGGCGGACGATAACACCCGAAGCGGCGCTTCTCCAGCGCAAAGCCCAGCAGGTTGAGCCAGTCGGCCACCCTTGTCGGCGCAATACAGCGCGCTTTGCGCAAGGCGTCGCGGGCAAACACCCGGCGCATGCCCCAACTGCTCCAGGGGTTGATACCGACGATCAGCAAATGTCCGCCGGGACGCACACTGCTGGCCGCCTCACGCAACAAGCCATGGGGAGACAGGCAGAAATCCAGGCCATGTTGCAGCACCACCACATCAGCCGCGTGCTCGCATAACGGCCAGGCCTGCTCTTCGCAGACGATTTCCATCCCCGGCAAGGGCGCACCGAGACGCACGGTGCGCTGGATTTGCACGGCCTGCGGCGGCGTCTGTTGCGCCGGCCCGTAATGCACCAGATAACCGCCGAAAAACCGCGCCAGTTCTTCTTCCAGAGCACGCCGCTCTTCTTCAATCAGCATGCGCCCCAACGGTCCGTCCAGCCACTCACGGGCCACACAGGTCAGCTCCAGCCATTGCGGATCGGCCTGGGCGAAGGATTGATCGATCATGGGATATGTTCCTCCGGGACTCGCAGCGCCAGCTGGACGCTTTGAGCGATACAGGGCAGGCATGGCTTGTGGCCGCTTGCTCGACGGGCATCAATACGTGTGTCTAAGGGTGGCCTACAAAATGGCTGCACTCGGCAATATTGCGTTGAAATCAGCCTCAAGATGCTCATGTACGTTATGTACGCTGCGCTTTTTCGCCTGACCTCGCCTTGTATTGCCTTCATTCGCCTATTTTGTATACAGCCCCTAAGATGCACTATTGTTTCCCGCCAAGCGAATTGCGCCATGATACAGATCCACGCCCTGCCCGCTTTCAGTGACAACTACATCTGGTTGTTACAAGACCTTTCGACCCGACGCTGTGCAGTGGTCGATCCGGGTGACGCCGCACCGGTGCTTGGCTGGCTAAAGGCCAACCCTGACTACCAACTGAGTGACATCCTGATCACTCATCATCATAACGATCATGTCGGCGGCGTGGCGGCGATCAAGGCGATCACTGATGCACGGGTCTATGGGCCGGCCGGCGAGACGATTCCGGCGCGCGATGTCGCGCTGCACGACAACGACCGTATCGAGGTACTGGGGTTGGCGCTGCAGGTCATTCTGGTCCCAGGTCACACCGCCGGGCATATCGCCTTCTATCATGAAGGCCCTGAAAAGCCCCTGCTGTTCAGCGGCGACACCCTGTTTGCCGCCGGTTGTGGCCGGTTGTTCGAGGGCACCCCCGAGCAGATGCACACCTCGCTGAGCCGGCTGGCCGCCCTGCCCGACCACACGGCCATCTACTGCGCCCATGAATATACCCTGAGTAACCTGCGCTTCGCCCACGCCGTGGAACCGGACAACGCTGACATCACCCAGCGTCTGGCGCAGGTCAGCCAATGGCGGAGCATGGACCGCATCAGCCTGCCGTCACAACTGGGTCTGGAGCGCCTGACAAACCCATTTATCCGGGTCCATGTAACATCCGTTAAAGAAAAAGCGGACGAGTGGAACGGCCGTGACAATGCCTCGCCCAGTGAGGTATTTGCCAGCCTGCGCGACTGGAAAAACAAGTTCTGACACACCCGCTCATGTACGGAAAACCCCGTAAAGGTTGACCATCGCGGGGTCCCTTCCTAGAATCGCCCGACATTTTTTCCTGGAAACACCCCCGGACAATGTCGTCATCTACTGGAAAACCCGCGAATTCCGCCACCTTGACGCGCCTGGCACAGGCCATCGCGGTGACCGCCAGCGCACTGTTGGCAGGCTGCCAAAGCACCGGCCAGACGACTGGTCAGGTCGAGCACGACGGCACCTACCGCAGCAAGGCCAACCTGGCGACGGGCATCAAGCAGAAGCCGATCTTCGTCAATCCGACCCCCGCCGCCCAGGCCGAGCCGCAAGATGTATGGGAGCGGATGCGGCTGGGTTTCCAGTTGCAACAAGGCGACAACCTGAACCCGCGCATCGATCAGCAGCGCCTGTGGTTCGCCAACAACCCGTCGTTCCTTGAGACTGCCGGTGAGCGTGGCAGCCTGTACATGCACTACATTGTCGAGCGCCTCGAAGAACGCAACATGCCGCTTGAGCTGGCGCTGCTGCCGGTGATTGAAAGCGCCTACAACCCGATGGCGATTTCCCGCGCCCAGGCGGTCGGCCTGTGGCAGTTCATCCCGTCCACCGGGCGTTACTTCAACCTGCGCCAGACCAGCTTTTATGATGGCCGCCGCGACATCCAGGCTTCGACCAATGCGGCGCTCGACTACCTGACCCGCCTGCATGACATGTTCAACGGTGACTGGCTGCTGGCCCTGGCGGCCTATAACGCCGGTGAAGGCACGGTCAGCCGGGCCATTGAGCGCAACGACAAGCTCAACCTGCCCACCGATTACTGGAACCTGCCCCTACCGCAGGAAACCCGTGACTATGTGCCCAAACTGCTGGCCCTCTCACAGGTGGTCCTGACCCCGGCGGCCTATGGTGTGAACCTCACGCCGATCGCCAACGAACCCTACTTTGAAGTCGTCGAGCTGAACAAGCGCGTCGACCTGTCCAAGGTCGCGAGCCTGGCCGACATCGACGAAGACGAACTGATCCAGCTCAATCCGGCGTTCAAGAAGCGCCTGACAGTTGATGGCCCACAGCACCTGCTGGTGCCGACCTCCAAGGCACAGCTGCTGGCTGCCAACCTGCCCAACCTGCAGCCGGCCGAGCTGATGCAATGGCAGCATTACCGGGTCCGTCGCGGCGACACCCTGGACAGCCTGGCCAAGCGTTATCAGGTATCGGTCAGTTCACTCAAAGGCAACAACCAGTTGTCAGGCAACAGCCTGAAGGTCGGCCAGTCACTGAATATCCCGCTGCAACCGGGCGGCACAGCGAAACCGGCCTTCGAGCTGGTCGCCAGTGAAGACAAACCGAGCCGTTCACGCACCTACCGGGTCAAGAGCGGTGACAACCTGTCGAGCATCGCCCGCGCCAACAAGGTCGATGTCGAAGCCCTGCAACGCTGGAACAAGCTCTCTGGTCATCGCCTGCAAATCGGCCAGTCGCTGGTCATTCAGGACAATAGCCGGGCAGCCGGCAAAGCCGTTGCGGCGGCCAGCGCCAAGACCGCCGAAGGCAAGCCGGTGCAGTACAAGATCCAGAAAGGCGATTCCATGTACCTAGTGGCCAAACGCTTCAATGTCGAGATGAAGCATCTCAAGCGCTGGAATCCACGCAGTGGCCAGGCACTGCGCCCCGGCCAGACCCTGACGGTCTACCTGCCGCGTTGATCAGCCACGACGGTCAGGCGTCGTGCTGTGCCGCAGTCTTTTTCCAGACAGGACAAACTGCTACTGTTAGCGGCCCAGAGCCCAAGCCGTGCGCAATGTGATTCGTCCCATCCTGTTAGCCATCAGCCTGGGCTTGAGCTCCAATGCCAGCGCCGCCATCAGCGAAAGCCATGGCTACGCGCAGTTTGGCGCGCTCAAGTACCCGGCCAGCTTTACCCACTTCGACTGGGTCAATCCCGAGGCGCCGAAAAACGGCACCTTACGGATCATGGCATTCGGCACCTTCGACACCCTGAACCCTTATACCTTCAAGGGCACCAGCCCGGTCGAGACCGGCAACTTCCTGCAGTACGGCGTCAATGAGCTGAATGAACCGCTGATGGTGGGCACCGGTGCTTACGACCCATCCGGCGATGAGCCGACCTCCAGTTACGGGCTGATAGCCCGCAGTGTCGAGTACAGCGAGGACCGTAGCTGGGTGGTCTACAACCTGCGCCCGCAAGCCCGTTTTCATGATGGCCAGCCGATCACGGCTTATGATGTGGCGTTCTCTTATCGCACCCTGCTCAAGGACGGCCACCCACAGTACCGCACCGCCTTGCAGGAAGTGCAGCGGGTCGACATTCTCAACCGTCACCGCATCCGCTTCGTGTTCAAACGGGTCGGCAATCCACTGCTGATCATGCGCCTGGGCGAGATGCCGGTGCTGCCCCAGCATTACTGGAAAGACCGCGACTTCAAGGCCACCACCTTCGACCCGCCGCTGGGCAGCGGCCCGTACCGGATCAGCAACGTCCAGCCCGGTCGCCAGTTGATCTTCGAGCGGGTCAAGGATTACTGGGCTAAAGACCTGCCGGTCAATCGCGGCAAATACAATTTCGACCGGGTCGAAGTGGAGTTCTACCGCGACAGTGAGGTGGCCTTCGAAGCCTTCAAAGCCGGTGAGTTCGACATTTATATCGAGCACCAGGCCAAGAACTGGGCCAACGGCTACAACTTCGCAGCGTTGCAACGTGGCGAGGTCGTCAGGGCTGCCATAGCCCACCAGATCCCGACCCAGACCCAGGGTCTGTTCATGAACACCCGGCGCAGCACCTTCAGCGACGTGCGGGTGCGCGAAGCACTGGGGCTGATGTTCAATTTCGAGTGGACCAACCGGGCACTGTTCAGCAACGCCTACCAGCGCTCGACCAGCTATTACCCCAACAGCGAGTTTTCCGCCAGCGGGCTGCCCAGTGGCCGCGAATGGCTGATGCTATCCCAGTACCGCGAGCGTCTGCCGGCCAGCCTGTTCAGCCAGCCGTTCAGCCTGCCTGCCAGCGACGGTGGCGGCCTCCCGCGCGAGACACTGCGCAAGGCTCTGGCGCTGCTCGGCGAAGCCGGCTGGACATTCTCCGGGCAACGCCTGGTCAACGCCCAACAGCAACCGCTGCGCTTCGAAATCCTGCTGGTCAATCCCAACCTGGAGCGCATCCTGCAGCCTTATGTAGAGGATCTGCGGCGCATCGGCATCGACGCAGGGCTGCGAACCGTGGACCGCGCCCAGTACAAGCAGCGCCTGGACCGTTTCGATTTCGACATGATCCTCATGACCCTGTCGCAGACCCTGAGTCCGGGCCTGGAACAGTGGCAGTACTTTCATTCCAGCCAGGCCGCCGTGAATGGCAGCAAGAACTACGCGGGCATTAGCAGCCCGGTGGTCGACGGCCTGCTCAACCAGTTGCTCGCCGCCTCCAGCCGCGAAGATCAGGTCGCCGCAGCCAGGGCACTTGACCGGGTTTTGCTGTCAGAGCACTACATGATTCCCAACTGGTATCTGAACAACCACCGCCTGGCCTGGCGCAATCGCTTCGCCATGGTCACCACGCCGCCCTATACCCTGGGCTTGCGCGCGTGGTGGCTCAAGCCTCAGGAGAACACCCGATGAACCCGATGCGTACGCTGTTGGCCAGCGCCGGCAGCCTGTTGCTGGTGGCCCTGGCCTGCACCGCCCAGGCTGCTCCCCAGCATGCCGTGACCCTGTACGACGAAGCGCCCAAGTACCCGGCGAACTTCAAGCATTTCGATTACGTGAACCCCGATGCGCCCAAGGGCGGGACCTTTCGCCAGGCCGGGTTCGGCAGCTTCGACAGCCTCAACCCCTTCATCAGCAAGGGCACAGCCGCCGCCGATATCAGCATGATCTACGACACTCTGGCGCGCTCCAGCCTCGATGAGCCGCTCACCGAATATGGCCTGATCGCTGAAAAAATCGAAAAAGCCCCTGACAACATGTGGGTGCGTTTCTATCTGCGCCCTCAGGCGCGCTTTCACGATGGCCACCCGATTCGTGCCGAAGACGTCGAGTTCACCTTCAATACCCTGATCAAGGACGGTGCGCCGCTGTACCGCGCCTACTATGCCGGCATCGACAAGGTCATCGTCGAAGACCCGTTGCGAGTCAAATTCGTCTTCAAGGACAGCCACAGCCGTGAGCTGCCACTGATCATCGGCCAGTTGCCGGTATTGCCCAAGCATTTCTGGGCGACGCGCGACTTCACCAAGGGCAATCTTGAATTGCCGCTGGGCAACGGGCCGTACAAGGTCACCCAGGTCAAGGCCGGTCGCTCGCTGCGCTTCGAGCGGGTCAAGGACTACTGGGCCAAGGATCTGCCGGTTAACCGTGGGCTTTACAACTTCGATGTGATGACCGTTGACTACTACCGCGACCCCGATGTGGCCCTGGAGGCGCTCAAGGCCGGGCAGTATGACTACCGCGAAGAAAACACTGCAAAGAACTGGGCCAGCGCCTATGACGTGCCGGCGGTGCGTGACGGACGCCTGATCAAGGAAGAGCTGCCCAACGGCAACCCGCAAGGCATGCAGGGCTTCATCCTCAACCTGCGTCGCCCGGTGTTCCAGGACCCAAGGGTGCGCGAAGCACTGACCTTGCTGTTCGATTTCGAGTGGACCAACAAGCAGCTATTCAGCGGCTCCTACACCCGTACCCGCAGCTACTTCGACAACTCGGAAATGGCCTCCAGCGGACTGCCCACCGGTGAAGAGCTGAAACTGCTTGAAGCGCTGCGCGGCAAGATTCCTGAGCGGGTATTCACCGAGCCCTTCACGCTGCCGGTCAACGACGGCAGCGGCATGATCCGCCCGCAATTGCGCCGCGCCTACCAGCTGTTGCAGGAGGCTGGCTGGCAGATCAAGGATGATCGCATGACCGACGCCCAGGGCAACCCGGTGAAGCTTGAGTTCCTGATGGTGCAGACCGCCTTCGAGCGGGTCATGCTGCCCTACAAGCGCAACCTCAAGGATCTGGGGATTGAACTGTCGATCCGTCGGGTCGATGTCGCCGAATACATGAACCGCCTGCGCTCACGGGACTTCGACATGATCGTCAGCAGCTTCCCGCAGTCCAGCTCGCCTGGCAATGAACAGCGCGAATTCTTCCACTCGGTCAGCGCCGACCGTCCCGGCAGCCGTAACTACATGGGCCTGAACGATCCGGCAGTCGATGCATTGGTTGACGGCCTGATCCGCGCCGACTCGCGCGAAAGCCTGGTGGCCCATACCCGTGCCCTGGACCGGGTGCTGCTGTGGGGCTTTTACGTGGTGCCCAACTGGCATATCAAGAGCTGGCGCATCGCTTACTGGGACCACTTGGCGCATCCGCAAGCCAAGGCGCTGTCGGACATCGGCCTAAGCAGTTGGTGGGCCAAGCCAGATGTCCAGCCTGCACCGCCAAGCCAGCCGCCAGTCAGTGAAGATGACAGCACCGGCGACACCGCCACCGGCAACGAGGAACGCTGAAATGCTGGCTTATATCCTGCGGCGCCTGCTGCTGATCATTCCGACCCTACTGGGCATCCTGATCATCAACTTCATTATCGTCCAGGCCGCCCCTGGCGGGCCGGTGGAACAGACGATCGCCAAGCTCGAAGGCTTCGACGGCGCCACCAGCCGCATCGGCGGCGGTGGCTCGGAGGTCGGCGTGGCCGGCTCCAGCTACCGGGGTGCACAAGGCCTGGACCCGGCTTTGATCGAAGAAATCGAGCGTATGTACGGCTTCGACAAACCGGCGCCGGAACGCTTGTGGATCATGATCAAGAACTACGCCCAACTGGACTTCGGCACCAGTTTCTTCCGCGACGCCAAGGTCACCGACCTGATTCTGGAAAAGATGCCGGTTTCAATTTCGCTGGGGTTATGGAGCACCCTGATCATGTACCTGGTGTCGATCCCGCTGGGGATCGCCAAGGCCACCCGGCACGGCAGCCAATTCGACGTGTGGACCAGTTCGGCCATCGTCGTGGGGTATGCAATTCCGGCGTTCCTGTTCGCGATTCTGTTGATCGTGCTGTTCGCCGGTGGCAGTTATCTGGACTGGTTCCCGCTACGCGGCCTGACCTCGAACAACTTCGATGAGCTGAGCACCACCGGCAAATTGCTGGATTACTTCTGGCATCTGGTGCTGCCGATCACCGCTCTGGTCATTGGTAACTTCGCGACCCTGACCCTGCTGACCAAAAACAGCTTCCTCGACGAAATCAGCAAGCAATACGTGATCACCGCCAAGGCCAAGGGCCTGAGTAACAACCGGGTGCTGTACGGCCATGTATTCCGCAACGCCATGTTGCTGGTGATTGCCGGTTTTCCGGCGGCATTCATTGGCATATTTTTCACCGGTTCCTTGCTGGTCGAGGTGATCTTCTCGCTCGACGGTCTGGGCCTGATGAGTTTCGAGTCGGCCATCAACCGCGACTATCCGGTGGTGTTCGGCACCCTGTTCATCTTCACCCTGCTGGGCCTGGTGGTGAAACTGATCGGCGATCTGACCTATACCCTGGTCGACCCGCGCATCGACTTCGAAAGCAGGGAGCATTGATATGCCGTTGTCCCCCCTCAATCGCCGCCGCTTCGAGCGCTTCAAGGCCAACCGCCGTGGCTGGTGGTCTCTGTGGCTGTTCATGGCCCTGTTCGTCCTCAGCCTGGGCGCTGAATTGATCGCCAATGACAAACCGCTGGCAGTGCGTTACGACGGCCAGTGGTACTTTCCGGTGTTCGAGCGCTACCCGGAAACCACCTTCGGCGGCGAGTTTCCGCTGGAAGCCAATTACAAAAGCCCCTATATCCAGGACCTGCTCGCCGCCAAAGATGGCTGGACGCTTTGGGCACCGATCCCCTACAGCTACCAGAGCATCAACTACGACCTGAAAGTCCCCGCCCCGGCTCCGCCGTCACCGGACAACTGGCTGGGCACCGATGACCAGGGCCGCGATGTACTGGCCCGGGTCATCTATGGCTTTCGTATTTCGGTGCTGTTCGCATTGACCCTGACGCTACTCAGCTCGGTCATCGGCGTGATTGCCGGTGCGCTGCAAGGCTTCTATGGCGGCTGGGTCGACCTGCTGGGCCAGCGGTTTCTGGAAGTCTGGTCGGGCCTGCCGGTGCTTTACCTGCTGATCATTCTTGCCAGCTTCGTACAACCCAACTTCTGGTGGCTGCTGGGCATCATGCTGCTATTTTCGTGGATGAGCCTGGTTGACGTGGTGCGCGCCGAGTTTCTGCGCGGCCGCAATCTTGAATACGTGCGTGCAGCCCGGGCACTGGGCATGCGCGATGGCGAAATCATGTTCCGGCACATTCTGCCCAACGCGATGATCTCGACCATGACCTTCATGCCGTTTATCCTCACCGGCGCCATCGGCACCCTGACCGCATTGGATTTTCTCGGCTTCGGCCTGCCAGCCGGCGCACCGTCGCTCGGCGAGCTGGTCGCCCAGGGCAAGGCCAACCTGCAGGCCCCCTGGCTGGGCATCAGCGCCTTTGCGGTACTGGCGATCATGCTCAGCCTGCTGGTGTTCATCGGTGAATCGGCCCGCGACGCCTTCGACCCAAGGAAATGACATGAGCCAGGACAATCTGATCGAAATCCGCGACCTGGCGGTCGAATTCACCACCGGTGATAACCGTCAGCGCGTGGTCGAAGGCGTTAATCTGGATATCCGCCGGGGTGAAACCCTGGCGTTGGTCGGCGAAAGCGGCTCGGGCAAGTCAGTCACCGCGCATTCGATTCTGCGCCTGCTGCCCTACCCTATCGCCAGCCATCCCAAAGGCAGCATCCGCTATGCCGGCGAAGACCTGCTGAGCCTCAGTGAAAAACGCCTGCGCGGCCTGCGCGGCAACCGCATCGCGATGATCTTCCAGGAGCCGATGACCTCGCTCAATCCGCTGCATTCGGTGGAGAAGCAGATCAATGAGGTGCTCGCCCTGCACAAGGGGCTGACCGGTCAGGCGGCGCGTAAACGGACGCTGGAGCTGCTGGAGCTGGTGGGTATCAGCGAGCCGCACAAGCGACTCAAGGCCTTGCCCCATGAGCTGTCTGGCGGCCAGCGCCAACGAGTCATGATTGCCATGGCGCTGGCCAACGAGCCGGAGCTACTGATCGCCGACGAACCGACCACCGCGCTGGACGTCACGGTGCAGCTGAAAATCCTCGAACTGCTCAAGCAGTTGCAGGCCCGCCTGGGCATGGCGCTGCTGCTGATCAGCCACGATCTGAACGTGGTTCGACAAATAGCCCATCGGGTATGTGTCATGCAGCGCGGTTCCATCGTCGAACAGGCATCGTGCGAACAATTGTTCCGTTCGCCCCGGCACCCGTACACCCAAATGCTGATCAATGCCGAGCCCAGTGGTCGCCCGGTGGCCAATGTGCCAGGCAAGCCATTACTGGAAGTCGAGAACCTGCGGGTCTGGTTCCCGATCAAAAAAGGCTTGTTCAAACGCACTGTTGATCACGTCAGAGCAGTCGATGGCGTAGACTTCAGCCTGCCGCAGGGGCAGACACTGGGGATCGTCGGGGAAAGCGGATCAGGCAAGTCCACGCTGGGCCTGGCGATTTTGCGGCTATTGAGCAGCGAAGGCGCCATACGGTTTCAAGGGCAGCCCCTGAACGGGCTGACGCAGCAGCAGGTTCGTCCGTTGCGGCGGCAGATGCAGGTGGTGTTCCAGGACCCGTTTGGCAGCCTGAGCCCGCGCATGTCAGTGGCTGAAATCGTGGGTGAAGGTTTACGCATTCACAACATCGGCAGCGCCCAGGAACAACAGGTCGCGATCGTCGAAGCACTCAAAGAGGTAGGCCTGGACCCGGAAACCCGGCACCGCTACCCCCACGAGTTCTCCGGCGGGCAACGACAAAGAATCGCCATTGCCCGGGCATTGGTGTTAAAACCGGCGCTGATTCTGCTGGACGAGCCCACTTCGGCGCTCGACCGGACCGTCCAGCGCCAGGTAGTCGAGCTGCTACGCTCGCTGCAAGCCAAGTACAACCTGACCTATCTGTTCATCAGTCATGACCTGGCTGTGGTCAAGGCGCTGAGCCATCAACTGATGGTGGTCAAGCAAGGCAAAGTGGTCGAACAAGGTGCAGCAGAGGCTGTTTTCGCCGCACCGCAACATCCTTACACACAGCAGCTGCTGGAAGCCGCCTTCATGGCACCAGTAGCTGTCGATTAACCTGAAGAGGAACAACACATGGGTTTTCTCGCCGGTAAGCGCGTCCTGATCGTCGGTGTCGCCAGTAAACTGTCCATCGCATCCGGCATCGCTGCCGCCATGCACCGGGAAGGTGCAGAGCTTGCCTTCACTTATCAGAACGACAAGCTCAAGGGCCGTGTCGAAGAATTCGCCGCTGGCTGGGGTTCGAGCGCCGAGCTGTGCTTCCCTTGCGATGTGGCCAGCGATGAAGAAATCGCCAAGGTCTTTGAAGAGCTGGGCAAGAAGTGGGATGGTCTGGACGTGATCGTGCACTCGGTTGGCTACGCCCCGGGCGACCAGCTCGATGGCGACTTCACCGACGCCACCACCCGTGAAGGTTTCCGCATCGCTCACGACATCAGCGCTTACAGCTTCGTGGCACTGGCCAAAGGCGGTCGTGAGCTGATGAAAGGCCGCAATGGCAGCCTGCTGACCCTGTCGTACCTGGGCGCCGAGCGCACCATGCCAAACTACAACGTGATGGGCATGGCCAAGGCCAGCCTGGAAGCCGGCGTACGTTACCTGGCCGGCAGCCTGGGCGCTGAAGGCACTCGCGTCAACGCCGTGTCGGCTGGCCCGATCCGCACCCTGGCCGCTTCCGGCATCAAGAACTTCCGCAAGATGCTGGCCGCCAACGAGGCCCAGACCCCACTGCGCCGCAACGTGACCATCGAAGAAGTCGGCAACGCCGCCGCCTTCCTGTGCTCGGACCTGGCATCGGGCATCAGCGGTGAAATCATGTACGTCGACGGTGGCTTCAACACCACTGCGATGGGCAACATCGAAGAGTAATCGGCAAGCCGCTTACTCAGACGCAAAAAAAGAAGGCCGCCCCTAGGGGCGGCCTTCTTTTTTGCGCTGTTGGAGCTGCTTCAGCAACGAAGGCCTTGGCACCATTCGCGGCTGAAGCCGCTCCTACACAGCTAACGTTAGTACTTCTCGATCTTGGCCTTGTGCTCCAGCTCGGCACGATAGGCCGAGAAATCCTGCTGCCCGGCACGCGATGCCAGGAAGCGGCGGTACTGGGCCTTTTCCTCTTCAGACGGCGCAGCGGCCTGGTTGACGCCCTTGAGGCGCACAATCACGAAGCTGCCGTCACGAGCGCTCAGGCTGGCGTACTCGGACTTGTCCTGGCCTTCAGGCTTGGGCATACGGAACAGGGTCTGCAACACAGCCGGATCGACACCGTCCTGACCGCGGCTGACCGCTTCCAGAACCTTCCACTCGATACCGTCCTGGCGCGCAGCCAGCGCAACCTTGCCATCGCGCAGGCCCGCGAGCAGCGCCTCGCCCTTGGCTTTGGCCGCAGCGGCAGCCTTGTCATGGACCAACTGGTTACGAATGGCGCCGGCCACTTGTTCCAGTGGCAGTTGCTGAGGCTGCAGGTGCTCCTTGGCGCGCACCACCAGCACGGTGTCAGGATCAAGTTCCAGCACGTTGCTGTTGGAACCCTCTTCCAGCACTTGCGGACTGAACGCTGCCTGGATCACCGCACGGTTGGCTGTCAGACCTTCACCACCTTCACGCCCGAACGCCGCGGTGGTCTGGACCTTGAGCCCCAGATCCTGAGCCGGCTGGCTCAGATCGGCAGACTCAAATGCCGCGTCCTGCAGTTGCTTGGTGACTTCGACGAACTTCTGCTCAACCTGTTGCGATTTCAGGTCGGCGGTCAGCTTGTCCTTGAGGCTGGCGAAGCTCGGCACCGAAGGTGCTTCAACGCCCAGCAGCTTGATCAGGTGCCAGCCGTAATCGCTGCGTACCGGCTGCGAGACCTGGTCCTTGTTCAGCGCGTACAGGGCATCTTCGAAAGCCGGGTCGTATACCCCCTTGCCGGCGTAACCCAGATCACCGCCCTTGGTGGACGAACCCGGATCCTGAGAGAACTCTTTGGCCAGGGCGGCAAAGTCTTCACCTTTGGCCAGGCGCTGCTGGATTTCTTCCAGTTTGGCCTTGGCCTGCTGATCGTTCACCTTGTCGCCGACTTCGATCAGGATGTGCGCAGCCCGACGCTGTTCGGTCAGATTGGCTATTTCCTGCTGGTAAGCGGCCTGCAGGTCTGCATCCTTGACCTGAACCTTGTCAAAGAACGCCGACTTCTTCAGCTCGATATAGTCCAGAACCACTTGCTCGGGGCTCATGAACTCCTTGGCGTGCTGATCGTAGTGGGCCTTGACCTCGTCATCGCTTACCGAAACGCCAGCTGTATTGGCAGCAATGGTCAGGGTGGCCGAATCACGGGTCTGCTTCTCCAGTCGGGCAAACGCCTCGACCTGGGCATCGGTCACGAACGCGCTGCCAGCGATACCGGCACGGGTCTGAGCGATGAGCATTTCCTGGGTCAGCATCTGCCGGAACTGCAGACGGCTATAGCCCAATTGACGAATGACCTGATCAAACCGGTCGGCACTGAATTTGCCATCGACCTGGAACTCAGGCGTCATCAACAGTTGCTGGTCAACGGCGGCTTCGGAAAAGGCGAACTTGTCGTCTGCGGCTGCCTGCAACAGCAGTTTGCGCTCGATCAGGCCCTTGAGAGCCGATTCACGCAGCAGCTTTTCGTCCAGCAGCGCAGGATCGAAGTCCTTGCCCAACTGCTGAGCCAATTGCTGAGCCAGTTGGCGACGTTGCATATCGACCGCTTGACTCAATTCGTTTTGGGTCACCTCTTCGCCATTCACCTCGGCAGCATTCTGCTTGCTGCTCGAAGAGGTGAACATCGCTTCGATGCCCGTCAGGGCCATCAGCGCAACGATGATCCCGATAATGGTTTTGGCAATCCAGCCTTGGGAATTGTCCCTGATGTTCTGCAGCATGCGTCCCCCAGAACGGTTGAACTCACGAACCAACCGCGGAGCGTGGGTAGAAAGCGGATAGAAGAAAGGCGCATCCGAGGATGCGCCTTCCCGTAAATCGCGTAGCGGAAGGTCTCGAACCTTCCGCGACCGGTTCGCGAATGCACGCGAACCAGCGCGTCAAGGCTTGAAAGAAACTTAGTTGACAGCTTCTTTCAGAGCCTTGCCGGCTTTGAATACTGGCTTCTTGGCCGCTGGAATTTCCAGGGTCTTGCCAGTCTGCGGGTTACGACCTACACGGGCAGGACGGTCAGTAACGGAGAACGTACCAAAGCCAACCAGAACAACCGAGTCGCCAGCCTTCAGAGCGCCAGTGACGGATTCGATCACTGCATCCAGCGCACGGCCAGCAGCAGCTTTCGGGATATCAGCAGATGCAGCGATAGCATCAATCAGTTCCGACTTGTTCACTCTAAGTCCCCTTATCTCTATATGGAGTATGTTTCTAAGTTTTTGGTGTTAAGCAAAACGAGCGCTGAGGGTCTTCAAATACTGGCCTGAAAGAGCCGCTTTATAACAAGCGCTCCAAAAAGCTGTCAAGAAAGCCCACTCAGACTTAATGCGTGCTAATTCTTTCCTTAGAGTCAGACTCGCGCTTTTCGTCCTTCGCCACCCTGTCGGGAGCTACATCCGGCAAGGGCTCAGGGGCGTATTGCAGCGCAATTTGCAGGACTTCGTCAATCCATTTAACGGGCTTGATCTGCAAGTCTTGCTTTATGTTGTCAGGAATTTCCTTCAAATCGCGTACGTTTTCTTCGGGAATGATTACAGTCTTGATCCCGCCACGATGTGCGGCGAGTAACTTTTCCTTCAGACCGCCAATCGCCAGTACCTGACCACGCAGGGTGATCTCACCGGTCATCGCCACATCGGCGCGCACCGGGATCTGGGTCAGGGCCGACACCAGCGCGGTGCACATGCCGATACCGGCGCTCGGGCCATCCTTGGGGGTTGCCCCTTCAGGCATGTGGATGTGCGTATCGTGCTTCTCATGGAAGTCCGACGCAATCCCCAGGCTCTTGGCACGGCTACGTACAACCGTCTGTGCGGCGGTGATCGACTCGACCATTACGTCGCCCAGCGAACCGGTCTTGATCAACTGGCCTTTACCCGGAATCACTGCCGACTCGATGGTCAGCAGTTCGCCGCCCACCTGGGTCCACGCAAGGCCGGTCACCTGACCGATCTGATCCTGCTGCTCGGCCAGTCCGTAGCGGAATTTACGCACGCCCAGATAATGCTCAAGATTGTCCGAGGTGACCTTGATGGCGAATTTACGCTCCTTGGCGTGCTCCTTGACTACCTTGCGGCAGACTTTGGCAATCTGCCGCTCAAGGCCGCGCACGCCCGCTTCACGGGTGTAGTAGCGGATGATGTCGCGAATGGCGCTCTCGTCGAACTCCAGCTCGGCCTTTTTCAGGCCATTGGCCTGGATCTGTTTGGGCGCGAGGTACTTGACGGAGATGTTGATCTTTTCGTCTTCGGTGTAGCCTGGCAAACGGATGACTTCCATACGGTCGAGCAGCGCCGGCGGGATATTCATCGAGTTGGAGGTGCACAGGAACATCACGTCCGAAAGGTCGTAATCAACCTCTAGATAATGATCGTTGAAATTGTGGTTTTGCTCGGGGTCGAGCACTTCGAGCAGCGCCGAAGCCGGATCGCCACGCATGTCACTGCCCATCTTGTCGATCTCATCGAGCAGGAACAGTGGATTGCGGACCCCGACCTTGGTCATCTTTTGTATCAATCTACCCGGCATCGAGCCAATGTAAGTACGACGGTGACCGCGTATTTCTGCTTCATCACGCACGCCACCCAAGGCCATGCGCACGAACTTGCGATTGGTCGCACTGGCAATCGACTCGGCCAGCGATGTCTTGCCGACACCCGGCGGGCCGACCAGACACAGCACCGGACCACGGATCTTTTTCACCCGTTTCTGCACGGCGAGGTACTCAAGGATGCGCTCCTTGACCTCTTCCAGACCGTAGTGATCAGAGTCAAGAATCTCTTCGGCACGGGCCAGGTCCAGACGCACCTTGCTCTGCGCCTTCCAGGGCACCTGTACCAGCCAGTCGATGTACGAACGCACCACGGTCGCTTCAGCGGACATCGGCGACATCTGCTTGAGCTTGTTCAGCTCGGCGGTGGCTTTGGTGAGAGCATCTTTAGGCAGACCAGCAGCGTCGATGCGCTTTTTCAGCTCTTCGATCTCGTTGTGGCCTTCATCACCATCACCCAGTTCTTTCTGAATGGCCTTCATCTGCTCATTCAGATAGTACTCGCGCTGGCTGCGCTCCATTTGTTTCTTGACCCGGCCACGAATGCGCTTCTCGACCTGCAACAGGTCGATTTCAGCATCCAGCAGAGCGAGCACATGCTCGACACGTGCAGACAGGTCGATGATTTCGAGGATTTCCTGCTTCTGCTCGATCTTCAGCGCCATATGCGCCGCCATGGTATCGACCAGGCGACCTGGTTCTTCGATGCTGTTGAGCGAGGACAGGACTTCGGCAGGGACTTTTTTACCCAATTGCACATATTGCTCGAACTGGCCGAGCAAGCTGCGTACAAAGACCTCGGACTCACGGTCCGGCGCGGCAGTTTCATCGATCAGCGCAACTTCGGCGCGGCAATGACCGTCGACTTCCATGAAGCGCTCAACGCTGCCGCGCTGCTCGCCTTCAACCAGCACTTTGACAGTACCATCAGGCAGTTTGAGCAGTTGCAGGACAGTGGCGACAGTACCGACACCATAGAGGGCTTCTTCGCCCGGATCGTCGTCAGCCGGGTTTCTCTGCGCGAGCAGGAGAATCTGCTTGTCACCGGTCATCGCCGCCTCAAGGGCTTCGATAGACTTCTCGCGCCCCACGAACAGCGGGATAACCATATGCGGATAAACCACAACATCACGCAATGGCAAAAGAGGCAATTCGATGGTGGCTTTCATGATTTCGCCTCTACAGCGGCCAATTGGCCGTGGACAGATTGAATGTGCTTGAAACCAAGATGGGGTCTGCGTTGCAAAAATACAAGCCTTAGCGGCCCGATCAGGAAATAGTTACGATTTTATTTCCCGGATCCGGCAGGGCTTGCCCGACCAACGACGAACGCCGCACTGCTGGCGGCGCATAACCCCAAAATGCAGAAGGGGCCACAAGGGCCCCTTCTTGGGTTTTGCACGAAAACTGCCTGCATTCGCCGACGTTTCGTACACCCCCTTGTCAGCACTCACGCACAGGCGTCAGGCATCGGGTGCAGCTTTGGCGGCAGGCTCGCTGTTTTCATAGATCAGCAGCGGCTTGGAGGTGCCTTCGATGACGCTCTCGTCGATCACCACCTTGCTCACGTCGTTTTGCGACGGGATTTCGTACATGGTGTCGAGCAGCACGCCTTCGAGAATCGAGCGCAGGCCACGAGCACCGGTCTTGCGCTCCAGGGCGCGGCGAGCCACGGCCTTGAGTGCATCGGAACGGAACTCCAGGTCAACGCCTTCCATCTCGAACAGCTTGCCGTACTGCTTGGTCAAGGCGTTCTTTGGCTCGGTCAGAATCTGGATCAGCGCCGGCTCATCCAGTTCGTCCAGTGTTGCCAATACCGGCAAACGACCGACGAACTCGGGGATCAGGCCAAACTTGACCAGATCGTCCGGCTCGACTTCACGCAGCGACTCACCGACCTTCTTGCCCTCTTCCTTGCTGCGCACCTCAGCATTGAAGCCGATGCCGCCGCGGGTCGAGCGGTTCTGGATGACTTTCTCCAGACCCGAGAACGCGCCACCGCAGATGAACAGGATATTGCGGGTATCAACCTGCAGGAATTCCTGCTGCGGGTGCTTGCGACCGCCTTGTGGCGGTACGGAAGCCACAGTGCCTTCGATCAGCTTCAGCAGAGCCTGCTGAACACCTTCGCCGGACACGTCGCGAGTGATGGAAGGGTTGTCGGATTTGCGCGAAATCTTGTCGATTTCGTCGATGTAGACAATACCCATCTGGGCCTTCTCTACGTCGTAATCACATTTCTGCAACAGCTTCTGAATAATGTTCTCCACGTCCTCGCCCACATAACCGGCTTCGGTCAGGGTGGTGGCGTCGGCGATGGTGAACGGCACGTTGAGCAGGCGAGCCAGGGTTTCGGCGAGCAGGGTCTTGCCCGAGCCGGTAGGCCCGATCAGCAGGATGTTGCTCTTGCCCAGTTCAACGTCGTCATTTTTTTTGTCGCGTTGGTTCAAGCGCTTGTAGTGGTTGTACACCGCTACTGCGAGAACCTTCTTGGCGCGCTCCTGACCGATGACGTACTGGTCAAGGATGCCGCTGATTTCTTTAGGCGAAGGCAGTTTATGTGCGCTGCTTTCGGCCTGTGCTTCCTGCACCTCCTCACGGATGATGTCATTGCACAGGTCGACGCACTCGTCGCAGATAAAGACCGAGGGGCCGGCAATCAATTTACGCACTTCATGCTGGCTTTTGCCGCAGAAGGAGCAATAGAGCAATTTACCGTTGTCCTCGCCGTTGCGGGTGTCAGTCATTCGATCGATCCAGTCCGATAGGCTTGCAACACAAGATGAAGGCTCTTGCGGGCTTTTTCAAGTCCGCAGGCGGTCAGTTGCAGGACCGCCCACATCCCGGGTTACTCAGGCAGGCATTTCACGCTTGGTGATGACGGAGTCGATCAGGCCGTATTCGGCTGCGCGATCCGCACTCATGAAATTGTCGCGCTCTGTGTCACGTTCAATGGTTTCAAGGCTTTGGCCGGTATGCTCGGCCAACAGGCTGTTCAGGCGGTGACGGATATGCAGAATTTCACGGGCATGGATATCGATATCCGAAGCCTGGCCCTGGAAACCTCCCAGTGGCTGGTGAATCATCATCCGCGAGTTGGGCAGACAATGCCGCTTGCCCTTGGCACCACCTGCGAGCAGGAATGCACCCATGCTGCAGGCTTGGCCGATGCAGATGGTGGACACGTCCGGCTTGATGAACTGCATGGTGTCGTAGATCGACATGCCTGCTGTCACCGAACCGCCAGGTGAGTTGATGTAGAGATGGATATCCTTGTCCGGGTTTTCCGCTTCCAGGAACAGGAGCTGCGCCGCGATCAGGTTGGCCATGTAGTCTTCTACCGGACCCACCATGAAAATCACCCGCTCCTTGAGAAGGCGCGAATAGATGTCGTACGCGCGTTCGCCACGGGCGGACTGCTCGATAACCATCGGGACCAGGCCGCCAGCAGCCTGGATGTCAGAGTTGTGCTGAAAATAAGAATTGCGGGACATGTCCTGCACTCACTCCCAAATAGTCGAGTCTTGAATACGCACAAGCCAGCGCGAAGGCTGGCTTGTGAGTGTTTTCGAACGAAACAACGAAATCAGTCGGCTTGTGGAGCTTCTACCGGCTTGACCGCTTCTTCGTAGGAGACCGATTTGTCGGTCACGCTAGCTTTCTGCAAAACAGTATCTACAACTTGCTCTTCCAGCACAACCGAACGAACTTCGTTCATCTGCTGTTCGTTCTTCAGGTACCAGGCCACGACCTGCTCTGGCTCCTGGTAGGCCGAAGCCATTTCCTGGATCAGCTCGCGAACGCGATCTTCATCAGGCTTGAGATCGAACTGCTTGACCACTTCAGCAACGATCAGACCCAGCTCAACGCGGCGCTTGGCCTGCTCCTGGAACAGCTCGGCCGGCAGTTGGTCAGGCTTGATGTTGCCGCCGAACTGCTGAACAGCCTGAACGCGCAGACGGTTGACTTCGTTTTCCAGCAGCGCTTTTGGCACTTCGATCGGGTTGGCAGCCAGCAGACCGTCCATGACCTGGTTCTTGACCTTGGATTTGATCGCCTGACGCAGTTCACGCTCCATGTTCTTGCGAACTTCGGTGCGGAAGCCGTCCAGACCGGTTTCCTTGATGCCGAACAGCTTGAAGAACTCTTCGTTCAGCTCAGGCAGCTTAGGCTCGGAAACGCTGTTGACGGTCACAGTGAACTCAGCGGCCTTGCCAGCCAACTCAAGGTTCTGATAGTCCTCAGGGAAGGTCACGTTCAGAACGCGCTCTTCACCGGCCTTGGCACCGACCAGGCCGTCTTCGAAGCCAGGAATCATGCGACCGGAGCCCAGTACCAGCTGAGTGCCGGTGGCGGAGCCGCCAGCGAACGCTTCGCCGTCGACCTTGCCAACGAAATCGATGTTGACCTGATCGTCGTTCTGAGCGGCACGGTCAGCCTCTTCAAAACGCACGTTCTGCTTGCGCAGGATGTCCAGCATGTTGTCCAGATCGCCATCAGCCACGTCAGCAGACAGGCGCTCGACAGCGATGGTTTCAAAGCCGGAAACAGTGAATTCAGGGAAAACTTCGAAAGTGGCGACGTATTCCAGATCCTTGCCTTTCTCGAAAGACTTTGGCTCAACAGCAGGCGAGCCAGCCGGGTTCAGCTTCTGCTCAACCACAGCTTCGTAGAAGGTCGCCTGGATCAGCTCACCCAGAGCCTCCTGACGAGCACCCTCTTCAAAACGCTGACGGATCACGCTCATTGGCACTTTGCCTGGGCGGAAGCCCGGGATTTTGGCCCTGCGCGCAGTCTGTTGCAGACGCTTGTTGACTTCGGTCTCGATGCGCTCGGCAGGCACGCCAATGGTCATGCGGCGTTCGAGAGCAGAAGTGTTTTCAACAGAAACTTGCATGGATATTCCTCGTTGCACAGACGTTAGCCGGCGTTTCCGACCCTAGAATCAAGGGCATGCATTCTAGTGGGTCGAACTCAAGAAGTCACCCTACTGAAAAAGGGCAGTTTTAAGAGGATGTTATCGAATCGCCGATGAAAGGACTGATGCAACTGGCCGCTTCCCCGGCAACCCGTCTACCCCGCCCTGCCCCCATGAGGAGCTACCGGACCGGGCAGCACCGATTCCATCCGGATACTGCGTTTCACCAGACCGACGGCATCAGTCCGGGAAACCAAAAACCAGTTTGCCAAAACAGAAAAAGCCGCTCTAGAGCGGCTTTTTCATTTAACAGGATAAAGACATGTAGCCAATACCTGCTTGTTTCATGGTGCGGAAGAAGAGACTCGAACTCTTACACCTTGCGGCGCTGGAACCTAAATCCAGTGCGTCTACCAATTTCGCCACTTCCGCGCAACCAGCTTTTAAAGCAAAGGCGCCAGACTTTTAAATCCGGCGCCTCTCTCGAATATGGGGTGGACGATGGGGATCGAACCCACGACAACAGGAGTCACAATCCTGTGCTCTACCAACTGAGCTACGCCCACCATATTGCATTTACTTGTGCCAAAGCTGCCTTGAATGGCGCACCCGGCAGGACTCGAACCTGCGACCATCCGCTTAGAAGGCGGATGCTCTATCCAGCTGAGCTACGGGCACTTATATAATCTGCATCTTTAACGATTACAAATTACAGGCTTTAGATCATCTCGAACCGGGCGTTAACCTTGTTCAATCTGACTAGCATTATCCAGTACCGAGGTCTTCGGCGCTGGGCTCTGCCCGGCAAGTGGTGCGAATCTTATAGACGACCCCGAAGGTCGTCAACACTTTTTTTAAAAAAAATTCAGGCAGATAAAGGAGTTAGCTTATTAGGCGCAGCGAGCGCCTTTGCCCTGAAGCCATGTCATGAGAGAATACGCACTCTTTTTAATCCTTCTCGATGGTTAATCACCCGCATGACTGCAAAACTAATCGACGGCAAAGCGATCGCCGCGAACCTGCGCCAGCAGATCGCCCAACGTGTCGCCGAACGCCGCCAGCAAGGCCTGCGCACCCCGGGCCTCGCGGTGATCCTGGTCGGCAGCGATCCCGCCTCCCAGGTCTATGTCTCGCACAAACGCAAGGATTGTGAAGAAGTAGGCTTCCTGTCCCAGGCCTATGACCTGCCGGCCAGCACGTCCCAGGCAGACCTGACCGCACTGATCGACCGCCTTAATGAAGACGCCCAGGTTGACGGCATTCTGCTGCAACTGCCGCTGCCGGCGCATCTGGATGCCTCCTTGCTGCTGGAGCGCATTCGTCCGGACAAGGACGTCGACGGGTTCCATCCCTATAACATCGGTCGCCTCGCTCAGCGCATCCCGCTGCTGCGCCCCTGCACCCCCAAGGGCATCATGACCCTGCTGGAGAGCACCGGCGCCGATCTGTACGGTATGGATGCGGTGGTTGTCGGCGCCTCGAACATCGTCGGCCGGCCGATGGCCATGGAACTGCTGCTGGGCGGCTGCACCGTAACCGTGACTCACCGCTTCACCCAGGACCTGGCCGCTCATGTAGGCCGTGCCGACCTGGTGGTCGTCGCCGCCGGCAAGCCTGGCCTGGTGAAAGGTGAGTGGATCAAGCCCGGCGCGATCGTGATTGACGTCGGTATCAACCGGCAGGCCGACGGCCGACTGGTCGGCGACGTGGTCTACGAGACCGCCCTGCCCCGCGCCGGCTGGATCACGCCAGTACCGGGCGGCGTTGGCCCGATGACTCGCGCCTGCCTGCTGGAAAACACCCTGTACGCAGCAGAAACCTTGCACAACTGATTTCTGGCTGGCATACACCCACAAAAAACGGCACCCGAGGTGCCGTTTTTTGTTTACCCAGCAACGTCAGGGTGCCCGTCAGTCAGCCAGACGCCAGGTCGTGCCGCCCTTGCCATCTTCCAGAATCACGCCCATGGCGGTGATCTGGTCGCGGATACGGTCGGATTCAGCCCAGTCCTTGTTGGCCCGAGCCTCCAGACGCGCCTGGATCAAGGCCTCTACCTCAGCGGCATCCACCTTGCCTTCGGCACCGGCACGCAGGAACTCGTCAGCTTCGAGTTGCAGCACGCCCAGCACGCTGGCCAGTTGCTTGAGCCGCGCCGCAAGGCCAGCGGCGGTGGCTGGATCGCTGTCACGCAGGCGGTTGATCTCACGAACCATCTCGAACAGCACCGCGCAGGCTTCCGGCGTGCCGAAATCGTCATCCATGGCCGCCTTGAAGCGCTCGACAAACGCCTCACCACCTGCCGGTTCAACCGCCGGCAGGCCTTTGAGGGCATGATAGAAACGCTCCAGCGCGCCCTTGGACTCACGCAGGCTGTCTTCGGAGTAGTTGATCGCGCTGCGGTAATGACTCGACACCAACAGGTAGCGCACCACTTCCGGGTGATATTTGTCCAGCACATCACGAATGGTGAAGAAGTTGTTCAACGACTTGGACATCTTCTCGCCATTGATACGGATCATCCCGCAATGCAGCCAGGCATTGGCATAGGTCTGGCCGGTGGCCGCCTCGCTCTGGGCGATCTCGTTCTCGTGGTGCGGAAATTCCAGGTCGCTGCCGCCACCGTGAATATCAAAGGTGTCACCCAGGCAGCAGGTGGACATCACCGAACACTCGATATGCCAGCCCGGACGCCCGGCGCCCCACGGCGAGTCCCAACTGGGCTCGCCCGGTTTGGCGCCTTTCCACAGAACGAAGTCCAGCGGATCCTGCTTGGATTCGTCGACCTCGATCCGCGCACCGATGCGCAGGTCTTCGATTTTCTTGCGCGACAGCTTGCCATACCCCTGGAACTTGCCGACCCGGTAGTAAACGTCACCGTTGCCCGGTGCGTAGGCGTAGCCCTTGTCGATCAGGGTCTGGATCATGGCATGCATGCCCGGAATATGATCGGTGGCACGCGGCTCCATGTCCGGCTTGAGGATGTTCAGCCGCGCCTCGTCCTCATGCATGGCGGCGATCATGCGCTCGGTCAGCGCGTCGAACGACTCGCCGTTTTCCCTGGCCCTGTTGATGATCTTGTCGTCGATATCAGTGATGTTGCGCACATAGGTCAGGTCATAACCACTGAAACGCAACCAGCGGGTCACCAGATCAAAGGCAACCATGCTGCGCCCATGGCCCAGATGACAGTAGTCGTACACGGTCATGCCGCAGACATACATACGTACCTGATTGCCATTGAGTGGCTTGAAGACTTCTTTGCTCTTGGTGAGCGTGTTGTAGATGGAAAGCACGTTGTTCCTACCCTTGTTGTTCCTGAAAGCCTGCGGGCCGAAGCCCGAACGCTTTTAGCTCCAGGAGTCCCGCAAAGTAACGGTACGATTGAATACCGGCCGGCCAGGTTTCGAGTCCTTGATGTCAGCGCAGAAGTAACCTTCGCGCTCGAACTGGAAACGGTCCTCAGGCTGCGCTTGCGCCAGCGAAGGCTCGGCCCGACAACCGGTCAGCACTTGCAGGGAGTCAGGGTTGATGTTGTCCAGGAAGCTCGCGCCCTCCTCGGCTTTTTCAGGCGACGGCGAGCGGAACAGGCGATCATACAGACGCACTTCACATTCAACGCTCTCGGCGGCCGGCACCCAGTGGATCACGCCCTTGACCTTGCGGCCCTCAGGGTTCTTGCCCAGCGTGTCGGGATCAAACGAGCAACGCAGCTCGACGATATTGCCGTCGGCATCCTTGATTGCTTCGTCGGCACGAATCACATAGCTGCCACGCAGACGCACTTCGCCATTAGGCTCCAGACGCTTATAGCCCTTTGGCGGTTCTTCCATGTAGTCGTCGCGGTCGATGTACAGCTCGCGGGAGAACGGCAGCTCGCGCACGCCAAGGTCTTCTTTAGGGTGGCGCGGCAGTTCCAGCTTCTCGACCTGACCTTCTGGGTAATTGGTAATCACCACCTTGAGCGGACGCAGCACGCACATGGCCCGCGGTGCATTGCGGTCCAGGTCATCGCGAATGCTGAATTCGAGCATGGCAAAGTCGACCACGCCGTCAGAGCGGTTGGTGCCGATCATTTCGCAGAAGTTGCGGATCGACGCCGGGGTATAGCCACGCCGGCGGAAACCCGACAAGGTCGACATGCGCGGATCGTCCCAGCCATTGACGTGCTGCTCGTCGACCAGTTGCTTGAGCTTGCGCTTGCTGGTCACCGTGTAGCTCAGGTTCAGACGCGAGAATTCGTACTGGCGCGGCTTGCACGGCACCGACAGGTTGTCGAGGAACCAGTCGTAAAGCGGCCGATGGCTTTCGAACTCCAGAGTGCAGATCGAGTGGGTGATGCCTTCGATCGCATCGGACTGACCGTGGGTGAAGTCGTAGATCGGGTAGATGCACCACTTGTCACCGGTCTGGTGGTGATGGGCATGCCGAATGCGGTACAGGATCGGGTCGCGCAGGTTCATGTTCGGCGAAGCCATGTCGATTTTGGCGCGCAGTACACGGGCGCCGTCTTCGAACTCACCGGCTTTCATGCGGGCGAACAGGTCGAGGTTTTCCTCGACGCTGCGCTCACGGAACGGGCTGTTCTTGCCAGGCTCAGTCAGGGTGCCACGGTACTCGCGAGCCTGCTCGGGGGTCAGGTCGTCGACATAGGCCTTGCCGGCCTTGATCAGCTCTACCGCCCAGTCATGCAACTGGTCGAAATACTGCGAGGCGTAACGCACCTCGCCCGCCCAGTCGAAGCCCAGCCATTTGACATCGCTCATGATGGCGTCGATGTATTCCTGGTCTTCCTTGGCCGGGTTGGTGTCGTCGAAGCGCAGGTGGGTGCTGCCACCGAACTCGTTGGCCAGACCAAAGTTCACACAGATGGACTTGGCGTGGCCGATGTGCAGGTAGCCGTTGGGCTCTGGCGGAAAGCGCGTCACGATCTGGCTGTGCTTGCCCGAATCCAGGTCGGCCTGCAGGATCGGGCGCAGGAAATTGGTTGGGACGACAGGGGCTGCCTTGGTATTGGCTGCGGATTCGGGAGTGGGCTTGCTCATAGGATCCTTGAACTTCTAGCGCGCGACCAGGATGGGCCGGCAAATCAAAGCGCCTATCATAGCCGATGCTGTCAAGTCCCTGACAACAGACTGTGCGAAAACTGCCGGTTGCCACCCAAGGTTGCCCTGGCAAATGCAGAAAAAAGCCCTGAAAGATGTATCGCGCACGGTAAACTGCGCGTCAGGGTGTTTTTGCACCTATCAATGAATGCCAAGAGAGCGAGTTTTTATGTCCAAGGTAAAGCTGACCACCAACCACGGTGACATCGTGCTGCAACTCAACGCTGAAAAGGCGCCGCTGACCGTCGCCAACTTCATCGAGTACGTCAACGCCGGCCATTACAGCAACCTGATCTTCCACCGCGTGATCGGCAATTTCATGATCCAGGGTGGTGGCTTCGAGCCGGGCATGAAAGAAAAGAAAGACAAGCGCCCAAGCATCCAGAACGAAGCCAACAACGGCCTGCCGAACAAGAAGTACAGCATCGCCATGGCCCGCACCATGGACCCGCATTCGGCGTCGGCACAGTTTTTCATCAACGTCGCGGACAACAGCTTCCTGAACCACACCGCACCGACCACCCAGGGTTGGGGCTATGCCGTGTTCGGTGAAGTGACCGAAGGCCAGGACGTGGTCGACAAGATCAAAGCCGTCGCCACCACCAGCAAGGCCGGTCACCAGGATGTGCCTGTAGAAGACGTGATCATTGAAAAAGCAGAGATCATTGAGTGATTCTGCTGATCTCCGATCTGCATCTTGAAGAGGAGCGTCCGGACATCAGCCGGGCGTTTCTGGATCTGCTGGCCGGGCCTGCCCGCCAGGCCCAGGCGCTGTATATCCTCGGGGATTTCTTCGAAGTCTGGATCGGCGACGATGCCATGTCGCCGTTCCAGCTTTCGATCTGCCAGGCATTGCGTGCACTCAGCGACAGCGGCACGCGAGTATTTCTGATGCACGGCAACCGGGACTTCATGGTGGGCCGCAAATTCTGCAAGGCCGCCGGCTGCACCCTGCTGCGCGAACCCAGTCTGGTGGTCATGAACGACGAGCCAGTGCTGCTGATGCACGGCGACAGCCTGTGCACCCGGGACGTGGGCTACCAGAAGATGCGCCGGTTGTTACGCAACCCGCTGAGCCGGTTCATCCTGCGCAACCTGCCACTGGCCACCCGCCACAAACTGGCGCGCAAGCTGCGCAACCAGAGCCAGGCCAAAACCCGCATGAAAGCCAATGACATCGTCGACGTCACCCCTGACGAAGTCCCACGCATCATGCAGGCGTTCGGCGTGCGCACCCTGATCCATGGCCACACTCACCGTCCTGCCATTCATAAGTTGCAGATCGGCGAGCACACCGCACAGCGCATCGTGCTGGGCGACTGGGATCGCCAGGGCTGGATGCTGCAGGTCGACGAACAGGGCTTTACCCTCAAGACCCTGCCGCTCGTTGCTGAACCCACCTTGCTGCTGAACTGAGCCGCTCAGTCCAGCACCCGGCCGCGACACTCGCCAAAGCCGATTGACACCTGCCCCTCGGCACGGCAACGGGCACGCAGAATCACCTCATCGCCGCATTCAAGAAAGCTGCGCTGCTCGCCATTGTCCAGCACCAGCGGCTGGCGGCCACCGCCGGTGATTTCCAGCAGGCTGCCATACTGCCCCGGCTGCGGCCCCGATAACGTCCCCGTGCCGAACAGGTCGCCAGGCTGCAGCTTACAACCGTTGACGCTGTGATGGGCAACCATCTGTGCCGCGCTCCAGTACATGAACAACGTGTTGCTCACTGCCAGTGACTGCGGCGGCTGACCCGCGCTGCGCATGCGCTCGGTGAGCAGTAGCACCTGCAGTTCGATATCCAATGCCCCGTTTTGTTGATCGGCGCTGTCGAACAGGTAAGGCAATGGCTGCGGATCACCGGCCGGGCGTGTTGGCTGGGCGCAGCGGAACGGCGCCAGCGCCTCGGGGCTGACCACCCAGGGCGACAGGCTGGTGGCGAAGCTCTTGGACAGAAACGGTCCCAGCGGCTGGTATTCCCAGGCCTGAATATCGCGCGCCGACCAGTCGTTGAGCAGACAGAAACCGGCAATGTGGGCCGGCGCGGCCGCAATGCCAATGGATTGCCCCTGAGCGTTGCCCGGACCGATCCAGATGCCCGCTTCCAGCTCGAAGTCCAGGCGCTGCGACGGCGCGAGAGTCGGCGGCTGCGATGGATCCGGGCGAATCTGTCCCTGCGGCCTGTGCACCGGGGTGCCGGACACACACAGGGTCGAAGCCCGACCGTGGTAGGCAATGGGCAAGTACTTGTAGTTGGCCAGCAGCGGCTGGTCGGGACGAAACAGCTTGCCCACATTGTGCGCGTGATGAATACCGACGTAAAAATCGGTGTAATCGCCTACCCGTGCAGGTAAATGCATCTGGCACTCATCGCTGCGCAACAGCAATGGCTCAAGCGCCTCTCGCTGCTGACTGGAGACATCAAGCAAGGCCAGTAACGCGGCGCGCAAGGCCTGGCGTGCGGTGCTGCCCAGGGCAAAGTAGTCATTGAGGCAATCCGTACTGGCGGCCTCGGCGGCCTGCCTGGCCAGGCCCTGAAACACACCTGCCTGCAGCGCTCCCTGCAGATCCAGAATGCGCTCACCGATCGCCACACCACCACGCTTGCGCCCATCATCATGACTGAAGATGCCCAACGGCAGATTCTGCAAAGGGAAATCCGCATGTCCGTTGGCCGATGCCAGCCAACTGCGGCGCTGACGTTCATCACTCATCGTCAGAGCTCCTGAACAATCGGCGCATGCCATCCCAGCAATGATCGTAGTCACGCTGCAACTGTGCGCAATCGAGCGCATGGCGGGTCGGGCGCAATACCTGGCCGGTCTCGAACATGAACGCCAGGGTGCCTGCGATCTTATGCGGTGCAAGCTCTGCAGCCATGGCGGCCTGCGCTGTGGCGTTGTCCGGCCCGTGGGCACTCATGCAGTTGTGCAGCGACGCCCCGCCAGGCAGGAAACCTGCGGCCTTGGCATCGTAGACACCCTCGATCAAGCCCATGAACTCGTTCATCAGGTTGCGGTGGAACCACGGTGGGCGAAAGGTGTTTTGCGCCACCATCCAGCGCGGCGGAAAAATTACCAGGTCCACATTGGCCTGACCAGCCACTGCACCGGGCGAGGTCAATACGGTAAAGATCGATGGGTCCGGGTGGTCGAAGCTCACCGTCCCCAGGGTATTGAAGTGGCGCAGGTCATAAAGGTACGGCACGTTATTGCCATGCCACCCCACCACATCGAACGGCGAGTGACTCAGCGTAGTACCCCACAGTTCGCCAAGGAACTTCTGCACCAGCTCAACCGGCTCCTGGCTGTCCTGAAACGCGGCACAAGGCGCAAGGAAGTCCCTGGCATTGGCCAAGCCATTGCTGCCGATCGGCCCCAGATCGGGCAGACGCAGCAGGCTGCCGTGATTTTCGCAGACATAGCCCCTGACTTCGCGGTCGAGCAGCTCGACACTGAACCTCAGACCGCGAGGCAGTACCACGATTTGCTGCGGCGCCACCTCCAGCACCCCAAGCTCTGTGACGATACGCAATCGGCCTAGTTGCGGCACGATCAACAACTCACCGTCGGCATTGAAAAATACCCGTTTCATTGACCGGTTGGCGGCATACACATAGATGCTCACGCCGTCGGCCTGCTCAGCGGCGGCGGTGCGTGCCAGACCGATGAGTCCATCGAGAAAATCCGTGTCCTGGGCAGGCACCAAAAACGGGTTCCAGCGCATGCGGTTGGGGTTCAGCGGCCCCGGCTGCATGCCGCATAACTGCTGCGCCAAGCGCTGGAAAGGCGGATGCGCTGCCGACGGCATGATCCGGTACAACCAGGTACGTCGTGACTCACTGCGCGGCACTGTGAATGCAGTGCCGGACAGTTGCTCTGTGTACAACCCAAAGGGGTGCCGCTGTGGCGAGTTCTGCCCCACCGGCACGGCACCGGGGATTGCCTCGCTGGTGAAATGATTACCGAAGCCTGACTGATACATGCGGGTTTCCTTAGCCTGAGGCAAGTCAATGGCGGGCAAGCGCGCATGCGTTATCAGCCATCAGCCGGTGCCTGGGTCAGCACGCCACGGCGGATCTGATCACGTTCGATGGACTCGAACAGCGCCTTGAAATTGCCCTCACCGAAGCCCTCATCCCCCTTGCGCTGGATAAACTCGAAAAACACCGGCCCTAACAGCGTCCCGGAAAATATCTGCAGCAGCAGGCGCCGCTGGCCGCCCTCATTGCTGCCGTCGAGCAAAATGCCCCGTGCCTTGAGCTCGGCGACAGGCTCACCATGGTCCGGCAAGCGCTCCGGGAGCATCTCGTAATAGGTCTCGGGGGGCGCGGTCATGAATGGCAGCCCCAGCGCCTTGAGAGCATCGCAGGTGGCAATCAGGTCGTCCGTGCAGAACGCCACGTGCTGGATACCCTCGCCGTTGAACTGCATGAGGAACTCTTCGATCTGCCCTGCGCCTCTGGACGACTCCTCGTTGAGCGGAATACGGATCAGCCCGTCCGGCGCGGTCATCGCACGGGAGGTCAGGCCGGTGTATTCACCCTTGATGTCGAAGTAACGAATCTCACGAAAGTTGAACAGTTTCTCGTAGAACCCGGCCCAGTAGGCCATACGTCCGCGATAAACGTTGTGAGTCAGGTGATCGATGAATTTCAGGCCAGCGCCCGGCGGGTGACGATCGACGCCCTCGATGAAATTGAAATCGATATCGTAGATGGACGTACCTTCGCCGAAACGGTCGATCAGGTACAACGGCGCACCACCGATGCCCTTGATCGCCGGTAGCCGCAGCTCCATCGGCCCGACCGGAATCTCCAGCGGCTGCGCACCGAGTTCCAGTGCACGCTGGTAGGCCAGATGCGAGTCCTTGACCCGAAAGGCCATGCCGCAGACCGAGGGGCCATGCTCGGCCGCAAAATAAGACGCCAGGCTGTGCGGCTCGTTATTGAGGATCAGGTTGATATCACCCTGACGATACAGGGCCACCGCCTTGGAGCGGTGCACGGCCACCCTGGTAAAGCCGAGCATCTGCAGCACCGGCTCAAGCACACCCGCCACCGGCGCGGCCAGCTCGATGAACTCAAACCCCATCAACCCCATCGGGTTGTCGTATAGATCAGCCATGGTATGGCTCCTTGCAGGAAACTGAAAATGGCGGCAATCGCGATCAGTTCACGCAGGCGGCGCGCAGGGAATGCCACGCACACTGCGCGCAAGAAAATCCCCGATGAGTAACTGCAAGGCTGAGGTGTTCATGCATTGAGCCTAGCCCGGCTTGTCAGCCCATGCATGAAAAATCTGTCGTCAGCCGCTATCCTGCCAGACCCGAGGGGCGCTTGCTGAGCGTTGCCGGGACGCCTCCCCCCATCCGCCAAGGACCTCGCATGAAAATAAAAGCCGTTCTGACCCAGGCTGAAGTCAGCCAGATTCTCGCCGCCGCCCGTCAGGAAGCCCTGCACAACGAATGGGCCGTGTCGATTGCCATTGTCGATGACGGCGGCCACCTGCTGGCCTTCGAGCGCCTGGACAATGCCAGCCCGAGCAGCAGCTACATCAGCACCGAGAAAGCCCGCACCTCGGCGCTGGGCCGGCGCGAATCCAAAAGCTATGAAGAGGTGGTCAACGGTGGCCGTACGGCGTTTCTCAGCGCGCCACTGCTGACCTCCCTGGAAGGCGGCGTACCTGTCATCGTCGATGGCCAGGTGATCGGCGCTGTCGGCGTCTCCGGGGTTCGTTCCGATCAGGATGCGCAAATCGCCAAAGCCGGGATTGCCGCCCTCAACGCCGATTGACCTGAAGCGCACCGCAGCCGGGCCGTGGCGGAACCGCCTTCAGGATTGCAGTTCACTGACAATCTCAAGGAACCGCCATGACGGACTACCTTCGCTGTAATCGTCTGAGAGTCACCGCCGCGCTGCACCAGTTCATCGAACAACAGGTGCTGCCCGGCACACTGATCGACCGCGAGACGTTCTGGGAAGGCCTGGACGACCTGCTCCAGGACCTGGCCCCGCTGCACCGCGACCTGCTGGCCGAGCGCGAGCGCGTGCAACTGGCGCTCAGCGAATGGCACAAGGCCCATTGCCCCCCTGAGCCGGGCGCCTGGCGCAGTTTTCTGGAGCAACTGGGCTACCCGCAAGCCTGCTCCCAACCGGTGCGGATCAGTACCGCCAGTGTCGACATGGAAATCAGCGATCAGTCCGGTCCTCAGTTGCTGGCCGCCGGTCACGATGCGCAAGCGGTCGTGAATGCGGCCAGTGCCCGGTGGGGTTCGCTATACGACGCACTGTATTACAGCGATGCGGTTGCCCAGCAGCAAGGTTATGAACTCGACGCTCAGTACAATCCGCAACGCGGCGCCAAAGTGGTGGTGCAAGTGCGCGAGTGGTTTGATCAGGTCATTCCCCTGAGCAGTGGCAGCCACGTCAATGCCCGGCACTATCGGGTGCGTCATGGTCAGTTGAGCGTCACCCTGGCCAATGGCGAGGAAACCGGCCTGCAACGCCCGGAGCAGTTTCTCGGCCATCAAGGCCAGGCGTTGCAACCCAATGCCTTGCTGTTCGGCCATCACCGGCTGCATGTAGATGTCCGTATCGATCCGCAAAGCCGCGCCGGTGGCTGTGATGTGGCCGGGATCAGCGACGTGCTGCTTGAAGCAGCACTGACCGCCTGGATCGACATCAGCACACCGCTGCGCACCCGCGAGCTGGACGGCTACGCAAACTGGCTGAGCCTGATGAAAGGCCAGGCGCTGCAGCCAGACCAGACCTGGCAAGGCGCGGCTGGCGGTGAATTGAAACTGCCCGGCCGCGCCTTGTCGCTGTTGCATATCAACGGCCTGGCCAGACACAACCCGGCACTGCTCGATGCCCACGGCCAGCCAGTTGCACAGCTGATTCTCGACGCGGTACTGGGTAGCCTGATTGCCCTGCATGACCTGCAGCGGCGTGGCAACTCGCGCAGCGGCAGCATCTATCTCAGCGTGCCCGGCCTTGAGGGCGTGCAGGAAGTGGCATTCGTCGACCTGCTGTTCGGGCGGATCGAAACCCTGCTCGGGCTGGCAGCGCAAACGCTCAAGCTGGGCCTGACCGACGAACACTGGCGCACCAGCCTCAATCTGGAAGCCTGTATCCATGCCGCTGCGGCCCGCACTGCCCTGCTGCACAGCGGCGCGGTTGATTGGCGAAACGCCCTCGCGACCACACCCTGGCAGCGCCTGGCCGAGCGACGCACCGTGCCGGTAGCCCTGGCCTGCGGCCTGCGTGGCCGGGCACAGATCAGCAAAGGGCTATGGAGCCAGCCAGAACACATGGCGGCGCTGCTCGAAGCAGGTATTGAGCCGCTGCAGCAGGGCGCCAGCGGCATGCTGGTGTGCACGCCCATCGCTGCCACGCTGCATGCCCTGCACCATCATCAGGTCGACGTGGCTGAGGTGCAGCGGGCTATTGAGCAGGACAACCTGCAGCAGCACTGTGCGAGCCTGCTGGATGAGTGCTGCAGTCAGCCGATAGCGTGACTGATGGCGTCAGCCAGGGGCGCTCAGGAACTCTCGCGCACCACCAGCTCGAAGCCCAGATCCAGCTGTTGCGACTCAGGCAACTGATCGTCGAGCAACGCCAGCAGCATCTGCGCCGCATGCTGGCCTACTGCGGCGCGCGGCGTGCGGATCGAGGTCAGACGCGGAACCATGTGGGCAGAGCCTGGCAGGTCGTTGAAACCTACCAGCGCCACCTGCTCGGGAATCTTGATACCCAGGCGCAGGGCCTCCAGCGCCGCGCCCTGGGCCAGGTCGTCATTGCAGAAGAACACCCCATCGACATCCGGGTGCTCTACCAGCAGCCTGGCGAACAGCTCGCAGCCCAGGCCGATGGATGAAGGTAACGGCGACATTACATGCAGTTGCGGGTCGTCCATGCCCGCCTCGACCAGCACCTGACGAAACCCGGCGCCGCGCTGCAATACACGAGGGTCAAGCTGCGCGGCAATGTAGGCCAGCCGTTTGCGGCCGCGACCAAGCAAGTGTTTGGCCGCACCGGCCCCGGCCTGATGTTGGGAAAAGCCGACGCAATGGGTCTGCTCGGTGATATCCAGCTCCATCATGTGCACGCACGGGATCTCGCTGTCGGCCAGTAACTGACGGACCGACGGGGTGTGATCCAGCCCGGTCAACAGCAAACCACGCGGCCGGTTGATCAGGTGGTTACGCAGCAATGTCTCTTCTTCTTTGGGGTCGTAATGGTAGTTGCCGATCACCACTTCCAGACCACGCGGGCGCAGCACATTCTGAATCGCCTCCAGAGGTTCGATGAACAACTGGTTGGACAGCGACGGCACCAGCACCACCACCGTCGGGCTGCTGGATGACGCCAGGGCACGAGCTGCCGGGTTGGCCACATAACCCAGGCGCTGGGCAGCGGCGCGGACCTTCTCGACCAGCTCGGGAGCCACCGTCGCCACGCCACGCAAGGCCCTGGATGCGGTAATGGGAGAGACGCCAGCCAGTTTCGCTACTTCATTGAGCGTCGGCCGGCCGGTGGAGCGGGAACCAATACGTGCCATGTGTTGCCAACTGAATAGAAGGGGTTGCCAGAGGAATGAGACGGCACTAAGGTAGCGCTGTCCCATCATCCGTGGCAATGCCTGAACTGCCCGCGGAGCACCCGAGCATGGTGACTGAGCACTCCAGAATAATGACAAGAGCTGAAACAGCGCAGCAGCCGGTAGGCCTATCGAGCAAAGACAGCGCTGTCTCAGAGCGACTAGGCTAAAAGCAAGGTGGCTAACGTGACAACAGCAACAACCAAGATTTCTGCCCTCGTGGTGATGGGCGTTTCCGGCTGCGGCAAGAGTGAGGTCGGTCAGTGCATCGCCCTGCACACCAGCGGTCAACTGATCGAAGGCGACGCCTTCCACCCCCAAGCCAACATCGACAAGATGAGCGCCGGCATTCCCCTTGATGACGAAGACCGCGCCGGCTGGCTGACCCGCCTGGGCCAGGAGCTGGCTGAGGCCGTGGCACGCGGCGAGCGACCGATTCTTGCCTGCTCGGCGCTCAAGCGCAGCTACCGCGACTGCCTGCGCCAGGCAGTACCCGGGCTAGGCTTCGTGTTCCTGCAATTGTCGAAGGAAACTGCGCGGCAACGCTGCGCCCATCGCCGCGGGCATTTCATGCCGGCCAGCCTGGTCGACAGCCAGTTCAACACCCTTGAAGTCCCTCACGATGAGCCACGCACCCTGATCGTCGACGCCACGCAAAGCATCGAGCAGTTGGGCCGCCAGGCCGCCGACTGGTGGGACGCTTCACGTGGGGAATAAAACCATACCCGCTAAAGATAGCGCTGTCTTAGAAGAACTCCGCCCTCGGCGGCCGCTCCATACAACAATGAAAAAATGACAACTGGAGAACACCCATGTTCGGAATGACCCACGAGACCTATCTGTTGGTCGACGCCCTGGTCACCATCGTCGGCCTGATTCTGCTGATCACACAGTTTAAGGTTCACCCGTTCATCGCGTTGACCGTGGCTGCCGGTTTTCTCGGCCTGACCTCGGGCATGCCGGTGGAAAAAGTAATGAAGGCATTCCAGGACGGCTTCGGTGGCGTACTGGGCTTTGTCGGTATCATCCTTGGCCTGGGCACCATGCTCGGCAAGCTGATGGCCGACTCCGGCGGTGCCGATCAGATAGCCCAGACACTGATCCGCACCTTCGGTAAACAGAAGGTCCACTGGGCGATGATGTTCTCCGCCTTTCTGGTGGGCATCCCGCTGTTCTTTGAAATCGGCTTCGTGTTGCTGATTCCGCTGGTCTATATCGTGGCCCGGCGCACCGGCATCTCGATTATCCGCATCGGCATCCCGTTGCTGGCCGGCCTGTCGGCGGTCCATGGCCTGGTTCCGCCGCACCCGGGTCCGTTGCTGGCCATCGGCATTTTCGGCGCCGACATCGGCAAAACCATTTTCTACGGCCTGCTGATTGCCCTGCCTACCGCCGTTATTGCCGGCCCGATCTACGGCATGTGGATCTCGCGATACATCCCCGGCAGCCCATCGGCAGAACTGATGGCGCAAATCGGCAAGGAGTCCAGCGCGCAGAACCTGCCAGGTTTCGGCATCACTCTGGTAACCATCCTGCTGCCAGTGCTCCTGATGCTGCTCAAGACCTTTGCCGACGTGGTGCTGCCGGAGACCAACATCTTCCGTATCTGGATGGACTTCATCGGCCATCCGATCAGCGCCCTGCTCGCCGCCCTGCTGCTGGCGTTCTACACCTTTGGTGCGGCGCGCGGTTTTGACCGCAGCCAAATCATGAAAATGCTCGATCAGAGCCTGACACCGGTCGCGGCCATCGTGCTTATCGTCGGTGCCGGCGGCGGCTTCAAGCAGATGCTGGTGGCCAGCGGCGTGGGTGATGTAATCGGTCACATGGCCGTGCAGGCGCAGCTCAACCCGATTCTGCTGGCCTGGCTGGTCGCGGCGGTGATCCGCATTGCCACCGGTTCCGCCACCGTGGCAACCATTACCGGCGCGGGCATCGTGGCGCCGGTGGTCGGGCTGATCCCGGGCGTCAACCGCGAACTGCTGGTGCTGGCCACCGGCGCCGGCTCGCTGATTCTCTCCCACGTCAACGACGCCGGTTTCTGGCTGGTCAAGCAGTACTTCAATATGACCGTCAGCGAAACATTCAAGACCTGGACCGTGATGGAAACCATTCTTTCGGTGGTCGGCCTTATCTTTATCCTGCTACTTGCTACTGTGGTATGACCCTTCCGGGTTCGCCGTAGGAAAACGGCGAACACTGCCTGCGACATTTCAACGCATTGTCTAGTACCCCCTCAGCCTGTATAGGCTGAGGGTGCTTCTTGTGCACCCAAAAAAAGCGCTGCTGTGCTTTTACGAATCAATGTCCTACAGCCTCTTTCCTACTTTCCATTTGAAATATCAGAATCTTCAGGCAAATTTTCAGGAGAACGCCTACGCTACAACTCGGTAAAGGACTACAAATCAGGATTAGCCATCCTGCAAGGCAACTAATGCGTGGTCTACGGGTCAATCAGGATCCAATCTGGTCTTTTTCAATCTTTTGCCAGTAAATACGGGCATTTGCAGGACAAAACGGGCAGAATTGGCAGGCTCGTCACCGCGCTGATGCAAATCAAGGTGACAAGAAAATGAACCGAGGGAATTAAATTCACCGCTGCAACGTCATATTGATGGACGCATTTGGATGCACTCGGCAACAATCACCACGCAAAGGCACATGCCAGCCTCTTGAGAGAGGCGTCAAAAGAGGCCATCAAGGAAAAGATTATGTTGATACTGACCCGCAAAGTAGGCGAAAGCATAAACATCGGTGACGACATCACCGTCACCATTCTTGGTGTTCAAGGGCTGCAAGTGCGCCTGGGCATCAACGCCCCCAAGAATGTCTCCGTGCATCGCGAAGAAATCTACAAGCGCATCCAGGCAGAACTGGCGCCGAACCAGAACTCCCAATAATTATTGCTGCCACCCTCGATTCGAACGGCTTTTTCACGACGCAAGAAGCTGTGCACGGCGCCCCAGGGACACCCTTGGCGGTGCCGTTTTCGTTTGTGGCCGGTGTTTAACGCAGCATGGCCGAGCGCAGGCCGTTTTCGTCAAAAACCCGTAAATGCCCACTGGTCATCCAGCTGGAACATGCCATGAGCAGCGTCAGTCCATCACACATGCCTGCCCCGAAGTGAGCAGTGAGCCGGGCATTTTATCCGTCAACTCAACGGTGAATGACCATGGCAACTCCCTACGAAAACCTGGCGGGCGGTGCTGCTCGCACATCTGACTCGCCCCTGCACGATCCTCTCGATACCCTGCAAGACGACAGCTTGCGCAACTCTCAAGGCACCGACAGCCACACCCAAAGCCTGGCGCACTATGTCGAAGAGCTGGCGCAAGGCATCAGTCAGCTGGCCGATAACCTGCGTCATCAAAATGCCGATGAAGCACTGCAACAGGCTGGCAGCATGGCCCGTGAAAACCCGGCGCTGTTCCTGCTTGGCAGCTTGGCGCTGGGCTTCGGCCTGTCGCGAGTCCTCAAGGACCAGAGCCCGGATGAGCAGCCGCCCTTCGACCCGCTGCCAACCGGTGCGACCGACAACACGCTGTTCCCCCATGACCCGCTTGAGCCGAACGGCCAGCTTCGCGATGGCGGCGAAGGTCCGCAAGGAGCATGACGATGACTGACACCCCACAAGCACCCGGTCCTGACAACGACACCTCGATCCTTGGCCTGGTCGGCCAGTTGGTGCATGAAGTGCCGGTACTGATAAGCAAGGAAATCGCACTGGCCAAGGCCGAGTTCCGTGAATCGTTAAATACGGCCCAGGCCGGCGGTAAGGAGATTGCCGGCGGCATCATGCTGATGCTCGCAGGCCTGGTGATCCTGCTGCTGGGCGTGGTCCAGATCCTGGCCTGGTGGCTCGCGTCCTGGCTGGCAGCGCTACTGGTCGGGATCGCGGCAATGGCCGGCGGCATGATGATGCTCAAGGGCGGCAACCGTCAGCTCAAACTGACCAGCCTGACCCCGGAGCGCACGGTCGAGGCGTTTAACAAAGACAAAGATGTTATCCAGAGGAAAGCATCATGAGCACAAACAACAGCACCGGCAGCCCTGAGCAGCTCCAGCGCGAAGTCGATGAACAACGCTCCAGCATCGATCAGATTGTCGAAGCGCTGGAAAAAAAAATGTCACCCGGCCAGTGGATTGATCAGACCATCGCCTACGCCCGGGAAAACGGCGGCGAGCTTGCCGGCAATCTGGGTCAGAACATCAAGCAAAATCCCCTGCCCGCGGTCTTGCTGTCGGTCAGCATCGCCTGGCTGATGCTCGGCCAGCGCAGTACCGCAGACCGTTCGTCAGCCAGCACGGTGGGTAACGGTGTGGACAGCCTGAAAGACAAACTCCAGGCCGGCGCTTCGAACCTCAAAGACAAGGCCAGCCAGTTGGGTGACCTGAATCTGCGTCAGCAGGGGCAGCGGTTGCAATCGGGGATGACTGACTTGATGCACCAGCAACCCCTGGCCCTGGCCGGTGTCGCAATCGCTCTGGGCGCCGCGATTGGCCAAAACCTGCCGCCCGGCGAGCGGCAATGGGCGCGCCAGCTTCCTGCCTCACCGGCGCGCGGCGCGGCACTCTGAACCGCCTCGCGGCCCTGCTCGCCAGGCAGGGCCGCCGGCTCTCAGCCATGCAGTTCAAGGCGCTGGACGATCCGGTCCTTGATCAGCAGTCGATGCTCCTTGAGTTTTTTCAGTTGGTCATCGCCAATCCCGCCGGCGATGCCCTTCTCGGCATCCACGACCTGCAGGTCGGCATGCCGGTAGTCGTCGAGGAGCTGCTGTAAGCGCTCATCGGCCTTGCCACGTGCCAGCACCGCTTCTTTATCCAGATTCAGGTCCGCGAATAAATCATGTTTGACTGGCATGAACAGGCCTCCTCGGTAGAAAACTGAAAGCCTAATAGTAGCCAATCGCTGGAAAAAGCCTGCACAACCCGATCAGGTCCGCACCTGAAACAGCCAGCAGCCTCTCAGACTTTCCCGGACAGCCCCGGTAATAGCAGGTGCATGCGCTCATCGAGGGTCTGCACCAACGACGGTCGTGCTGGCTCCGGCTTGCGGGCCAGGCGCTGCACACGTGCCAGCACCGCTTCGAGCACGGCGCTGCTGGCGGTGTGGTGGAACTGCCAGACACCGTAGATACGCCCTTCAAACGCCTGCTCGCTGCCCAGTTGCGGGTCTGGCGCCAGACCGGCACCGATGCCGAACAGATAGATGCCGTCCAGCCGTCGTCCGTCCTGATCCTGTGGGCAGCCTTGAGCGTTGGCATCCAGCCCGCCATTGGCCTGACGCAATTGAATCGAGGTGTCGTCGGCATGATACAGCTGCGGCAATACCGGCTGATAACCGGTGCACTGGATCACCGCACCAGACTCGCCCAGTGCCTGAGCCGCCAGCTCCAGATCAGCCGGTGCACCACCTTGCAACTGGGCACGCCGGACGGTCACCCCGGTTTTGCCGACCCGGCCGTTGTGCAGCACCTCACGACCGATTTGCTGGGCCCGGTAACGTAACCCGCCGGAGCGATTGATACGCCCCGAGACCGGGCAGACATCACGTTGCGCATCGAAGTCATAACCTTGCGCGTGGGCCTGTTCGGCGCATTCATAGAACAACCGCACAGGGTTGCGGTGAATCAGGGTCAGTTCCTGCAGGCCGGCGAACTCCAGCGCATCGGCAAGGTTTTCCAGAACCGAGAACGCACTGTGCGAACCGCCGATCACACTGATGCGTCGCCCGGCAGCCAGCACCGGCACCAACCGCTCGCGAATCTGCACCGCGTTCATGCGCAACAGCACATCTGACCCCAGCACGTCGGCTGCCGCAGGCAGGCTCAAGCCATGCGCAGCCAGGCCCGCACACAGATGCTGCGGCGTTTGCCGGCCGCCCAGATTGAGCACCAGTGCACGGCAGCGGATACGCCGTTCAAAACCGGCGGTTTCAACCAGCAGGTGGACCTCGCCAGGCTGCCAGGTGACGGCGGTAATAGCGGTGCTGTGCCATATCCTGACCCCGAAATGCTTGACGATATGCTCAAGCACCAGCCGGTGGGCCTCGGCCATCAGTTCGCCGACCTCAGCCAACGGCGGCGCGCTGTCAGCCTGACGGCGGATCCGCCAATAGGCCGGCGAGTATTCCAGTGGCTCGAAAATGCTCGCCAGGCGGGGATCGCGCAGGCAATCAATGAAAACATCGCCGACCGAATTGGCGGTAATCCGGTACTGCCCCAGGCTGCCGACACCGGGGCGGTCACTGGCGTCGACGACAATCAGACCGTCGCGACACAACTGTGGCAGCACTCCGGTCTTCAACGCATTGAATAAAAAGCCCATGCCCGCCAACCCGGCGCCGCCCACGACGCAGGCACACTCAGTGTCTAAATGATCTTCGAACATAATGGCTTCCTTGTCTGACCTGTTACAAGTTGTCTGCATACAGGTCGGTGGAGAAATTAAAGACAGACGCCATCCCGCCACAACGGCCTGACCGGACCGGGAGATAGTTGCGGACTTTCCGATATGAAACTCGATTCAAACAAAACCGCCGGCCACGCTACCGCCGACCTGTTGAATGCAGGGCAATAAAACGCCGAGAGGGAGAGAAGCAAGCCGCCGCCAGTTAAATGGCGAGCTGGGCGAATAATTTCAAACAACGTAAAAAGAGTCAAATAAACCGCAGCGGATGCAAGATTGAATCAGGCAGGATCCAGTGATTGACTGGCTGGAGAAAATCGTAAGATCGGGTCCATTGGGCGCTGTTCAGGACCAGACCACGAAAAAAGGTCGATAAGTAGTATTTACTAATCACCCGGCAAGCACGGCGCAGAGAACCGACGCCGTAAACCTGACGGTCGACGCACACAGGCGTCGACCGAAGCACAGCCGTAACGGTTACTCAGGCCATGCGCGAGTAGAGTTGGGGCTGGGCGACACTGTGCAATTCGTCGCGCAGTTCAGCCACCAGGTTGCTGATCTCACGACTGGTATTCAACCGGCCCAGGGAAATGCCGGTGACGAACAGATTGACCTGGCCGGTACTGGGTTCAGTGATCTGTACGGTCATCGACTGATCCTGCGCAATGGTGCAGGTGCAGTTCAAAGGCAGAAAAGCGCCTTCCACGATACTTCTCAGCTCAAGAGTAGACAGTCCACAAGCGATCATTAGCCATCTCCTTATTTGCAAGCACAACAGGTTTAACCCTGCACACTTACGCTTATTGTCCAATCAAAAGTTATAATCAGAAAATATTCTGACTTTAAGGATTACCGCCAAACCAGCGGCGATCTTCAACCCTTATACGCGCCGCCCGAAAGTGGAGCAATCAACATCCGACTAACGAGCCAGCATTATGCTACTTATCCGACAGTGGGTCATTGAAAAATCGTTTCACCGTTTTATTGAACAACGGTTCGAATACACCTTGTTAAACAATGAACCTGAGTTGTTAAAAACTATCAAGCAGGCGGTCTTTAAGACCGCCATCCAACACACGGCCTCATCACTCCGGCCGCAACAACCTTAAATGAATCAACGCCACCGAAGCGCCCTGCTTGTCGCGGCGCTCTTCAATCGCAAAAGGACGCAGCCCCAGACGGGAGTAAAACAGCAGGCCGGTGACGTTGTGGTTGAAGCACGAAGCGGTCATTTCCTTGGCCTCGTGTTTATCGAACGCAATTTCAGCCATGCAGCCGATCAGATAACGGCCTACGCCTTTACTGCGTGCGCGGGCAGCGATGATGACATTGCCCAACGTGCAGCGACCGCGAAAATCACAGCGCACAAAGTTGGCGTAGCCCACCACTTCACCGTTGTTCTCGATCACCGTCGGGTCTGAACGCTGCTCAAGCGATTCGTGCAATTGCGCCGCGGTCAGCGGCCAGCTCGCCCGGGGGAACATGTAGAACAGTTCGTCGGCATTCTGTGGCAAGGCGCAGACGGCGGCGACGTCTTTCTCTTCCAGAGCACGGTAAAGCAGCATGGGCAATAACCTCTTGAAGAAACTGGAGGGTGCACCATAGCGCATTGTGCCAACGGTCGGGTGCGCAGTTGCATTGTGCCTTATCACTGAGCAGCTTTATGGCCGCTCGAAATCACTGCCCGCTTAGCATGCGCCGAACGCTCAACCGGCCTGAGTGAGCGTGCCAGGCCTTTCACAACCCCGTCGGGTGGCAATCAGCCAAGCCCGCGTGCGGACCACTTTCGCTCTGCCTGCGCACCTGTCAGTACAGCACCCTCTGGCCACCTGCGCGCATCTGTCTGTCGGCTAACCGGTCGATAACAAGACCGGGAGCTGCCACCTGCACCGCCCATTGATTGCCTGACAGCGGGGCGTACTGGGCAATAAGCAATATTCTGTAACCGATCTTTCCTGCACTATCGTGCAATGCCACCCTATAAACGGCATCTATGTCATTTTGGTTACGGGATTCAACATGCCTTCAGACTTGCCTGCCCGTCGCGGACTTCGTCGCCTGACCTGGGTGTTGATGACCCTGATCATCATCGGCCTGCCCGTAGGTTGCACCCTGCTCGAACGCAAAGAGCGCGAACTGGTGTTTCGTATCGAACCGGGCACCGCCAGTTGGTACGGCGGCCTGCCAGCCGGGGTTCAGGAACTGGAACTCAAGGCCCCCGACTTCGGTCCTGCACAAAACATTCACGCCTGGTGGTGGCCCGCGCCGCGCAAGGATGCCCCGGCCGTGCTTTACCTGCATGGCTCGCGCTGGAACCTGACCGGTCAGTTGTTCCGTATCGAGCAACTGCGTGCCTTGGGCTTCTCGGTATTGGCCATCGACTACCGCGGTTTCGGCCAGAGCAAAGGCGAGCTGCCATCGGAGAAAAGCGTATATGAAGACGCACGCATTGCCTGGCAGCGGCTCAAACTGCTGCAACCGGACCCTGACCGCCGCCTGATCTACGGCCACTCGCTCGGTGGCGCGGTGGCCGTGGACCTGGCCGCAGAACTGGGCCAGGAAGATCTGCCACAAGCTCGGGCACTGGTCATCGAGTCGACCTTCACCAACCTTGCCGACGTCGCTACCGCGATCGCCAGCAGCTATACCTCACTGCCGGTGCGCTGGCTGCTGTCGCAGAAGTTCGACTCGCAAGACAAGATCGCTGACATCCACATGCCGGTGCTGATCGTCCACGGCACGGACGACCGCTACGTGCCGCCGCGCTTCAGTGAGCAACTCTATGCCGCCGCCGTAGAGCCGAAAAAACTCTTGCTGGTGCCCGGCGGCAGCCACAACAACAGCATGCGCCTGGGCCGTCAGGCCTACAGCGAAGCCCTCCAGGCGCTGCTGCGCACCCCCACACCACGGACCCAGGCCACCCAGCCGGCCAGCCGGCCTGGGCAGGCGGGTTAGCTCAGTTGGTCGGCACAGCGTCCTGATCTTGGAAAATCGCCTCGATGGGCAGGCCAAATACCCGCGATATCTGGAACGCCAGGGGCAGGCTGGGGTCGTAGCGGCCATTCTCGATGGCGTTGACGGTCTGCCGCGATACGCCCAGGCGGCTGGCCAGATCCTCCTGAGACCAGCGCCGCTCGGCGCGCAGCACCTTGAGCCGATTGTTCACCGGTAGCGCCGCGAAGCGATCAACAGGCCCAGCATCCACATCGCCGCCATCAGTGGCCAGACCACAAACAGTGACAGCTTTGGCAGGCCGACGTTTTCCAGAAAACCGTAGCTGAAGGTCAGTAATGCGCTGGCCGCAAAAGCAAAACCCAGTGCCTCGAACTGAATGCGCAGTTGCAGCTCATCCATCCGCCGCAGTTGCCGGACCACTGCCCAACACACCAACAGGCAAGGCAATACCGGTGCGACACTGATGGCGATGCGGGTCGCAGCGCCCAGGCCATCGACGGTCAACATCAGCAGAGAAATCAGCAAAACCAGCATATAGCAGCCCATGGCCAGGCCAAACTCGCGCAAGTAGGGACTCATGAAAAAACCTCGTCAATGTAAAGCACGCTTTACACCCTGCCTCAGAGACTGCCAGATGTAAAGCTTACTTTCCATCGGGAATGCTACCGTGACTTAACCCTCGCGCTCCAGCATGTCGAAAATACGCGCCGCGAAGGCCTCCATGGTGAAGGGTTTGGTCATGATCCACATGCCGGGGTCGAGGTGGCCATTGCCGATAATGGCGTTTTCCGCATAACCGGTGATGAACAGCACGCTCAGCTGCGGGCGCAGCGAGCGTGCCGCATCGGCCAACTGCCGGCCATTCATGCCGCCCGGCAAGCCGACATCGGTAACCAGCAGATCGACCCGGATATCACTTTCCAGTAACCGCAATGCGCTGGCGCCTTCCGGCGCCTCGATCACCGCGTAGCCGCGGTCTTCGAGCACTTCGCTGACCAGCATGCGAATGGTCGGTTCATCGTCAACGATCATCACCGTGCGCAGCGACGGTGCCTGAGCGACCTCACTGGCCTGCTCGTCAGGCTCATCCGCCACCTCATCCTGATAGTGACGCGGCAAGTACAGGCACATGGTCGTGCCCTGACCGGGCTCGGAATAAATCCGCACCTGGCCGCCCGACTGGCGGACAAAGCCATAGACCATCGACAGCCCCAGCCCAGTGCCCTGCCCCAGCGGCTTGGTGGTGAAAAACGGGTCGAAGGCCCGCGAGATGATCTCTGGAGTCATGCCGGTCCCGGTGTCGGTCACACATAACGACAAGTACTGCCCAGGCGACAGGTCACGAACCCTCGATTCGCGCTCATCGATCCACTTATTGGCCGTCTCAATGGTAATCCGGCCGCCGTTCGGCATCGCATCCCGGGCGTTGAGACACAGATTGAGCAAGGCATTTTCCAGCTGCGGTGCATCAATGAACGTCGACCACAGACCGATGGCGGTCACCACTTCCACGGCAATGTGCGGCCCGACCGAACGCCGCACCAGCTCTTCCATGCTGCTGACCAGACGATTTACGTCCACCGCTTTGGGGTCCAGCGTCTGGCGCCTGGAAAAAGCCAGTAAACGGTGAGTCAGCGAGGCCGCACGGCGAGCGGCGTCCTGGGCAGTGGCCGCATAGCGATCAATATCGTTATAGCGCCCCTGGGTCAGGCGCGTACGCAACAGTTCCAGCGCGCCGTTGATACCGGTCAGCAGGTTGTTGAAGTCATGCGCGATGCCGCCGGTCAACTGACCGACCGCTTCCATTTTCTGTGACTGGCGCAGCGCTTCCTCGGCCTGCTTCAAACGCTCCTGCTCGCGCAGTCGCTCACTGATGTCATAGGCAAACAGGTAGGCGCCCACCGGTTGCCCGTCAGCGTCGCGCAAGGAGCTGTAGCGAATTTCATAGTGACGGTGTGGTTCACCGAAGTGGGTGATCTCAATGAATTCCTCGCCCGCCAGCACCCGGCCCCAGAGCTTGCGCACCTTTTCGCGCACCTCAGGCTGGCCCTGCAGCGCGTCAAGAATACTCTCGCCAACCTGGGGTTTGACGCCGTACAGCCGCTCAAACTCCCAGACCGCCACCGCGTTGATTGCCAGCCAGCGATAGTTCCGATCAATCACATGGATGCGCGCGTCAGTGCCATTGACCACATCGGCCAGCACATTGCGCTCGGCCACCGCATCACGCACGCGGCTTTCCAGGGTCTCGTTCAACTGCTGCAGGGCCAGCTCGGCACGTCTGCGGGCGGTGATGTCCTGAAATAGCACGGCAACCTGCCGGCAACTGGCCGGTTCGATACGAAACGCCGCCAATGCCAGGTAGCGCCCGGTGGCGACCAGTTCGCGCTCGAAGCGGATCGGCTCGCCGGTGCGCAGCACTTCACCGTACAACTGCACCCAGCCATCGGCTTCGGCACCGACCATCTCGCGCACTTTCTGGCCGACCACATTGCTGATCCCGGCGTGAAAGGCGTAGGCCGCGTTGGCCTCAATGTGGATGTAGTCGCTGAGCGGGCCGTGCGGGCCGTCGAAGAACTCGATGATGCAAAAGCCCTCGTCCATCGAGTCGAACAGAAAGCGATAGCGCTCTCGGGACTGGGCCAGGGCGCTTTGGGCTTGCTGGTCAAGGATCGCCATCTGCTGGCGCAGGCGGGCATTTTCGTCTTCGAGGCTCTGCAGCCGGTTGCGCAGGCTCTGGATTGGGTGGTCGGTCAAGGCGTGAAGTCCCGATGTAAGGTGCCGCTCTGGCGACAGGCAGGACGACAGCAGCACGCTACGAGAAAAAGCGTGCGCTGGCAAAGACAATCCACTCGTTTGCAAGGCGTTGATGCGCAGCCAATACCGAATCAGAGCGTTTCAACAATATCGTTGGCTCAGCGCAAGCCGCCAAAGCGCTGCCAGAAATTTTCTCCCACATCCGGCAACGGGCCGTCGGCGGTTTCCAGTACACCGGCCAGCCATTCTTCGGCCTTGCCGCAGACCAGCCGGTAGATATTGCGGCACAACTGACGCGCCGCGCGGCCTTCCCAGTCGCCGGGCAGCAACTGGTCGGGCAACTGCGGGTCGCGCAGCAGCAGGCGACGGTATTCATGGACCAACAGGGTCCGGGCCAGGAAGCAGTCTGCGCCGCTGAGGTTGTCTTGCTCGCGCAGCGCCTGCCACAACGGCCGGAACAGCTGGATGAACTCACTGTAATGGCGGCCCAGTTCGTCAATATTCCAGCTCTCGCGCACCTGCATGCGCAGCGCTCTGGACGCCAGCACATCCTGCGCCTTGGTCTCGAACACGATACTGTCGTCCAATGCATCGAGCGCTTGCAGGCTGGCATTGAGCTCCGCCTTGTCACAGCGCGGGCTGGCCAGCACCGTCGTAGAGATAGCGGCAAAGCCCTGCCACTCCAGCTCTTCACGCACCTGTTTGCGTTTATCGGCGCTCAATTGCGACAGCATCACCAGGCACCAGACACCGTCCCAGGCCGGGACGCTGGCGCTGTACACCCGTTTGAAGGCTTGCTCGAAGCGCCGCCGCCCGGTGCCGGTTAGGCTGTAATAGCTGCGGCGCCCGACTTTTTCGGCGCTCAGCCAGCCCTCTTTGCTCAGGCGAAAGATCGAGGTGCGGATCAGCCGCTCATTGATCCCCACCGGCTCCAGCAACTGGATCAGGCTGCCCAGCCAGACCGTGCCGCCATGAGGTTCGATGGCATCGCCGTACAGGGTGATGATCAACGAACTGGCGCGGATCGGGGTGCGCTCCTGGAAGCGCTGGATAAGGTGATTCAGCGGGGCAAGGGACGACATGGGCTTACCGGACAACGAAAAGGATGCCGAATATACCGCCCGCCACCGATCGCCGCGAGTCTGCCCATCAACCGGCAGCCTTGGGCCGATGGGCACTGGCACTGATACGGGGCCGGTCTGGCTCGGCCTCCAGCAACGGTTCACACGCCACCAGACTGTGCTGGCAGCGCCGGGCAAGCGCCTGATACTCACGGGTACCGGCCTGTTTCCAGGCAACCTCGTCATCACTGAGCAGGCGTTTGACGCTGGCCGGAGAGCCCATCACCAGCGATTGCTCGGCGCAACTGAAATTCGCCTTGACCAGGCTGGCGGCGGCGACAAACGACCGCGCACCGATTTGGGCTGCATCCATTACCACGGCATTGATACCCACCAGAACATCCGCGCCGATACGGCAACCGTGCAGCACGGCGCCGTGGCCGATATGGCCGTTGCGCCCCACCACCGTGTCGCTGTCAGGGAAACCATGCATGACGCAGGTGTCCTGCAGGTTGGCGCCCTCCTCCAGCACGATGCGCCCGAAATCGCCGCGCAGGCTGGCCAGCGGCCCGACATAGCAGCCAGGGCCAATGATCACATCACCAATCAATACCGCAGAAGGATGCACATAAGCGGTGGGATGAACCACCGGAGTCAGGCCATCAAGGCTGTAGCAGGTCATGGGTAATCCTCTGGCCGGGAACGCCCGGCAGGTGGGCTGCAGACACACCACCTTCCTATAAAAACAACCCTTAAATCAATGAAAATTATTGATAAACGTATCGTATAAAGATCTGAAAAATACAGGAAAAAACTAATACAAACGCCTGATAAATAATGCTTTTACTAAAAAAAACCGGATAAAAACAAACACACTAGACACAAAAACAAATACACAAATCTGTTTTTCCGTATCGCGTTATGCCTATACTCATTTCAGCCCGCCTCACAGAGCGCGCCTTTCCAATAATCAGCGGTGCTCACACCGCCCTTGCTGCCGGAGGACTGCCCCATGCCTCAGACCCTTGTCATGACCACGCCGATGACCGGTGTGCGGCTGCTGACCCTGCACCGGCCCGAGGCGCTGAACGCCCTGAACACCGCGCTGCTGGGTGACCTGGCCGAGGCGCTTGAGGTGGCAGCGGCAGACCCTGACATCCGGGCGGTGGTCATCACCGGCAGCCGCAAAGCGTTTGCCGCTGGCGCCGATATCCACGAAATGGCAGAGCGCGACATGGTCGGCATCCTTGACGACCCACGCCAGGCACACTGGCAACGCATCGGCGCCTTTAGCAAACCGCTGATCGCCGCCGTCAACGGCTTCTGCCTCGGCGCTGGCTGTGAACTGGCGATGCATGCCGACGTGATCATCGCCGGTGAAGATGCCCGTTTCGGGCAACCGGAAATCAACCTTGGCATCATGCCCGGCGCCGGCGGCACCCAACGCCTGCTGCACGCGGTGGGCAAGTCACTGGCGATGCAGATGGTGCTTACCGGCCTGCCGATCGATGCCCGTCACGCCCGGCGCGCCGGGCTGGTCAGCGAGCTCACCCAGCCGGAGTTCACCGTTGACCGGGCCCTGGAGATCGCCCGCGTCATCGCCAGCAAAGCGCCGCTGGCGGTCCGCCTGGCCAGGGAGGCCGTGCTCAAGGCCCAGGACCTTGACCTGGCCAGCGGCCTGCGCTTCGAACGCCATGCCTTCACCTTGCTGGCCGGCACCGCCGACCGCAACGAAGGCATTCAGGCTTTTCAGGCAAAACGCGCTCCGGCGTTCACCGGCCGGTAATCCTTCGTCCTGCACAGAGAGCTCCAGCCATGGACTTTGAGCACATCCTGTTTTCCATCGAGGACGGCGTTGCCTTCCTTAGTCTCAACCGCCCCGAGCAACTCAATAGCTTCAATGCCGCCATGCATCTGCAAGTGCGCGAAGCACTCAAACAGGTTCGCCAAAGCAGCACAGCACGGGTGCTGCTGCTCACCGGTGAAGGCCGGGGCTTTTGTGCCGGCCAGGACCTGTCTGACCGCAATGTCGCACCGGGCAGCGCGATGCCGGATCTGGGCGAGTCCATCGACACATTCTATAACCCGCTGATCCGCAGTCTGCGCGACCTGCCATTACCGGTGATCTGCGCGGTCAACGGCGTGGCCGCCGGTGCCGGGGCGAATATCCCGCTGGCTTGCGACCTGGTGCTGGCCGCCCGCTCGGCAAGCTTTATCCAGGCGTTTTGCAAAATCGGCCTGGTGCCCGACTCCGGTGGCACCTGGCACCTGCCGCGCCTGGTGGGCATGGCAAGGGCCAAGGCACTGGCCCTGCTTGGCAACAAACTGAGCGCCGAGCAGGCCGAGCAATGGGGGCTGATTTATCAGGTACACGACGATGCCGATCTGCGCGACGAAGCCCTCAAGCTGGCCCGGCATCTGGCGACCCAGCCCACCTACGGCCTGGCCCTGATCAAACGCGCGCTCAACGCCAGTGCGCACAACAGCCTTGATGCGCAACTGGAACTGGAGCGCGACCTGCAACGCCTGGCCGGACGCAGCGAGGATTACCGCGAAGGCGTATCGGCATTCATCAACAAACGCACTGCGACTTTCAAAGGACGCTGAACAATGACCGCACTGGACACCAGCAGCATCGTCGCGGTGATTGGCGCCGGCGCCATGGGCGCAGGGATTGCCCAAGTGGCCGCGCAGGCCGGTCATCGCGTCTGGCTATTCGATACCCACCAGGGCGCCGCCGCCCAGGCCATCAGCGGGATTGACCGGCAACTGGCGCGGCTGGTCGACAAAGGCCAACTGGATGCCTCGCAGCGCCGCGTGATTGCCGCGCGCCTGCAACCGGCAGACAGCCTCCAAGCGCTGGCCGACGCCGCGCTGGTGATCGAAGCGATCGTGGAAAACCTCGACCTCAAGCGCCAGCTGTTCGAGCAACTGGAAAGCATCTGCAGCGCCCACTGCATCCTGGCCAGCAACACGTCGTCATTGTCGCTCACCCGGCTGGCGGCCGGCCTCAAGCATCCTCAGCGGATACTCGGCATGCACTTTTTCAATCCGGCACCGCTCATGGCGCTGGTCGAAATTGTCTCGGGCCTGGCCAGCGACCCGCAACTGGCAGCGCGCCTGTATGACACCGCCGACGCCTGGGGCAAACAGCCTGTGCACACCCGCTCGACACCCGGCTTTATCGTCAACCGGGTAGCACGCCCGTTTTATGCCGAAAGCCTGCGCCTGCTCCAGGAAGGCGCCGCCGACTGCGCCACCCTCGACGCGCTGCTGCGCGATGCCGGTGGCTTTCGCATGGGCGCCTTCGAGCTGACCGACCTGATCGGCCATGATGTCAATTACGCGGTGACCTGCTCGGTGTTCGACGCTTACCACGGCGACATGCGCTTCCAGCCTTCACTGGTCCAGAAGGAGCTGGTCGATGCCGGCCATCTGGGACGCAAAAGCGGTCGCGGCTTCTATGACTACAGCGAGACGGCAGAGCGCCCCCAGCCGCAGGAAATCAGCAGCCCGCTGCACATTGACAGCTGCGCAGTGGAGGGCGATCTGGGCATTGCCGCGCCGCTGATTACGCGCCTGCAACAGGCCGGCGTGCAGGTCACCCAACGCGCCGGCAGCGGAGTGATCCGGGTCGGAACGGCCACGCTGGCGCTCAGTGACGGACGGCTGGCCAGCCAGCGCGCCCAGGCACAAGGCATCGACAATCTGCTGCTGTTCGACCTGGCACTGGATTACCGCCGCGCCGCACGCATCGCCATCAGTTGCGCTGCCGACACCTCGGTACTGGCCTGCCAGCAGGTCGTGGCGCTGCTGCAGCGTGCCGGGTTCAAGGTCAGCCTGCTCAGCGACACCCCGGCGCTGGCAGTGCTGCGTACTGTAGCGATGCTGGCCAACGAGGCGGCTGATGCCCTGCTGCACGGGGTGGCCAGCGCAGCGGACATCGACTTGGCCATGTGCGCTGGCGTCAACTACCCGCTTGGACCACTGGCCTGGGCCGATGCCATCGGCCCGCAACGGCTGCTGACGACCCTCGACAACCTGCAAGCCGCCTATGCTGAGCCACGCTATCGCCCGTCACTGCTGTTGCGCCGCCGCGCCACCGAAGGGAGGCACCTGCATGACACTTGACCCGCAACAACTGGCGCAGCGCTGCGCCAGCACCTTGTACGAACGCGACGCCGCCAGCCAGGCCATGGGCATGCACCTGCTGAGTGTCGGCCCCGGCAGCGCAAAACTGAGCATGCGGGTACGTGCCGACATGCTGCAGGGCGTCGGCACCTGCCATGGCGGTCATCTGTTTGCCCTGGCCGACTCGGCCTTCGCCTTTGCCTGCAATACCTACAACGCGGTCACCGTAGCGATTGGCTGCAGCATCGACTATGTGGCGCCTGCGCAGCTCGACGACCTGCTCACCGCCAGCGCCAGTGAACAGAGCCGCAGCGGCCGCACCGGCAACTACGACGTGCGTATCGAAAACCAGCACGGGCAGCTGATTGCCCTGTTTCATGGCAAATCCTACAAGGTGCGCGGCACCCTGCTCGACCTGGAGACTCCTGATGAGTGATACCCAGAACCCTCAAGCGCTGATCATCGACGCGATCCGCACCCCCATTGGCCGCTACGCCGGCGCGCTGGCCAGCGTGCGCGCCGACGATCTGGGCGCCGTGCCGATTCGCGCCTTGATCCAGCGCCATCCACACCTGGACTTCAGCCAGATCGACGACGTGTTCTACGGCTGCGCCAATCAGGCCGGTGAAGACAACCGTAATGTCGCGCGCATGTCGGCACTGCTTGCCGGCCTGCCGGTCAGCGTAGCGGGCACCACCCTCAACCGCCTGTGTGGCTCGGGCCTGGATGCGGTGGGCAGTGCAGCTCGGGCGATTCGTGCCGGTGAAGCCGGTCTACTGATCGCCGGCGGCGTCGAGTCAATGTCCCGCGCCCCCTTTGTAATGGGCAAGTCCGAGCAAGCCTTCGGCCGCGCTGCCGAGCTGTTCGACACCACCATTGGCTGGCGCTTCGTCAATCCGCTGCTGAAGGCGCAGTTCGGTATCGATTCGATGCCGGAAACCGCCGAGAACGTCGCAGCACAATTCAATATCTCCCGCGCCGACCAGGATGCCTTCGCCCTGCGCAGCCAGCACAAGGCCGCTGCGGCGCAAGCCAATGGCCGCCTGGCACAGGAAATCACCCCAGTTGCAATCAGCCAGCGCAAAGGCCCGGCCAGGCTCATTGAACAGGACGAGCATCCCCGCGCCGATACCAGCCTGGAGCAACTGAGCAGGCTCGGCACCCCGTTCCGCGAAGGTGGCAGCATCACCGCCGGCAATGCCTCAGGGGTCAACGACGGCGCCTGCGCCCTGTTGCTGGCCAGCCCGGCAGCGGCGCGCCGCCATGGCCTGAAGGCCCGTGGGCGGGTGGCAGGAATGGCCACGGCAGGCGTCGCCCCCCGGATAATGGGCGTCGGCCCTGTCCCTGCAACCCGCAAGGTGCTGGAACTGACCGGCCTGAGCCTGGCCGACATGGACATCATCGAACTCAACGAAGCCTTCGCCGCCCAGAGCCTGGCCGTGCTGCGCGAACTGGGGCTGGCCGACGACGACCCGCGGGTCAACCCCAACGGCGGCGCTATTGCCCTGGGGCATCCATTGGGCATGAGCGGTGCACGACTGGTCACCACGGCCTTGTATGAACTGGAAAACCGCCAGGGCCGCTACGCGCTGTGCACCCTGTGCATCGGCGTCGGCCAGGGCATCGCGCTGATTATCGAAAGACTCTGATACCGATAAACACCATTGGCCACCCAGGCGAGGAGTCTTCTCCTCATCAGCACTCAAACATAAAAATAACCGAGTGAACCATGAACATGATCGCCGCCAATAGCCCCGCTAGCGCCTTGCTCGACCCGCTCGAGACCGCCAGCATCGACCAGTTGCGCCAGCACCAGCTCGACCGCCTGCGCTGGAGTCTCAAGCACGCCTACGACAATGTGCCGCTGTACCGCCAGCGCTTTGACGAACGTGGCGTGCACCCTGATGACTTGGGTACTCTGGAAGACCTCAGCCAGTTTCCGTTTACCGCCAAGAGCGACCTGCGCGACAACTACCCCTTCGGCATGTTTGCCGTGCCACAGAGCGAGGTGGTGCGCCTGCATGCCTCCAGTGGCACCACCGGCAAGCCGACCGTGGTCGGCTACACCCAGAACGATATCGACACTTGGGCCAACGTGGTGGCCCGCTCGATTCGTGCGGCAGGCGGCCGCCGTGGCGACAAAGTGCATGTCGCTTATGGGTACGGTTTGTTTACCGGCGGACTGGGCGCGCACTACGGCGCTGAGCGGCTGGGCTGCACGGTGATCCCGATGTCGGGCGGGCAGACCGAAAAGCAGGTGCAACTGATTCAGGACTTCCAGCCCGACATCATCATGGTCACGCCGTCCTACATGCTGAACCTGGCCGATGAGTTCGAACGCCAGGGCATCGACCCGCATCAACTGAAACTGCGCCTGGGGATTTTCGGTGCCGAGCCGTGGACCGCCGAGCTGCGCCGCGCCATGGAACAGCGTCTGGGCATCACCGCCCTGGATATCTACGGCCTGTCGGAGATCATGGGGCCGGGCGTCGCCATGGAGTGCGCCGAAACCAAGGACGGCCCGACGGTCTGGGAAGATCATTTCTACCCGGAAATCATCGACCCGGCGACCGGTGCGGTGTTGCCCGACGGCGAAATGGGCGAACTGGTGTTCACCTCACTGTCCAAGGAAGCGCTGCCGATGGTCCGCTACCGCACCCGCGACCTGACCCGGTTGCTGCCGGGCACAGCGCGGCCAATGCGGCGCATCGACAAGATCACAGGGCGCAGTGACGATATGTTGATCATTCGCGGGGTGAATGTGTTTCCGACGCAGATCGAAGAGCAGATTCTCAAGATCGGCCAGTTGGCCCAGGTCTATGAGCTGCATCTGCATCGTAACGGCAACCTGGACAGCGTCGATGTGCATGTTGAGCTCAAGCATGACCTGCAAGGGCTGGCGGCCCCGCAGCAGCAACAGGTCGCCGACGAGCTGGGGCGCCGGATCAAGACCCATATCGGGATCAGTTCACGGGTGCTGATCCAGCCGTTTCATACCCTCAAGCGGTCTGAGGGCAAGGCTTGTCATGTGTTTGACAAGCGGCCCAGCGCGTGAGCCCTCATGCGCAGGGCAATCTGCCGAACTAATGCCGATCATCCGGGAGGAGCCGGCCGACGCCCCGGTCTGCTGGCGACTTCAGCGGCGAACCAGTAGCTGATGTGTTGGTTTTACTGGCCCTGTCGCCAGCAAAGATGCCTCCCACATTGACCGACTGGACCTTAACTGATCGGCATTAATCTGTGACTGGCTTTAGCCGGGAAGACCTTTCGCTTTACGCAAGGGGCTGCGCCGCACTTGTGTTTGTTTCGGGCTGTGACCCGCTGTAAACGCGCAAAGGTGACTAAAAACCACCACCGCCGCAGCCAATGCTGCCCATCCATAAAAAACCTTAAAAACGACAATTAAATTTTTCCTGTATCACTTATCACCAACCAAGCACTCGAAAATCACCCCAAAAAACCTGCATAAAAGCCCATAAACAACATACGCAACCTGATACCAACCCTATAAAGCGATACGAAACCAAAATACAAAACATAAATTTCTGTTTGATATTTTTTTGTGTATCACTTAAAACTGTCTCAAGGGCCCAAACCACCTACCCACCACACGCGGGAGACGCAGCATGTACGCACAACTGGTCGAGACCGGCGTCAAGCGCATCAAGGCACTGCAAGACATGTCGCCCGAGGAACGGGCGTTTCAGGAAAAAATCGACGCCGAGATCAAGATCGAGCCAAAGAACTGGATGCCCGATGCCTACCGGCAGACCCTGATCCGGCAAATATCCCAACACGCGCATTCGGAAATCGTCGGCATGCTGCCCGAAGGCAACTGGCTAACCCGCGCCCCGACCCTCAAGCGCAAGCTGCAACTGATGGCCAAGATCCAGGACGAAGCCGGCCACGGCCTGTACCTCTACAGCGCTATGGAAACCCTCGGCGCCGACCGCGACGAAGAAATCGCCAAACTGCACAACGGCCAGGCCAAGTACTCCAGCATTTTCAACTACCCCACCTTGAGCTGGGCCGACATGGGCGCAGTGGGCTGGCTGGTCGACGGCGCTGCCATCGTCAATCAGGTCGTCCTGCAACGCACCTCCTACGGTCCCTACTCACGGGCCATGGTGCGCATCTGCAAGGAAGAAAGCTTCCACCAGCGCCAGGGCTATCAACTGCTGCTGACCATGATGAAAGAAGGCACCCAGGCCCAGAAAGACATGGTCCAGGACGCCATCAACCGCCTGTGGTGGCCAGCGCTGATGATGTTCGGCCCAAGCGACGCCGACTCGCCCAACAGCGCCCAGTCCATGGCCTGGAAAATCAAGCGCCAGAGCAACGACGAGTTGCGCCAGCGCTTCGTCGACCAGACCGTGCCGCAACTGCAACTGCTCGGCTGCACAGCCCCCGACCCGGACCTGAAGTGGAACGCCGAACGTGGTCACTATGACTTCGGCGAAATCCAGTGGCAGGAGTTCTATGAAGTGCTCAAGGGCAACGGCCCGTGCAACCAGGAACGGGTCGCCAAACGCCGCCAGGCCATTGAAAACGGCGCCTGGGTCCGTGAAGCCGCCGTGGCCTACGCGCAAAAACAACACGCCAGGCACACCGCCGCCTGATCGGGAGACACCGCCATGTCCGAATGGACCCTGTTCGAAGTGTTCGTGCGCAGCAAGCATGGACTCAATCACAAACATGTTGGCAGCGTGCATGCCGCCGACGCCGCGATGGCGATCGAGAATGCCCGCGAGCTATACACCCGGCGCAACGAAGGGGTGAGCCTGTGGGTGGTGCCTTCGGCGCTGATTACCGCGTCCTCGCCAGACGAGAAAGACCCGTTGTTCGACCCGGCGCAAGACAAGGTCTACCGGCATGCCAGCTTCTATGAACTGCCGCCTGAAGTCGGCCACATGTGAGGAACCGAGCATGAACCCGTCTGCCGACCTTATTGAATACCTGCTGCGTCTGGGTGACAGCGCCCTGATCCAGGGCCAGCGCCTGTGCGAGTGGTGCGGCAGTGCACCGGCCCTGGAAGAAGAGCTGGCGTTGATGAATGTGGGCCTGGATCTGATTGGCCAGTCGCGCAACTGGCTGGAGTACGCCGCCGAGCTGCTGGACGACGGCCGCGATGCAGATCATCTGGCGTTTCGCCGCGATGAGCGCGCCTTGCGCAACCTGCTGCTGGTCGAACAACCCAACGGCGATTATGCCGTGACCATGACCAAGCAATTTCTGTATGACGCCTGGCATTTACAGATGCTGCGCGGGCTGAGCAGTTCCAGTGATGAGCGTATCGCCGGCATCGCCGCCAAAGCGTTCAAGGAAGTCACCTATCACCTGCGCCGCTCCGGCGAATGGGTCGAGCGGTTGGGCGATGGCACCGACGAAAGCCATCGGCGCATGCTCAACGCCATTGATCAGCTATGGCGCTTCACGGTCGAGCTGACCGCCGCTGATGAGCTGGAGCAGCGCCTGTTCGAGGCGGGTATCGCCGCCAACCCGCAACAAGTGGCCGATGCCTGGCAAAGCACGGTGGCCGACCAGTTGGCCCGCGCCACCCTGCCACTGCCCGCGCCGGCCAGCCCGTTCTACCTCAGTGGCCGGCAAGGCTTGCACAGCGAACATCTGGGCCTGCTGCTGGCAGAAATGCAGTCGCTGCACAGGAGTCATCCCGATGCGACCTGGTGAACAGCCAAGCCCCGAACTGATCGCGGGCGACCGTGGTGCGCGGCCGCTGCAGCCTGGCGATCTGGCCCATGCCTGGGCGGTGCTTGGCAATGTCATGGACCCCGAAGTGCCGGTGGTCAGCGTGGTCGAGCTGGGGATTGTCCGTGATCTGGGCTGGCAGGGCGGCCACCTGCATGTGGTGGTGACCCCAACCTACTCGGGTTGCCCGGCCACCGAGGTGATCGAGCAGGACATCGCCGCGGCGCTGGAACAGGCCGGCTTTGCTGCGCCGCAGCTGGAGCGGCGCCTGACCCCGGCGTGGACCACCGACTGGCTCAGCGCCAGCGGCCGCGAGCGGCTGCGCGGTTATGGCATCGCCCCGCCTGAGGGCAGCGTCAGCAAACGCAGCCTGCTGGGCGAGGCAGCACAGATCAACTGTCCGCAGTGCGGCAGCGCACACACCGAGCGGCTCAGCGAGTTTGGTTCCACAGCCTGCAAAGCGCTGTATCGCTGCCGCGACTGCCTGGAACCTTTCGATTACTTCAAGTGCATCTGAGCGGCCTGCTGCAGGAGAACAATAATGAGCAAATTCCACAGCCTGACCGTCAGCGACGTACGCACCGAAACCCGTGATGCGGTATCGATTGCCTTCGACATTCCGCCTGAACTGGCCGAGCGCTTTCGTTTCGAACACGGTCAGCATCTGGTGATGCGCACCCATCTGGACGGCAAAGAAGTGCGCCGCTCCTACTCGATCTGCACCGGCGCCAACGATGGCGAACTGCGCGTGGCGATCAAGCGGGTCGCCGGCGGGATGTTCTCGGCCTGGGCCAACGACCGTCTCAAGGTCGGCCAGCAACTGGAGGTCATGCCACCGGCCGGGCATTTCAGTGTGCCACTCGACCCGGCGCGCCATGGCCGCTATCTGGCGGTGGCCGCCGGCAGCGGCATCACCCCGATCCTGTCGATCATCAAAACCACCCTGCAGAGCGAGCCGCACAGCCAGGTCACGCTGATCTACGGCAACCGCTCCAGCACTGCCGCGATGTTTCGCGAGCAACTCGAAGACTTGAAAAACCGCTACCTGCAACGCCTGAACCTGATCTTCGTGTTCAGCCGCGAGCAACAGGATGTCGAGCTGTACAACGGGCGCATCGATGCCGACAAATGCAGCCAGTTGTTCAGCCGCTGGATCAACGTCAAGGCGCTGGATGCGGCGTTTATCTGCGGTCCGCAAGCGATGACCGAGACCGTGCGCGAGCAGCTTCGGGCCAACGGTCTGCCAAGCGAGCGCATTCACTTTGAGCTGTTCGCCGCAGCGGGCAGCAGCCACACCCGCCAGGCCCGCCAGATCGCCGCCCAGGCAGGCAGCGCCACGAGCCAGATCACCGTGATCAGCGACGGTCGCGAGCTCTCTTTCGCCCTGCCCCGCAACAGCGTCAGCGTGCTCGAAGCCGGTAACGCCCAGGGCGCCGAGCTGCCGTATTCGTGCAAGGCCGGCGTGTGCTCGACCTGCAAATGCAAGGTGATCAGCGGCGAGGTGGAAATGGACAGCAACTTCGCCCTGGAAGATTACGAAGTCGCCGCCGGCTACGTGCTGTCGTGCCAGGCCTTCCCGTTGAGCGACCAGGTGGTGCTGGATTTTGACCAGCGCTGAACCCATAGGCGCCGCCGGGCGATCGCCCAGCGGACCACACAGACCCTAACCGATCGGTATTGCGCCTGCGAGCCCGTTAGCAGCGGATGCATCCCTGCCCCCGCCACACCGCGTTTCTAAAACAATCACAAAAAAGAGAGCCGCCCCATGACGCCACAGGACATCGAACAGTTACAGCGCCACCCCGACTTCATCGAGCTGGTCAAGCGCAAGCAACGCCTGACCTGGTCGCTGACCCTGATCATGCTGGGGATTTACTATGGCTTCGTCGTATTGATGGCCTTCTACCCACAGACACTGGGCCGCTCGCTCAGCGGTGGGGTGACCAGCCTGGGGATCGTGCTGGCCGTTGCGGTGATCCTCCTGTCGTTTGTGTTGACCGCCCTGTATGTGCGCCAGAGCAACCGGGTGCTCGATCCGCTGACCGAAAAACTGTTGCAGCAGGTGCAGCCATGAAGCCTTCGCTGCTGGTCACTGCCCTCGGCAGCCTGTTGTGCAGTGCCAACGCGCTGGCCGCCGACGCGCCTGCACGGCCATTGAACTGGCATGCCATCGGCATGTTTGTGGTGTTCGTGCTGTTCACCCTCGGGGTGACCCGCTGGGCGGCATTGCGGACCCGCTCGGCCAGCGACTTCTACACCGCAGGCGGCGGCATCACGGGTTTGCAGAACGGTCTGGCGATTGCTGGCGACATGATCAGCGCGGCGTCGTTCCTGGGGATCTCGGCGATGATCTTCATGGTCGGCTATGACGGTCTGCTGTACTCGCTGGGCGTCGTCGCCGCCTGGCCGATCATTCTGTTCCTGATTGCCGAGCGGTTGCGCAACCTGGGCAAATACACCTTTGCCGATGTGGTGTCGTACCGTTTGCAACAGACACCCATCCGTATCACGGCCGCGTTCGGCACCTTGATCGTGGCGCTGATGTATCTGATGGCGCAGATGGTCGGTGCCGGCAAACTGATCGAGCTGCTGTTCGGTATCAGTTACCTGCAAGCGGTGCTGCTGGTCGGGGTGCTGATGGTGTGCTACGTCACTTTCGGCGGCATGCTGGCCACCACCTGGGTCCAGATCATCAAGGCCGTGATGCTGCTCTCGGGCGCCAGCTTCATGGCGTTCATGGTCTTGCGCCACTTCAACTTCAGCACCGAGGCGATGTTCGCCGGTGCGGCAGCGGTGCATGCCAAGGGGGCCGCGATCATGGCGCCGGGCGGCATGCTCAGCAGCCCCATCGACACCCTGTCGCTGGCAGTGGGGATGATGTTCGGCACGGCGGGTCTGCCGCATATCCTGATGCGTTTTTTCACCGTCAAGGATGCCCGCGAGGCGCGCAAGAGCGTGCTGTATGCCACCGGTTTCATCGGCTACTTCTACCTGCTGCTGATCGCCATCGGCTTCGGCGCAATTGTCATGGTCGGCACCGATGCGGCCTTTCGCGACGGCACTGGCGCCATCATCGGTGGCGGCAATATGGTCGCGGTGCATCTGGCCCAGGCGGTCGGCGGCAGCCTGTTTCTCGGTTTCATCTCGGCCGTGGCCTTCGCCACCATTCTGGCGGTGGTCGCGGGCCTGGCCTTGTCTGGCGCCTCGGCAGTGGCCCACGACCTGTATGCCTGCGTGATCCGTAAAGGCCAGGCCAGCGAGCGCGAAGAGATGCGCATGTCGCGCCTGACCACCCTGGTGATCGGCGTGCTGGCGGTCATTCTCGGTTTGCTGTTCGAGTCGCAGAACATCGCCTTCCTGTCAGGTCTGGTGCTGGCGATTGCCGCCTCGGTGAATTTCCCGGTGCTGTTGCTCTCGATGTTCTGGAAAGGCCTGACCACCCGTGGTGCGGTGGCCGGCAGCCTGGCGGGCCTGATATCGGCGGTGGTGCTGCTGGTCTTGAGCCCGGTGGTGTGGGTCAAGCTGCTTGGCCACGACACAGCATTGTTCCCCTACTCCAACCCCGCGCTGTTCTCCATGAGCTGCGCGTTTGCCTGCGCCTGGCTGTTCTCGGTCACCGACCGCTCCGAACGCGCCACTCAGGAACGTGGCCGCTACCTGGCGCAGTTCATTCGCTCGATGACCGGGCTGGGGGCTGCGGCGGCCAGCCGGCATTAGGTTCTGGATAAACACTTTCGCATTGATCGCGGCTCAGTCCGCTCCTATAACCGACGGAACAATAACAATGCATAACGTCCGTGTTTCTGCCTCATTGCTGCTGGCCATGGGAGCCGCCAGCGCCCAGGCCGGTTTTGTCGAAGACAGCAAGGCCAGCCTGGAGATGCGCAACTTCTACCTGAACCGCGACTTTCGCCAGAGCGATGCGCCTCAGGCCAAGGCTGAAGAATGGGCGCAAGGCTTCACCGCCCGCCTGACGTCGGGCTTTACCGAGGGCACCGTGGGTCTGGGCGTGGACGCCATCGGCGAACTGGGTATCAAGCTCGACTCCAGTGCCAGCCGGCGCAATACCGGGCTGCTGGCATTCGACCCGGCCAGCGGTGAGCCGATCGACCAGTACAGCGAACTGGGCATCGCGGCCAAACTGCGGGTGGCGAAAACCGTTCTGAAACTCGGCACCTTGCAACCCATGCTGCCGGTGGTGACCTATAACGACACCCGTCTGCTGTCGTCGACCTTTCAGGGCGGCATGCTGACCTCCACAGACATCGACGGCCTGACCATCAATGCCGGACGCCTGACCCGCGCCAACCTGCGCGATTCGTCCAGCCGCGATGCGATTGGCTACGGCGCCGCCAGCAGCGACGCGTTTGACTTTGCCGGTGGCAGCTACGCGTTCAGCCCGCGACTGACCGCCAGTTACTACTACGGCAAGCTCACCAACATCTACCGCCAGCACTTTATCGGCCTGGTGCACAGCGTGCCGCTGGGGACGAACTTGAGCCTGCGCAGTGACCTGCGCTATTTCGACAGCGGCAACGATGGCCAGCAACGCGCCGGGCGCATCGATAACCGCAACCTCAACGGCATGTTCACGCTGGGCTACGGCGGGCACAAAGTCGGCCTGGGCTTTCAGCGCATGTCGGGCGACAGCGCCTTTGCGTTTCTCAATGGCGGTGACCCGTACTCGGTCAACCTGGTGACCTATAACACCTTTACCCGCGCCGAAGAGGACGCCTGGCAACTGCGTTACGACTATGACTTTGCTGCCCTCGGCGTGCCGGGCCTGAGCTTCATGACCCGCTATGTCGATGGCCGCAATGCGCGCACCGCCAGCGGCGATCACGGCGAAGAATGGGAACGCAATACCGATATCGCCTACGTGCTGCAAAGCGGCCCGTTTAAGGGCTTGAGCATGCGCTGGCGCAACCTGACCTTTCGCTCCGGCAACGGGCTGAGCACCGATCTGGACGAGAACCGGCTGATCCTGGGCTACACCCTGGCGCTTTGGTAGTGCTGGCCCCGCCCACCATAAATGTGGAGACACTCTGATGAGCAACGCCCCTACCCTGCAAAGTTTTATCGCTGGTCGCTGGATTGGCGAGCATGGCGCCGCCTCGCTGCGCAGCGCTGTCAATGGCCAGGGCATTGCCCACACGCATGACGAGCCGCTGGATTTCAACGAGGCCCTGGAGCACGCGCGCCGGCAAGGCCGTGACAGCCTGCTGGCTCTGGATTTCCAGCAGCGCGCCGCATGCCTGAAGGCGCTCGGCAACTACCTGCTCGAACGCAAGGAACTGCTGTACAGCCTGTCGCACCATAGCGGCGCCACGCGGACCGATAGCTGGATCGACATCGAGGGCGGTGCCGGTACGCTGTTCGCCTATGCCAGTATCGGCCGCCGCGAACTGCCCTCGGGCAACCTGCTGCACGAAGGCCCGGCCATGCCGCTGGGCAAGCTGGGCAGCTTCGTTGGCAGCCATATTCTGGTGCCGCGCGGCGGCGTGGCAGTGCATATCAATGCGTTCAACTTTCCAATCTGGGGGATGCTGGAAAAGTTTGCGCCGAGCTTTCTGGCCGGCATGCCGTGCATCGTCAAACCGGCCACCGCGACCAGTTACCTGGCCGAAGCGACCGTGCGCCTGATGCACGAGTCCGGCTTGCTGCCCGCTGGCAGCCTGCAACTGATCATCGGCAGCACGGGCGATTTGCTTGACCGCCTGCAAGGTCAGGATGTGCTGACCTTCACCGGCTCGGCCGACACCGCCGCGAAACTGCGCGTCAACCCTAACCTGATCCGCCAGTGCGTGCCGTTCAACGCCGAGGCCGACTCGCTGAACTGCGCGATCCTCGCCCCGGAAGTGACCCCGGACGATCCGGAGTTCGAGCTGTTCATCAAGGAAGTGGCCCGCGAGATGACCGTCAAGGCCGGCCAGAAGTGCACCGCCATCCGCCGCGCCATCGTGCCGGCCAGACACATCGATGCGGTCGCGCAACAGTTGCATGCGCGGCTCAGTAAAGTGGTGGTCGGCGACCCGTCAGTGGAAGGCGTGAAGATGGGCGCCCTGGCGTCCCATGCGCAACAGGCCGACGTTACCGAGCGCTTGCAGCTGCTGCTGGCCAGCAGTGAGCTGCTGCTGGGGGCCGCCGACGGTTTTGCGCCGCGTGGCGAAGGGGTGGCCGAGGGCGCGTTCTTTGCCCCGACCCTGCTGCGCAGCCGCAACCCGCATGCCGAGGGCGGCGCCCACGATATCGAAGCGTTTGGCCCGGTCAGCACATTGATGGCCTACGAGGATCTGGACGAGGCCATTGCCCTGGCCGCCCGTGGCAAAGGCAGCCTGGTTGCCAGCCTGATCACCAAAGACCCGCAGGTCGCCGCCAAAGTGGTGCCCGCCGCAGCCGCGCTGCATGGTCGGCTGCACATTCTCGACCGTGAATCAGCCGCCGAGTCCACCGGCCATGGCTCGCCCCTGCCCCAACTCAAGCACGGCGGCCCCGGGCGGGCCGGCGGCGGTGAGGAACTGGGCGGTCTGCGGGCGGTGAAACACTACCTGCACCGCAGCGCCGTGCAAGGCTCGCCGAGTATGCTCATGGCCGTCACCGGCGAGTACGTGCGCGGTGCCAGGCTGATCGAAACCGAAGTCCACCCCTTCCGCCGCTATTTTGACGACCTGCAGATCGGCGAATCGCTGCTGACCCATCGGCGCACCGTGACCGAAGCTGACCTGGTCAACTTTGGCTGCCTGTCGGGGGATCACTTCTACATGCATTTTGACGAGATTGCCGCCCGCCAATCGCAGTTCGGCAAGCGCATCGCCCACGGCTACTTCGTACTCTCTGCGGCCGCCGGGCTGTTCGTCTCCCCCGCAGAGGGTCCGGTACTGGCCAACTATGGCCTGGATACGCTGCGCTTCATCAACCCGGTGGGCATTGGTGACACGATCCGTGCGCGGCTGACCTGCAAGCGCAAGATCGACCAGGGCAAGCTCAGCGCCAGGGACGAACCGCAAGGGGTGGTGGCCTGGGATGTGGAGGTGACCAACCAGCACGACGAGTTGGTGGCCAGTTACGACATCCTGACCCTGGTGCTCAAACGCTCAAGCCTTGCTTAACCGGCGATCTCGCCGACTTCGACCCGGTCACGGTGCTGCTTGGCCCGGTACAGCGCCTGGTCTGCGGTGCGCAGCAGCGCATCGAAGCTGTGCTGCAGATGGCGGCTGCCGGACTGGGTCAGACCGGCACTGAACGCAATCGGCAATGGCAACTGCGGGTCCAGTTCGCGACTGGCCAGCGCATCGCGCAGGCGCGCCATAAAAACCTGCGCCTGGGCGACATCGGTGTGCGGAAACATCAACAGAAACTCTTCCCCGCCCCAGCGCACGAACACATCGCTATGACGCTTGAGCGAAAACACCGCCGCCGAGAACGCCTGCAAGGCACTGTCGCCCACCGCATGGCCGTACTTGTCATTGATGTTCTTGAAGTTGTCCAGATCGATCATCGCCACCGTCAGCGGATAGCTGCCGAGTGCGGCCTGCGCCCATTGCTGGTTGAGAATCGGCTGGGCGCCGCGCCGGTTCAAGGCCCCGGTCAGCACGTCGGTGATGCTCAGTTGCAGGGCCTGCATGCGCAAGTGCTCCTGAAGCATCAGGGCAAAGCCGAGGGTAAACAGGAATGACACCGTAAAATCCACCAGCAGCGCCATCCGCGAGGGCATGTCCGGCTCGTCATAAGGCAGCGGCGGGATCGGCTCGATCAATAGGCTGACACATGACCACAGCTGGAAGCCGAAGGCGAACACCTGGGTCGCGGCAATCCCCCAAGCGCCGCGATAAGTCCTCAACAGCCCGGCACAGACCCGCATCTGCACGGCAATCGCCAGCGCCGCCACCCCGGCAAACCAGGGAAGAATCCAGGAAGTGTCGATCAACGCCACCGCCAGAGCCAGATAGCCGGCCAGCGGCACCAGCACCCAGCCGAGCTGCTGGCCGAGGCGTCCCGGCAGCCCGACAAAATGACGCAACGCCACGGTATGACAACCAATACTGGCAATCAGCAGACCGGTGCTGGCCAGCAAGGCAGCGCGTGGCGACAGAATCTCCAGCCAGTGCAGCGACGGCAGCAACAGGCCGGGCTGGAGCATTTCGGCAACCCGGTACGAGGTATTGCACAGTTCACCCAACAGCCACCAGTGCAGGGCCTTGTTGCTGCGCCCCGCACCGACATACGACAGGCACAGCAATAGCGCCGTCATGATCCCGAACGGAGTGATGATCAACAGTAACGAGAAGGGATCGCTGAGCAACATGAACGGCGGCTTCTGGACAAAGGGCTGCAAGCACCCTCGCATTATGTCAGAGCGCCAGCAATTTGACTCTGCCCGATGGGCAGATAGTTTTCAGCCCGCCAGAGTCAGCCTTGGGCCCGCTCTACCCGGTTACGCCCGGTACGTTTGGCCTGGTACAACGCCGTGTCCGCAGAGCTGTAAGCGGCATCGAAGCGCAGGCCGGCCGCACTGGCGCTGACCCCGAAACTGGCAGTGACCTGGCGGTTGACCGGGGCAGCAAAGCAATGCCCGGCGATCGCCGCGCGCATGGCTTCGGCATAGTCCAGCCCCTGCTGCAAGTCGCTGCCAGGCAGCACGACGGTGAACTCTTCACCGCCCACCCGGCCGATCACCCCGACCTTGGCCACGATCGGCGCCAGGCATTCGACGATCCCGCGAATCACTGCATCGCCCGCCGGATGACCAAAGTCATCGTTGATCTGCTTGAACAGATCAATGTCCAGCACGATCAATACCGCGCCGGTGCTTTCCAGCATCCGCTTGGCCCGCTCGATCACAGCACCGCGGTTCAGCACCCCGGTCAGGGCATCATGGGTAGCGCGGAACTCCAGCTGTTCGGCCAGCGTTTGCAACTGCAGATTGAGCGCGTTCATCTCGCGTTCGGCACGGTCACTGCGAGTGATCAAGCGCCGGGTTTCTCGAATCAGGCGCTCGAAGTGGCTGGTCAGTTCGGCCAGCGACTGCTGGTAGAGCTCAGCGTCGGCATCGGCCTGAGCGAGGACCGAGCGGGCACGCCGCAACGCGTCGGTCTCGCTACTGAACAAGTCCACGGTCTGATCCGCACGCGCCTGGAGCGCAGAGCCAGCAGTCACCATGACCAATCTCCTTTATGAAACCGACACGGGATGATCATTGAAGGTCAACGAGGTGAAATCGGCCTGCAGTTCTTCACCGAACTCGAAGATCGTTTCGTCTTCTTCATCGTGATACCAGTTGACCACGATCTTGTTACCGGCCATGGCCGCGTGGTCAAGGGTATCGAAGATATTGAACAGCATCTTGGTGCTGGAGCTGTTGAAGTAGGCCAGTGCAATGTTGGCCGTCACTTCAACGCCGGCGCAATTAGCAAGAAAGTCGCGCAGTTGCTGGACGATCGGCGCATAAAACGCGGCGGCGTTTTCAGGATAGGACTCGCCCTTGATGGTCAGCAGGCGTTGGTCATAACGAAAATCGACTTCAGGCGAAGTGGCAGTGGCTTCAATGAAAAAATTGTCCATCACAGTCATCAATCCATTCAAATAGTGGCTTTGAGGCAGAACAAGGTGGTCTCCGGGTCTTGCGGGCGCGGCTGGAAGCTGTACTCCAGCGGCTCGCTGGCGTCGCGGGCCATGGTCAGAAAACCCAGCCCCGCGCCTTTGCTGCCCTCCGGCGTTTCAGCCCGCAGGGACACCTTGTAGGCCTGTTTGATTTCTTCAACCGACATGCCGCGCAGCGGTTCGAGGTTGGCGCGCAGCCGCTCGACCTCGCCACTGGCCACCGGGTTGGCACAGAGCATGGTGAACCGATTGTTTTCGGCACTGATGCAGACCGCCCCATGACGCAGCCCGGTGTCGTCCTCGGCCGACACGCCCAAGGCATCGACCGAGTAGTGGACGATGTTTTGCGACAGCTCGATGAACGATGAGAACAGCTTGCGGCGGGTCGGGCCGCTGACACCGGATACTTCAAGCTGCAGCTTGACCACCTCGGCCATCGCCGAAACGACGCTGTGGGAGAAGTAGCCCATGTGGTAGAAAATCACGTTGCGCTGTTGGGCAAGGTCGAAAAAGCTCATGTCATGGTCCTCAATGGCGCGCAGCAGATTAGTCATCATTGCTCCTGAGACGAGCGCAAAAGAAAGTCAAATCGTCACGACGATTCTGTTCGCCCTGCCAGTGCGACAGGACTTGCAACAACCCCTGGCCAATCTCGGCCGCCGGGCTATCGCTATTGGCCAGCAGGCTTTCAAATACCCGGCGCTTGCCAAAGGCGATGTTCTTGACCCCGCCAATCTGGTCGGTCAGGCCATCGGTGGTGATAAAAATCAGGCTGCCGGACTCCAGCGGCACACTGTGCATCTCCCATTGGTAATCCATGCCGCTGTCGACGTAGCCGACGCCCATCCGCTGGCCGGCAACCGTCTGAAACTGCTCAGCCTCCGGGTGCAGCACATGCAGGGACAGCCGCGCACCAGCAAAGCGCAGGGTCCAGGTATGGGTATCGAACCAGAAGAACGCAGCGTCCAGGCCGTCATCGGATTCCGGGGTGCCGTCGGCGTCGCGGTCCTGACCGAGCATGCTCTTGACGCTGCGGTTGACCGCCGACAGCAGGGTCGCCGGGTTGCGCGGCCCGTACTGATCGAGCGCCTGACCCAGCGCGCTGGAGGCAATCAGGGTCATGAACGCACCGGGCACACCATGGCCGGTACAGTCGGCAATCGCGCCGAACCAGCCATCGGGGTACTTGCAGAAGTGATAGAAGTCGCCGCCCACCACATCACGCGGCTCCCAGACCAGTGAGGCGTCACTCAAGGTCGAGGCCAGCGTCTCGCGCGAAGCACGCAGCATGGCGCGCTGAATGACACTGGCGTATTCGATGCTTTGCATCATCTGGCGGTTCTTTTCCGCCTGCATCGCCGCCACCACCGCGATCAGTTGCAGACCGTTGCCCAAGCCGACAAACCGCCCTTCACGGGTCACGATAAAGCCGTCGGCCAGCGCTTTTTCTCCGAACTCGACGGTCTTGAAGGTCAGCTCTTCGATGCTCATCTCGGCATCGACGATCAGCGGCTCCTTGTCCATGAAGGCGATGCAGCTTTTCTTGTCGTACAGCTCGCGGTGATACAACTTGCTCATCTGTGACATGAAGATATTGCGATTGATCAGCCCGACCGGCCGCTCTTGATCGACCACCGCCAGGCACACCAGGTCGCGCTGGGTGGTAAAGACCTCCATGACCAGTGAGTTACTGTCGTCTATGTCGATGGCTGGAACGAAGTTGCACAGATCCCCCGCACTTTTGTGGTCACGGGGCAATCGGGGACGCATGAATTGAAAATGCTCTGCTTTCATTCGCGGGCCACTGCACATCATAAATACGTGACCCTACTACAGCGATATTAAACTGATATTACAGTGTCCTTTCAGGGCATCAGGGTCTCCAGCAACCAGGCGCCGGCAGGACCCAGGGTGCGCTGCCGCGACCAGATCACATCAACCGCCGAGCGGCGTGGCCAGCCCGGCACCTGCAACTCCTGCAAGCGCCCCTGGGCGTAGCCAGACACCAGCCAGCGCGGCAAGGCGGCCCAGCCAAAGCCGAACACCGCCATGTCCATTAGCAGCAGATAGTTAGGCGCCGACCAACTGCGCCGGCTGCTGGTGGGCAGGTCATCGGTCGGGTTGAGGTGCTCTACCAGGGTGTTGAGTCGCAAGGCCCGATGACCCGCCAATTGCGCATAGCTGACCTGCTGCTGGCCAGCCAGAGGATGCTGGTGCGCAACGAACAAGCCAAAATCGGCGCGTTCGGTGATGGTTGCATGGCCGATCTCGGGCGGATAACCGGCCTGGGCCGAAAGCAGGCCCAGCGTCGCCCGGCCGCTCTGGATCAGATTGATGGCATCGCCGTGTTCGGCAAATACGCATTCCAGCTCGATATCCGGAAAACGCTGGTCCAGCTCGGTCATACGCGCTTCGAATTCGACGAACTGGTTGGCATCGGACAACACCAGGGTCAGGCGCGGCTCAACGCCAGCCGCCAGCCGCCCGGCGGTGCGACGCAGCAAGTCTTGGGCACACAGCACATCCTCGACCCGCTCCAGCATGGCCCTGCCCGCTGCGGTCAACACCGGCTGGCGCGCCGAACGATCAAACAGTTGCAGGTCCAGATCGATCTCCAGCCGGGCAATGGCCTCGCTGATGGTTGACTGGCTTTTACCCAGCCGGCGCGCCGCCGCACTGAACGAACCCAGCGCAGCGATCTGGACAAACGCCTCAAGGGCTTCGGGTGAATAATTCATGACGCGGCCTCCATCGGTTTTACCGATTGATCGTATTTTCACTTTAGCCCGATGACCGATAAGAATGCAGGATCTTTATTGACAGGTGGCTCCGTCATGAACAGCTCAGCCCATTCACTCCCTGCCAAAACCCTCAAGGAACGCGTGCTGCACGCCGTCGCCTTTGAGACGATCGGGGTCATCATCTGTGCGCCGATCCTGGCCTGGGTGATGGATCGCTCTATTGGCAGCATGGGCGCCCTGACAGTGATGATCTCCACCGTGGCGATGCTCTGGAACATGCTGTTCAACCTGCTTTTTGACCGCATCCGCGCCCGGATGGGCTTCAACATGACCCTGACCAACCGTACGCTGCATGCGCTGTGCTTTGAGGCGGGTCTGATTCTGGCCGTGGTACCGCTGGCCGCCTGGTGGCTGTCGATCAGCCTGGTTCAGGCGTTCTGGCTGGACATTGGCGTGCTGCTGTTCTTCCTGCCCTACACCATGGCGTTCAACTGGGCCTGGGATGGTGCGCGGGAGCGGTTGCTGGCTAACCGGCCAGTGCAACGCTACAACTGACCGGTCAAAAAACCGCATGGCTGTATGGGGCCGCGCTCGCCCGCTTCTTGCACACTGACCGAAATTGACAAGACAGGGAGCGCAATACCATGACAGAAATCCTCAAACTGGCAGCCTTCAGCGACGGCGAAACAGGCGGCAACCCGGCCGGGGTGTGGATTGGCGATGCCCTGCCCGATGAGCCACGCATGCAAGCCATCGCGGCAGAGGTCGGGTTTTCCGAGACCGCGTTTGCCGCCCCGTTGGACGGCGGGCGCTGGCGGGTACGTTATTTCTCGCCCTTGGCCGAAGTGCCATTCTGCGGCCATGCCACCATTGCCCTGGGAGCGGCACTGGCGGCGCAGCACGGTGACGGAGTGTTCGATCTGCAATTGAACCAGGCCAGCATTACCGTGGAGGGCCATGCGCAGGGGCGACTGGTTTCGGCGGCGTTGCAATCACCCCCGACCCACAGCCAGCCGATCAGCGAAGCACTGCTGAACGAGGCGCTGGATCTGTTCGGTTATCGCCGCGATGAGCTGGACCTGCGCATTGCGCCAGCAGCGATCAATGGCGGTGCGGGGCACCTGGTGCTGGCGCTCAACAGCCGTGAAGCGCTCAGCGCCATGCGTTATGACCAGGCCGCCGGGCGCGAGCTGATGGTGCGTGAAGGCTGGGCCACAATTGTGCTGGTGTTTGCTGAAAGCGCGCAGTTTTTCCATACCCGCAATCCGTTCGCGTTCGGCGGTGTCTACGAAGACCCGGCAACCGGCGCCGCCACTGCCGCGCTGGCCGGTTACCTGCGTGACATCGGTTGGCCACATGGCGGTGTGATCGATATCCTGCAGGGCGAAGACATGGGCAGCCCGTCGCGGCTGCGGGCAGAAATCAGCGCACAGCCGGGCAGCTCGATCCGGGTATCGGGAATGGCCCGCTACCTATAATCAGGCATCACGCCCTCAGCCGGCTGCCACTGGCGGCAACGCCCAGCAGCATGATCGCCACGACCATGAACGCCACGCCCAGGCTGCTGAGGTGGGCGACAAAGCCGATGGCTGCCGGCCCCATCAGAATCCCGGCATAGCCGACCGTGGTCACTGCCGGGATGGCCACGCTTTCGGGCATGTCTTGCTGGCGCCCTATGGCGCTGTAACACACTGGAACGATGTTCGAGCAGCCGGCGCCAACCATCGCATACCCCAGCAAGGCCGCTTCCCAGGCCGGCACCAGGGTGGCGATGGCCAGGCCCAGCGCCGCCAGCAGGCCACCCAAAACAATGATGCGGTTCGGCCCGACCCGGCGCACGATGGCATCGCCGAACAACCGGCCAAAGGTCATGGTCACGGCAAATACCGCATAACCCAGGCCGGCGTAGGCGGTCTCCATGCCGCGGCTGGCGGTCAGGAACACCGCACTCCAGTCGAGCATTGCACCTTCGGCGAGAAATACGGTGAAGCACAGCAGGCCAATAAACAGCACCACCCCGCGCGGAATCGCAAACGCCGGGCCTTCAGCAGCACTGCCATAAGGCAGCAAATGCGCCATGGCCTTGAGCAGCGCCAACGCGATGATGAACAGCACCACCAAAATCGCCTGCAACGGCGAGGCGCCCAGCACCAGCAGTACGCTGACGCCGGCAGCACCGACGATCCCGCCAAGGCTGAACAAGCCGTGAAAGCCCGACATCATGGTCTTGCCGCTTTCACGCTCGACAATCACCGCCTGGATGTTGGCCGTGCAGTCCACAGCGCCCATCCCCACCCCGAACATAAACAGCGCGGCAATCAGTAGCGCCAGGCTGTCGACCGTGGCCAGCAGGGGCAGGCATAGGCAGATCAGCAAGGTGCCGCCTACAAGCAGACGTCGACACCCCCAACGCGCCGCCAGCGCTCCGGCCACCGGCATGGCACTGATCGAACCCACCCCGAGACACAACAGCAGCAGGCCGAGCATGCCCTCATCCAGGCCGACGCGAAGCTTGGCGTAAGGCACCAGTGGTGCCCAGGCGGCCATCCCGAAACCGGCAATGAAAAACGCCAGGCGCGTTGCCATCTGCTCCTGGCGCGGGGTGCTGCGCGAGGCAGCGGTAGCGGTGTCACAAGCGGTCATGCGGGCTCCTCATCCATGACAAAAAAGGGCCATGGTAGCGACTCAGACCTGACAACGCTGGAAAAGTCGAATAAGCGTCAGACAAATGCTTCAGTAGCGACCGGCTGGCCGGCCAGTTGAATGAAGCCGTCGACGGCCTGGTTGCTCAAAGCGACAAACTCGGCCGACTCGGAGAAGGCGATTACCACTTCCTGACGGCTCATGGTCTGGTTGTCCAGATGGCCGGTCCACCAATCCCGGCCACCGGCGTCGGCGCTGCGATCCAGGGCATTGAGGTACAGCTGATTGACGAAGTCGGTATTGTTGAGGGCACCGTAGGTCTGATTGAACTCGCTACTGTTCACAAAGCTTGCAGCCACGTCCGTCAGTGACATGCCGCGGTCCACTTGCTGTTCCCAGTAACGAAAGCCGCCAAGGTCCGGGCTGCGGTCGAAGGTGGTCATGTACAGGCGCGCCAGTGACGCATCACTGACTTGCGCCACCAACGGCTGGCCGGTCTCGCCCGGACGACTGTGCGACACCGAGATTTCCTGATAGATGCCACTGCCGTCCAGGTCGCGGTAAACGGTGGTCTCGATCCAGCCATCGTCGCGCTCGACATGCAGCACATCAGTGCCAGACACGCTGTAGGTCTCGTCGCGATCAATGTTCTCAAGCTCCCAGCGACCGTCGTCGAACTCATAGACCCGCTGGATCTGCCCGGAAACAATATCGAAACGCTTCAGATCGATATCCGCCATGACTCACCCTCTCCCTAACAATGTGAACATTTGATGTCAGGCAAATGTATGGCACTTGGCTTAAACGAAACTTAATAACCAGTTACAACCTCGCCCCCATTCAGTGCACGGCATCGCGTTCGGGTATTCAAGGGACGCATCTGGGCAGGCAGACGGACAAATTCTGTAGCATTTTCAACTACACGACTGTTTTGAATCGCGAACAGTCCTTAGAATAGGCAGGCATTGCACCACTGCGGTGCAACCCTTCTCTTTCATCCATTGCCTTCCCAAGAGTCCCTCGTGCAGAAAGGAATTGCGCTTTCGGTACTGGCTTCCTGTCTGTTCGGAGTCATGTACTACTACACCTCGTTGATGGCCCCGCTCAGCGGTGAAGAGATTTTCGGCTGGCGCATGCTGCTGACGGTGCCGTGCGTGACGCTGTTCATGTTCATGTGCGGTGACTGGCCGCTGGTCAAGGCGCTGGGCGCGCGCATTTTGCGTCACCCGGTGCTGATTCCGGGGATCATGCTGTCTTCGTTTCTGATGGGTGTGCAGTTGCTGTTGTTCATGTGGGCGCCGTTGCACGGTCGCAGCCTGGAGGTGTCGCTGGGTTATTTTCTGTTGCCACTGACGATGATCCTGACCGGGCGTCTGGTGTATGGCGAGCACCTGTCGCACCTGCAGAAGGTGGCGGCAGCCTTTGCTGCGTTTGGGGTGGCGCATGAAGTGTGGCGACTGGGCAGTTTTTCCTGGGAGACGCTGGTGGTCGCGGCCGGTTATCCGGTGTATTTCGTGCTGCGCCGACGGTTGCAGACAGACAATCTGGGCGGGCTGTGGTTTGACATGTTGTTCATGTTGCCGGTCGGGGTGTGGTTCATTGTCAGCGGTAATCCGGCGGCGGCGCAGGCGACGCCGATGTTGTATGTGTTGATTCCGCTGTTGGGGGTGATCAGTGCGTCGGCGTTGATCAGCTATCTGCTGGCGAGCCGGCTGTTGTCGTTCAGCCTGTTCGGGCTGCTCAGTTATGTGGAGCCGGTGTTGCTGGTGGGCGTGGCGTTGTTGCTGGGCGAGAGTATCGGCGCTGATGAGTGGCTGACCTATGTGCCGATCTGGCTGGCGGTGCTGGTGTTGGTGATCGAGGGGGCTAAGCATCTGTTGGCGCAGCGGCGGCGCAACGCGGTTTCCTGAACGGCTGTAGGAGCGGCTTCAGCCGCGAACAGCTGATGTCTTGGCAGGTTCATTGCCGCGGTTGTCTGGCCTGCGGGTTTCGCCCCGACGGGCGACCCTATTTTGTGCTTGGCAAAATAGGGGAAAACCGCTTGCTCCTGGCTTGGGTCCGCCCTGCGGGCGAACTTCCCTCCGTCCGGCATCGATTCGGGGGTCGGCGCGATGGGCATCCCTGCCCAGCGCACCTGAAACCGACCTCCATGTCGGTTTCTCCCCCGAATCGACGCCTACCCTCGGCCAGCGCCAAAGTCGCGGCCCGCGTCGTCTGTGCCATCTCGGCTCAAAAATCAAAATCTACGGCAACGGCAACGGCAACGGCAACGGCAACGGCAACGGCAACGGCAACGGCAACGGCAACGGCAACGGCAACGGCAACGAAGTTCTCAAGCCATGCGCGATTTGTTTTGGAATGTTCTTGCAGGCGCCGCCGAACGCGACTTGGGCGCTGGCCGAACGCAGGTGTCGATTTGGTGGGAAAGCCGGCAGGGAAGTCGCTGCTCTTTCTATAAGGAGCAGGTGCGCTTGGCAGGACGGGTTTTAATCTGCCGGGGCTCTCTCACTCACTCACTAAACCGCTGCAACTGCATCTCCTGCAAACGGCTCAAAGTTCGGCGGAAGGCGAATTCCAGGTAGCCCTGGGTGTAAAGCTGGTCCATGGGCACGGGGGCTTCGACATAGAGCGGGACGCGGCGGTCGTAGCATTCGTCGACCAGGGCGATGAAGCGCCGCACGCTGTCATCTTTGGGTGACAGTTGCGGCAGTTCGCGGTCACCGGCTTTGACCTGTTCGACGCCGTCTTCGGTGCCGCGGGCAATCTTCGCCTCGCGCTGTACAGCGCTGAGCAGCGGTACTTCGCTGAGCATGACCACGGCAAAACGGTCGCAAAGGGCGATGAAGTCCATCGCCGCCAGTGGTTGTTCGCACAGGTCGCGGTAACGGCACCAGATCACGTTGTCGGTATGTTGCAGGACATTGACGCTGCGGTAGCCCAGCATGACCTGAGTGTCGTGCACGGTCTGGCCGTGGGTCAGGCCCTTGAAGATTTCAGCCAGGGCGCCGGGCTTGCCGGGTTCGCTGACCCAGTAGCGTTGCAGCAGTTGCCCCGGATGCAATCGGTGGTCTGCGCCGCCATCGACCTCGACCACTTGCATGTAGTGCTCGATCGCGGCAATGGCGGGCAGGAAGCGTTCGCGGTTGTGGCCGTGGCTGTACAACTGCGGCGGCGGGATGTTCGAGGTGCAGACCAGCACCACACCGGCTTCGAACATGGTCTGTAGCAGCCCGCCGAGAATCACCGCGTCGCCGATGTCGGTGACGAACAGCTCGTCGAAACACAGCACTCGCACGTCTGCCGCCAGTTCCCGGGCGATCACCGCCAACGGCTGGGCGATGCCGGTCAGTTCAAACATGCGCTTGTGGACCCAGCGCATGAAGTGATGAAAGTGCTGACGCCGCGACGGTACTTGCAGGCTTTCATGGAAGCGATCCATCAGCCAGGTCTTGCCGCGCCCCACTGGCCCCCACAAGTAGATGCCCCTGGCGCCGCCGCCATCAGCCAGCGCCTGCCAGCAGGCCTGCAACTGTTCAGCGGCATCACGCTGGGACGCATCAGCATGAAAGCCCCGTTGCAGGGCTTGTTCATAGGCTTGCAGCGGCGTCGGGCCAGTCATTGTTCACACTCCTTGTGGCTGGATGCCGGCACGCCGCAGCAGGCTGCGGCAACGCTCGGACAGATGGATCACGCGCAGGTGTTTGCCGGCCTTTTCATAGCGCTCGCGCAGGGTTTTGAGTGCGGCAATGGCCGAGTAGTCGACGAAGCTCAGGTGCTGACAGTCGAGTACCACCTGCTCAGGATCATCTTGCGGCGAGAACTGTTCGAGAAAATGTGTGGTCGAGGCAAAGAACAGCGTGCCATGCGCGTTGTAGACCTTGCTGCCATCGACGGCCTGATAGCTGTCGACATACAGGTCACGGGCATGCTTCCAGGCAAAGTCCAGCGCGGCGACGATAACCCCGAACAGCACCGCCATGGCCAGGTCGGTGAGCACCGTGACCACGGTTACCGCGACAATCGCCAGCATGTCGCTGACCGGCACTTTGCGCAGGATGCGCAGCGACGCCCAGGCGAAGGTCTGCTGCGCCACCACCAACATCACACCAACCAGCGCCGCCAGCGCAATACGCTCGATCAGCGGCGCCAGAAACAGGATGAACATCAGGATCATGCCACCGGCCACAACCCCGGACAGCCGCCCACGACCGCCGGAGCCAAGGTTGATCACGGTCTGGCCAATCATGGCGCAGCCGCCCATCCCGCCGAACACCCCTGACACCATGTTCGCCGCCCCCAGCGCCACGCACTCGCGGTCCGGGTAACCACGAGTCTCGGTGATTTCATCGGTGAGGTTAAGGGTCAGCAACGTCTCCAGCAGGCCCACCATGGCCATAACCAGCGCATAAGGCGCGACGATGTACAGGGTTTCCAGCGTCCAGGGCACTTGCGGCCAGGCAAAGGCCGGCAAACCACCGGCCATGTGCGCCATATCCCCCAGGGTGCGGGTCGGCAGGTCGAGCAGGTACACCCCCAGGCCAACCCCGACAATCGCTACCAATGCGGGCGGTGCCGCACGGGTCAGACGCGGCAGCAGGTAAACGATGGCCATGGTGACCGCGACCAGGGCGAGCATGATGTACAACGCCTGGCCGCTGAGCCAGGCGCCGTCATGTTGAAAGTGTTCGAGCTGGGCCATGGCAATGACAATGGCCAGACCGTTGACGAAGCCGAGCATCACCGGGTACGGCACCAGCCGCACCAGCTTGCCCAGGCGCAGCAGGCCGAACAGCACCATTAGCGCCCCGCCGAGCAGCACCGTGGCCAGCAGGTATTGCACGCCATGTTCGACCACCAGCGCGACGATCACTACCGCCATTGAGCCTGCTGCGCCGGAGATCATGCCCGGCCGACCACCCAACAGGGCGGTCAGGATGCAGATGATAAAAGCCCCGTACAGGCCCATCAGCGGGTTGAGATGCGCCACCAGGGCAAAGGCGATGCACTCGGGCACCAGCGCAAAAGAGGTAGTCAGGCCGGCAAGAACATCGGCGCGCAGACGGGAGAATTTCATGGGTTACCAGACCAGGCGGCGCGTGGGCACGCGAAAAAGCTGGCATGGTACGCAAACGTGCCCAATGCAGCCAGACACATGTGGTTACAGCGCGTGCATTCGCCAATATTCAGAGAACAAATGTCTATTGAGCGTTCTCCTATTGGCAGGCAATGTACCGGCCCCCCGCGCAACAGGACTGACAATGAACCGAACAATCACGCTGACCGCGGTAACGCTGGCCCTTCTCGGCAGCCCTGCGGCCTGGAGCCAGACCACCGATTCGCAGGCCCGGGACCTGCTCATCGAGCAGGCCGCCCGGCAAGTCATGCAACAAAACGGTATCGCCGGCATGGCCATCGCGGTCACTGACCATGGCGTCCAGCGCTTCTATAATTTCGGCGTGGCGGCCAAAGACACGGGCTCACCGGTGACCAGCGACACGCTGTTCGAACTGGGCTCGATCAGCAAGACCTTCACCGCGACCCTCGCCACCTGGGCTCAGGCGCAAGGCAAACTCCAGCTCGACGCCCCGATCGACAGCTACCTGCCCGCCCTGCATGACAGCCGCCTGGGCAAGGTCGCCGTATTGCACCTGGCCACCCACACGGCCGGCGGCTTCCCGTTACAGGTGCCGGATCGAGTGCAGGATGAGCAACAACTGATGGCGTACTTCAAGGCATGGCAGCCGCAGTACCTGCCCGGCACGCATCGCAGCTATGCCAACCCGAGTATCGGCCTGCTCGGGATGATTGCCGCCAAAAGCCTGGGGCTGCCGTTCGACCAGGCCATGCAGCAAGGGTTGCTGCCGGCCCTGGGGCTGTCGGCGACCTGGATCAAGGTGCCTGCGGACAAACAGAGCCTGTATGCCCAAGGCTATGACCGGCAGGACCAACCGGTACGGCTCAATCCCGGCATACTGGCCGATCAGGCTTACGGGGTGAAATCCAGCAGCGCCGACCTGATCCGTTTTGTCGAGGCCAATATCGCCAGCCACCCGCCAACCAGTCCGTTGCAAGAAGCGCTGCGAGCGACCCACACGGGTTATTTCAGCTTTGGCCCGGCGATTCAGGCGCTGGCCTGGGAGAGCTATCCGCCACCGGCGGACCTGTCGGCACTGCTGGCAGGCAATTCCAATGACATGGCGCTCAAGACCCAACCGGCGCAGGCACTGCGCCCCCCCGTGCAGCCAGTACCCGGCAGTTGGCTCAACAAGACCGGCTCGACCAATGGTTTCGGTGGTTATGTGGCCTTCATGGCCGACCGCGAATGGGGCGTGGTGATCCTGGCCAACCGCAACTACCCGAACCCAGAGCGAGTGCGCCTGGCACAGTCCATTCTCAACGCTGCGGACACGCCACTAGTGCGTTGAAAACCGTTTAAAAGCGCCGATTGGAATTGATAAACAAGGCATCGCCAGACGCTTTGGCTATGACAACCGGCGCTTGACAAACACCTGAACCGCCCCTGAACAGCAGCCAGAAATCCTTGGATAAGGGAAAAACAACTGGCCCTTACACGGGAATGACTATCATTATGTTGCGCATTGTTTCGGTGGCAACACTTTGAAACGCTTCACCCGCCCGTAGTCATTCCTGGTGAAAAATGCTCGTTCCCTTTCTGATCATGCTGCGCGAAGGCATTGAAGCCGCGCTCATCGTAGGCATCATTGCCTCCTATCTCAAACAGACCGGCCGCGGCCAATGGATGCCGGCGGTGTGGATCGGCGTGTTCCTCGCAGGCGCCCTGGCCTTGTTCGTCGGTGGCGGCCTGGAACTGATGAGCGCCGAATTTCCGCAAAAACAGCAGGAACTGTTCGAAGGCATCGTTGGCCTGCTGGCAGTGGGCATCCTCAGTTCCATGGTGTTCTGGATGCGCAAAGTGGCGCGCTCGGTCAAAGACGATTTGCAACAGTCACTGGACAGCGCATTGAGCGGTTCGCGCAATCAAACCTGGGCGTTGATTGCCATGGTGTTCTTCGCCGTGGCCCGCGAAGGTCTGGAGACCGTGTTTTTTCTGCTCGCGGTATTCCAGCAGAGCACCGGCTCCGGCGCCCCGCTGGGTGCCCTGCTCGGCCTGCTGGTCTCGGTAGCCGTGGGGGTGGCACTGTACCGCGGCAGTCTGCGCCTGAACCTGAGCCTGTTCTTTCGCTGGACCGGGCTGTTCATCCTCGTCGTGGCGGCCGGAGTGCTGGCCAATTCGGTCAGGTCACTGCATGAAGCCGGTATCTGGAACCACTGGCAAGAGGTGGTCTTCGATTTCAGCGCCACGCTGCCGATGGATGGTCCGACCGGCGCGATCCTGGCCGGGATGTTCGGTTACCAGGACGCCCCCACCGTCAGTGTGCTCGGCGCATGGCTGCTGTATCTGCTGGCCGCCCTGACGCTGTTTTTCCTGCCGCACAAAGACCAGCCGCAGGCGCCGCGCCCGGCCGTCACGAATCACTAGTCTCAAGGGATACTCATGTCCAACGCCTCATCGGGAGCCTGGTCTCCCCGTGCCCTGCGCGTGGCCGTCGCCGGCTCCGTGGTCCTGATGTTCGCCGCTGGCGGGCTGTTCTACTACGCCTCGCAAGTGGCCGCGCACAAGCGTGCCGCCAATGCCGGTAACGAAACGGTGATCAATATTCACCCGCGCAGTTGCGAGCCCAATGCCCTGACCGTGCCGGCGGGCAAGCACAGCTTCCGCATCGTTAACCAGTCCGAACGTGCTGTGGAATGGGAAATCCTCGACGGCGTGCTGGTGGTCGAAGAGCGCGAAAACATCACCCCCGGCATGAGCCAGGTGATCAACGCCAATCTGATGCCCGGCGATTACGCCATCACGTGCGGCCTGCTGAGCAACCCGCGCGGCACCCTGCACGTGACCCCGACCGCCGAGTCCGAGGCGCAGGCCAAGGCGCGCCCGTCGATGACCGCATTCATCGGCCCGTTATCCGAGTACCGGGTGTACCTGAGCCAGCAAGGCTCGGCGCTGATCAAAGCGGTTGCCAGCTTGCAACAAGCCATCGAAGCCGGCGACCTCGACGCTGCCCAGGCGGCCTACCTGCCCGCGCGCAGCGCCTATCAGCGCATCGCCCCGGCCGCCCAGCGCCTGGCCGAACTGGACAACACCATCAACGCCCGGGCCGATTACTTCGAACAACGTGAGCAAGACCCAGGCTTCAGCGGCTTCCACCGGATCGAATTCGGTCTGTTCAAGCAAGCCAGCCTCGACGGTCTTGCTCCTGTGGCGCAAAAGCTCAGTGCCGATGTGGCGCGGCTCAAGCAGGAACTGCTGGCCCAGAGCATTGCCCCGGAGCAACTGACCAGCATCGTGATCCGCAACCTGCTGAGCCTGGCGCAGAACCGCAGCAAGGGTGAAGAGGAACGCTACAGCCACACCGACCTCAATGGGTTTGCCGCCAACCTTGAGGGCGCGCGTAAGGTCATCGACCTGCTGCGTCCACTGCTGGCGAAGAACCACGCTGACCTGCAACAGCGCCTGGACAGCGCCGTGACCAACCTGGACAGCACCTTTAACGGCCTGAAAAGCGCAGACGGCTATCGACCTTACGATCAGGTCGATGCCGCCGCCCGCCAACTGATCGCCAGCCAGTCCACGGCGCTGGCCGATGCCCTGCAACAAATCGATCCGGCCTTGGGCCTGTCGAGCCTGTAAGACTGCGGAGTACTCAATCAAGATGAAAAAACCAGACGCAACCGCTGTGATCGAATCGCCCCAGCGCCGCCGCGTGCTGATGGGGCTGGGCGCCGCCGGGGCGGCGTTGGCCGGCAGCAGCCTGGCAGGTCCAGCGATGGCCGCAAAACCTGCGCAGGTCACCGAAGCACCGAACAGCGACAAGACCCAGGACAGCAACGCCTTTCATGGCGTGCACCAGAGCGGCATCGTCAACCCGCGCCCGGCGGCCGGCATGTTCGTCGCTTTCGATGTACTGGCCACTGACCGCCAAGACCTGGAGCGACTGCTGCGCACCCTCAACGAGCGCATCGCATTTTTGATGAAAGGCGGCCTGGTCCAGGACATTGATCCAAAGCTTCCACCGCTGGACTCCGGCATCCTCGGCCCACTGGTAACCCCGGACAACCTGACCATCACCGTTTCGGTGGGCGATTCGCTGTTCGACGAGCGTTTCGGCCTGCAAGCGGCAAAACCCAAGCGGCTGAGCCGTATGGTCGGTTTTCCCAATGACGCGCTGGACGCCGCCAGTTGCCATGGCGACCTGAGCATTCAGTTTTGCGCCAACACCCCGGACACCAACATCCACGCCCTGCGCGACATCGTCAAAAACCTGCCGGACCTGCTGCTGGTGCGCTGGAAGCAGGAAGGCACCGTACCGCCGCAGGCACCGAAAAAGCCCGGTCAGCCGGCAGAGAGCGCGCGTAACTTCCTGGGTTTCCGTGATGGCTCGGCCAACCCGGACTCCAACGACAAGAAACAGATGGACGAACTGGTCTGGGTCCAGCCCGGCAGTGACGAGCCGGCCTGGGCCGCGCACGGCAGCTATCAGGTGGTACGCATCATCCGCAACTTCGTCGAACGCTGGGACCGTACCCCGTTGCAGGAGCAGGAGTCGATCTTCGGCCGCACCAAAGCCAGCGGTGCGCCCATGGACGGCAAGCTCGAAAGTGACGAGCCGAATTACGCCGCCGACCCGCACGGCAAAAAGACCCGCCTGGATTCGCATATTCGCCTGGCCAACCCGCGCACCCCTGAGAGCCGCAAGAACCTGATTCTGCGCCGCCCGTTCAACTACTCCAACGGCGTCAACAAGAATGGTCAGCTGGATATGGGGCTGCTGTTTATCTGCTACCAGGCTGACCTTGAGAAGGGCTTCATTACCGTCCAGACCCGCCTTAACGGTGAACCGCTGGAGGAATACCTCAAGCCGGTCGGCGGCGGTTACTTCTTCACCCTGCCGGGGGTGACCAATGATGAAGATTTCATCGGTCGCTCGCTGCTGGCCGCCACTTCACCGAAATCTGTCTGAACCTCAACTGGAAGAGTCGATATGAACAAGACCCCGCTCGCCCTGCTGTTCGCCCTTGGTGTGTTGAGCGCACCGCTCGCCGCCGTTGCCGCCCCCGCACCGCTGGATCTGGTCGGCCCGATCTCCGACTACAAGATCTACGTGACCGAAAACATCGATGAACTGGTCAGCCACACCCGCCAGTTCACCGATGCGGTTAAAAAAGGCGACATCGCCACCGCGAAAAAACTCTACGCACCGACCCGTGTGTTCTACGAGCGCGTGGAGCCGATTGCCGAACTGTTCAGCGACCTCGACGCCTCCATCGACTCGCGGGTCGATGACCACGAACAAGGCGTGGACGCCGAAGACTTCACCGGTTTCCACCGCCTGGAACACGCGCTGTTCGAGAAGAACACCGCGCAAGATCAGGGCGCGATTGCTGACAAGCTGATGGCTGACGTCAATGACCTACAAAAGCGCATTGCCGATTTGACCTTCCCTCCGGAGAAAGTAGTCGGCGGCGCCGCCGTGCTGCTCGAAGAAGTGGCAGCCACCAAGATCTCCGGCGAAGAAGACCGCTACAGCCACACCGACCTGTATGACTTCCAGGGCAACGTTGACGGCGCGAAGAAAATCGTCGACCTGTTCCGTCCGCAGATCGAGAAGCAGGACAAAGCCTTTGCCGCCAAGGTGGACAAGAATTTCGCCTCGGTGGACAAGATCCTGGCCAAGTACCAGACCGCTGACGGCGGCTTTATGACCTATGACAAGGTCAAGGAAAACGACCGCAAGGCACTGGTGGGTCCGGTCAACACCCTGGCCGAAGACCTCTCGACCCTGCGCGGCAAACTGGGCCTGAACTGATCGACATTGCCCCGTAGGAGTGGTCGGGCGGCGATCCGCTTTAGCCGCGAATTAGCTTCGCCGCTAAAGCTGCTCCTACAAAGGTTCAAGCCTTTTTGTCGTGGCTGATGCGCAGCAGATAAAAGGTCGCCGCCCCCCCTTCACTGGCATAGCCGGTATTGTCCTGGGTATAGACCCCGGCCTTGAAGTACAAAAGTTTGGTACTCCACTGCTGATCCAGGCGCACTTTCCAGTCGTGATCATAAGCGTTGACGCTCAGCTCGCCGGTGCTGGTCAACGCAATGGTGTAGTTGAAGCGCACATTGAGCGGCACCCCTTGCGCCAGGGTGATGACTTCAATCTCGGCATCCGGGTTGCGCCGCAGTTTGGCAACGATGTTGCCGGTCTGGAGTTTCTCCTTGTACTGATACTCCACCTTGAGCAGCGGCTCATTACTCTGATAAGCGTGAATCTGGCCGATGACAATCTTGCCGCTCGATGGCACCTGGTTAACGGTCAAGGCGGCACGCAAAACGTTGTCTGCCGAGGTGTAACTCCAGTTGAAAGCCCGACCATCTGCGGTGGTCTCGCGCAGTTCACTGCGCGGGTACTTGGCGTTGTCAGTGGTCGAGCCGGTTACCGGCGCCCAGAAGAACAGCGTTTCGCCAGAGCGGAAGTAACCATCCTGGTAGCCGCGCACCAATTGCGGGGTGTTGATGGTAGTGGCGGGAATGCCGACAGGAACGGACAAATTCCAGGTGGCGAGGTCAATCATAGGGGGCTCGCAAGGTGCGCATGCGCACCGACAGAATGGCTCTGGAGCGGGCCTTTCGGCCTGCCCTGTTCGCCACCGCTATCGGCCTGGAGCGTTTTTTGTTGACCCCCTGAAAGCGTCAATGAATCGTTGCCCGAGCCGCCTGGCCATTATTGCGATATCACCGATGACCGTCCTTGTGCAGGACCGTTTCAGCTCCGGCGCCGGATTAATCGGGATAGGCGGCGACATCGCAGTGTCAGTTTTTTGAATGGCGCGACTCAAACACCGAATAAAAGTTGCACGCCTTCCGACCAACGGTCATCAACCAGCCTGATCGAGCAGGCCGCGCAGCTTCAGAACCGCGCTGTCTGGCGTGGTCAACACCGGCAGGCCGCTGACCTGACGCACCCACTCACTGGCACGGGCCATGGAGAATTGCGCCAGGCAGATCACCTCAGCCGGCCCCAACGCATCAGCTGCTTGCGCCACTCGCCGGTCATGCTCAGGGCCATCACCCTGAGCCAGGATCTGCATGCCGTCCTCAGCCAGTTGCAGTTGCAAGTCCAAGGCCTGCCCCTGGCGTTCGGCAGCCGCGATAAATTCGGCACGCATCGACGCCAGGGTCGGTTCAAAGGTCGCCAACAGCCCGATCCGGCTGCCTTGTGCCAACGCTGCTTCGATCATCGCCTCATTGGGCTTGAGCAGCGGAATGCTCACTTCGCGCTTGCAGGCATCGATGGCTTCACCGAACGCCGAGCAGGTAAACAGAATGGCATCGGCACCAGCACTGACCGCGTAACGGGTCAGATCGAGAAAGCGCTGGATAATGGCCGGGGTCAGCTGCCCGGCAGCCTTCAAATCACGGGGCAGCGAGTCTTCCAGCAAGTTGACAAGCTCGGCTTGCGGCCAGTGCCGGTCAAAGGCCGTATTGATGGGGCTGATCGACAAGGGAGTGGCATGGATCAGGAAAATGCGCGGCGTGTTCAAAACGAACCCTCATGAGCTGGAAAACGTGACACCATCCTGCCGCATCGCGCTCATCACAAAAAATATTCATTTGTGATGCCACCTATCAATTTTTGTTAGCTATGGCGAGTCATGAATCTCAAGGCACTGACTTACTGCGTCACGGTCGCGCAACTGGGCAGCTTCACCAAGGCGGCGCAGGCGCTGCATGTGGCGCAACCGGCGCTGAGCATGGCCGTGGCGCGGCTGGAAGAAGAACTCGGCGTGCAACTGTTCAACCGCGCCGGCCGGCAACTGACGATCACCGCTGAAGGCCAGTTGTTCGTGCAACGGGTAGAAGCTGGCCTGGTGCAGTTACGCGGAGCGCGGCAAGCACTCAAGGACCTGACCGCGCTGGAGTGCGGCGAGATCCGCGTCGGCATCCCGCCGTTGTACGGTATTGGTCATATTCCTGAGTTGCTGGCGCAGTTTCGGGCGCGGTATCCGGCTATGGCCATGCACGTGGTCGAGGGCAGCGCTGACGATATCCGCCAGCGCCTCAAGGACCGGCAGATAGACGTTGCGCTGCTCGAGCAGCGCCGAATCGATCCTGAATGGGAGCACGTGGCGCTGGGCAGCGACGAAATGGTCCTGTGCATGGCTCACGACCACCCGCTGGCCAACGAAACAGCAATTTGCGCCGAGCAACTGCAGGACATCGACATGCTGGTGTTCGACCAGAGCTTCTTGCAGCGTCACCTGCTAGACGCCTTCTGCGCCAACCGTCAGGTCCGCTACCGGATTGCCCTGGAGAGCAACTTCGTGTCGCTGATCAGCCGCCTGGCCTGCGACGGGATGGGCATCTGCACCCTGCTGCGCTCAATCCAGCGTCAGCAACCAAGGCTGGTCGGCGTGCCGTTCGATCCGCCGTTACTGCTGAGCTTTGGCCTGTGCTGGCGTCCTCAGGAGTACTTGTCATTGGCCAACCAGCGGTTTGTCGAAGCGGCGCAGGCGTTTTTCGCTGAGTCAGCGGCGGAGCGTGTTCGCGGCTGAAGCCGCGCCTGCAAGCAAGAAATTTCATTTGACTGAAACAGGTTGTTACAGGATAGTAATAGTTAGCAAGCTATTAATGTCCTCACTAATAATACTCACCCTAACGACCTGAGCCATGTCTGACCCGACCCTGCATCGCGCCATCAGCAGCACCATAGTCGCCGCCTCCCGTCATTGGCGGCGGCTGTGCCATGCCACGCTGTCCAGCTACAGCATCAGCGAAGCCTGCGCCGGTCCCCTGCTGGCCATCGCTCGCCTGGGCGACGGGGTGCATCAGGTCAGGGTGGCGCATGCTGCGGGGATGGAAAGTCCGACTCTGGTGCGCCTGCTCGACCAGTTATGCAAGGCCGGGATCGTCTGCCGTACCGAAGACCCCAACGACCGCCGCGCCAAGGCCTTGAGCCTGACCGACAAGGGCCGCGAGCTGGCCGCCTCAATCGAGGTCGAGCTGACCCGCCTGCGTGCAGGGGTGCTGAGCGGCATCACCGCTGAAGACCTGCAAATTGCCCTGCGCGTGCTGCAGGCGTTTTCTGATGCGCTGCCGCCCGAGGGGGATCCGGCTTGAGCATGAAGGACTTTCTCAGCGACCTGCCGCCCGGCCGCGACTGGCTGCACGGAGTACGCACCTTCGCTGCCTCGATGCTGGCACTGTACATCGCGCTGGTTATGGAAATGCCGCGTCCTTACTGGGCCATGGCCACGGTGTACATCGTCGCCAGCCCGTTTGTCGGCCCGACCAGTTCCAAGGCCCTGTACCGGGCGCTAGGCACACTGACTGGCGCCTGCGCCTCGGTGATCCTGGTGCCGATTTTCGTCCAGACGCCGATCCTGCTGGCCATCGTTATTGCCTTGTGGACCGGCACCCTGCTGTACCTGTCGCTGCACCTGCGTACCGCCAACAGCTACGCGCTGATGCTGGCCGGCTACACCATGCCGTTGATTGCCTTGCCCGCCGTGGACAACCCCCAGGCGGTGTTTGAAATCGCGGTGTCGCGTACCGAGGAAATCTTCCTCGGCATCACCTGCGCCGCGGTGGTCGGCGCCATGTTCTGGCCACGGCGCCTGGCGCCGGTGTTCCGGGCCAGCACCGACAAATGGTTCAGCGATGCCACCCTGTACAGCGAGCAGTTTCTCAGCCGCAACGTTGACCCCGGCGAGGTCGCGGGCCTGCGCACCGCCATGGCCGCCGGGTTCAACAGCCTGGAGCCAATGATTGGCCAATTGCGCCATGAGGGTGCGCATAAACAGACCGTGCGACACGCGCTGGAACTGCGCGGGCGGATGATCCATCTGCTGCCGGTGATCGACGCGCTCAACGACGCGCTGTGGGCGCTGGAACGGCGCTGCCCGGAACGCATGGCCGACCTTTCGGCCCTGCTGATCGAGGCGCGCCACTGGCTGCGAGCCACTGCCAGCGGCCTGCAACCGGAGCAGTGGGACTATCTGCATCAGGCGTTGCAACGCCTGCAACCGGACGCCGAACAGCTCGACGAACGCGAGCACCTGCTGCTCTCCAACGCCCTGTATCGCCTGGGCGAGTGGATCGATCTGTGGCAGGACTGCCGAAGCTTGCAACAGGCTATCGAGGCCGATGATGGCCGGCCCTGGCAGGCGGTGTACCGACACTGGCGGCTGGGACGGATCAGCCCGGCGCTGGATCGCGGTCTGATGCTCTACTCGGTGGCTTCGGCGGTGCTGGCGATTGTCGTCGCTTCGCTGATCTGGATTTTCATGGGCTGGCAGGACGGCGCCAGTGCAGTGATTCTGGCCGCAGTGTCGTGCAGCTTCTTTGCCGCCATGGATGACCCGGCGCCGCAGATCTACCGGTTCTTCTTCTGGACCCTGGTTTCGGTGGTGCTGTCGAGCCTGTACCTGTTCGTGGTGCTGCCCACAGTGCATGACTTCCCGATGCTGGTACTGGCCTTTGCAGCGCCATTCATCACGGTGGCGACCCTCAGCGCCCAGCCGAAATTCTTCCTGCCTACGGTGCTGACGGCGGTAAACACCGCGACGTTCGTCAGCGTGCAGGGCGCCTATGACGCCGACTTTCTGGTGTTTATCAACAACAATCTGGCCGGCCCCGCCGGTCTGCTGTTCGCGTTCATCTGGACGCTGATCATGCGCCCGTTCGGTGTAGAGATGGCCGTGCGCCGCATGACCCGTTTCAACTGGCAGGACATTGTCAGCCTGAGCGAACCGGCCACTCTGGCCGAACATCGGCGCCTGGGCGTGCAGATGATCGACCGCCTCATGCAGCAGGTGCCACGCCTGGCCCAGACCGCCCAGGACAGCAGCACGCCACTGCGTGAACTGCGGGTGGCGTTGAACCTGCTTGACCTGCTGGCCTGGACACCCCGGATCCCGACCTCCTGTCAGGCACCGCTGCGTCAGGTGGTCGCGCAGATCGGCGGTTATTTTGCCGCCTGCCTCAAGGCCGGGGAGCGCCTGCCGGCCCCCAATGGCCTGCTGATGACGCTGGACCGAACCCGGCGGGCGCTGAACAGCCAGGCCCCGGCCGAACCTCAGGCACGCCTGCACCTGCTGCATGCCCTGAGCGGCCTGCGCCTGGCACTGCTGCCGGGGCTGGAGATCATCGACGTCAATGGCCAAAGCATCGAACAACCGATCCACGGCCCCGATGGAGCACCTGCATGATTGGCGAGCTGGATATCAACGGGATCTTCATCCCGACCTTTCTGGTGCTGATGGGCCTGGCGTACCTGTTGTTTCTGGCTGTTCACGCTGTGCTGTCGCACACCCGCTTTTATCGTCTGGTCTGGCACCGGGCGTTGTTCAACACAGGTTTGTATGCCCTGCTGCTGGGCGTACTGGACACCTTTAGCCGGTACCTGATGACATGAAAAAACCGATCCTGACCCTGGGCCGCGTGGTCCTGACGTTAATTGTGGTGGCGCTGGCCAGCGTGCTGGTGTGGCGCATGGTGATGTACTACATGTTCGCGCCCTGGACCCGCGACGGGCACATTCGCGCCGACATCGTGCAAATCGCCCCGGATGTATCCGGGCTGATCCAGCAGGTCCAGGTGCGCGACAACCAGCAGGTCAGCAAGGGCCAGGTGCTGTTCAGCATTGACCAGGACCGCTTCAAACTGGCGCTGCGCCAGGCCCAGGCCACCGCAGCCGAGCGTCAGGAAACCTGGCAGCAGGCGCAACGCGAGAATCGCCGCAACCGGTCGCTGGGCAATCTGGTATCGCGCGAACAACTGGAAGAGAGCCAGTCCAAAGAGGCCCGGGCGCTGTCAGCACTCAATGAAGCCAGAGTGTCAGTGGACGCCGCGCAACTGAACCTGGATCGCTCGGTGATCCGTAGCCCGGTGGATGGCTACCTCAACGACCGCGCCCCACGCCCCCATGAATTCGTCACTGCCGGGCGGCCGGTGCTGTCACTGGTGGATGCAGCCTCCTATCACATCGACGGCTACTTCGAAGAAACCAAGCTCGACGGCATCCATATTGGCTCAAAGGTCGATATCCGCGTGGTGGGCGACAATGCGCGCCTGACAGGCCATGTCGTGAGCATGGTCGCCGCCATCGAAGACCGTGACCGCACCAGCAGCAGCAACCTGTTGCCCAACGTCAACCCCGCGTTCAGTTGGGTACGCCTGGCGCAGCGTATCCCGGTGCGCATTGCCTTCGATCAAGTGCCCGAGAATTTCCGCATGATCGCCGGACGTACCGCCACCGTGTCGATCATCGACGCCTCACACCAGGAGGCCGCGCAATGAAACCGGCCTTACGCCTGCTGGCGCTGAGCGTCGGCGCCCTGCTATCGGCCTGTCAGGTGGTCGGCCCGGACTACCAGCCACCCAAGGACGCCGCAGTCAATCGTGCCGACCTGCAAGGTACGCTGGGCAACTCGGCCAATGTGGTTTCAGCGCCGGTGCCTGAGCATTGGTGGCGGCTGTACCAGGACCGGCAACTCGATGAGCTGGTGCGCCAGGCGCTGGCCAGCAACACCGACCTGCGCATCGCAGCGGCCAACCTGCAACGCTCGCGCTACCAGAGCGCCGAGGCCGAAGCCGCCGGAGGTTTTCACGGCAGCGCCAAGGCCGGCGCCCAGCGTTTACAGGAATCGGGCGAAGCCTTTCTGCTGGCTGAAAAAGTCCCGGTGGCAACCGTGGGTGATGTGGGTCTGACCACCTCGTATCAGTTTGACCTGTTCGGCACCCTGCAACGCGGCATCGAAGCGGCCCAGGCCAATGTCGACGCCACCCAGGCGGCGGCTGATACGGCGCGCATTACCGTGGTGGCCGACGTGGTGCGGGCCTACACCCAGGTCTGCGCCGCCAACGAAGAGCTGGCCATCGCTCACCAGTCGCTGGACCTGCAACAACAGAGCGTGAACCTCAACCAGCGCCTGCGCGATGCCGGGCGTGGCGATCAGACCCAGGTGACCCGCTCGCAGACCCAATTCAAGTCGCTGCGCGCCGAACTGCCGCGCTATGAAGCGCTACGCCAGAGCGCGCTGTTCCGGCTGTCGATGCTGCTGGCCAAACCCGTGGCGCAACTGCCGGCCGGAGTCGAGAACTGCGCCGAGCTGCCGCACCTCGCCCAGGTCATTCCGGTGGGCGACGGCGCCGCGCTGCTCAAGCGCCGCCCCGATGTCCGCCAGGCCGAGCGTCACCTGCACATGGCCACTGCCGAAATCGGCGTGGCCACCGGCGAGCTGTACCCGGACATCAGCATTGGCGCCTCGGTGGCGACCATCGGTTTTCTTGATCATCTGGGCAAACCCGCCACCAACCGCTGGGGCTTCGGCCCGCTGATCAGTTGGACCGTGCCGAGCAATGGCACCCGGGCGCGCATCCATCAGGCCGAGGCGGCAAGCCAGGTCGCGCTGGCGCGCTTCGACGCCGTGGTGCTCAATGCCATCCGCGAAACCCAGACCAGCATGGCCCAGTACACCGCCCTGCTCGACCGCCGCGATGCCTTGGTAGAAGCCGAGCAATCGGCCAAAGAAGCCGCCGAACAGACCCATCGCTTTTACCAGGCCGGCCGGGAGTCATTCCTGGCGGACCTGCAGGCCACCCGCACCTACACCCAGATGCGTGCACAACTGGCGCAGGCCAATACCCAGGTGGCGATGGGGCAGATCGATCTGTTTCTGGCGTTGGGTGGGGGCTGGCAGCAGTAGCCCGACTCAAGCCCCGAGCATGCCCGAACGGGCGGCTTCGCAGAAATCTCTCACAAAATTTCGGAAAAATCTGACATCCAGCAGGTAGTAAACGTCAGAAACCAGGAGCAGACTCTCACAACTTTTTCAGCACCAGGGAAACAGACGTTTCCCTGAACAAGGCTTAACCTGCAGCCAGGCGACTGGGAGCAATTGCTCAAGGAGGCGAAATCACAGGCTGAGCGCTTGAATACGCTCGCCATCGCTGTCGAATGACCACCGAGCCATCCTTGCCACGCAGAGACCACCCATGAGCACCACCCCAAACCGCCGCGAGCGGTTGCACACGGTCATCTTCCAGACCGACACCCCCGCCGGCCGCCGCTTCGACCAGACCTTGCTGGTGATCATCCTGCTCAGCCTGCTGGTCACCATCATTGACAGTATCGAGAGCATCCACGCCGAATACGCCACCGCGCTGGCCTGGATCGAATGGGGCTTCACAGCGGTGTTCGCCGTCGAGTACCTGCTGCGCCTGTACTGCTCGCCCCGGCCATTGAAGTACGCTTTCAGCTTTTATGGGCTGGTCGACCTGCTGGCGATCATCCCCGGCATCCTGGCGATCTATTACAGCGACGCTCAGTATCTGTTGATCGTGCGGATCATCCGCATGTTGCGGATCTTCCGGGTCCTGAAAATGGGCATGTACCTGCGCCAGGCCCACTACCTGCTCGAAGCACTGCGCGGCAGCAAACAGAAGATCATCGTGTTTCTGGCCAGCGTCTCGACCCTGGTAACGGTGTTCGGCACCCTGATGTACGTGATCGAAGGCCCGGAGCATGGCTTTACCAGCATTCCGAAGGGCATTTACTGGGCCATCGTGACCCTGACCACCGTCGGCTTTGGCGACATCGTGCCCAAGACCCCGGTGGGCCAGATGGTTTCATCGCTGGTGATGATCATCGGTTACTCGATCATCGCGGTCCCCACCGGAATCTTCACCGCCGAGCTGGCCAATGCCATGCGCGGTGAACAGCTCAAGCACGACTGCCCGGTGTGCGCCAAGAAACAGCATGAACACGGCGCAGCGTTCTGTTCACGGTGCGGCAACGCGCTGTTCCCGAAACTCGACGATCGGGCATAAGTAAATATTTTTTTAATCTTTAATGGCAAGGTGCCCCGCCGTTATGATCGCGGCAGCTGAATATCTGCCGCATAACAACGACGCACTCATCTAAAGGAATCTGCTGTGAAGAAACTATTCGCCGCCTCACTGCTGGCCGCCGGCCTGGCTCTGGGCAGCAGCGCCCAGGCCGCGCCGCTGCTGAACGTCTCCTACGACGTGATGCGCGACTTCTATAAAGACTACAACGTCGCGTTCCAGAAGCATTGGGAGGCCCAGCACAAGGAAAAGGCCACCGTGCAGATGTCCTTTGGTGGTTCGAGCAAGCAGGCCCGTTCGGTCATCGACGGTCTGCCGGCGGATGTGATCACCATGAACATGGCCACCGACATCAACGCCCTGGCCGACAACGGCGAGCTGGTGCCCAAAGACTGGGTGACGCGCCTGCCAAACAACAGCGCGCCGTTCACCTCCGCCACGGTATTCATCGTGCGCAAGGGCAACCCTAAAGCCCTGAAAGACTGGCCGGATCTGATCAAGGATGGCGTCGAGGTCATCGTGCCGAACCCCAAGACCTCGGGTAATGGTCGTTACACCTATCTGTCGGCGTGGGGCTATACCCTGAAAAACGGCGGCGATGAAGCCAAGGCCAAGGAGTTTGTCGGCAAGCTGTTCAAGCATGTGCCGGTTCTGGACAGCGGTGGCCGTGGCGCGACCACCACATTCATGACCAACCAGATCGGCGACGTGCTGGTGACCTTCGAGAACGAAGCGGAAATGATCGCCCGTGAATTTGGCCGTGATCAGTTTGAAGTGATCTACCCGAGCGTTTCTGCCCAGGCCGAGCCACCGGTGAGTGTGGTTGACAAGGTGGTCGACAAGAAGGGCTCACGCGAGTTGGCTGAAGCCTACCTGAAGTACCTGTGGTCGCCTGAGGGTCAGGAGATCGCGGCCAATAACTTCCTGCGCCCGCGTGATGAAACGGTGCTGGCCAAGTACAAGGATCGCTTCCCGAAGGTCGACTTCCTTTCGGTTGAGAAGACCTTTGGTGACTGGCGCACCGTGCAGAAGACTCACTTTATCGATGGCGGCGTGTTCGACCAGATTTACACCGGCAAGTAGGAGCGGCTTTAGCCGCGAAGACCTTCCGTTCTGCGCAAGAGTCTTTGCCGCGGTTGTCTGGACTGCGGGCGAACTTCCCTCCGTCCGGCGTCGATTCGGGGGCCGGCGCGATGGGCGTCCTGCCCAACGCACCTGCTCCTGATATCAAGAGCAGCGACATCCATGTCGGTTTCTCCCCCGAATCAACGCCTACCCTCGGCCAGCGCCCAAGTCGCGATTTGCGGCGCCTGTGCCATCTCGGCTCAAAGATCAAAAGCAAAATCAACGGCAACGATCTACAGCCGAGCACAGATCATTTGAAATGCGATCTTGCAGGCGCCGCCGAACGCGACTTGGGCGCAGGCCAAGCGCAGGTGTCGATTTGGTGCGAAAGCCGGCTTTAGGTGCGCTGGGCAGGACGCCACCGCCGCCGCGGCGAATGTACACCGCTCAACCCGTCAAAATCTCATCGCACATCAATTACCGAACTTCTGCCCCAATCCACCCGGCACACCATTGGCATCGGTCGGCTGCCAGGGCCCGTCAGGCTGGGTTGACCAGCTCCAGCCGTTGTTCCACTGGTAATACGTGCGCTGGCGATAAAACGTGTTGGTCTTGCCATCAAGCACATAGACGCCCAGTTTCTGATCCCAATGACTATTGCCGCCTGGTGGCGGCGCGAAGCTGGCCGAGGTTTTGGCAGGAGCCGGTTTCACAGGCTGGCTCGGCTTGGGCTTCGGCGTGCCCGGTTGCGACGGGCCCGGCAGGCTCTTGATCGACTCCTGGCTGCGCGGCCCGGAGGGTGGCTGGTGTACCGCACAGGCGCTCAGGCCCATGACGGCGGCCAGCAAGGTTGTGCGGGCAAGGCGCCAGGTGATGACAGCAGACATGGCAAGTACCTATTCAGAACGGTCAATGATCAACGCTTGACGGGCCGTCGTGCTGGTCGCCAGTGGTGGGCTGTTGCCCACCCATTCACCCTTGGTTGGCTGCCCGGCACGCGACACCCGTGCACTGAGTTGGACTTGCGCGAAGTTCGACAGTTTCAGTTGCGGCATCATGGCGTCGGCATCGCTCATCTGCACCTCGATCGGCAGGTCAGCCACAGTCACCCGCCTGACCGCCAACGGCGCAGGCGGGCCGCCTACGGCACGGGCAAAGATGAATACACTGTCGCCGGGCTGTACCTTGTCTTTTAACGCGGCGGCCAGTTCGACCCGGACCTTGAGCTGCGGGCCACTGACGGCTGGCGCCGGCGCGGTGGTGCCGAGGTTTTCACGGGCTCTGGCGATGCCACCTTCCAGCGCGGCACGGGACGGGTCCTGAACCGGCAGCAACTGTTGCAGGCGGGTCCAGTAGTCCACCGCGTCCTGATAACGCTTGCTCTCGAACGCCGCGATGCCCAGCAAGCCCAGGCTGGTGACTTCGTTGGCATCGGCTTTCAGGGCTTCGTCAGTCAGCGCCTGCACCTGCGGGGTAAAGGTCTTGTTCGCGGCGAAGTACAACGCCTGAGCCCATTGCCCCAACAGTTCCGGTTGACGGCCGGTCAGTGCCGCTGCGCGTTCGAACTGCCGCGCTGCATCGGCCGGGCGTTGCTGGGCCATGTAGCTGCGGCCCAGAAAGTAGAAGCCCTCGGCCGATTCGGGCTGGACTTCGACGGTCCGCTCCAGGCGATGGGTCATTTCTGCCAGCGAAGTCGGCGGTTCGGCGAACTCCCGGCTCAGCTCGACCCGCTCACTGGCGCCGTAATGCAGGTAAAGACCTACCCCCAGCAGCGGCACCAGGATGGCGGCGGTCAACGGCCAGGCTTTACCCAGGCTGCCCGCCGCACGGGCGCGGTCGCTGCCTTCGGTATCGGCCAGCAGTTCGCGGGCGGCTTCGGCCTTGCCGATGTCCAGTTGCTCGGCACTCAGCCCGCCCGCATCACGTTGGGCCTGCAACTGCGCCAGCCGCTCTTCGTACAGCTCGATATTGACTGCCGTGCGATCCGCAGCAGCCGCCAGCGGGCGGCTACGCAGGATCGGAATCAGCAGGAAACTTGCAGCCACCAGTGACACAAGCCCGACGGCCATCCAGAAATCGATCATTGCCGGTGTTTATCCATGGGGTGGTTATTCAAAAGATTCGCCAGACGCTCGCGCTCTTCGTCAGAAAGCGTTGCATCGCTGTGCACCGCAAGGCGCCGACGCCGGACGATCAGCGCAATCACAGCGCCGCCGACGATCAACAGGCCGGCCGGGCCGAACCACAGCAGCCAGGTGCGGGCCGTGAGGGTCGGCTTGTAGCGCACGAACTCGCCGTAGCGATCGACCATGTAATCGACGATCTGGCGATTGCTGCGGCCCTCTTCCAGCAACCGGTAGATTTCCTTACGCAGATCGGCAGCGATCGGCGCATTGGAGTCGGCAATGTCCTGGTTCTGGCACTTGGGGCAGCGCAGTTCGCGGGTCAGCTCGGCAAACCGCGCCCGCTCGGCTTCATCGCGAAAGGTATGCGCCTCGATGGCGGCCTGGGCCAGACCGGTCAGCCCCAGACTCAACAGCGCAGCGGCCAGCCAGCGCTTCATGGCCGGGCCTCGTCAACCAGTGCCTGATAACGGCCGGCCAGTTGCTCGCGCCAGACCTGATCGTCGATCACTCCGACGAATTTGTGGCGGATGATGCCTTGGCTGTCGATCAAGAAGGTTTCCGGAGCGCCGTATACGCCAAGGTTCAGACCCAGCGTACCGTCATCGTCGCGGATATTGAGCTGGTAAGGGTTATGAAAGTCCTTGAGCCACTTCTGCGCCTCGGCGTTCACATCCTTGTAGTTGATGCCATGGATCACCACCCCCTGCTGCGCCAGCCGGTTGAGCACCGGGTGTTCGGCACGGCAGGCCACGCACCAGGTGGCCCAGACGTTGACCAGCGCCGGGCGCCCGATCAAGTCGGCACGGGTCAGGGTCCTGGCGCTGCTGACATCGCGCAGGCTGAACTCGGGAAACGGCTTGCCGATCAGCGCCGACGGCAACGCGGCAGGGTCAAGAAACAGGCCGCGAAACAACAGCGCGCTGAGGCCGAGAAAGACCACCAGGGGGATCAACAGAATCCAGCGTTTCATGAGATTGCTCCGGCAGGACTGAGGGCCTGGCGTACCTTTTGGCTGACCTTGAGCCGATAGCGGCGATCCAGCGCCGCCAGGAAACCGCCCAGCCCGGTCAGCAGGCCGCCCAGCCAGATCCAGCGCACGAACGGTTTGACATGAATACGCACCGCCCAGGCGCCCTGCTCCAGCGGCTCGCCGAGCGCCACATACAGGTCGCGGGTAAAGCCTGCATCAATACCGGCCTCGGTCATCATCGACTGCTGCACGGTGTACAGACGCTTCTCCGGGTGCAGGACGCTGATTGGCTGCTCATTACGCAGGACCCGCACCGTGCCCCGGTCGGACGTGAAGTTCGGCCCCTCGTAATGCCGGGCACCTTCGAACACGAAGCGGTAACCGCCCAGTTCGGTGGATTGCCCCGGCGCCAGGCGCAGGTCGCGTTCGATACTGTGCTGGCTGGAAAGCACCACCCCCAGCGCGCACAGCACCAGCCCCAGGTGCGCCAGCTGCATGCCCCAGTAACTGCGGCTCAGACCGGCCAGCCCTTTGAACAGGCCCTTGTGGCGGATCTTGTCGTGGATATCCCGCAACGCGCCCAGCACCACCCAGCCAGCCAGCAATACCACGGCCAGTACCGCCCACTGGCCTTCGCCAAGGATCAGGCCCAGCGCCACCGCCAATACCACGCTGCCGATCAACACCGGCGTCAGCATGCCCAACAGCCACTTGACCGGTGTGTCTTTCCAGCGCACCAGCACGCCGACACTCAGCACCGCCATCAGCAACGCCATCAGCGGCACGAACAGGGTATTGAAGTACGGCGGGCCGACCGACATCTTGGCACCGCTGAGGGCATCAATGACCAACGGATACAAGGTGCCCAGCAAAATCATCGACGCCGCGACCACCAGCAGCAGGTTGTTGGCCAACAGCAGGGTTTCGCGCGACCAGAGGGCGAAGCCGACCTGGCTCTTGACCACCGGCGCACGCACCGCGAACAGCGTCAGCGAGCCGCCGACCACCAGTAGCAGGAAAGCCAGGATAAACACCCCGCGCTCCGGATCGGTAGCAAAGGCGTGGACCGAGGTCAGCACCCCGGAACGGACCAGGAAGGTCCCCAGCAGGCTCAGGGAAAAGGCAGCGATGGCCAGCAGCACCGTCCAGCTTTTGAATACGCCGCGCTTTTCTGTCACTGCCAGTGAGTGGATCAGTGCCGTGCCCACCAGCCAGGGCATGAACGAGGCATTCTCCACCGGGTCCCAGAACCACCAGCCGCCCCAGCCCAGTTCGTAATAGGCCCACCAGGAACCAAGGGTGATGCCAACGCCGAGAAATGCCCAGGCGACCATGGTCCATGGCCGCGACCAGCGCGCCCAGGCGGCATCCAGACGGCCACCGAGCAGCGCCGCGATGGCAAAGGCAAAGGCCACCGAAAAGCCCACATAGCCCATGTACAGCATCGGCGGGTGGACGATCAGGCCAATATCCTGCAACAACGGGTTGAGGTCGCGGCCGTTGGCCGGGCTCTGCGGCAACAGGCGCAAGAACGGGTTGGAGGTAAGAATCAGAAACGACAGAAAGCCCACGCTGATCATGCCCATCACCGCCAGCACTCTGGCCAGCATCTCGTGTGGCAATTGCCGTGAAAGGACTGACACCGCGAAGGTCCAGCCCCCCAGAATCAATGCCCAGAGCAATAGCGAACCCTCGTGGGCGCCCCACACCGCGCTGAACTTGTAATACCAGGGCAGCGCGCTGTTGGAGTTTTGCGCGACATAAGCCACCGAAAAATCATCGCTCATGAACGCCTGGGTCAGGCAGCCAAAGGCGAACAGCAGAAACGCGAATTGCCCCCAGGCAGCGGGACGGGCGATGCTCATCCACAAGCGATCACCGCGCCAGGCGCCAATCAGCGGCAGGCTGGCCTGGACCAGGGCAAAGCACAGCGCGAGAATCATGGCCAGATGGCCGAGTTCGGGAAGCATGGCTTACCCCTCCCTGGAGACTGATGGAACGGCTGCGGCAGGCGTCGGGCTGTCAGTCTTGCCACTGTCTTGCAAAGCCTTGGTGACCTCCGGCGGCATGTATTTCTCATCGTGCTTGGCCAGCACCTCATCGGCTTCGACCACGCCTGCGGCATTGAGCCGGCCCAGGGCGACGATGCCCTGCCCTTCGCGGAACAGATCCGGAAGGATGCCCTGATAGCGGATGGTCACCGAACGGTTGTAGTCGGTGACCACAAAGCGTACCTCAAGCGAATCCGGCGAGCGTTGCAATGAGCCCTTTTGCACCATGCCACCGGCGCGGATACGGGTGTCCAGCGGCGCTTCGCCATTGGCGATCTGGGTCGGGGTATAGAACAGGTTGATGTTCTCTTGCAGGGCGCTGAGGGCCAGCCCCAGCGCCACGCCGATGCCCGTCAGCAACGCAAGGATCAATAGCAGACGCTTTTTACGCTGCGGGTTCATCACTTCCCCTCCCGGCGCAGGCGACGGGCCTGCTCCTGCAAATAGCGGCGCCGGGACAGCAGCGGCAACGCGATATTGATCAACACCACCAGCACGAACAGGCCATAGGCCGACCAGACGAACAGCCCGTGGCGGCCCATGGCCAGAAAGTCGGCAAAGGATTCGAAACTCATGGTTGCACCTGCGTGACCGGACGCCCCAGGGTTTTGAGCACTTCATCCTGGACCCAGCGGGTCCGGGCCTCGCGCTTGAGCACTTCAAGACGCATGCGCAGCAGCAGCACGCTGGCGAAGAACGCGTAAAAACCCAATGTGGTGAACAGCAGCGGCAGCCACATTTCAGCGGGCATCGCCGGTTTTTCTGTGAGGGTGAAGGTCGCGCCTTGGTGCAGGGTGTTCCACCACTCCACCGAGTACTTGATGATCGGGATGTTCACCACCCCGACAATCGCCAGCACCGCGCAGGCCTTGGCGGCGCTGTCGCGGTTGCTGATGGCGTTGCCCAGCGCGATCAGCCCCAGATACAGAAACAACAGAATCAGCATGGACGTCAACCGCGCATCCCAGACCCACCACGACCCCCAGGTCGGCTTGCCCCAGATCGCCCCGGTCAGCAGCGCCAGGGCGGTCATCCAGGCGCCGATGGGCGCCGCGCATTGCAGCGCGACGTCAGCCAGTTTCATGCGCCAGACCAGCCCCACCACGCCGCAGGCCGCCAGCATCATGTAGCACGACTGAGCCAGGATGGCGCTGGGCACATGGATATAGATGATCCGGAAGCTATTGCCCTGCTGGTAGTCCGCTGGCGCGAAGGCCAGACCCCAGACCACTCCCACAGTCAGCGACAGCGCGGCAAACGCCGCCAGCCAGGGCAACCAGCGGCCGCTGAAGTCGTAGAAGGTTTTCGGTGAGCCCAGACGGTGAAACCAGGCCCAACTAATGCTGCTTTTCATGAAACTGCCTTTGTTCACGGTTACACAAACGCTATGGGCCGGTTACCCGCATCGCCTGCAAGGGGGTCGCTGATGACCGCTACAGCGGTCTCGGCACCTCGATTATTCACCTACGCTGATTTTCAAGCCCTCAGCAATGGCCAATGGGCAGAGCGTCAATGCCAGCACCGCCAGGCAACTCAACCACAGCAGGTAGCCAGCAACCGGCATGCCCTGCAGGGACGCCTGTAGCGCACCGCTGCCCAGAATCAGCACCGGAATGTACAGCGGCAAAATCAGCAGGGCCAGTAACAGACCGCCACGCTTGAGGCCGACGGTCAGCGCGGCACCGACCGCGCCCAACAGGCTCAATACCATGGTGCCCAGCAACAGTGACGCCACCAGTGCCGGCACGCAGCGCGTGGGCAACCCCAGCATCAAGGCCAGCACAGGTGCCAGCAACACCAGCGCCAACCCGGAAAACAGCCAGTGTGCCAGCACCTTGGCCAACACCATAAGCGCCAGCGGGTGCGGCGAAAGGACCCACTGCTCAAGCGAGCCGTCTTCAAAATCGCTGCGAAACAGACCGTCCAGCGACAACAACACCGCCAACAGCGCTGCGACCCACACCAATCCCGGCGCCAGGGTCTGCAACAACTGCGCTTGTGGCCCTACCGCGAGGGGAAACAGAGCAATCACGATAGCGAAAAAAACCAGTGGGTTGAGCAACTCCGCCGGACGGCGGACCAACAGGCGGACTTCGCGCCCCAGCAGAAGGATAAAGACCTGCCTCATGCCTGCACCTGCGCCAGATCAAGGTTGCGGTAACCGGCCGGCCGACGCTGCAGCAGGTGGTGGGTGGTCATCACCAGCAAGCCACCCTGCTCACAGTGCTCGACCAGCCGTGCCTCCAGCTGCGCCACACCGTGCACATCAAGCGCGGTGAACGGCTCGTCAAGAATCCAGGTATCAGGACCGGGCAGATACAGCCGGGCCAATGCCACCCGGCGTTGCTGACCGGCCGACAGGGTATGGCAAGGCACGTCCTCGAAACCGCGTAACCCCACCCGCTCCAACGCCTGCCACAGCTCAGCAGGCGGCACCGGTTGATGCAGCGCGCACAGCCAGGCGAGGTTCTCCAGTGGCGTCAGCACATCCTTGATCCCGGTGGCATGGCCGATCCACAGCAGATGACGGTCCGGTTGCCCTCGCTGCCCGGCCAATGGCAGGCCGTTGAGGCTAACCTGCCCGGCGGCCGGGCGCATCAGGCCACAGAGCAGACGTAACAGGCTGGTCTTGCCACTGCCATTGGGGCCGCTGACTTGCAGCATGTCCCCCGACCGCAATTGCAGGTCAAGATGCTCGAACAGCAGCCGCCCGTCACGTTCGCAACACAGGCCCTCAGCCTGTAGAGTCACACTCATCGCACACATCCGCCAGTACACTGCGCACAGCCGGAACAGACACGGCGCTGCGAGCGGGTTAAATGGAGGTTCAAGTCGGCCTCGTAACGGCCGTTACACTGATGCAAGGTTCTTGCAAGCCCGGCAAAAAAAGCTGGGATTATACATGGCAGCCCGCTCCCCAAAGCGTCTAATTCAGCAGGTCACAGCTTAATGACAGGTGATATTGCCAGCGTCCCGCCGGCCAATCCCAACCTGGCCCAACTGCGTGCCAGCATCACGGCCAATCAGGTTCTGACCCTGTTCAACGCTGCGGCCAATCTGATCCCCCAAGGTCAGACCGCCGAAGCTGAAGTGGTCACCCTCAAGCAGATCGACCAGCAATTTCAGTTGCTGCTGCGGGTGATGCTGGGTAACGGTAACCAGACCAGCCTGCAGGTGACGAGCAACCTGCCGCTGACACCCGGCACCCAATTGCTGGTGGCGCAAGCATCACCCAATGAACTGACGCTGTCGTTGCAGCAGATCAACAGTGCATTGAATAACCTCAAGACCGAACTCGATACCCGGCAGATACCGATCGGTACGCTGTTGCAGGGCAAGGTGCTGACCAGTCAGGTCATCAACTCACTGACCACAGCGCCTTCGGGTCCCGGCCAACCCGCTGGCCCGGCCTCGGGCCAAGGGCTCACCGGCCAGTATCGCTCGATCGTGCTGCTGCTCAACACCGCGCTGGCGGGCACCAGTTTGAGCATCGACAGCCCAGAGCCACTGAAGCTGGGCAGCCTGCTCAGCGCCCGGGTGCTGGGCAGCCAAGCGCTGATCTTTGTCCCCCTGCCCGGCGGCCTCGATCAATTGGCGGTCGCTCAGCAACTGAGCACTCAACAGAGCCGCCAAGGGTCGCTGGAGAATTTGTTCAACGCCCTGCAGAACCTGCCACGCAGCCAGGCCCCGATCGCCCCTGCACTGCAAGCCAGGGTTGACCAGTTATTGGCCGATATTCCCGACATTGAGCAAATGGCCAGCCCGCGCAATGTGGCACAAGCGCTTAACGCCAGCGGCCTGTTCATGGAGTCAAAACTGTTGGCCGGCCAGAACCTGACGCAGTTGCCGGACATGAAAGCCAATCTGATGCGCCTGATCGCCCAGATCCTGCCGCCCGGAGTGCCGGCCAACACCGCCTACAGCGCCGCCGCCGCGTCCAACACGCTGGTCCGGGTGATGCCCAGCGCCATCCGCGCCGCCTTGGGCACTCTGGGCCAGCTCGCGCCGCCGGTGATGCCGAGCAGCTTTCCGCTGCCGGCACGCGATGCCGGTGCAGGCGCAGAAAAAGATGACCTGGAGCTGTTGCTCAAACTGGCGGCCGCAGCGGTATCACGGGTGCAGAGCCATCAACTCGGCGCGCTGGAACAGACCCGCACCCAGCCCGATGGAACCCAGCTGACCACCTGGCAGACTGAAGTGCCGATGCGCCATGCGCATGAAATCGTGCCGCTGCAGGTCAAGGTACAACGCGAAGACTCGCCAGAGCGGCAAGAACAACAGGGCCGCGAAGAGGAATCAGGAGCACAGCAGCGCGAGCAGCTCTGGCGCATCGACCTGAGTTTTGATCTGGAGCCGCTGGGGCCTTTGCAGGTTCACGCGCAATTGGTGCGCGGCACTTTGTCCAGCCAGCTCTGGGCCCAGCGCGAGGACAGTGCGCAGTTGATCGAGCGCGAACTTGGCTACCTGCGCGAGCGCCTGGTTGCCTGCGGCCTGGCGGTGGGCGAGCTGGCGTGCTCCCATGGCAGCGCACCACAAGGCCCACGTACCCACCTTGAACAACGCTGGATCGACGAGAACGCCTGATGAGCCATTCTGACCTTGCCAACCCTCGCCAGGCCATTGCCCTTACCTACGACGGCCAGCAGGCACCCACCCTCAGCGCCAAAGGTGACGACCGCCTCGCGGAAGAAATCCTCAGCATTGCCCGCGAGCACGAAGTGCCGATCTATGAGAATGCCGAACTGGTCAAGCTGCTGGCACGCCTGGAGCTGGGCGACAGCATTCCTCAGGAGCTGTATCGCACCATCGCCGAAATCATCGCTTTTGCCTGGCATTTGAAGGGCAAGTTTCCGGCGGGCCAGGGGCCGAATGACCCACCGCGGGAAAAAGACATCACCCCGCTCAGAGGGCGCTAGGCGCGAACTTCAAGCCACAAGCGGCATCCATGCCGCTCGTGGCTTGCCGCCTTCAACTGTTCTTGTGCAGCTTGCTCATCAGTTGCGCTTCGGCCTGGGTCAGGCCGCAAGACTGGGTGAGCTCTTCGACGCTGGCCCCCATCCCCACCAGCCGCGCCGCCTGGGCAAAGGTCAGGGTCGAAGGATCACGTTGCTCCAGGGCCGTGATCTTGTCCGGCAACACGGCGACGATGGCACGCAGTTCGTGCAGATCCTCGCCCATGCCGACCGTGCCCTTCTGGAAGTTTTCCACTCGCCGGGCCAGCTCGCGCAGACGTTGCTCACGGGCTTCATCAGCCTTGCTACGCTGCTCATCGAGCTGACGCTGGCGCTTGATATGATTCAGCAGCACAACCAGGGTCACGACCCAGAGCATGCCCAGAACACCGACAGCGATCCACAGCATCGGTCAGATGTTCTCCAGCTCGGACCATTCTTCCTCGGTCATCATCTTGTCCAGCTCAACCAGAATCAGCAATTCGCCGTTCTTGTTGCACACGCCCTGAATGAACTTGGCCGACTCATCGTTACCCACGTTCGGCGCGGTCTCGACTTCGGACTGACGCAGATAGACCACTTCCGCCACGCTGTCGACCAGGATACCGACCACCTGCTTGTCGGCTTCGATGATCACGATCCGGGTGTTGTCACTGACCTCGACCGGGGCCAGACCAAAGCGCTGGCGCGTGTCGATCACCGTGACCACGTTACCGCGCAGGTTGATGATACCCAGCACATAGCTGGGAGCACCTGGCACCGGCGCGATTTCGGTGTAGCGCAGCACTTCCTGGACCTGCATCACATTGATGCCGTACGACTCGTTGTCCAGACGGAAGGTCACCCACTGCAGGATGGGATCTTCGGAACCTTGTGCAGACGACTTATTCATGTTTCCAACCCCTCACCTAGTGCTGTGCAGGCAGCGCAACAAGCGCCAGCCAATGATTATCGATTATCTGAGCGTGTTCATTTGCTTGACCGCGCCACTGGCGATCAACTCGGCCAACTGTGCAACATCGAGCAAGGCGCACATATGCTCAATCACTGTACCGGCCAGCCATGGCCGATGACCGCGCTGGGCGCGCCACTTGATTTCCTGCGGGTCCAGGCGCAGCGAACGGCTGACCTGATGCACCGCCAACCCCCACTCGTAACCTTGTACCGAAATCACATACTTCAATCCCTGGCGGAAATCTTCCCGATAGCGGTCCGGCATGACCCAGCGGGCGGTGTCGAGCACCTTCAGGTTGCCGGCCTGGCACGGCAGGATGCCCAGGAACCAGTCAGGCTGACCAAACAGCGGCGTCAGTTCCTGCCCTTCCAGAGAATAGATCGCCCCCAGACACACCAACGGCACCGCCAGGGTCAAACCCGCCACATCGAACAACAGGCACTCGAACGGCTCGGCAGCCCAGTCCGGACGCCCATCGGTGGCCGGTGGTGGTGGCGGGCTCTGATCGAGCCGGGTGTTGAGCTCAGCCACTGGCTCGGCCCGCGCAATGGCCGACTCCAGCGCCTCGACGACCGGAACCTCGAGCTTGGGCACCACCACTTCAGGCACCACCACCGGAACCGGCAGCTCGACCCTGGCCTGAACCTTGGCCTGGACCGCAACAGCAACCGGTACTGCCACCGGTGCCGGCGCCGCGACAGCCACTGCCAGCGGTTTGGGTGCCAGCATACGGGCGTCATGCGCCTGCTCTTCAAGCACAGCCGCCTTGAATTCATCGAAATGATCAACCGGCGCCGGCACCACCAACAGCTCGTCGGTGACGTCTTGCAGCAGCGCATCCAGATACGACTGCAAAGCCACCTGTGGCCGGGTTGCCAAATCTACGGGGCGAATCATGTCAGAACCCAACCAGAAAAAGTGCCATGCCTCATTGACCGGGTTATCGGCTGCCGGGTGCACAGGCTTGAGCGCACGAACAAGGATTTAAACGTCACCTCAGGCCACCTGCGCTGTCAGTTGTTCGGCCAACAGGTGCTTGAGCAACGCACGATAGGCCAGTACCCCACGACTCTTGGGGTCATTCTGCGAAGGGGTCACTCCGGCCCGGCTGGCATCGCGCAGGCGGGTGTCGACCGGCACGTAGGCTTTCCAGACATGTTCCGGGAAGCTGTCACGCAGCAGCTTGAGGGTGCCCATTGAAGCCTGGGTGCGTCGATCGAACAGGGTCGGCACGATGGTGTACGGCAACGGCACCTTGCGCGAGCGATTGATCATCGCCAGCGTGTTGACCATGCGTTCCAGGCCCTTGACCGCGAGAAACTCGGTTTGCACCGGAATCGCCAGTTGCTGACTGGCCGCCAGCGCATTGACCATCAACACGCCCAACAACGGTGGGCTGTCGATCAGCGCATAGTCAAAATCCTGCCACAGTTGCGCAAGGCTTTTGGCAATCACCAAGCCCAGGCCGCTCTGGCCTGGCGACTGGCGCTCCAGAGTGGCCAGTGCGGTACTGGACGGCAACAGCGAAATCCGCTGATCGCTGGTCGGCAGCAGCAACTGGCCGGGCAGGCCTTGAGGCACTGCACCTTTATGCAGAAACAGGTCGAAAGCGCTGTGCTCCAGCTCGTCAGGGTTATGGCCGAAGTAACTGGTCATCGAGCCATGCGGGTCCAGATCGACCACGACCACACGCTTGCCCGAGTCAGCCAGCAGGCCGGCCAGGGCAATGGTCGTGGTGGTCTTGCCGACCCCACCTTTCTGATTGGCGACTGCCCAGACTCTCATTTAGCTGTATTCCTTGTGCACGGCAATGTCCCTGACCGTTCTAGCGAGCGGGTGACGGAGAATTGACGGCATTGGTGCCTGACGGTGGACTTGCCGGAGCCGGTGCAGTTTGTGTGCCAGCACGCCGTAATGCTGCATCAGGGGTGGCATTGGCTGAACCACCTGCGGTCAGACTGCGGCGCACATCCAGGTTACGGGAAATAACCAGCACCACGCGGCGATTCTGCGCCCGCCCCTGCGCGGTGGCATTACTGGCGATTGGCTGAAACTCAGCGTACCCCACTGAAGCCATGCGCGCCGGATTGACGCCGTACATGGCCAGCAGACGCACGATGCTCGCCGCCCGTGAAGCGGACAGCTCCCAGTTGGTCGGGAACTGCGCGGTGTTGATCGGTTGATCGTCTGTGAAACCTTCGACATGCACCGGGTTATCGAAGCGTTTGACGATATTGGCCACCCTTTCGATGATGCTGAAGGCCTGATTGCTGGGCATGGCGTCACCGCTGCCGAACAACAGGCTGGAATTAAGCTCGATCTCAACCCACAACTCGTTGCCACGCACGGTCATCTGGTCGGAGCGCAACAGGTCGCCGAATCCGGCGCGCACATCATCGGCGATGGCCTGCAACGGATCGACCGTTTTGGCACCGATACCGGCGTCGGTCTGCTCACTGTCTTTCAGAAGAGGCTCGGCAGGCCGGGTGGTCTGTGGCCGCTGCTCACCGATCGGAATCGGCTGCATGGTCCGCTCAGCGTCATTGAACACCCCGACCAGCGCCTGGGACAGAATCTTGTACTTGCCCTCGTTGAGTGACGAAATCGAGTACATCACCACAAAAAAGGCGAACAGCAAGGTGATGAAATCCGCGTAGGACACCAGCCAGCGTTCGTGATTTTCATGCTCTTCGTGGCGGCGGCGACGGGACATGCGGTTACTCCATGAAGCCTTGCAGCTTGAGCTCAATGGAGCGCGGGTTTTCACCCTCGGCAATGGACAGCAGGCCTTCGAGCAGCATCTCGCGGTAGCGCGACTGGCGCAGGGCAATCGCCTTGAGTTTGTTGGCCACCGGCAGCAGGAACAGGTTGGCACTGGCCACGCCATAGATCGTGGCGACGAACGCGACCGCGATACCGCCACCCAACTGGCTCGGGTCGGCCAGATTGCCCATCACGTGGATCAGGCCCATGACCGCACCGATGATGCCGATGGTCGGCGCGTAACCGCCCATGCTTTCGTAAACCTTGGCGGCCTGGATATCGCGGTTTTCCTGGGTAATGAAATCGACTTCCAGAATACTGCGAATCGACGCCGGCTCCGCGCCATCAACCAGCAATTGCAGGCCCTTGCGCGCATAAGGGTCAGGCTCGGTGTCTGCCACGCTCTCCAGCCCCAGCAGGCCTTCCTTGCGCGCCGTCATGCTCCAGCCAATGATCCGGTCAATGCCGCCAGGCAGATCGATGCGTGGCGGAAACAGAATCCAGCGCAGGATCTGCACGGCACGTTTGAACGCACTCATCGGTGCCTGCAACAACGCAGCCGCCAGGGTGCCGCCCAGCACGATCAGCGCGGCCGGGCCGTTGACCAGCGAGCTGACATGCCCACCCTCAAGCAGATTGCCACCCAGAATCGCGACAAACGCCAGAATCAGGCCGATAAGGCTCAGTACATCCATTACAGGCACGCCTCCACGATGTGCCGGCCGATATCGTCCAGGCTGTACACCGCATCCGCCAGATCAGCCTTGACGATGGCCATCGGCATACCATAAATCACGCAACTGGCCTCATCCTGGGCCCATACGGTGCTGCCGCCCTGCTTGAGCATGCGCGCACCTTCACGGCCGTCGGCGCCCATTCCGGTGAGGACCACCGACAGCACCTTGTCACCGTAGGCCTTGGCCGCCGAGCCAAAGGTGATATCCACGCACGGCTTGTAGTTCAGGCGCTCATCACCGGGCAGGATTTTCACCGCGCCACGGCCATCGACCATCATCTGTTTGCCACCCGGAGCCAGCAACGCCAGACCCGGACGCAGCAGATCACCGTCTTCGGCTTCCTTGACGCTGATCTTGCACAACTTGTCGAGGCGCTCGGCAAACGCCTTGGTAAAGGCTGCCGGCATGTGCTGGATGAGCACGATGGGCGCCGGGAAGTTGGCAGGCAATTGGGTCAACACGCGCTGCAACGCAACCGGCCCACCGGTGGAGGTGCCAATGGCTACCAGCTTGTAGGCCTTGCGCCGTGGCGCCGGCGAATGATGAGCATGGGCCGGCGCAGCAGCCGGGCTGGCGGATGCTGTGACCGGCGCCGCGCGACTGGTCAACGGCCGGGTAGCCGCCGGAGCAGGCGCCGGCGCCACAGGGGGCGGCGTGCGCCGCACACTCGGGCTGGCCGCAGGTGCCGGGGCGGATGCCGTAGCCGCAGGCGTTGACTGCGAGCTGCTGCCAAACGAGCTGAAACGACGATTACTGCGCGCGATGCTGTTGATCTTCTCGCACAGCAACTGTTTGACCTTGTCAGGGTTGCGCGAGATGTCTTCGAAATTCTTGGGCAGGAAGTCGACCGCACCGGCATCCAGCGCGTCGAGTGTGACCCGCGCGCCCTCGTGGGTCAGGGAGGAGAACATCAATACCGGCGTAGGGATACGCTGCATGATGTGGCGGACCGAAGTGATGCCGTCCATCATCGGCATCTCGTAGTCCATGGTGATCACATCAGGCTTGAGCGCCAGGGCCTGTTCGATGGCTTCCTTGCCGTTGGTTGCGGTACCGACCACCTGAATGAGCGGGTCCGAAGAGAGGATTTCCGTAACGCGGCGGCGGAAAAAACCCGAATCATCCACCACCAGGACCTTGACTGCCATAAACACTCCAATAGACCCCGGGACAATACTGCCCCGGGGCCAGAATCAAATACGCCGTGCGGCGTAACGCTTGAGCATGCTCGGAACATCAAGGATCAAGGCAATCCGACCGTCACCGGTAATGGTGGCGCCCGACATGCCAGGGGTGCCTTGCAGCATCTTGCCCAGCGGTTTGATGACCACCTCTTCCTGGCCGACCAGTTGATCGACCACGAAACCAATGCGCTGCGTGCCGACCGACAGAATCACCACGTGCCCTTCGCGCTGCTCCTCATGAGCTGCCGACTTGATCAGCCAGCGTTTGAGGTAGAACAGTGGCAGTGCCTTGTCGCGCACGATAACCACTTCCTGGCCGTCAACCACATTGGTGGTCGACAGGTCGAGGTGGAAGATTTCGTTGACGTTGACCAGCGGGAATGCAAACGCCTGGTCGGCGAGCATCACCATCAGGGTCGGCATGATCGCCAGGGTCAGCGGCACCTTGATGACGATCTTCGAACCCTGGCCCTTGGTCGAATAGATGTTGATCGTACCGTTGAGCTGGGAAATCTTGGTTTTCACCACGTCCATGCCAACCCCACGACCGGACACATCGGAAATCTCGGTCTTGGTCGAGAAGCCGGGGGCGAAGATCAGGTTGTAGCAGTCGCTGTCGCTGAGACGATCGGCCGCGTCCTTGTCCATGACGCCGCGCTTGACCGCAATGGCGCGCAGCACGGCCGGGTCCATACCCTTGCCGTCATCGGAAATCGACAACAGGATGTGATCGCCTTCCTGCTCGGCCGACAGCACCACCCGGCCACTGCGTGACTTGCCGCTGGCCTCACGCTCCTCAGGAGTTTCCACACCGTGGTCGACCGCGTTACGCACCAAGTGCACCAACGGGTCAGCGAGCGCCTCGACCAGGTTCTTGTCCAGGTCGGTCTCTTCACCCACCAGTTCCAGGTTGATCTCTTTCTTGAGCTGGCGTGCCAGGTCACGAACCAGACGCGGAAAGCGGCCGAAGACTTTCTTGATCGGCTGCATGCGGGTCTTCATGACCGCGGTTTGCAGGTCGGCGGTGACCACATCCAGGTTGGAAACCGCCTTGGACATCGCTTCATTGCCGCTGTTGAGGCCAAGGCGTACCAGACGGTTACGCACCAGCACCAACTCGCCGACCATGTTCATGATCTCGTCAAGCCGCGCGGTATCGACGCGCACCGTGGTTTCGGCTTCTGTCGCGGTCGGCTTCTCGGCTGGCGCGGCAGCAGCTCTGGCCGGTGCGGCAGCGGCAGGCTTGGCCGCCGCGGGCGCAGGCGCAGCAGCAGGCTTGGCCACCGCAGGCTCGACCTTGGCGACAGGGGCTGGCGGCTTGGCCGCCGGCGCTGCGGCGGCAACCGCGCCGCTTACTGCCGCCGGTTCGAACTTGCCCTTGCCGTGCAACTCGTCGAGCAGGTTTTCAAATTCGTGATCGGTGATTTCATCCGATGCAGGGCTGCTGGCAGGTGCCGCAGGGGCAACGGCCACCGCTTCTACAGCGCCGCTGAACGAGCCTTTGCCGTGCAACTGATCAAGCAGCGACTCGAATTCGTCGTCGGTGATTTCATCCGAGGCAGCGCCAGCGGGCGCTGCGACAGCAGGTGCTGCAGCACTGACAGTGGCGACGCTGGCATCGAACGAACCCTTGCCATGCAACTGATCGAGCAGCGCTTCGAATTCGTGATCGGTGATTTCATCACTCGCTGCAGCCGCAGGCGCGGCTGGCGCAGACGGCGTAGCGGCGACCGGGCTGCCGGCCGGGCCGTGCAGGGAGTCGAGCAGCCGCTCGAACTCATCGTCGGTGATCAGGTCGGAGCCGGCCTCCCCGGCAGCCGGTGCAGCCGCCTCGACCACCGGTTCCGGCGCCGGCTCCGGAGCCGCTGCCACCGCAGCCACTTCGTCAGCTGACTCAGGCTCTGCCAGCCGTGACAGTGCCTGCAGCAGCTCAGGGGTAGCAGGCGTGATGTCACTGCGCTCACGCACCTGGCCGAACATGCTGTTGACGGTATCCAGTGCTTCGAGGACCACGTCCATCAATTCGGCGTTAACGCGACGCTCACCCTTGCGCAGGATGTCGAACACGTTCTCGGCAATGTGGCAGCACTCGACAAGCTCATGCAACTGAAGGAAGCCGGCGCCTCCTTTTACAGTGTGAAAACCGCGAAAAATTGCGTTGAGCAAGTCCGCGTCATCCGGGCGACTTTCAAGCTCGACCAGTTGTTCAGACAATTGCTCGAGAATTTCGCCGGCCTCTACCAGAAAATCCTGGAGGATCTCTTCATCGGCGCCGAAGCTCATTGGGGTGCTCCCTAAAATTAACCGTCAACTGACCTTAGAAGCCAAGGCTGGATAGCAAGTCGTCCACATCATCCTGACCGGAAACGACATCTTCCCGTTTATCGGCATGAATCTGCGGACCTTCACCCTGAGCAAGATGTTTTTTCGGATCTTTTTCTGCTTGCATCGCTTCACGGTCATGCTCGATCCCGGCAAAGCGATCGACATGGCTGGCCATCAGTACCAGCTTGAGCAGGTTGCTCTCAACTTCGGTGACCAGTTGCGTCACGCGCTTGATCACCTGACCGGTAAGGTCCTGATAATCCTGGGCCAGCAGAATGTCGTTGAGATGGCTGGCAACGGCATGGCTCTCTTTCTCGGTACGCGACAGGAAACCGTCCACCCGCTTGGCCAGATCACGAAACTCCTCAGCACCGATTTCGCGGCGCATGAAGCGCCCCCAGTCGGCACTCAGCGCCTTGGCGTCGTCACTGAGGCTGTTCATCAACGGTGTGCTTTGCTCCACCAGATCCATGGTGCGGTTGGCCGCACCCTCGGTCAGCCTTACAACATACGACAAACGCTCGGCGGCATCAGTGATCTGAGACACCTCTTCGGCTTGCGGCATCTGCGGATCGATATGGAAATTGACGATCGCGCTGTGCAGCTCACGCGTCAATTTGCCCACTTCCTGATACAGGCCGCGGTCGCGCGCCTGGTTGAGCTCATGGATCAGTTGCACGGCGTCGCCGAATTTGCCTTTTTCAAGGCTGGCGACCAGCTCGTGCGCGTGTTTTTTCAGGGTCGACTCGAAGTCACCCAATGAATCATTGTTATCCATAGCGCCCTCGCGGCATGCACTCAGCTATTGACGCGCTCGAAGATCTTTTCAATCTTCTCTTGCAATACCTGGGCGGTGAAAGGCTTGACCACATAGCCGTTCACACCGGCCTGGGCCGCTTCAATGATCTGCTCACGCTTGGCTTCAGCAGTCACCATCAGCACCGGAATGTTCTTCAGGCGCTCGTCCTGACGCACTTGGCGCAGCAGGTCGATACCCGACATGCCAGGCATGTTCCAGTCGGTTACCAGAAAATCAAAGGCACCGCTTTGCAGCATCGGCAGCGCGGTAAGACCGTCATCTGCTTCCGATGTATTGGTAAACCCCAGGTCACGCAACAGATTTTTTATGATCCGCCGCATCGTTGAAAAGTCATCAACGATGAGGATTTTCATGTTCTTGTCCAATTCGACCTCCAAGCAGTCTTTAACGAGCCCGCTCCCCGGACCCGCCGTTCACTCAATACAGGTACAGCAACCCCCCGGTGCAACCAGCGCTCGACGCACCAGACACCAGAACACGGCCAAATCGCCTGCAAACAACCCTGTAGAGTTGATTGACAGGCTCCTGCCTTGTCCGGGTAGTCGACACCTCAAGCCCTGCACAGCCGGCCTGAAACCAATGGATCTGTCAGCGCGCCCGCCATTCCCCCAAACGACCTCGCAAGCGGGCTGCGCACTGACTGTGTAACTGGCTGACCCGAGATTCGCTGACCCCAAGGACCTCACCGATCTCTTTGAGGTTCAACTCCTCGTCATAGTACAACGCCAGCACCAAACGCTCACGCTCCGGAAGATTGGCAATGGCATCGGCCAATGCTTTCTGGAAGCGCTCGTCCTCAAGATCGCGCGACGGCTCCAGCGAACCGCTGGCGCCATCTTCGTGCAGCCCATCATGCTCGCCGTCCTGCAGCAGGTCGTCAAAGCTGAACAGCCGACTGCCCAAAGTGTCGTTCAAGATAGCGTAATAATCATCAAGACTTAACTGGAGTTCGGCAGCAACTTCATGATCTTTAGCGTCGCGCCCTGTTCTTGCTTCAATAGCGCGAATCGCATCACTGACCATCCGGGTATTTCGATGCACTGAACGCGGCGCCCAGTCACCTTTACGCACCTCGTCAAGCATCGCGCCACGGATCCGAATGCCGGCGTAGGTTTCGAAACTGGCACCCTTGGTGGAGTCGTATTTGGTCGATACTTCAAGCAGGCCGATCATGCCCGCCTGGATCAGGTCTTCGACCTGGACGCTGGCAGGCAGACGGGCCAGCAGGTGGTAGGCAATACGCTTGACCAGTGGCGCATAGCGCTCAATCAACTCGTATTGCGAATTCCTTGATGCCTTGCTGTACATCTGATAACCGCTGGCTGTCATTGAACCGGTCCCGCTGCACTGGTCTGGTGAACAAGTCGCTCGACAAAGAACTCAAGGTGCCCACGCGGATTGGCCGGCAACGGCCAGGTATCGACCTTCTGGGCAATGGCTCGGAATGCCAGCGCGCATTTGGAGCGTGGAAAGGCTTCGTAGACCGCACGTTGCTTTTGCACCGCCTTGCGCACACATTCGTCATAGGGCACTGCGCCGACATACTGCAAGGCCACGTCCAGAAAACGATCGGTCACCTTGGTCAGTTTGGCAAACAGGTTACGACCCTCTTGCGGCGTCTGCGCCATGTTGGCCAGGACCCTGAAGCGGTTCATGCCGTAGTCGCGATTGAGCAGTTTGATCAGCGCGTAAGCGTCGGTGATCGAGGTCGGTTCATCGCAGACCACCAGCAAGACCTCTTGGGCGGCACGCACGAAACTGACCACCGATTCACCGATACCGGCTGCGGTGTCGATCACCAGCACATCAAGATTGTCGCCAAGCTCGCTGAACGCCTGGATCAGGCCGGCATGCTGCGCGGGCGCCAGGTGCACCATGCTCTGGGTACCGGAGGCCGCTGGCACGATACGCACTCCGCCAGGCCCCTGGAGCAGGACGTCACGCAGCTCACAGCGGCCCTCGATGACATCGGCCAGGGTGCGTTTGGGCGTAAGGCCCAGCAAAACATCAACGTTGGCCAGACCAAGATCAGCATCAAGCAGCATGACGCGACGGCCGAGCTCGGCCAGCGCCAGCGACAGATTCACTGAAACGTTGGTCTTGCCAACGCCACCTTTGCCGCCGGTCACGGCGATAACCTGTACGGGATGCATGCTGCCCATGTTATTTCTTTACCTTGTCATGCGTAGACTGGAGCCACATTACGGGCTGCACGTTCCGTGACGAACAATGCCTGGCAGACCACCGATGCAGTAATTTTTTAGTCGTGTTCATCAATCACCCCACTCGCTTGCCGGGGTTGTGATAAAGGTCGGCGAACATGTCCGCCATAGCCTCTTCGCTGGGTTCATCCTGCATTTGCACACTGACGGCCCGACTCACCAGTTGATGGCGGCGTGGCAGATGCAAATCATCAGGAATACGCGGCCCATCGGTCAGATAGGCCACGGGGAGTTCATGCCCGATCGCAAGGCTCAGCACTTCACCCAGGCTGGCAGTTTCATCCAGTTTGGTCAGGATGCAGCCGGCCAGCCCGCAGCGTTTGTAGCTGTGGTAAGCGGCGGTCAACACCTGCTTCTGGCTGGTAGTGGCCAGGACCAGATAGTTGCGCGAGCGAATCCCGCGCCCGGCCAGGCTTTCAAGCTGCAGGCGCAGCGCCGGATCGCTGGCTTGCAGGCCGGCGGTATCGATCAGCACCACACGCTTGCGGATCAGCGGTTCGAGCGCCTGGGCCAGGGACTGTCCCGGATCGACGTGGGTCACCGGCACATTGAGAATACGCCCAAGGGTCTTGAGCTGCTCCTGGGCACCGATCCGGAAGCTGTCCATGCTCACCAGCGCGATATTCTGCGCGCCGTACTTGAGCACGTAACGCGCCGCCAGCTTGGCCAGCGTAGTGGTCTTGCCCATCCCTGCCGGACCGACCATCGCGATCACCCCGCCCTCTTCCAGCGGCTCGTTGTCAGGCACATTGATCATCCGCGCCAGATGCGCCAGCAACATGCGCCAGGCATGACGGGGATCGTCGATATCGGGAACCATATCCAGCAGATCCCGCGACAGCGGGCCGGACAGGCCAACGCGCTGCAGACGCCGCCACAGGTTGGCCTGCTGCGGACGACTGCCCTGCAATTGCGTCCAGGCCAGCGAACCCAACTGGACTTCCAGCAGCTCGCGCAAGCCGTTGAGCTCCGAGCGCATCGAGTCAAACGCACGCTGGTTCAGCGTCGGCTCGGCAACGCCGGGTGCAGCGACGGCAACAGCAGGACGCGGCGGTTCTTCAAGGGTCGGCTCGATGTGCCGGTCGGCAGCGCTCAGCGGCAAGCCAGAAAACAACTGACGGTTGCTCGATACGTCATCGCCTTCGTTGCGACTTTCGAGTTCAGCTTGCGCCGAGACGATCCGCGACTGAGTCTTGCGCAGCTCGTCTTCAAGCTCCATGTTCGGCACCCGCGGCGCCAGCGCAGACAGCTTGTAATCAAGAGCAGCAGTCAGCTCAACGCCACCGGCAATGCGCCGATTTCCGATGATGGCCGCCTCGGCGCCCAGCTCATCGCGAACCAGTTTCATGGCTTGACGCATATCGGCGGCGAAAAAACGCTTAACTTGCATGACTCACTACCTCAGCCGTTAGGCCCGACAGTCGCTACGATGGTGACTTGCTTGTTGTCAGGAATTTCCTGGTACGCCAGAACATGCATGTTCGGTACAGCCAATCGTCCAAATCGTGACAGCATGGCCCGAATCGGACCTGCCACCAGCAAAATCACCGGCGAGCCTTGCATCTCTTGACGCTGCGCCGCCTCAATCAACGAGCGTTGCAGCTTCTCGGCCATGCTTGGCTCCAGAAGAACGCCTTCTTCCTGACCCTGACCCGCCTTCTGCATACTATTTAGCAAAATCTGTTCCAATCTAGGCTCAAGGGTGATGACAGGCAGCTCTGTCTCAGTCCCTACAATGCTTTGCACGATCGCCCGGCTCAACCCGACCCGCACCACAGCCACCAACGCGGCGGTATCTTGACTCCTGGCCGCATTGTTCGCGATGGCCTCGGCAATCGTGCGGATATCACGCACCGGCACATGCTCGGCCAGCAGCGCCTGCAGCACATTGAGCAGCGCCGACAACGACAGCACCCCAGGCACCAGCTCTTCAGCCAGCTTGGGCGAACTCTTGGCCAGCAACTGCATCAGTTGCTGCACTTCCTCGTGGCCGATCAATTCATGGGAGTGCTTGTAGAGAATCTGGTTCAGGTGCGTCGCCACAACGGTGCTGGCATCCACCACTGTGTAACCCAACGACTGGGCCTGGCTGCGCTGACTGATTTCGATCCACACCGCTTCCAGACCAAACGCCGGATCGCGCGCATTGATACCGTTGAGGGTACCGAACACCTGACCCGGGTTGATCGCCAGTTCACGGTCCGGATAAATCTCCGCCTCGGCCAGAATCACCCCCATCAGCGTCAAACGATAGGCGCTGGGCGCCAGATCGAGGTTGTCGCGAATGTGCACCGTGGGCATCAGAAAGCCCAGGTCTTGTGAAAGCTTCTTGCGCACACCCTTGATCCGCGCCAGCAACTGACCACCCTGATTGCGATCCACCAGCGGAATCAGCCGGTAACCGACCTCCAGGCCGATGATGTCGACCGGCGTTACGTCGTCCCAGCCCAACTCCTTGGAGTCCTGGGCACGCACTGGCGAAGGCAGCAGGTCCTGCTGACGCTGCACCTCGGCCAGCGCCACAGCCTTGGCATTCTGGTCACGGCGCCACAGCCAGTAGGCAGCACCCGAGGCGATTGCCCCCAGACCAATGAAGGCAAAGTGCGGCATGCCAGGCACCAGGCCCATGACGATCATGATCGCCCCCGACACCGCCAGCGCCTTATAAGACGAGAACATCTGGCGGTTGATCTGCTTGCCCATTTCTTCCGAACCGGAAGCACGGGTCACCATGATCGCCGCTGCGGTCGACAGCAGCAGAGATGGCAATTGCGCCACCAGACCGTCACCGATCGCCAGCAAGGTATAAACACGCCCGGCGTCGCCAAAGCTCATGCTGTGTTGCAACATGCCCACCAGCATGCCGCCGATCAGGTTGATGAACAGAATCAGCAGACCGGCAATAGCGTCACCGCGCACAAACTTGCTGGCACCGTCCATCGAGCCATAGAACTCGGCCTCGGCGGCCACTTCAGAACGACGCGCCTTGGCCTGGTTCTGGTCAATCAATCCAGCATTGAGGTCGGCATCGATCGCCATCTGCTTACCCGGCATGGCGTCAAGAGTAAAGCGCGCACTGACCTCGGAAATCCGCCCGGCACCCTTGGTGATTACCACGAAGTTGATGATCATCAGGATGGTGAAGACCACGATACCGACAACGTAGTTACCACCGATCACCACCTCACCAAAGGCCTGGATGACCTTACCGGCAGCGTCGTGACCATCCTGGCCGTGCAACAGCACCACCCGGGTCGAGGCGACGTTCAACGCCAGACGCAACAGGGTGGCGACCAGCAGGATGGTCGGGAATACCGAGAAGTCCAGCGGCCGCATGGCGTACACACAGACCAGCAGAACCACGATCGACAAGGCAATGTTGAAGGTGAAAAACACGTCGAGCAGGAACGGCGGGATTGGCAACATCATCATTGCCAGCAGCGACAGCAATAATATCGGCACGCCCAACTGGCCGCGCCCGAACCCGGCCAGATTGCTGCGCGCGTTACTGATTAACTGAGAGCGATCCACCGGTTCTTTCCTGCATCAGACCAAAACTTTGACGCCCCACGCGCCATGCACTGGCCTATTGCAAGAAACCGTCCAACTTTGCCGCCACAACCGCGTCGATAAAACCACCCATCGTCGACGCAGAAATCGTCATCAGGAGTCGCGCTGCAGATCGGGCGGAATGGGAAGATCGCCCAAAGGATCCGGACGCTTGGCGCGCCCGGCATGGAATTGACGAATCTGAAAGACATAGGCCAGCACCTGCGCCACAGCAAGATACAGACCGGCCGGAATCTCTTCTTCCAGCTCGGTGCTGTAGTAAATCGAACGCGCCAGGGCAGCCGACTCCAGGATCAGGATCTGGTTGTGCGCACCGATCTCACGAATCTTCAGGGCAATCATATCCACCCCTTTGGCCAGCAGCATCGGCGCCCCACCCTTTTCAGGGTCGTACTTGAGCGCTACGGCAAAGTGGGTGGGGTTGGTAATGATCACGTCCGCCTCGGGAATTGCAGCCATCATCCGCCGCTGAGACATCTGAAACTGCAGTTGGCGAATACGCTGTTTGACTTCCGGACTACCATCACTGTTCTTGTGCTCATCACGCACTTCCTGCTTGGTCATCAGCAGTTTTTTATGCGCCTCGTACAGCTGGAACGGCACATCCACCGCCGCAATCAGGAACAGCCCGGACACGATCCACAAGGTGCTCCAACCCACCACTTGCAGACTATGGATCATCGCCTGCTCAAGCGGCTCATAAGCGATAGCCACCAGATCATCACGGTCGCCGTCGATCACCACCAGCGCAACGATAAGGATGATCAGAAACTTCGCCAACGACTTGAGCAACTCTACCAGCGAATGCATCGAGAACATGCGCTTGATGCCGGACAACGGATTCATCCGGCTGAATTTGGGCATCAGCGATTTGGTCGTGAACAGCCAGCCACCAAGCAGGATCGGCCCCACCAGAGCCGCTACCAGCATGGCGACCATGAACGGCAACATGACAATGATCGCGAACTTTCCCGACTTGAGAAGCATGGTTCCCATCCAGGTCGGGTCCATGAGCGCTTCACGAGAAATCGAGAAGTTGTCGCGCATCAACTCCTGCATCATTTGGGCAATACCGCCACCAAATATCAACAGCCCGACCGCCCCCATAAGCGTAACAACCAGCGTGGTCAGCTCCTTGGATCTGGCAATCTGCCCCTCAGCCCGGGTGTCACGGATTTTCTTCTCCGTGGGGTCTTCTGTCTTGTCCTGACCACTCTCGCTCTCGGCCATTCAACGCGCCCTCACCAGATCTCGCAGTTGCTGCAAGGCTTCGACCGCCATTGGCTGATACTGGCCCAGCATGTCAGCCATGCTCATCCACAAGATGACCATACCAAGCACCAGAGTCATCGGGAAACCGATGGAGAAGATGTTCAATTGCGGCGCGGCGCGAGTCATGATGCCAAACGCAATGTTGATGATCAGCAAGGCGGCAATGGCTGGCAGAACCAGACGCAACCCCGCTGCCAGCGTCCAGCTCAGACCATTGGCCAACCCCCAGAAGCTGTTGATCTGCAAGCCCCCGCCAACCGGGAGCGTAGTGAAGCTCTCGATGAGAACCTCCAGCACCACCAGGTGGCCATTCATGGCCAGAAACATCAGGGTGACCAGCATGGTAAAGAACTGCCCGACCACAGCTGTAGATACGCCGTTGGCAGGGTCAACCATCGAGGCGAAGCCCATACCCATCTGGGTAGCGATGATCTGGCCGGCGATCACGAACACTTGAAAGAACAGCTGCAGGCACAACCCCATGCCAACCCCGATGATTACCTGCTCGCCAATCAGCAGTAACGCACTGAGATCCAATGCCTGCACAGCCGGAACCGGTGGCAGCACCGGCGCTACAACCACTGTGATAGCGACCGCTAAATACAGGCGCACACGCCGTGGCACCAGCGTCGTGCCGATAATCGGCATGGTCATCAGCAAAGCGACAATACGAAACAACGGCAGCATGAAACTGGCCACCCACGTGCTGATCTGGGTGTCGGTCAGCATGAGCAATGGCTGCATGATCCTCAGCCGATCAAGGTGGGAATGCTGTTGAACAGATTCAGGACATAGTCCATGAACACTTTCAACAACCAGGGACCGGTGACAATCAGCGTGATGAGCATCACCAACAGGCGCGGCAGAAAGCTCAGGGTCTGTTCGTTGATTTGCGTGGCCGCCTGAAATATGGCCACGATAAGACCGCAGATCAGGCTCGGCACCACCAGAATGGCCACCAGCATGGTGGTCAACCACAACGCCTCGCGAAACAGATCGACCGCGACTTCAGGGGTCATGACAACGACGCCTCCACCAGACTCTTCATACGCCGCCAAAACTGCCAGCCAAAGTACCGACAATCAACGCCCAGCCATCAACCAGCACAAACAGCATGATCTTGAATGGCAATGAGATGATCAGCGGCGAGAGCATCATCATACCCATCGCCATCAGCACACTGGCCACCACCATGTCGATGATCAGAAACGGGATGAAGATCATGAAACCGATCTGGAACGCCGTCTTGAGCTCAGAGATCACAAATGCCGGCACCAGGATGGTCAGGGGCGCGGCATCCGGTGTAGGAATATCAGTGCGTTTGGACAGACGCATGAACAGTTCCAGGTCGCTGGTCCGGGTCTGGGCCAGCATGAAGTCCTTGATCGGCACCTGGGCTTTGGCGACCGCTTGCTGGGCAGTAAGGGTCTCAGCCAGATAAGGCTGCAGAGCATCGTTGTTCACCCGATCAAACACCGGCGCCATGATGAACATGGTCAGAAACAGCGCCATGCCAATCAGAATCTGGTTCGATGGGGTTTGCTGCAAGCCCAGAGCCTGGCGCAGAATCGAGAACACCACGATGATCCGGGTGAAACTGGTCATCAGCATGACGAATGCCGGAATGAAACTCAGCGCCGTCATGATCAGCAAGATCTGCAAGCTGACCGAATACTCCTGCTGACCGTCAGTCCCGTTGGACAGCGTAATAGCCGGAATCGACAACGGATCGGCCGCCAGGGCCACAGGTGCTCCCAGCCCCAACAACAGCACCACCAGCCAACGCAAGGCACCCATCACTTGTTGTCCTTATCCTTGCCCATGAGCTCCAGCAGGCGCTGGGCGAACTCGGGAGTGGCCGGCTCGCGAACCGGCACCTGAACATTTTCATTGAGCACATGCAGAGGCGTGATACGCCCAGGCGTGATCCCCAATAAAATCTGTTCCTTACCCACCTGAACCAGTACCAGCCGGTCACGCGGCCCCAAAGCTCTGGAGCCAACCAATTCGATAACCTGCTGATTGCCGATCGACGCCCCCTGAACCCGACGCATCACCCACGCCAGCACAAAGATCAGCCCGATGACCAGCAACAGCCCCAGTAATAACTGCAACAGTTGCCCACCCCAGCCACCGGACAGAGCGCTACCCACCTGCGGGGCAGCCGCCTGAGCTGTCGGCTCGGCTGCCAGCACAGCCAAAGGCGCAGCCAGCAACAGCATCAACCAGCGGTTCACTTAGCGCAGCTTCTTGATGCGTTCACTCGGACTGATCACGTCAGTCAGGCGAATGCCGAACTTTTCATTGACCACCACCACCTCGCCATGGGCGATCAGGGTGCCATTAACCAGCACATCCAGCGGCTCTCCCGCCAGGCGATCAAGCTCGATCACCGAACCCTGGTTGAGCTGCAACAGGTTACGAATGCTGATATCGGTGCTGCCCACTTCCATGGAAATCGACACCGGGATATCCAGGATCACATCCAGGTTCGGACCATCGAGCGTGACCGGCGCAGTGCTCTTGGGCACACTGCCAAACTCTTCCATGGGCATACGATTGGAGCTGGGGCGGCTCGCTTCATCAGCCGCCAGCAGCGCATCAATATCAGACTGCCCTCCCTCGCCGGCTTCATTCAGCGCGGCAGCCCACTCATCGGCCAACGCCTGATCATCAGCAGACGTCATATCGTTTTCATCAGCCATCGGTTGTCCTCTGCGGGCAGTAATTCAATTACGCAATTGGGTTGTGGCGCGACGGTCTGTCAACGCCGCTCTATCGGTTCGATAACCTGCAAGGCCAGATTGCCCTTGTGCGAACCGAGCTTGACCTTGAATGACGGCACACCGTTGGCGCGCATGACCAGCGCCTCGGGCAGCTCGACAGGAATCACATCGCCAGGCTGCATGTGCAGGATGTCGCGCAACTGCAACTGACGCTGCGCAACCGTAGTCGTCAGCGGGACCGATACATCCAGCACGTCCTCCTTGAGTGCCTTGATCCAGCGCTCATCCTGATCATCCAGATCAGACTGAAAGCCGGCATCAAGCATCTCGCGGATCGGCTCGATCATCGAATAAGGCATGGTCACGTGCAGGTCGCCGCCACCGCCATCGAGTTCGATATGGAAGGTCGAGATCACGACGGCTTCACTGGGCCCGACGATGTTGGCCATGGCCGGGTTCACTTCCGAGTTGATGTACTCGAAATTGACCTCCATGATTGCCTGCCAGGCCTCCTTGAGGTCGATAAATACCTGATCGAGCACCATACGCACCACACGCAGTTCGGTCGGCGTGAACTCACGCCCCTCGATCTTGGCATGGCGCCCGTCACCGCCAAAGAAGTTGTCCACCAGCTTGAACACCAGCTTGGCGTCAAGAATGAACAAGGCAGTGCCGCGCAGCGGCTTGATCTTGGCCAGGTTGAGGCTGGTGGGCACATACAACGAATGCACGTACTCACCGAACTTCATTACCTGTACGCCACCCACCGCAACATCCGCCGAGCGGCGCAGCAGATTGAACATGCTGATGCGGGTGTAACGGGCGAACCGCTCGTTGATCATTTCCAGGGTCGGCATGCGACCCCGGACGATCCGGTCCTGGCTGGTCAGGTCATAACTTTTGACGCTGCCAGGCTCGACTGCGTTATCGGTCTGGACCATTCCATCGTCCACGCCGTGCAGCAGCGCGTCGATCTCATCCTGGGACAGCAGGTCTTGCACGGCCATGTCCTGGAGTCCTACTGCAATACGAAGTTGGTGAAGAGCAGCTGCTCAATCACAGTCTTGCCCAGCTCTTTTTGAGCGACTTCCTGAATGCTGGCCGTGGCTTTCTGGCGCAACATTTCCTGGCCGATCGGCGATGACAGCGATTCGAACGGGATACCGGCGAACAGCATGACCAGATTATTGCGAATGGTCGGCATATGCACTTTCAGTGCTTCCATGTCGGCAGGATTACGCGCGAGCATGGTGATACTGGCCTGCATATAGCGCTGGCGCCCATTGACATTGAAGTTGACCACAAAGGCCGGCGTCATGGCTTCAAATACCGCTGGCTGCTTGACATTCGCCGCTGCAGCCGCCGCTGCCGGATCAGGCTTAGGCTCGGATTTGTGCATGAGAAACCAGGTCGCGCCTGCCGACAAGCCTACCGCCAGCAACAGGGCAACAACGCCGATAATGATGAGCTTGAGTTTACTTTTCGAGCCGGGCTCTTTAACTGCGTCACTCGCCATGCCAATAATCCGTCAGTATTCAAGGGGTTCGTTGATACGTAACAGAGTTTGAGCAAGTGTTATGCCAGAGTGGCGAGCACAGCAAAGGAAAGCGCGCACTGAGCAATTTCAGGCGCGCTTTTTTGCGGATCAGGCGTAGTAATCGATTTCGCTGCTACCCACAATCCGCTGGGCAGGCTGAGACACTGCAGCAACCGCTGCCGGCGCCACTTCATCCTCAACTTCATCCTGCGCCATAGACCCTCGCCCGCCACGCTGCGCGCGACTGGCCTGCTCCTGCGCCTGCTGCTGGGCTTGTTGCTGTGACTGGTCAGAGACATTGACGTCAACCTGACCCAGGCCCTGCTGACTGAACGACTCACGCAGGCGCGCGACCTGGCTCTCCAATGCATCGCGCACGCCCAGATGCGCACTGGCAAAGGTCACCTGGGTCTGTTGATCCGGCGCCATATTGACACGGATGTCCAGACGCCCCAGCTCCGCAGGCTCAAGCTTGATCTCTGCCGACTTGAGATTCTGACTCGACAGGTACATGACCCGATCGACAATACCCTCGGTCCAGCCACTCTGATGCATGGCCAACGGCTGACCCAATGGCGAAGCCACCGGCGCAGTCACCGGCCGCGCCGGCTGGGCGGCCTGACTCAACGCGGCAAGACGTTCGGCAAAGTTATCGACCCGGGTATCACCGGCAGCGCTCTTTACATCCTTAAGCCCATCACCGAGCACCGCAGTAAAAGACTGATCACTGCTCTCGGTAGAACCATCCTGAGCTGCCGGGTCACCATTAAGGCTCGCCAGATTATTGACAACGTTCTGCGCCCGAGTGTCGTCGGCGTTGAGGTCCGGATTCGCCTGAGCCTGCCCGGCCTGATTAGTCGCCACCGGCGCAGCCGCACGACTCTTGCCGCCTGCACTTTCAAGCGCAAACTGCAAGGCATGCAGACCGTCAAGCGGGTCAGCCTCCGGATTGAACGCCTCTTCCACAGCAGCAGAAGTTGCCGCAGGCGCCGCTGCCAGCGGCGACGCTGCGAGCTGGGACTGCTGCAGGCCATCAATGGCCGCATCTGCCGACACCGGAGCGTCAACCGCGACCTCAACCGGAATCTGAATCAGCGTCGGCAGCCCCACCAGTTGCTCGACAGCCTCGGACGGATCGGCACTCTGATCATCAGCATCAGCGGTCTGACCCTTGGCCTGGACTGGCAACGAATTGCCGCTTCCGGCAACCTGATCAGGCTCACTCTTGGCCTTGTCTGCCGTATCCGGCTTGTCTTTGCCGACCGCAGCAGGCTTGTCTTTGGTTGCGACCGCCTTGTCTTTATCGGCAGCGGGCTTGTCCCGAGCAGGCCTGGCCGGTATATCGCGCTCGACGGCAGGCTTGTCGCGAGACTGCTGCGCATAGACATCAGAGAAGCTGGAGGCGTCAGCCTTGCTGGTTTCGGCAGGCTTGAACGAATTACTGACGGCACCGGTCTTGGCCGGAGCCGCTACATTCGCCTGGGGGAACACATCTGGAGCAAGGGGCATCGGGATCTCCACATAAAGCAGCACAATGCTATTGCATTAGCAAAATGCAGGCCAAACTAACAAGGGAGATAGCAAGCAGAGCAATACTCAGGTCTGAGCAACCAGCACTTGTCGCTCGGCATTGAACACTTGGCGAATGGCCTGATACTCGCTGTCGATCAGGCTGACAAGCTCTTCAAGGCCATCGAGCGCCTGACGCCGGGCCTGCTCTTCGAGCTGACGACACAATTCAGACAAGCGCAGAGCGCCCATATTGCTGCTGCTGCCCTTGAAGCTGTGCGCCGCCAGGCCCAGTTCCGTCAGATCAGGCGATGTACCGCCGGCCAGGTTGCGCGCCGCCTGACGAAGCAATGCCAGGCGCTGCTCGGAGTCGCTCAGGAAGACGTCGATGAGCGTCAGATACTCGTCTTCCATGACCTCTTGCAAGGTATTCAATACCGCGTAGTCAATCTGTACGAACGACACTTGCTCACTCCTTGATCAAGACCCCGAAGGCAAGTATGCCATCGCCCCCCAGACAAATTCCACATGCACCGTACAACCATCGGCGGACCATCGCGCATCCCGGCACAACGAGCGAATCAGGCGCAGCCCGCGACCGTGCAGGCCCGCATCATCCGGCAGCCTGGCCAGCACCGCCTGGACGTCGAAACCTTGGCCACTGTCCTGCATGCAAATCTGCAACCTGCCGCCTTGCGCAGCAGAACAAAGCACCAACTCCAGGCGGATGAACCCGTTTTGCAGCTCAGCCAGACGCTTGGCGCGCGCCTCGTAATACCGGGCAAAACCGGCCGCATCCTGTTTGAGGGTGGAATCCAGCCCGAGAACGCCATGCTCCAACGCATTGCTGTAAAGCTCGGTGAGCACGCTGTAAATCGTGGCCGCCTGCTCACGCAAGCCGCGCTGCTCCAGCAGCAGTTGCAGCACGCCAGGCAGCGGATTACTCGCTTTGAGGGTCGCAGCGCGAAACTCGAAGGCCACCGACCAGTCCACCGGCTCCGCCAGACCACTGTCGGACCAGCCCTGAGTCAATGCAGTGGCCGGCAGCGCCCCATGCCCGGCACTGATTTCCAGCATGCTGACATCGTCACGGGCACGGCCGCCAAAATCGTTGAGCGCCTGGAGAATCTCCTGAATCAGCATCTCGGGCTCGCGATTGGCAGCCAGGACTTCGCACAGGCGTTGCGAGCCAAACAGCTGATCCTGAGCATCCCGGGTGTCGATCACTCCATCAGACAACAGAAAGATCCGGTCCCCGGCCCCCAACGGGTGAACCTCGGTATGCGCCTCGAACGCCTTGGGTGACAACACGCCCAGCGGCAGGTGCCGGGACTGCAACGGGACAAACCCGGCGTTGTCGGCGCGCAGCAGATAACCGTCAGGCAACCCGCCATTCCATAGCTCGACCTGCTGCTGACCGGCATCGATGCACAACAGCGCGGCGCAACAAAACATGTCTACCGGCAGGATACGTTTGAGCTTGCCGTTCATCTCCCGCAGGATTTCCGCCAGCTCGTAGCCTTTGGCGGTCATCCCGTAGAACACCTCGGCCAGCGGCATGGCACCTACTGCTGCCGGCAAACCATGCCCGGTGAAGTCGCCGAGAAACACATGCATGTGCCCGGCCGGTGTATAGGCCGCCAGCATCAGGTCGCCATTGAACAGCGCATAAGGCGACTGCAGATAACGGATACACGATGCGTCAAGACAGCCGGAATGCGCCACCTGGTCAAATACCGCCTTGGCCACCCGCTGTTCGTTGAGTAAATGTTCACGATGACTGGCAATCAGGTCGCGCTGGCGCAGCACAGTATCCTGCAGTTGCCGCAGTCGATTCATGGCATTGATCTTGGCGGCCAGCACCAGAGGATTGAAGGGCTTCGCCAGAAAGTCGTCACCGCCGGCATCCAGGCATCGGGCCAGCGCCTCCCCCTCGGTCAGAGAGGTCAGAAAGATGATTGGCACCAGCGCCTGACCGGCCATCTGCTTGATCTGACGGGCGGCCTCGAAGCCGTCCATGACCGGCATCAGGGCATCCATCAGTACCAACTGCGGCTGGTGATCGCGATACAGCTGCACAGCCTCCTGACCATTGGCAGCGACCAGCGGCTGGTGCCCCTGCCGACTGATCAGGGTCGATAACAGCAGCCTGTCACTGGCACTGTCATCAGCAATCAGCACCCGCAGCTCTTGCCCCACAGACTGCAAGACTTAACCTAGCGTAAACAGTTTGGAGAAATTGGAGATGGTCAGGATCTTGACCACGTCGCTGCTGCAGTTGATCAGCCGTACCTGCGCATGGTCGCCACCGGCATGGTCGCGCAACAACAGCAGCATGCCCAGCGCCGAGCTGTCCAGATAGTGAGTGCCGCGCAGGTCCACGACATAATCCAGCTCGCCGGAAAAAGCTTCATAAGCGGCACGAAAATCCTGATGGCAGGAGAAGTCGAACCTCCCCTCGATAAACAGCGTGACTTGCCGACCGTCTGGCGAGAGACCGCAAGTGACTGTCATAACCCACTCCTGCGCTGCATCAATGATAAGACACAGACTAGACCATGATCGGCGCTACATCTCGTGACGCGGCAAGCGCTGAGACAGCTCATCGAGCAGTTTCTGCTCACGCTTGTCTTCCAGCGCCCGCGCCTCATCAATGTAGCGCTGCACCAGCTTGCGCAACCCTTCGACCCGCGCATAGGCCTGCTGCCAGACGCCGCGCGCCCGATCCAGGTTGGCTTGATGCCAGGCGAGGCTCTTGCGCTGCTGGCCGATCGCAGTTTCAAGCTGATTGAGAAAGCGCTGGTAGTTCATCAGCCACTGACCTGAAACACCATGGTTGCCCTTGTCGATCCATTGCTGCTGATAGTTGAGGCGAAACTGCTCCAGCTCCTCAAGCTTGCTGTGCGCCAGATTGACCTGCCCCTGGGCATGCCCAAGGCGCTGCGCCGCGGTTCGCTCTGCCGACTCGGCCATTTCCACAACCGGCGCCAGGCGCGCCGCACGACTCTGTGCCATGGCTCATCAACCGCCCGGTGCCGGACCGAACACCGCCGCCAAAGCACCCTCACTGTCCTGCATGCTGAAGCTTTCGGTCAGGCCCTGGCGCTGAAAGCGCACCAGTGCCGGCTGCAACTGAATCGCCAGGTCGGTTTCCCGGTCACCGCCGGCCACATAAGCACCGACGCTGATCAAGTCACGGGTCTGCTGATAACGGGACCACAACTGCTTGAAGTATTGCGCGCGCATCATATGGTCAGGGCTGACCACCGCCGGCATGACCCGGCTGATGGAGGCCTCGATATCGATGGCCGGGTAGTGCCCCTCTTCGGCCAGGCGCCGTGACAGCACAATATGCCCGTCCAGCACGCCACGGGCCGAGTCGGCAATCGGGTCCTGCTGATCATCACCCTCAGACAGCACGGTATAGAACGCGGTAATCGAACCACCACCGGCCTCGGCATTACCGGCACGCTCCACCAGTTTGGGCAAACGGGCAAACACCGATGGCGGGTAGCCCTTGGTCGCAGGCGGCTCGCCAATGGCGAGAGCGATTTCACGCTGGGCCTGGGCAAAACGGGTCAATGAATCCATCAGCAGCAGCACGTTCTTGCCCCGATCGCGGAAGTATTCCGCGATACGGGTGCAATACATCGCCGCCCGCAAACGCATCAACGGTGCATCATCGGCGGGTGAGGCCACCACCACAGAACGCTTGAGCCCCTCTTCGCCAAGGATGTGCTCGATGAATTCCTTCACCTCCCGACCCCGTTCACCGATCAGCCCGACCACAATGATGTCGGCCTCAGTAAAGCGGGTCATCATGCCGAGCAACACACTCTTGCCCACCCCGGTACCGGCGAACAGCCCCAGCCGCTGACCACGCCCTACCGTCAACAAACCGTTGATGCAGCGAATGCCCACATCCAGCGGCCGACTGATCGGGTCACGCTTGAGCGGGTTGATGGTCGGGCCGTCCATCGGCACCCAGTCTTCAGCCTTGACCGGCGGGCGACCGTCGAGCGGGCGACCGGCACCGTCAAGCACCCGACCCAGCATGCTCATGCCCATGGGCAGCCGGCCAGTGTCAGCCAGCGGCACGACCCGCGCACCTGGCGCAATACCGACCACACTGCCCACCGGCATCAGGAACACTTTGCCACCGGCAAAACCCATGACTTCGGCATCCACCTGGACCGGATGGTGACTGTCGTCGTTGATGACCACACAGCGGCTGCCCATCGCTGCGCGCAAACCTTCAGCTTCCAGGGTCAGGCCGACCATGCGCAGCAGACGGCCTTCAACCACGGGCTGAGTCGGCAGGTCGATGGCGCTGGCGTAACCGCCCAGGCGCTTGGCGAAACTCAGGCGTTCAAGGCGCATGGCCCGGCTCTTCGTCCGCCGCCAGCGAGTCAGCGCCGACCGGCTGCTCGGGGATATCACTGCTGCGCGGCACTTCAACATCAGGCAGTTCGATGCTCAGATCAGGCGCTGCCGGATGCGCGACCTGTTCATGCATCTGATCGTACAGGCGGGCAATCGCCTGACTGATCCGGGTCTCGACACTGGCATCGATCCGGCTGTGCTCGGTTTCAATGCGGCAGCCACCGGGCATCAGCGCGTCATCTTCAAGAATCTTCCAATTCTCTTCATGACGCTCGCGCAGCAGCTTGACCACGGAAAAGTCCTGCGGATTGACAAAAATGCGCAGATTATTGGCGCCCATCGGCAGCAGTTTCAACGCTTCGCGCAACACATGGGCGATTTGCTGCGAGTCGGTTTGCAGTTCGCGCTGAATGACCTGGCGGGCGATATGCTCGACCAAATGGACCAGCGACTTCTCAATCTGGGTGTCTTGCTCGGCGATAGGGTCGAGCAACTGGCTCATCAACAGTTCAAGGCTGTCGAGCTTGGCCGCCAGAGCCACTTCAGCCTCTTGGCGAACCTTGATCCGGGTACTATGAAAACCTTCTTTTTCGCCGGTAGCGAAGCCTTCGTTCCAGGCCTCCTGGCGAATGCTTTCCAGCTCTTCAAGCGTCAGTGGCTGGACTTCCTCCAGCGGCACCTCTTCCATCTCCAGCGGTTCAGGCTCAGGCTCCGGTTCCGGCTCGGGCTCCACATAGGGGTCAAAGCTGGGCAAGGCCCAGACATCTGCGTCACGAACATCCTTGGCGCGAATCAGATCACTGGGTAACGAATCTTTTACAGAGCTGGACATGGCTTAGATCATTTCCTCGCCACCTTTGCCACCCAGCACAATCTCGCCAGCTTCGGCCATTCGGCGGGCGATGGTGAGGATTTCCTTCTGCGCGGTCTCCACATCGCTGACCCGCACCGGCCCTTTGGCCTCCAGGTCGTCGCGCAGCAGCTCGGCAGCACGCTTGGACATGTTCTTGAAGACCTTCTCCTTGATTGCCTCGTCGGCACCCTTGAGCGCCAGCACCAGCACATCGGAAGACACTTCGCGAAGCAGTGCCTGAATGCCGCGGTCGTCGACGTCGGCCAGGTTGTTGAAGACAAACATAAGGTCTTCGATCTGCGTCGACAGGTCTTCGTCGACCTCGCGGATCGAATCCATGAGCGCGCCTTCGATGGAGCTGTCGAGGAAGTTCATGATGTCCGCAGCACGCTTGATGCCGCCCAGCGTGGTCCGGGAGGTATTGGCATTGCCGGAGAACTGCTTCTCGAGAATCTGGTTGAGTTCCTTGAGTGCCGCCGGCTGCACCGTGTTGAGCGACGACACCCGCAGGATGATATCCAGACGCACTTTATGATCGAAGTGGCCAAGCACCTCACCCGCCTGGTCAGCGTCCAGATACGCCACCACGATGGCCTGAATCTGCGGGTGCTCGTAACGAATGACGTCGGCCACCGCACGCGGCTCCATCCACTTGAGGCTGTCCAGACCGCTGGTGTTGCCACCGAGCAGGATGCGGTCGATCAGGCCGTTGGCCTTGTCTTCGCCCAGCGCCTGGGTCAGCATCTTGCGAATGTAGCCATCGGAGCCAACGCCGAGACTGGTCTGATCGCCGACCGTGTCGACGAACTCGCTCATCACCTCTTCGACCTGCTCGCGGTGCACATTGCGCATTTGCGCCATGGCCACGCCGACTTTCTGCACTTCTTTGGGCCCCATATGCCGCAACACCTGGGCGGCATCGGTTTCGCCCAGCGACAGCAACAGAACTGCGGCCTTTTCGACCTGGGTCAACTTGACAGCCACGGCGCGGTCATTCATCAGCGTTAATCCACTCTTTTACGACCTGAGCCACACGACCCGGGTCTTCGGCCACCAAGCCCTTGATTGCATTCAACTGCGCGTCATAGCCCTCGGTCGGGCTAGGCAGCAGGATGCTCTGCGGACCACCCAGGCTGACCCGGTCGTTCGACAGTTCGCCATCCAGACCGCCCATGCCACCGAGTTCGGCATCGCCACCAAAGCCGCCCAACTCCTTGCTCTTGGGGTTGGTGATGTTGCTCAGTACCGGGCGCAGCACACCAAACACCAGGATCAGGATGAAAATCACCCCGGCAGCCTGCTTGATAATGTCCCAGAACCACGGCTGGGTGTAGAACGGAATATCCGGCAGTACTTCGCCGCGCTCACTGGAGAACGGTACGTTGATCACACTGACGCTGTCGCCGCGGCTGGCGTCGTAGCCCACTGCGTCCTGCACCAGACGGGTAAAGCGGGCCAGGTCGGCAGCGCTCCAGGGCGCCCGGGTGACTTCACCGTTGGCCGGGTTGGTCTTGACCATGTCATCGACCACCACCGCGACCGACAACCGGGTAACCCGACCGGCCTGCTGCTTGGTGTGGCTGATGGAGCGGTCGAGCTCGAAGTTCTTGGTCGACTGCGAACGCTTGTCGGTCGGGAACGGCGCCAGCGCCGGCTGACCGGTGGCGGGGTCCATGACCTGCTGACCATTGGCATCAAGCAGCGGCTGACCCGCCGCAATCGCAGGCGCGGCACCGCCGGCACCGGCTGCCGCATTTTGCGGTGCCGTGGCAGGACCTGGCGGCTGGTTGCTCAGCGCACCAGGCACACCTTGCGGGCCAGTGCTGCTGGAGCGCTGCTCATTGACCGACTGCTCGCTGCGCAGGGCCGGCTGGTCCGGATTGAAGCTTTCCGAGGTAGACTCCACCGCACTGAAATCAACCATGGCCGAGACCTCGGCCTTGTAGCGATCACTGCCCAGCACCGGCTGCAGGATATTCTGCACCCGCTGGGTCAGCATGCTCTCCATGCGCCGGGTGTAGTCGAACTGCTTGCCGGCCATGGTCAGCTCAGAGTTCTCGGCCTGATCGGACAACAGGTTGCCTTTCTGGTCGACCACCGTCACCTGTGATTTGGACAGCTCAGGGACGCTGGTGGCGACCAGATTGACGATCGCGGCGACCTGACCGGCTTCCAGCGCACGGCCCGGATACAGTTCGACCAATACCGAAGCGGTCGGCTTACGGTCGTCACGGACAAACACCGAGCTTTTCGGAATTGCCAGGTGAACACGGGCCGCCTTGACGTTGTTCAGCGAGGAAATGGTTCGCGCCAGCTCACCCTCTAGACCACGCCGATAGCGGGTCGCTTCCATGAACTGGCTGGTACCCAGCCCCTGATCCTTATCAAGAATCTCAAAGCCGATATTGGCATCGGTCTGGCTGACGCCGGCCTGGGCCAGCTGAATACGGGCACGTTGCAGATCATCGGCCTTGACCAGCAGAGCACCGGAATTGGGCTCGACGGTGTAAGGAATATTGGCCGCCCCCAGGGTGTCCATCACCTGCTTGCTGTCCAGACCCGCCAGGCTGCCATACAGCGGCCGGTAGTCGGGTTGCTGAGACCAGAGCACAACGGCAAAACCGATGGCCACGCTGGCTGCCAGACCGACCATGAGGCCGACCTGACGAAGCATGGTCATTTCGGAAAGATTTTCCAGAAAAGCAAAGCCGAACAGCGGCTTCTTGTCCGGGTTACCCGCCCGCGCTGGGACAGAATCAGATGCTGCTTCGGCCATGACTCAGTACGTCCCTTAAACCGGCATCTGCATGATGTCTTGGTAGGCCTGCACCAGCTTGTTGCGCACCTGGGTCAAGGCCTGGAAGGACACGCTGGCCTTCTGCGAGGAAATCATCACATCCGTCAGGTCCACGCCGCTTTTGCCCATTTCGAACGCATTGGACAACTGACTGGAGGCTGCCTGGGTATCGGCCACCTTGTTGATCGCCTGCCCCAGCAGGTCGGCAAAGTTACTGCCAGCGACCTCAGGCACATTGCCGACCGGCTTGGACGCCGCCATGGCATCCATCTGCATGGCCCGCATATCCAACATCAAGCGATTAAATTCAACACCTTGGCTCATGGACATTATCTCTCGTGAGGCCCGCATTTTTTTGACACTGCAACAGCGATACTCAAGTCGTAGCAACAAGAGTGCCAGCTAATATGCAGGCAAATAGCCACCTAGAAGCTTTATTGCATCAAAACAGTGTTCGGAATGAGCGACACCGCCCAATGCCGTGCATAGTGCCACGGCGATATTGCACTGTATCGACAATTTGACCTGGATCACATAAACATCAAACAAAACCGATAAAAAACCATTCTCACGAAGCGTACAGATAAGCCTCGACATCCATCCCCGCGTCACGCATCTGCGCCAGCTTGTAACGCAAGGTACGCGGGCTGATACCCAGCCGCTCGGCAGCCTCTTTGCGCCGCCCACGCTCACTGCGCAACGTGTCGATGATCAACTGGAATTCACGACGGCGCAGGTCTTCGCCCAGCGCACCGACCGCCTCGGCGCCCGCTGACAAATCAGCGCCCACCACCGGCAAAGCGCCAGCAGGTGCAGGCGGCTCGGCAGCGAAGGTCACTGGCCCGACCAGGCAGAAATCGCGCGCCTGAATCAGCCCGCCCTGCTGCAGAATCAGTGCACGCTGCAACGCGTTGTCCAGTTCACGTACATTGCCTGGCCAGGCGTATGCCACCAGACAAGCGCGCGCCTCCTCAGAGAGCCGCACCGGCGCGTGCTTCATTTTTTTGACATGCTTGCTCAGCAAGCGCTCGGCCAACGGCAGAATATCGGCAGTTCGCTGACGCAACGGTTGCCAGGCCAGCGGGAACACCGACAGACGATAGAACAGGTCTTCGCGAAACCGCCCGGCCGCCACTTCACCGGCCAGATCACGGTTGGTCGTCGCCAACACCCGAATATCCAGGCTGATCGGCTTACGCGCCCCGACCCGTTCAACTTCGCGCTCCTGCAATACCCGTAGCAGCTTGGCTTGCAGCCCCATAGGCATTTCGGAAATTTCATCGAGCAAAATGGTGCCGCCTTCGGCCAGCTCGAACTTGCCCGCCTGGGCCGCGATGGCCCCGGTAAACGAACCCTTTTCGTGCCCGAACAGCGTGGCTTCGAGCATATTGTCCGGAATGGCCGCACAGTTGATGGCAATGAAGGGTTTCGCAGCGCGCGGTGACTGCAAATGAATGAAGCGCGCCAGCACCTCTTTACCGGTGCCCGACTCGCCCGAGATCAGCACCGTAGAGTCACTTCTCGCCACCCTGGCAGCCAGTTCCAGCAGTTGCTGACTGGCAGGCTCGATGGCCACCGGACCGTCATGCTCGGCAGGACCAATACTGCCCAGCGCATGCTTTGCCACCAGTGCCAGCAACGCCCCCGGTTCAAAGGGCTTGACCAGATAATCCACTGCGCCCTGACGCATGGCGTCCACAGCACGCTCCACAGCGCCATGGGCGGTCATCAACAGCACCGGCAGGTGCGGATGCCGCTCGCGCAACGCGGCGAGCAACTGGTGGCCATCCATACCCGGCATGTTCACATCACTGACCACCAGGCTAAATACATCCTGCGCAACCGCTCTGAGCGCATCTTCAGCACTGGCTACCGCACGGTATTGATGACCTGCCAGTTCCAGCGTGTCGGCCAGCGCCTCGCGCAGCGCACGATCATCCTCGACCAGCAATACCTTGCCCGCCATCAAACTTCTCCCTGAGCGCCGCCGGGAATCAGCGGCAGACTAACAATGGCGCACGTACCGCGCCCGACTCTGGAGCGATAATCAACGCGGCCCTGATGAGCCCGTGCCACAGCAAAAACCACCGCCAGGCCCAGACCGGTGCCGGTGGTCTTGGTGGTGTAGAACGGCTCGCCAATCCGCGCCAGCGCCGCCGCATCCATACCCGCACCACAATCACTGATGCACAAGCGCAGCATGTCACCCCTACGGTAGAGGTGGATCTTCAACTGCGCGGTGCTGCCACTGGCCTGCACCGCGTTCTCGATCAGATTAAGCAAGGCACCGACCAGTGTGTCGCGATTGCACAGCAACTCACCCGGCACCGGATCGCACTGCCAGCGCACCGCAACCTCACTCACATGGGTCTGCGCCGCCGCCTGCAAGGCCTGGAACAGCGCGGCAGGCGGCAGGCGATCATTCAGCGGCAACTCACCGCGAGCGAACACCAACATGTCCCGCACCTGGTGCTCCAGCTCATGCAACCGCTCCTTGAGACGCCCGGCGAAACGCTGCTGAGTCTCGACCGGCAACGCCTGTTCACTCAGGTGGCTGGCATAGATCATGGCCGCTGACAACGGCGTACGAATCTGATGCGCCAGCGAAGCGACCATGCGCCCCAGCGACGACAAACGCTCATGACGCGCCAACTGGTCCTGCAAGCGCCGGGTCTCTGTCAGGTCGGTAAGCAACACCAGTTGGCCAGGTTCAGCGTCCAGCGAACGGGTGGCAATCGACAAGCGTCGGCCGTCCTTCAGCGAGACCTCATGCCCGTCGTCACTACGCGGCGCAAAGCAGCGGCTAATCACCTGACGCCACAACTCCCCTTCCAGCGGCTGGCCCAAGAGCTCGACAGCCGCCGGGTTGGCTTCGCATACCACCCCACTGCCATCAATGACGATCACCCCACCTGGCAGCAGATCCAGCAAATTCTGCAAGCGGTTGGCCAGACGCTCTTTTTCCGCCAGCTCCTGCATCCGCTGCACACCGGCTTCGGCCAACTCGCCCTTGAGCTCGTTGACCCGCGATTCGAGCAGCCCGTAGGAGTCAGTCAACTGTGAGGACATTTGATTGAACAGCGCAAAAGCCTGTTCCAGCCCCTGACGGCTCTCCAGCTCCGGCGACAACGCCGACTGAACAGAAAGATCGGTAGAAACGTGCAAGGCCTGAGGCATCGAATTCTCTCTCGCAGGGCGAACCGTCATTAAACGGCTTGTTGAAAAGAGACTTAGCAATCACCGTGCCTAACCCGCTGGAAAACCCTGACAAGACCGGTGCAGCGGCGAAAGCCCCAGGCTTTTCAGGCGCATAAAAAACAAAACCTCCGCATTGGCGGAGGTTTTGGTCAACGCCTGGACAGCCAAGCGTCAATCATCTGCCTGTTCGTCACCATCGCGGCGACTCATGCCATATTTACGCATTTTCTCGACCAGCGTGGTACGCCGGATCCGCAGCCGCTCGGCAGCACGCGCCACGATACCGTTGGCATCATCCAGCGCCTGCTGGATCAAGCCCTGCTCCAGACCACCCAGGTAGTCTTTCAGATCCAGCCCTTCGGGCGGCAACATGGCAGTGGAAGTGAAGTTCGGCGTGGTGGAATTGATCGCCACCCGCTCTTCCAGATCGCTGCGCAGACTGTCGACCATCTGCTCGTCTTCATCATCGACATAGCGGAATTTCTTCGGCAACTCCGACACCCCGATCACACCATAGGGATGCATGATCGCCATCCGCTCGACCAGGTTGGCCAGCTCACGAACGTTACCCGGCCAGCCATGGCGACACAGCGACATGATCGCCGCCGAGTTAAAGCGGATCGAGCCGCGCTTCTCGTGCTCCATCCGCGAAATCAGCTCATTCATCAGCAGCGGAATATCTTCGACACGCTCGCGCAGTGGCGCCATCTCGATCGGGAACACGTTCAGACGGTAGTACAGGTCCTCGCGGAACGCACCGGTCTCGATCATGCTCTCAAGATTCTTGTGCGTCGCCGCAATAATGCGCACGTCGATACTTTGAGTCTTGTTGCTGCCGACCCGCTCGAAGGTGCGCTCCTGAAGCACGCGCAGCAGCTTGACCTGCATCGGCAACGGCATATCGCCAATTTCATCGAGGAACAGCGTACCGCCATTGGCGAGCTCGAAGCGCCCGGCACGGCTGGTGATCGCCCCGGTGAACGCACCCTTCTCATGACCGAACAACTCGCTCTCAAGCAATTCGGCAGGAATCGCCCCGCAATTGACCGGCACGAAAGGCGCGTCACGGCGCTTGGAATGGTAATGCAGGTTGCGTGCGACCACTTCCTTGCCGGTGCCGGACTCACCCAGGATCAACACACTGGCGTCGGTATCGGCGACCTGCTGCATCATCTGCCGGACATGCTGAATCGCGCGGCTGGTGCCCACCAGGCTGCGAAACAGGTTCGGCTCACGATGACGGCCACGCTCACGGGCCTGGTCGTACATCTCGCGATAGACCTGCGCACGGTGCAAGGCGTCCAGCAGCTTGCTGTAGCTAGGCGGCATTTCCAGAGTCGACAGCACCCGGCGGCGCAGGTCTTCTGGCAGCTCTACAGGGGCGTGCTCACCAAAAAGCAACACGGGAAGGAACTCATCCCATGCAGCGATGGTCTTAAGAAGTCCCTGCAAGCTCCCAGCAGCGCTGACACTGCCAATAAGTACGCAAAGTACTTCCCGGGTAGAGCCAAGAGAGCCAACCACCTGCTGCCAGTCCTGACTGGAACAGGAAATGTTCTCTTCGCCGAGAAAATTGAGAATGACCGCCAGATCACGGCGGCGCTGGCTATCGTCATCGATCAGCAGGATTTTGATTTCACGCCACATGCAATAGCAACTTCCCTAGTCAACTCTTTAACCTGCCCGCAGGCAAGCCGCTTGGCATCTCAGCCACTTCTTAATACTGATCTGACGCCAGAAAACGAAAAACATCACTAGTTAAGTCAAAAAAACGGACACAGTCAAATTTATGGCGTGTTTTGTGTCCGACAATCCAACTCAGCCGAACAAATGGTATACCTTCGTAGCGTTTTTGGCTCGCTGAATCTCTGACATCTCATCGACGATTGCCTGACGCTCGCCGACCGCGACGTCAATCAACTGCCGGTAGACCCCGAGCAACTCCTCAAGTTTGCCGCGCAACTTCTCATCATCGGGCGCTGCGTGCTCTACCACAGTCTCGACACACTCACGACAAGCCAGATCGAGTTGGGTAATCGCCTCCCAGTTACGCACAGCCAGAGCCTCAAGCAGCGCTTCCTGGGTTTCTTCGATACGTTGCAATGCAGCACTCATGGGAATAACTCCTGAAAGCAGATCAGTTGATCGTGCCGATGGCGTCCCAGCCTTCTTTTACAGTGATCAGCAGACCTGCTACCTCATCAAGCATTTTCTGGTCATTCTTGATGTTAGCCTCGGCCAGACGCTTCATCATGTAGTGATAAAGGTTGTCCTGATTGCGCAATGCATCAGTGGCGTAATTATCCAGATCCAGCCCCTCACGCAGCCCGCCAATGATGGCGATGGCCTTGCCGATCAATACTCCTTTGTTGCCCACATCCTTGCGCGCCATTGCACCCTTGGCTTGGGCAATCCGGTCCAGGCCGCCCTCCATCAGCATTTGTACCAAACGGTGAGGACTGGCTTCGGACGTCTGGGCATGAGAGCCGATTTTCTGGTATTGACGCAACGCTAGCATAGGATTCATGAGAGACCTCGCGGGCAAGACAAACTTTGTATATTCAAGCTATCGACGCGCGCTCGATAAACTTTAGGCCATAAGGCAAAAACCCGGCACACGGCCGGGTATTCGTCAACGCATCACCATCAGGACGCGTTCTTCTGAGCATTCATCGCCTCAAAGATCGAGGTAATACTTTCACCTGTGGCTTTCAACTGGGCAACCACCAGGTCCATGGCGTTGTACTTCTTGGTAAGCGATGCAGTCAGCGTTTCAATCCGGCGATCCAGCGCCTCCTGATCCGCCTCAAGACGAACAGTAATTTTGTCCAGGCTGGTCTTTTTCTGCGCCAGGACACCATTCGCTGCCGTAAAGGGCTTCAACGAGTCTTCGATTCGTGAGATGAAGCCCTTGTTGTTATCGTCACCAGTGAAAAAAGCCTGCATCTGACCGCCCAGCTGCTTGTCGGTGACCGCCTCTTTGAATTTGGTGGTATCAAAAGACAAGGTACCGTCAGCCTGTTGAGTAGCAATACCCAACTGAGAGAGAGAACCCAGGCCACTTGTAGCGGTGGCCGAAGCAATTTCCTTGCGAACAGCCTCAAGGATGCTGCGAGGCGCAGAATCCCCAGTCATTGGCGCGGCGACAAATGTGCCATTAGAAGACGTCGTACCCTTGGTCAGAGTACTGACAAGCTTGACCAAGGTATTAAAAGAATCCACAAAGCTTTGCATCGAGGCTTGCAAGCCCTCGGTATTGCTTGCCACCGTGATTGTCGAAGGCTGGTTTTTGCCAACCAGCTCCAGAGTCAGACCCGAAATAGCATTTGAGACGCTGTTCTTGGAACTGGTCAGCGCCAGACCGTCGACCGTGAACTTCGCATCCCCGGCCACTGCCGTGATCGCCCCGGCACCAGTAGCGCTATCACTCATTTTTTGGGTGCCATCAATGTCCAGCAACGTACCCATGGCACTGTCACCCTTGACACTAATATCGGTACCTGCGCCGGTAGTTGTCGAGGTGAATACTAGCCGCGAACCGCTCGCGTCATTCACAATGTTGGCGCTGATGCCTTTGCCCTGCATCGTGGTATTGATCTGGTTACGCACCTCCTCTAACGAGGTCGTTGATGTGATATTGACCTTGGTATCAATGCCATTTTGACTGATGGTCAGTTCACCACTCGGAATAGCACTCGCCTGCGCCGGAGTCAGCGCAGCAGTGGTCACCTTGGACGCAGTTGCAAGCTCCTGGACCACAATGGAGTAAGTCCCGGCAACAGCACTGCTTCCGGCTGTAGCCTTGACACCCTTCTCATCGGAGGAGGTTGCAGCGAAGCCATTGAATGCCGGCGCAGTCGTGCTGCCGAGCGTTTTCAACGTCGAGGTGAAGGCTGCCAGAGCGCCTTGCAACTGACCGACCGCAGTCAACGAAGCCGTGTTTTTGGTGCTTTGGGTGGTGATCTGCTTCTGTTTGGCCGCCTTTTCAGCATCAGCCAACGCGGTCACCATTTCGGTGATCTTCAGCCCGGAACCGATACCCGTTGAGGTTATAGGGGATGCCATATCAATCTCCTTTCAGAAGGTTACAAGGTCTCTGACCCAGCGCAAGCCCAGAAACCCACCCGTACTGTTGCCGTATCAGGCCTCAGCCTTGAACAAAGTGCTATTGGCATCGTTCAGGCTTTCAGCCAGTTTCAACACTTCCTCATTGGGGATTTGTCGAACCACCAAACCGGTGTCACTGGCAATTACTTTGACCACTACCCTGCCAGAATCCTCATCAACCGAGAACTCCAGATTTCTCTGGATCGACTGAAGAAACTGCTGGATCTGCGCAGCAGCGGCCTTGACCTTTTCATCATCGTGCTGCGAGCCTTTACTCTCTTGTGACGAAGCCTCAGCCTCGACAACCGGAGGTTTCACAGCCACCTTATCCAACACGACAGTCTCGCTCGCCGGTTTAGCGGCCGGATAAGACAAATTCAACCTGACGCCCATATCCATTGTCTATTACCTCAGAAAGTAAAAAAGCGAGGAAGTACGTGACCGCACCCCTCGCTTATGCTCACCCCAGAATTACTGGAGCAGTTTCAGTACAGCGGAAGGCAACTGGTTGGCCTGGGCCAGAACCGAAGTCGATGCTTGCTGCAGAGTCTGCTGCTTGGTCAGCTGGGCAGTTTCAGAAGCGAAGTCAGTATCTTGTACGCGCCCCAGAGCAGCAGTAGCGTTTTCGTTGATGTTCTGCAGGTTGGAAATGGTGCTGGTCAAGCGGTTTTGCGCAGCACCGAGGTCAGCACGAGCGGCGTTGATGGTGTTCAGAGCGCTGTCGATAGCCGAGATAGCAGCGTTGAAGCTCGCCTCAGCGGTGGTGCTGTCAGAACCGGTGATCGCAACGGCAGCCGAGTTGACACCCAGAGTCGAAGCAGCGAACGAGCTGCTCAGGGTCAGAGTGATCTGGTTGCTGGCGCCCGAGTTGGAACCGACCTGGAAGGTCATGGTCGCAGCGCTACCGTCCAACAGGTTCTTGCCGTTGAGGTTGGTACTTTCAGCGATACGAGTCAGCTCGTCGGACATGGCCGCGAACTCTTTGTTCAGAGCTTCACGATCGGTAGTGCCGTTGTTGTCGTTACGCGCCTGGATGGCCAGTTCACGCATACGTTGCAGGATGTTGGTCTGCTCTTGCATCGCGCCTTCAGCGGTCTGGGCGATGGAGATACCGTCGTTGGCGTTTTTGATCGCCATGGTCTGACCACGAATCTGCGAAGTCATACGGGTAGCAATTTGCAGACCGGCGGCGTCGTCTTTGGCGCTGTTGATTTTCAGACCGGAAGACAGACGAGTCATCGAGGTCGACAGCGCGTCGGAAGCCTTGCCCAGGTTCTTCTGCACGTTCAAGGAGGCAACGTTGGTGTTTACTGTTAAAGCCATGATGAATTCCTCGTGGGTTGATTGCTGCGTGGCTTCCGGCCCCTGCGAGCGCCGGGTGTGCCTAGAGAACCTTCGTAATAGTTATCGTCGGCATGGCAGGTTGCTTGAGGGCTTTTTTGATTTTTTTTACAAACCACTCTACAAGCCAGTCAAAACAACAAGTTATCGCAGCACTCAACCAGTAAGGATAGCCATTGAATTGCCCCTGGCTCAGGACAAAACGCGATGCAGTTGGCAATCGATGCAAAACACTGAATTCAAATGCACAACGCCCGATCAACGAGTGTCGGGCGCAAAGAGGGCAAGATTACGTATCAGGCGCGATAGATGATCGCCGACCCCCAGGACAACCCCACACCGAAACCGCTCAGGGCAACACGCTGCCAGGTTGACCCCAGCACGTGCTTTTCAATCAGCAGCGGAATACTGGATGAAACAGTGTTGCCGGTCTCGACCATGTCCTTGACGAACTTTTCAGGCTGCTCCTCGAAACGTCGCGCCACGGCATCGACAATCGCCGCGCTGCCTTGGTGAATGCAAAAGGCATCGATATCCTCAGGCTTGAGGCCCGACTCATCTAGCAGCTCATGCAAGTGCGCGGGCACCTTGAGCAGCGCGAAGTTGAATACCTGACGGCCATTCATATAAAACACGCCGTTACTGACCTTAAGGTGCGGCGCGCCGGAGCCATCGGTGCCGAAACGGGCCTTACCCAATTGCCAGGGCGCATCTTCGCCCATCCAGGTAGCGGTGGCTGCATCGCCAAACAGCATTGTTGTGTTTCGATCATCAGGGTCGACGATCTTGGAATAAGGATCGGCAGTGACCAGTAAGCCATTTTTCAGGCCAGCCGCCTCCATGAAGCCTTTGATCGCATAAATGCCGTACACATATCCCGAACAGCCCAGAGAAATGTCAAAAGCGGCAACGCGGGTCGATAAACCCAGTTTGTCCTGGACGATCGCCGCGGTGTGCGGCAAACCCTCTTCGTCACCGTTCTGGGTGACTACAATCAGCACATCGATGCTTTCACGGGTCAGTTGGGGATTGTTGGCCAACAGGGCGTTGACCGCCTCGACACACAGGTCCGAGGTTTCCTGCGCGGCATCCTTGCGCGGCAAAAAGGTGGAGCCGATCTTGCCCAGAATGAATTCTTCATCCTTGCCGAACCTGGCGCCTTGCGCGTAGTTGTCCACACCCTCGACGGGCACGTAACTCGCTATGCTTTTTATGCCAATCATCGCGGCTTCCCGATAGTAAGCAGTTAACCACGCCTGCGCCGTAGCGACGGGCGTGACTTGAAAATAAAGGACTCGTGGTCGATAGCAGCAAGCAAACACAGCAGCGAACAATACGAGTACCGCCTTGCATGCACGCTCGATACAGTGAAGATGCCCGCTGCCGAGTCTAGGTCACGCCCAATGTCACGATTTGCAACAAAGCCATCTGCCATGCGCGACAAATAAAAAGGCCACGAACACTACTCGTGTTCGCGGCCTTGGTAAAGCATCCGTGTGTCAACCGAGCAACTGATCCCAGTCAACCGCCCCATCCTTGAGCCAGGACTCCCGCTGGGAATGAAGATGGTTCTCATTGCCGAGCGGATCCTGCTGCAGAGGCCCGGACCACTTACTGCGCAATGCGTCGAGCGCTGTTGCGACCGGCACCACCTCACCACTGTGCAGCACCTGAGCCTGAGGGGTCAGGACGGTCAGATAACCCGCCTCTCCCAGTTTCAGACACAGATCGACATCGGCAAAGCCCTGACCGAACGCCACCTCATCGAAACCACCGGCAGCATCAAACAGCTCTTTGCGGACCATCATGCAAGCCCAGGACACCGCGCTACAGTTCTGTTCGACAAGCGCACGATCCATATAGCCTGGTGAATCCTTGCCTTCGCCGACAAACGCTGCCGCCACCCCATTGTCTTGGCCAAGCAGAAGACCTGCCTGAGTGGATACACCCTTGCTGTCGACCAGTTTCGCCCCTACGATCGCGACCTCAGGGCGCTGTGCCTGATTGAGTAGGCTGTCGACCCAGTTGGCGGTCACCACCTGAGCGTCGGGCGCCAGGAACAGCAAGTACTCACCCCGAGCCTGCTGGCTGGCCAGATTGTAAAGCGCGGCGGTATTGACGCCTTGTTCCAGCCGTAGCGTCCTGATTCGCTCACCCTTGGCCTGAAGCTCATCGAGCCACTGATGCAGGCGCGGGTCGCGACTGTGGTTGTCGGCAATCAGAATCTCATGCTGTTGATAACGAGTACGCTGTAATACGCTAATCAGGCAAAGCTGCAAGACTTCGAAATTATCTTCACTGCGCAGGATGATCGACACCAGCGGACGTCGGGCATGGCGATAATCGATTTGCCAGTTGCCGGGCCTGGTTGAACTGACCTGGGCTTGGTAGCCACGCACTTCAAGGTGACGAACCAGAGTCTGGCTTTGCTGCTCGTTCTCGACCCGCTCCGGGGCCTTACAGATCAACAGCGGTTCGGCAAGATGGGCCAGCCCACTCATGCCACCGCCCTCAATCAGACGCAAAACCAGATCGAACTCCAGCGCCTCAGCAAACCTGGCGGAGTAACCACCAGCCTCGAGAAACACATCACGACGAATCAGCCAATGCCCGGCCATAAGGTCCGGCACACTCAAGAGCAGATCGAGATTGAAGCCTGGGCGCAACACATCGCGCAACGAGCCATCTTCCTGGCGATGAACCTCATCCATCGCAACCGCACGGCACTCTGGCGCCGCACGCAATTCCAGTGCGGCCCGCAACAGCCCTGTTGCAGTGAACACCTCACCGGCCTTGGCCAACAGCAGCCAGTCTGCCGAAGACCCGGCTGCCAATTCATTGAGCTGCTCAACGTGACGTCCGGATTTGACCTTGACGAAATGCACCGTGTCCTTGCGACGGGTGTTAGCCGGCAGGTCTCCGGTCATCAGGACCACGACCTTGAAGGTCTTCAGATTAGACGCCAGCAAGCTGTCAAAGGTTGCCTGCAGAGCATCAGCGTCGTTATCCAGATCAAGCAGCAGAATCTCGATCTGTGGACCGCTTTGCTGCAACAGCCTGTCAGCTTCACCGACCTGCCGCACAGTGGGCCGACGATCATCAAGCCACTTGATCAAGCGCCCACTGTGCATGTTGTCGAACATCGCCTTGCGGTCCACAACAGCCACCGACCTGACTCGCTGCGCCCAGGCCTTGAGGTTTTCAGCCTCGTCAAGTTCTTCAGGAGTACTGCCAGCCTGCAGTGCAGGAATCAGCCTGTCGACCACATCAAGATTGAAGACGCCGAGACTCAAAGCCCGCCACAGACGGGCACGCAACGTTTCCTGAGTGTCGTTGGGGTACTGCTGCATCAGTTCCTGCTGCTGGACCAGCACCCCCTCAAGCTCAAGCATCTGCTGGCGGTTTGCCGGCATCGAATGAATAAGAAACTCGATCTCGGTCAATCTGTCGAAAAAAGCCTTGTTGTAGAACGGCATTTCGACAAACTGGATCAGGTCGAAGTGACGCACAGGTTCGGCGCCAGGTTGCTGCCATTGCGAGCGGAAAATGCGGCTCATCCTTAGCGAGCGGCCATGCAGGAGACAGTCGGCCATGGCTGCAAAGCTGTCCAGCGCAAGCTGCCTGGCAGCGCCTGGCTCAAGCTCACTGATCCCGGTCGGCAAGGATGTCAGGAACGCGGCGAACTCCTCGCGCCCCGCCACCGATTGGGCATCGAGCGGCGCCAGGACGGTCAGGACGTTGGTACTGTGGTCGGAACCACCGTAGTTGATTTCCCTGACAATGTAGGGAATATCCAGAATCCGCGCCTTGGCACTGGCCAACAGATAAAAAGAGTGGCCCACTTCCTGCCATTCGAAACTGACTCCCGCCGGCATCGACCGGTGCCAACTACGCAGTAACTCGGTACGGGTTACGGCATAGAATGGCGGCAGGAACTGCGCCATGAAGTCCATAACCCGCTGCGCAGCGCAATCGGAGCCATAATCTTCCTGAACTTTCATTTCCCGCCGGAAATACAGAACCTCGGCGCCGCGCGCCAGATACATCATCCCGTAGCCATGGCACATGCCATAGTCGGGGTTGGCCTGCAGAAATGCCACACACTGGGCCAACGCATCATGAAGCATGAAATCATCATCAGGTGCAAAGGCCATGAATGGCGTTGTCACCACAGACGAGCCATAGGCCAGCTTTTCCTGAAGACTCCCGTAAGACAGCTGGGGCAGATGGTGATAATCGATAAAGGGATACTGTTCGCTCAGCGCCGAATCACCCTGATCGGACGAGTCCAAAACCAGTAGTCGTCCAGTAAAGCCGCGATAGTACTCAAGGGTGCGCCTGAGAAACGCATTGCGATTGTGGGTGATCAAAACCAGAGTGAACAGCTCCTTCAGGGAGCCTGGATTATCCAAAACATGCGACTGCATTTGTGTTTTCCCTGAACCCGGCGCGCGGCCTGGTGAAAGATTCGGCATCGGTTACTTGACGCGCAGCAGATAACCATCCGGCGCAACCGAAATCAGCAGTTTATTGTTCAACCGCTGATCGATCTGGAAATCGGTATTTTCCTTCAGATACTCCCAGACCGCCGTTTTTGGATTGTCACCCGGCCCCCATGGACGATCAGGGAATGCCTCAGCCGGCATATCCTCGACCACGGTGTCCATAACTACACAGTAGCTACCCACGCTGACCAGTGGCGCATACAGGCGCAGCTCTTCAAGCACATGCTCGTGGGTGTGGTTTGAATCCAGCACCAGAATCACCTTCTTGCCGATCGCCTGGGCACGAACCTGTTCAGCAATGCCGGCATCAATGCTGGAGCCTTCGATCATGGCGATACGCTTGAACATCGGGTGGCTTTCGATAGCCTCACGGTTATGAGGGCGGATATCCACATCGATACCCAGCACCTCGCCATGACCGAGCAGTTCGAGCATCGACGCGTAGTAGATCAGCGAACCACCATGGGCAATGCCACATTCAATGATCAAATCCGGACGAACGTCCCAGATGATCTCCTGCATGGCCACCATGTCTTGGGGCAACTGGATGATGGGACGGCCCATCCAGGAAAAGTGATAGCTGTACTTGTGTTGCGCCGACTCATTGAAAAAATCGGTCGCCAGTGCCCGCAGTTTCTGGTTTTCACCCTGAGCCTGGATATCAGCCTCATTCTGCGCTGCGAACTCTTGAGCCTGGATACTGGTCATGTTCAACCTCGAAGGAAAATTACTGGAATGTGGCATCATCGACGGCGTGATACACATAGCGCTCATCGGTCATGTGCCTGATTTCATCCAGATAGTTGGAATTCATCACAAACAAATGTGCTCCGGCCGGCAACGCCTGCATGGCTTCTTCAGGTGAGGAAACACGCAAGCCACTCAACGGAAGATAACGTCCCTGCTTGGCCGGGTTGATATCAACGATCTGGTCCACACTGACCCCGGCACGTTGCAGAAACAGCGAATAGATCACGCCCTTGGACGAGGCGCCCCAAATACCCACTGGCTGACCACCGTCAACCTGGGCAATCTGCAAGGCACGGCCGATGCTGTGGCAGAAATTGTCCGGCACCTGAACGGGCTCGGCGGGCGGCAAGCTATCGCGTAGACTGGCCAGATCGGCCACCACATAAAGGTATTGGCCCCCAAACAGATGCCCTGCCTCATCGACAGTGGCGAACATCCGACGGAAATCCTCGATGCGGAAGTAGTTCACATGCTCGTAGAACACATCGAACCAGGCGCGATGTTCGAGAATCCAGTCCAGACACGGGACTTCGATGTAGATACGCCCACCGTCATTGGCTTGCGCGATGATATGCAGGAAAGCGAGCGGGTCAGGGATATGTTCAAGCACATGGCGCAACACCACTGCATCGGCTGACAGACCGGCGTCCGGCGTGAAAGGCGCCTTTAGCACATGTGGGTTGTCGCCCTCGTATGCCGGATCGATGCCCACGATATCGAAGCCCTTGCCACGCAATTGCTCAAGAAAATAGCCCTTGCCACACCCCACCTCGATCAGCCGCTGGCCGACGAAGTGCTGCTTGACGATATGCTCGACTGCTTCGAGGTGCGCCTTAAAGTGTGCCGAATGCGCCTGCTCGTTCTGATAATCGCTGTCGTAGCTGAGTTTTTGCGGATCGAAGGCAGCGTTGTACACAAGCCCACTGTGCAGATCCTGCACCAGCACGACATCGGCACTGGCATAAGCCTTGGCTGTAGCCTGGTCGGCAAAGGTGCGGTTCTGCAAGACCGGCAAACCGCTGGCCCGATACAACTCATTGTGCATGCTCAGCTCCGAGTAACTGTTGTAGACGGCGCACATCACCCCAGAAAGCCAGCGGCTCATGTACTGAGTAGGGGTAATGGCCAAGATTGATATGGATATCGGCATGACGCCGGGCGACCTGCGCCTCTACCAACGCACGGACAGAAACCGGCCGACCACTGCAGCAGTTGAGTATCCCGTTGAAATCCGCTTTCTGAACGACCGCCGCCATGTGAGCGGCAGCTTGCTCGATGGGCAGATAATCACGCAATTGATCGCCTGCCGACATATCGAAGGACTCAGCACCGGTATCAATGGCCCTTTCCAGACTGGCCAGCAGGCTATTGGGGTTTTGCCCCTCACCATACAAATAGAACAGCCGCACCCACTGCAAAGTAAACGACTGCTCACGCTGCAACGCTTCAAGGAACAGCCGCAGGGTGTGCTTGGCCAGTCCATAAGGATTGACCGGCCGTGCCTCAGTGTTTTCGCTCAGTTCGCCGTTCTGCAAGCCATATTCAAAACAGGTACCGGTGACCATGATTTGAGTGATACCGGCCTGCACCGCCGACTTGATGAAGGTGTAGTCGGCGAACAGGTTGCGCTCAAAATGAAACAGCCCCTGATACGCCGGCAGCCCTGGCCAAGCCAGATGCGCCAGCACATCGACACCTTGGGCAAGCGCGACAACATCCAGGTCCAATGCGTGAACATCCGCCGCGACGAACTCGACCCTGTCGAACCACGGCATGCGCAGGGCCTTGTGCTGATCGCGTGCCACGGCACGTACCTGACAACCGCCATCAAGCAACGCCTGAACCAGATGCCGGCCGACAAACCCGGTGGCACCGGTAACCAATACCCTCTGACCACTCATAGCAGGGTCAGCTCCGGCACCGCGATGACGAACCGGCCACCCCATTCATGCACCTGCGGATACTGCCGACGCACCTCATCGAGCAGGTTCCACGGCAAGACAAGCACGTAATCGGGCCGCTCAGCCAGCAACTGCTCAGGCGCTATCACAGGAATGCGACTGCCTGGCAGGAACTTACCCTGTTTGTGCGGGCTGGCATCTGCCACACTGGCCAGCAGGTCGGTCTTGATGCCAGCGTAGTTGAGTAGCGTATTGCCCTTGGCCGCAGCGCCATAGCCGACTACGCGCTTGCCCTCAGCCTTGGCTTGCAACAAAAAGCTCAACAACTGATGCTTGATACGCTCGGCAGCCGGCGCCAGGGTTGCGTAATACGCCCTGGTAGTGACCCCTACGGCCTGCTCTTGAGCCAGAACCCACTCAACTGATGGCTCAATCGCGCGCGGCGGCCCATCGCTACGCTGCACAAACACTCGCAATGAGCCTCCATGGGTAGGCAATTGCTGAACATCGAAAATGCGCAGGCGATTGCGCCGACACAAAATCTGCACGGCGGTAAGTGACAAGTAGGAATAATGCTCGTGGTACAAGGTGTCGAACTGCGCACCAGCCATCAGCGTCAACAGGTGCGGAAACTCGAACGTTGCCACGCCATGCGGCTTTAGCAACGTGGCAAAGCCACTAAGAAAGTCGTTGATGTCCGGCACGTGGGCCAGCACATTGTTGGCCGCCATCAGATCGGCAGACCAGCCTTCGGCAACCAGAGACTGCGCGGTCTGCTGGCCGAAAAACAACTCGCGAATATCCAGCCCCTTGGCGCGAGCGGCCTGGGCCGTGCTATGGGTAGGCTCGACACCGAGGCAAGCGATGCCGCGCGCAGCGACATACTGCAACAGGTAACCGTCATTGGCCGCCACTTCAACTACCCGACTGTCAGTGCTCAGGCCAAAACGCTCGACCATCTCATGCACATAGCGCTCGGCATGCGCCAGCCAAGTACTGGAGAACGAACTGAAGTAAGCATAGTCGGCGTCGAACAGGCTGTCTGCTTGGGTGTAATCCTCGGTCTGCACCAACCAGCACTGCTCACAGACCTGAACTTTCAACGGCACCCACTGCTCAGCGTGTTCCAGTTGTCTAGCCAAAAGGTAAGCATTGGAGGGTGGTGACGTTCCCAAGTCGATCAGCGGCAGACTCAGAGGGGCGCCGCAACCTCGGCAGTTCATAAGCGAACTCCAGTAAAAGAAGCATCCAGCAGCGGGTGTGAACTGTCGCGCACCGACAGATTTCTGACAGGTAGCGGCCAGTTGATCGCCAACCGCGGATCGTGCACCGACAACCCCCCCTCGGCTTCAGGACTATAGTCAGCACTGTGCAGATAAAGCAGTTCGACGTCGTCACTCAGGGCCTGAAATCCGTGGGCAAACCCTGCCGGGATCAGCAACCCGCAGCCATCACCGACGCGCAGGTGTTGTGCGTGCCAATGTAGATAGGTTGCCGAGTCCGGACGCAGATCAACTGCTACGTCCCAGACTTCGCCGCGCAGACAACTGATTAGTTTGGCTTCGGGCTGTTGCCCGTCCTGGTAATGCAGACCGCGAACACTGCCCGCCTCACGGGTGCAAGAGTGATTTATCTGGCGGATGTGAAAGGGATAACCGAACGTAGCCAGACTGCCTTCACAAAATAGCCGGGAGAAATGCCCGCGAGCATCTTCATGACGCTTGTGGCGCACCAGTGCCAGCCCGGCCAGCGGTAACGCCTGCAATCCAAACTCGCTCACGGGCACCCCCGAAACAGATTCAATTGCTCAAGGGTCACCTGATGCATATCTGCGCCAGCCTGCCAGGCCAAGTGCCAGTTCAAGGTATGCTCCAGACATTGTGCCAGCGACCAGCGCGGCTGCCAGCCCAGTAACTGACGCGCACGGCTGCTGTCCAGGCGCAATAACCCGGCTTCATGCAAGGTGACGGGCTCGATCTGAATACCGGCAGCTTGCGGCCAACGCGCGGACAACAGCCGAACTACCTCACCAACGCTGCACATGTCGGCTTCACCCGGCCCAAAGTTCCAGGCACCGGAAAAGGCCGTGCCTTGCTCAAAGAGCCCGTGGGCCAGTTGCAGATAACCCGCCAAAGGCTCCAGTGCGTGCTGCCAAGGCCTGACTGCCTGCGGGTACCGTAAGGTTACCGGCTGGCCAGCCGACCAGGACCTGAGTACGTCAGGTATCAGCCGCTCAGCGGCAAAATCGCCACCACCCAGTACATTGCCGGCGCGTGCAGTGGCCATGGCAAAGCCATGCTCTGCGTATTGCTCAGGCGCAAAGAACGAAGCCGCGTAGGACTGCGCCAGTAACTCGCAACAGGCTTTGCTACTGCTGTAAGGATCATGCCCGCCAAGCGCTTCATTTTCCCGGTAAGGCCAAGCCCATTCCTGGTTGGCGTAGACCTTGTCGGTGGTGACCAGCACGCACGCTTTGACACCGCCGACCTGACGGATGGCTTCCAGCAGATGGAGCGTGCCCATGACATTGCTGGAATAAGTCCCCAGCGGATCACGGTAGCCTTCTCGCACCAGCGGCTGGGCAGCCAGATGCAGAACAATTTGCGGTCGGGTTTCGACCACAACATCCAGTAGCGCCGCAAGATCACGCAAGTCGCCGCGCCGGTCGTCGAGCCCCTCGCCGACCCGGGCCAGCTCGAACAGACTTGGCGTGGTCGGTGGATTCAGAGCAAAGCCGGTGACCCAGGCTCCCATACTCTTTAGCCACAGCGCCAGCCAACTACCCTTGAAACCGGTATGGCCGGTCAGCAGAACACGCTTGCCCTGCCAGAAGGCCGCGCTCACCCCCACATTTTCCAAGGGGCCTCCCCGCTCTGCCAGAGTTGCTCCAGATAATTCTTGTCGCGCAGGGTGTCCATCGGATGCCAGAAACCGGTGTGCTGGAAGGCATTGAGCTGCCCCTCGGCAGCCAGTCGGCCCAACGGCTCGGACTCCCAAGGCATCTGGTCACCTTCGATATAACGCAAGACCTTGGGCGACAGCACGAAGAAGCCACCGTTAATCCACGCGCCATCACCTGGCGGCTTCTCGGTAAAACCCAGAACCTGATCACCGGAGCACTCCAGCGCGCCGTATCGCCCCGGCGGCTGAACAGCTGTCACTGTCGCCAGGCGGCCATGAGCCTTGTGAAAGTCGACCAAAGCACGGATATCCAGATCCGAGACGCCATCGCCATAGGTAAAGCAGAAGGCCTCTTCACCTTCCAGATAGCGGCCAGCGCGCTTGAGGCGGCCACCGGTCATGGTCTCCTCTCCCGTATCGACGAGGGTCACGCTCCACGGCTCGCTGTAGTTCTGGTGCACATCCATGCGGTTATTGCGCATGTCGAACGTGACATCGGAGGTGTGCAGGAAGTAATTGGCGAAAAAATCCTTGATCGCATACCCCTTGTAACCCAGGCAAATCACGAAGTCGTGAATGCCGTGGGCAGAGTACTGCTTCATGATGTGCCAAAGAATTGGCTTGCCGCCGATTTCGATCATCGGTTTGGGTTTGAGGTGCGACTCTTCACTGATACGCGTTCCCAGACCACCAGCCAGAATGACTGCCTTCATCGCGTTCCTCTTGAGCATTGGGCCGCCAGAACCCTTCATCCATACCAGGCCATGCCTTCCTGCGTGCAACGAAGAAGGATTCATGACGATAAGCGAAGGGCTTGCAGGAACTGCGCCAATTACAGCAAGGGACGTTCTGACAGAAAGCGATCAGGCAGCACTGGGCACTGCCTGACCGTCAGCGGTGCGGGATCAGTCTGGTAACCAGCCCCACTCCCAATGGCGCAGGTTATCGCCTGATAACATAAAGTTCTGAAACACCGCCTCGCGTAACTGATCGCCCATGCGATAACTGGCTTCAGGATCAGCCAAGTGCATACGGATTGCCTCAATCCATTCCTCGGTGCTGTTGCTCTTGACTCGGGTGCACGGCAGAAAACCTTTGTAGGCCTCCGTGTCGGTACAGACTACCGGGTAACCACAAGCACCATACTCCAGTAACCGCAAGTTGCTCTTGCAGTCATTGAAAATATGAAATTCCAGTGGCGCCAGAGCAAGGTCAAGATTCAGACTTGCGAGTTTGGCAGGGTAGCGCTGAAGATCGACAGGTGGATAAAACTCGCGCACATACGGTTTAAGCTCCTCGGTGCACATACCAAAAAACACCCAGTCAACTTCGTCCGCCAATTGTCGTACCACATCGACAATGACCTCAAGATCCCCGGTATGGCTGGTCCCGCCCCCCCAGCCCACACGCGGACGCGCCGAAGTCTTGCGATGGCTTTTAAGCCCCTGCCACAAATGTGGGGCAAGCATATTTGGCACTACCCGAATATCATCGTGCATGGCTGACAATGCATCCTTGAGTCCCTGAGTTGTCACCACCACCCGATCGCAGGCCTGGATCGACTCGCGCAACCACTGCTCGGTATCAGCCGGTTTGTTTCTGGCATGGGCATTCTTGACAGGCGCCTTGATCACATAATCATCCAGCTCGAATATCCGCAAGGCACGAGAATATTTCTTCAAAGAGGCGATATAGGCGGGAGCATTACCGCCATAGCGGCACTGCAGGACGATCACATCCGGCGCAATCCGCTCAATCTCAGCAAACGATGGGAAATCGAACACTGTACGCCCTACCACCCGCCCAGCAGCCTGCAACTCGGTCAACGGCTGGATAACACGATAGTGTCCCGTCGCCATTTGATTGACCGGCATGATCAACACGGTTGGCAACGATTGCGAGCAAAAAGGACTCCAGCCGGTGTTCAAACCAGGATTGAGAGCAAAGCTGGAAAGACCCTGACTCAGACTCGGGTTATAGGCAGGGTCTCTGGCAATGACATCGATCCAGCGGCAATGAAGATGATCACGTTCCAACTCGCGCTCTTGAATCTGCGCTAATGAACGCTCAGCAGGCAAACGATGCTGGACGATACTCGAATAAGGCGTGCCGACCACCAGATATCCTTGTTTGCCAATGCGCAAGCAAAGGTCAACATCATGCAGACACGAAGCGAAGGCGTCGGCATCAAAGCCATTGACACTATCGAACACCTCTTTTCGCACCATCAGGCAATCGGCACTGATAGCGCTCCAGTTCTGGGTTGCCTGCAAACGCTGCATGTAGCCACGCGCCTTGCTAGACTCCCCCAAGAAAGGCGAGGCGGCTGCGCCACCCAATCCAACGATCAGACCCGCATGTATGATTGCACCCTGCGGATTGAGAATCCTGCCCCCCGTCACCCCGACCTCAGGACGCCGCGCATGGTTTAGTAATTCACTGAGCCATTGCGACTGGGTAAATACCGTGTCGGTACCCAGAAACAGCAGATATTCACCACGACTCTCGTCGGCCGCCAGATTATTGAGCGCAGCTTTACCGACAACGTCCGTGCGCACAACGCGCAACAGATTTGTGTCCAGTTGCCCCATGGCCGCCAGCCAGTCGCCCATCTCCTGATCGTCAGCGTTATCGTCTATCAAGAGAATTTCATAACGACTATAAGCCGTCTGCTCAATTAGCGTCTCGATGCAACGCTGCAAGACCGCCAGCCGACGACCTACAGAAATGACGATACTCACCAGCGGCTGATGTTCACTCAGATAATCGACGCGGCTGATTAACGACAACTCACCCGCCCGAATACGGTGCTCAACGCCAATACGCTCCAGATGCGACCGAAGCAATTGTCGACTTTGTTGCTCCATCCAGGGTGCAGATAACCATTGCGCGAACGTATAAGTACTGGCGAGCTGAATCTCGGCAATATGTCCAATGGTCTGCGGACCATGGACCTCCACCAGCTTCCATAACAGATCCTGAGGTGCGAGCTCTGCATGAAACGGGTCGAAGCCGTCATAATCAAGTATGGCCTGACGAGAAAACGCCAGAGCTCGTCCCACATAGGGGTAACTGCGCATCAGATCGGTATTGAAGTCGGGCTTGAACACCGGCTCACGAGAAACGCCCTCGCTCCATGCGCTTTCATCGCTGTAAATGCATAGCATGCCTGGGCGATGGGCAATACGCTCAGCCAAGACCAGTAGTGCAGATTCAACAAGCTGATCGCCCGGGCGCAGCAGATAAACCCACTCGACCTGATGCATGGAAGTAATGATTTCGTTGAGTTGCGTCACCCAGTCTTCGCGCGCCATATGATGCTGGACCGAAAGATCCATCGGCGGACACTTGGGAGCTATTAACGAAACGTTCGCCACGTCATACATCTGCGACTCAAGAGATCCCAGCGTCAGACCCAGACCAACAGAATCACCTTCAAGATCAATAACGACGACTGCAATACGCGGTTTCTGCGGCCATTGAGAAATTGCGCGGGGGAGCTGCGCCAATTCAGCATCAGTAAACCGCCGGGCGGCAAGCCAGTCGGCATAGAACTCATCATAGCTTTCACTCTCACTACCGACACGCAACCCCAGTGAAGTTATGAGATTACTCATCGCACGCAAAAGCGCCAGCTCTTCCCACTTATGCGGCTGGCCAGCCACTACGCGAGCAAGATCCACTGCACGCACCCAGCCTGGGGCAGGCGCATCGTCACCACCGCGCCCCTCCATCATCTGTAATAGCCACTGCAATTCACGCCCTGCGGCTTCGATCATGGATGACTGTTTGCTCAAGCGTCCTGAATGAATCCGCTCAGCACTCAACACAGAGCGCAACATGGCCATTTCGCCACGTCGTAGCAAACAAATGAAGAGTGCAAAGTCCAGCAATGCGCAAAACTCGACACCCTCTTGGGTCAGCGCCTCAAGAATCGCTTGCACATCTGCTGTACGCATCAAAGCAGATGAAAAATTACCCAGGATATTGGTCGGCGAGCTGTGCAACAGCGCCAGCATGTCGCCGCCTTTGAAAATCGTATCGAAGTTATGGATCTGGGAGTTGATAAGCCGCGATGGGAGGGCGTAGTCATTGGCATCAATCAGCACGCGCTGACATAACACAAGATTAACGTCAAGATGTTCACACAACACCTGCGCCTGCAGCCTGATACAGTCCGCGAACATCCGGTCGTCATCGCACAGTACCTTGATGAATTCGCCTTCGGCCTGAGCGACTGCATGTACCAGATTACGAGGGAATCCCAGGCGCTGCTGATTACGCAGATAACGCAGACGCACCCCTTCAGGCACGGTCAACGACTCGACAATTTTGCAGATTTCTTGCGTCGGACAATCGTCGCTGATCACGATTTCCAACGGAGAGTAAGATTGATCAAGGGCGCTTTGCAGAGCCGCGCCGAAGTACAGCGGGTCAAAGGCGGGGATGACGATACTGACGAGCGGTGTCGAATTCACGGTAAGGACTCACAAGCGGCGGGAAGCGTAACCAGTACGCCTCCACTTCGGCCGCTGAAAAAAGACGGCGAATGCCTGAAAAAGTACGACTTACAGCTTGCTGAACAGATTCAAACTGGAAAGCTGTAAAAACACCTGCTGAGAGGCAGCCAGGATGTTTTTCTGCAAAGTCAGCTGAGTGGCTGCCTCCATTTCGTCAGCCTTGGTGAATGACTGCGACTCGACCGTATTATTACCTTTGAGCAAATCATTGGTGACGCCTTGATCAGTCGCCGCGTTCTGCCTTGCTCCAATCGCGGAGCGCGCAGTAGAAGACTGCTCAAGCGCCATATTGATATTGCCCATGGCTGAGTTCAGAGAGGCGTTGAGCTTCTGTAGCCCGACAGCACTGCCATCAGTCGGAGTCGTTAACGCCTTGATTACGTCAGTCAACGTATTGAGTACATTCTTGGTCTGATGCGTACTGCTCTCGACCACAAACTGATCACCATCGTTAGGCGTGCCACTGATGGTAAAGCTGACACCCGCCGCACTGATAGTCGGCCCCGATCCAGTACCCACCGCCACCGGAGGATTATTGTTACTCAAGGGTGCCGCGTAAAGTTCATAACCACCGGGGACGAACTTCAACACTGCGCCACCCGTTGGGAAAGTTGTGTTGAACAATTCTTTCTCTGCAGCTGTAGTACCCACCGCAGCCGTCGTGATGACCGCTGCCGACGTATTACCAGCACTGCGTACCGGGCTGATACTAGGCGGTGTTGAGCTCAGTTCATAAGTGCGCCCCAGCAACACACCTTCAGCAGTAGCGGCATCGACCGACTCGGCAGCAGACAGGTTGATGTTGAGATTCAGATCCACGCCACGGAAAGTGATCAACTGATTTTCCGAATTGGCAAAACTGAATGCGCCAGCAGTCGAAGCATCGCCGGTCACATCATTGCCTGCAGCATCGGTGATCGCATATTGCGGACCACTCACGATACTCAGTGTGTAAGGCTGGCCGGCGATGAAGCTGGAATTATAGGTGGTGGTCGACGACACGATACCGCTGGACATATTGAACTTGTCATCGTTAGGAGTCGCACCAGTCGCCGTAAGCGAAGTACGAGTGGTATTGACCGCCTTGTCAAACGCTTCCCAACCCGTCGTGTTGCTCGGCAGAATCAGTCCATCACCCACCGCCAACCCCACGGAGGTCTGGTTACCGTGATAGCTATAGGTGCCGTCGGAGTTCATTGAGTAAGGCGGCTGCGCCGCATCGGACCCGGAGAACAGATAACGACCATTGGCATCCTGGCTATTCATCAAGCCAAGCAGTTGACTCTGCAGCTGTTTGATCTGTTCAGCCGTAGAGATCCTGTCAGCATCGGTATAGGCACCGTTACCGCCTTTGATAACCAACTCACTGATTGTCTGAAGCGCAGTACCGATACTTTCCAGCGCAGTTTCAGTGTTGGCTGCGTTGTAGTTGATCGTCGTGATATTAGACGCATACTGGTCCAGCATCGAATTCTGTTGAGCCAGCTGTAAAACACGTGCCGCCCCCACCGGATCATCGCTGGCGCTATTGAGCTTTACACCCGTTGTGGTCTGCTCGCCCGCCTGGATGAACTTGGCATAGTTACGCTGGTAGTTGGCGCTGGACGCGTCGTAGATCTGATTGGTGGAAATGCGCATGGGCTACGACTCCTTAAAGGGCGTTGATCAGAGTACTGAACATGGTCTGAGCCGCCTTGATGATCTGCGACGACGCGGTGTAGTACTGCTGATACTTGATCAGGTTGGCGGCCTCTTCATCCAGTGATACGCCGGATACCGAGTCGCGTGCGGTCTTCGCCTGGGCCAGCACCGCATCGGTCGCAGTCACGTCAAGCTTGCCTTGGCCTGCCTGAGTGCCGACAGTTGAAACCAGGCTACCGTAGGCGCTGGACAGACTTACCCCTACACTGCCACCCGACACACCGACCGTACGTTCAGTCTGCAAACCAACCAGCGCTGTAACATTACGGTTATCAGAAGAACCTGCCGCAGTCAGGTCGACACTAAAGGTGTCATTGGCATTGGGCGTTCCGGACAAAACCATTTCAAACTCGAACGACTTCGAATTCGATGCGCTATCGATATACCCCACGTTGAACTTCAGGGTATTGCTCTGGCCCTGGACGATCGTACCGGTAATGGCATTGCCACTGGCATCATTGACTGCAACACCTTTCGCATCGACCAGCGAATAGCTCTGTACCCCATTGGTCGCTGTTCCCATGACCAGACGCATGGGGGTCGCATCTTTCAAGGCAGTGTGCAGATCATTGAGCCCGGTCGCGTTGTAGATATCGGGTTTGGTATTAAGCATCGGCTGGGTAAAACCACCTGTGCCGCTGTTGCTCACTCCTGCTGCGGCAGTCAGAGGCGCCGCGGCGGCGAAGTCCTGCGGATCACTCATGACAACCGAAATACCTGTGGCCCCATTGCGGGTCGGGGTCACCTTGAAGGTGTCACCGGCCGCCAGGCCATTGCCGCTAAGCGACAGCGAGAAACCATCGAAGCTGGGGGCAGGATTGGCATACAGGTCGCCGGTACCAACGGTTTCGCCATTGGGCAGACGCCGCACGGTGTACAGGGTGGTAGGCGGTGTAGTGGTCAGATCCGAAGAGTCGACCTTGACCTCATAATCAGCGGCCGTCAGCTTACTCGTGTCGGTAATGGTTACATTCAGGTTGCCGGAACCCGAACTGTTGCGGATCGCGCCGATACTGCGCTGAGTGATCGCGTCAGCCGAGTTGATATTGCTGAACAGGTTGGTCCCGAACTCACCCTTTTGGTTAATACCCTGGGAAAGTTGCGTGTTGACCTGATCGGAAAGTACCAGCCCGAGACGACCCAACTCGTTGGCCGCCGGAGCCAGAACATCGGAGCGATAACGAAGCAACCCGCCAATTGTGCCGCCGGTGACAACATCGGTGACATCGGTCGGCGTATTACCGTAATAGACCTGCAGATTGAATTGGCTCGGGTCACTCGGCCCCGGACCGGCCTCCATCCGATAAGAGGTTCCAGCCACGACCAGTGACTGACCAGTACCGGTGTAAACATCGAAGCCGGTATTGTTTTCGACAACCTTGACGCCAATCAGCTCATTGAGCTTGCGAACCGCTTCGTTACGAGAGTCGAGCAAGCTGTTGGGCGACGTATTACCGGCCGAGGCCTGGGTGATCTGCTTGTTCAGGCTGGCGATCGTACTCGTCAGCTCGTTGACGTTACCCGCCAGGCTCTTGAGCTGGCTGTTGATATTGTCGTTTTGCGAGACCATCTGCGCCGAGATGGAGTTAAAACGTGACGCCAAAGACGAAGCCTGGGCCAGAAAAGCTGCACGCTGCGAAGACTGCGTCGCATTGGCGGCGATGCCCTGCAAATTGGTAAAGAACGACGCCAACTGGGTCGCAATACCGGTATTGCTGTCCGACAGCAGGGTATCGATCTTGTTTGCCTGGGTCGAAAAGGCAGTGGCTTCTGCACTCAATGCTGTGCCGTTCTGCAACTGGGTTTCCAGGTAACCGTTATAGATGCGCCGCACATCAGACACCGTAGTGCCCGTGCCGAGGTAACCAACGCCCACGCCAAGGTTGATCTGCGCCGTTGAGGTCGTCTGGACCTGCTGCCGCGAGTAGCCCGCAGTGTCGACGTTAGCGGTGTTGTTGCCGATAGTGGCAATCGCAGCGCTACTGGCGTTGAGCCCTGAAAGTCCAATATTGATCAGCGACATGGTTCAAGCCTTTATAAAGTCGTGGAAGCGTCGGTTACCGCAGCGTAATTCTGGTAACTCTTCATCTGCTTGGCGATCTGCGAAATCTTGCTGGCGTAGTCCGGGTCGGTGGCGTAGCCAGCTTTCTGCAATTCTTTTACAAACTGTTCCGGGTTATCGGCCGAATTGACCACTTCTTTATAGCGGCTGTTGTTCTGCAACAGGCTCACCAGGTCGTGGAAACTGTCAGCGTAGGAGTCGTAGGCACGGAAGTTGGCCGTCTCCTTGACCATCTTGCCGTCACGGAACTCGCTAGTGATCGCCCGCGCCTCGGCGCCTTTCCAGCCGCCGCCCATGGCCTTGATACCGAACAGGTTGTGACTGCTGCTGCCATCGCTCTGGCGCATGATCGATTTGCCCCAACCGGTTTCCAGCGCCGCCTGGGCCACCAGCATGACCGGGTCAACACCGATACGCGCTGCTGCCTCCTTGGCCAGCGGCAACATGGTCGCAACAAACTGGTCGGAATTGCCAAACGCGCGCTTGGCCGGCGCCAGTGGGGTCTGCACTCTCTTCGCGGAGATGTCCGGGGTATTGGCCAATTCGGGATTGCGCGTCCAGTCGCCGTTGGCACGGGCAATCAGCTCTTTATTCGACCCAGTGCCGGGCACGTTGATGCGGTGATTGGGCTGATCCTGAACCGTGGTCGTGGCCGACGGTACGATACCGGCCAGCAAGCGGTCGGTGAGCTTGCCCGGCAGCGCCAGGCGCCGCGAGTTGAGCATGGCCATGTCGTTACGCGCCTGACCGGACGCATTGGTCGCGGCATCAGTGCCGGCTGCCGAGTGAGAACGATTGGCCCACAACGGTTGCTGATAGATGGAGGTTGCCAGGGCCGGTTTGTTAGCGGCCTTTTCAGCGGCCGCACTGCCCTCGGCAGACTCCGTCGGCGCGGCCGGCGCATGCTGCACACCCTTGTCCTTGGACAACTGGCGCATTAGCACATCCTGCAAACCAATACCGTTACCACGGGTCGACAGAGTCACTGCCAATTGCTGGTCATACATGTCCTGATACTGGCGGGTAGCGGCAGTATTCATCGGATTGTCCTTGGCCAGCACTTCATTGGCCGAGCGCATGGCTTTGAGCATCTGACTGACGAACAGCGACTCGAACTCGCGGGCCACCTTGCGCAGGTTTTCCGGGCTGTCCTTATCGCTGCCTTTGAGCGAAGCCAGACGATTGACGTCGGTATAGGCACCGGAGTCGACGACGGAGGATCCTGGAGCCTTGGGCATATCCATCATGCGCGTCCTCAGATCACGATCAGGTCGGCCTGCAGCGCGCCGGCCTGTTTCAAAGCTTCGAGAATCGCCATCAAGTCACCTGGCGCGGCACCGACCTGGTTAACGGCGCGGACGATTTCATCCAGCGTGGTGCCAGGGCCGAACTTGAACATCGGTTTCATTTCCTGCTGGGCATTGACCCGCGAGCGCGGCACTACAGCGGTCTGGCCGCCGGATAACGCCCCTGGCTGGCTGACAATCGGGTCTTCAGTGATGGTCACGGTCAAGCTGCCATGGGTCACAGCCGCCGGCGAAACCTTGACGTTCTGACCAATCACGATAGTGCCGGTGCGCGAGTTGATGACCACCTTGGCCGAAGCCTGACCCGGATCGATCTCGATATTTTCCAGAATCGCCAGATAATCGACGCGCTGCCCCGGATCGAGCGGCGCCGTCACCCGCACGGAACCGCCATCCAGCGCCTGAGCCACGCCTGGGCCAAGCATGTCGTTGATCTTGTCGACAATACGCTTGGCCGTGGTGAAGTCGGAGCGGTTAAGGTTCAGAGTCAGACTATTGCCCTGATTGAAACCGCTTGGCACCGCACGCTCGACGGTTGCGCCGCCAGGGATCCGACCGGCCGACGGAACATTGACGGTGATCCGCGAGCCATCCGCGCCGCCCGCGTCAAAGCCGCCCACCACCAGATTGCCTTGGGCGATGGCATAGACGTTGCCGTCGATACCTTTCATCGGCGTCATCAACAGGCTGCCGCCGCGCAGGCTTTTGGAGTTACCGATCGACGACACGGTAATGTCCACCGCCTGGCCAGGTTTGGCGAACGGCGGCAGGTCGGCATACACCGCAACCGCCGCCACGTTCTTGAGCTGCACCGTACCGGACCCAGCCGGCACCTTGATGCCGAACTGCGCCAGCATGTTGTTGAAGGTCTGCAAGGTGAACGGCGTCTGGGTGGTCTGGTCACCCGTACCGTTGAGCCCCACCACCAGGCCATAACCGATCAACTGGTTGGTCCGCACCCCGGAAATACTGGCAATGTCTTTCAGACGTTCGGCCTGGGCCGCGAAAGGCGCGGTGATCAGCAGCGCAGCAACGATCAGTTTCTTCAAGGCAATCATGGCTATCCCGCGATCAGAAAGGGAACAACGGGCTGAGGAAGAAGCGGTCGAACCAGCCTGGCTGGCTGGTATCGGCAAACGCTCCGGTCCCTGAATAGGTGATGCGCGCATCGGCGACACGGGTCGACGACACGGTGTTATCAGTGGCGATGTCATCGGCGCGGATCAGGCCGGCGATACGCACCAACTCGTTGCCGGTGTTGAGGGTCATCCATTTTTCGCCACGCACCGCCAGAATCCCGTTGGGCATCACATCGGCCACCGTAACAGTGACCGAACCGGTCAGGCTGTTGCTCTGCGCAGCCTGACCGGAACCGGTGGTCGCCCGCTTGCCCTCATAGCCGGCACTGAGGCTCAGGTCATTGCTGCCGATCGGATTATTGGTGGTCAGACCCGAACCGAACAGCGAGGTCAGGCCGACGCTGGTATTGCTGTCCTTGCTCAACCCCGAACTGGCTGCCTTGCTTGCCGCCATCCGCTCCGACAGCGTGATGGTGATGATGTCACCAACCCGGAATGCCTTGCGGTCACCGTACAGATTCTGCTCAAACCCTGCCTGATAGATCGCGCCATTGTTGGCAGCCGCCGACATCGGTGTGCGCGGCAACACCGGAGCGTAATAAGGGTCATCGGGCTTGGCGTTTGGCGCTACACAACCGCTCAATAGCACAGCGGCGCACAGCGGCGCGATCAGCACGGGAAAACGCAGAGCAGATAAGCGCTTCATGACTCTTGAAACCTCGCGATGTAGCAGGCGCCGCGACGGCGCCTTGGCAGATTGAGCAGGTGCATCAGGTCTTACAGGTTTTGTACCAGGTTCTGCATCATCTGATCAGCGGTAGAAATCACCTTGGAGTTCATCTCGTAGGCGCGCTGGGTAGTGATCATGTCGACCAGTTCTTCAACGGTGCTGACGTTGGAGTTTTCCAGGGTATTTTGCAGCACCGGGCCCAGACCGTTGAGACCCGGCTGGCCAACGTTCGGCGCACCGCTGGAAGCGGTTTCCAGATACAGGTTGCCGCCAATGGCCTGCAGGCCGGCCGGGTTGATGAACTCGGCAGTCTGAATGTTACCGATCACCTGTGGGGTCGCTGTCGCCCCCGGCAGCGTGATCGATACAGTGCCGTCCTGAGCCACGGTAAACGTCTGGGCACCCTGCGGAACCACCACTGCCGGCTCCAGGGCAAAACCGTTGGAAGTCACGATCTGACCGTTGGCATCCAGGTGGAAGGTACCGTCACGGGTGTAGCCGATAGTGCCGTCGGGCTGCATGATCTGGAAGAAACCGCGGCCGTTGATGGCCATGTCCAGCGGGTTCTCGGTGGTCTGCAGGCTGCCGGCCACGAAGCTCTTCTGAGTGCCGACGATACGCACACCGGTACCGACCTGCAGGCCGGACGGCAGCTCACTGTCCTGAGTGGACTGAGCACCTGGCTGACGCTTGATCTGGTAAAGAAGGTCCTGAAACTCGGCCCGATCACGCTTGAAACCGGTGGTCGAAACGTTGGCCAGGTTGTTGGAAATGGTCGTCAGGTTGGTGTCCTGGGCAGCCAGGCCGGTTTTGGCGACGTACAGAGCAGGAAGCATGGGTTTTCTCCTCAGGCGCCGGGTTACCGGCGCGAGCTGTCAATGGTTAGCCAATCTGCAAGACGCGAGCCATTGCCTGGTCGTCTTCTTCAGCGGTTTTCATCATTTTTACGTGTAATTCGAATTGCCGGGACAACGCCAGGATCGAGGTCATTTCCTCGACCGCATTAACGTTGCTGGCCTGCAGGAACCCCGACTCGACACGCACGTTGGCGTCCATCTCGGCAGGCCGCCCGTCTTTGGTGTGAATCAAGCCGTCAGGGCCTTTTTCCAGGTTGGCCAGGGCTGGATTGACCAGCTTGATGCGGTCAATCTGCGCCATGACCTGCGGGCTTTCTCCCAACGAGCGAATGCTGATGGTGCCGTCGGAACCGATATCGATCTGCTGCTGCGGTGGCACTGCAATCGGGCCACCGTTACCCATCACTGGCAGGCCATTGGCGGCGCGCAACACACCCAGCGCGTCAATGTTCATGCCGGCGCTACGGGTATAGGCTTCGCCACCGTCAGCGGTTTGCACGGCAATCCAGCCGTCACCCTTGACGGCGATATCCAGGTCACCGCCGGTTTCAATCAGGGCGCCACCGGAAAAGTCAGTACCCGGCCGTTCGCTCATGGCATAGGCGCGCGACGGCATGACTTCGCCAAACACCGGCATCGAGCGGGCCTGTTCGAAGTCACGCTGAAAACCGGTGGTCGAAACGTTCGCCAGGTTGTTGGCACGCACCTTCTGCGCCAGAGCATTTTCCGACGCACCGCTCATTGCCACGTAAAGCAACTTGTCCACAGTCTTCCTCCTCCGACAGACGCTTGCCGTCTGTAGCTGTACTGATGCAGGCGAAGCAATTTTTGCACCAACTTGTCATTAGCGATACAAAAGCGCTGATCCCCAGCACTGACGGGCACTTCGCTTGCGGGCTGGCAGGCACTCATTTGCCAAAGCGGCGAAGGACTGCCGCTGGCGGCCAACAACCCGGCACTGACCGCCAAAAAACTGCGCCGCGCAGCTTTGCCAATCGCAGCAAGGTGTTTTATCGTGACAAGACCCCACCCAGAGCATGAAGTGGTGATCACCATGCGAATTAAACCCGGGCTGCGCCTGTTGACCACCAGCCTGCTGGGCTTGACCCTGCTGAGCGCCATCGCCCCAAGCCAGGCCGCACCAGCGCGCTACTACAAATGGCAAGGTGCCGACCGCGTGATCTGCGCCCAGACCAGCCCCGGCTGGGGCTGGACACGCCTGAACGGTTTTTATGTGAAATCAGACTGCTCGATCTGACGCTCAGGTCGACTGGATCAAAGTCTGCAACACCGTGGTCTGCGTTGAGATTGCCTTGGAATTGGCCTGAAACGCCGTCTGCGCCTGAACCAGCTCTATCAGCTGCGCCGACAGCTCAACATTCGAAGCCTCCAGAGACTGAGCGACAATACCTCCGGCTCCCGCACCTCCCGGCACACCAAACATCGCCGCACCCGAAGCCTGGGCTGCACTCCAGCGCGTATCACTGACCGGCAACAAGCCTTGTTCATTGGCGAACCGCGCCAGCATGACCTGACCAATCGCCCGATGCAGCCCGTTGGTGTAAGCCGCACTTAATACACCATCACGCCCGATCCCGATTCCGGCCAGCATCCCCGGCGCGTGACCGTCGGGGCGACTGGCAAGCAATGCGGTGTCAGCGTTGTGCTGGGTCAGGCGATCCACCTGAATCCGCACGCCGTCAGGATGCGCTGCTGCGCCGTTGGCGACCCAGCCACGCCCGGACGCATCACTGAGCCGCGCCGGCAACCAATGCTTGAGCACCAGGGCACCCCGATCCAGATCGAGACCAGCAGCCCCTGTGACACTGGCCAGCGTGCCGTTGGCATTGAACAACAGACTGGCGGTCACTGGCTCAGCACTTTGCGGATCAGCCGGGTTACGACCATTGACCAGAACGTGCATCTTCCAGCTATTGGTGCCGTCCTTGACGAAATACTGCTGCAACTCATGTGGATTACCCAATGAGTCGTGGAGGGTGCTGGAAAAAGTCTTGTTGAACGACCCCAGATCCGCTGGCCGGAACACTGGCACCGGACGCTCCACCAACGGATCGACTTCACTCAGCGCGTGATCAGCCCCATCCATCAAAGGCAGGGCCAATGGGCCTGCCGCCCCCGCGGCACTGGCCAGCCACTGCCCATTAACTTGCCGAGCCGGCTGCCAGCCACTCAAGGAAAACTCTGCATCGGACACCTTCTTGATGTGCTCACTACCACCAGTAAGCACCACCGAGCCATCAGGCCGCTTTTGCAGCGACCACTGCAAGGGTTTGTCAGAGCCGGCGTCCAGTGGATTGCGCCCATCCACGGTGACATACAACGTCCAGCGATCCGCATCAGTCTTGACCAGATACTGCCTGAACTCATGATCCTCTGGCGCCACCGCTGGGACGCCCGGCCGGGTAACCACTCCGCTGGCATCGACCATTTCGACCACTTCAGCAATACCTGCGTCGCGTACGGTTCGGGTCATGACCCGGGTGTAACTGCCCGGCTCGGCCGGATTGAACTCGCGCAATGCGGCCAGCGATGGCATGGCTGAACTCAGATTCACCGCCTGCTCAAGCTCACGGGTTGCCCGTGCCTGCATCACCGAAGTATCGATTTTCAAATCAGTGCGCATGCCGACCAGCACCCGCCCATCGTCATCCACCCCGTACCCCTGCAGACGATTACCGGCACTGTCGACAATAAAGTCCTCAGCATCCTTATGAAAAGCGCCCGCACGGGTATAACCCAACGCACCCCGCTCACTGACCACAAAGAAACCGCTGCCTTGAATACGCATATCCAATGGCGCGCCATCGCTGCTCATCGCATCACCGGCGTTGAAGTTCTGCGCGACATTGGCCAGGCGCACACCATCACCAATGTTATGCACACTGCTGCCCAACTGAGATGAGGAATAAAGCGCTGAAAATTCCGCACGCGAAGATTTGAAGCCTACCGTGCCCACGTTGGCAATATTGTTACCCGCCACTTCCAGCCGCTTGTGAGCCGCACGCAGGCCACTCATGGCCACATTAAATGTCATGAAAACTCCCGGACGCCAGATGGCGCTCTGCTCAATGAGTGATAAAACAGCCAGCTGGACTGCATGCACAATGGCGAGACCAGACTGTAGTTTCGAGTCTTGCATTGATCAGAATCGGAAGTTTCCGGGTATCGAGTGGGAAAGTTCTGGATTAATTAAAATATTGAAGCCGTCCATAAAAGCCAGACGGGCTCATTGAACAACCCTCAGAGAAGCGCATACTCCTCAACAACAGCCTTACAGAAAAACAGCTGCACTTAAACGCAAAAAACCCTGCCGAAGCAGGGTTTTTTGAACAGGCCGATTAGCCAACCATCTGGATAGTCGTTTGCAAGATCGTACTTTGAGTGGAGATTGTCTTGGCGTTGGCCTGATAGTTACTTTGCGCCTTGATCAGGTTGACCAGCTCAGCCGTCAGATCGACGTTCGACTCTTCAAGTGCCTGGCCGGTTATATAACCCAGAGTACCGGTTTCCGGCGGACCGCTGACCGGCACGCCAGAGGCAAAAGTTTCACGCCAGTTGGTGCCACCGGCCGAGGCCAGGCCTTGCACGTTGGCAAAGCTGGTCAGCGACACCTGACCAATAACCTTCGACTGGCCGTTGGTGTAGGTGGCGAACAGATTACCTGTCGAGTCAACGCTCATGGCACTGATCTGGCCAGTAGCGTAGCCGTTCTGGCTCTGGGTAATCAGACCGGAAACCGACGCAGTCTGGCTGATACCGGTCATGTCCAGCTTGATCCCGGTCGCCGAACCCGTGGCGCCGTTTTCAGCCCATACCGGGTTGGCGGCAGTACCGGTCTGGATCAGCGGCTTCCAGTCAGCGACCTGAAAGGTACCATCAGCATTGAGGGTGACCTTGCTACCGCTGACAGGCTGCGGAGCATTTGGATCAGCAGCATCCACATCACCTGTCGTAGTACGCGGCAATGACAGATTACCCGCCGAGTCAAATTTGAAGTCCACTCGGTCCAACTGCGGATCGACCGGAGCGGTCGGGTCAGCTGGCGAAATGTTTTGCCCGTCAACCAAGGTGTACATCGACCACGAGTTTACCCCAGTCTTGACAAAGTAACTCTCCAGCTTATGAGCGTTACCTTGCGAGTCGTAGATAGGCGTATCGTACTTGAGGTTATAACTCTTGGTGTCCGTTGGGTCGAACGTCGTGATGCTCGGTGCAGTGGTCGTGGAGTTCAGGTTGGCCACGTTGGTGATCATACTGGTCGTACTCGGCGCCAGGTTCGAAGAATCGACCCGCAGGTTCGCCAGCGTACCCACTACAACATTACCGTTGCCATCAACGTTGTAACCCTGCAGGTTCATCCCTTCACTATTGATAACATAGCCGTCTTTATCAGTGTGGAATGCGCCGGCACGAGTATAGAGCTTCTCGCCGCTGTTGCTGAGCTGGAAGAAACCATTACCGTTAATGGCCAGATCCAGACTATTACCGGTCCCGGTAGTCAGGTTGCCCTGCTGGAACTGCTGGGACACAGAGTTGACCGTTACCCCACTGCCAGTGTTGACGTTGCCGGAGGTACCACGAATCGACTGAGCATATTGATCGCCAAACTCGACACGCGACCCCTTGAAACCGGTCGTTGCCACGTTGGCAATGTTGTTGCCGGTGACATCGAGATTCTTGTTCGCCGCATAGAGCCCACTAAGGCCGATATTGAATGACATTTACCACTCCTCGCCGCTTGGTCGGCTCTTACAATCCGATTGTCTGTACTTTGGACAACGCGATACTGCTACCGCCCGCCAGGTTAAGGGTCATGTCAGCGCCAGTGGACGACATCTTCACGCTACTGACGGTCGCCGGCAGGTAGGTGGTCAACGCGGTGCCGCTGCCATTGATCGAGGCATTGGCACTAAAGGTATAAGTGCCAGCCGGGAATGCAGTACCGTCATCCTTGAGACCATCCCACGTAAAGCTCTGCGTACCGGCAGACTTCGACCCCATATCAATGGTATCGACCAGATTCTTTTCGGCGTCGTACACACTGATCTTGGTTGAAGTGCTCGATGCTGGCAGAACCACAGAACCGGTCAGCCCCTTGCCCGCCTCCACATAGACACTGCCCGCATCAACCATCACTGAGCGACCGACCAGCGAAGACGCCTGCAGCGCCTGCGAAGACTTGTAGGTGGTAGCAATCGCATCCACCGACGAGGTCAGGTTCTGCATGCTTTCCAGGCTACTGAACTGCGCAAGCTGCGACACGAACTGGGTGTTGTCCTGAGGATCCAGAGGGTTCTGGTTCTTCATCTGGGTCACAAGCAGTTGCAGGAACGCGTCTTTGCCCAGCGCGCTGGTGCCGGTTTTCTGCTCGACCTTGGTGGAGGTCGGATTCTGCAACGAATTGACGAATTTCGCGGATACGTCGTTTTCAACGGCCATGTTTCATCTCTCCGTCACTGACCCAGCGTCAGCACTTTCTGCATCATGGTTTTAGCGGTGTTCATGATCTCGACGTTAGTCTGGAAAGACCGACTGGCGGAAATCATGTTGGCCATTTCTTCAACGACGTTGACGTTGGGGTAGTAAACGTAGCCATTCTCGTCAGACGAAGGATGATCAGGCTCGTAACGCGCTTCCAGATTAGAGCTGTCCTCGATAATCCCGGCGACTTGCACACCTTGGCCGGCCTGGCCCTGATCCTGAAACAGCGAACCACCAGACACCGACTGTTGCCCCTGCAGCACGGTGGCAAACACCGGATGACGGGCGCGGTAGGTCTGATCCATGCTCGAAGAGACGGTTTCGGCGTTGGCGATGTTACTGGCCGTGGTGTTCAGACGCGTGGTCTGGGCACTCATGGCACTACCGGCAATGTTGAACACATTGGTCAGCGACATGGATTACTCTCCGCGAAGGGCCGAGACCAGGCCCTTGAACTTGCTGTTGAGCAGCGTAAAGCTGGCCTGGAAACTCATGGAGTTCTCGGTGTAGCTGGCCTGTTCGACCTGAGCATCGACGGTGTTCTGGTCCAGCGAAGGCTGAGTGGCGGTGCGGTACATCAACACGCCCTCCAGATCACTGCCAGCCCCTTGCGCTGCGATATGGCGACCATTGGTGGTATTCATCGCGAACTGGCCCTTGCTGGCCTTCTCGCTCTCGGCAGCCAGCACCGCAGAAAACTCCAGGTCACGCGCCTTGTAGTTAGGGGTATCGGCGTTGGAGATGTTGTTGGCCAACACCTCGGCGCGTTGTGCACGGAAGTTCAGTGCCTTCTCGTGGATACCCAGTGCTTTATCGAAGCTGATGCTCATGTCGGGAAACCTTTACCGGTTGACCTGATGTTCGTAGCTCTGAGAAAGCAAGCTGCGTGCCAGTTCCTCAAAAGCCATATTTACCGGGGGCTGGAGCCCGTCGGCGGAAGCCGCTGCCAGAAAAGCGGCAAGAGTTTTCCTCTCCAGGCGGGCCATACGGCAAACAAGGTGCCGTTTTTTTGCCAGTATCGGCAGGCGACAACCGTTCAGCGCGGCGCTTTCGTTAGCAAGAGCCAAAACGGCTGCGGGAGCGGCGCCCGGTCCTGTTATGGATGGGCGTCGCTCCCGCAGATGGCTGACTGTATTCGCTGTATTCGCTGTATTCGCGACTAAAGTCGCTCCTACCGATCCTACCGATCCTACCACTCCTACTTGGCTTTGTAGATGATCCCCGGGCTGCACTGGACCATTTGATAATAATCCGGCAAACCGTTCAGCGCCTCGGAGGCCCCCAGGAACAGGTAGCCGCCCGGCTTGAGCGTGCCATGAATGCGTAACAGGATGTCCTTCTTCACCTCGGCAGAGAAGTAGATCAGCACGTTGCGACAGAACACGATGTCGAATTTGCCCAGGCTGGCATAGCTGTCGAGCAGATTGAACGGGCGAAACTCCACCCGGTTCTTGATCGGCGCCTTGACCGCCCAGCGTGCCGGCCCCTTGACATCAAAGTAACGCTGCAAGCGGTCTGGCGACAAACCACGACCAATGGCCAGGCTGTCGTACTCACCGCTTTTACAGTTATTGAGCATTGCACCGGACAAATCGGTCGCCACGATCTGCACCCCCGACTTGAGCTGGCCAGGATTGCTACGCTCGAACTCATCAATCGACATCGACAGCGAGAACGGCTCCTGCCCCGAAGAACAGGCCGCCGACCAGATACGCAGACGCTGGCCGGGGCTGGCCTTGATCTGCTCGGGCAGCACCTTGTTTTTCAGAACCTCGAACGGATAGGTATCACGAAACCACAGGGTTTCGTTGGTCGTCATCGCGTCGATCACCTGCTCCCGCAGACCGCTGCGCGGCTGGCTCTGGATCCGCTGCACCAGCTCACTGAGGGATTTGATGCCCTGCTGCTCCAACAGCTTGTTGAGACGGCTGGACACCAGGTATTGCTTGTTCTCCCCCAGCAAGATGCCACAGGCTTTTTCCAGAAAGACCCGGAACTGCTCAAAATCCAAATTACCCGTAGACAAAGGTGCCGCCTCTCAAATCATGTAATCGACCAGGGACACACCCCTAGCTGTGGTCTGCTGCCTTGATCCTGGCAACCACTCGGGCCGCCAGATCGTCAGGCCGGAATTTCGCCAGGAAATCGTCGGCGCCGACCTTCTTGACCATCGCCTGGTTGAACACCCCAGACAACGAGGTGTGCAAAGTGATGTGCAGATTCTTCAACCGCGGATCGCTGCGGATCGCTGCTGTCAAGGTATAGCCATCCATCTCCGGCATTTCAATGTCGGAGATCATCATCAGGAATTCTTCTTCGGGGTTCTTGCCCTCGGCCAGCATCGCCTGCAGGTAGTCCAGCGCCTGACGCCCGTCGTTGAGTGCCACAACCTCGACACCTACGGTTTCGAGGCAGCGACTGACCTGCTTGCGCGCCACCGACGAGTCGTCGACCGTCAATACCCGCAGCGAAACGGCCTTGTGATGAATCTCTTCATCGATCACACCCGACGACACCGACTCGCTGATCGGCGCCACCTCCGCAAGAATCTTCTCGACGTCGATGATTTCCACCAGCTGATTGTCCACCCGCGTCACTGCCGTCAGGTAATGATCGCGGCCGGTGCCCTTGGGTGGCGGATGAATCTCTTCCCAGTTCATGTTGACGATGCGCTCGACCGAGTGCACCAGAAAACCCTGAACCTTGGTGTTGTATTCAGTAATGATGACAAAGGAGTTTTCGAGCGAAATCATCCCCGCCGAACCGGTGGCCATGGCCAGGTCCATGATCGGAATGGTACCGCCGCGAATATTCGCCACGCCCCGCACGATCCTGCTCGACTTCGGCATGATGGTGAGCTTGGGGCATTGCAGCACTTCTTTGACCTTGAATACGTTGATCCCGTAGAGCTGCTTGCCCTGCAGACGAAACAGCAGCAACTCCAGGCGATTCTGACCAACCAGCTGCGTGCGCTGGTTTACCGAATCCATAACTCCCGCCATGCCCTGACCCCCTTACCTCTGCCATCGTTCACCACGTACCAGGTTTGGTAAGCGGCACGGGCCTTGCTTTTTATACGTCATGAATGCCAAGACGACAATTTTTCGACACGCCGCATTAGAAACCCGCCGACTGCTGGGTGCAATCGTCATGCTGAGTCTTTTTTGCGCAACAACACCGGGCAATGCACAGAGTTTTACTCTGCCTGAACAGCTTATCGGCGTCACCGAGGGGTTTCTTGAGTACACAGTTCAAGAGTATTTAACGACCAATCAGATTCAGGGTCGTCATGAAATCCAGGTCCGCTCCCTGGACCCGCGCATGCGCATGGCGTTTTGCGACAAGGATTTGACAGCGAGCCTGGAGAGCCCGCGCCCGGTGGGTCGGATATCAGTGCGAGTCCGCTGCGAGGGGTCTGCGCCCTGGACCGTGTTTGTGCCGGCCCAGGTCAACCTGTACCGCGAGGTCATCACCACTACCCGCCCGCTCAAACGTGACACCGTCATCAGCGAGATGGACGTGACGCTGCGCGAGCGCGATATCAGCTCACTGGGTCTGAGCTATATGACCAGCCTGGACCAGGCAATTGGCCAGAAGCTGGTCCGACCAGCGGTCGTCGACCAAGTGCTGTCACCGAACTTTCTCGAGCAACCGGCTATGGTACGCAAAGGCGACCATGTAGTGATCATCGCTCGCAGCAGCAGCCTGGCAGTGCGCATGCCCGGCGAGGCGCTGTCCGATGGCGGCTTCAACGAGCAGATCCGGGTCCGCAACCTTAATTCAAACAAGGTCATCAAGGCCCAGATTACCGCCCCGGGACAGGTGGAAGTGGCCATGTGAGAGGTAACGAGAGGCATCTGATACTGGTGCGCGGCAGCGGTTTTTTCTAGACTGCCAGGCAGGTCCGAATAGCCAGGGGCGACTTTTCAGCTCCTGCATTCGTGCATTGCCATAATGTGCCTAAAGTTTTTTCCTGGGTGGCCGAAAACAAGGCAAGCGTCCAGAACACCCAGAGGTTTACGATCATGCCCATAGATTTCAGTCGACTAGGTAATTCACAACCACTTGGCGGTGCATCACGCACCGGCAACAGCCGAGAAGCCGGCAAAACCGACGTACCTGCTACGATCGGTGATAGTGCCAATGTAAAAAATGCAGGTGAATCCGTTCACCTGAGCAGCGAGGCTCAACAGTTGCAAGGTATCACTGACAAACTGCGCGACCTGCCAACCGTCAACAGCGCTCGCGTTGCCGAGCTCAAACAGGCGATTGCAGACGGCAGCTACACCGTGGACAGCAACCGTCTGGCCAGCAAACTGCTCAACTTCGAGGCCTTGAGCTAAAGCCGAGGCATCCTCCGGACGCTTGAAAAACCAGAGCATGCGATGCAAGACACAACGTTACTGCAGATGATTACGGATGATATGGCCCCGACACGCCAGTTGCTCGATCTGCTCCAGGCAGAGTCGCTGGTACTGCACGGCCGGGACATGACCGAGATGGAGCAGGTGCTGGCGAAGAAGCAGGCACTGGTCGTCCAGTTGGAGCAGCATGGGCGCAGGCGTAGCCAGGTGCTGGCTGGCCTCGGCTTGCCGACCAACCGGGCCGGTCTCGAAGAGCTGGCCAGCCAGTCTGCGGTAGGCGAGCAGTTGCTGCAGGCAGGCGATGAGCTGGCCAGTCTGATTTCCGATTGCCAGGCACTCAACGAGCAGAACGGCAAACTCATTCAGTTGCAACAGATGACAACCGCTCATCAATTGCGCATCCTGAACGGCGGCGACACACCGACGCTGTACGATAACCGCGGTTCGACCGCTGGAAGAGCCCGGCCTCGCCCACTCAGTCAGGCGTAACTTGCTATTCAAGTCGCCCTGCGTGATGGCAGAATGCTCTTATTCAGCGTTGCCGTAGTTTTTTGCCTGGAGATGCTTAAACGTGAATGGTTTAGCCGCGGATGATGCTCCGCAACCCCCAAAGGTTCTCAATACGCCTTTGGAAATTGCCTCCAACCTGCGGTTGCTGATGGAAAGTCACGATCCACTGATCATTACCTTCCATGACCGTGCCCAGCGCTTCCAGAGCTACCTGGTCGAGGTTGACCGCGACACCGGGACCATCGGCCTGGACGAAATGATCCCGCGCGATGGCGAACGTTTTTTGACCAATGGTGAATCCTTTCGCGTCGAAGGCTTTCATGACGGCGTACGTATCGCCTGGGAATCCACCGCACCCGCAACCCTGATTGACACACCCGAGGCACGCTTCTATCGCACCCCGCTGCCTGATGAAGTGGTCTATCACCAGCGCCGCAATGCGTTTCGCGCTGCACTGAAGCTGTCGCATCTGGTCGATATCGAAATCGGCGGCGACAAGCTCAAGTCACCTCTGGTTGGCAAACTGCTGGATATTTCCGCTACCGGTTGCAAGCTGCGCTTCGAAGGTGACATTTCTGACCGTATGCAATTGGGCCAGGTCTATGAGCGGTTTATCGCCAAGCTTCCGTTCGGCGCCATGACCGCCCCGGTGGAACTGCGCTATCTGCATTTCGAGGAGCGTTTTCACACGACCTTTGCCGGCGTACGCTTCCATAACATGAGCGGCCTGGTACAACGCCAGGTCGAGCGCTTTGTCTACCAGTTGCAACGCGAAGCGCGCCGCTTCGACAAGGACGACGATTTCTGAGTCGTCTGCCGCTCCCGACCTCGGGAGCGGCATTGATTCCAGCATGTTGATTTTCCAGTGGCAACGAGCAAGCTCGCGAAAGCTGTTTCTCAGACGCTACAAATTCTGCACCTGACCCGGCCCTTTCGCGACCAAGGTCGCCCCTACATCTACCTTAGCCCTGCTTGCGCTGCGACTCATCAAGCTCTTCCACCGGCTCAGTGCCACTCTCAGGCTCGGCATCGGTGTCAGCCTGCATCTTGTCCTGCACAACCTGCTCATCGACCCGAGGGTCAAGGGCCACCGACAGCGGTGAACTGGCCATGCTGTCGGGCATTGCCACGTGCTGCAAAGGTGCATTCTCGACTTCATGCAGGCGGGTAACGGCTTTGGGACGGATCAACAGCACCAACAAGGCCGCTACAGCACAAATGAAGGCATACAGCATGTTGCCGCCAAAGGTACGCATCAGCACACCCGCCAGCAATGGTCCGATACTTGCGCCGATGCCATAGGTCATCAGCAACATGGCGGTCAGCGAAACCCGCCGTTCAGCCTCAACGTGGTCATTGGAGAAAGCGACCGCCAAAGGATAAAGACTGAACTGCATCAGTGCGGCCAGGAAGCACACGATAAACAGCACCTCTACCGGCACATCGGCCAACACCACCAACGGCAGACTGAACAGCACCAGCAGCGCCGCAATGACGCGAATCAGCAACGCCCGGTCAAACCGATCCGATAACAGCCCCAGCGGCCACTGCACGATAAAGCCGGCCAGAATGCAGCAGCCCATGAACAGACCCACCTGCTCGGTCGGCATCCCGTGCCCTGCGGCATACACCGGCGCCAGGCCATAGAATGCGCCAAGCCCCAATCCTGCGCCCAGCACGGTGGTCAGTGACTGCGGCACACGCTTCATGAAAAACAGCGGCTCCAGCGGCGCCGGGTGTAACGGTGCAGGGTGAATACTGCGGGTCATCGCCACCGGCACCAGGCACAGGGCAAAACACATCGCCACCAGCATCAGCAGCTCAGGGCCCAACTGTGGATGCACCACCAGAATCAGTTGCCCCAGTACCAGCCCCAGGTAGGAAGCGATCATGTAGCCGCTAAAGACAATACCGCGCTGGCTGGCATTGGCCTGCTCGTTGAGCCAGCTCTCGATGACCATGTATTGGCACATCATGCCAAGGCCGACAATCAGACGCAGCCCCAGCCAGGCCGGCAACCAGTCGGTCAGGCCATGGCCCAGCACCGCCGCACCGACGATCCCGGCGCAGGTGGCATAGGCACGGATATGGCCGACCCGGCCGATCAGCCGGTGGCCGATCTTGCCGCCCAGCACCAGGCCGACGTAATTGGCTGCCATCAATCCACCCACCCACAGGCTATCAACCTGATCGGCCGCCAGGCGCAAGGCCAGGTAGGTACTGAGCAGGCCGGAGCCGATCAACATCATCAGTGAAGCGAAGTACAGCGCTCGAAACGATTTCCAGATTTGGCGCATGGTAGTCCCGACTATCAAAGTTGCCCGTGTGGGCATGGTCAATCATTCGCAGCGCGGTGCCTGTAGGACTGGCTTGAGCCGGGAATGGTTTCGATCCGACTGCCGGCCAAAGACAATACTGGTCGCTCAGATCTGGCTGCCAAGCACTCGTCTTTCCCAGGGCGTGATTTCATCGAGAAAGCTTGTCAGCTCCAGGGTCTTGCTGGCAACGAAGCCTTCGATGAACGCCTGCCCGAACAGTTCCTTGGCCAAGGTGCTGCGCTCAAGCCGCAACAGCGCCTCCTGCAAGGTGACGGGCAGCCGGAGGGCCGGCGGCACATCGATTTCGCCCTGGACCGGCGCCGCTGGCTCCAGAGCATGCTGCAGACCGTGCCAGCCCGCTGCCAGGCTGGCAGCAATCGCCAGATAAGGATTGGCATCAGCACCGGGCAAACGATTCTCCACCCGCCGCGCCTCGGGACCACTGGACGGAATGCGCAACCCGGCCGCGCGGTTGTCATGAGACCAGCACGCATTGTTCGGTGAGGCATAGGGATGAAACAGACGCTGGTAGGAATTGACGTTCGGCGCGAACAATGCCGTGAAGTCCGCCATGCACGCCTGCTGCCCGCCGATAAAGTGATGAAAAGCCGGCGTTGGCTGACCATCCGTATCGCTGAACAGATTACGCCCCGAGGCAACATCAACAACGCTCTGGTGAATGTGCATCGAACTACCCGCCGCCTGGGCCAGCGGCTTGGCCATGCAGACCACGCTCAGGCCATGTTTGAGCGCCACTTCCTTGAGCAGGTGCTTGAACAGGAAGGTCTGGTCGGCCAGCAACAGCGGATCACCGTGCAGAAGATTGATCTCGAACTGGCTGACGCCCATTTCATGCATGAAGGTGTCGCGCGGCAGGCCGAGCGCCGCCATGCAGGTACGCACTTCGGCAAAGAATGGCCGCAGACCATTGTTGGAGGTCACGCTGAAAGCCGAGAAGCCCTGCTCACGCCGGCCATCAAGCCCTACAGGGGGCTGGAAAGGCTGCTGCGGATCAGGATTGGGCGCGAAAACGTAGAATTCCAGCTCAGTGGCAACCACCGGCGCCAGCCCCTGCCCGGTATAACGAGCCAGTACCGACTTGAGCACGCTACGGCTAGACAACCCGCAGGGCTGGCCGTCCAGCTCCACAGCATCACAGATCGCCAAAGCGCGATCGCCGTCGCTCCAGGGCAACCGATAAACGTGCTGCGGATCAGCGACCAGTGCCAGGTCGCCGTCATCGCTGCCGTAGAACTTCGCCTGTGGATAGCCACCCATGATGCATTGCAGCAACACGCCGCGCGCCATCTGCAACCGTCGTCCGCCGAGAAAGCCCTCGGCGGTCATCACCTTGCCACGCGGTACGCCATTGAGGTCGGGAGTGATGCATTCGACTTCGTCTACCCCGGCCAGCGCCTGCGGCGCGGCTGAGTGTTCTTCGCAGGCCATTGCCTCGTTCCTTGATATCCAGTCTGGCGAACCGCGAGATTAGGCAGCAGGCCAACGAATTTCAATGGCCACAAACAAGTTGCATAGCAATCAGACCCTGAAATAACCAACGCTGGAGTCGAACGGCAGGCGCTTGAGCTCTACCTTATTCAGGTCCAATACTTCACGCAGGGCTGTAGTCTCGCCAGGGAAATTACGGTAAGCAACTTCGTCAAGCACCACGATAGCGCCCTTGGGCATATAGGGCAGGAATGTTTCCAGCGCCACTTTGGTTGAAGAGTACAGATCCGTATCGAGGATCAGCATGGCCACGACCAGATCGGGACGGGTTTTGGGGAACGCTGGCACGGTCTCCATGATATCGCCCTTGATGATTTCGCAACGCGGAATGCGGTTGACCGGCCGCACCAGATCATTGGCATCGATCATGTCCTGAATCAGCGACTCGTCGGTGTCGGAGAACATGCTTTCGTTGATGTCCTTGGGGTCCTCTTCGGCATCGATACTTGCAAAGCCGGAGAAGGTATCGAAGCCGATGATCGAACGATTGATCGCATAAGGCTCAAGAATCATCGACAGGTGCATGTAGAGCATTAGCGAATTGCCCTTGTACACCCCGCACTCGATGATCGCGCCGGGCACATCGTGAATCATTTTGAACAGTTCCATGCGCGACAAGGCTGCCGTCACAGTAATGCGATTTGCAAACACGAACGGAGCATCGGCCACATACTGCGAGTCTACCCGCTTGAGGACGCTGGCGCGCTTTTCGTTGTATTCAACTTCAGCGGCGGTCAGGCGGCGCTTGGTCATGGATTGACTCCTTTGAACTGGGAAAAATCGCTGGCATGGAAAAACTGGGACAGGCCGGCTTCGGCTTCTCGCACCTTGTTATCAACGTTGATCGCACCACGGCCGGCCAACAGGTCGGCAATATGAATCAAGCGAAAATCGACACTGAAACGAGTCTTGTTGGTGTGGTTGGCCACCGTACCGTGCAAATGCGCTGACGAAAACAGCAAGATATCACCGGAATTACCGGCCACACGCAACTCGGAGGCGGTGGACAACTCTTCGAGCGGCAACGGATGCACCCGTACCTCTTCGGTTACATTAGCGGTCGCCAAAGGGCGCTGCACATTGATCCAGTGCGCCAGGCTCCAGTCGGCCGACGAGTTTTTCACCGCCACATCGAAATAGGCAGGATTGATCATCATCGTTTGTTCCGGCTCGATGCTATAGACCGGCATCCAGGTGTTGATCTGGCATTCGGGGCTGCCATACCAAGTATCACGATGCGGCTTGTAGGCGTAGCTAACTCCGGCATGCAGGTAGTCATAGTTGGGCACTACACGAATGCGTGGCACATCGAAAAGATAATCTTCAGGCGCCAAACCCAGGTCCACTATGAACTGGCGAATCATATCCTTGACTTGTTGGCAGTTGGTGAACTGGCCTTTGAGGCGCTGCACCAGACTGACAAATTCCTCCACCGGCATCATCGTGTGCAGAGCCTGATGATCGGTTTCACCGTTGAACGCTGCCGTAATGCTTTCTCTGGCGAAGGCACACAGGGACTCGGCCATTGGCAGATCGGTATCGAGGAAAATATCGCCGCGGTAGATCGCATGACGGAAGTCCGGCTTATTGCGGACTTGATTGATGTACAGATTCACATCAGCCCTCCTGTTGATTGCTCACGCTTGGTAATCGGCTGAAATCACCATAACTGAAGCGTGGCAAAGGGCCTGTTCAAATCGGGGACGATGTCGACGAATTGCCTTTACGGCAAATACAACGTAAACAACCCGCCCCCCAACGCCCCGCCATTGGCCAGCTCAACCCGGCCTGCCACCCCGTTACGCGCGTGCAGGCTGGCGATATGACCGGCAAAGTACAAGCCCAGACCGGTGCTGCCACTGATCGGGTTGATGCCTTGCACCAGCTCATGCTGGTGTTCGATCATCGACGCCGGATACCCCCGGCCATCGTCATTGATCGTGATGAACAGCTCACCGCCCTGCTCACCGGCGGTAATGGCAATCGCCTTGTCGGCGTAGCGAATGGCATTGACCATGATGTTATTAAGCACTGAGCCGATCAGCTCCCGGTCAAAGAAGCCCAGCGGGGTCAGACCATCGACGCTGTAGCTGGCCGAAATGCCGCGACTGTCGAGCACTTCTTTATGGTGCACCAGTTGCGCTTCGATGAAGTCATCCAAGTCGTGGTAGTCGGCCTGCATCGGCAACTGGTTGACGCCCAGTTTGTAGAGCCCCAGCAGTTGCACCAACATGCCATTGAGGCGGGCGAACTCGTATTCCATGACCCCGTGCTCGGGGTGCTCTAGCTGCTCCTGACTCAGGCGCTCCACCCAGTTGTGGTGGGCCTGGCTGAGGATGGTCAGGGAGTTTTTCATGTCATGCACCGTGGAGGCGATGACCATCGAGAAGTCCGGGCCTTGCGGTTGATCAATCATGCACCAAATGCCCTTTCCTTGAGTTTCTGGTAGCGCGGGTAGCGCGCGTCAGTTTCTGGCATTTTGCCGACCATGGTCAGCGATGCCCGGCACTCTTGCAGCGCTTCGGCGCTCAAGCTCTGGCCTGGGTGCAACAGCGACTGGGCAAGGTTCAGCGCAATACTGATGTTCTTCGGCTGCAGCGCCAGAGCCTTGCGAAACAGCTCCTGGGCCTCGGACAACTGACCGGCTTTATAGCTGCGTACGCCCTGAACGTTCAAGTCGATGGCGGCCTTGTTGGCACCGAGTATCTCGGGATCATCAGTCAGGCTGGCCAGGGTTTTCATGACCTGCGGGTCATCACCGTAGATCTCTGCGGTGTTTTTCAACACGCCGGCACCCGCCTGCTCCTGACCCAGTTGCTTGAGCTGGCTCGCAACCACCATGGCGGCGTCGGCGCTAAGAAACTGGCTCATGCCATCGAGCCGCGCCACAGCCTGTTCGGTGAGCTTGGCGGCGGTTTCCGGGTCCGAGTGTTGCAGGCTGGCGGCCTTCATCAAGCGCGCACGTACCTGCAAGCCCTCGTCATTGGCATGTTCCTTGGCCACATCGCCCAGCGCCTGGTTGATTTCCGCACGGGCGCGCACATCAAGGCCCTGATCGCCGCCTTTGTTGATCAAGGCATGGGCCAGGCCCAGATTGGTTTCAGGGTTTTTGAAGCGCGAGAACTGGCCCTGGGAAACCGCCTGACGGTAAGCCCGCGAGGCGCTCTCGAAATCCTGGTTATCCATGGCCAGCTTGCCGAGCATCGTCTGCCGGCGTACCGCCAGCGGCGACAGGCGCACGGCGGTCTCCAGAACACTCTGGGCGCGCTTGGTTTCACCACGGGCCATCAGCACATCGGCCAGCCCGTCGAACAGCGCAGGAAACATCGGAAAAGCCTTGGTGGCCTGCTCGTAGACCCCTTGCGCATCGGCGGTGCGGCCACGCTTGAGCAACAGGCTGCCGAGCATGCCGTAGGCCCACGGCGTGGGCCGGTCGGCAATGATCGAGTTGAGCAGGGCTTCGAGCGGCTCGACCTGATTGAGGTCGCGCAAGGCAGCAGCCTTGTAGCGCAGGCACAACGGCGCCAGGCGCGGGTCCTGCTTGGCCAGATTGACGCAGGCCGCCAATACCTCGGCAGGCTTGCCGCGGTCCAGCGCCTGGAAGATCGGCTTGAGCAGGGTCTTGCGCTGGACCATCTTCTCGATGCGCTGCGCGAGCCCGGCACGGTTGAACGGTTTGGTCAGGTAGCCATCCGGCTCCCACTCCAGAGCACTCATGACCATCGCCTGACTATTCTCGGCGGTGACCATGATAAATACGCTTTCATAACTGAGCAGTCGCTCGGTCATCAGATCTTCAAGCACTTGCTGGCCATTCTTGCGGCCGTCACCCAGATTGAAATCGTGCAGGACGAAATCGTAGCGCTTCTCCGAGCACATCTTCAGCGCCTGTTCGCCGGTGTCGGCCGTATCCACTTCCTTGACGCCCAGCTCACGCAGCATTGACCTGACCGAACTGCGGAAGTCGGAAAAGTCATCGACGATCAGAAAGCTTTTTTGGTTGTACGCCAGCATCCAGGGTCCTGTCTTCAAGGGGGTGCGAAATCGGCTCTGCGGGTTTGGGTCCCGGGTTCGACACGATTCTGAGGGCGCAGATAATAACTAACGGCACAATGCCATCAAACTGATTTTCCTGCGCCCGTTCGGCTACCTGCCTGATGGACAAGTTAGCAAAGCCAAAAAGTTTTTCGACCTTGAAGCGGGAAACTGTAGAGCGAAATCACAGTTAGACGCCTGGAAAGCGGATTTTCTTCAGTTTTCAGCGGCCATCAGGCACGCAAGCCCGTGTACTTGCGAACCCGATGGCGGCTATCGAACGCCCGGATAGATGACTGTCAGACCCAGCCGTCGTTGCGTTTGCGCTTGCGGCTCATGGCCGGCAGGATCAGACCGATCAGCAGGCCGACCCCGGCAATGCTGGCGCCGTAGACCATGTAACTCATCAGCGCCTGCTGGTTTTCGATACCCAGCCGTGCCTGAGTATCACGCAGCTCGGACTGCGCCTGGGTCAACTGCTCGGTCAGTCCCTGGCTGCGAGCCTCAAGCTCATCGATCAGTTTCTTGCGCGAATCCATGGTTTCCTGCATGCCTTGCACGCGAGCCTTCCAGGTGTCGTCGATCTTGGCCAACTGGTCGGTCAGTTGTGCCACCTGACTGGTGAGCTGTGGCAGCCGCTCGGACTGACCGGGTTCTTCCTGCAGGTCACTGGTCAGAATCCACACAGTGCTGCCACCCTCGCCGCGGATCTGGCTGTAGGAACCCTGGCTACCGAGCAACTCGACCTTCTGCCCGGATTTGAGCGTGCCGACAATCCGGTGGCCATCAGTCGGGCCGCTGCGTACGTAGGTATTGAGGCTGTCGCTGATCCAGCGGTCATTGGCGGCCGCCTGCAGCGATTGCGAACCCAGCAGGCCCAGCAGCGCGAGAAACAGCCCGGCACGCAGGTGGCGACGTGGCGGGTTTGACAGGAACAGGCCGGGCGCGCGGGCCAGCAGTGAGGAAAAATGACGAGGCATGGCAGTGACTATCTTCGCTGAATAAAACAAAGGCCGCGGTGAACGGGCCGGCGCACGATGGGCATCCATGACGGGACTTTGCGTGCAACTCCTGCAGCCGCCGGATGTCAGCAGTACACGAGCACCATGGCCGCAAGGCCAGGCCTCGAATCAGCAGGCCGTCGAGAATCCATCGCTCTACAGACCCTGTAAAAGGTGTCAGGTTCATTACTGGCCGATATCGGCGTCAATTTTCAGCCGCAAGGCGTTCCCGGCAAGATATTCACCAGAGTGGTTTTCTTGCGGCACAAATGCTGGCAATACTGCGCAGGGTTTGCTTTGCAGCGCGGCTGCCAGCAAGAATAGCCCTCAAGCGTTAACGTCGCTGATGTTCACCATCAAGGTGCCACCGACACAGTGTCGGCGGCATCGCTCTAATGGAAAATAGAATGCTCCCAAGACAAGTGATCAACGCCTCGGTCAGCCCCAAGGGCAGCCTTGAAACGCTCTCCCAGCGCGAAGTCCAGCAACTCTCCGCCGCCGGCTCCGGCAGCGTTTATAGCCTGTTTCGCCAGTGCGCCCTGGCAATCCTCAATACCGGCGCGCATGTCGACAACGCCAAGACCATTCTGGAAGCCTACGAGAGCTTCGAAGTCCGTATTCACCAGCAAGATCGCGGCGTACGTCTTGAATTGCTCAACGCCCCGGCGGATGCCTTCGTTGATGGTGAGATGATCGCCAGCACCCGTGAAATGCTGTTCAGCGCCCTGCGCGATATCGTCTATACCGAAAGCGAACTGGACAGCCAGCGCATCGACCTGAGCTCCTCGCAAGGCATTACCGACTACGTGTTTCACCTGCTGCGCAACGCTCGCACCCTGCGTGCCGGCGTCGAGCCGAAGCTGGTGGTCTGCTGGGGCGGCCACTCGATCAACACCGATGAGTACAAGTACACCAAGAAGGTCGGCCACGAGCTGGGCCTGCGCAGCCTGGACATCTGCACCGGTTGCGGCCCGGGCGTGATGAAAGGCCCGATGAAAGGCGCCACCATTGCCCACGCCAAGCAGCGCATTCACGGCGGCCGCTACCTGGGCCTGACCGAGCCGGGCATCATCGCCGCCGAAGCACCGAACCCGATCGTCAACGAACTGGTGATCCTGCCGGATATCGAAAAACGCCTGGAAGCCTTCGTGCGCGTCGGCCACGGCATCATCATCTTCCCCGGCGGTGCCGGCACGGCCGAAGAGTTCCTGTACCTGCTGGGCATCCTCATGCACCCGGCCAACCAGGACCTGCCATTCCCGGTATTGCTCACCGGCCCGAAAAGCGCTGAAGCCTACCTGCATCAACTGGATGCTTTCGTCCAGGCCACCCTTGGCGAAGCCGCGCGCAAGCACTACAAGATCATCATCGACAATCCGGCCGAAGTCGCCCGGCAGATGGCCCACGCCCTGAAAGTGGTCAAGCAGTTCCGCCGCGAGCGTAACGACGCGTTCCACTTCAACTGGCTGCTGAAAATCGACGAGAGCTTCCAGCATCCGTTCGACCCGACCCACGAAAACATGGCCAGGCTCAAGCTCAGCCACGACGTGCCGCCGCACGAACTGGCGGCCAATTTGCGCCGGGCGTTTTCCGGGATCGTCTCGGGTAACGTCAAGGACAAAGGCATTCGCCTGATCGAAGAGCACGGCCCCTATCAGATTCATGGCGACCCGGCGATCATGCAGCCACTGGACAAACTGCTGCAGGCGTTCGTCGAACAGCACCGCATGAAGCTGCCCGGTGGCGCGGCCTACGAGCCATGCTATCGGGTGGTGAGCTGATCGCGAAACTGCCGGGGCGAGACTCCGGCAGCACGCTTGAAGAACCGGGTGAAATACGCCGGTTCCGAAAACCCCAGGCTGTCGGATAGCTGATTGATGGTCATGGTGGTGTACACCAGGCCACGCCTGGCTTCGAGTAGCAGGCGCTGGTTGATGATCTGCAACGCAGACTGGTCCGCCAGCCGCCGGCACAGCGCATTGAGGTGCGCGGCACTGATACCCAGGCGTCGCGCATGCTCCTCGATTGACCAGTGCAGACGAAAACTTTCTTCGAGTTGATGCATGAAACGCTGCAAATGCTCACGCCCCCGGTCGGGGGAGCCCGCCGCCTGCCCTGCGCCACTTTGCTCACTGCGCCGGCATAACCACACCAGCAACTGATTGATCAGCGCCTGCAGCATCAGCTCGCGACCGACCCTGACCTGATGGTACTCACTGACAATCGCGCTGAATAACCGGTCAAGCTCGGGTGAATCGTCACCCGGCCCGTGACAAAGCGGGGTGGCCAACCTGAAACCGTCCAGCGCAGCCTCCAGTTGCTCCACCAGCGGCATCGCCAGGGTCAGAATGTGGCCCTGGATGGTGTCCGCGAACCGAAAGGTATGCACGCTCAGGGCCGGCACGACCTGCAGCACCGGCCCCTCGACCTCACGTACCACCTCCTCAACCTTGAGCAACGCCCGCCCCGACTGCACATACAGCAGTTGCACCAGATCACTGTGCCGGTGTGGCTTGATTTCCCAGTCGTGCAGGCTGCTGCGCTCGGCAATCGATTCGCAATGGATCAGATCGGGTGTCGGCCAGACGACCGTCTCGCCGTACAGCTTGAACACCGGGATGTTGCTGCCAGGCCGGCCGGACATTCAGATAACCCTCGAAAAATCCAGATAATGCGCTGGATAGTGCCTTCTTATGCGGTATCCATCCATTAAAAATACAGGAGACAACAACAACGACAGCCCGCAGACCCTTGGTGTGCAGGGCGCAAAGACAGGACAACAACAATGAAAACCCAAGTCGCGATCATCGGCTCAGGCCCGTCCGGGCTGTTGCTGGGCCAACTGCTGCAACGTGCCGGCATTGCCAACATCATCATCGAACGCAAAGACCCCGCCTACATACTCTCGCGCATTCGTGCCGGCGTGCTGGAACAAGGCATGGTTGAGCTGCTGCGTGAGGCCGGTGTCGGCGCACGTCTGGACGAAGAAGGGCTGGTACACGACGGCTTCGAACTGGCCTTCGATGGCCGCTGCGAACGCATCGACCTCAAGCACCTGACCCAGGGCAAGACCGTGATGGTCTACGGCCAGACCGAAGTGACCCGCGACCTGATGCAGGCCCGCGAGGCCGCTGGCGGCACCACCCTATACGACGCCGACGATGTGCAACTGCATGACCTCAAGACCGACCGACCCTACGTAACCTTCACCCGCAATGGCGAAAGCCAACGGGTCGACTGCGATTACATCGCCGGGTGCGACGGTTTTCATGGCGTATCCCGCCAGTCAATCCCGGCCGACAGCCTCAAGGTCTTCGAGCGGGTCTACCCGTTCGGCTGGCTCGGCGTGCTGGCCGACACCCCGCCGGTCAACGAAGAACTGGTCTACGCCAACCACCCGCGTGGTTTTGCCTTGTGCAGCATGCGCTCACCGACCCGCACCCGCTATTACGTGCAGGTCGGGGCAGAGGAAAAGGTCGAAGACTGGTCGGACGAACGCTTCTGGAACGAGCTGAAAACCCGCCTGCCCAACCATCTGGCCGAACGCCTGATCACCGGCCCGTCCATCGAGAAGAGCATCGCGCCGCTGCGCAGCTTCGTCGCCGAACCCATGCAGTACGGCCAGCTGTTTTTGCTCGGCGATGCCGCACACATCGTCCCGCCCACCGGTGCCAAGGGGCTGAACCTGGCGGCCAGCGATGTCAGCACCTTGTACCGCATTCTGCTCAAGGTCTACCGCGAGGGCCGCACCGACCTGCTGCAACGCTATTCACAAATCTGCCTGCGCCGGGTCTGGAAAGCCGAACGGTTTTCCTGGTGGATGACCTCGCTGCTGCACAAGTTTCCAGGCACCGACGATTTCAGCCAGCGTATTCAACAGACTGAACTGGATTACTACGTGGGTTCGCAGGCCGGGCGGCAGACCATTGCCGAGAATTATGTGGGGTTGCCTTACGAGGCGGTGGAATGAAAAAGGGATGAGTCCGTTGCCGGGCTCATCCCTTTTTGCCGCTAGGTTCATTACTGTTCGGATAAACGCTGCGGACCCGGTGGGAACTTGGCTTGCCGACGAATGCTGCGGTATATCCTTAGCAAATATGGCGGATTTGATAGCCCTTTCGGGGGCTAGCCCCCTTCCACCGAGACCGAGTCAGACTGAAATATTCCTTAACCGAACAGTATTGCCGCTAGGTTAGTTCAGTGGTTTGAGATCAAGCTAACGAAGATGTCGTAGGACTGAGACCTGACAGACTGATGAGCTGCATATCGGCAGTCTGAACATGCTCGATGGTGTCGTAGCCAGCAAACCAGTCCTTGAGCAGAACCCCTTCCTGTGGCGTCTGCCCAGCGGCCAAGCTGTAACGATGCAGGTAGAGATCGTTGCCAATCTGGTCAAACAGGAGCTCGCTGCTTGTGATTTGCGACAAAACCAGTTTGTCTCCATAGCTGGCACCATCATCCTGAATCATCACAAGTTTCGTCGTTCTAACAGTATAGGTATCGCTACCCTCTCCGCCATTGGCCCAACCGCTAGAGTGAAGCACCAACTGGTCACTACCCGAACCGCCAAATAGCGAGAAGTCCAAGCCCGTACCGGTCAGCACGTCGTTGCCATCCCCGCCATCAGCCATGCCATGGACAACCGTGATAACGTCGCCGCCAGCTTCGCCATACACGCGACTGCCCAGATCATTGGCAGCAGTAACAATGGTGTCGTTCCCATTACCGCCGTAAAGGGTGTCTGCCTGGGGTCCATTGGTCTGTCCAACCAGAGTGAAGGAACCGATTTGGGATGCCAGCCCGCCAAATATGTAATCGCCCCCCTCACCGCCTTCGATAATATCGTCGCCCAAACCGCCTTCCAGATAATTGACCCCAGCGTCTCCGGTCAACGCATCATTGAAGTGGCTACCCACTAAGCGTTCGATGTTTGATAAAACATCACCCTCAGCATCGCCGCCTTGATTGGATTGAGTTTGCAGATTGATGGTAACCCCGGCGGCGCTGGTGATGTACCAGACGCTGTCATGCCCCTCACGTCCATCAATGGTGTCAGCACCAGCACCACCGATGAAAGTGTCCGCCAGACGAGAGCCCGACAGGGTATCGCCGAACGTGCTGCCCTGAATGATCTCGATGCTAGCGTAAGTGTCGCCATCTGCGTCCCCTGCGTTGGTGCCGGTGAACAAGTCGACGGTCACTGCAGTTTCGGACAACTCATAGGTCACCATGTCTTGGCCGACTACGCCATTCCACCCGGTGGAAGAACTGTCGGCATAGAAAACGTCATTGAAATTCGATCCGCTGATCGCTTCAATATCAACGTAGGTATCCCCCGCAGCAAAACCACTGTGGATACCCGTTTTGAGATTGACCGTCACACCGGCACTAATGCTATCAGCATAGCCAGCCGTATCGTAGCCAGCGCCACCGATAAGCTGATCTGCACCCTCACCGCCATTTAGGGTATCGCTACCTGCTCCTCCGATGATTTGATCGTCTCCCGCACCGCCATAGAGTGTGTTGTTACCCGATCCTCCGGTGATGATGTTGTCGAGAGCGTTGCCGTAACCAGTGAACGCGCCGTTGCCAACATAGGTCAGGCGTTCGATGTTATCCGCCAATCTGGTACCCTGCTGATTCAGCACTGTCACGCGCACTTCATCATTGCCACCATTGGCCTGCTCAACAACGATCGGCGTGCCGTTGTGGCCGATGATGTAGGTATCATCACCCGCACCGCCTTCCAGGGTGACCATTGTTGAAATCGTCCCAATGGCAAGGGTGTCGTTGAAGGCCGAGCCGACGATACGTTCGATATTGTTGAGGACGGTACCTTCGGCATCACCGCCGATTCCCGCTCGTACATTGCCCACACTTACCGACACATCCACTGCACTGGCCGAGCCTGAGTAATCGACCGTGTCGATACCCCCCAGGCCATTGAAGTCCATACCGCTGCCGTCACCAACAAACGTGTCATTGGCATTCGAGCCCCAGATCACCTCGATGTCGGTATAAGTATCACCGGCTGCGATACCGCTCTTCTCACCGGTCTTGAGATTGATGGACACACCCGTTGTGCTGTCGTCATAGCCTACGGTGTCGTTACCGGCACCGCCGATAAACTGATCGGCACCAGCACCACCGTACAGCTTGTCGCCACCCGATCCTCCGGTGATGATGTTGTCGAGAGCGTTGCCGTAACCAGTGAACGCGCCATTGCCAACATAGGTCAGGCGTTCGATGTTATCTGCCAGTCTGGTATTCTGCTTACTCAGCACTGTCACGCGCACTTCATCATTGCCACCATTGGCCTGCTCGACGATGATCGGCGTGCCGTCGTGGCCGATGATGTAGGTATCATCACCCGCACCGCCTTCCAGGGTGACCATTGTTGCAATCGCCCCAATGGCAAGGGTATCGTTGAAGACCGAGCCGACGACTTTCTCGACGGTTTCCAGAATATCCCCTTCAGCATCTCCGCCCCGTCCGGCCAGTCCGACGCCTGCCCGCACATCTATACTGATGCCTTCGGCAGACTTCGAGTAATCAACTGTATCCGTTCCGACGCCACCCACGATCTTGTCCGCCCCGGCACTGCTATGGATCACATCATTACCGGCCAAACCGTTGATCTGATCACTGTCACTGGTGCCCGTCAGCGTATCTGCCCCGCTTGTCCCATTGATAACTGCCATTTACTGCTTCCTTGTCTTGATGATGAATGAGCGCGTTGTCATTTCGAGAGGGAAGTCGACACGGTCCATTCGTTTTCGGCTGCGGCAGCCGGAATGTAAGGCGCAAAACTCATTATGAATAAATATTACTTTACGTTTATCGAAGATATTTCTTGAATCAGAACCCGCCCCCGAAAGCAAGGTATTTGTCGATGAGCCAACTAAAGAGCAGACACCGCTCATACTTACTGCCAGCAGTCTTAGACTTCAGGGAAAAGTGACAGGTAATCAACCCATTACGAAGTCTGCCGTACCCTGACCGGTCAGATAAATGCGGGAATTATCCGAGGTATAGATATGCTCAATGCTATCGTAGCCGGCAAACCAATCCGTCAGAAGTACGCCCTCTTGCGGAGTCTCTACCGCAGTAAAGACAGAGCTATGCAGGTATAGGTCATCGCCGACACGATCAACCAGCAGTTGGCTATTGCTGATGTTCAAAAACAACGTATCGGAGTAACTGCTGCTGACGTCCCGAATCGTTACCAGATCCGAGGTCTCTACCCTATAGAAATCATCGCCCTCTCCGCCGTTGGCCGAACCACTGGCCTTGAACACCAGTTGATCGTCACCCGCACCGCCCAGTAGCGAGAAGCCCGTGCCCGTACCGGTCAGTTGGTCATTGCCATCGCCGCCATCGGCCAGGCCATGGGTGACAGTAATGGTGTCATCGCCAGCACCGCCGTACAGCGAATCAACACCCGCGCCACCCGTGATGACGTTACTGCTGTCGTTACCGATGCCGATGAACGCTTCATTACCGGTGTAGATCAGATTTTCTACGTTCGCGGCCAGCACAGTGCCGTTCGGGTTGCTTACCGAAACACGAACTTCGTCAATGCCGCCAAACTCTTCTTCAATAATGGTCGGTGTGATCGCAGTGTCGATGTAATAGATATCATCACCGGCGTTGCCTTCAAACGTGATGGCTGTACCGCGACTGTCTGCTCCGCTGGTAAAGGTGTCATTGGCGTTTGATCCGATGACAATCTCAATATTGGTCAGCGTGCTACCTTCAGCCTCTCCGCCGATGCCCACCGCACCGGCACCCTCGCGCACGTCAACGTTGATCCCCTCGTACGAAGTTGAGTAGTCGATCGTGTCGACACCGTCGCCGCCATCGAAATCGATAACATAGTCACTAACGCTGAAGAACGTATCGTCGTGGTCAGACCCTCTGATCGCCTCGATGTCGCTATAAAAATCGCCTGCAGCAATATCACTGGCATTTAAAGTCTTACTGTTGATCTGCAAACCGACAGAGCTGTCCACATAACTCACGGTATCGTAGCCATCGCCGCCGGAGAACCAATCGCCACCTGCGCCGCCGATCAGTATGTCGTTACCACCGCCGCCCAATAGCGCATCGTCACCCGCCCCACCACGAATGATGTTATCACCGTCATTACCAACCCCAAGATACGACTGATCACCGACATAAGTCAGATTCTCGATGTTCGCGGCCAGGACAGTACCATTTGGATTACCAACCGACACCCGCACTTCATCGATGCCGCCATCAGCGTGTTCGACAATGGGCGGTGTTTCTGTACCGTTGATGTAATAGGTGTCGTCGCCAGCGCCACCTTCAAACGTGATGTACGCTGCCCAAGCGTCCGCATTGCTGATAAAGCTGTCATCAAATGCAGAACCGATTAGCCTCTCGATATCAATCAGCGCACTGCCCTCGGCGGCGATGCTTGTAACGACCACACTGCCGTCGGCGCGAGTCTCGATATTCACCCCTTCAGTCGATGCCGAATAATCGACAGTGTCCTGACCATGGCCGCCATCGACATCCATAGCACTGCCATTAGCGACGAAGGTATCGTCGTAATACGAACCACTGATTGCCTCGATCTCGGTAAAGGTATCGCCTGCAGCGATACCGGAATGCTCCCCCGTGTGCAGATCAATAGTCACTGCTTCCATACTGTCGGAATAGCGCACCGTATCGTAGCCAGCACCACCGATAAATTGATCAGCGCCAGCACCGCCGTAAAAAGTATCGTCGCCTGCCGCACCGGTAATAATGTTATCGGCATCGTTACCAATGCCCGTGAAAGCGCCCTCACCAACATAAGTCAGTTTGTTAATGCCCGCGGGCAAGGCAGTGCCATGCGGGCCGTCGACCGAAATCCGCAGTTCATAAGTATCTTCATCTGTGCCGATCAGTATATTTTCGCCGGCTGTTCCATTGATTACTGCCATTTGCTGCTTCCTTGTCTTGATGGTGAACGAACGAGCGCTGTCGGCTTGCGGTGATCAAGCCTGCACCGTCCATTCGTTTTCGGCGGCGACCCGCCAAACGTAAGCTGTAACTTTCACTTTTAATAAATGTGACTTTGTGTTTCAGGAGGCTGTTTTGAAGCAGAATCGTGTGGGTAGAAATACTGTGCATCTGCGTCCATGACAGGCACTTATGCCCTGACCCGGCACGCCCGCCTTGCTGATGGCCATAGGCTGGTTTAACCTTGCGAATAATTCTTATCTACAGATGCATTCGCAATGGCCGCCAGCGAACTCCCTCTCAAGCAAGCCGTGCATGAGCTCTACACCGAGCACCATGGCTGGCTGTTCGCCTGGCTGCGCAAGAAGCTTGGCTGCCCGCACAATGCCGCCGACCTGTCGCATGACACCTTTGTGCGCATTATGGGTTCGCGCGAAAGCCTCGGGCGGTTGCGTGAGCCGCGGGCGTTTCTGACCACCACGGCGCGGCATCTGCTGATCGACCGCGCCCGGCGGCGCAAGATCGAGGACGCCTACCTGCGCGAGCTGGCGTTGACTGCCGATGTGCTGGAGCACTGCCAGCAGTCGCCGGAGCAGATTCTGCTGACCCTGGAATCGCTGGAGCACATCACCTTCGTGCTCGACGGTCTGCATGACAACGCCCGCCAGGTGTTCCTGCTGTATTTCCTCGAAGGCCGGCGTCAGGCCGAGATAGCCAGCCAGTTGGGCATCAGCGAGCGCATGGTGCGCAAGCATCTGCTCAATGCGCTGGTGCATTGCAATCATGCGCTGGACGTCTGAACCGGCATGACTCCTTTGCAAAACATCGAGCAGCAGGCCGCCGACTGGGTCATCCGCTGCACCGACGGCCCGCTTACGGATGCCGAGCGACAACAGTTCGAACACTGGCAAGCAATCGATGCGCGGCATGCGGCGGCTTTCGAGCGGCTGCAGACCTTCGTTGGCGGCGTGCAGTCATTACGCGCCAGGCAGGCACCGGCCCGGGCGGCGCTGAATGCCGGCGCGGTGGCGCGCCGACGCTTGCCGCTGCGCGGCGCGACCTGGGCGCTGTTGCTGGCCTTGCCACTGGCCCTGCTGCTGCGCAGCTATCCGCCTGCGGTGCTGCTCGCCGATCAACGCAGTGCGCCGGCGCAGTGGCAACAGCTGACTCTGGATGATGGTTCGCGGTTGGTCATGAGCGGCAACAGCGCGGTGGACATCGACTTCAGCCACAACCAGCGACAGATCAAACTGCTGCGCGGTGAAATCCTCATTGATGTGGCCCGTGACCACCAGCGCCCCTTCACGGTGGTGACCGAAGACGGACGCATGCGCGCCCTCGGCACGCGCTTTACGGTCAAGCGTGAACACGACTCAACGCTGCTGAGCATGCTCGAATCCAAAGTGGCTGCGCGCACTGCGCTGGCGCCTGAAGAGACCCAGGTCAGTGCCGGCGAGCAGGTTCGAATCACCCGCGAGCAGGTGCAACGGCTCAGCAGCATCGACCCGGCGGCGTTGTCGGCTGCCTGGCAACGCCATCAACTGGTGGTGGATGACCGGCCGTTGCCTGAAGTGCTCGATGAACTGGCCCGCCAGTATCGCGGCCATGTGCAGTTCGACCGCCAGCAACTGGCCGATCTGCGCGTCTCGGCGGTGCTGCCGCTGGATAACCCGCAGCAGGCCATGCGCCTGATCAGCGACGTGTTGCCAGTGCGTATCGAATCTTACGGGCCTTGGTGGTTGCAGGTCGAACGGATTGCGGCCTCGGCAGCAAAATAAATTCTGCTGCGGTTCCGCTTTGCTCAAGCCCTGCGTCAAGGAAGGACAACCCACAAGACAGGACTGCCTTCCATGCCGCTGGACACGCCCCAGACCTTCCCCTGCCGCCTGGCGCCTCTGGCGCTGACCATCAGCCTGGCCAGCAGCGCGTTGCTCGGCCTGGGCGTACCCTTTGCACACGCTCAGCAGCAGGCTCAGTCTTACAACATCGCTGCTGGTGAGCTGGCCCAGGTGTTGAGCCGCTTCGCTCAGCACAGCGGCGTGGCGTTGATGTTCAACCCGCAAACAGTCGCCGGTGTGCAAAGCCAGGGCCTGCAAGGCAGCTATGGGGTCGATGAAGGCTTTGCACGGATTCTGCAGGGCAGCGGCTACCAGGCGCTGCGTGGTGCCAACGGCTATCTGCTGACCCCGGCGCTGCAGGCCGGCGACAGCCTGGAGCTGGCGCCCACCGCGATTGGCGCCACGACCGAACAAACCGCCACCGGCCACGTACAGGGCTACGTGGCCAAACGCAACCTGAGCGCGACCAAGACCGACACGCCCATTACCGAAACCCCGCAGTCACTGTCGGTGGCCACCAGCGATGAGATTCGTGACCGGCAAGCGGAGACGCTTTCGCAGAGTCTGGACCTCACCCCCGGTTTTACCAGCCAGCCCACCAGCTTCAACCGCACCGCCGACCGATTCCGGATTCGCGGCTTTGACGTTGAGTCAGCCACCGGTGGATCGCTGCGCGACGGCCTGCGTTTGCAGAACAACTCTTACGATGGCGTGCAGGAACCCTACGGCCTGGAACGCGCCGAAGTGGTTCGCGGCGCCGCCTCGGTGCTCTACGGCCAGTTGTCGCCGGGCGGGCTGATCAACGCAGTCAGCAAGCGCCCCAGCCAGACCTCCTGGAATGAAGTCAACGCGCAGCTCGGTGAGCATGACCGCAAGCAGTTGTCCGGCGACTTCACCGGTCCCTTGGGCGACAGCGACACCCTCAGTTACCGGCTGACCGTGCTGGAGCGCGACAGCCAGACCAGCGCCGATCATATCGACAATGACAAGTTCTACATTGCGCCGGCCCTGACCTGGCAACCGACCGAAGACACCTCGCTGACACTGCTGTCGTTCTATCAGAAAACCGCAACGGGTTTCTCGGCGCCACTGCCCTGGCAATTGACCAAGGGCGTGGGTGACAGCCCGTTCGCCATCGGCCGCCACGATTTTATCGGTGAGCCGGATTACGACCGCATGGATGGCAATATGTCGGCGCTCGGCTATGAGTTCGACCACCGCTTCGATGAACACACCAAAGTCAGCCACAAGCTGCGCTACTACGAAGCTGACGTGACCTGGCGTTATCTGCAAGTCAACACAGCGACACTGGCCAATGCCCTCAATACCGGGACTCTCGGCCGCCAGTACAGCGACCGCCGCGAACGTTCGCGCGCGCTGGCCAGCGATACCAATGTGCAAAGCCAGTGGCAGTTCGGCAACTGGCAGCACACCTTGCTGCTGGGTTTCGACGCCTATGACAGCAGCTATGACTCACACAACTTCCGTGGCAACGCGCCGTCGCTGAACCTCAATAACCCGCAATACGGCCAGCCGGTGGTGGTTAACCGCAACCCGGCAACCGATCGTGGCTCGCAAATAGACACCCTGCAAAAAGGCATTTACTGGCAGGACCAGATCAAGTTCGACGAGCGCTGGGTTCTGCTGCTCGGGGGGCGGCATGACTGGGCCGACCAGAGCACCAAACTGTTTCGCAACCAGAGCCACAGCAGCCAGAGCGATGAATCCACCACCTGGCGTGTGGGCCTGGTGTACAAGGCCGACAATGGCCTGGCACCGTACCTGAGCTACAGCGAGTCATTCTTCCCGGTGGCCGGCACTGACCGTGACGGCGTGGCGTTCGTGCCTACCGAAGGCAAGCAGTACGAAGTCGGTATCCGTTATCAGCCCGAGGGCAGCAACACTCTGCTCAGCGCAGCGGTCTATGAACTGACCCAACAGAATGTCCTGACCCAGGACCGCACCGACATCAATTTCTCGGTGCAGACCGGTGAAGTCCGTTCCCGTGGCCTGGAACTCGAAGCACGCACTGAACCTGTGCCGAACCTGAGCCTGATCGCCTCATACGCCTACATCGATGCACGCATCACCAAGAGTAACGTGGCCGCAGAAATCGGCCAGCGCAGCGAAGACAGCCCGTATCACCAGGCCGCGCTGTGGGCCGACTACCGCCTGCACGCGCTGGGTATCCCCAATCTGCGCATCGGCGGCGGCGCCCGTTACAAGGGCAGCACCCAGGCTTCGGGCGTCCCGTCAGGCATGCCGGCCTACACCCTGTTCGATGCGCGGGCCAGCTACGAGATCGACCCACACTGGGAAGTCGCGCTCAACGCCAACAACCTGACCAACAAGCGCTACACCTATTGCGAGTTCGCCATCTGCCGCTACGGTGACGAACGCCAGTTGGTCAGTACCCTGAGCTATCGCTGGTAACGCGGGTCAGGTGGCCGCCGTTGCCGGAACCGAGGCAGGCCGGCTCAGACGCAGCGCCACCAGGCTGCCGACAATGGTCAACGCCGCCAGCGCATACAGCGCGGCGGTGGTCGAACCGGTCTGATCCTTGATCCAGCCCACCAGATAAGGGCTGAGAAACCCGGCCATCTGGCCGATGGAGTTGATCAAGGCCAGGCCGCCGGCGGCCACGCTGGCGCTGAGCAACGCGGTCGGCAACGGCCAGAACATCGGCAGACCGGTCAGCGCGCCCATGGTGGCAATGCACAGGCCGGCAATGGCGATCACCGGCACACTGGCGAAGTTGGCGGCAATCATCAGCCCCGCCGCGCCCATCAGCATCGGCACCACCAGGTGCCAGCGCCGCTCGTTGCGCAAGTCGGCCGAACGCCCCACCAACAGCATGAACACCCCGGCCAGCAGGTAAGGGATCGCACTGATCCAGCCGATCACAAGCGCATCGCTGAAGCCCAGGTTCTTGATGATCGAGGGCAGCCAGAAGTTGATGGCATACACCCCGCTCTGGATGCAGAAGTAGATAAAGCCCAGGGTCCAGATCAGCGGCATGGTCAGCACGCTGGCCAGCGACGAACTGGCCTGTTTCGGGCGGTTCAACTCGTCATTGGCCACATCACTCCTGACCCGTTGCTGTTGTTCGGCGCTCAACCAACGGGCGTCTTCGACCTTGTCGCACAGCAGCTTGAAGGCCAGCAGGCCGAGCAACACGGTCGGCAGGCCCTGGATCAGAAACATCCACTGCCAGCCATCCAGGCCGCCCTGGCCATGGGCGAAGTGGTTGAGGATCCAGCCGGAGAACGGCCCGCCAAGCAGGCCGGACACCGGAATCGCCGACATGAACAGCGCCATGATCCGACCGCGCCGCTGGTTGGGGTACCAGCGCGACAGGTACAGCACGATGCCGGGGAAGAAGCCGGCTTCGGCCATGCCGGTCAGAAAGCGCAGCACATAAAATTCCATCGGCGTGGTGACAAACAGCAGGCAGGTCGAGAACGTGCCCCAGGTGATCATCATCAGGCCGATCCAGCGCCGCGGCCCGAAGCGGTTCAAGGCCAGGTTGCTGGGCAGGCCGCACAGCACGTAACCGATAAAGAAGATCCCGGCGCCCAGGCCGTAGACCGTTTCGCTGAACTTCAGGGCGTCGAGCATCTGCAGCTTGGCGAAACCGACGTTGACGCGGTCCAGGTAGTTGAACAGGTAGCAGATGAAAATGAAGGGGATCAGACGCAGGGTGATGCGACGGTAGACAAGATTGCCTTGCACGTCGTCAGCCTCGCGAGTCGGCGAGTTGGACATGGTGTGGAGTCCTTGAAGGATGTTGTTGTTATGGGCAGCCCGTTGATCATAGGGGTGCGTCAACAAAAACTCTTTGGCGGTTTGCACGACGGTATGGCCGCGTTGTTGTGTGCTTGCACAACGGCGTGTGCGGATGACGGGCGCCGTAGGAGCGGATTTATCCGCGAAGGCTTCCCGGCTAGAGCCAATACTGTTCGGATAAGCGCTATCTGCCTTTGTGGGAGCGACCTTGGTCTGGGCGGCATTCCGACGAAGAGGCCGGCAAAGTCACCGCATCTGCTGCGAATGTGCAGCCGCTTTCGCTAGCAAGCCAGCTCCCACAGGAACCGCGTTGTCCTTAACGGATCAGCATTACCCCTCCAAGGTTACCCTTGTGAATCACGGCTCAATGCGTTTGAGCTCGCGCAGCAGCTCCAGCAATTGCTGCATCTTGTCTTCGCCGAACTGCGCCTGGATGCGCTGATAGTTGCGCTCCATGTCTTCGCTCATCGAGACGAAGCACTGCTGGCCCTGCTCGGTCAGGCTGACCAGCATGCGTCGCTGGTCATGGGCCGGTTTGCTGCGCCGTACAATGCCGTCGCGCTCCAGGCGCGCCAGCACGCCGGTCATGCTCGGCTTGAGGATGCAGGCCTGCTCGGCCAGTTGGTAGCTCTCCATTTCACCCTGCTGGTTGAGGATGCGAATGACCCGCCATTGTTGTTCGGTCAGGCCATGTTCGTTCAATGACGGACGAAAGAACGCCATCGCTGCTTCACGGGCCTGCAGCAGGGTAAGGGTCAGAGAGGGTCTGGGGCTGGGCATGGTCTACACAATAGCCGGTGCAGGACCGGCGGTGGGAGGGTTCGGATGATGGCCGAGGACTATAGCCGACGACTGGTTAACAAGTAAACGATTGACCGGTTCCGAACCCCCGATCGGCCTGCCGGAAGGCTCAGGCCGCGTCGGTCGTATTGCGTTCCAGCTGCTGCTTGCCGTGCGCCACCGACAGGGTGTCGGGCAGGCACACGCCGTTCTTGATCGCCAGTACCTGAGCCATGATGCTCACGGCGATTTCTGCCGGGGTCTTGCTGCCGATGAAGATGCCGACCGGGCCATGCAAGCGTTGCAACGAGGCTTCGCTCTGGCCGAAATGCTCGATCAGTCGATCACGACGGCTGCGGTCGTTGCGCCGCGAACCGATGGCACCAACGTAAAAGGCCGGGCTGTCCAGCGCGGCCAGCAGCGCCAGGTCGTCGAGTTTCGGGTCATGGGTCAGGCCGATGACGCAACTGCGCACATCCGGTCTGAAGGCCAGCACCTCGTCATCCGGCATGCCGGTCACCAGTTCAGCTCCGGCCACCGACCAGCCGGCCCGATATTCATGACGCGGGTCGCAGACCGTGACCCGAAAACCACTGAACAAGGCCATGGTCGCCAGGTACTCGGCCAGTGCCCCGGCGCCGATCAGCAGCATCCGGTACGCCGGCCCCAGGGTATTGATCAGGGTCGCGCCATCGAACTGCAAGGCTTCGGGTTGGTTGGCAGGCACCAGCGTGACATCACCCGTGGCCATGCCCAGCGTGCGGCGCATCAATACGCCGTCATCCAGCGCGGCCAGCAGGTGCGCCAGTGACGCTTGGTCAGGCTCGAATTCCAACACCAGTTCAAGGGTGCCGCCGCACGGCAAACCGAAACGATGCGCCTCATCAGCACTGACCCCGTAGCGCACCACTTGGGGTGCGCCAACGGGCATCGGTTGAGTGCTGAAGGCGGCGCTGTAACGATGAATCAGGTCATCCTCGATACAGCCACCCGAGACGCTGCCAGCGGTGCGACCGTCATCACGCAACGCCATCATCGAGCCCACCGGGCGCGGCGATGAACCCCAGGTCCTGACCACTGTGGCCAGCAGCACCCGCCGCCCTTCAGCCAGCCAGCCTGAAGCGGTGCGCAGTACCAGCAGGTCAACGCTTTCCATCTTCGATCTCCTTGCTCGGCCGTGATCAGCGCATCTGCAGAATGATCGGATTGCTGCTCGCCGCGCGGGTTCGCTCGCGCAGTTCAGCCACCTCGGCAGGCGTCACCGGCCCACCCTGATTGCCCCAGCTGCTGCGGATGAAGGTCAAGACGTCAGCCATTTCCTGATCGTTCAGTTGATTGCGATAAGGCGGCATGCGATAGGCATCGGGCATGCCCTGCGCCACGACCCGGTCCGAGCCATTCAAGGCCACGTTGATGCTGGTGGCGCTGTGTTTGGCCATCGATGACGACGCACCGGCCAGCGGCGGCATCCACTGCCCCTGACCGCGACCGTCGATGCCGTGGCAGGAACTGCACTTGGCCACGTAATTGGCCGCCCCCGGTTTTTGCATGTCACTGGCGGTCAAGGCCTGGGCGCGCGCCGGGTCCCAGGCCGGCCCGTCGCGTTGTGGGTCGCCGGGTAATGACGCCAGGTAGCGGGCAATACCGGCCAGGTCGTGGTCGGTCATGTACTGGGTCGAGTTGTTGAAGGCCTCGGTCATGGTCCCGGTGACCACGCTGTGAACGTTCCGGCCGTTTTGCAGGTACTGGACAATCTCGCCTTCGCTCCAGCGCCCCAGTCCAGTGTTAGGGTCCTGGCGCAGGCTCGGTGCATACCAGCCATCGAGCAACGCACCACTGAGGTACCGCGGGCTGCTTTCATCCATGCCCTGCTCGTTCATGGCCAGCCCGCGTGGCGTGTGGCAACTGCCGCAGTGGCCCGGTCCCTGAACGATGTAGGCGCCGCGATTCCACAGCGCATCCTGGCCGGCTTTGTCCTGATAGGCGCCTTGCGGGGCAAACATGGCGTTCCACAGTGCGATGGGCCAGCGTATGTTCAGCGGCCAGGCAATCTTGCCCGGCTGATTGGCCTGCTGTACCGGCTTTACCCCATGCATGAAGAAGGCATAGAGCGCGCGAATGTCTTCATCGCTGTACTTGGCATACGACGGATACGGCATCGCCGGGTACAGCCGATGCCCGTCGGCGGCCACCCCGGAGCGTACCGCCCGGTCGAAGTCGGCCAGGCTGTAGCGGCCAATCCCGGTCTGCGGGTCGGGGGTGATGTTAGTGGTGAAGATCGAGCCCATGGGCGTGGCCATTTCATAGCCGCCGGCAAACGGCGCGCCCTTGGGCGTGCTGTGGCAGGCCACACAGTCGCCGAGCCGGGCGACGTATTCGCCGCGCTGGATCAGTTCAGGCGTGGCCGCTGCCGGCGTCTGGTTATCCAGCGGCGAATGGGGTGTGCGGGTGACAAACCAGGCCAGGCCCGCAGCCACCGCGACACCGACCACCAGCAGATAGCGTGTTGTTCTGTTCAACGGCTGATTCCTTGCTCAGGTGTCGAAGCGATAGTGCGACAGGGGCATGCTGCGAATCGGCTGCCCGGTCAATCTGGCGACGGCATTGGCCACTGCCGGTGCCACGGCCGGCAACGGCGGCTCGCCGATCCCGCCCATCTTGGCGCCGCTCTCGATCACCGTGACATGCACCCTGGCCATCATGCTCAGCGGCAAGATCCGATACAGGTCGTAATTACGCGCCAGCGGCTGGCCCTCTTCGTATTGCGCCTCTTCGATCAGGGTCTGCGACAGCCCGAGCGCCACCGCGGAGTTGACCTGCGCCTCAATAATTGCCGGGTTGACGATGCTGCCCGGATCGATCGCCTGCCAGATGTCGTGCACCTTGACCTGGCCGTTGTGAATCGACACCTCGGCAATCACCGCCACCTCGGTGCCGAACGGCGAGGCCATGGCAACCCCCCTCGCCCGCCGGCTGCCATCTTCTGCGGTAAACGGGCCGCGCTTCCAGCCGCCGGCCAGGCTGGCCACCGCGTTGAGCAAGTGGGTCAGCCGCTGATTGCCCTGCAACAGCCGCAGCCGCAATTCAAAGGGGTCTTGCTTGCCGGCATCGGCCAGTTCATCGAGAAAGGCTTCGTAGACAAAGTCATTGATCGAGTTGCCCACCGAACGCCAGTAGGCCAGCGACAGCGGCGTTTTGCGGTAACGCTGGGCAATGCGCCGGTCAGGGATGCGGTATTGCTTGCCGGTCAGCCCTTCCACAGCCGTGGGGTCGATTTTCTCACCGCGTTTGTTGGCGATGCCTTCGGTCGGCCCTTCAGTGACGGTGATTGCCTCAAGCGCGACCGGCAATCCCTCGGCGTTGACGTGACCGCGCAGATGCACCACTGACATCGGTCGCAACGGGTCACGCAAGAACTCCTGCTCACGGCTCCAGATCACCTTGACCGGACGCCCGACCGCTTGCGCGAGCAAGATCGCCTGCGGGTAAGGCGAAGCACTCGGGTAGATAAAGTGCCGACCGAAGAAACCGCCCAGCAACGGTGAATGCAGGGTGATGCGCGACGGCTCAAGGCCCGTCAATTTGACGATCTCGGCCAGAAACAGATCCGGGGCCTGGTTAGGCAGCCACACCTCAAGCCCGCCGTCAGCGTTGAAACGCGCCAGCGCCGAGGGCGGCTCCAGCTGGGCGTGGTGCAGGTTCTGGGTATGATAAGTGGCGCTCACGGTCTTGCCGGGACCGGCAAAGGCCTTGACCGGATCACCCTCGACCTCACTGTCTTGACCGGGGTCGCGATCGTCCTTGAGCTGCTTGAGGTACGCCGCGCTGGAAAAGTCCGCCGGCATGTAGCGCATGGCGGTATTGTCTTGCGGCTCTCGCCACTCGACCTGCAGCGCTTCGACGGCCCGTTTGGCAGTCCACCAGCGCTGCGCGACGACCGCGACGGCGCCGGGCAGCACATGCACCGAATGGACACCGGGCAGCGCCTGGACCTGCGCCTGGTTGCGCACTTGCTGTACTTCCAGGCCGAGCCGCGGCGCGTGCTGGATAGCCGCCTGCAGCATGTCATCGACCCGGCAGTCGATGGTATACACCGCCTTGCCAGTGGACTTGTCGCGCACGTCCAGGCGCGCCACCGGCTTGCCGATCCAGCGGAACTGCTGCGGGTCTTTGAGTTGCACTCGCTCAGGGTCGGGAACCGGCCGGTCCAGCGCGGCACCGGCCAATTCGCCGTAGCTTGCCGAGCGGCCCGACGCCTGGTGGATGACCCGGCCAGGCTCGGTGGTCAGTTGCGCCACCGGCACCGACCACTGTTCGGCGGCGGCCTCCAGCAGCATCAGGCGTGCGGCGGCGCCGAGCTTGCGCATGGTGGTGTAGCTCGACCGCACCGACATGCTGCCGCCGGTAAAACGCGCGCCTATGTCCATGACCTTGTAGTCGCCACCGGGCGGGGCCATTGCCACGACAAAGCGCTGCGGGTCGGCGTCCAGCTCTTCACCGACGATTTGCGCCAGGCCGGTGAAAATCCCCTGCCCGCCCTCCGCGAAGGGGCTCTTGAAGTGGATGCTGTTGTCCGGACGAATTTCCAGAAACGCCGGCACCCGTGCACCGGGCGCCATTGCCGCCGGGCCTTGAGCGGCACGCGCCTCCCTGAGCGGCAGGCCGAAGCCAATCACCAGCGCGCCAGCGCCAAGACCTGCCGAGGCCAGAAGAAAGCCACGCCGCGAGATATTGACCGGTTCTGCCAACGGAAATTGACCGTCGGCACCGGTAGGTCGGTTGTGCCTTGCCATGTTTTGTTCTTCCATCGAATGAGGTCGAAAACGCGCGGGTTCAAGCAGGTCCGCTGGAAAGATCAGCAATCGCCGCCTGGATTGCGTTATAGGTTCCGCACCGGCACAGGTGGGTCATTGCCGCACTGACCTCCTCTGGCGACGGATTGGGCGAGCGTTTGAGCAACGCGGTGGCAGCCATGACCTGGCCGGACTGGCAATAACCGCACTGCGCCACCTGATGCTTGACCCAGGCAGCGACAACCCGCTGACCGAGCTCGTCGTCTTCTATCGCTTCGATGGTGCGAATCTTGCGACCGACCACACCCTCGACCGGCGTGACGCAGGAGCGCACCAGCATGCCGTCGACCATGACCGCACAGGCGCCGCATTGCGCCAGGCCACAGCCGTACTTGGTGCCGGTCAGTCCGATGTCGTCGCGAATCAGCCAGAGCAACGGGGTGCCCGCCTCGGCCTCGACCTCATAGGTCTTGTCGTTGATATTCAACTGCATGGCGCTAATCCCGGTGGGTGAACTGCTTTTTAATATTCATGGCCAGCACTCCGCGCAGCAGAGCCTGGCTGGAAAACTATAGACAGGTTATTTACCCAGAGCCTGGGCAAACCGGGTAGCTCATTACGCTGGATTTCTTGCCTGATCCGCTGGCAAGTAGCGCCGCTTTGAAAAGTACCAGCGCAACCGGCGAAAAGGCATTTTCCGCAAGGGCCGGCGCGCCCATCATCAGCGCCAGACACCACGCTTGTCGCATTCAGGGATAGATCACCGGGCGTAATGCCGCCTTCGCGAGCGAGCTTGTTCCCACATTTTCACTCCTGCGCAGGAGATTGATCATGAGCGTGCGCCTGGCTGTGCCGGTACTCGCCGGGGCTCATCCCGGCATAGCGCAGGAAAAAGCGGCTGAAGTACGCCGGGTCCTTGAAGCCCAGCCGGTAGCAGATCTCAACGGCCGACAGGCCAGTGAACAACAGCAGGCGCCGCGCCTCCTGCATCAGCCGCTCAAGAATCAGCCGCTTGGACGGCAGGTCGGCGATGCGCCGGCAAACATCATTGAGCCGCGCCTCGGTCACGCCAATGCCACTGGCATAACGCGGCAACGCCCAGTGCTCCAGATAATGGCTTTCGATCAGTTCGTTGAAACGGTGGAAAATCTGCAGGTCTTCATGACGTGCAGGCCGCGCTTGCAGCGAACGGGCACACAGCCGCAGCAGGCTGGTCATGATCAACTGGGTCAGGCTGTCCAGCGCGGTGCCGCGTCCGGCACGCCGGTCGTTGATTTCCTCACGCAGTTCCTCGAACAGAAATTCAAGACGGCGAATCTCTGCGGCGAACGCCGGCCCCAGTTGCGACAGCGCCACGCAAGCGGCCGGCAGTTGCGGCCCCGGTGCCAGGCTGGGGTCTGCCTCGATCAGGTTCCAGACAAGCTGCTGACGCACGGTCAGGACGTGGCCGTCACTGTCGGGTTCGGTGACGAACGAATGCGCGATGGTCGGCGGAGTCAGGAAGAACATCGGGCCGGACTCGACGTATTGCTGGTCATCCAGATACACCCGCACGCTGCCGCTGTTGACGTAATGCACCTGAAAGAAACGGTCATGCCGATGCACCGGCATGTTACGGCCGAAGAAGCCCGCCAGGTTGCCCAGCTTGTCGTAATGCACCTCGGCATCGCTGTAGCGCTGGTCATAGACCTGACCGATGTTGATGTTGGGGATCGGCTGTCGATCGTTCATCTGATCATTCTCGTTGTTGTTTTCCAGCGTCAGTGCGCCTGCAGCCATGCTCCGCCTTTTGCGCGACGCATACCAGTGCCTGGCACTTGACGATCATTAACATCTTAACTTATAAAGTTAATACATTAACAAGTAAACGATCTGGCAGCCGCTGCCCGATCACTGCCAGGAGAACAACATGACCCGTGCCCTGCACGACGTCGCCCATGGCACCCTGCTCGGCGTTGCGCTGAACTATCAGGGTCTGCTGGAGCAGCGTCTCGCCGAATTCGAGCAAGCGCCTTACAAGCAGCCGCCCGTCAAACCGGTGCTGTTCATCAAGACCCCCAATACCCGCAACAGCCATCAAGGCCAGGTCATCCAGCCGCGCGGCGAACGCCTGCAGGCCGGCCCCGCGCTGGGTGTGGTGATCGGCAAGTCGGCCAGCCGGGTCAGCCTTGAGAATGCCCTGGCGCATGTGTCCGGTTACCTGATCGTCAATGAGTTCAGCCTGCCCGAAGACAGCTATTACCGCCCGGCGGTCAAGGCCAAGTGCCGCGATGGTTTCTGCGCGTTGGGCCCTGAACTGGTGCCTGCCGCGCAGGTGGCGGACGCCGGCCAACTGACCCTGGAACTGTTCGTCAACGGCGAACTGCGCCAGCAAAACAGCACCGCCAACTGGGTGCGCAATGTCCCGCAACTGATCGCCGAAATCAGCGAGTTCATGACCCTGCACGAAGGCGATGTGTTGATCACCGGCACCCCGGAAGGCCGCGTCGATGTCGTGCCCGGTGACCGTGTCGAGGTGCAGATCAGCGGCCTGGGCCGACTGAGCAACAGCATCGTCGCCGAACAGGAGCCACGCCCATGAAACACGCTCGCATTGGCTTTGAAGGCCAGGTCCACAACGTGCAGGTCGAAGTCGGCGATGACACCAGTCTGAGTGTGCGTCTGGCCGATGGCCGCGTGCTGGTTGAGGACCAGGTGCAGTGGCTGCCACCGGCCACCGGCAACATGTTCGCGCTGGGCCTGAACTACGCCGATCACGCCGCAGAACTGGCCTTCGCGCCGCCCACCGAGCCACTGGCCTTCGTCAAGTCGCCGGGCACCTACACCGGCCACCGGCAAATCAGCTGGCGCCCGGACAACGTCGCCTACATGCACTACGAGTGTGAGCTGGTGGCGGTAATCGGCAAGCCGGCACGTAACGTCAAGCGTGAAGACGCCTTGCAGTATCTGGCCGGTTACACGGTGTGCAACGACTATGCGATCCGCGATTACCTGGAGAACTACTACCGGCCCAACCTGCGGGTCAAGAACCGCGACGCCACCACCCCGGTCGGGCCGTACATCGTCGACGTAGCCGATGTGCCAGACGCAAGCAACCTCAAGCTGCGGACCTGGATCAACGGCGAGCTGAAGCAGGAAGGCACCACCGCTGACATGATTTTCGATATCCCTTACCTGATCGAATACCTGTCCAGCTTCATGACCCTGCAACCGGGCGACATGATCGCCACCGGCACGCCCGAGGGCCTGGCCGATGTGCTGCCGGGCGATGAGGTGGTGGTGGAAGTCGAAGGCGTCGGCCGGCTGGTCAACCGAATCGTCAGCGAAGCTGATTTCTTCAAGAACAATAAGGCGTGAGCAGCATGATCAAACACTGGATCAATGGCCGTGAGGTCGAAAGCAAAGACGTATTCGTCAACTACAACCCGGCCACCGGCGAAGCCATCGGCGAAGTTGCCAGCGGCGGCGCCGAGGAAGTCGCCCAGGCGGTAGCTGCGGCCAAGGAAGCCTTCCCTAAGTGGGCCAACACGCCGGCCAAAGAACGCGCCCGGCTGATGCGCAAGCTCGGCGAGCTGATCGACCAGAACGTGCCGAAGCTGGCCGAACTGGAGACCCTGGACACCGGTCTGCCGATCCATCAGACCAAGAACGTGTTGATCCCCCGCGCCTCGCATAACTTCGATTTCTTTGCCGAAGTCTGCACCCGCATGGACGGCCACACCTACCCGGTGGACGACCAGATGCTCAACTACACCCTGTACCAGCCGGTGGGTGTCTGTGGCCTGGTGTCGCCGTGGAACGTGCCGTTCATGACCGCGACCTGGAAAACCGCGCCGTGCCTGGCGCTGGGCAACACTGCGGTTCTGAAAATGTCCGAGCTGTCACCGCTGACCGCCAACGAACTGGGCCGTCTGGCCGTTGAAGCCGGCATTCCCAACGGCGTGTTCAACGTGATCCAGGGCTATGGCGCAACCGCTGGCGACGCACTGGTTCGCCACCCGGACGTACGTGCCATCTCGTTCACCGGCGGCACCGCCACCGGGCGCAAGATCATGCAGACCGCCGGCCTGAAAAAATACTCCATGGAGCTGGGCGGCAAGTCGCCGGTACTGATTTTCGAAGACGCCGATCTGGACCGCGCCCTGGATGCGGCGCTGTTCACCATCTTCTCGCTCAACGGCGAACGCTGCACCGCCGGCAGCCGGATCTTCATTCAGCAAAGCGTCTACCCGCAGTTCGTTGCTGAATTCGCGGCCCGCGCCAAACGGCTGATTGTCGGTGATCCAACTGATCCGAAGACTCAAGTCGGCTCGATGATCACCCAGGCGCACTACGACAAAGTCACCGGCTACATCAGGATCGGCATCGAAGAAGGCGCCACCCTGCTGGCAGGTGGCCTGGAGCGTCCGGCCAACCTGCCTGCGCACCTGGCCAAGGGGCAGTTCATTCAGCCCACCGTGTTCGCCGACGTGAACAACAAGATGCGCATTGCCCAGGAAGAGATCTTCGGCCCGGTGGTGTGCCTGATCCCGTTCAAGGACGAAGCCGAGGCTCTGCATCTGGCCAACGACACCGAGTACGGCCTGGCCTCGTACATCTGGACCCAGGACATCGGCAAGGCTCACCGCCTGGCACAAGGCATCGAAGCTGGCATGGTGTTCATCAACAGCCAGAACGTGCGCGACCTGCGCCAGCCATTCGGCGGCGTGAAGGGTTCAGGCACCGGCCGTGAAGGCGGCCAGTACAGCTTTGAAGTATTTGCTGAAATCAAGAACGTGTGTATTTCAATGGGCAGCCACCACATCCCGCGCTGGGGGGTATAAGGCAGCTGCAAGCTTGAAGCGACAAGCTGCAAGAAAGAGCGTAACGCTTCTGGCTTGTAGCTTGCCGGTTGGCGCTCAATTAACAATAAAAACCGGGAGAACCACCATGGGCAAACTTGCTCTGGCTGCCAAGATCACTCACGTTCCGTCGATGTACCTGTCGGAGCTGCCCGGCCCGCGCCAGGGCTTTCGTCAGGCGGCGATCGACGGGCATCACGAGATCAGCCGACGCTGCCGCGAACTGGGCGTCGACACCATCGTGGTGTTCGACACCCACTGGCTGGTCAATGCCAATTATCACGTGCTGTGCGGGCCGCATTTCAAAGGCGTGTACACCAGCAATGAACTGCCACACTTCATCAGCAACATGGAGTACGAATTCCCCGGCAACACCGAACTGGGCAAGCTGCTCGCGCAAGAGTGCAACCGCTTCAACGTCGAGACCATGGCCCACCACGCCACGACTCTGGGGCCGGAATACGGCACCCTGGTGCCGATGCGTTACATGAACCAGGACCAGCACTTCAAGGTGATTTCGGTCTCGGCGCTGTGCACCTCGCATTACCTCAACGACAGCGCACGGCTGGGCTGGGCCATGCGCAAAGCGGTCGAGGATCACTACGACGGCACCGTGGCGTTCCTGGCCAGCGGCTCGCTGTCACACCGCTTCGCCCAGAACGGCCAGGCGCCGGACTTTGCCACCAAAGTCTGGAGCCCGTTCCTGGAAACCCTCGACCACCGCGTGGTGAAGATGTGGGAAAACGCCGAGTGGCCGGAGTTCTGCGGCATGCTCCCCGAATACGCAGCCAAGGGTCACGGCGAAGGCTTCATGCATGACACCGCGATGCTGCTTGGTGCACTGGGCTGGTCGGACTATGACGGCAAAGCCGAAGTGCTGACGCCCTACTTCGGCTCCTCGGGCACCGGGCAGATCAACGCGCTGTTCCCGGTCACGCCGCAGGATGGCTCGGCGATTCCACCGGCCCAGGCCGCCAATCCGGCGGCGGTGGTGTCCACGAGCCGGCTGTAAAACCGGTCGCGGCACTGGTTGCAGGACCGGCTGCAGGACCGGCTTTAGCCGGGAAAGGGCCATTCCAGACGCAGCATTCATGGCGCCTGGAAAATTCGCGACCAAAACCGATCGCCGCCCGGGCGCTCCCACAGCATTGCAACCCTATTCAGGAACACATCCTCATGCCCCATCTGGTCCTGCTCTACACCGCCGACCTGGAACACCAAGCCGATATTCCCGGCCTGTGCCGTGCGCTGGCCGACAGCATGCTTGAACAACGCGATGAAACCGGCAAGGCGGTGTTCCCCACCGGCGGCACCCGGGTGCTGGCCTATCCGGCGGCGCACAGCGCGGTGGCTGACGGCCAGGGCAACTATGGCTTTTTATACGCCAACCTGCGCATGGGCAGCGGTCGAAGCGCTGCGGTGCACAAAGCGGTCGGTGACAACCTGCTGAGCGTGCTGCGCCAGCGTCTGCAGCCGATCCTCGATCAACGCCCGGTGGGCATCACCCTGCAGGTCGATGAAAGCCACAACCAGGTCTATGACGGCAAGCACAGCAGCCTGCACCCCTTGTTCAACAAGAGCACCTGACTGCCGCCAAAGAACCCAGCCGTGTCGTCTCAACCAACAAAAAGTACAAGACCATGAGCGCAACCCACTCTGCCGCAAGCGCCGCTGCTGAGCACAACCTCAGCGACGCCACGCACCGCACCGTCACCTGGCGGCTGATGCCACTGTTGCTGGTGTGCTACCTGTTCGCCCACCTGGACCGCATCAACATTGGTTTTGCCAAGATGCAAATGAGTGCCGACCTGCACTTCAGCGACACCGTCTATGGCCTGGGTGCCGGGCTGTTCTTCGTCGCCTATGCGCTGTTCGGGGTGCCCAGCAACCTGGCACTGGAACGGGTCGGGCCACGTCGCTGGATCGCCTGCCTGATGGTGGTCTGGGGGCTGTTGTCTGCCGGTATGTTTCTGGTCCAGAGCCCAAGCGACTTCTACACCCTGCGCTTTTTGCTGGGGGTGGCCGAGGCCGGGTTCTTTCCGGGCATTCTGGTCTACCTCAACCGCTGGTACCCGGCACGCCGCCGTGCGCAGATCACCGCGTTGTTTGCGATTGCGGTACCGATGGCCGGAGTGATTGGCGGCCCGCTGTCCGGGGCCATCCTGGAGTGGTTCAACGGCACCGGCGGGCTGCGCGGCTGGCAGTGGATGTTTGTCCTGGAGGGCTCGCCGGTGGTATTGCTCGGCTTGCTGGTCTGGCGGGTGCTGCCGGAGCATTTCAGCCAGGTCGGCTGGCTCAGCGCTGAGCAGAAGCAACGCCTGGGCGAAGAACTGGCCGCCGAAGAGCAGCGCAAAACCATCACCTCGTTCGCCGGGATCCTGCGTGATGCTCACGTATGGCTGCTGGTGGCGATCTACTTTGCCGTGATGCTGGCGGTCAATACCCTGGCATTCTGGATGCCGACCCTGATTCACGGCGCCGGCATTGGCCGCGACAGCATGGTCGGCCTGCTCAGTGCGATTCCTTACTTGGCCGGTGTGCTGTTCATGCTCGCCTGCGCACGCTCGTCAGACCGCCATCGTGAACGCCGCTGGCACCTGTGCGTGCCGCTGCTGATGTGCGCGCTTGGCATTGCCGTGACCGGCGTCACGCCAGCCAGCGCGGTGCCGGTCATGGCCGGGCTGATCATCGCCGGCATGGGTGCCAGCGCCGCACTGCCGATGTTCTGGCAATTGCCGCCGGCCTTTCTCTCGCTGCGCGCCATCGCCGCCGGCATCGGCCTGATCAGCTCGTTTGGCAGCATTGCCTCGTTTCTCGCGCCCTACCTGATCGGCTGGATGCGCGACACCACTCACAGCGCCAGCCTGGCCCTTTATGTGCTGGCGCTGCTCATCGCCCTGGGCGGCCTGCTGGTGTTGCGTACCCCGGCCGCTATCGTCAATCCGCAATAAGGAGCTTTCCATGCTTGCCCCTACCCTCATCCAGCAAGCCGCCGAGCGGCTCGACCAGGCCGAACGCTCCCGCGAGCAGGTTGGCCAGTTCTCTCTGCAATACCCGGACATCAGCATCGAAGACGCCTACGCCATCCAACGTGCCTGGGTCGCCCGCAAGATCCGCGACGGGCGCAAGCTGGTCGGCCACAAGATCGGCCTGACCTCCCGCGCCATGCAGGTGTCGTCGAACATCACCGAACCGGACTACGGCGCGCTGCTCGATGACATGTTTTTCGACGAAGGCACCGACATCCCGTTCAATCGCTTCATCGTGCCGCGCGTGGAGGTGGAGCTGGCGTTCATCCTCGGCAAGCCGCTCAAAGGCCCGAACGTGACGATCTTCGATGTGCTCGATGCCACTGAGTGGGTGGTTCCGGCGCTGGAAATCATCGATGCCCGCATCCAGCAGGTCGACCCGCAGACCCAGGTCACCCGCAAGGTGTTCGACACCATTTCCGACAACGCCGCCAATGCCGGCGTGGTCATGGGCGGCAAGCCGGTACGCCCTACCGACATCGACCTGCGCCGGGTGCCAGCGGTGCTTTACCGCAATGGCGTAATCGAAGAGTCCGGGGTTTCGGCTGCCGTGCTCAATCATCCAGCCAAAGGCGTGGCGTGGCTGGCCAACAAACTGGCGCCGTATGACGTCACCCTGCAGGCCGGGCAGATCATTCTGGGTGGCTCCTTCACCCGACCGGTCGCCGCCAGGCCGGGCGACACCTTCCACGTCGATTACGACCAGTTGGGCAGCATTGCCTGCCGTTTCGTGTAACCCCCTTTGAAATGCTGTAGGAGCTGCTTTAGCAGCGAAAAGACCACGCCAGGCATCACATTCATTATGTCGGGCAGACTTCGCGGCCAAAGCCGCTCCTACCCAGGAGCCCCCCCCATGGATATGCCTATCAATACCTTCAAGCAGCGCCTGCAATCGGGCGAGGCGCAAATCGGTCTGTGGCTGGGTCTGGCCGACCCGTATTGCGCCGAGCTGGCGGCCAATGCCGGTTTCGACTGGCTACTGATCGACGGTGAGCACGCGCCCAATGATCTGCGGGGTCTGCTCGGTCAGCTGCAAGCGGTGGCGCCCTACCCTGGCCAGGCGGTGATTCGTCCGGTGATCGGTGATACAGCGCTGATCAAACAGGTTCTCGATATTGGTGTGCAGACGCTGCTGGTGCCAATGGTCGAAAGTGCCGAGCAGGCCCGTGAGCTGGTGCGCGCGATTCACTATCCGCCCAACGGAATACGCGGGGTGGGCAGCGCACTGGCGCGGGCTTCGCGCTGGAACACGATTGACGGTTACCTGGATAAGGCCGACGAGCAGATGTGCCTGCTGGTACAGATCGAGAATCTGGAGGGTCTGGCGCGGCTGGACGAGATTGTCGCGGTAGAGGGGGTCGACGGGGTGTTTATTGGCCCGGCGGACCTGAGTGCGGCCATGGGGCATCGGGGTAATCCCGGGCATCCTGAGGTGCAGGCGGCGATCGAGGATGCGATTGTGCGGATCGGTCAGACCGGCAAGGCGGCAGGGATTCTCAGCGCCGACCAGAAGCTGGCACGGCGGTACATTGAGCTGGGAGCAAAGTTTGTAGCAGTAGGGGTGGATACGACCGTGCTGATGCGGGGGTTGCAGACCCTGGCGGCGGCATTCAAGGACGGGCCTGCGCCGAGCAGTGGGGGCGGGGTTTACTGATTTTGCGGGCGTGCGCTCGTCGTCGATCCGGGCAACAGCAATGGTTCAAGCCAGGCAGCAGTGGCTTAATCGGTTAGACGCTATACATCTCTGTGGGAGCTACCCTGGTAGCGAAGAGGCCGGTAAGGTCACAGCAACAGCGGCGAATGTGCCGCCGTCTTCGCAACCAAGGTCGCTCCTACAGGAGCAGGCGGCATTTAAGTGAACAAAAGTGGCTTAAATGTGAGTGGGTGTTTCAGAAGTGACGAGGAGCCAAAGAACCGTCGCTTCAATCCCTCGCATAACACCCGCGCCAGACAACTGATTTTCCAAGTTATTTATAAAAACCCAAACCAGCCTGAGCCGTGCCGCAGAGCGCTTTTTACAATTGGCCGGCTATCTGTCACCCATTTTTTTCTGATCTCAACTTGACGAACTCAAAAGAGCACCAATAATCTGATGCCGTAATGCCATTATCGGTATTCAGCACCAGAGCATGTATCGCGCAAGTGCCCAACGGAGGGGCGGTTCGGATGAGTTCGACTTACGAGATTTTTCCAAAGATTGGTGCTGCCCGTCTTGGTAACAGCCCCACAGAGTTTTATTTATCGCCACAAGCCACCGGGGGCTTACCCCTTGAATGTGACGCACAGGGCAATCTGCAACTGGATAACGGCAAGCCCAGGTTCGTCAATGCCTTCAAAGACAGTGTTGGTCGTATCAAGCGCCAGGCTGCCAAGTTTCAGATTGTCCGCACTGATGGTACTAGCCCGCAACCAGTCACACTTGACAGTGAAGAAATCAGTTCCATTGAGTGGACTGTCCATATCGCTAACAAGAAGCCGATCTGGTACACGTTTTCCGAGTTGCAGGGCAATCTGGAGTTTGGTCCAGAAAACAGTTATGAAGCCCAACATATTCCGGTTAACAACTCCAATGTCACCGACCCCGTGGCCCGTCAGCAACTGATTATTGACCCGGGTCCGCGCAGTATTTCCGGGGCCGGGCAAAACATTCAATTCTCGCGCTATAACATCCCGAGCGATTATTCAAAAGGTTCGTTCCCGCCCGTGGGTTCGGGTGGAGAGCAAATTGATGTATTGGGCGAGCTGAAAACCGACAGCAGCGGCAATCTTGTGGCACTGGGTGGTTTTGGCAAGGTGACGGGGTCAGGAGAAATATCTTCATTTCGGGGTGCCTCCGGGTATTGGGATGATATCTCCGACGGTTTTGTCTGTGCGCAAATCACCCTGCGCGATGGCAGTAAAATCACACCTGAGCCGGCATGGCTGATCGTTGGCAGTCCGAAGTATGTGCCCGAGGTGGTCAACGTCATCACCCTCGCCGATACCTTGTACGATGTAGCCGTTCGCCAGATGGGGGCAGATCCGAGCCTGTTTGATTCGGAGCAGCACACGGCGCAAAACTCGGCCGATTATTTTGCCGAGATCGGAAAATATTGTCCGTTGTATGGCTTCAATCCCACGTTCAAAATCAACTTCGACGCCCATATTCAGCCGATTCTGGATGCCCTGTCCCGCTACAAATGGGTCGCCAACGTTCCCACCATGGATGAGTTTGCCAGGCCGTCTTTTGACATGCGTGATAGCAGTGACGCGAACCGTGAACTGCGCATGGCCTACTTCAAATACTTCCGCGTTCCGCTCTTGCCCGCAGACTACGACAGCCATTACGCCGACATGGAATTCGGTCCGGCCCAGCTTGAGCGCGACGGTCAGCCGATGATGCCGCTCAATTCCGGTGATAACTCCGTCACCAATTTTGGCCCCATTTATAAATTCCTGACCCTCACCGCCACCCAGTACTTCTTTCTCTACCAATGGGCGAAGGGTAACTTTACGACAGCCCGCTCAAGCGGCAGCACGTCCCATCGCTCGGTGCAGAAATACTATCATCAGCTCCATCATGCGGCCGCAGAGGCTCCGCAAACCCAACTGGCGCTGGCAGATATCAGCAACTGTGTCGGCGGGCCGTTCTCACCAGGCATCGAAGTGACCTGGAGCATGCGCAGTGCCAATCTCTATGATGCGCCTTTCCATATCATGCTGGCCCATGCCAATTCGGGGCAAACCGATATGCAGGCACACTATCGGGAATATGGCCTGTCGATTCAAAGCCGTAATGAAACCGCCCCAGATGCTGATGGCAAGAAAATTGGTTGTGAACCGGGGGACTTGACCAAACGCATGGCAATCCCGTGGATGGCCGACTTTCAGGAATGCACGGTTCAGACCCCGAATATTTCCGATATCAATATCAACCAACTTTCCGATGGTTCCGGAATTGAACTGCCGCCGACCTATTATGTGTACTGGTGGCCGCCACAAAGCCCGTTCAATGTCATGACTGGCGCCACTCACCCGCAAGATCAGGTGCTGGACGCTTATGTCAGCCAGATTGACGGGCAGCCCGTTATCCCGGCCGGACAGAATGTTGAATATCAACGCGGCATTTTTTCGAAAGAAGACATGATCAGCAACTGGTCGGCGCTGGGCTTTGTCGTTAATCAGGGGAGTAACGAAATCCCCTATCTGGTGGAGAAAGAGCGTAACTTTGGGCAGTTGGCGCAGTTCAAAATGAATAACGATTACGCCATCAGACTTAAAGCCCAAGGTAAGTAAACGTCATGACCGGTTCTGTCGACGAAACAATACCGTGTTTCGATGTCGTGATAATCGGGGGCGGGCCGGCCGGTATCTCGGCCGCCTTGACTCTGCTAAAACGCACCGATATCTCGGTTCTGGTAGTAGAGGCCGGTCATTATGACCGGCCCAAGTCGGGTGAGTCCTTATCACCCGGCGTTCGCAACCTGCTGGATTACCTGGCGGTGTGGGATGATTTTGCCGGGATGGCACCGTTGCAGACCTGGGGTAACCAGGCCGCCTGGGGCAGTGAGCAGTTGGCGTCGTTCGACTTCATGTTCAACGTCCACGGGCACGGTTGGGCGATTGACCGCGCCCGTTTTGAACACATGATGGCCCGCCTGGTGAGCCAGCGCGGCGGGCGGCTGGAGTGTGATACCCGCTGCCTGGCGGTGCGTCAGTTGATGCCTGATCGTGATCAATATGATGGCTGGCAACTGACACTGCGCAACAGCGGTGACCACGAGCATGCGGTGCGTGCCAGAGTGGTGATTGATGCTGCCGGCCGGACATCGCGATGGAATGAGGCGCTGCACCACCGCCATGATGATCTGGTCGGCGTCAGCGCTCTGCTGACGGCCTCTGCAACCCATTCGCCGGCGGCCTTGACGACCGTTGAGACCGTGGCCAATGGCTGGTGGTATGCGGCCCCCGTACCCGGAGGCCGCGTTGCAGTGTCGTTCATGAGTGATTCGGACATCATTCATCAGAACAAGCTGTCGCGCCCGGAGAACTGGCTGACAGCCCTGGCGGGCACGCGCCATATCGCCGAGCTCATCAATCCTGCCGGGAACGATGTCGAGTTACGCACTGATGCGGCCTTCTCGGCCTGCCTTGTGCCTGGCTCAGGCGGCGGGATCATTCCTGCCGGGGATGCAGCGGCATCGTTTGACCCACTCTCCTCCGGCGGTATTCCTCACGCTCTGGCCACAGGTATACAGGCCGCCCGTGCTGCTTCGGATCGCCTGCATGGTGAGGGGCTACTGATCTCGGCCTACGAGACCGCCATTGCCGCTGACTTTCGCCAGTACTTGCGTACACGCTGGCGCATTTACGGCATGGAAACCCGCTTTGGCACTTCACCTTTCTGGGTGAGGCGGCAAACACCGGTTTCGCTACCGCCGGAAAACATCCTGATTGCCGATTCACATACCGACAGCCAGACCATCTTCCTGCCCCGCCAGGTGGCGGATCTGATCCGCCATACCGCCATCAACCCCATTTCGGCGGCTGAGCTGATCGGCAAGGTCGGGGCATCCTGCCCTGCCTACCCGGCTGAGCGGCTGATTCTGGGGGTACAGGACATGATCGGTAAGGGCTTGACGAGCTACCCGCTATCGGCCTGATGTGATGTACGAAACGTACGGCGACGATCCCTGACGCAGTAGCGACAGTGAGTCGCCGTAAACCCTCCACAGCGCCTTGAGGCGTCTGGCATAAGCCTCGGGTGTTGCATAGAGCAGCTCGACGTGAAGGCTGTCGACGATGCCTTGCCAGGCATCGCAGTACAGCTCCAGGTCGGTGTCGTCCATCTGCGGGTAACGCTGGGCGAGCAGTGGTCTGAACAACTGGCGCATCTGGGCCAGGTACTCTTCGAAGCCTGCACTGATCATTGGGCGCAAGACTTCTGGCGGGTAGAAGGCCGCGCGCAACAGGCAACGCAACGAGGCCGATGCCTGGTAACGCTCGGCCAACTGGTGGACCAGCAGGCCGCCCGGCACGCTATTGAGCTCGCTGGCGGTATCGAAGCAGCTTTGCATGTGCAGCCGTTCGTTTTCCAGAGCGCGTTCAAACACCACGCTGTAGAGCTCATCCTTGCTGGAGAAATGCGCATACAGCGACGGCTTGCGCATATTGGCCAGGATCGCGATGTCGTTGAGCGACGAACCGTCATAGCCGCGTTCGGCGAAATGCTCAATGGCCAGGCAGCAGATGCGTTCAGCCGAGGCACTCAGGGTTTTCATCAGTGTTTTCCTGCCAATCACTATTGTAGTGGCTCACGCCAGTAATGCCGGTGGGGACCATACGGAGCTACGCCGAGTCCCGGCATGGCCCCCACCCCTCCCATACAGCCTACCGACACCTAAATCTACCTATCGATAGGAAGGATAACTGGCCACTATAAAAACCTTCTCGCAAAGAGGCAAACGCTCCAGGTTATGGGTTGTACTGCTTCACGCCGCGCCAGCCGCATGGGTCAGGCTGACACTGCGGAAATCCTTGGGCGACTGTTCAAACTGCTTCTTGAATGAGCGGCTGAAATGCGCCGAGTCGGTGAAGCCCCATTTGTAGGCAATGGTGGTGATCGATTCGCTGCGCAGGAAAGGATTGGCCAGGTCTTCGGCACTGCGTTTGAGCCGTGCACGCTGAATGTAACGGCACACACTGTCGCCTTCATCTTCGAACAAGCGATACAGATGCCGCACCGAGATGTTCAGGCGCCCCGCCAGCACCGCCGGGTTCAGGCCAGGCTGGCCCAGCGATTCGTCGATCAGCTTCTGCACACAACTGCGCAGGTTGACACTGCCTGACGCGCTCAAGTCGGTACAGGCCTCATCGCTGTGTTCCAGCGCCGATGGCAGCAGCGAGATCAGTGCATTCTGCAAGCCGTGCTCATCGGTTGCGACGGCCTCGTCATCGCGGGTGTCCTTGCAAATCTGATCCATCAACACATGCAGCATGCGCCCGCAGGTCTTGGCGGCAGATACCTTGCCGAAGGCCAGCCGCTGGTTTTTCAGCCCCTTGAGTACATCCTGGCGCGGCAAGGATAGCGAGGCGTGTTCGATCAGGCCGAACGGGGTAATTTCACAGTAGCCGCTCGAGTCCATCAGCAACATGTCGCCCGGCGCCAGCTTGATGCTGATGCCGTGCTGGGTGATCTGTGAATAGCCACTGCGCTGGCTGACCAGAAAACAGTCCTGGTCGTTGTCCAGGTCGGCATTGCCGGCCTGACGGACGATATTGCCAGCGTTGGTGCGCAGGCTGGCCAACTCCAGACCGGAGCGTGTCCAGGTGCAGATCTCACCGATGAACAGTGAGCGATTGAACGCCAGGTCAGTCTCGAAGCGGCCACAGATGGCGCGCAGTCGGGTATTCCATTGTTCAAGGGCATTGCGGGCGATTTGATCAGTGTTCATACCTGCCTCCACGATGAATCTTGTTGTTATGCGCTTATTGATAACATGTTAATAATAAGCACACAACTTCACTTGAATCGCTCATGTATAGGCAGGATACGTGCCAGTCGACCTAGATCTCGCGCAAGACGCGGGACAAGGCATTCAGCGCCGCGAACAGGCTGGTTTTTTGTTCTGCGCTGATAGCGATATAGCGACGAAACGCAGGCATGCGGTTGACCACTTCACTGCCGCCCATATGCTCCAGACGCACCGTCCACTGGCCGTCAGCGGCCTCCAGAAGCAGACGTTTGAAATCCAGCGGCATCAAGGCCTCACGCAGCGGCTGATCCAGCTCCAGTGCCTGACGCAGCGTAGCGAGTGCTGCGCTATCACCACCCCGGCGCCGGCAACGCAAGCCGCTGCGGCGGATCGAACCGGTATGGTGCAGCTCATAACGCCCGGCGCACTGATTTGCGCCCGGCACCTGCAGCACAAACTCACTCATCACCAGGTGCATCAGCAATTGCGACTCGGTGCGCTCGCGCACCTCAACCATCAGGCCATCGAGGCTCACTCGCGCCAGGCGCGGCTCAAGCTGCTGCCAGCCGCTGAGCGCCAGGTTGCGCCGCAGGCACTCAAGCGTCACGCCCGGCCGGTAACCGGCCGGATCACGCGGGGCGGTCAGGCCATCAAACAGTCTTGAAAGCATCACGGGCTGCAGCCTCCGGGTGAATGCCTGGTTCGTTGGCGAACTCTTTGGCCAGTACGTCTTCGACCCTGGCTGGCTTGAATGGATGGACCTTCTGTATCACCAGCGTCCAGAACAATGCATAGGCGGCAGTGCCCGCGAGCATGATGCCGAACGGTACGTAGATATCTGCAGGATTCATCCCGGGTGGGGTGATAAACCACATGCCCAGCAGGATGCCGACACTGGAGACGATCTGCGGCAACGGGAACAGCGGCGAGCGATAGGCGCGCGGCAGGTCCGGGCGGCGGATACGCAGGCTGACCACCGACAGGGTCACCAGCAGATAAGCCGTGCTCCAGGCACACACCGCCGCCAGCACCAGGTTGATAATGTTGTCGGTGTTACCGCCCAGATACCAGGCATGCACGCAGGGGATCAGCATCGCGACCAGAATGCACAACAGCGGCGTCTTGAAACGCGGGCTCAGGTAGGTGAACACCTTGGGCAACGCACCGTCGACCGCCATGCCATAGATGATTCGCGGCACGCCGGCCATCAGCGTGTTGATGGTCGCCGCACCGGCGAACAGAAAACCGATACCCAGCCAGATCGGGCCGATATCGCCCATTACCTGCTCGGCGAATTTCGGGATGGCCATGGGTGTGTCGAGCAAGTGCACGCCGGTAGCGGCGTCCAGCACCACGTTCTCCACCTGGCGCTTCATCGCAGCGCCGTAGATGAACATGCAGCTCGCCACGCCCAGCAATCCCAGGATCATCGCCTTGGGCATGACCTGAGCCGAACGGCGCAAGTCCGGCGCCAGCGGGGTGACGAACTCGCAGCCGACGAACATGAACATCGCCATGCCCACCAGCGACAGAATGGTCACCAGGTCAGTACCGACCAGCGACGCACCGAACAGCCCGTCGAGCTGCACCGCCGGCGCGGCGATCAGGCCCAGCACACCGAAGGTCATCAGGGTCACCCACATCCCGAAAGTCAGGATGATCTCGGCCTTGCCGAACGCACTGACGCCAAAGGCATTGAGGATACCCAGCACCACCACGAACCCTACGCCCAGCAACCAGGAACCGCCGGCCGATTCGGCCAGGGTATTGAGGTGCTCGAAATTCACCAACGCCATGACCCCGGCCAGGATGGTCTCGGCGGTGCCGGCAAAAACGTGGACGATCAGGTAAGCCGCCAATGTGCCCATAATGGCGAAAAAGCGTCCCAGACCGCAGTTGATGTAGTCATATACGGAGCCTGTGGTCGGCAGGATTGAGGCCGCCTCGGCAAAGGTGGTGGCCTGCGCCAGCATCATGATCACCGCCAGGATCATGGCCAGGGCAAAGGCGCTGCCGCCGATGCCGAAGCCCATGGTCGCGGTGAGAATCACCGGGCTTGCCATGATCAGGCCGATGGTACTGGCCAGCGCGGTGGGAAACCCCACTGTGCCGCGATTCAGATGCTCAGTGAGCTGTTGGTTGAGTGACATGCTGGACCCCTGCTGTTCTAGTCGTTCGATCAGGCAATGCAAACAATCGCCGGCAAGTATTGCGCCACTCCCCTGTCAAGCGATGCCAGCCGACGATCGCCGCACTGCGCCATGCAATCACTGTGCGCCGGCCCTCCTTCAACGTCTTGCCCATGGCTGACGGCGATTTTGTTGCAGCCTGCCAGCATCGAGGCCATGGCGGACAGATACAAATGGCTGGCACGCTCGGCAAAGACCTGCCGCCTTGCAATACCCCTAACTGATGGCAACCCACGTCCATTAGAAAAAAGGGGCAACACCATGGAGCGCTTTACCCGACGTAATACCCTGGCTCTGGTCATCGGCCTGAGCAGCCTGCTCGGCGTCAGTCAGAGCCAGGCCATCGAACTGTACAGCGATGAAGACACCCAACTAACGGGTAACTTCCTCGCCGTCTACGGCCACTTCAACAGCCGCAAGAACTACGACGGCACGCCAGGCGGTTCGACCTGGCGCGAGGGGTTCATCAAATACGGGCTGAGCGCCAGCCAGGGCCTGGCGGGTTTTGGCAGCCTGTATGGCACCGCAAACCTGGTCAGTTCAGCCACTTGGGGCGACGGCGATGCGGCCGGCTACACCAATGGCAGTGAGCGCACGACAAAATTCGACGAAGCCTTTGCCGGCTGGAAGTCCGGTGACCTGTTTCCAGTGCTGGGCAAGGATGGTGTCGATCTGTCATGGGGACGCCAGGTCATTACCCTGGGAGACGGTTTCATCATCAACGACGACGGTATCAACCTGGGTAAAGGTATCGCTGACGGTGACATGAACCGCGGCGGCGCCTACTATCTGGCCGCCCGTCACGCCTTCGACAAAACGGCAGTATTGCGCCTGGGCGGCAAGGATGGCCTGCATGGCAGCCTGTTGTGGTTCAAGTCCGATAACCGTGCCCAGGCCAATACCGAACTGGCCGCCGCGACCCTGGAATACAGCGCTGCGCCAGGCACCCTGGGCCTGACCTGGATCCACGGTCTGGGCGTCGACAAGCAATACGCCAGTGACTTTCAGCGCCAGCGTGACGGCATGAACATCTACAGCCTGCGTGGCGCCGGTAATGCAGGCATCGACAACGCACACTTCTCGTTCGAATACGCCAGGCAAACCAAGGACGCAGGTCACGAGCAAGCCTGGTACACCGAGGCCGGCTACACCTTCGCCGATCTGCCCTGGAGCCCGGACCTGAGCTACCGCTACAGCCGCTACTCCGAGGGTTGGGACTCGATGTTCAATGGCCAGAACCGTGGCTTTGGCACCTGGTTCCAGGGTGAGGTCACCGCCAACTATGCCGGCCCCTTCAACAGCAACACCGCCATTCACCATCTGGGCCTGAAGGTCAAGCCGCTGGACAACCTGACCATCGGCGCCCTGTTCTTTGACTACCGGACCTTGCACACCGGCCAGGCGCTCAACCTCGATGGCCGCGAAGCCGACCTGTATGTCGAATGGGCGGTCAATGATCACCTGATCATCACCCCGCTGGTCGGCCTGTACAAACCGCGCAAGGATCAGGACAACGGCGGAAACCAGGTCGGTGGCAACGGCACCAACGTCTACAGCCAGCTGATTGTCGCGGTCCCGTTCTGATAGCCAGCAGCGAGCTTGTGGTTAATGCTGATCAGTCAAGGCCGACGCGATCCTTGTCGGACCTTGGTCTGGTCGGCAGATTGACGAAGGCGGCGTGAGATCCACTGCGAATGTGCTGGTTTCATCGCCGCTTTCGCGAGCAACCGGAACGCCGACCGGCTGCTACTGAACACTCCTGCAGCTAGCCCCTAACGCCGCGCATCACGCACCAGCATGGTCTGGATCTGCTGGGTCGCGTGGCGGGTGCTTTCGGCCAGCTTCTTGACCTCATCGGCGACCACCGCAAAGCCGCGGCCCACCTCACCGGCACGGGCCGCTTCAATCGCTGCATTGAGGGCCAGCAGGTTGGTCTGTTCGGCAATCCCCTTGATCACCCCGACCACCGTGGAAATCTGCGCGTAAGTCGCCTGGTTCTGCTCCAGCATCTGCGCGTGACTGGCCTGGGCCGAACGCTCGTCGCTGATATCGCGCACCGCGCCCATCACCCGTTGCAGCACACCGCGCTCGTCACGGATCGCCCGGCCCCGCTCGCGGCACCAGATATAGCCACGGGTCTTGTGCCGCATGCGGTACTCGAACACATACTCTCCGCTGCCTGCGGGCATGACGATCTCACGTTCAAAGATCGCCATGATTGCCGCCAGGTCATCCGGATGAGTGATACCGACCTGGGCATCCCAGCCATCAGGCAACTCGTTGGCGGCATAGCCCATCAAGGCCCGAAACGGGTCAGAGATGCGCATGAAGCTGGCCGGATCGTCAATCCGCCCATGCGCCACGCGAATGTCCCAGAAGCCTTCAGTGAGGGTCGACTGCAACAGCTCCCAGACCCGCTGCTCCTGATGATGCTGATGCAAGCGTTCATGCAACTGCTGGTTGCTGTCTTCAAGCGCCTTGAGCTGTGGCAACAGCCGCTGCTGCTCAAGCTCGGCCGCCGCCAACGCATTGCGCAGCTGGCTCAGACGTTCCTCGACGTCGGCCTGCGCGCTGGCTTGTTGCTGCTCACGGGCACGCCACTGAGCGTGTAACGCCGCAACTGCCTGCAGGTTTTGCTGCACCAGAGGAAAGCGCTGCATCACGCCTGGTGCCACGGGCTGTCCATTGCCCAACTGTTGCAAGGCCTGGTTAAGTTCATCGACCCATTTGTTGTTATTGAAAAACATCAGACACCCCGGACGTGAGAGACACCCGTTGCCATCAGGCCTTGAATCGCCGGGGTTCGCATGTGCCAGGCTGCCAGGCGATTTGCATCACCCTGCCAGCCAGCCCCCACCCCCCCAGTTGCTCAGCCGCGAATCACCGCCTGCAACACCGCCTTGAAGGTCGCGATCTGTTCAGCGCTGAACGCACCAAATACCTTGTCCTGCTGCTCGCGGGCAATGCTCCACAGGCCCTCGGTTTCATCCACGCCGCTGGCGGTCAGGCAAACCCGCTCGTCACGATCACAGACCAGCCCCTTGCGGCGCAGATTGGCAACGGCTTCGTCGATTTCCAGGGCCGGCATCGCGACCTCTCGTTGCAGGTCATTGAGGCTCAGGCCGGCATCGTTTTCCAGCACCATCAGCATCCGCGCCTCACTGGTGCGCAGGCCGGTAGACAACTGGCGAGGCTGGTAGCCGGCCTGATACGCACGCAAGGCCTGAGTCATCAGGTAATACAGGTTGTGCTGCAGACGGCCCTGAAAGTGACTGCTCGGCGCCTGGCCCTCTTCACGCCTGGTCATCCGGGTATGTGGCAGCACCATCGAGTAGGCACCCTGATGGTAGAGCAGCGGTGAACGGCCAAAATCATCGAAGGCCACCACCTTGCCGATCAGAATCCAGTGGTCGCCGCCGTCGATCTGCTGATACTTCTGGCAATCGAAACGCGCCGAGCAATCGAGCAACAACGGTGAACCACCGACACCCGGCTCATGGGCGATACCGGCAAAGCGGTCGTCGCGTGGCCGGGCGAAGTTGTTGGACAGCTCGATCTGATCCGCAGCCAGAATATTGACCGCAAAATGGGTGGCCTCGGCAAACACCTCATGGCTGGTCGAGCGTTTGTCCAGACTCCAGAGAATCAGCGCCGGGTCCAGCGACACCGAGTTAAAGCTATTGGCCGTCACCCCGACCTTGTGACCCGCAGCGGTGGCGGCGGTGACCACCGTCACACCGGTGGCGAAATTACCCAGCGCCCGGCGAAATGCACGGGGGTCCAGAGCAGGGTTAACGGCAATTGCGCTTGGTTCAGACATGCAAGACTCCCGGACAGCCGCCAGCGGCTGCCCTGATTCGAATAAGGTTATCGGGCGCATCAGGCAGCCTCGGCTGCCGATATCACAGGGTCCGTCAGACCATGCTTGGGTCCGGCTCCAGGCCCATCAACTCGCGACCGAGGATCTGCGCGCAGACGTCGTAGTCGGTGTAGGCATGCGCACCGGTCATGTGCGAGTCACGGAACAGTCGCTGCATCTCGTTGCTTTCGAACCAGGCCGTGCCGCCGGCCGCAGCGAACAGTCGATCCACGGCCTCAATGCACATCTTCACCACATAGCCCTGGTTGGTACGCCAGTACGCCAGCGTGTCGCGGGACGGGTACTCATGGCGCTCACCGTGCTCAGCGTGGTCCTGCCAGGTTTTTTCCAGAAAGGCCCGCGCCGCCGCCACTTGATGGGTCGACTCGGCCAGGCGCATCAGCGCCGGGGTCGCGGCCCCTACCGCCGCACCGGTGTAGGCACGCACACGGTTGCGAGTCTTGTCGCGAAAGACCTCAAGCATACGCTCGGCAATTCCCAGGCTGACCGTCGAGAAGCCACTGGCAAAATACGGGCGATAGGGCGCATAGAAAATCTTGCTGTCCGGGTACAGGCCGAACCCGGCCGACTTGCCTTCCATCATGTCCTTGGCTTTCTGGATGCGGTGCTCAGGCACAAACACGTTGTCGATCACCAGAGTCTTGGTGCCGCTGCCTTTCATGCCGGCGGCGTACCAGTCGTCACGGATCTGATAATCGCTGCGCGGCAACACGGCAAAGCAGTAATCCTGGCCGCCTTCGGCGTTCTGACGACGGAAACCGACAATCGCCCACTCGGCGTGATCGCTGCCGCTGCTCCAGCCCATTTCACCACTGAACAGCACGCCACCATCGGTTTCAGTGGTGCGGCCAAACGGCGCAATACTGCTGCTGGCGGTGGCATCAGGATTAGCCCCCCAGATCTCTTCCTGCAAGCGGGCCGGAAACAGCGCCAATTGGTGACTGTGCGTGCACAGCAGGCTCATGGCCCAGGCGGTGCTGGCACAGGCGCCGGCCAGCAAGGCGATGCAGTCGCCGAACTGCGGCAGGGAAATTTCCAGCCCACCATAAGGACGGGGCTGAAAGGCCCGATGCAGGCCAATGCTTTTGAGCAGGGCGATATTTTCGGCGGGCACCATCCGGTCTTTTTCTGCCTGAGCGGCATTGGCCGCAATGGCCGGCAGGATCGCACGCAGGTCTTCAAGCAGGGGATTTGGCTTTTTCATGAGGGGGCTCTGCTTATTATTGGACATTTTCCAGCGGCCTGACCCAGCACTGATGACCCTCGGGTCAAAGGCCGGTCAGCCGAACACAGCGCCAGTATGGGTCTGGCGTCGGATGCGGAAAATGCACCTTCCAGATGGAAGATTGTACTTTTCATAGCCGGCCCACTGCTCAAGCCACCCAGTCGCTGGCACGCACAGACAAGCGCTGGTCAGCCCTGATCAAGCGTGTTTGACCGCACCTGGTTACCCTCAGGCAATACGCGTGGTTCACGCTTTTTTCTGCCCGTTTTCTGCCTGAGGTACTGCTCGTGTCCGACATTCAACTGCTCCCCCAGGTCCGTGCCTTTCTGGACCGCGACCATGGCCTGTTCATCGACGGGCGCCCCCAGCCATCTCAGGGCAACGGACGGATCGAGGTGGTCAGCCCGGCCAATGCCCAGGTCATCGCGCGGGTCAGCGATGCCGTCGAGGCCGATGTGGATGCTGCGGTCGCTTCGGCTCGTCAGGGTTTCAAGGTCTGGTCACAGACCGCCCCGGCCGTGCGCAGCGCCGTGTTGCTCAAACTGGCCGACCTGCTGGAGCAACACGGTGAGGAGCTTGCCCAACTGGAAACCTTGCAGTCAGGCAAGATCATTCAGATATCCCGCGCTTTTGAAGTGGGCCAGGCCGCGCACTTCCTGCGTTACTTTGCCGGTTGGGCAACCAAAATCACCGGTCAGACCATCACCCCGTCGCTGCCTTCGTTCAACGGCGAGCAATACACCGCCTACACCCTGCGTCAGCCGGTGGGCGTGGTGGTCGGTATCGTGCCGTGGAATTTCTCGACGATGATCGCCATCTGGAAGCTGGCGTCAGCCCTGACCACCGGCTGCAGCGTGATCATCAAACCCAGCGAGTTCACGCCACTGACCATTCTGCGCATCGCCGAGCTGGGTATTGAAGCCGGTCTGCCGGCCGGCGCACTCAACGTAGTGACCGGCCTGGGCAAGGTCGGCCAGGCGCTGATCGAACATCCCGGCACCGACAAAGTATCGTTCACCGGCTCCGTGCCCACCGGCATCGCCGTGGGCAAAACAGCGCTGGGCGCCAACCTGACCCGCGCGACGCTGGAGCTGGGCGGCAAGAACTCGGTGGGGTTTCTGGCCGATGTCGACATCGACAAAGCGGTCAACGGCGCCATCGAAGCGGGCTTTTTACACTCAGGGCAAATCTGCGCCGCCGGTGAACGTTTCTTTGCTCCGCGCCAACGCATCGATGAGTTGATGGACAAACTCAGCCAGCGCCTGGCCGCGCTGAAAGTGGGCTCGCCGCTGGATGAAAGCACTGAATTCGGCCCGGTGACCAACCGCATTCACCAACAGAAGCTGGGCCAGTTCTTCGACCGCGCCCGCGCAGAAAACTGCACCATTGTCCACGGCGGACGCTTGATCGAACGCGAAGGCTTTTATGTAGAGCCGACCGTGATCCTCGCCAACTCGCTGAGCGACACCCTGTTGAGCGAAGAAACCTTCGGCCCGATCGCCACGTTCCTTGCGTACGACGATGAGGAGCAGTTGCTGGAGCTGATGAACAGCACCCCATACGGTCTGAGCGCCAGCCTGTGGACCAACGATCTGGGCAAGGCCATGCGCATGGTGCCACGCATTGAGGCCGGCACCGTATGGGTGAACATGCACACCCTGCTCGACCCGGCCGTTCCCTTTGGCGGAATCAAGGCTTCCGGCATCGGCCGCGAATTTGGCTCGGCATTTATCGATGACTACACCGAGCTTAAATCAGTGATGATTCGCTACTGAGCAAGACCTGAAGCGGCGGATGCTGAACCGTCAGTATCCGCAGGCTGTTCTTGCCTGCTAAAACAACTGCAATTTCGGAAACGTCCTACATATCGCCGGGGAGCCAAAAAATACACTGCCCCTCCATTTATCAAGGAGGGCGACCATGGCCAACTGCGGTTACATGACCATCAAGAGCGACAAGCAAGGCTTCATGTCCAATGGCTGCTGCACACCGGAGTCGCTGGGCGGCAAAAACCAGACCAGCCACGCCGACCAGATCATGGTGCTGGCCTTCACCCACAACATGGCCAACCTCGACAACGCCCGCCACGCCACACACCAACCGGTGTACATCACCAAGCACGTCGACAAATCAACCCCGCTGTTGAGCCAGGCGCTGGCCAATCGAGACCAGATCGATTGCATGATCGACTTCTACCGCACCTCCTCGCGCGGTACCCAGGAGAAGTTCTACACCGTCGAGATTCGCGGCGGACTGATTCGTGAGCTGACCCAGGACATGCCTCATGCACTGCTGCACAGCGACGGTCAGCCGCAGGAGCATCTGGCAATCAGTTACCGCGACATTATCTGGACCCATCATGCGGGGAGCACCAACGGCTATGCGTCGTGGATCGCGGATCAATAACAGCTGCGCCAAGGACCGCCTGTGAACCGGGAGGCCGCAAGACCTCCCCTCACTCATGACCTCAACGACTGAACCGCTCCGCCAGACTGTGCAGGTACTGGGCCATTTCTTCGAGCTCACGGCTGATCGCAGACCCTTGCTGCGCCTGGTCTGCACTCTGGTCACACAGTTGCGCGATGCGGGTGATCTGCTGGCTGATGTTCTCGGCCACATGGCTCTGCTCTTCCGACGCCGAGGCCATTTGCTGGCTCATGCCGGTAATCCGTGTGACAGCCTTGCTGATGCCGTCCAGAGCTTGCTGGACGGCCTCGACGCTGGCCACGCTTTCCTGGGAGTTCTGCTCGCCGCGGCTGGCGGTGGCGACGGCGCGGTCGGCACCATCACGCAACGAGGTGATGATCTTCTGGATTTCCTCGGTGGACGATTGAGTACGTGACGCCAGCGAACGCACCTCGTCCGCAACCACGGCAAAGCCCCTGCCCTGTTCGCCGGCACGAGCCGCCTCGATCGCAGCGTTGAGGGCCAGCAGGTTGGTCTGTTGGGCAATCGAGGTAATCACGTCCACCACACTGCCGATCGATTGCGTTGCACCCGCCAGCTCGCCAACGGCGTGGCCGATTTCATTGACCGAGTTGGCCATGTGCCGGATCGCCAGCAGGCTTTCGTCGGCCAGGTTGCGACCCTGCTGGGCCAGTTTGTCAGCCTCTTCAGCGGCGTGGGCAGTGCTCTGCACGTTGTGCGTGACTTCCTGGATCGTCGCGGCCATCTGGTTGATCGCCGTGGCCGACTGTTCGGTTTCGTTACGTTGCTGATCCAGAGAGCGTGCCTGTTGCACCGACAATTGCGCCGACTGCCCGGCACGCGACTTGACCCCCTCGCCGGTGTCCACCAGCCGGGTCAGAGCCGTTTGCAGGCGGGCCTCTTCACTGATCATCGCCAGGTCCAGTTGCGCTTGCGGGCCGCGGTTATCACTGTAGGTCAGGGCGACCAGCGCGCTGGTGAACGCCTTGGGGTGTTCATCGAGGGTTTTCTGCAGACCACGCCGGTGACGAATCTCCAGATAGCCACCCAGCCCCACCAGCACCGCCAATAACAAGAACACGAACGGCGTGTCCTCGAGCAAGTAGGTACCCACAGCCAGAATCAGGGTGGCTACAACCATCGGTAACTGGCGGCTGAGGTGGTAAATCGCACTACCGGTTCTCGACACGGCCGGCTTTCCAGCCCTCAGGCGGGCATACAGTGCTTCAGCACGGCGCACCTGATCGCGGGTTGGCAGCGAGCGTACCGATTCATAACCAATGATGCGGCCGTTTTCATACACCGCCGTGACGTAGGCACTCACCCAATAAAAATCGCCGTTCTTGGAACGATTCTTGACCACCCCCATCCAAGGTTTACCCTGCTTGATGGTTTCCCACATATGGCCAAACACCGATGGGGGCATATCGGGGTGGCGTACCAGGTTATGCGGCTGGCCGATCAACTCTTCACGGGTAAAGCCGCTCATGGCGACAAACGCGTCGTTACAGTAGGTAATGTGGCTGCTTAGATCGGTGGTGGAGATCAAACGCTCGTTGGCAGAAAAGGTTCTTTCATTTTGGGTAACCGGCATGTTCAAACGCATCGACTGCAACCTCTTCTGATAACTGCAAAGATCCAGGCATACCTGAACTTACTGCACGACAATCGTTGCGATTGAGTCATGCGGCATTGAAAGCACGCTATGTAAGGGTTTAGCACATCCTGTTGCGTCAGGAGACACTGCCTCAGAGGGACCCTGAAGGTTGGCAATGCCCGACAGGCGCTGGCAATTTCTCGCCCCATCGCACCTGAAATCCAAGCGTAGCGAAGAAAAACCGAGGAGCAAGTCGACAATTACCGACTTGCCAACGACTCATCATCATGGTCATGGATGGCATTTTGCAAGCATACCTGAAACATTTGTTTTCAGAACATTCAAACGCTTGAATTAATGGAAATTTCCATTCTTTATCGGCCTTGCACAAATAGCCCAGAGGCAGCATTGCTGCTGCGACACTTTGCCAGCCATCAGCGACACTCCCGGCTATCAAGGCTGCGAAAACCTGTCAGTGGCCGCCTGCAGGTTCCTCAGGCACACTGCCGACCTGCCCCTTGAATTGCTCAGGTTTTGTCATGTTCGCTGCCCACCGTACCTGCACGCTGCTTGCCCTGTTGCTCAGTGTCACACTGCTGCCCATGAATGCCCAGGCCGAGTCGCGCACCAAACCGGCCAAGAGCGAGACCCGTCAGCCAGTATCGCTGCTCGGCGGCAAGCTGGCCTTTAACCTGCCGGCCACCTACAAGAAAAGCGAGATGCAGGAAGTCGATGCCAAGGCCATCGCTGAAGGTATCAGTGGCGCGATGTACACCGACGAAGCCAACCGGCGGGTATTGATCGTGACCGAAACCCCGAACCCGGTGACTGACCAAGCCACTGATAACGACAGCCAGGTGCTCGATGAACTGAGCAGCGCAGCGCTGAGCCAGCAAAGCAACAGCTTTCATGACTTTCAGAAACAGGGCGAGCAACGCGTGCTCAAGAAAAATGGCCTGGGCGTGCGCCAGCTTGATGCCTACGCCACGCTCGGCGGTGGCAAGGTCCTGACCAGCACCCTGGTGGCGGCGTCCGGCAAGCGCTCGGCAGTACTTACCGTGATTTCCAGCGCCAAGGATCCGAAGGGTCATGCCGACACGCTAAAAACGGTGATCGGCAATTGACATCCTCCCCGTCCTAAAGGGCGGGGATTCCCACAACTGGACGCTCATGCCCGAGCGCGAGAATGTTCTTTGCGGCGTTGACGTCGCGGTCGTGGGTGGCACCACACCCACAACAAGTCCATTCCCTTATTCCAAGCCCTGCGATACCTCTCGGCCTCGAGTCCGGCAATTGCTTGCAGCTCGAACAGGTTTGGGTGGTGTTTCTCTCGCTAACAACCTTGAAAACCGTGCCTGCGTGATCGCATTTGTATTCCAGCATGGTTTTCAATTGACCCCAGCCGGCGTCCAGCACCGACTTGGCCATCCTGGTTTTCGCGAGTTTCAGTGAGTTCACATCACCCACCACAATGACGCCACAACGCGCTACCAGCGCGTTGCTGAACTTATGCAGGGTATCCTTGCGACGGTTCGCAATTTTGGCGTGAATCGCCCGTACACGGGCCTTCTTGCCGGCCCGCTGGGCCGTGCCCAGGGCGCTTTCCAGATCCCGGTAGAACCTGCCGCTTTCAAGGCGATCACCGTCGCTGCAGGTGGCCGTGGTTTTCAGTCCGAGGTCGATACCCACCGCGTCCTGGCCTGGCGATAACTGGCGGTCGACCTCGACCACGACGTTGAAATACCAGCGTCCACGGCTGTCCTCGTTGAAGCTACCGGATCTGAATTTAAAGCCCGCCAGGCCGTAGCTGTCCCAGACCTTGAAGTGCTGCTTGTTGAAGACGACCTGGCCGTTTTTCCAGACAGCAGCGCCGGCCTTGAGGGGCACCCAGCCCAGGCTGCGCCGAGCGCCGCCCGAGCAGCGCCAGCGGAGCTGGCGCTTTTTGAACTGCTTGCGCCGTATGACATATTCGTCGGCAACAGCCTGCACCGATTGGCTGTGCAGTCCCAGGTCTTTGCCGGCCCCGTTGGTGTACTTGTGAATGTCGAACGCCGACAGAAAACGACCACGCTCACGAATCAAGCGACTACTCAACTCGTTTACGTAGTTCCACACAAAATTCACAGCGCGAGACGCTTCACGCAACTGCGCTGCATGCTTGTCTCGCACTCGAATCTTGAGGGTTTTGGTCGCTTTCATTTCAGTCATGAAACACAGAATAGGGGCGGTTTTTGGGGTTTTAACCCCTATGACCGCTTCGCGGTGGCGCTTTCATCCCCCACCTGAAGGAAGGGGCTTTTCGCGTCAGCTTGGTAACAACGACCGTGGCAGCCAACGGCCAGGCAGTTGCTGTGAATGCCATGGCGCAGGGTGTTGATGACAACCGAAGACGGCGACTGTCTGTTCGTCCAATAGTTCAACAATAATGGCATATCGCTCTTCCCTTGCCTTGATCGAACAGCGAAAATCCGCGCTTGGTCAAGGCGTTCGCTTTTGACCGGGCAGCAAGCGATTACCGGTAAGAAGTGATGCCACACCACGATGGGGAACAGAACGGCCGAGGCCTGTCCTTTGCCAAACGCATTTATTTGCCACGCACCATCGGCCTGAGTGTCGGATCGGTTTGCGTGGCGGTCGCGCTGTACCCGTTGCCGTGGATGCACTGGATCTGGGCCATGCTGGTGATGCATGCCTGGGTCTGGCCACACCTGGCTTACCAGCGCGCCCGACGCAGTAGCAACCCCTACAAGGCCGAACTGCAGAACATGCTCGGCGACTCGTTTGCCGGCGGTATCTGGGTGGCGCTGATGGGCTTCAGTGCGCTGCCGAGCGTCGCCATACTGGCCATGATGGCCATGCAGAATATCGCCGCCAACGGCCTGCGCCTGCTTTGGCAAGGCTTACTGGCCAATTTGCTGGGCGCTGTGCTGGGCTTTGTCCTGTTTACCCCGCAAATCCAGCTGGCCAGCACGCCCGAGGAAATCTACGCCTGCCTGCCATTGCTGGTGATCTATCCTGCGTTCATCGGCTGGATGGGCTACAAGGTGGCGCTCAAGCTCAGCGAGCACAAACACGTACTCAGCCGTTTGAGCCGCACCGACAGCCTGACCGGGCTGATCAACCATGGCACCTGGAAAGACCTCCTGCAGGTGGAGTTCACCCGCAGCCAGACGCTCAATCGCGCCTGCTGTGTGGCATTGATCGACATTGATCACTTCAAGACCATCAATGACCGGTACGGGCATATCGTCGGCGACTCGGTGCTCAAGGCGCTGAGCCAGGCATTGCGTGACAACATCCGCGCCAGCGACCTGGCAGGTCGCTATGGCGGTGACGAGCTCTGTGTAATCCTGCCCAATACCGACCTCGATCTGGCGGTGGGTATTCTGGAACGTCTGCGTCAGATCGTCGAAAACCAGGTCGATGCACTGCTGCCTGAACTCAGAATCAGCCTGAGCATCGGTGTTGCGCCCTATGAACAGCACATCGTCGATGCCGCGAGCTGGCTCAATGAAGCCGACAAGGCGCTATACGGCGCCAAGAGCACCGGGCGCAACCGGGTCGTCAGTGCGCCGTGCACCCGCGCTGATTTTCAGGGCCTGGCTCTCGGCGTCTGACGCACCCCGAGCTTTTTCAGCAGGGTCGCCGTACTGTAGCGGGCCACCATCACACTGAGCGGCTGACTGAGCGTCAAATCGCCATACAGCTGCAGTTCACGCTCCAGATGCTGTTGCTGCGATGCACGGTAATTATCCGGGTAAACGCAACGCTCGACCGGCAGCAAGGCATCATGATGTTCCAGCAAGCCCTGGAAGACTACGCGCCGCTCCACACTCTTGCGGGTGGTGTCGATCAGCCGGGTGAAAAACTGGCTGTCGAGCTGGCGCAGGGTCAGCAGCGCGGCGTAGCGCTCGATCAGGGTGTAGCCAGCAGTGTCGTCGTACACCAGGCAACACAGCCGTTCGCGGCTCATCGCCCGAAAAGGATTGGGCGACACGTTACGCCAGCGATGATGGCCCATGACGAAGCACAGTGCCTTGTCAGCCTGAGTGCGCAGTTCGCGGTTGGCCAGGGCCGCCACGTCTTCGAGCAGGGGCGCCAACCGCCCCATTTCTTCCAGCTCCCGGACCAACAGCGCAAACAACCCTCTGGGGCCCAACAGACAGTCATGCAACTGGACGAGATGGACGGACGACAGCATGGCCTGCTGTCGTGCCAGCGCTGCATAGGCCAGTCGGCAATCGGCCTCGGACATCATCACCGTTTGCCGGTCCGCTTGTTCATTTTGTTCAGAGCGGTACTCACAACATGCTGCCATTGAATGGACTCCTTATCCGGGCACCTCTAAAAACGACCCGCGTTGCCATCGCTGCGCTGGCTACTTCGCCCAGGTTTTTAGAGGTACCCTATCGTTATCAGGGTGGCTGACCTTTGTCTGCCGACTTTTCTTACACGCTCCACAGGCTTTTCTGCACAACAACTTTAAGACTTCAGGCAAGAGCAGTCTTTTTGATAGGCACAGAACAACACTGACTCATAAGTGGAGCCTGCTTGCCTGTGATGCCGCCTCGCTCCCCACGAGCATGCAGCAATCAAACAGTGGCAATACAAGCATGAAGGCAATTATGTAATGTTCGCCGACGAAAACAATCCGACAGATGTAGGGGGTCAGTTCAGTGGAGCCCATAAATGACAGGCAATAAGTTGGGTACGGCTTTTTACCCGGCTCTTGCGCAGCAACGACGAGACATGGTCGCGTACGGTATAGCCGCTGATGCTGAGCTGCTCGGCGATTTCCTTGTTGGTTCGTCCTTGCAGCAGCAACCCGAGAACCTGTCGTTCCCTGCTGGTCATGCACATGGAGGTTCCTCTCGTTATTACATGATTCATGACGGAGCGCGTAGGACGCTTCTTGCTTTGACTATTTTCATCCAGCGATTCACGCGGTAAATGACAGAGGCAGATATTTCACGGCCTGCACCTGCCGACCCGATAAAAAACGAAGAGAATTCGCTTTAAGTTAACGAAGTAGAAAACTCCTACAAACCTTAAAGACATATATAACCCCTCCAAAACTTAAATCCCACACAACCAACTATCCAGCCCACAGCGATACGCCCATCAAAGAAACTGATGGCAATACGGCTACAAAAACGAATCAGGCGCAAGATAAACTTGCGCCTGGCTAATTACAATCAGCTGTTACAATTGGATCCGTCAAAGCTCCCGGTCATGCCCCTGAAACAGCCGCTGGGCACGGGCCTTGATTTCCTCGGCGCTGACGTCTTCCTTGTGGCTGGAAATGAACCACAGATGGCCAAAGGGATCGCACAACGTGAACGACCGGTCACCATAGAACTGATCCTTGAGGCCGCTCACCACCACCACGTCCTCCTCGTCGGTAACCAGCTCATAGGTCAAATCCACATTCTCCACATAGAGATGCAGGCCTACCGTGGCCTTGTGCGAACAATCAGCGGTTGGCGTCAGCACCGGACTGCTCAGAGCACCCTCATCGCAGGGTTCCGACAGCATGATGCGCGTATCCCCGATATACAGCTCGGCGTGGCCGACCCTGCCGTCGGGACGGTCCAGCCGGAACTCCTCACGGGCATTGAACGCTCGCTTATAGAAATCAATTGCAGCATTACCATCGTGCACGCCCAGGTAGACGGTGACGGTATGAAAGTCCTCGGGGATGGCTTTGATGCTCATTTGGTCTCTCCTCTGGCACAGGCCAGCTCAGGGTTGCAGGTCAAACAGCGCCTTGCCACTGGCCATATCAAAAGGCGCCGAGAAGTGCTCATGGACGATTTTCCAGCCATCGGGGGTGCGCAGGTAACCGGCGCTGCCACGCATCCATGACCCCTGGATGACGCCGTTGGCATCCGTGGCACCGCAGTGATTGAGCCAGTGAGCGAACGCCACGTTGCCCGCCCCCTGCACCACCAGATCACGTTGTTCGAACAGCATCTCGCCCGGGCACAGGTTCAGACAGTGTGCCCAGTGCTTGCTATAGGCATCGCGCCCTTTGAATTGCAGCTCGATGATGGCGTCGAAAGCGACCACATCGGGGTGGTATGCCGCCATGATCGCGTCGAGGTCTTTGTTGCGTACGGCCAGCGACCAGTTTTCCAGCAACGTGCGGATCTGGTCCGGGATGAGGGGGTCCTGATTCTCGATGTTCATGAAACAACTCCTGCCGGATCCGGCTCGGGTTCATGTACATCCAGCGTAGACGCTTGCAGTGAAAGCTGACAGCCGGTTGTTTGCCCGGCTGTCAGCCTGGAACATCACTTGCCCAGGCAGGGCTGGTCACAACCCAGATCGTGGCGGGCAGCAAACCAGGTAGCGGTCAGCAGGCCCACCGCGCCCATCACCAGGCAGTAGACCACGCAGACCCACGGGCTTACGGGCATCAGGCCGATCAACAGCAACGGCGTGACACTGGCCCACAATGCATAGGCGATGTTGTAGGTAAAAGAGATGCCCGAAACCCGGATGCGGGCCGGGAACAGCCCGACCATCACCGACGGCACGACCCCGACGATGCCACAGGCCAGGCCGGCCAGCGCATAGGCGATGCCAGGCGCCAGCCACTGCAGGATCAGGCTGGCGTACAGCATACCGATCCCCAGCGGCAGCAGCAGGCTGTACAGCAACACGCAGCGCCAGGCACCGATACGGTCGACCAGCATGCCGGCCAGCACACAACCGATGTTCAGGAACACAATGCCCCAGGCACTGAGGGCAAAGGTTTCACGGGCACTGAAGCCGAAACGCTGCTGCATCACCGTCGGGGTGATAACCACCAGCACCACCACCGCCGAGGTCAGCACACAGGTAAGCAGCGCCGCCGGCAGCAGCGACGCTCGATGCTCACGCAACACCTGGCCCAACGGCAGGCGCTGCATGTCTTCTTTCTGGGCATGCAAGGCCATGAATACCGGGGTTTCGCTGAGCCAGCGGCGCAGCCACACCCCCACTACACCGAATACGCCACCGAGCAGAAACGGAATACGCCAGGCGTAATCGAGGATTTCCTGCGGGGTATACACCCGCGCCAGCCAGGTCGCGGTCAGCGCGCCCAGTAGGTAACCGAAGGTCAGCCCGGCCTGCAGCACACCCAGCGCATAGCCGCGATGCCCGGCTGGCGCGTGCTCGGCGACAAACACCCAGGCACTCGGCACCTCGCCCCCCACCGCCGCGCCCTGCATCACCCGCAGCGCCAGCAACAGCAGCGGAGCCCAGAAACCGATTTGCGCGTAGGTGGGCATCAGACCGATGAGCAGACATGGCAGGGCCATCATCAGGATGCTCAGGCTGAATACCCGCTTGCGTCCCAGCCGATCGGCAAAGTGGGCCATCAGGATGCCGCCCAGCGGTCGCGCCAGATAGCCGGTGACGAAAATGCCGAAGCTTTGCAACAAGCGCAGCCACTCGGGCATGTCCGGCGGAAAGAACAGCTGGCTGAGGGTCAGGGCGAAGAATACGAATATGATGAAATCGTAGATCTCCAGAGCCCCGCCCAGTGCGGCAAGGCCCAGGGTCCGATAGTCAGCGCGGGAAAATGGCTTCGGACGTGGTCGTGCAGTGGCCGTCATGGGCACTCCCGGTATGTGACAGTTTGAAAGCGCGCGAAGAATAGCAAAAGTGCCCCATCAGAGCGCGCTACAAACTGCTACAGCACCGATAACCCGACGCTACGGGCAAAACCGTAAGATCATGCCGCCAGCCCGGCGATGACCTTGTTCAAGTCCAGTGACAGCGCATGCAGATCATCGCTGGAAGCCTGAGTGCGCTGGATATTGTCCTGGTTGACGGTCGCAATGGCACTGATTTGCGTGAGATTGCGCGAGATATCCTCGGCCACGGAGGTCTGCTCTTCAGCGGCCGTAGCGATCTGCCGGTTCATGTCGCGGATCGCTTCCACTGCCAAGGTGATGCGGTGCAGCGAATCGCTCGCCCGGGCGACCTGCTCGACACTTTCCTGGCTGCGCGCCTGGCCGTTTTCGATGGCTTGCGCAGCATTGATTGCGCCAGTCTGTACCGAGCTGATGATCTGATTGATCTCGGCAGTAGATGCCGCGGTGCGCTGAGCGAGGGTCCGTACCTCGTCAGCGACCACGGCAAAGCCACGGCCCTGCTCACCGGCGCGAGCGGCTTCGATGGCCGCGTTGAGCGCGAGCAGGTTGGTCTGTTCGGCAATGCTGCGAATCACCTCCAGGACCTTGCCAATCCGCTCGCTGTCACTCTCCAGGCGGCGAATCACCTCGGCCGTGTTAGCCACTTCGGTGCGCATCTGGTTGATCGTTTCAATGGTCGCGGCCATGACGTGCTCACCTTCCTGGGAACACCGGTCAGCGTCGTCGGCGGCATTGGCCGCTTCGGCGGCGTGGCGGGCAACTTGCTGGGCCGTCGCGGACATCTCGTGCATCGCGGTCGCCACCTGATCGGTGCGGTCAAATTGTTCTCGGGTGCCTTGCGCCATCACCGCGGCGATGGACTTGAGTTGGATGCTCGCGCCGTCCAGGTCCTGACTGTCCTGCTTGAGGCTGGTAATGGTCTGCGCAAGAAAATCGCGCAGCAGGTTGGCGGCCGTGGCCAGGCGGCCCAATTCGTCCTTGCGCTCGACACGGGCGCGTTCGGTGAACCTGCCTTCACTCAATTGCGCTACATAGTCGATGAGCTTGCGTACCGGGCCGGCAATATTGCGACTGACCATCCACTGGGTCACCAGGCCTACCAACAGCGCCGAGGCCAACATAATCAACACGCCCCAAAGGATCGTGCTGCTGGCGGCCTCGCTAAGGCTTTGCGACTGTTTCTGGCTGTGCTGGCGCAAGCTATCCACCAGCGCGCTCATTTGTTCACTGGCGGCCCGGTCCACGCCCTTGACCGCCAGATCCCCGGCGACCGGGTCGCCACCGGCGGCAATGAAGGCATCACGCCCCTTGCGATAGGCACTGCCCAGATTGCGATGCTCTTCACGTAAGCGCTCGACCTGGCTGCGGATACCGCTGTCGATAGACTGCCACTGAGCAAGCTGGCCAAGAATCAGTTGCACCTGACGTTCCTGAGCTTCGAACTGGTTCCAGTACTTGTCACGCTCGGCCGCGGCCTTGCCGCGCAGCAACACGTTTTTCCATTCCTGGACCTGAATCTTGAACTGCAGATTGGCCTCGTCGATAAGTTGCGACGCCCGCAACGGGCCATCCAGCAGACCGCGATAGTCGCGCACGTTATTCGACAATAGGTAAAAACAGGCCAGGGCAATCACCAGCAACAACGCCAGGCTGGCGCCAAGCAGGGTGAGGATCTGCAGCTTGAGAGATTTGTACATGTGGGCAGGCACTCGACAGCGTGAACTGCGTCAGCGATCAGCCTGCGCAGCATTGAATAATGCGCACCTCCCTGTGCTGGCGCAGTTAACCAGCCGAATATGACCAAAAGATGACAGCACAATGACATGAGCCATCCAGCAGTTGCCGCCTCGGCACTGTGACGTAACAGAAGCGGGAATCGTAGGAGCCGCTTCAGCGGCGAAGCATTCGCGGCTGAAGCCACTCCTACGAAACAAGCCTATATATCAATGAATTAAATACTGCCCGTGGCAGGCAGCTCTGCTGGCGACTGCAATGACTCAGAAATTGACCGTCGCGGACAATCGGGCGGTGCGGGGTGCGCCGGGGAACAGGTAGTCGTCGCCCAGGTACTCGCCCACATCACGCCAGTAGCGCTTGTCGAACAGGTTATCGACCGAGAGTCGCCAGACGGTGTCGTAGCCGCTCAGGCGGGTGCTGTAACGGCCGCCGACATTGAACAAGGCATAGTCGTTGACGTTGACCTGGCCCTGACGGTCAGCGAATTTGCTGGCGCTGTATTGCATGCCGCCAAGCAGCGCCAGGCCCGGGATCGGCAAGGCGTAGTCGGCCTGCAGGCTGGCGCGGTATTTGGGTACGTTCAGCGCCTGATGCCCCTCATAGGCCTCGGTGCCGCTGCCCTCGACCCGCGCCCTAATCGCCGCGACGCTGGCGGCAATCTGCAACCGCTCGGTGAGATGACCGGTGGCGCCCAGCTCAAGGCCAAGGTTCTTCTGCTGACCCTGCTCTACATAGGTGAAGGTGCCGTCGGCCTGCGGCTGCGAGTACTGATAGGCCTTACGAATCTGGAACAGCGCGGCAGTCAGGCTCATGCGCTGCAGGTCGTACTTGATCCCCGCTTCCAGTTGCCGCGACACACTCGGAGCGAGGATTTCACCGGCGTTGTTACTGAACCACGCCGCCGTGCCGCCCAGGCTCAGGCCTTTGCTGTAGCTGGTGTACAGCGACAGGTTTGCCAGTGGTTTATAGATCAGCGCGGCCTGCGGCAGGAACAACGAGCGCCGGGTATGGCGCAGGTCGCTGCCGTCTTCACGCCACGCCTGTTCGTTCAGATACACCTGGCGACCACCGGCCACCAGCTGCCAGTGGTCGTCGAAGCGAATCCGGTCGGTGAAGAACACCCCGTACTGGCGGCTGTCGAGGCGACGCTCAGTGTGTGGCAGCAGCTTGTCAGCCTGCGTCACCGTGTCCGGGGTCTGATTGATGTTACCGCTGCCAACCCACTCGTTGAATGTGCCACGGGTATCGACGGTGCGCCGCAAGGCACTGGTGCCGATGGTCAGCTCGTGCTCCAGCGAGCCAGTGGCAAAGCGCCCGGCCAGCGCCGCTTCAACCTCGTCGTTACGCCGGGTGTCATCGGGGCTGCGGAAATCGTAGATGTCGTAGTCGACTTCAGCGCTGAAGTAATTGGGCACTGCTTGCCCGGCGCAACTGGCAGCGCCATAGCACCCCCAGGCGAACGAGCTGTAGTCGTCAATCACCACCCGGCTGCGCGAGGCACTGAGGCTACCGGTCCAGCTCTCATTGAAGCGGTACTCGAAGCGCCCATTGAGGTTCAGCGAGTCGATGCCCACCGGGTTGGACCAGCTCTGATGGCCCAGCCGCTTGCGGGGCGACGCGTCATGCGGCAGCTCGCTGCCGCCGAGCAACTGATAGCCCGGCACCGAACGTTGCTCGCGAGTCTGATACTCCGCATCGAGTTGCAACGTGGCGCGCTCGTTGATGTTCCAGTCGAAGGCCAGTGAGGCGAAGTCGCGCTGGCCGTCAGCGTGTTCAACATATGAGCGAATATCTTCATGAGCCAGATTGGCGCGCAGGCCGAACTGCCGCTCGCTACCGAACCAGCCACCGACGTCAGTCGCAATGTAACGCTCACCGTGCTCATTGGTGGCGACGGTTACCGAACGCACATCGGCAGCGCGTTTGGTCTGATAGTTGATCACCCCACCCGGCTCGGCCACCCCACCTTGCAGACCGGAGACGCCCTTGAGCAACTCAACTTGCTGTTTATTCTCCAGCGCCACGTTCTGCTCGCCGGCAATGCTGCGGCCATTGATGCGATAACTGTTGCCGGCATTGAGCGAAAAGCCCCGGACCAGGAAGTTTTCGTAGTAGCCCACCGGCGCATAGGCTTCGCCCACCGAGGCGTCGTTGCGCAGCACTTCGCTGAGCAAGCGGGCCTGGCGATCCTCCAGCAACGCTTGAGTGAACACCGCAACCGAGGCAGGCGTATCGAGCAGCGGCGTATCAGCAGCGGCGGTAACGGCAGCGCGGCGGGCCTGGTAACCCTCGGCACCCGGCTGGTCAGCCACGTCCCTGATCTGCACAGCGTCAAGATTCACGGGCTCGGCAGCCTGCAACGCAGAGGCGACGGCCAGGCTCAGTGGCAGCAAGGGCCAGGCCAGTCGGTGTGGCGTACTCATGAAGGGGCAACTCCAGGATTGGGCGGGGGCGACTTTGTACGTTTATGGCGGAACTTTTACAACCCTGAGAGGCCGTCTTTTCAATAAACGAGTGCCCCCTCTCTGTCTTCAGGTTTTAAGGGTGAATTAAGTATGGGTGGTTAATCTGGCTTCAACAAAACAACTGAACCCCTCGGTTGTTAACCGCTCTATAACCCCAGATTCCACACTGAAAGGAAATTGATCATGAAAAAATTCATCCCTGCCCTGTTTGCTGCTGTAACTCTGAGCGCCGCTGCCGGCATGGCCCAGGCCGATGTTCGCCCTGATCAGCTTGCCGACCTGCAAAAAGCCGGCACCATCGGCGACTTGCAGAAGTTCAACAAGCAGGCGCTGGACAAGCACCCTGGCTTCACCATCCATGACACCGAGCTGGAGCAGCAGGGCGGCCGTTATGTCTACGAAATCGAACTGCGCAATACCCAGGGTACCGAGTGGGACTTCCATGTCGATGCCAAGACCGGTGAAGTGCTGCTCGACAAACAGGATCGTTGATTCCTGAATCTGATACCAAGCGGCTCAATCAACGCTGGCAAACGCTAGGGCGGATTGAGCCGCTAATTATTTCCTACGCAGCTATTTCCTACGCAACTACCCGCGATTATTCCAGGCCGACTTTGAGCAACTTTCCGTTGCCGTCATCGGTCAGCACATACAGATAACCATCCGGCCCCTGACGTACGTCGCGGATCCGCTCCTTGCGTTCTTTGAGCAGCCGTTCTTCATCAACAATACGGCCATCTTCGACCTTCAGACGAATCAGCTCTTCGGTTGCCAGTGCGCCGATGAACACGCTGTGATCCCACGCCTTAAAACGCCCGCCATCGTAAAACACCATGCCGCTGACGCCCGGCGACACTTCCCAGACATGCAAGGGCTTGACCGTCCCTTCGACCAGTTCACCTTTGGCTTCAGGAATTTTCAGGCCCGAATAGTTGATACCGTGGGTTGCCAGCGGCCAGCCAAAGTTCTGACCGCGCTCGGCGATGTTGATCTCGTCACCGCCTTTAGGTCCATGTTCGTTGACCCATACCGTGCCATTCCACGGATTGAACGCGGCGCCTTGCGGGTTACGGTGACCATAGCTCCAGATTTCCGGCCGCGCGCCCTTGCTCCCAACAAAGGGGTTGTCATCCGGGACCTTGCCGTCCGGGAAGATCCGCACCACCTTGCCTTGCAGTTTGTCGAGGTCCTGGGCCGTGGGCCGCTGGTTATTCTCGCCCAGTGCGATGAACAGATAGCCTTCACGGTCGAACACCAGCCGCGCGCCGAAGTGGTTGCCTACCGACAGCTTGGGTTGCTGACGAAAGATCACATTGAAATCTTCCAGACGGCTCAGGTCTGCCGACAGCCGTCCACGCCCCACTGCCGTGCCCGCCTTGTCGCCTTCAGCGGCGCTTTTGCCATCGCCCTCGGCGTACGCCAGATACACCAGCCGGTCTTTGCCGAAGTCCGGCGACAACACCACATCCAGCAAGCCGCCCTGCCCGTTGGCCCAGACTTGCGGTACGCCTGAGATCGGCTTACCGGCCTTGCCATCAACGCCCAGCAGCAACAGGTTGCCGGAACGCTCAGTCACCAGAATGCCTTGCTGGTCCGGCAAAAATGCCAATGCCCAAGGGTGATCCAGCCCTTCGGCCAACTGGGTGACGGTCACAGCGCCCAATTCGCTTTTGTACTGTTTGGCCGCCTCGGCCGCTGAAACGGCCAATGGCAGGCCAGCCAGCGCACTGGCGCAAAATGTCGCGATCAGGGTTTTTCTCAACATGGGCGTTTCCTTATGCATAACGTAGAGATCATCGGGATGGAGTACCGCGTTCGGGCGGGTTGAAGCGGGGCTGCTCGGCGGGCCGTACCGGCGCCTGCTGACGGGTCGGCTGGCCATTGCGGATACCGCCGTTTTCCAGGGTCGGCGGACGCACCACGGGCGAGGTATTGGGGCGCGGCGTGTCAGGTACCGTGCCTTGTCGACTGTTGGGGTTGGCGCGTTTGATCGGGCTGTTGTAAGGGTTGCCGTCGGCACCAGCGCCGAGCGGCTGCTGCGCATGGGCCAGCGGTCCGCCAGCCAGCAGCGCTGCAATGGCGAGGCCTTGCAAGAAGCGAGTCATTATCTGCCTGCCTGAAAGTAGGGGTTCAAACCTTGGAAACCGGATCAGGCCTCAGGTTCGACCAGCGATGGCAGATGGGCAAGAAATGCGCTGACAGAGTTTGTAACAAGGCTGGTCAGGAGTACCCGCTTTAACCTGTGCGGGTTTAAAAGGCTCTGGGAAATCGTGCAGTAAAGGTGGTGCCGTGCTCCGGGCTGGACTGCGCCAATACATCGCCCAGGTGGGCGCGCATGATCTCGCGAACAATAAACAGCCCCAGCCCTACACTGCGGCTGTCATCGCTGGCCGCACCGCGCACCAATGGTTCAAACAGCTCTTCGAGCTGCTCGGCAGGAATCACTTGACCACTGTTATGTACCGCCAGGCTGCCACCCTTGCCGCCAAATGCGCTGATAACCCGGATTTCGCCTTGCGGGTCACCATAACTCACCGCATTGCCGACCAGATTACTGACCACCTGAAACAACCGGTCGGCATCGGCATTGCAAAGCCCCTCGCCTTCGCGCACATGCACCAGGCGCCGACCGGGAAAGGCCAGCCGCAGGTCTTCGACACAGCGCGCCACCACGGCATGCAGATCAATGGCCTGCAGGCTGACCGCCAGCCCCTGGCCAACCCTGGCCTGGGTGAAGTCCAGCAGATCGCCGATCAAGCGGCTGGCACGGTCCACCGAGTGGGATATGTGGCCCATGACCCGAAGCTGGCGTTGGTCGAAGTTGCCGCGTTGCAGCAGGTCTGCCGCCATCTTGATGGCCGTCAACGGGTTGCGCAGGTCATGGCTGACGATACCGACCAGTTGTTCGGCAAAATTGGCGCGGATCTGCGCTTCGGCGTGCGCCAGACGTAGACGGTTCTGCGCCGAGGTCAACTCTTTCTGGGCCATGAGCTGTTGCTGCAACAACTCTTCGGCCATCTGCCGGGCCGCGAGCAGCTCGCGCTCATACTGATTGCGTTCTTCTGCCACGAACAACGCCAGTTCGTGATGGAACACGCCATCATGCTCGCGACGCACGGCGTTGAGCATCATCGGTATCTGACGGCCATCGGTGTGCAACAGGTCGAGCTTGACCTCGGCCACCGACCCCTGCATCTGCAGCAGCGGAAACCAGTGAGTCTGGTGAAAGATCTTGCCGCCCATGGTCAGCAGGCTCTGAAAGCGCTGACCGAGCAGCGCCTGCTGCTCGCGCCCGACCCAGCGACAGAAGGTCTGGTTGACGCGCTCGATTTCGCCATTGCCGCAGGTCAACAGCAAACCGCAGGGGGCATTGTCGAACAGGGTTTGCGCGTCAGGCAGTGACTCAGGCGGCATGCGGGGTGTTTCCATAGGGCTTGAGAAATTGCTCAATGGCCTCGATGCAGGCCGCCGGCGCACTCATGTGCGGGCAGTGGCCAATGTTTTCGATCAGCCGCAGGGTGCTGCCGGGCATCGCAGCATGCAGGTAATCACCGACCTCGACCGGGGCGATCAGGTCGTCAGTGCATTGCAGAATCAACGCCGGCGTGGTCAGGCCCTGAACATCCTCGCGGTTGTCGGACATGAACGTCACCCGGGCGAAATGCCGGGCAATGTCGGGGTGGGTGCGGCAAAAGCTGCTGGCCAGTTCCTCGCCCAGCTCCGGCTGGTCCGGCGCGCCCATGATCGACGGCGCCATGGTGCTCGACCAGCCCAGGTAGTTGCTGTCGAGGGTGTCGAGCAGTGAATCGATGTCAGCGCGGCTGAAACCGCCGACGTAGCCTTGATCATCGATATACCGCGGTGACGGCCCGACCATGATGTGCGCACTGACCAAGCCCGGCTTGAGGCGGTCGGCAAGCACACCGATCATCGCACTGACCGAATGACCGACCAGCACCACCGGCCCCTGGCCAAACTGCTCGATAATCTCCAGCAGGTCCTGGGCATAACCGTCGAGCCGCTCGTACTTATGCTGGAAATACGCGGACAGGTCCGAACCACCGCTGCCCACCAGATCGTAGGCCACGACCCGGTAGCGGTCACTGAAGCTCGGCGCCACGAAGCGCCACATCCGCTGGTCGCAGCCAAACCCATGGCCAAAGATCAGGGTAACGGGGCCCTCGCCGATCACTCTTACATTGTTGCGCCGTTGTACCTGCATCCCTCGCTCCAGTCTCAATGCTGCGCGCGCTTGGGCTGCGCAACCTAACAATTGCCGAGATTAGCATCGTTCCAAGCCTCAGACAGTGCAGAATGCACGGTATTCCATTTACCAGACTCGATCATGACAAGAATCTTTGACGCCCGCGGTAACCGTTATGCCGTGACCAACCCCGATCAGCTACGCCGCCTGGGTGTAGCAATCCCCGATGACGCCGCCGACGCCGCGCGGCTGCGCTCGCACTGGGCTGCAGCCGCCATTGCTGCGGTGTGTGCCTGGCCCGAAGGAACGGCGCCACCCGGCGCCAAGGCGCACTGCAGCGACGGCTTGCTGATCGGTCCGTTTAGCGACCAGGCCCCCTTTGATGTATTGATCGTCAATACCGACGCCACCCTGGCCGAACGCAGCGGCAACGGTCTGACCATCTTTGCCCAGGCACTGACCGAGAGCGGCCTGGCAACGCTGCAGCCATTTACCTTGCGCGTGCATCATGACGCTGGGTCAGCGCCGCTGGAAACCGCCATTGAACCCGCCACCCTGGATGGCATCCGGGGCTTCTGGCTGGACCTTGGTATGCCGCAGTTCGGACCACAGGCGGTGGCCGCGCTCGAGACTGCCGTGCAAGCCAGCCGCTTCAATGATCGCCCGGTCAACCGGGTGCCGCCTCTGGCCGCCGTCAATCCTGCGTGGGCGCACAGCGTGTTCGTGCGGGTCGGCAATCCACATTGCGTCACCCTGTTGGCTGATGCCGCTCAACTGCCGACGTTTGCTGCACTGCATGAGCCAGCGCTGAACCAACCGTTGACCCGGATCGCCTTTGCCGCCGGCGAGTTGGGTGCCGGTGAGCCCTGCCCGGCCGGGGTCAACCTGCAATGGGCCTGCCTGAGCGAACCGGGACAATTGGAAGCACGAGTGTTCGAGCGCGGCGAAGGCCCCACGGCATCTTCCGGCACCAGCGCCAGCGCCGTGGCCTGCGCGGCCTGGGCTGCCGGGCTGGTACAAGGCGGCGCCGTGCACGTCAGGATGCCAGGCGGCACCGCGCCGCTTAAGCTGGATGAACAAGACGGCGTGCTGCGGGGTGTGGCCTTGTTCGGCGTGGCGACCAGAGTGATCTGACCAAGCTGACACTGGCAGGGGCTACTCGCCGATATCTTCATTCCACAGTTGCGGATGACGAGCAATGAAGTCGCGCATCAGGTGTTCGCAAGTGCTGTCACCCAGCACCTCGACCTGCACGCCGCGGGCTCGCAGCAGTTGCTCTTCACCCATGAAGGTCTGGTTTTCGCCGACGATTACCTTGCCGATGCCATACAGCAGAATCGCCCCGCTGCACATTGCACAGGGCGACAGCGTGGTGTAGAGCACCGCTTCACGATAGACCCTGGCCGGCTGCCGGCCGGCGTTCTCCAACGCATCCATTTCGCCATGCTTGATGGCACTGCCTTGCTGGACACGACGGTTATGTCCACGGCCGATAATCTTGCCATCGTGAACAATCACTGAACCGATGGGTATACCGCCTTCGGCCAGGCCTTGGCGGGCCTCATCAATGGCTGCCTGCATGAATGGGTCCATAGATTTTCCTTCACGGCATGTAGTTTTTCCGCGCGCTTTCCAGCGCGCGGGAGACGAACTCGGCCAGCAGATCGGCAGAGCGTGCTTTCATTTCCTGACCGACTTCATTGTTGCGCGCCTTGAAGCGATTCATCAGCGCAGGCGAGCCTTTGCCGTCGTTAAGCTGGCGCAGTTCTTCGACACTGAACGAATGGGCATAGGCCGCCGCCAGGTTCTGCTCCCAGCGGCCTTGATACTGCGGCTGCAAGCGCTGCAATTCACCCTGCACCAACACCTGGGCCCGGGTTTTGCCCAGGGCGTCGACCAGCCCGGCAAACACCGCGGTGCGTGAGGCCATCTGATAGCCCTGCCAGCCCAAACCATCGCCCAGATGACGTTGCTGGACGAACGCCAGTGCGGTGTCGTCGACCTCAGCGGCACTCAAAGGCGCCCCCCCCAGGCCGATCATCAACATCCCGCCGGCAATCAGGCCGGGCAAGGACGTGGCTTTGCAGTCGTTCATCGCCCCTCCCGGCTGACAGACAGCAACTTTGAACCTAGCAGTTAAAAAGACCCGTTGTCAGATCAGGGGTCGCTTCCAGCCTCAACATGCCGTTATCAGCAACGCCTGCCAGCGCTCACGGGTCATCCGGTAAAGGCGAACCCCCATGCCAAAGTAACGGGCATGCAGGTAATCCTGAAACCCGGCCTTGTGCAGCACCTGTATCGATGCCTGGTTTTGCGGCTCCACTACCGCCACCACCGAGCTCACCGCCAGAGTACCGAAACCATGGGCCAACACGACCTTTACCGCCTCGCTGGCCATGCCCTGATTCCAGAACGCCGGGCTGAGCCGATAACCGAGCATGACCTCCTCTGCCTCTTCGAAGCGCTCTTTACACAAACCGCAGAATCCGACCAGCCGGGCGCTACGTTGTTCAATCACCGCCAGCGGCGCAAAGCCTTCTTCTGCCAGGCTGACACGGCAATGCTCGAGGAACTCGGCACTGGCTGAGCGGCTCATGACCCCGCGTACCGAATAGCGCATCACCTGTGGATCAGCCAGTAACGCGGCCAGCTCAGCCAGGTCAGCCCCGACAAAACCGCGCAGTTGCAGGCGCTCCGTTGTGAGGGGCATTGAGGGATAAAGCATCCAGTCATTCCATTATCGATGGCCTGAGCCGGTATGATGCCTGCTTTTGTCTATCGCTACGCCATGTCTGACCTGCACATTTACCCGTTACCCGCCCTGGCGCGCCCGTTGCTGGAAAAATTCTACCGCAGCCATCGCTCGCCCATGCGCCTGCCCGCCCAAGGCCAGGCCTGGGTCGTGAAGGAGGCGCAGATTGTTGCGGCGCTGTGCTTGACGCCGGTTCGTCATGGCCACTGGCTGACCGGGCTGTTTGTTGCCGCCTCATGGCGTGGTCAGGGGCTTGCCCGGCGCCTGATCGACCAGGCACACAGCCAATGCAGCGGGCCGCTGTGGCTGTTCTGCCACCCTGACTTGCAGGGCTTTTATCAGTCGTTAGGGTTCGTCACAGCCGTTGAATTGCCGGCCGAGCTGGCTGAGCGGCTGGCTCGCTATCAACGCAGCAAGGCACTGGTCGCCCTGCTGCGTGATCAGTCATCAGCGTTGGGATCGAGGTCTGGAAATAGCACTTCGGTAAACCCGAACTGACGAAAATCAGTCACTCGCGAAGGGTACAGACGGCCGATCAGGTGATCGCACTCGTGCTGCACCACCCGGGCATGAAAACCCTCGGCGATACGCTGGATCGGTACACCTTGCGGGTCAACGCCCTCATAGCGGATATGCCGATGACGCTCGACCACCCCGCGTAAGCCAGGCACCGACAGACAGCCTTCCCAACCGCCTTCAAGTGCATCATCGAGCGGGGTGATCACCGGGTTGAGCAAGATGGTGCGCGGCACGGCCTCGGCATCAGGGTAGCGGGCGCTGCGCTCGAAACCGAAAATCACCAGTTGCAGATCGACACCGATCTGCGGCGCAGCCAGGCCAACGCCACCGACGCTTTGCATGGTGTCGAACATGTCATCGATCAGGGTTTGCAACTCTGGGGTGCCAATCAGGCTTTCCGGCACCGGCGGGGCGACCCGCAGCAAGCGCGGGTCACCCATTTTCAAAATCTCGCGAATCATCAGCTAACGTCCTGTAAGGCAAAGCGCAATCGTGCCACATTCCATACGTCAGGCCATCATGCCTGGCGCGCCGGCTCCCGGGTATGCGCCCCACCGACGCCCGGCTCGTCAGCCCCGCTGGCTTCGACGCCGCCATCACCCGGCTCTTTTTCGCCGCTGTCCTTGCCTTCCTGAGACATATGCTCGATCACCGCATTCATTTCCGCCCCAAGCAATAGCACGGCGGCCGAGATATAGAAGTACAGGAGCAGGACGATGATCGCCCCGATACTGCCGTACATGGCGTTGTAATCAGCAAAGGTTTTCAGATAAAAACTGAAACCCAGCGAGGCGATGATCCATACCACCACCGCCAAGACCGAGCCTGGGGTGATAAAGCGAAACTCTTGCTTCACATCCGGCATCACGTAGTAGATCACCGCAACGGCGACCATCATCAGGATGATGATCAGTGGCCAGCGCAAGATGGTCCACACCGTGACAATGAAGTCTTCGATACCCAGGTGCGCGGCAAACCAGTTCATGACCTGCGGCCCGGTCACCATCAATGCGGCAGCGGCCAGCAGCATCATCGCGATGCCGATGGTGTAGAACACCGACAATGGCAGGCGCTTCCAGATCGGCCGGCCTTCAATCACGTCATAGGCGGCGTTCATGGCGCTCATCATCAAGCGCACACCCGCTGACGCGGTCCACAGCGCGATGACGATACCCACCGACAACAACCCGCCTTTGGATTGCTGCAACTGGTCGATCACCGGGTTGACCTGCTCCAGCGCCTGGGGCGGCAATACCAGTTCCGACTGCAGGCGCAGCCAGGAGAAGAAGTCCGGCAGGTGAAGGAAACCGATCAGCGAGATCAGGAACAACAGGAAGGGGAACAGCGAAAACAAGGCCTGATAGGCGAGCGCCGAAGCGTAGGTCGACATTTCGTCGTTGATGAATTCGGTCACGGTGCGAACCAGCACCTTACCCATCGGCAAACCACGCAGGTGGGAAAAAATCATGGCGTCTCCTTTCGCGATCATACCCGGCTACCTGAGTACTGTACGTCTTCACGTCGATTCGCGGTGTAGTTATCCAGACCGGGCGAGTTGTTCCGGCGCAGACATGGACTTGAAGAACGGCAAAAGGTTTCAGCAAAACGCACCGGTCACGGGCTTGGGGCTCCGTGACCGGGCTATCAGGGTCAAGCCTTGTCGACGCCTTTTTTGATCGCGTCCTTGGCCTTGCCTCTGGCCTGTTCACCACGGCCTTTGATTTCCTGGGCTTTGCCCTCGGCCTGGAGTTTGTCGTTGTTGGTTGCTTTGCCAACGCCCTGTTTAACGTTCCCTACCGCTTCATTGGCCATGCCTTTGACTTTATCGCTGGTGCTGCTCATGAAGATTCTCCCGGACCGCTGGTCCCGTGACTGAAGGATGTCGTTGTCAACCCGACATAATGATGGACTGGCCGCTCGGCTTGAGAGTTTCAATTATTTTATCGGCTGTTTTTCCATTCGTCGGGGCAGCGACCGGCATGAGAGAATGCGCGCCACGCTATGTTTTCCGGAATGTCCCATGAAGCTCGACAAGTCTCAGGCGATTGAACGCCGCAATCAGCAATTGAGTAGCACCGTCTTGAATCGCGATAACAGCCATCTCGCGGTGCTGGACCCCAAGCGCAATATCTGGTGGTTTGATCTGCCGTTTGGTCAGATCAAGACCAGCGAGTGGATCAATCTGCTGCTGCACACACCCGAGACTGATCAGTTGTTGCATTTGAAGGTGCCGAGCAATTTTCTGCGTGCGCATCGTGATGAGTTGGAGATTCGTAATGCTGGCAAGCGCAATATGAGTGTCAGTCTGGAGTTGTCGGCTGATCGTGATTCTTACCTGCAGGATCTGCGGCCCAAGGGCGGGCAGCTTGCGTTTGCGGTGTTTGTGCAGGTTTGATTTTTTGTGCGGGTTTGATTTGGGCAGGTAGGAGCGGCTTGAGCCGCGAACAAGCCTTTGGGCTGATGGAAAATCCTTTATCGCGGTGACTGGGCTGCAGGTTTCGCCCTGCGGGCAGACTCCCCTCCGTCTGGCATCGATTCGGGGGCCGGCGCGATGGGCATCCCTGCCCAGGGCACCTGCCCCCGGTTTCAAAATCAGCAGCATCCATGCTGATTTCTCCCCCGAATCGACGCCTGCCCTCCGTCCAGCGCCCAAGTCGCGATTCGCGTCGTCTGTGCCATCCCGGCTCAAAAATAAAAATCTACGGCAACGGTGCCTTTTGTGGCTACACCGCTACCGGGATGCTGAAGCGAAACACACTGCCCTGGCCTAATTCGCTTTCGGCGCTCAGTGTGCCGCCGTGGGCTTTGACGATGCCTTGGGAGATGTATAACCCAAGCCCGGTGCCGGTGGGGTTGTTGTCTTTGAGGGTCCAGTAGCGGTCGAAGATGAACGGCAGTTGCTCAGGTGCAATTCCCTCGCCGCAGTCACGTACGCAAAACAGTACGCGCTCGCCATCGGCTTGGGCGCTGACGCTGATCTGCCCCTGCATCGGGGTGAATTTGATGGCGTTGCCGATCAGGTTGGACAGCACCTGAAACAGCCGCTCGGGATCGGCATGGACCCTGAGCTGCTCGCCGGGGCTGAACACCAGGTCAATGCCCTTGTCCAGCGCCAGAGGCGCCAGCAGGGTGTAAGCCTCGTCGAAGATCTGGGAGACCTCCAGGGACCTGGGCGCGATGGTGTAGCGCCCGGCTTCGATCTTGGACGTGTCGAGCAAATCTTCGAGCAGCACGTTCATGCGGCTGGCGGCCTGTTGCATGGTATCGATCGCCGACGAAATACGCCGCGAGGTATGCGGGCCATCCGAGCTGAATGACTTTTGCATCATGCCGCAAAGCATCGAAATCACGGTCATCGGGTTGCGCAGGTCATGCGACACCACAGCGACCAGGTCGTCTCTGGCGCGCACCGCCTGCTGTTCACGGCGCACCTGACGGGCCAGATCGTCTTCCAGTGCCGAGCGGCGCAGGTCATTGGCGGCAAACAGGTCACCATGACTCCAGCGGCTGGCAATGCCCGTCATCTCCACTTTCCAGATCTCGAACGAGGTGCGCGGTCGCAGGCGCAGGCCCGCTTCGGAGTCGACCATGTCCAGCGGTTTCTCAGGGTTACCACTCCATGGGATGCTTTCCTTGACCTCCTGGCGAAACCACAGCACGCCGTTGTCGATCGGCTTGGGCAGGCTCATGGCCAGAACACCGCTGGCCGACTTCTGATAAGCCTCGGCCGGCGGATAGACGCTGGACAGGTGATGGCTGGAAAATACCGGCTCGTTACGCTTCATCAACCAGGCGTGCAGCAGGCGGATCTGCTCAGGCGTGGGGCAGTTGCCAAAGCAGTGCAACTGATTGCCCTCAAGGATCGCCACCCCGCTGGCATCGACCAGTTGCATCAGTAACTCAGGCTGCGCCGCCAGGCCGTCGAACACATCGTCCTGCGCCGCCACCATGGACTCGTTGAGCAAGGCAAGGGTCTGCAACTTGGCGTCACGCTGACGATTGACCTCCAGCGCTTCCATGGCGCTGATCTGCAACGACAGCACTTGGCCCAGAGTCTGGCAGGCGATGCGCAGCTCATGGGGCACGTAAAGCGGTGTGCGATGACCACAGGTGATCAAGCCCCAGAGTTTGTCGCCCTTGAGCAGCGACACACTCATGGACGACAGCACCCCCATATTGCGCATGTATTCGCAATGAATCGGCGAGACGCTGCGCAGCGTGGCAAAACTCATGTCCAGCGGCTGGCCGGTGTCGGGGCGCAGACGCGGCAGCAGTTCGACCGCCTGGTAGTCGGCATCGGGGATGATCCGCAACCAATTGCGCCGATACAGCTCGCGAGCCTGCTCGGGAATGTCCGAGGCCGGGAAAAACAGGCCGTTGTACAGTTCCATGTCCGGTGAGGATGCCTCGGCGATGACCTGGCCATGGCCTTGTTCCTCGAACCGGTAGACCAGCACCCGATCGTAACCGGTGAGTTTCTGGATTTCGCGCACGCAGGCTTCATACAACGCCTGCAAAGTCGGCGCCGCCTGCAGATTACGTAGAATGCGCCCCAGATTACCGGTCAGGGCCTTGTCGTTGGCAACCAGTACGTTGTTATCCCGGCATTCCAGTTCAAGTACCAGCACGCCATCGTGACGGTGCAGCAACGCTTCGAATTCCCGACCGTTGCAGGTCAATAACAGGCGCGGTGCATCGCTGAAACTCTGTGCACTGCGGGCCTGGGCAATCAATGTCGCCTGGGCCTCACCCAATAGGCAGGCCAAGGGCTGGCCCAGCACCTGCTCGGGGCGCTGACCGAGCAGCGACTCGATATTCGCGCTGACCTGCAACAACACAAGGTCCGGCTCAGTCAGGGTCAGCAGCACGCCATGCGGCTGAATCGCGCCGGGGAACTGGATGGGTTCGCTGGCGCAGTTGCTCAGCAAGCGTTCAAAGACACTGCGGTCGGGATGACTCATGAAAGGATCTCTTGGCAATCAAGCCATTGCTCGAAACAGGCAAAGGTGGATTCGGCAGCCAGCGCGGCAGCCTGCAAGAATTGCGCATCGGTGGGTTGCTCGTCGAGCAGGCTCAGATAAGCCTTCCAGCGCCGCCCGGTGTCACGGCCATAGACATCAAGAAACGCCGCGCCACTGTGTTCATCCAGCCCCAGGCGCGCATGCATCTCGCGGCGCAGTACTTGGCCTCCCAGGGTTGCCCCCTCCAGCACATACAGCACCCCCAGAACGCTGGCCGGGCTGTCAATGGCAGGCAGGCGAGTACAGAGCGCCAGCCTGTGCGGCTGGTCGACAGCCAGGGCTTGCAGGTCACGCAGCAGCGTCGGGACTTTCAGGCGCTCGCCCAGTTCCAGCCCGGCCGGCAGCCAGGCACAGCCCAGCAAGGCAGCTTCGAGCGGCTGATAGAAGCCATAATAGGCCTGAATCAGGCGCGTATAGAGCGAGAGATCAAGACGGGCTGAAAAAAACGGCATGCGTTTTTCCAGCCCGGAGTGCATCTGGCCGGTCTGCGCCCGCAGTGCAGCAAGCACCGAAGGCAAGGCCTGGCAGAGGGGAGTTGCCGACATCCGGTAAGGCTCTCTGAGAATTGGACTGCGAAACGCATCCCAGCGACATAAACCGCCACAATACAGACTCAAGCGTTTGATCGACAGGGTTTTTGTGCCGTTTGGTCGATCCCGTCACGCGCTATCCGAAGAGCCTGCGCGAGCCGCTAACAGTTATGCACATCGACAGCTCTGTCCGGATAATGAACGTCAGCCAACAGCGGCGGATTCAGCTGCCGCGCAAACCCCAGTAACCGGGTGTAGGCCCGCACACTTTTGCCGACCGCCTGCAGATAGACCGGATGACGGGCAAAACAGGCGCTTGCGAGGGTGTCGCGGCCCCAGACCTGACAAAAACCGGGAATCTTCAGCAAGCGCTCCATGACCTCGGCGGGCACTGGCGCATCCGGATCATGGCGGGCAGTCGCGACCGCACCACAATGGGCAATCAGGCTTTCGAGTTGCTGTTCGCCGACACTGTGTAACAGACCGCCTCGTTTAACCGGTTCGGCTTGACAAGCCACCGGAGCCCATTGCGAGAAAGAACCGAAACCGCACACCATCAGCCGGGTGGACTCGCCCTGGCCGCGCAGCGCCGCCTGCAAAGCCTGATACAGGGCCACTTCAGCCCAGCGCTGCTCCTGGGACGATAACTCAATGCCCACCATGGCCGCCTGGGCGATAAATTCAGGGTGTTCCATCACACCGGCAGGCAGCACGCTGATCAGGTGACGGGTGCGCTCCAGGTTGACCCCCTGGATCATCGCGCGTTGCCGACCGCGGTTGATCGCTGCCAGCCCGGCCTGCACCTGAGCCACGCTGAAGCACAGGCTGGCGTTGATCGCATGCCCGCTCGCGACCAGTTCTTCTATGACCTCACAGCCCTCTTCACTCAGTGGCACGCTGACCATGATGTTGGGCATCAGGTTGGCCAGTTCCCGGGCTCGTCTGAGCATGCTCGCAACACTGTAAATTTCGCTTGGCTCAATCTCGACCACCATCCAGCCGCGGACAGCGCGGCTGGCTTTCCAGGTTTCGAACAACAGTCCGGCACCTTCATGCAAAGCGTGCTCATAAAGGGTGCGGTGGACAGGTCCGATCATGGTCACCCTCCCCCATTGTCGGGCGCGCCGTGCCCAATGCTGCGGATTGGCTTTCAGACTCTGGGTGATCGATGCCAGGTTGGTCAGCGCCCCGGCCAGCCCGACATCCGCGCACGCAAAACCCACAGGCAACAAGTTATCGACGCATTCGCGTGCACACGGGTAAGTTTTGAGCATTCGCGCCTTGAACAAAGGATAGCTGCTCGGTGAACCCGCCCACCAATAGGCAGGGCGTGTGGCGCCACGGTTTGAAAACTCCACAAGGCTATGCTGTTCCATGCATATTCTCTTTAGGTACATGGGGAAGAAAACGACGGCACTCTGCTGTGCCATACACCTAAAACTTTCGCGCCCCATAAACGGGCAGCGAACCAGGTTGATGTACTAAAAGTCAGCGGGCGAAGGACAGGCACGGCAAAAACCGGCGAGCAACGGTCACGGTCGATGTTACTGGCGCCAATGAGCACTGCGATCGGACTCGCGCACGAGCCGCTCTTGGCAGCGCATGGTCGAGCGCAGGCCGTTTTCGTACAACACCCAATCAAAGGCAGACAAACAAACTTAATCTGTCCGACATCGCGTTAGACGACACCGGCATGAATTATTATGTGAGAGAGAGAAACAGCAGCGGCCACTGAAATTGCATGGCGTCATTCTTTCTTCAACATCGTGAAGTGGCGTTGGACTCCGTCGTTCAGGGAATGTCCTACAAGCCCCCTGAGCGTTCCTGACCAGCAGTAACGCGAAGTAAGAATGTAGAAATGTTACAACACTGTCAATTAGTTTCGGGTTAAGTTACTAAAACAAGTCGCCCGCCAAGCGTAACTTCCGGACACTCATGACAATTTTATTTCAGCACCTCTTATTCAATGAGCCTACTTATCCCGCTTTCGATCACACCTTAAAAAAGGCCACCCCCTCGATTGAAGGAGATGACCTCTATTTGAGTGAAACCTTTAAACCGAGTAACTAGAACGTACCGCGCAACGTCACCTCCAGGCTGCGTGGCTCGCCCCAGTAGTACCCGGTGGCCGTGGCACCGATCTTCTTGTAGTACTCTTTGTCGAACAAGTTGTTGGCGTTGACCTGTACCGAGTAGTGATCATTGAAGCGATAGCTGGCCATTGCACTGTATATCGCGTAACCGCTCTGAGTAGCCGTTGCTGCACCACTGCGCGAATAGATATCACTCTGCGCGCGAACCCCGCCACCAATGGTCAGATCCGACCAGGCGCCTGGCAGGCGATAGCTGGTGAACAGCTTGAGCATGCGCTTGGGGTCGGTAGAGCGCAGGACATTACCGGTGTTGCTCACCGTGTCTTTAAGAAACTCCGTGCTGGTGTAGGTGTAGCCGCCGGAAACCTGCCAGCCTGGCAGCACCTCGCCGGACACCTCAATCTCGAAGCCGTCGCTGCGGCTCTTGCCGCTGGCCGCCTGGCAATAGCCATTGGGGTACAACGGCGGGCACGGGTTAGGCCCGGAGATGTCGTCCAGCGCCTTGCCAACCTGGTTGATACGAAACAGCGCCAGCGAGGTGTTCAGCCGCCCCTCGTAGAACTCACCCTTGATGCCCATCTCGTAAGCTTCGCCGGTCACCGGATCAAGCACCGACCCGGTTGCGTCAGTTGCACTCTGCGGGCTGAAAATCTCGGTGTAGCTGCCATACAGGCTGAAATTTTCATTCAGGTCGTAGATCAGCGCCGCGTAAGGCACGACCTCCTGATTCACGCTGTAGTCGCCAGTGGCGCTGGTCGACTGATCATAGTCCCACCAGTTGATCCGGGCGCCGACAATGGCGGTCAGCGGATCGGCCAGGGAAATGCGCCAGGTCGCATGTGCGCCCTCCTGAGTGGTGCGGGTCAGCACCGGACGGGCGCTGATGTTGATGACCGGCTCCGGCAGGAGGGTGCTCGGGTTCCAGGTGCGCACATCGACATTGGTCAGATTGGGCATGAAGTTGGTGGCCGATGCGGTCGAGTCGTTTCTGATCCGCTCCACGCCGAGCAGCAACTCGTGCTGACGCCCGAACAGACTGAACGGACCATTGAGTGTGGCGCCGAGGTGGCTCTGCTCGCTTTCCCCCCCATCGCCTTCAGTGGTCTGCACATTGACCAGATACGGGTTGGTGGTACTGGCCCTGGAAATGTAAGTCTGTTTGAAACCGTGATCGTCCAGCCGGAAATGGGTGCGGGTGCCGGACAGTTTCAGGCTCCAGTCGTTGGCGAACATGTGCTCCAGCTCGACAAACGTCTGCAGGTTGCTGCGGTTCCAGCGGTTCCAGTTGGTCCCCAGATAGGTGCTGCGCGACAGGTCCAGGGGTTTGCCACTGAAGTCCGCCGGCAGGCCGCCCCAGGCACCGGTAGCGTCCAGTTCGGTGTACTCGATGCCGGTGGTCAGGGTGGTGCTGTCGGTAAGGTCGGCAGCCAGCACGCCATAGAGCACATTCTTGCGCTCCATCCGGGTGTCCTGAAACATGTCGCGGTCATCGTGCACTGCGATCATCCGGCCGCGAATGCCACCGCCTTCGTTCAGCGGCCCGGACACATCCAGCACGTAGCGCTGGGCATCCCAGGAGCCGGCGGTCACGCTGGCCGAACCCTGGAATTCACGGGTCGGGCGCTTGCGCACCATGTTCACCGTGCCTGACGGGTTACCCGAACCACGCAACATACCGGTGGCGCCGCGCAGCACTTCAATGTGATCAACCAGCGCTGAATCGCTTTGAATAAACGACCCGCCACCACTGCCCTGCACCACCGTGGCGCCGTCGAACTGAATCGCGTCGATCTGGTAGCCGCGCGAGTAATAGTTGACCCGCTCGCTGTCGAACAGGTCCACCACCACACCGGGGGTCTGCTCCAGCACAGCGGTCAGGCTGGTCAGGTTCTGGTCTTGCAGGCGCTGGCTGGTCAGTACCGTGACCGATTGCGGGGTACGCCGCAGAGTCTGCGGCGCCTTGCCGATGCTCACCGCGCCGGTGGTGTAAGAACCGGAGTTCTCGGTCACGCTGCCCAGGCCACTACTCATAACGCTGGTGGCCCCCAGCTCGATAGCGCCATCGGCGACGCCAGCAGGTCGCGGGATAAGCACGTAACTACCGTTGCCCTGTGCCACGACCTGAAAGTTGCTACCGGCCAGCAAAGTGGCGAAGCCTTGCTGCACGCTGTAAGTCCCGCGCAGGCCGTTTGAAGTCTTGCCTTGCAACTGCCCGGCATCGAAAGAAATCGCCGCACCGGCCGAAGCGGCAAAACGGCTCAGGACCTCGGTCAGGCTGCCGGCCGGAATGTCATAACTGCGCACACTGCCCTGGGTCGCGGCATCGTCGGCCACCGCATGCAGTGAGGGCATCAGGCAGGCGCTTCCCAGGCCGAACAGACAAACGCGAATGGCAGTGCTCAAGGTGGTGCGGATGGGCAAGCAAGGTTTCATGTATCCCCTCCCCCGGGGTGTGTAATGACCAATATCGAAGGGATAGCCGAACGGGATACAGGTTTGATGCAAAGACGATGCATTTTTATTTACTTGATTGGCGCATTGACATCCTCCCCGGCCTGAAGGCCGGAGATTCCTACGGCGCTCAGGCGCGGCATCGAGCCGCCCCCGAGTCGCTTCGGTGGGTTCCTGCTGCTGGCGCCATGACCTCTGCGCTCACTTCACAGGCTAACCGGGCGTGTCCCGCCCTTAGTACATTGATCGCGCCGACCACATCGGCGTTGCCTTCAAAACCACATCCCACGCACCTGAACAGGGCTTGCGTCTGGCGGTTGGCCGCCGACACATGGCCGCAACACGGGCACGTGCGGCTGGTATTTTGCGGCGGCACGGCAATCAGCCAGCCGCCGCGCCACGCCAGCTTGTAGTCCAGTTGGCGACGGAACTCGAACCAGCCCTGATCGAGGATGGCCCTGTTCAGGCCAGACTTGGCCCGAACGTTTCTTCCCGGCGCCTCGGCCGTGCCTGCCGCCGACCTGGACATATTGCGTACCTGCAAGTCCTCGATACACACCATCGCGTGGTTTTGGCTGATCGTGGTGGAGCACTTGTGCAGGTAGTCGCGGCGGGCATTGCCGATGCGCGAGTGAATGCGCTGGACGCAGGCTTTCGCCTTCTTCCAGTTGCGGCTGAATCTGACCTTGCGGCTCATCGCCTGCTGCGCTTTGCACAGCGCGGTTTCATGGCGTTTGAAGCTGTTCAGTGGTGCGTAGAACGAACCATCCGAAAGCGTGGCGAAGCGGGCAATGCCCATGTCGATGCCGACTGCCGCACCCTGTGCCGTGGGCTGCTCATCGATCTGGCGTTCGGTCTGGATACTCACGAACCACTTGCCACACGACTGGCTCACGGTGATGTTCTTCACCGTGCCAGGCACCTCGCGGCTGTTGCGGTAGCGCAGCCAGCCCAGCTTGGGCAAGAACAGGCGGCTGTTGGTCTGGTCGAGCTTGATCTGTTTCGGGTCGGGATAGCGGAAACTATCGCGCTGCCCCTTCTTCTTGAACCGGGGAAAGTCGGCTCGCTTGGCGAAAAAGTTGGCGTAGGCCCGCTCCAGATCCTTGAGGCCCTGTTGCAATGGGTGAACAGGCGCATCGGCCAGCCATGCGGTTGGCGGGCTATGGCGCCACTCAGTCAGCAACTTGCACAAGCCCGCATAGCCGAGCTTCTTCTCGCCTTGCTCGTGGCGCTCCTTCTGCAACGCCAGCGCCTTGTTGAAGACGAAGCGACAGGAGCCCGCAAAGCGGCGCATTTGCCGCTCCTGTCGGCCGTCTGGCATGAGTTCGTACTTGAAGGCTTGAAGTCGTTGCATGCTGCTCTTGAGCCATGAGCAATGAAGACGACATTAGGCGCGGACGGCACGGTGTTTTCAAGGTGCATGCCCATGGGGTCTTTGTAACGAAATACCGCCGTAGAAGGGCATCTGTGTCGCCGTGTTACTGCGCTTCATCCTGTGGCGGTGCGTCCATCGAACAGCAGCAGACACCCCACTGCAACCAGGGACGGCTACGCCGTCCGCGCTATCCTTCCCCGCCCTGAACGGCGGGGCTTGTCGCGCCCAGATGGTCATACCCGACTGTTTCAGGCGCGGGTGACGGTGACCCACAGGGCGGTATGGCGCACTACTTTCAGACCCAGACCACTCTCCAGCGCGGCCAGCGCGACATCGGTATTGGCCAGTGGAAAGGCGCCGCTGACCTTGAGGTCCTTGAGGCCCGGATCGCAGCGCAGCCAGCCATGCCGGTAACGCGCCAGCTCCTCAAGCAATTCGCCCAGCGGCTGGTTGATGGCAATCAGGCTGCCGTACTCCCAGGCCGCCGTGGCGGCGCTACTGGCCTGGGCGATACCCATGCGGGCCGAATCAAAATCAATCTGCTGCCCCGCCTCCAGGGTCTGTGCCCGCAGGTCATGGGGCAACTGCACGGCAACCCGATTGCGCAGCACCGCGACCCGGCTCAACGACTCAAGGGTCCGCACCGTGAAACGCCCTTCACTGGCCAGGACCCGGCCATGGGGCGTCTGCACCCACAAGGGCCGGCCCAGCGGGTCAGGCGAAACGTTGACCAGCACTTCTCCGGAACGCAGGGTCAGCTTGCGCTGCTGCGCGTTGAAATCCACGTCCAGCGCGGTCGCGGTATTGAGCTTGAGAACGCTGCCATCAGCCAATTGCACATCACGCTGCTCGCCCACCCCGGTGCGATAGTCAGCCAACAGTTGCCCGCCCATATCGCTGCGCCAACCCGCGACGGCGAAACCGCCAGCGGCGCCCAGCAGCAGCACGCTGCGCAACACCTGGCGCCGCGACTGCCCCCCACGCAGCACCGGCACAACCAGCTGCCCCGGCACCCGGGCAAACTGTGAGCTGACCGACTCGACGCGCTGCCAGGCCTGGCGGTGCAAGGGGTCGGCGTCGTGCCAGCACTGCCAGGCGCGCTGCTCGCGCTCAGTGTCCTGGCCGGATGCCAGGCGTGCATACCATTGCGCCGCGGCGCGGATGGCTTCGCGTTCGTTGGCTGAGGGGCTCATGAAAAATGCTGCATCTGCATCAGGCAGCAATGCTCCATGGCTTTGGCCATGTGGTTGTTGACAGTGCGTAGCGAAATGCCAAGGCGCTCGGCAATGGCGGCGTAGGTCAGGCCTTCGCACTGCGACAGCAGGAACGTTTGCTTGACCGTGCTGCCCAGGCCATCGAGCATGCGGTCGATTTCGCCCAGGGTCTCGATAATCACCGCCTGGTCTTCCAGCGACGGCTGTTCGCTTTCCGGCACGCTGGCCAGCCATTGCAAGTAGCTTTGTTCCAGGGCGCGGCGGCGAAACAGGTCGATGACCAGACCACGGGCGACGGTGGACAGGTAATGCCGGGGTTCGCGGATCTGCAATGCGGTGCGGGCTTTGAGCAGCCGCACGAAGGTGTCCTGGGCGAGGTCTGCCGCATCGCTGCGGCTACCCAGGCGCATGCGTAGCCAGCCCTGTAACCAAGAGTGATGCTCGGTATACAGGTGCTGGACAGCAGCGTTGAGGGATGGCGGGTCGGCAGACATGGGACATTACAAGTCGGAAATGAAAGTGATTATCAGATACGACCGTAAAGAATTGCAACCTTCAGTTATCGGATGACATGAGCGGGGCGGTGTGCGGGGCGCCGTAGGAGCGGCTTTAGCCGCGAATTGGCCTTTAGATTGGTGCATGGGTCTTTGCCGCTGTTGTCTATTCGTCAGGTTCCGCCCTTACGGCGGGTCACTTTCGCCCAAAAGTAGACCGTCGCTGCTCCTGGCTTGGGTCCGCCCTGCGGGCGAACTACCCTCCGTCCGGCATCGATTTGGGGGCCGGCGCGATGGGCGTCCTGCCCAGCGCACCTGCTCCTTATAGAAAGAGCAGCGGCTTCCCTGCCGGCTTTCCCACCAAATCGACACCTGCGTTCGGCCAGCGCCAAAGTCGCTATTTGCGTCGTCTGTGCCATCTCTGTTCGAAGAGCAAGATCAACGGCAACAGCAACAGCAACGCCGTACAGACTGAATGTGCCACATAAACCCAGCCTTTATAAAAACTCAGTTCCCCGCCCCGCCCTGCTGCGCATACACGTTGACCGCTGGCTTGCGCCGTACAAATGCGATCAACAGAATCGTCCCGGCTACCGCGGCGGTCAGCAGGGTTTCGTAGCGATAGCTCGGGCTGACCAGCATGTAGCCCAGCACCAGCGTGATCAGGCCGATGACGAACCAGGTCAGCCAGGGGAACAGCCACATTTTGAACTCGATCGCGGTGCCTTCCCTGACCATGATTGCGCGCATGCGCAGTTGGGAAATGGCGATCACCAGGTACACCAGCAAGGCGATGGCGCCGGTGGTGGACAGCAGGAAGCCGAATACCTGGCCCGGAAAGGCGTAGTTGACGAAGCAGCCCACGAAGCCGGCCAGGGTCGACAGCAGCACAGCGATGGTCGGTACGCCGCTGCCGGACACCCGGCGCACCGGCTCCGGCGCTTCGCCACGGGCGGCCAGCGAGTAAAGCATCCTTGAGGCGGTATACAGCCCCGAGTTCATGCAACTGGTCACCGCCACGAACACCACGATGTCGACCACCAGCTTGGCACCTGGCACGTTCAGCACTTCCAGCACGCGCTGGAACGAGCCGACCTTGACCAGTTGCGGGTCGTTCCAGGCCACCAGAGAAACGATGAAGAAGATCGAGAAGAGGTAGAAAATCGCAATCCGGTAGACCACCAGGTTGGTCGCGCGGCGGATCTTTTCCTTGGGGTTGGCGGTTTCATCGGCGGCGATGGTGACGATCTCGGCACCAAAGAACGAGAAGATGGTCACCAGCACACCACCGAGCACCGCGCCAAAGCCATTGGGCATGAAGCCGCCGCTGTTCCACAGGTGCTGCACGCCCGAGACCTCGGCCAGTGGCCAGAAGCCCAGCACGGCGGCCGAACATACAGCGATGAACGCGAGGATCGCCACGACCTTGACCAGCGCGAACCAGTATTCGAACTCGCCGAAGTTTTTCACGCTGATCAGGTTGGTGGCCGACAGCACGATCATGATCAAAAAGGCCAACGCCCAGGACGGTATCGAAGGCATCCAGGCGTGCAGGATGTCAGCGCCGGCAATCGCTTCCACCGGAATGATCAGCACCCAGAACCACCAGTACAACCAGCCAATGGTAAAGCCTGCCCGTGGACCGATGGCGCGCGCGGCGTAGGTCGAGAATGAACCGCTGTCCGGGTTGGCGATGGCCATTTCGCCGAGCATACGCATCACCAGCAGGACCAGCGTACCGGCAATCAGGTAGGAAATCAGGATCGCGGGACCTGCCTTGGCGATGGCATTGGAGGAGCCGATAAACAGTCCCGCGCCGATGATCCCGGCGATGGAAATCATTGATACCTGACGTGAAGTCAGGCCGTGCTTGAGTGAGCGGTGCTCGTTTTTCTTGTCTGTAGCCATGGGTGTCCCTCAAGGTCAACGCCATCTTGCGGGCAGCACGAGGCCGCGCCTCAAAACGACGTTATGGAGATTTATTGTTGTATGGCCGGGTTGTGAGTGCCCAAAACCAGCCTTTGAAAAACGTTGGCGAGGCAGCCAGTGCAATACCGACGGCGGCCCCACAAAAACGAGCGAGCAAGCGGAGTTGACTAGTGGTCAATGAGCATTGTGAGCCCGTTTTTAACGTAGCAATGGCAACGCAGGTAGTTTTTCAATCGCTCAGAGCACTACACGCAAGCATTGCCCTGCGTGATACAGGGTAAAACCCGCCTCATAACCCAGACTGCGCAGGCCATTACCGGTCGCAGGCGCACTGGTGGAAAACGACACCGGCAAGGCCTTGGCATCGTTGCCACTGAGCAGGTAATCGGCGAAGCATTTGCCCACCAGCGTGCCGGTGGTCACGCCCCGACCGTTAAAGCCGGTCGCGGCCAGCAAACCCGGTGCCGGTTCCAGCAGGCGCAGCAGATGGTCGGGGGTGAAGCCGATCCGGCCGGTCCAGGTGCATTCCCACTCGACCTTGTTGCCCAGTTGCGGGAAGTAGTGCTGCTGGATCCGGTCGGCCCATTGGCGGATGAACCACAGCGGGTAGTGACCGGCATTGCCCAGGCTGCCCAGGATCAGACGCCCGTGTACATCGCGGCGAATGCTGCTCAGCACGGTTCGGGTGTCCCAGGAGCCCTGACCGCCCTTGAGGATTTCGGCCTGTTCGGCGCCAGACAGCGGCACCGACGCCACTTGGTAGTAGTAGCCGGCAAAGATGTGATCCTTGACCTCGGTCCACTGCCCCTCGGTGTAGGCGTTGGAGGCGATAATCACCTGCTCGGCGCGTACGCTGCCCCGCTCGGTGGTCACCTGCCAGCCATCGGCAGTACGCTTGAGGCCGGTCACCGGCGACTCGCCGTACAGCTCGCCGCCGTTGTTGACCACATTGACTGCCATGCCCGAGGCATAAGCCATGGGGTTGACCGTACCGGCACGATGGTCAAGCACGGCGCCGGCGACCTTGTCAGTACCGCAGGCGTCTGCACAGGCCTTGCCGGTCAGCAGTTCAACCGGCGCGCCACGCCGCTGCCACTGCTCGACCCGGCTGCGCAGGTCCGCCAGGCCCTTGGCGTTGTGCGCCATGTGCAGGGTGCCGGTGCGGGTGTCCTGGCAATCGATGCCGTACTTGTCGATGGTCGCGAACACCAGTGCCGGGGCTGCGCCCAACGCGGTATTCAGCCGGGTCGCCTCGGCAGTACCGAGGACCTTTTCCAGTTCATCGGGAGCGACCCAGGTGCCGGCATTGACCAGACCGACATTGCGCCCGGAACCACCATGGCCGACCTGATGGGCCTCGACGATCACCACCGACTTGCCGCCTTCAAGCAATTGCAGGGCAGCGGACAGACCGGTAAAGCCGGCACCGATGATGCACACCTGGGCACTGCGCTCGCCAATTAATGGCGGATGAATCGGGCGCTGTGGGGTGAGTTGTTCCCAGAGACACCCTTGTTGTAATTGCGCCATTCAAGAACTCCAGAACGATGGCTGGAAAAAGCACGAATCAGGTGATCGATTTCGTGGCTGGAACAAATTGTCGCCCGGCCGCGCCTGCGGGCCCGGCGAGATACTGTAGGAGCGAGCTCGCTCGCGAAGAGGCCGGTAGAGTCACAGCATAGGGTGTGGTTTTACCGGCCCTTTCGCGACCAAGGTCGCTCCTGCAAGGCAGGAGCGGCGTTAGCCGCGAACAGCCAGCACCTGTCAATCAAACACGATGCCTTGGGCCAGCGGCAGTTCGCGGGAGTAGTTGACCGTGTTGGTCTGGCGGCGCATGTAGCCTTTCCAGGCATCGGAGCCGGACTCGCGGCCGCCACCGGTTTCTTTCTCGCCACCGAACGCGCCGCCGATTTCTGCACCGCTGGTGCCGATGTTGACGTTGGCAATGCCGCAGTCGCTGCCGGCCGCGCTCTGGAAGGCTTCGGCTTCGCGAATGTCGGTGGTGAAGATGCACGACGACAGGCCTTGCGGCACCTCGTTGTTCAGGCGCAGCGCTTCTTCAAACTCGTCATAGGCCAGCACGTAAAGGATCGGTGCGAAGGTCTCGTGACGCACCACATCGCTTTGCCCAGGCATTTCAGCGATGGCCGGAGTGACGTAGTAGCCGTTCGGAAATTGCTCGGCCAGTTGCCGCTCGCCGCCGAACACCTGGCCGCCTTCGTCGCGAGCCTTGGTCAGCGCGTCCTGCATGGCGGTAAAAGCCTGTTTGTCGATCAGCGGGCCGATCAGGTTGCCTTCACGCGGGTCACCGATCCGGACTTTGCCGTACGCAGCTTTGACCCGAGCCACCACCTCGTCCTTGATCGAGCGATGCACGATCAGGCGGCGCAGCGTGGTGCAACGCTGGCCGGCGGTGCCGACGGCGCTGAACAGGATGCCGCGCACGGCCAGGTCCAGGTCGGCACTCGGCGCCAGGATCATCGCGTTGTTGCCACCCAGCTCAAGAATGCTGCGCCCAAAACGTGCCGCGACACGCGGGCCGACTTCACGGCCCATGCGGGTGCTGCCGGTGGCGCTGACCAGTGGTACGCGCGGGTCATCGACCAGTACCTCGCCGGCCTCACGGTCACCAATGATCAACTGCGCCAGGCCTTCAGGGGCATCGCTGCCGAAGATTTTCAGGGCTTTGTCGAACAGCGCCTGGGAAGCCAGGGCGGTCAACGGGGTTTTCTCGGACGGTTTCCACAGCACGGCGTTACCGGCTACCAGCGCCAGGGCGGTGTTCCAGGCCCAGACCGCGACCGGGAAGTTAAAGGCGCTGATCACCCCCACCACACCCAGCGGGTGCCAGGTTTCACGCATGTGGTGACCAGGGCGCTCGGAGGCGATGGTCAGACCGTACAGTTGACGCGACAGGCCAACGGCGAAGTCGCAGATGTCGATCATTTCCTGCACTTCACCCAGACCTTCCTGAGTGATCTTGCCAGCCTCGATCGAGACCAGCTCGCCCAGCTCGGCTTTGTGCTCACGCAGCACTTCACCAAAAATACGCACCAGCTCGCCACGGCGCGGGGCCGGAACGCTGCGCCATTTGAGGAAGGCTTGATGGGCGCTCTGCACACGGGCAGCGACCTGTTCCTTGCTCTCCAGGGTGACGGCACCGATCTGGCTGCCATCGATGGGGGTGTAGACGGCATGGTTGCCGCCCGTATAAGCACTCTTGTCTACGCCCAGGCTTTCCAACAGTTTGGCAACCACTTTTATTCTCCTGCGTCTATACGGGTTCAAAACATTGATGCCGGTCAGTATTGACCTGCATCGGCCAGCCCCACAAACGACGATTTAGAAAAACATGATTCCGTTTTGGAATGTATCAAGCGCATCAGCGTGCAGGCTCGACGACGTTCCAATACCAGCATAGGCTCTGTAGTTTTTTTCTCGACCTCTATCGATCCTGGCAGGAATCTCACGATGTCCAAGCGACTGATGCCTTCGACCACCGCCCTGCAATGCTTTGAGGCCGCCGCCCGGCATCTGAGCTTTACCCGCGCCGCCCAGGAGCTGCACCTGACCCAGAGCGCAGTCAGCAAACAGGTCGCGCAACTTGAAGAGATGCTCTGCCATCCGTTGTTCCAGCGCATCCGCCGCCGCCTGCACCTGACCCCGGCCGGCGAGTTGTACATGACCGAGGTGAACAAGATCCTCACCCAGGTCGACATTTCCAGCCGCTACATCCTCACCTATGGCGGTGAAACCGAAGTCTTGAAAATCGCCACCCAGCCGACCTTCGGCGATCGCTGGCTGGTGCCCAACCTCAAGGGTTTCAGCGCCATGAATCCAGGCATTCACCTGGACATCCGCAGCGAGCTGGAGCCCTTCGATCTGGTCCGGGCCAAAGCCGATGTGGCGTTCTTCTTCGGCCAGGGCACCTGGCCGGGCGCCACCTGCATCGAGTTGTTCAAGGAACAGGTGGTGCCGGTCTGCGCCCCGGAAATCATGGCCCGGCATGTATTCGAGAACGCCGAGGCGCTGAGCGGGCATATCCTGCTGCAATGCACTTCGCGCCCCGAAGCCTGGCATGAGTGGTTTCTGGAGCAGGACCTGCACTCGCACAACAGCTACCACGGACCGCGCTTCGACACCTTTTATATGTGCATCCGCGCCGCCCAGGCCGGCTGCGGCATTGCCTTGGTGCCGCGGTATCTGGTCAACGAAGAACTGGCCGAGGGCAAGCTGGTGATTCCATGGAATCATCCATTGCAAAGCGACGGCTCGCATTTTCTTGCGCACGCCGAACATGCCGCACAAGTCCCCAAGGTCAAAGCGTTTGTGGAATGGATCAAGGGTCGGCTGAGCCAGACCAACGCCTGATTCCTGCTACCCGGCACAACGCCACATCCAGAATTAATGGAATGACACGGCGATTTTATTTCGTTTGCGGGGGGCACCGGTTGTTCGTTTAGATAGTGCAAAACGTCCACCCCTCAGGATGCCCCCATGCCTCTGCCGACCGGCCCGTGTGCCTTTGCTTCGCAACCTTTGCCCTGCCGTGTAGCGGGGTGCCGTCCATGAGCCGCGAGAACATCAGCCAGTCGATCTCGGCGGTGCATCCGATCACCCTGTCCCACGGCCGTAACGCTGAAGTCTGGGACACTGCGGGCAAACGCTACATCGACTTCATGGGCGGCATCGGCGTACTCAACCTGGGGCACTGCAACCCGGCGGTGGTCAGGGCCATCCAGGCCCAGGCCGAAAAGCTCACCCACTATGCCTTCAATGCCGTGCCCCATGACCCGTATATCCAGTTCATGGACCGCCTGGAAGCCTTCATGCCGGTCAGCTACCCACTCAGTGGCATGCTCACCAACAGCGGTGCGGAAGCGGCGGAAAATGCCCTGAAGATCGTCCGGGGCGCGACCGGTCGTACTGCGGTGATCGCTTTCGATGGCGGCTTTCACGGTCGGACTCTGGCAACCCTGAACCTCAACGGCAAGGTCGCGCCTTACAAGCAACGCATCGGCGTGCTGCCGGGCCCGGTGTTTCATGTGCCCTACCCGAGCAAGGACACCGGGGTGACCACCGAGCAAGCGCTCAAGGCCATCGAGCGGCTGTTCAGCGTCGAGATCGACGTTAACGAGGTTGGCTGTTTCATCGTCGAGCCGGTACAGGGCGAAGGCGGCTTCCTGGCGCTTGAGCCGGAGTTCGCCGTGGCGCTGCGCGCGCTGTGCGACCAGCACGGCATTGTGTTGATCGCCGACGAAATCCAGTCCGGTTTTGGGCGCACCGGCCAACGCTTCGGTTTTACCCGGCTGGGCATCGAGCCGGATCTGATCTTGCTGGGTAAAAGCATCGCTGGCGGCATTCCGCTGGGCGCAGTAGTCGGTCGCAAGACCCTGCTCGACACCCTGCCTAAAGGCGGCTTGGGCGGCACCTATTCGGGCAACCCGATCGGCTGTGCGGCAGGCATCGCTTCGCTGGCGCAGATGAGCGATGACAATCTCGCCCACTGGGGTCAGCGTCAGGAAAAGGCCATCGTCAACCGTTACCGGCACTGGCAGGAAACCCGCCTGTCGCCCTATCTGGGGCGTCTGACCGGAGTGGGCTGCATGCGCGGCATCGAGCTGATGACCCCGCAAGGCAACCCGGCCACAGGGCAACTGGCGCAACTGCTGGGCAGCGCCCGGGATGCCGGCCTGCTGCTGATGCCCAGCGGCAAGTCGCGGCACATCATCCGCCTGCTGCCACCACTGACCACCGAGCCCGAGATTCTTGAACAGGGCCTGGATATTTTCGAGCGCTGCCTGGCCGCGCTGGACTGAAAAGACACCGTTGATTGACTGGAAATTGTTCGGAGAACCGATCCAGATGAGCACTGCAAGCTTCGCCAATCGCGACCAGATTCGCGCCGGCTTTTCCCGCGCCATGTCCCACATGTATCAGCAAGAAGTCCCGCTGTACGGCACCTTGATGGAACTGGTCGCCGAAACCAACGAGGGCGTGTTCAAGCACAGCCCGCAGGTGCTCGACAGCCTGAACAAAACCGGCGAGATCGAACGCCTGGACATGGAACGTCATGGCGCGATTCGCGTCGGTACACCACTGGAACTGGCCACCCTGGCACGACTGTTTGCGGTGATGGGCATGCAGCCGGTGGGTTACTACGACCTGACTCCGGCCGGCGTGCCGGTGCACTCCACGGCGTTTCGCGCGGTCCATGAAGACTCGCTGCAGGTCAGCCCATTCCGGGTGTTCACTTCGCTGCTGCGCCTGGAACTGATCGACAACGCCGCGCTGCGCGCCTTCGCCGAACAAGTACTGGCCAAGCGCTCGATCTTCACCCCACGGGTGCTGGAGCTGATTGAGCAAAGCGAGCGTGATGGCGGACTCAACCAGGCCGACGCCGACGAGTTCGTCGAACAGGCGCTGGAGACCTTCCGCTGGCACAACACCGCCACGGTGTCGCTGGCCGAGTACCAGCAACTGCTGGCCCAGCACCGGTTGATTGCCGATGTGGTGGCCTTCCGTGGCCCGCACATCAACCACCTGACCCCGCGCACGCTGGACATCGATACGGTGCAAAGCAACATGCCGCTGCGCGGCATTACCCCCAAGGCGGTGGTCGAAGGCCCGCCACGGCGCCAGCATCCGATCCTGCTGCGCCAGACCAGCTTCAAGGCGCTGCAAGAGCCGATCACCTTTGTCGGCCAAGGCGCCAATGAATCGGGCAGCCACTCGGCGCGCTTTGGCGAGATCGAACAACGTGGCGCAGCGTTGACCCCCAAAGGCCGGGCCTTGTATGACCAATTGCTCAACACGGCCCGCGAGCAGTTGGGGGAATTTCCCAACGAAGCCAACGCGGTACGTTACGCCGAACTGCTGGAAGCGGTATTCAAGGACTTCCCGGACGACCTGCAGGCAATGCGTCAGCAGGGCCTGGCCTACTTCCGTTACTTGCCGACCGATAAAGGCATCGCCGCGCGCAGCAGCGAGCTGCCGCTCAAGGATCTGGAAGCCCTGATCGAGGCGGGCCACATCGACTTCGAGCCGCTGGTTTATGAAGACTTCCTGCCGGTCAGCGCTGCCGGGATCTTCCAGTCCAACCTCGGTGACGATGCGCAGTCGCACTACAACGCCAGCTCCAACCAGCAGCAGTTCCAGCACGACCTGGGCCGCGAAACCATCAACGAGTTGCAACTGTACGCCGACACCCAGCGCCGCTCGTTGCTGGAGTGCTCGAATCAGTTGCGTGTGCCGCCGTTAGTTTGAGGTCATTGATAGCAAAGTGATCAGTTAGACCGGCGCCGCATTCCCCGTAGGAGCAGCTTTAGCTGCGAAGGCTTCGCAGCTAAAGCGGATCGCCGCCCGGCCGCTCCTACGGGGTCCATTCCAGATCAGTGGAAACTAATTGCGGCTGCGGGCAAAGCGCAGCGCCAGCCACGAACCGATGCCGCAAGCGCCCATGATCAGGCACATCGGCAAGGGGCTGGCGTCATACAGCAGGCCCACCAGGGCGCTGCTGAGCATCCCCAGGCCGAACTGGCCTGATATCGCCAATCCCGCCACCGCCCCGGCCTGGCGGGGATACACCGCCAGCAGGCTGGCCAGGCAATTGGCACCCAGCAACCCAGTGACACTGACGTACAGCACCACCCCCACCACTACCGCCGGCAAACCACCCCAGCCACTGGCCCCGACCAGCAGTAACAACACTGCGGCCAGCGCCGCCACGGCACTGCCCGCGTTGAGCAATGGCCCCGGCCCCAGCCGCCTGACCAGCCGCGCATTGATCAGCGTGGTGACGATGATGCCGAAGATATTCAGGGCAAACAGCCAGCCGTAAGCCAGCGGCGAAACGCCGAAATAGTCGATGTACACGAACGGCGATGCTGTGATGAAGGCAAACATGCCAGCAAAGCACAGCCCCATGCACAGGCTGTAGCCGATCACCAACGGCTGTACTGCCATGTGGGCGTAGGCACGAAGTGCCTGGCCCAGCGACTCGCCACGTTTGTGCGGTGCCAGGGTTTCGGGGATTTTCCAGGCCACCGCGATCAGGCACACAGCGGCAAAGCCGATCAGCGCCGCGAACAGCGAGCGCCAGCCGGCCAGCAGCATCAGGTAACCGCCAAGCAACGGTGCCGCCAGCGTTGCCAGCATGGTCACCAGATGCATCAGTGACAGCACCCGGGCCGCCTCCTCCAGAGCAAACAGATCACGTACGATGGCTCGCGCCAGCACCGCCGCCGCCGCGCCACCCAGGGCCTGGACAAAGCGCCAGACCAGCAACTGCTCGACAGCCGACGCCAGCGCGCAACCGACACTGGCCAGCAGGTACAGCACGATACCGCCCAGCAACAGCCGCCGACGTCCGAAGCGATCCGACAGCGGGCCGTACACGAGCATGCCCAGACACAGACCGCCGAGAAACACCCCAATGGTCATCTGCACCTGCGCTTCGCTGGCCTGCAAATCATTGGCAATGGCGGGCAGGCTCGGCAGGTACATATCGATAGACAGTGGGCCGAATGCGACCAGCATGGCCAAGAGGACAATCAGACGTTGCGGGGCGGGCATCGCAAGCTCCAAAGGGTCGACAGACATCGAGTGTGCAGGCTGAAAAGCCATCGTTAACAAGTTAACCACCAACCCGGAACAATTCAATCGCTGGCAGTCACAGACAAGACCTGGACGCACTGCGTGACAATACTGAGCAGCCATTGGGCAAAGACGCAGGTTGTGGTGATGCTCGACAGCAATCAATTGGCCCGGCACTGCCTGAGTGCCTTCACTCATCAGGTCCCCGCCGCACTGGCGGCCTTCTACCGGATCGACGCCGGGCTACTGGCCTGCGACTTCCAGTTACAGGGCATGCAGGCGTCGATGCATGACGCCTACCTTGAGCACTATCGCTGGCTCGACCCTCTGCAACCGAAACTCTGCGCTGCCATCGACCAGCCGGTGATTGCTCTACGCGACGGGCTGGCGCATCAAGACCCGGGCAGCAGCCAGGAATATCGCCGGTTTCTGCAGCGCCATCAGGTGGTGGATGTGGTCGAGGTCATCGCTCACCTCGGCGGCCGTCCGGCGTTGGGCGTGTCATTGCTGCGCTGCCGGGGCCAGCAGCCATTCCAGCCTGATGAGCTGCACAGCCTGCTGGCCTTACACGGGCTGATGCAAATGGCTGCCGCCGGCTTGCAGACAGCGCCGCCAACAGACCGCCTGCAAACGCTGACCGCTCGTGAACGGCAAATCGCCCTGTTGTTGCAGGACGGCGCCAGCAACAAACAACTGGCCCGCCAGCTCGACCTGGGCCTGCCGACGGTCAAGACCCACCTGATCAACCTGTTTCGCAAGGTCGGGGTCAGCAGCCGTACCGAGCTGGTCAGCCGGCTGTTTCTATAGCCGGTTCAACCATCTGGTTGATACCGCTCAGGCGCGCCGCGCCGCACCATCGTGCTCATCACTCACAACACGAGCACACCCCGATGAGCAAGCAGTCCGACTGGATCACCGTAGGCGCCCTGGCCGACGGTTTTGCCCCCGAGTCTTTCATTTTGCCGAACCTGGCCGATCTGGCAGACCGGCGCTTCGAGCTGAACTTTGCCAATGGCTGGCAGATCAGCCATCGCTTCGATGCCCAACAGGTGCACTGGCAGGCCGCCGATGGCCACAGCAGCGGCAGCGCAGCCTATCGCGCCACGTCACTGCGTGCCGGCATTTATCTGGTGGATTTCGTCAAACACGAAGCCGGCCAGGCCTGGTCGATCAGCCTGGTGCTCGACACACTCAACAGCGCCTTCACGGCCGTCATCGGCCGCCTGCCCGGCGAGGCCCAGACCCATGAAGGTCTTTATCATCGTGCCCTGGCCGGCCAGCCACTGACCGGTGTCCAGGTCGAGTTCCTGCACGGCAGCCTGGACCAGCCCTGGCAAGACGGCGCCTGCCCGCATGCGCCAACCGAGGAACTGGTCGGCCTGCGCAACCTGTACCGCTACAGCCCCACGGAAGTCTACGAGCATGTCTATCTGAACCGCGACTACTACAGCTGGCAGTGCCTGCGCGGGGTGGAACAGGGCCTGTGCGACACCGACCGGGCCCACTACTACAAACTCGCCGAACAACTCTACCTGTTCGTCTGGCGCGAGAAGATCGTGCCGACCCTGGGCCTGATCGTCATCGATCTGCAACAGCACCGCAGCGACGGCAAGATCTTCGGCTATGCCGGTGACGGCTTCGAAGAGCTGAGCAATTTTCCGGTGGCCTCCTACTGCCGTGTACTGAATGTCACCGAGTACGACAGCGATGAGTAAGACCGTACTGATTACCGGCGCCGGCACCGGAATCGGTGAAGCCTGCGCCCGTCGCCTGGCGGTCGACGGCGCCAATCTGGTGCTGGTCGGCCGGCGCCGCGAGCCACTGGAGCGGGTCGCGGCCCAGACCGGCGGCCTGGTGTTGGTCGGCGACGCCGCCTGTGCCGACACCTGGGCCGAATTCATCGAGCAGGTTCGCGAGCGCTTTGGCGGCCTTGATGCCCTGCTCACCTGCGCAGGCGGGCATGGCCTGGGCAGCGCCACCGAAACCAGCAGCGCAGACTGGCAGGCGGCGCTGCGCAGCAATCTGGACAGCGCCTTTTTCAGCGCCCAGGCCTGCCTGCCGCTGCTGATCGAGCGGCGCGGCAGCATCGTACTGCTGGGCTCCATCGCCTCCCTGGCCGCAGGCCCACAAGTGTGCGGCTACACCACCGCCAAACACGCGCTGCTGGGCCTGAACCGCTCACTGGCAAAGGACTACGGCCCGCTGGGTGTACGGGTCAACTGCGTGTGCCCCGGCTGGGTGCGCACGCCCATGGCCGATGCCGAGATGCAGCCACTGATGGCGCATTACGCAGAAGACCTGGACGCCGCTTATGCACGGGTCACCGCCGCGGTGCCGTTGCGCAGGCCCGCGCTGCCCGACGAAATCGCCAACCTGTGCCGGTTTCTGATCAGCACTGAGGCCAGCATCGTCACTGGCGCTACCTTGGTCGCCGATGGCGGATCGAGCATTGTCGACGTGCCCACCCTGGCCTTTGAACAACTGGAAGGTGCCTGATGCTGGATTTCAACGGACAAACCGTACTGGTGACCGGCGGCGCCCAAGGCATTGGCCGGGGTATCGTCGAGGCATTCAGCGAGCGTGGTGCCAGGGTGTTGATCGCCGACCTGAACCTGCCTGAAGCCCAAGCCTTGGCCAGCGAGCTGAGTCGGCTCAATCGGGATGTGCAGGCGGTGGACATCGATCTGGCCGACCGAGACGCGATCAATGCCATGATCGGCGACCTGTCGCGCCTCGATGTACTGGTGCACAACGCCGGTTACTTTCCACTGACGCCGCTGGAACAGATCACCCCGGCCATTTTGCAACGGACTCTGGACGTCAACCTGGCAGCGTTGTTCTGGCTGACCCAGGCCGCCTTGCCGCTGTTCAGGCAGCAAGGTCGCGGCAACCTGCTGGTGACGTCTTCGGTGACCGGCCCGCGGGTGGCGTTTCCGGGCCTGAGTCACTACGCCGCCAGCAAGGCCGGGGTCAACGGCTTCATCCGCAGCGCCGCGCTGGAACTGGCGCCGCTGGGGGTGCGGGTCAATGGCGTGGAACCGGGCATGATCGCCACCCCGGCGATGGGCAACCTGGGCGATCCTGGCCTCAGCCAGCGCATCGCCCAAGGCGTGCCGCTGGGCCGTCTCGGGCAACCGGCGGACATCGCCGGGGCGATGCTCTACCTGGCTTCGGAGCTGGCAGCCTATGTCACCGGCCAGACGATTATTGTCGATGGCGGTGCCACCCTGCCGGAGACCCTCGCCTCGCTCACTTGAGACTGGCAGTGCCGAACAAGTCCGGCGGCACACAAAGGCAAGACGACATGCGGCGACCGGGCGTTTAATGAAGCAACTGACAAGAATCATGAGCCGGTCGCCACCATGATCAATATCGAAACGCCCACGTACTACTCAGCAACCAAAAAGTACAATTTGAGTTTTGCGACCCTGGAGGAGGACATAGACGCCGATGTCGTGGTCATCGGCGGCGGCTTCTCCGGGATCAACACCGCGCTGGAGCTGGCCGAGAAAGGCATCACCAACATCGTGGTGCTCGAAGCCCGCTACCTGGGTTTCGGCGGCACCGGGCGCAACGGTGGGCAGATCATGGCCGGCATCGGCCACGACCTGGAGAAGATCCGCAACAGCGTCGGAGAAAGCGGCATCCGCGAGATCTTCGAGATCAGCGAGCTGGGCGCCGGCATCATCAAAGAGCGTATCGCCCGCTATAACATCGACGCCGACTTCAGCCATGGCTATGGCTACATGGGCTTCAACAAACGTCAGGAACAGACCCTGCGCAACTGGGAGCGCGACTTCAAGTCGATCAACAGCAAAGACGAGATTCGCTTTCTGGCAGGCTCCGAAGTCAAACAGATCATCGGCTCCGACGTTTACAGCAGTGCCCTGCTGCACATGGGCGGTGGCCATGTGCACTCGCTGAACCTGCTGCTTGGCGAGGCCAAGGCCCTGAGCGAGCTGGGCGTGCGGATCTTTGAACACAGCCCGGCGCTGGAGGTGCAATACGGCGAGCGCATCACTGTGCGCACCGGCCGTGGCTCGGTCAAGGCCAGCAAACTGCTCTGGGCTTGCGACAGTTTCCTCAACAAGCTCGAACCGCAGTTGCACTGCAAGACCATCAATACGTACGCATTCCAGATGGTGACCGAGCCGCTGCCGGAAGAACTGATCCAGCGCATCAGCCCGATTCGGGGTGCATACAGCGATATCCGGCCGGTGATTGATTACTACCGGGTGACCCGCGAGAACCGCTTGCTGTTCGGTTCTGCCACCCCGTTTGTCGAGCATATCCCCAATGATCTCAAAGCCTGGAACCGGCGCCTGATGCTCAAGGTGTTCCCGTACCTCAAAGACGTGAAAATCGACCTGGCCTGGGGCGGCCCGATGGCCACCGGCGCCACCTTGTTCCCGCAACTGGGCACCCTCAACGGCCGGCGCAACGTGTTCTATGTGCAGGGCTATTCAGGCTTTGGCGTCACCCCCAGCCACATCATTTGCAAGATCCTTGCTGAAGGCATGAGCGAAGGCTCGGCGCGCTATGAGCTGCTCAGTTCAGTGCGCCATCCCAACATCATCGGCAAGGACCAGATCCGCCCGCTGCTGCTCAGCGGCGGCAAGACCTTTCACCAGTTGTCCGGCTACTTCAATGGTCGCCGCTGATTTCATTCCATCCTCTAGGAGTACTGCCGCATGACCCTGACCGTAATCAACAAAGATGTTCAACTCAGCCAGCTTGATGCCTGGGGCACCGTGGCTGATCTGGGTTCGCAGATTCTCGAAGGCGAGGTCAACGCCTTCGGCAAGATGACCTTCGGCGCCCCAACCGACCCGGTCAGCAGCGCCTACTTCGGCACCACCCAAGGCAAGTTCCGTATGGTCTACCCGTTCAACGAGCACGCCACCGTGGTTACCGGCGAGCTGGTACTGACCGACGAGAGCACCGGCCAGGTCAGCCGCTACAAGGCCGGCGACAGCTGGTTCGTGACCAAGGGCACGCCGGTGCTGTGGGAAGTGCTCAGCGAAAGTTTTGTGAAGCATTACTTCGCGGTGGCTTGATACGCATCGCCGATCAAAACCCGCCCGCCGCCCGGCACAGCGCTGTCGGGCAACGGCTTGCGGGGAGTTCCCGCCCGCCCGCGTTGTCGGCCACTCGCGCAGGACAATAAACAGAATCGAATTATCCCTGCCAGAACATCACGCAAGCCTATTGCACTATCGAATCGAGATCGCTTAGGCTGGCGAAGCGATGTTATTGCGCCACATATCATAATTTCGATATGCAAAGGATGATACGACGATGCTGGATGCAACCTTTCTCTCCCTCGCCGTGACCAAACCCACTTCACGCCCCTGCCTTATCGCCCTGCGAAATCATCGTTTATAAATGTGCAACATTTGCCGGTCTCGGCGAAGTGCTCAGGCCTGAAGTGTTCGGCTTGCCGGAATCGAAACTACTCTTTTTAATCTTTTAGGTCCGGGAGTGACGGCTGTGATCTATCCTCGTGTCGATCTGTTGAAGCAAACATTGACTGATGCTTTTGTTTCTTTTATTGAGCTGGATGCTTACAGCCATACGGTTACGACATTGACAGTAGGAAAGCTGATCAATGATCCGGACTGGCTGAGCGATGTAAGAAATCGTCTGGAACTGCTCAATCATACCGCACAGGAATGGCCGACATTAAAACCTGACTTTCTGGGAGGACTATTAAAGCAGTTCATCCAGTACGCTTCGTGTGTTTCCGGCGTGGAAGACATGATGCGGCTGGCTGTCGAGAACGAGCGCACGCAGTGGGTGGCTGTGCTGAACCAGGTTGTGATGCCACAACTGAACAAAGGCTTGCGCCAGGCCATTGAGTGCGAAGATAAAATCAAAGCGTTACGCAAGGAATTCAGTGCCGCGCACCATCGCCTCGATGAGAGTATCCAGGCTGGCTGGCGCTCGCTGGGAGCACAAGAGGCCAAGTCCAATGAGCTTGCGCAAAAAATGCAAGAACTACAGGACGCCCTGATCTCCCAACAGGAAAAACTCACCGTCGGTACGCTGAGCAAAACCAGCACCCTGGTCACCAACCACGGAAAGGTCATTTACAAACTGGTGGATATTCAAACATCCAATATTGATGCAGCGACCCGAGGCATCATGATGGGCGCCGCGATAGCCAACGGGATCTCGTACGTGGGTTTGACGCTTGCAGTGCTCACGGCCAGCTACGCGGTGTACGAAAACTGGGCGCGCTCGGAGCGAATCTACAAGTTACTGCGTGACATCAGCCAGTTACAAGTCAGCCTGGATCAAACCGCGCAGGCCCTGGCGGCCACCAAGAATGTGCTGAGTCTTCTTTATCGGCTCGAACGCGAGTTTCTGAGCATTGAAAACAAACTTCCAGCCATCACTCAGCTTTGGCGTGAAGAGACCAATACGGTGCGCCAGGTCATTGAAGCACTTAATGCCGGTGCCGACCCCGACGCTCACTTGTATTTATCCAATTACCAATTGGTGGCCGCTTCCTGGAAAAAACTGGAAGCCTATGCCAGCCACTTGGCGGGATTGAAAATTGATCGTGGACAAACCGTTGTCATTGAGCCTTTGAGTCAGAACATTTCATTAACTGCAGGTTAAAGAGGGTGCTTACATGGCTACGCAATCGCTGGTGAAAAATACCCAGGCTGTATCGGGTAAGACCCAAGCCGCTTTTTTCAGTCTCAATCTGATTACCCAAGCCTGTCACGGCGTGCTCAATACGCACATCGAAACTCCGGAAAAGCACTACAACTGGTTCAATGGTCTGTCCAAGTCTCTGGATCAAGCCAAACTGAACGCTCAGGAGTGGATCGACGATCTGGCTCCCGAACTCACCGGCGGTGTGCCGCTGCAAGTCATTGACTTTGGAACCACCTTCGACTCGGTGATGGGGCTTATCGTCAAGCAGGTCGAGTCGAACCCTTCAGCGATGGGGGCCAGCGATCCAACAGTGGTGAAGATTTCGCTGCTGGTGAAAATGCTCAACGACGAAGTTCAGGAGGCTATTCACAAAGCGGATACAACCGCCGAGCGTCTGCGCGCCTGGGGTAACAAGATGCAGCGTTCGCACAATGAATTGGTATCAAGTGTCAGCAGCATTCAAAACGCGGAAACCGAGCTGCTGGGTCATGTACAAGAGTTGAATGCTGCAATCAGTGGATTGAACGCCATGATCGCAGCCGAGAATCGGCAGATCGCCTATGAAGCCGCCGGCCTTGGCGTCTCCCTGTTTGTCGGGGTCATCGCCCTGGCACTGGCGCCGATCAGTTTAGGCTGGTCCCTGACCGTCGGCGTCCCTGCCCTCATTGGGGCAGGTGCAAGCATTACCCTGTGGGCATTAACCCAGAGCAAGATCAACGATCAAATGAAAGAGATCACCAAGAAGCAGGCGCAACTTTCGGCTGATCAAAGACAAATCGTAGCTTTGCATGCTCTGTCCATGGCAACGACGCAGGCCAAAGAGCATGTCAAGACATCGCTGGACGCACTGTCCGACCTCAGGACCATCTGGAGCATTTTCGCTGGAGAGCTCAAAGGCGTCAGTGAAAAACTCGAAAAGGCAGAGCTGAGCGTCAGTGCAATTATCCAGGGGGCTTTCGCGTCCTCGGCCAGCAAGGAATGGCAAGCGGCAACCAAAATGGCCGAGCAATTAGCCATGGCCGATGTCCAGGTTGCAGTAGGCGAGATGAAAGTTGGCGGTGAAGTTGCCAACATCCAGGCAGCCTGAATCGGCAAAAGCCAGTGCCCGGTTGCCGAACATCGTTGAACAGCACCGGGCATTTCAGAACAGAATGGTGGCTCCTGGAACGAGGAGCCGCTGCTCTCGGAGCAAGCAATCATGATGTCTTCTCCAGGTCAGCAGAATCTTGTCGACGCTTATATCTCGTTCCTGGCATTTGATGGCTACGCCAGTGCGCTGACGGATCTGTCGAGGCCCCATCCGCCTCATTCGTCCCCGTCGCTGCAGGCGGTGAGTGAAGTCACCAACGCGCTGATCGAAACAGCCCAGCAATGGACCTCACTCAAGGCGACCCTGGCATCGCAGATGCTTAGGCCGTTCATCACCTATTCGACGTGCGTGGCGGGGGTCGACGCCGTGCGGGCAGCGCTCGCGCACGACCCCGGGCAATGGGCCGCGGTACTTGAGCAAGTGCTGGTATCGCAGCTTGATGAGGCTTGCAGCCAGGCCGTTGAATATCAGCGTCGCACGCAACAGCTGTCACACCTCATCACCGGGCCGCTTGAGCGCCTGGCAGGTTCAATCGCCGATGCCCTGCAAACATCTCAGGCGCAACGCGAACAGGCCCATGAGCTGGCCCAGAAATATCAACAACTCGAAGACGCGCTGCGCGCCAGCGGCGGGGAACCGTTCACAGGCCTTGATCCGGATCGGCACTTGATCATTGAGCGTGTCAGCATGGTTTATCGACGTGCACTGCAACACGGCGACTCATCAGTTGAAAGTGACAGTGAGATTGCCGACACAAACTTTCTGGCAGAGCCCGTTCTTGAGCTTACATTCCCGCTTCTGGGTGCGTGGCCAGCTGAGGAGCACAAACGGGACCTGGCAGCCATAACGCAGTCCATGCAAGCCGTTCGGGAGCTTCAAAGCAGGCAGAGCATACCGGTACAAGAACTGGCGATTGCCAGCGCGGTTGTTGCTCACATGCAAAATGCCAAGCGTTGCTTGATCCAATTGCTCGATTGCCAGCAAGCGCTTGGGCATTTCTGGAGCGAGCAACGTACCACGGTAAAACAGGTTATCCAGACCTTGCAGGCTGGCATTGATGCCAGCAATCATCTTTACCTGGCGAACTTCACTGCTGTGATAAACAGCTGGTCCGCCCTGGAAGCCACGGTCAACGAGTTGATGTCGTGGAAGATCGACAGAAGCAGGGCTGTCAGGGTCGACCCTTTAAACGACGCGGTTACAGAGCACTGATGCCAGATCTCAAGCTCAACAGCGTCAAGGTCTGGCCCCAGCAAATGCCCGTGGCAGGCAGCAACGGCTCGCGACCGGGCCGGTAAAACCTGCACATCTGCTGTGGATGTCCCCTGCATTCGCCAGCAGAACTTCCCACAAAGACCGCGCCGACCTTAACTGATCGGCATTAACCCTACTAACCTTTGGCCGCCAACTGCTCGCGCTCAGGCTGCGAGTAGGCGAACTCGAAAACCCGCACCACTTCCGAGGCATGCCAGGCGGCCGCAGCGGTGCCGTCAGACGGCCCGGAAAAACGCCCCAGACGCTCGGCGCATTCGAAGAAACCAGGGCGTGGCAGGCGGCTGGCGCCCTGGCTGATGACCAGTGAACTGCGCAATGGCTGCTCGGCCTTGGCGTCCAGGGTGGCAAGGTATTCCAGCGCGGCGCTCAAGGTTTGCATCGCCGGGGTTGGCAGTTGCAGGCGTTCGAGCAAGGCACGGTAAGTGACCAGATGACGCTGACGACGGGCCTGATCAAGCTCGCTCAGCAGCTGTTCCCAGTGCTGGCGGCTGATACGCACGCTCATGAGTCACCCCGCCAACCGGCTACCCCCAGATGCCACGCCAGGCTGCGCTTGATGGCTGCGTCCGGCTCACGGGTGCCGTTTTCGATCAGCTCCAGATAGGAAGGGCTGACCCCCACCGAACGGGCCAGCCCCGCCAGTTCCAGGCCTTTGGCCTGACGCAGCGCAGCAAGCTGGTCGAAACCGGGCAATGGTTGGGGCTCCTGCGGGGTCTCGACCACCTGACGGGCCGGTGCTTGAGCCAGCCCGGCGGCTTTCAACAGTGCCTGGTACTGGCCCCAGGGCAGTACGGCGTACTCGGGTTCGCCGTCACGTGAGATGACTTGAAGATCCATACGACCCCCTGTACTGGATAAGGACTTATTTCGAAAAACAATGATGTCGTTATCTTAACAGTGCTTTATGGGTCGTTGCCCACCTGCAAGGCCGGCAGATTCGCTTAAAGTCGGCCGATTTGCGGGATCAGATGCCTTTTTCGCGCTCCAGCAATGCTTCACTGGCAGGCAGCCGCTCGACGACTACCAGTTTCTCCACCGGCTGAGACTCACGCCAGGCACGGAACGCATCGAGTTCGTCAGTCAGGCTTTTCATGACCCAGGCCAGTACCGCAACGTCATCGAACATCCCCAGGCCCGGAATAAAGTCAGGGATCGCGTCCAACGGGCTGAGAAAGTACATCAGGCCGGCGACGATAGACAAAATGGCCTTGGGGCTTATGTCGCGGTACTCGCCACGCCAGTAGGCCAGGCACAGGGCCTGCAGCAGACGCAGATCGTCCTTGATGCGCCCCAGCCGGCTGCCCTCGCTGGAGCCTTTGCGGGCAACGGCAAACAGCAATGCCGGTAAACGCCCTGCGGCCAATAGGCGGCGGGCACCAGGCAGGAAACGGAGAAAAGTCCAGGGGGCTTTCATGATCACTCCGATACGAAAGATTTATGGCAGTCATGTTATCCACATAAATTGTGGATAACCTTGTGAACAGCCGCGCTTTTCAGGCCTGAGCGCCCCGTGCCACGGGGGCCTGACTCAAATCGGGCGTTTTTTGGCCACCTGAAAACTCCTGTTAAATCGGTGACATGGCGCAGTGTAGCGCTCACCTGATTGTCCGACAAAGCTCACTGCCCGGCCTGATAGTGAGACTTCACACAGGATAAAGCGTTCGACCGGATACAAAAACGCCTGCGGTGCAGGGCGTTTTTGCTGACATGCCGCAATTACTTCTTGGCAGGTGCCTCAGCCGGTGCGGCCTCTTCTTCTTCGTCAGGCAGGGCCGGCGCTGCGGCCGGGTCCTTGATGCCCATCAGTTCCAGGTCGAAGACCAGTACCGAGTTGGCCGGAATCAACGGGCTCGGGCTCTGGGCACCGTAAGCCAGCTCAGCCGGGATGTACAGTTTGATCTTTTCGCCAACGTGCATCAGTTGCAGGCCTTCGACCCAGCCTGGAATCACACCGCTGACCGGCAGGTCGATCGGGCTGCCGCGCTCTACAGAGCTGTCGAACACTTTGCCGTCGATCAGTTTGCCTTCGTAGTGAACAGTCACCACGTCAGTTGGTTTGGGTTGAGCACCGTCGGCCTTTTTGACGACTTCGTATTGCAGGCCGGAGGCTGTGGTGGTCACGCCAGATTTCTTGCCGTTTTCTTCGAGGAATTTCTTGCCGGCTGCTGCGGCTTCTTCACTCTGCTTGGCCAGGCGCTCTTCAGCGCGTTTTTGCAGGGCAGCGAAGGCTTCGATCAGCTCTTCGTCTTTGAGTTTCTGGTCTTTCTTGCCGATGGCGTCTTCGATACCCAGGGCTACGGCCTTGGAGTCGAGGTCGTCCATGCCTTCCTGTGCCAGGCTTTTGCCCATGTTCAGGCCGATGCCGTAGGAGGCTTTCTGGGCCGGGGTTTTCAGCTCGACGGTACTGGCTTGTTTGTCACAACCTGCGAGTACCAGACCAACCAGGGCAATCGCCGCTGCCAACCGATGCTGTTTCATGCTGTTTCCTTGTTCATGCGCCGAAAGGGCAAACGAGTAAAGCCGCGAGCTTATCAGGCCGCCGCGATCAATGGCTACCGGCATCAGAGGCGCAAAACCCTAATAAGTTCAGGGAGGTAGGGACAAGCTCGGCGCTGGGTGATGACTGTTCAGGGGTTGTTCAGAACTGTCGCCGGGCTTGATGGCTGCGGTGGGGCCTGCTTTAGCCTAAATACGGGTCAGCCAGACCGCTGGGAGCAGCCGGCAGCGCTCCGGTTACAAACCAAGACGACGACCCATTCGCAGCAGATGCTGTGACGTTACCGGCCTCTTCGTCGGAATACCGCCCAGACCAACGTCGCTCCTACAGTGGCAATCGGCGGCTAAGTGGACAGTATGGCGCGTGATGCGCTGCATGGATTAATCCCGCAGCTAATCGGGCTGCGCGCTCTGCCCTGACGGCAGGTGCCGATGAGCGCTTGAACTCATGAAATAAAGTTAATTATGTTGTTATTTTGAGTGAATCATAAATCCCAATTCACCACTTACACTCGGTTCCACACCTTGTCGGCCATTCGGTGGCGGCAGGCACGATTGATTATCCAGCGTGGAGTTGAGTCATGAGCACTTACAAGATTGCAGCGGTACCGGGTGATGGTATTGGCGTGGAGGTGATTGCCGCCGGGGTCGAGGTGTTGCAGGCGTTGGCAGCAAAATCCGGCTTTGAGTTGAAGTTCGGGCATTTCGACTGGAATTCGGACAATTACCTGAAGAACGGTTTTTATATTCCTGAAGGCGGTCTGGACGAGCTGAAGACTTTCGATGCGATTTTCTTCGGCGCCGTGGGCGCGCTGAATGTGGCCGATCACATTTCGCTGTGGGGGCTGCGGCTGCCGATTTGCCAGGGTTTCGATCAGTACGCCAATGTACGGCCAGCGCGGGTGCTGCCGGGGGTCAAAAGTCCGCTGCATAATGGTCATGAGATCGACTGGGTGGTGGTGCGCGAGAACTCCGAGGGCGAGTATTCCGGCAATGGCGGTCGGGTACACCGCGGCCTGCCGGAAGAGGTCGCTACCGAGGTGTCGGTGTTTACCCGGGTCGGTGTCGAGCGGATTCACCGGTTTGCCTTCGAACTGGCCCGCAGCCGCCCGCGCAAGCACCTGACGCTGGTCACCAAGTCCAATGCCCAGCGTCACGGCATGGTGCTGTGGGATGAAGTGTTCTTTGAGGTGGCCAAGGACTTTCCGGATGTGCGGATTGATAAGGAACTGGTCGATGCCGTCACCACCCGCATGGTGCTCAAGCCCGGCACCCTGGATGTGATCGTCGCCACCAATTTGCACGCTGACATTCTTTCCGATCTGGCCGCGGCGTTGTCTGGCAGCCTGGGGATTGCGCCGACGGCCAACCTCAATCCCAATCGCAGTTTTCCGTCGATGTTCGAACCGATCCATGGCTCGGCGTTCGACATCACCGGCAAGGGTGTAGCCAACCCCATCGCCACGTTCTGGACCGCCGCAATGATGCTGGAGCATCTGGGCGAGGCAGCGGCGGCCAGGACCCTGATGTCGGCCATTGAGGCGGTGACCGAGAGTGGCCTGCATACCCCGGACCTGGGCGGTACCGCCACCACGCGCCAGGTAACTGACGCAGTGCTGGCGCTGATCAAGTAGGAGCGACCCTGGTCGCGAAGAGGCCAGTAAAGACACTACATCTGCGGTGAATGTGCCGCCGTCTTCGCCAACAAGCTGGCTCGCACCGGTCCACGGGCCCCGCGTCGGCGGCACCTCAGTGCGGTGCCGCATCCTGCGCCGCTTGCAGCACCCTGAGCAGGTTCTCGCCCCAGATATTGGCCAGATCCTGCTCGCTGTAGCCAGCCTGCAGCAGTCGCTCGCTGATGCGCGGCAGCAGGCTGACGTCTTCCAGCCCCTCCACTCCACCGCCACCGTCCCAGTCGGCGCCGATGCCGACGTGTTCGGGGCCGACCACTTTGAGGATGTGCAGCACGTGGTTCATGAACACATCCAGGTCCGGCCTTGGCTGGGGGTAACGCTGCTTGACCGCAGCGATCTCGGCTTGTAGCGCCTTGACCTCATCGGGGTTCAGCGCGGCGAGGTTGTTGTAGCGGGCGTACAGCGGCGCCAAGGCCTTTTGCCGCTCCGGGTTGGGCTTTAGCGGGATCAGATAGTCGCCGTAGCTATTGACCTGCACTACCCCGCCCTTGGCCGCCAGCGCACGCAGGCGCTCATCGTCGAGGTTACGCGGGTGCGGGCTGACCGCCTTGGCGCTGGTGTGTGAGGCGATGACCGGGGCTTTGGACAAGGCCAGGACCTGATCGAACACGGCATCGGAAGCATGCGAAACATCCAGCAAAATACCCAGCCGGTTGGCGGCGGCGACCAGCTCGCGGCCCTTGGGGCTCAGACCTTTCCATTCCGGCAGCGCAGTGGCCGAGTCGGCGATTTCGTTGGTGCTGAAGTGCACTAGGCCGAGCATGCGCAAACCCTGTCGGTAGTAAGTGTTCAGCAGTTGCGGATCGGAGCCCAGCGGGTCGGCGTTTTCCATGCTGATGAACACCACCCGCTTGCCCTCGGCGGCGATGCGCCGCGCATCGGCGGCAGTCAGTGCCAGCTCGAAGCGCTCCGGCGCACGGCTGATCAAGTCCTTGATCCGCGCCAGCACCGACAGGCCGTAGTTGCTGGCGTAGGCCCGCCCGGCTTCGGTACGCGGTCCGGGCGGGGTATAGATGACCCAGAAACCACCATCCAGGCCGCCGTCGATCATGCGTGGCAAATCGACCTGACTGCCGTCGTCCTTGTAGCTGTGACGCGCCAGGATGTCCCAGCCAGGGCGCAGGAAATTCAGCGGCGTATCCAGATGGCTGTCGAGCACCAGCAAGCGCTGATGCAGGGCCAGGGTCGAGGCGCGGACCTGCTCGTCGGCCTGCGGGCTCAGGCTGAGCAGGGTCAGTGCGAGACCCGATAAAGCGGCAGCAAGTCTGTTCATGGTTCAGAACTCCGCGCTCAGGGTGGTCTGGAAGGTGCGCGGCGAGCCGGGACGGTAGGAAGCCGGCCCGGTGGTACTGGTCAGGATGTAGCCCAGGTAATCCTTGTCGAACAGGTTGTCGACGTTGAAGCGCAGCTTGACGCCCTTGAGCGGGCCGTAATGCAGGTCGTCGCGGCCCAGGTCCAGATAGGCGTTGTACAGGGTGTAACCGGGCACCGATTCGCTGTTGGTGAAGTTGCTGTAGCGCGAGCCGATGTGCCGGGCGGTGAAATTCAGTACCGCCCAAGGGGTGATTTCGTAGGTGACACCGGCCTGCGCCAGCCAGCGCGGGCTATCGGGCACCTCGTTGTCTTTCAGCGCCAGGCCGGCAGCGTCATCCTTGAAACGCGCCACGTTGTAGCTGACGCTGCCGTTGAGCACCACCTTGTTGGCGAGGACCGGCGGTTTCCACTGGCCGCTCAGCTCGGTGCCGTAGGCCTCGGCCTTGCCGACGTTCTGGTAGAACGTCTCGGTGGTGGTACTGCCCGGCACGATGGCGGCAAACGACTGCAGGCGGTTGTCAAACTCGGTACGGTACAGCGCCCAGGCAGCGTTGAAGGTCGGGTAATTGAGGCGGTAGCCAACCTCGTAGTTCTTCGACGTCTCGGCCTCGGGGGCCGGAACGTTGGGGCTGGCGGCGCGATATACATCATCGGCGCCACGTGGCAGGGCGAGGTTTTCCGAGTACGAGGCAAACAGCTGCGAACTGGCAGTCAGGTCATAGACGATACCGGCCTGGGGCAGAAAGTTGTCGCGCCAGGTGGTGCCCAGCCGGGGCTGACGGTTGGCGATGTAATCGCCGGCATTGCGGTAGCCTTCGACCCGATAATCCAGGTCCAGACGCTTGAAGCCATACTGCAGGCGCAGACGGTCGTCGAACAAGGTCCAGGTATCCTTGATATGCAGTTGCAGCGAGTCGCGGGTCGAGCTGAAGTCGCCTTGCAGATGCACCGGCTCATTGATCAACCGGTAACCGGCCGGGCTGCCATCGGTCAGGTTGTAGCGCGCCTGCAAGCGGTTGAACACGTCCTTTTCAGCCCAGATACCAGCCTCGATGGCGTGCTGACCGACATGCCAGGTGAAGTTGCTGCTGGCCCCATAGCGGTGACCGCTCAAGGCCGACAGGCCGTACTGGATACCTCGCGGTGCCGACAATCCCGGCACGCTGGCGACCTGAGCGTTGTGCAGCGCGAGGGAGGTGGCGTAGGCCTCCGGCGACACGCCAAAGCCCTTCTTGTCTTCGTAATAGACGCTGGTGGTGTTGTCCAGGTTGTCGCTGAGCGCAAAGCGCCCGTTGAGGCTGTACAGCGTGTCACGCCGCTGGTTGATCGCAGTCTTGTAGTACTGGTTGTAACCGGCATTGCTGTACTGCACCCCCGCCGTGCTCGGCGGCAGGTTCGGCAACTGGCCCAGATAGGCAAAGTCGCGCCCCGACCGGCCAAAAGCGTCACCGGCCGTGCCCCGGTACTGCGCCTGAGTGATCGATGGCGAGTCGTAGTCGAAGAAGTCGTTATGCACCACGCGAAACTGCAGGTCATTGCCGTCGCCGAACTGATAACGCAGCTTGGCTTCGATGTGCTCCCGGTCAATGGTGCCCGGTCCGCGCCACAGGTCACCGTCGATCTTCGAACGGCTCAGGTACGCCGACAGGCCGTTGTATTCGCCGGTATTGACCTTGATAAAACTGCGCCGCAGGCTGTCGCTGCCCAGCGTGTAGGAAGTGCTCAGCCCTGCCTCCTTGCTCGGATTGACCGTCACGTAATCCACGTAAGGCCCCAGCGAGGCATAGCCCGGTTGCGACACATCGCCTGCGCCGGTGGAGGCTGTCACCCGTTGGGTGTTCTCGTTATCCACGTAGCGATAAATCGGGCTGCCACCAAACTGATCGGTGCGGCCCAACGGTACGCCATCGATGGAAAAACCGATCTGCTGGAAGTTAAAGGCGCGCACAAACACCGAGTTGCCGAACTCGTAGAGGCCCAGTGCGTCATTGACCTGCACATTGAAACCCGGCAGCGATTCAAGCATCTTCAGCCCCGAGGTGCCGGCCGGTGCCGAGAGCAACGCCTGATGGGAGATCGACACGGTATTGCTGATCTTATCGGTGCCGATCGCCTCGTCGGCCTCGGTCACCCGGGCGCCGACCACCTGAACCTTGTCCAGTTGCGTATCACTGCCGCTGCCCTGACCGGGCGGCGCCGCCTGGGCGCTCATCGCCAGCAGCAAAGCGCTGCTCAGTGAACTCAAAACCCACGGCCGTGGTGATGCGAACCGGCCCGGTACTGCTGCACGCTGTCTGCTCATAACGTTTCCTTGTCGGCTTTATTGCAGGTGCACGAACCCGCGCCAGGGTCTGTCCCCGGTGGTCGGTCTGTGGCTGGAATGGGATCAACAGGAATCGGGCGGCGCTGCGCCCGATTCAGCGAAGCGGCGTCAGACGGCTCTGGCAGCGACGGCTTCAACTTCGATCAGCGCGCCGGGCAACGGCAGGCCGGCGACCTGCAAGGCGGTGCGGGCCGGTTTATTGGGCTGCTCCTGAGTGCCGAAAAACTGCGTGTAGCCGGCCTGCAAGCCGGCGAAGTCCAGGCGGCCGCCGGTTTCTTCGGTGCCCAGCAGAAAGACCCGCAACTGCACGATGTCACCCAGGTCCAGGTCCTGTTGACGCAAGATGTTGCGCAGCTTGTTGAACACCGAAACCGTCTGTACTTCGGTGTTGCCATAGGCTGCCGGGGTGCCCGGCGGTGCGTCGGGGTTGGCGACGTCCGGCAAGGTGCCGCTAACGAAGATCAGGCTGGCCGAGGCCGGCACGGTGACGGTCTGGGAGATCGGAAAGGTGCCAACGGAGGTGCGTTGAATGCTGTCGCTCATGGTCATGCTCCTGGATTGATGTGTTCGTTAAGTACACCGGCCTGGGCCTTCTGGCGCTGCTCGATAACCCGCTCGGCCAGTCGCGCAACCGCATGGCGGGCCGAGTTGGCGGCGGACTCCTGCCAGATGCCGACGCCGCTCTGCACCAGCCCGTCGCCGGCGAAGTACACCCGGCCATGGGGCTCTTCGAGCAAGGCGCTGGCCTGGGCGGCAAAGCGGTCGCGTTCCAGCCATGGGCCTTCGCTGAACGGAATCTGTTCCCAGGACACCGCCAGCGGGTGGCGCAGTTGGGTTGAGTAACCCGGATGCAACAACTCCACGGCCTCGCTGGAGGCGCGAAACTGCGCATCGAACGGCTGCTCACCGAACGCCTGGGCATCGTCGCCGGTGACATAACCGGCCACCACCAGGCCCTCGCGGGTATTAAGGTCGTTGCTCGGGTACCAGAGCAGCCGGGCCGGGTGCTCGACCCACGACAGGCCGCCGTAGATCCGGTAATCGGTTTCCCAGAAGCGCGGCGACTGCCAGGCCACCTTGGTCGCCTTGCCGTTGGGCGCTTCACGCAACGCGGCTTTGACCGGCTCGCTGAAGTCGGTGTCGAGCCGCGCCAGCAGCGGCAGTGGAATGGTCGCCACCAGATAATCGGCGCGCTCGACCTGCTCCAGGCCGCTCTGGTGGTCGTGCCAGGTCACCGCCACGCCATCGTCGAGCTGACGAATCCGGCGCACTTCAGCCCCCAGTTGCACCTGTTCGCGCAGGCGCTGGTAAAACGCATCGGTGATGCGGTCCATGCCGCCGACCGGCTGGAACATGGTTGCCGAAAACTCGGGGAACTCACTGTGCAGCAAGGCGCCCCACAGTTCAGGGTGCAACAGCCGCTCCAGGCTCACCGGGCTCAGGCTGCCTGGCAAGGCACCGGGATGCGCTTGCGATTCGCCATGTCCGGAACGGAGGCTGCCTTCATAGGCCAGTTCCTGCGACAGGTCGCCATACACCTGCAAGAACCCCAGCAAGCGGGTCCGCTCCTCAGCGCTGAGCACATCGTCCAGGGCGTCACGCTTGACCGCCGTGGCCAGCAACCCGGCCAGATGACCGCGGGCATCGTTGATCGCCTGGCCGACGGTGAATGCTGGCTGGGCAAGGTCCGGGCGTACCTGAGCACCGTGGCTGCTGTTGACCAGCACTTCCAGCGGCACACCCAACTCGGCGCAGTAATCCAGCAGCGTGCGATGCTGGCTGGGAATCCGCGCAGGGCCTGCATTGAAATACAGCCCCTGATCAAACTGTACCGTCTGGCTGCGGCCATCGCGGTAATCGACCCGGTCGCCGTTGCGCAGCGTCCAGGTGCGCCCGCCGACCCGCTCACGGGCTTCGAGCAGCTTGACCCGAAAGCCTGCGCGGCGCAGTTCCAGGGCGCTCACCAGGCCGGCGATCCCGGCGCCGAGCACCAGCACGCTGGCGCCCTGCCCGGCGTCCGGCTTGAGCTGCAGCGGTTGCGGCCGGCGGTGCGAAGACGGTCCCAGGCCCAGCGCCGCCAGCGCCTCACGGGCGGCGTTGTCACCGCCGACCGCAGCAATGGTCGACAAGGCTTCACGTCGAGTCAGTGTCATGTGTGCGCTCCTTTATCAGTCCGGCAGGCCCGGTGGGTTGATCAGTGATTCGTCGACCCGCTCGACATCCAGCCCCCAGCGCGCCAGCACCTGCGCGTACTGGCCGCCGGCAATCACCCCTTGCAAGGCACTGTGGATCGGCGTTACCAGGCCGTTGTCCTTGCGGGTCGTCACGGCGATATCGGCCTGCAACGGCCAGCCGCCGTTGACCACCCCCACCAGCCGCGTGCCACCGGTCAACGCCGCCGAATAGGCACCGGTGGCATTGGGCGCAAAGGTCGCGTCAGCGCGCCCGGACTGCACCGCCAGTTGCGCCGAGGCGTTGTCGTCGTAGTACAACAACAGCGCCGGCTTGATCCCGGCCTTTTCATTGGCCTGGTTCCAGGCCAGCAAGACCTTCTCCTGGTTGGTGCCGGAGCCGACGATGATCTTCAGCCCGGCAATGTCTTTGGCCTCTTTGATCGACTGAATCTTGCTGCTGCTCTTCACGTAGAAGCCCACCACGTCGCGGCGGTAGGTGGCAAAGTCAAAGCGTTTTTTGCGCGCTTCGGTCACCGTTACATTGCTGATCACCGCATCGTATTTGCCGGAGCTGACCCCCAGCGGCCAGTCTTCCCAACTGCTCTGCACCACATTGAGTTGCAGACCCAGGCTGTCGGCAATCAACTGCGCGGTGTCGGCCTCACTGCCAATCGTGGTCTTGTCATCGGAGGCCAGCAGGGCCAGCGGCGGACTGGCGGTGCCAGACACCGCAACGGTGAACTTGCCCGGCTGGGCGAACTTGAAGCCCGGCGGGATCTGCGCAATCGCAGCCTCGTTGCGCGGCGCATGAATGCGTTCGCGATTGGGGCTCAGGTCGAATTTGACCACCTTGACGCCGGCGGCATTGTCGGTCACGGCCAGGGCGGGCTGGCCTGCGCTGACAGCCAGGGCCAGCAGGGCGATGCGCGCGGTGTTGGTGAACTTCATAAAGCGCTCCTTGATAGATGGGGTTCGCGGCTCAAGCCGCTGCTGCGCGTGCAACGCGGCATAAGCAAGCTCATAAAACCTTGCCGAAAAAGGCGGCGGTGCGTGGGTGGCGCGGATTGTGGAAGATCTGCTGCGGCGGGCCTTGCTCGACCAGTTGTCCGTCGCAGAGGAACACCACATGGTCGGCCACCTCACGGGCGAAACCGATCTCGTGGGTCACCACCACCAGCGTTGTGCCGAGGCTGGCGAGGTTTTTGATCACCTCCAGCACCTCGCCGACCAGCTCCGGGTCCAGCGCCGAGGTCGGCTCATCGAACAGCAGCACCTTGGGGTCGAGGGCCAGCGCCCGGGCGATGGCCACCCGTTGCTGCTGTCCGCCGGACAGTTGCCGTGGGTAGGCCTCGGCGCGTTCGGCCAGACCAACCCGGGCCAGTAGCTCCACCGCCCTGTCGCGGGCCTGGGCCTTGCTCCAGCGACCATGGGCCAGCGGCGCCTCGGCGATGTTTTGCCAGGCGCTAAGGTGCGGGAACAGGTTGAAGTTCTGGAACACGAAGCCGACTTCGGCACGGCGCTTGAGAATCTCGCGCTCTTTGAGTTCGAACAGCTGGTCGCCCTTGCGCCGGTAACCGACGTACTCACCGTCGATGGTGATGTGCCCGCTGTCGATCTTTTCCAGATGGTTGATGGTGCGCAGCAGGGTTGATTTGCCCGAACCGGACGGTCCGAGAATCACCGTGACCTTGCCCGCCTCGATGTCCAGATCAATGTCCTTGAGCACCTGCTGGGCGCCGTAGGACTTGCCGACGTTGTGGATGCGGATATGCCCGCTCGCTTCAGCCATGGCGGCGCACCTCGACCCAGTTGATCAGCCGCTGCAACGGCGTGGGCGGCAGCACCCGGCTGGTGCCACGGGCGAAGTAACGCTCGATGTAATACTGCGCGATGGTCAGCAGCGTGGTGATGATCAGGTACCAGACCGTGGCCACCATCAGCAGCGGAATCACTGCCTGGGTGCGGTTGTAGATGACCTGCACGGTGTAGAACAGCTCGGGCAAGGCCAGCACGTAGACAATCGAGGTGCCCTTGACCAGGCCGATGATCTCGTTGAACCCGGACGGCAGGATCGAGCGCAGGGCTTGCGGCAGGATAATCCGAAAGATCCGCCGGTGGGCGGGCAGGCCCAGCGCTGCGGCTGCTTCATGCTGGCCCTGATCGACACCAAGAATGCCGCCGCGAATGATCTCGGCGGTGTAGGCCGCCTGCATCATCGACAGGCCCAGCACCGCCACGGTGAACTGGCTGAGCACGTCCACCGTCGACCACTCGGCCAGCACCAGGTCGGTCAACGGCACGCCGAGCACGATGCGCTCATACAGATAGGCAAAGTTGTAGAGGATGATCAGCACCAGCAGCGCCGGCATTGACCGGAAGAACCAGATGTACCCCCAGGCCAGAGTCGCCAGCAGCGGCGACTTCGACAGCCGCGCCAACGCAAGGCCAGTGCCGAGCACAATGCTGAACAGCGTGCTCAGCAGGGTCAGCAGCAGGGTCTGGCCGAGGCCGCGCAGCACCGACGGGGCAAAGAACCACTCGGCAAACACCCCCCACTCCCAACGCGGGTTGCTGACCAGTGAATGGCCGATGCCGAGCAGCACCACGGCGGCAAACAGGCTGCCGACCCAGCGCCAGGGATGACGCGCCGGGACAATCTGCAACGCGATGGACGGCGTGGTGCGGTGGGGCGCAGAGGCCCGGGCAACCCTGTCCTGTTCTTGCAGATCAAAGGGTTTGGCGATGGTAGGCATGTTCGATTCCTCGCAGGCAATGAGTGCGTGTCGTCAGGGGCGCGTCAAAAGGCATACGTCAGGCGCGTGTAGTAGTAGCCACCGGTAAAGCCGAACGGCGAGTAGGCGCCCCAGCTGCTGACCATGGTGCTGCTGGGCACCCCCTGTTTCTTGGGGTAGACGTCAAACAGGTTCTTGGCACCGACGGCCAGGTTGAGGTCCTGGGTGATGTCGTAGCCGACGTCCAGATCGGTGATCCACTTGGCCTGGTAGGTGCGATCCAGCGAGCGGTCGGCGGCTGAGTTGACCTCGGTGTACTTGCCGTAGCGGGTCAGGGTCAGATTGATGTTGAAGCGCTCGATCTGCCAGTCGCCGCTCAGGATCAGCTTGGTCTTGGGCTGTACCCCATCAATGAAATTGCGCGCCTGGCGATCCATCAGCGCGTACTGGGTGCCGAGGATGCTGGTCGAGTTGCGGTAGCTGAGGATTTCGGTGTCGTTGTAGTTGAACGCGGCGGTCCACTTCAACGCGCCCCAGCTGCCAGCGTCCTGGCTGTAATTACCGACCAGATCGATGCCCTTGGTGCGGGTGTTGGCGCCGTTGATGAAGTACTGGCCGCCGGAGGTAGAGTCGATGCCGTTATTGAGCAGCACCTGGGTCACTTCACTGCCGAGCAGGGTGTTGGTCAGGGTGATGCGGTCACGCACATTGATCAGGTAGGCGTCGGCGGTCAGGCTCAGCCGGTCAGTGGGCGTAAAGGTCAGGCCCAGGCTGTAGTTGGTCGACCGCTCAGGCTTCAGCGATGACGCGCCCAGCGCCTGCGCCGCGCCGGAATCCACCGGCAGCACGCCGTAGTTGATCGACTGATACACGCCGTCGACTACGCCATAAGTGGTCGAGCGCGCACTGAATAGGCTGTTGGCCAGCGACGGCGCACGGAAGCCATTACTCACCGTGGCACGCACCGCCAGTTGCGGGGTGAATTCATAGCGGGTGGTCAGCTTGCCGCTGCGCGTCGCGCCTACGCCCTGGTTGTAGTGTTCATAGCGAAACGCGCTGCCGACATACCATTGCGGTAACGGGTTGAAGCCGACATCGACATAACTGGCCACACTGTTGCGCGCCGCCTTGTCGGTCTGGTCCGGCGAAATACCGTTGGTGACCTGGGCGCCGGACGCGGCGCAGTTACCCGGCGCGACGCAATAACCGCCGTTGGCCCACGAGGCCCAGTCGCCCTCCTCGACCTCATAAGCTTCGCGGCGATGCTCCAGGCCCAGCGACAGGTCCAGCGGCTTGCTCAGGCCTACCTCGAAACCGCGCTTGAAATCCAGGTTGGTGGTCAGCTCGTTGGCGATCCAGGTCCCGGACTTGAACGAGTTGGGTGTTGCTTCGCCCAGCGACGGATTCTGGTTGTTCCAGGTGCCCTGCTCAGCCTCGTTGCGGCCAAAAGTGGTCGACAGGTCCCAATCCCACTCGCCGAGCTGGCCCTTGCCACCGAACGCGGCCTGAAAATCCTCTTCGTCGATGTACCAGGTCGGCACATAGCCGGCCGGGTAACCGTTGGGGCCGGTGCGAATGGTGTTGGTAATGGTCGGCAGGCGGAAGTTTTGCCCCTGCTCGGTCTTGCGCCGCGAGAAGGTGCTGAACGAATACAGGGTCAGCTCATCAGTGACCGGCAGCTCGGCGTTATAGGCCAGGGTCAGCAGATTGTTCTTCGGCGTGCCGTAGCCCCCGTAAGTGGATTTGCCGGCGCGGTCAAAGGCCTGCTCATAGGTGTAGCCGTTGGCGCTGGCCTTGTTGTCGTCGTTCTGGCTGCGCGCGTCGAGGGCCAGTTGCACGATCCCGCCATCACCGATTTCAAAGCCCTTGTTCAGGCTCTGCTGCACGGTCTGCTTCTTGCCGTCATAGCCGATACCGGCGTTGGTCACCGAGGTGCCGCTGGTGTCGGCCTTGAGGATCACGTTGACCACACCGGCAATCGCGTCGGAGCCGTACTGCGCGGCCGCGCCATCACGCAGCACTTCAACATGATCAATGGCGCTGATCGGGATCAGGTCCAGATCCGCCGGCGCGGCGCCGATGTTGATGCCGTTGATGTTCAGGGTCGCACTGGTATGGCGGCGTTTGCCATTGACCAGCACCAGCACTTGCGAAGCCGGCAGGCCGCGCAGGTTCGGTGCGCGGGACATCCCCGCGCCGTCCCAACCGGTCTTTTCCGGCAGGGTCAGCGACGGGATGGTCGCACTCAGGGCCTCCATCAACCCCGGTTTGCCGGTGGCCTGTAGTTGCCTGGCACTGACCACGTCGATAGGCACCGGGCTACTGGTCACGGTGCGTTGTTCAGTGCCACGGTTACCGGTGACCACCACGGTAGACAGCGCATCGGTCTGGCGTACCGGCACCTCTTGAGCCTGTACATTGCCAGCCAGCAGCACACTGCTGACCGCCAGGTACAACGGGTTGAACACAACTGAACGGCGCCATCCCTGTTTGCCGTTGCCTTGAATCACTTGCTCCATATTCGCTCCAGAACAAACGGCACTGCCGCCTGTGTTGCCAAATTGCGCAGTCGGGAAGTCACGCCGCCAATACGGCAACGTGATCTTTAGGGGTGGTATTAATAAAGCGGCGCAGCTCAGCCATGCAGAGCAGCAAGCATCAGCGCAAAGGCGAGCTTCAGCCGCTCAGGCCGGGTGGCGCGAGGCACTGGTGAATGGATTGGCAGCTCAAGGAGCGTCGTACAGGCAAACGAGGTGAAGAACTCGCTTGGGGGGACTGGATATGCAGCATGGGTCAAACTCCCTTCCAACATTTCTGCTTCAGGGATCAGTGGTCGATCACCCTGGCAGACCGTGCCGAATCAGGCGTTTGGCCTGGGTGGTTACGGTCTGCGACGCAGAATCTGAATCACATTGGGTACCATCCGAGGTGAGGGGTAGGCTGTCGAAACCAAACATAACGGAATTTGACCAGCGCAGATAATTCTATTTGGCTATAAGTTAATATTAATAAAAATGATCTAAATCAATAACAGAGATTTAATTTTGGAATAAACAATCATGCTCCGTGCCGCATCGGCCCGACGCCGACATGCCGAGCGCTTTTTTCAACGCACAGCAAAAAGGCGACCCTGAGGTCGCCTTTTTGGCAGTGATTCAAGCCGTTCAGTGAGCTTGAATCGAAAGTGGCGCAGCGGACGGGACTCGAACCCGCGACCCCCGGCGTGACAGGCCGGTATTCTAACCGACTGAACTACCGCTGCGCATTACACTGATGGTGGGTGATGACGGGATCGAACCGCCGACCCTCTGCTTGTAAGGCAGATGCTCTCCCGGCTGAGCTAATCACCCTCTCGGTGTGGCGCGCATTCTACGGAGCAATTCCATAGCTGGCAAGCACTTAGCTGCAAATAATTGAAAAAAATCGATAACCCGAAAAACCCTCAGCATTCGGCTGCTTCGTGACGCTTGCGCGGCCAGCGCCCTCCCTCATACGTGTGCATGGGCATACTGCCCTCTTTGACCGAGGGCAGCAGGGGCCAGAGCGTTATGCTTGAGCCAGGCCGTCACTCGATGATGTTGAACTCGCTCAAGTACTCGGTCGATATTTCCAGACCAAGGCCCGGTTTGTTGTCATCGAGTTGAATGTAGCCATCGACCGGCGCCGGTTCGCCCTTGAACACGTAATAGAACAGTTCGTTACCCACCTCAACGTCAAACACCGGGAAGAACTCGGACATTGGCGAGGCGGTGGTGGACATGGTCAGGTGATAGTTGTGCATCTGCCCGGCATGCGGGATGACCGGCACCGACCAGGCTTCGGCCATCGCGTTGATCTTGCGTGCAGCGGTGATGCCTCCGACCCGGTTGGTGTCGTACTGGATCACGTCGACGGCCCGGCGTTCGAGCAGGTCCTTGAAGCCATAGGAGGTAAACTCGTGCTCACCGCCGGAGATTGGCATGATGCCCATCTTCTTCAGCTCGATGTAGCCTTCCAGGTCATCAGCGATCACCGGCTCTTCCAGCCAGCGCGGCTCGAACTCGGCCAGCTTCGGCAACATGCGCCGGGCGTATTCCAGGGTCCAGCCCATGTAGCACTCAAGCATGATGTCGACATCCGGACCTGCCAGCTCACGCAGGGCACGCACCTGCTCGATGTTGCGGCGCATGCCGGCCGGGCCGTCTTTGGGGCCGTAACCGAAACGCATCTTCAAGGCAGTGAAACCCTGATTCAGGTAGCCTTGGGCTTCTTCGAGGAACAGGTCGAGGTTGTCGTTGGCATACAGCTTGGATGCGTAGGTCCAGATCTTTTCCTTGGTGCGGCCGCCGAGCAGCTTGAACACCGGCTTGCCGACCGCCTTGCCCATGATGTCCCAGATGGCGATATCGATTGCCGAAATCGCCGCCATGCCGATGCCTTTACGCCCCCAGGCATGGCTCTGCCGGTACATCTTCTGCCAGATGTATTCGTTGTCGAACGGGTCTTCGCCAATCGCAATCGGGGCCAGATAGGTGTCGATGATTTGCTTGGCGACCCGCGGCGCCAAGGCACAGTTACCGATGCCGACGATGCCGTTGTCAGTCTCCACTTCCACCACCAGCCAACCGTGGAACCGGAACGAGCCCATGGCATCGCCACGCTCGAAAAGAATGTCGCTGGCGTTGGTGCAGAAATGTGCCTGGGGCGGTACGACCTTGCCCTTCCATTCGAAAACGCGGGTGCGGATGGATTTTATTTTCATGGTCTAGCTCCTGTTTCAAAGCATGAGTCAACCTGACCGGCTGGCGAGCGCGAGCCGGCAGAGAAAAAATCAGCAATACGGTCTGGCGTCAGGCCTGACGTCGAGCGCCCATACGGCAAGCGATCTCGAAGGCCTGCCGGGTTGCGCCGACATTGGCCTTGCCCTGCCCGGCAATATCAAACGCCGTACCGTGGGCCGGGGTAGTGATAGGAATCGGCAAGCCGCCCTGCACCGTCACCCCTCGGGAAAAGCCCATCAGCTTGATCGCGATCTGGCCCTGATCGTGGTACATGGTCACCACCGCATCGAAGGCCTGGCTATCGCCCTGCACCTTGAGAAAGATGGTGTCGCCCGGATATGGGCCGACGGCGTCGATGCCCTGCTCGCGAGCCAGTTCCACTGCCGGGCCGATGATGTCCAGCTCTTCCCGACCGAAGCTGCCGTTGTCGCCGTTATGCGGGTTGAGCCCGCAGACGCCGATGCGTGGTTTATCAAGACCATTGCGCTTGAGCGCGGTATCGATCAGGCCAATGGCCTCCAACACCCGTTGCTGGCTGAGCATGCCAGGCACATCGGCCAGCGCCACGTGGGAGGTCACCCGCGAGGTCCACAGGTTATCGAGCACGTTGAATTCGCAGAACGGTCCCTCGAACCCCAGGTATTCGGCGAACCAGTGCAGCTCATCGCTGTGCCCCATGCCAGCCATGTGCAGTGAGGTTTTGTTCAACGGCCCGAACAGTATAGCGTCGGTGCTGCCGGCCGCCGTCAGACGCAGTGCCTGCTCCAGGGTATCGAGGCTGTAGCGGCCGCCGATGACACTGGCTTCGCTGCGCACAAACTCGCCCTCGGCATGGCCGCGAAATGGCAACAGCAAGGGTGTGTCGTCGGTGAATTGCAGCGCCTCGGTCGAGTCGATGATGCGGTAGGGAAACGACCGCCCCGCAATGTCCATACCGCGGCGCATTTCTGCTTCATCGGCGATCAGCAAAACATGGGCCTTGCCCCGCACCTCCGGCTCGCTGAGCAGCCGGGCGATCAGTTCAGGACCGATGCCGGCCGGATCACCCAGCACCATGGCCAGACGGGGAAGAGTCGAGTTACTCATGCAATGGTCCTCAGGTCGGCAGAGACGTCCGCAAGGCGGATGACATCCGGCACGGTGCGATAAAGGCGCCGCGCATTGGTGTGAAATAGCTGCTCCTGCTGCTGGCGCGGCAGGTCGGCGACGATGCGTTTGAAGCCGCCGTAGATGTCGTCGAACGAGCCACACAGGCTGTCGACCGGAAAATTGCTGGCGAACATCACCCGCGCGGCGCCGAACATGGCGATGGTTTCGCGCACGATCCAGGCGTTGTCTTCAACGCACCAGCGCTTGCCGGGCAGGCCGATGCCAGAGACCTTCACCGCGACGTTTGCGCAGTCGGCCAGACGCGCCATAGCGGCATGCCAGCCTGCCAGCCCCTGCTCGCTGCGATCCGACGGCAGCCCGGCGTGGTTGAGGATCAGTTGGGTTTGTGGAAAGTCGCGGGCCAGCTCGATTGCCTCATGCAGGCTCCACCACGGGCTTTGCAGGTCGAAGTGCAGGCCATGGCGCGCCAGCTCGGCATAGCCGCGGCGCCATTGCTCATCACTCATCAACGTCCGCTGCTGACCGACGTGATCCGGCGCAGCCGGCCCCCCTGGCTTGTGGCGTACGCTGCGTACTCGCTCAAAACCTGCCTGGGCGGCCAGCACCTCAGCAGCATCCGGGGCGTCCAGCCAGGCCTGGGCGACCACCGCATTGGGCGCGCCATACTGCGCGGCGACCTGATGAATGAAGCGCGTCTCACCAATCGGGTCGCGGGCATCCCACTCGGTCTCCACATACACAGTGGCCACCACCTGATGCTCACCGGCATCGGCCAGGTAATCATCCGGAAAGTAACGACGCTTGATCGCGCTGTAGTCACCGTAACGGAACGGGATGTTTTGCTTGCCCGACAACCACGGATGGTAATTGCGCTGTGGGTCCCAGAAATGATGGTGGGCATCAGTGATCGGCCCGTCATACAGATCAGCCATGGGCCACCTCGGCCTGGTCCAGAGAAATCAACAGCGTGCCGGCGATAAAAAGCCCCGAGCACACGGCGAAGAAGCCCAATACCGCGCTGTAGCCGCCAGCATGTTGCAACAGCAGGCCGACCAGGATCGGCACCGCGATACCGCCCAGACTACCCGCCAGATTCATCACGCCACCGATCAGGCCCACCCTTGCCGGCGATGCCAGCAGGCCTGGAAAACTCCAGTACAAACTGCCCCACATCAGGAAGAATGCCGTCAGCGAAAGTAGCCCGACCGCTTGGTAGGGGTCGCCAAGGCCGGGCAGCAGCAAGAAGGCGCACAGCGCGATCAGCCCGGAAAACGTCAGCAGCCCTTTGGCGGCCAGCCCCCGGCGCATGCCTTTGCGGATCAGCAGATCACAGAGAAAGCCACCGGTCAGCGAGCCGGCGGCGCCACACAGAAAGATCACGAACGTCGCCGCGCCAATGCCCTTTATGTCGAAGCCACGCGCCTGCGCCAGATAGCTTGGCCCCCAGGTCAGCAGACCGAAGAACACCATGGCCCAACTGGCCCGGCCAAGCATGATGCCGGTCAACGAGCGGGCGGCGATGCCCAGGCCCTTCACGGCCTGCTGCGCGGCCTCGGCCATCGGCACGCTGCGCCCCTCATTGATCGACGCCAGCTCAGCCTCATTGACACCTGGATGCGCCGCCGGATCGTCACGCAGGTAATGCCAGGCCAGCCAGCCCATCGCCAGGGTGGCGATACCGGCGATGAAGAACGCGATCCGCCAGGAGTCGAGCACGGCAATCATGTAGGCGATCAACAAGCCACCCAGCGCCACGCCCAACGGCCCGCCGCAGTCCATCAGCACCGCACCGCGACTGCGCTCGCCAGAGCCCAGCCACAACGAGTTGAGCTTGCCGCCTGCCGGAAACAACGGTGCCTCGGCAGCGCCCAGAGCGACCCGCGCGAACATCAGCGAGAGCCCACCGGTGGCAAATGCGGCCAGCGTCTGGAAAGTCCCCCACAGCCCGGTTGACCAACCGATGACCCGACGCGGGCCGTAGCGGTCGATCAGCCAACCGCCGGGAATCTGCAGCAACGCGTAGGCCCAGAAGAAGCTGCTGAGAATCAGCCCTTGCATGCTCGGGCTGAGGGTGAACTCCTTGGCGATGATCGGCATGGCGATCGACAGCGATACCCGATCGACCAGATTGATAACCGTGAGCGCGAAGATGATTGCGAAAATGCGCCAGCGCACTCGACTGGGACTGGCAGCCAGAACCTGGTCCGAGGAGGCGCGCACTTGTCGGGCGACAGGGTGAGCCTGAGCCATTGAAAGTACCTCTGCATTGTTGTTTTTGTAATTCCGGGACGGCAGGGGACCGTCCGGGCTGAGCGCACTATCGGCCCGCGAAACGATAACCGTCTAATCAAAGATTCTCATATGGACATAGCCTGGGGTTATCACTCGACCGACGCGGTCGACATAACCTGAGGCTATCGGAGTATCAGTTATTTTGAGTAGACGCTTATCGAGATGCTTCGCACACTCCGGGCATCCCACATAACAATGACAACAATGAGGTAGCCCCGATGCGCATCGTTCGCTCGCGTCACATTCCCGCCCTGCTCAGCGCCTGCTGCCTGCTTTGCAGCGCTCCGCTCAGTGCCCTGGCCGACTGGAAACCGCAGAAAAACGTAGAGATCGTTGTGGCCGGCGGCCCCGGCGGCGGCACCGATCAACTGGGCCGGGTGATCCAGTCGGCGATTACTCAGCACAAGCTGCTCGACGTCAATACTGTGGTGCTCAACAAGGGCGGCGGCAACGGTGCCGAAGCCTTTCTGGAGATGAAGCTGGCCAACCGCGACGCCCACAAGCTGGTGATCGGCACCAATAACATCTACTTGCTGCCACTGGTCGCCAAGCTGGGCTACCAATGGACCGACCTGACCCCGGTAGCCGCCGTCGCGGAAGATGACTTCATCCTCTGGACCTATCAGGACTCACCGTGGAAGGACGCCGCCGCGTTCAAGGCCGCCCTTGCCCAGGATCCGGCAAAGATGCGAATCGGCGGCAGTCAGTCCAAGGATGTCGACCAGACCCTGACCCTGCTGCTCGGTCAGCAGACCAACACCCGGCTCACCTACATACCGTTCAAGAGCGGCAGCGAAGCGTCCACCCAGTTGGCCGGCAAGCACATCGCAGCCAACTTCAACAACCCGGCCGAAAGCGTCAGCCAGTGGCGCGGCGGCCAGGTGGTACCACTGTGCGTGTTCAGCCAGCAACGCATGAGCTACACCCAGAAAGTCACCGACACGCAGTCCTGGGCCGACGTACCCACCTGCAAGGAACAGGGCCTGGGCATCGACCAGTACCGCTTCCCGCGTACGGTGTTCCTGCCTGGCGGGGTCAGCGACGAGCAGCGCGAGTTCTATGTCGAATTGCTGCGCAAGGTCAGCCAGACCCCGGAATTCAAAACCTACGTCGAGCGCTCGGCGCTGGCCCCGACCTTCCTCGCCGGCCAGCAACTGGTCAGCTACATCGAGAAGGATCGCGAGCGCGTCATCCCCGTGTTCAAGCAGGCCGGCTGGCTGCGCGAGTAAGCCTCGCCTCGACCTCTCCCGGCGCGCAGCGAAGCCGCCGGGCTGCCCAGCCCACAGCGAGGAACTCTCATGTCCAACACCACCGACACGCCGCTGGTGACCACCCGCCGGGTGGAAATCGGCCTGGCATTGTTTACCGCCGCACTTGGCAGCATCGTCATGTATGGCGCCATTGATATCGGTATCGGCTGGGGCGATGCCGGCCCCCAGGCCGGTTACTTCCCCTTCTACATCGGTCTGCTGATGACCGCCGCCAGTCTCGGCAACCTGATTCTGGCGCTGCTGCGCAGCCCGGCGATGAGCGCCGGGTTCGTCGGCCGCCAGGCCTTTGGCCAGGTGCTGGCGGTATTCGTGCCGATTACCCTGTATGTAATCGCCATGCCGTTTGCCGGTATCTACCTGGCCTCGGCGGTGTTCATCGCCTGGTTCATGTGGCGCGACCGCCAGCGCAGCAAGCCTTACGGCATCGTCCTGATCGCTACCATAGCCTGCGGCGCGGCATTGGCCAGCTATCTGATCTTCGCCCTGTGGTTCAAAGTGCCGCTGGACAGCGGCCTGCTGGGTGATCTGCTGACCCTGGCCGGAGGAAAGCCGCAATGAGTGAAATCGACTCTCTGATGCAGGGCATGGCGCTGATCCTGACCCCGCATCACATCGGCCTGATGGTCATCGGTGTGCTGCTTGGCATTCTGGTCGGCGTACTGCCCGGCCTCGGCGCGCCCAACGGCGTGGCGCTGCTGTTGCCGCTGACCTTCACCATGGAGCCGGTGTCAGCGATCATCCTGCTGTCGTGCATGTACTGGGGCGCACTGTTCGGCGGCTCCATCACCTCGATCCTGTTCAACATACCCGGCGAACCCTCGTCGGTGGCGACCACCTTCGATGGCTACCCGATGGCGCGCAACGGCCAGGCCGGCGAAGCACTGACCGCCGCCTTCACCTCGGCGCTGCTCGGGGCACTGGTGGGCGTGCTGCTGCTGACCTTCCTGTCGACCCGTATCGCCGAATTCGCCATGGCGTTCAGCTCGCCCGAGTTCTTCGCCGTGTACCTGCTGGCGTTCTGTACTTTCATTGGCATGAGCAAGAACCCGCCACTGAAAACCGTGGTCGCGATGATGATCGGTTTTGCCATGGCTGCCGTGGGGATGGACACGGTGTCTGGCGAACTGCGGCTGACCTTCGACCAGACCTGGCTACTTTCCGGCCTGAGCTTTGAAGTGGCGGTGATCGGCCTGTTCGGTATCGGCGAGATTCTCTGCACGGTCGAGGAAGGCCTGGTGTTTCGCGGCGAACGGGCGCGCATCACGCCAATGACCATCCTGCGCACCTGGGCCAAATTGCCACGCTATTGGCTGACCTGGCTGCGCAGCGCGCTGGTCGGTTGCTGGATGGGGGTTACACCCGGCGGACCGACCGCCGCCTCGTTCATGAGCTACAGCCTGGCGCGACGCTTCTCGAAGAACCGGGACAACTTCGGCAAAGGTGAAGTGGAAGGTGTTATCGCCCCTGAAACCGCCGATCACAGTGCCGGCACCAGCGCCCTGCTCCCGATGCTGACCCTGGGGATTCCGGGCTCGGCAACCGCCGCGGTGATGCTCGGCGGGCTGATGATCTGGGGCCTGCATCCGGGGCCGACGCTGTTTGTCGAGCAGCACGATTTCGTCTGGGGGCTGATCGCCAGTATGTATCTGGGCAACGTGGTCAGCCTGATTGTGGTGCTGGCGACCGTGCCACTGTTCGCCTCGATCCTGCGCATCCCGTTTTCGATCATTGCGCCGATCATCATCATGATCTGCTCGATTGGTGCCTACTCGGTGCACAACTCGATGTTCGACGTCGGCTTGATGCTGATCTTTGGCGCGCTCGGTTATCTGTTCAAAAAGCTCGGCTACCCGATTGCGCCATTGATTCTTGCGGCGGTGCTGGGCGACAAGGCCGAAGACGCGTTTCGTCAGTCGATGCTGTTCTCCGACGGGCAATTATCGATCTTCTGGTCGAATCCACTGGTTGGCAGCCTGACCACGGCAGCCCTGCTGATGCTGTTCTGGCCACTGCTGGCGCGCGCCATAAAAGCACTGTTTACGCGTCAAGGCTGCGGGCAGACCAAGCATGTCTCGTGACCGGACCCAGGCCGGGCTGTTTCCGGGCGTTGCCAGGGGCCGCTCGCTTATGACTGGCGAGCGGCGCGATTTGTTGTCACCCTTGGCCGGTTCTCCTGCCAAGAGTCGCGCCATGTCCCGTATTCCAGACGCCAGCATCATCCACAGCCGCCTGCGTTTGCGGCAACTGCGCCTGATGCTGGCGCTTCAGGAGTTCGGCTCATTGCGCCGCGCGGCCGAAGAGATCGGCATGACCCAGCCGGCAGCCACCAAGATGCTCCACGAAGCGGAAAGCCTGCTTGGCGTCGAACTATTCGAGCGCTTGCCGCGCGGCATGCGCGCCACCGCGTTTGGCGAGACGGCGATCTACTACGCGAAGATGATCTTCGCCGAGCTGTCGGGCATGCGTGAGGAGTTCGTGGCGCTGGAGTCCGGCAATCTTGGCAGGGTAACCATCGGCGCCATTCCGGCGCTGGCTTGCGGGCTCCTGACCCGCACCATCGCCACCCTCAAGAACAGTCATCCACGGCTGTCGATGAGCATTCAGGTCGATACCAGCGATGTACTGGTGCAGGCCCTGCAACAGGATCAACTGGACGTGGTGCTCGGCCGTATTCCAGATGGCGCCCGCACCGATGATCTGCTGTTCGACAGTCTGGGTGAAGAAACCCTGTGTGTGGTTGCCGGCGCCCAACACCCGATGGCAGGCGCCACCGAACTGAGCTGGGAGCAACTGCAGGACATGACCTGGGTCCTGCAACAGCACCCCAGCCCGATGCGCACCATCATCAATCAGGCCTTCCACAACGCCCGGGTGGATATCCCCAACAGCATCGTCGAAACCACTTCGATCATGACCCTGCTGTCGCTGCTGCAGCAGACCGACATGATTGGTGTGACGCCGGTGTCGGTCATCAATGATTACCCAGGCAAGCACCTGCTGGCGGTACTGCCGATCATCTTCGAACCGCGTCTGCCGCCTTACGGCCTGATCACCCGCCGCCATCGCATCCAGTCATCGGCCATGCAGGCGTTCATGGACGCGGTGCGGGCTGAAAGGACCCGTGAAGACGATTGAAGGCTTGCGCCTGAAGCGCCGAACAAAAGCCGGAAAAGCAAAAAGGCGACCCTGAGGCCGCCTTTTTGGCAGTGATTCAAGCCGTTCAGTGAGCTTGAATCGAAAGTGGCGCAGCGGACGGGACTCGAACCCGCGACCCCCGGCGTGACAGGCCGGTATTCTAACCGACTGAACTACCGCTGCGCATTACACTGATGGTGGGTGATGACGGGATCGAACCGCCGACCCTCTGCTTGTAAGGCAGATGCTCTCCCGGCTGAGCTAATCACCCTCTCGGTGTGGCGCGCATTCTACGGAGCACCCCAAACTCTGACAAGCACTTTTTGAAAAAAAATTTATAAATTTTCCAATGACTTAGCTCAGGGCTGGTCCAAGGGAGCCGGGCAGCGAATAATGCCCCACTTTGTATATGAGGAGAGACTCAGCCCATGTGGTTCAAAAACCTGCTTGTCTATCGACTGACCCAGGACGTGCCCTTTGACGCCGAAGCGCTGGAAACTGCACTGGCGACCAAGCCTGCCCGCCCCTGTGCCAGCCAGGAGTTGACCACTTATGGCTTCACGGCGCCGTTCGGCAAAGGCGAAGACGCACCCTTGGTGCATGTCAGTCAGGACTTCCTGCTGATCGCGGCGCGCAAGGAAGAGCGCATTCTGCCTGGCAGCGTGGTGCGCGATGCCCTCAAGGAAAAGGTCGAAGAGATCGAGGCCGAGCAGATGCGCAAGGTCTACAAGAAGGAGCGCGACCAGCTCAAGGATGAAATCATCCAGGCCTTCCTGCCGCGCGCGTTCATCCGCCGCTCGGCGACCTTCGCCGCCATCGCGCCGAAACAGGGCCTGATTCTGGTCAACGCCTCCAGCGCCAAGCGCGCTGAAGACCTGCTGTCGACCCTGCGTGAAGTGATCGGCTCGCTGCCGGTGCGCCCACTGACGGTCAAGGTCGCCCCAAGCGCCACCCTCACCGACTGGGTCAAGACCCAGAAAGCCGCCGACAATTTCTTCGTGCTGGATGAATGCGAACTGCGCGACACCCACGAAGACGGCGGCATCGTGCGTTGCAAGCGCCAGGACCTGACCGGCGATGAGATCCAGCTGCACCTGAACACCGGCAAAATCGTCACCCAGCTGTCGCTGGCCTGGCAAGACAAACTGTCGTTCGTGCTCGACGACAAGCTGGTAATCAAGCGCCTGAAGTTCGAAGACCTGCTGCAAGAGCAGGCCGAGCAGGACGGCGGTGACGAAGCCTTGGGCCAACTGGACGCCAGTTTCACCCTGATGATGCTGACCTTCGGCGAGTTCCTGCCCGAGCTGTTCGAAGCCCTGGGCGGCGAAGAGCAGCCACAAGGCATCTGATCAGCCCAGCGCCATCGCGCCGCCCTCGCTGGCGGCGCTTTTCATTAAGCAATCACAAAAGGATAAGGCCATGCGCGCACTGGCAGCCTTGAGCCGCTTCGTCGGCAACACCTTCGCGTACTGGGTGCTGTTGTTCGCCATCCTGGCGTTCCTGTTCCCGCAGGTTTTCATTGGCCTCAAAGGCTGGATCGTCCCGCTGCTGGGGCTGGTCATGTTCGGCATGGGCCTGACCCTCAAGCTTGAAGATTTCTCGGAAGTGGCGCGCAACCCCTGGCGCGTGGCACTCGGCGTGGTCGCCCACTTCGTGATCATGCCCGGCGTGGCCTGGCTGCTTTGCCAGCTCTTCCACCTGCCGCCGGAAATCGCCGTCGGGGTGATCCTGGTCGGCTGCTGCCCCAGCGGCACTTCGTCCAACGTCATGGCCTGGCTGGCCAAGGGTGACCTGGCCCTGGCAGTGGCCATCGCTGCGGTGACCACCCTGCTCGCCCCGCTGCTGACCCCGGCGCTGATCTGGTTCCTGGCCTCGGCCTGGCTGCCGGTCTCGTTCGCCGACATGTTCATGTCGATCCTGCAACTGGTGATGCTGCCGATCATCCTCGGAGTACTTGCCCAACGTCTGCTGGGCGCCCGGATCAGCTATGCGGTAGAGGTGCTGCCGCTGGTGTCGGTGGTCAGTATCGTGATGATCGTCTGCGCCGTGGTGGCCGCCAGCCAGGCGAAGATCGCAGAATCAGGCCTGCTGATCATGGCCGTGGTGATTCTGCATAACAGCTTCGGCTTCCTGCTCGGTTACTTCACCGGCAAGCTGTTCAAGCTGCGCCTGCCACAGCGCAAGTCGCTGGCGCTGGAAGTCGGCATGCAGAACTCCGGCCTCGGCGCTGCCCTGGCTGCCGCACACTTCTCGCCACTGGCAGCGGTGCCCAGTGCGCTGTTCAGCGTCTGGCACAACATCTCCGGTGCGTTGCTGTCGACGTATTTCCGCAAGATGAAAGACGAGCAGCCGCAAGTGGCAAGCCACAAGCTGCAAGACTAAGCGCGCCTTTCGTGGACCGGCCGATACAGGCTGGTTCACGCCCCTCCTCTGCTCCTGACTTATCGAGTCATTGCCCTGCCGGGCAAGCTTGTCTATGATCGGCCCAGCAAGCCTACCTATCGGTAGGTTTTATAGTTTTTCATCTATACAACGGCCGAGCCACCATGAGCGCAAACACCGACATCATCGAAACCCTGCAACAACGCGGCTTCATTCATCAATCCACCGACCTGGATGGCCTGCGCGAGCATCTGGCCGAGGCGCCGCGCACCGTGTATCTGGGTTTCGATGCAACCGCCGACAGCCTGCACGTGGGGCACTTGCAAGGCCTGATGCTGATGCGCTGGCTGCAAAAGGCCGGGCATCGACCGTTGATGCTGATCGGTGGCGCCACCACGCGCATCGGTGATCCGAGCTTTCGTGACGAGAGCCGCCCGCTGCTGAACCAGGCGCAGATCGAGGCGAACATCGCCGGTATCTGCAAGACCTTCGCACGTTATGTCGAACTGGGTGACGGCGCCGGGCGTGTGGTGGATAACGCCCAGTGGCTGGACGGTATCGGCTACCTGCAATTTCTCGACGAGGTGGGCCGCTACTTCTCGATCAATCGCCTGCTGACCTTCGATGCCGTGCGCCAACGCCTGGATCGTGAGCATTCATTGTCGTTTCTGGAATTCGGCTACACCCTGCTGCAAGCCCATGACTTCACCGAGCTGGCCAAACGTTTTGACTGTACCGTGCAACTGGGCGGCGCCGATCAGTGGGCCAATATCATCAATGGTGTAGAGCTGGGTCGGCGCCGCGACAGCCGCGAACTGTTCGGCCTGACCATGCCGTTATTGGCCACCAGCGACGGCAAGAAGATGGGCAAATCCCTTAACGGCGCAGTGTGGCTCAATGGCGAGCGCTTGGCGCCGTTCGAGTTCTGGCAGTTCTGGCGCAACTGCGATGACCGCGACGTGGCCCGCTTTCTCAAGCTGTTCACTGAATTGCCGCTGGACGAGATCGAGCGCCTGACAGCCGCAGGCGGTGCGGCGCTGAACCAGGCCAAGATCGTGCTGGCCAATCAGGTTACTGCCCTGGCCCACGGTCAGGACGCGGCTGACCAGGCGCAGCGGCAGGCCAACGCAATCTTCGCCGAACACGACAGCGCCGGGCTGCCGCAGATTGCGCTGAAGCGTGAAGCGCTGCACGCCGGGGCTACGCTTGCCAGCGTGCTGGTCGATGCCGGACTGGAGCCGTCACTTAGCGCCGTGCGCCGGCTGGCGGCCGGCGGCGGCTTGCGCTGCAAGGGTGAGCGGCTGGACAACCCGGACCTGCCACTGGATGCCGAGCAGGCACCGTGGCAGGTCAGTCTGGGCAAGAAACGCCATGTACTGATTGTGCTTGCAGACTAACGGGCCTGGCCGCGCAACTGCTTGACCACCTCACGCACCTCCACCGGCTTTGCCGCTTCGGCGGCAATCTGCGGGCCAGCCACCAGCACCACCCTTGACCACAGGCGACGGAACAGCCCCTTGCTCGGATCACGACTGAAAAAGCTGCCCCACAGACCTTGCAGCGCCATGGGAATCACTGGCACCGGGGTTTCCTCGATGATCCGGCTCATGCCCGCCTTGAAGCCGCTGATTTCACCGTCAGTGGTCAGCTTGCCTTCCGGGAAGATACACACCAGTTCACCGTCGGCCAGATAACGGGCAATGCGGGCAAAAGACTGCTCGTAGATCTGCATGTCTTCGTTGCGCCCGGCAATCGGAATGGCCCCAGCGGTACGGAACACAAAGTTGAGCACCGGCAGCTGGTAGATCTTGTAGTACATGACGAAGCGGATCGGCCGTCGCACGGCACCGGCGATCAGCAATGCATCGACAAACGACACGTGATTGCACACCAGCAGCGCCGCGCCCTCATCAGGGATCTGATCCAGGTTGCGGTGTTCGACGCGGTACATGGAATGGCTGAGCAGCCAGATCAAAAAGCGCATGGTGAATTCGGGCACGATGCGGAAGATGTACACGTTGACCGCGATATTCATCAGCGACACGGCCAGGAACAGCTCCGGGATCGAGAGCTTGGCCACACTGAGAAACAGGATCGAGACCAGTGCCGAGATCACCATGAACAACGCATTGAGGATGTTGTTGGCCGCGATGATCCGCGAACGCTCCTTCTCGGCGGTGCGCGACTGGATCAGGGCGTACAGCGGGACGATATAGAAGCCGGCAAAGACCCCGATGCCAAGGATATCCAGCAACACCCAGCGCCCGGCACTCAAGCCGAGAATCTCGCGCCAGCCATGCACCGTGGCAGGCTCGACCAGATGCGCCGAATGCCACCACAACAACAGGCCGAACAGGGTGATGCCGAACGAGCCGAACGGCACCAGGCCGATTTCGACCTTGTGCCCGGACAGCCGCTCACAGAGCAGCGAGCCCAGCGCGATACCCACCGAGAACACCGTCAGAATCAGGGTGACCACGGTTTCATCGCCGTGCATCAGGTCCTTGGCATAGGTTGGAATCTGGGTCAGGTAAATCGCCCCGACAAACCAGAACCACGAGTTGCCGACGATCGAGCGCGACACTGCCGGGGTCTGGGTCAGGCCCAGCCGCACGGTTGCCCAGGTTTCACTGAAAATGTTCCAGTTCAGACGCAAATCCGGCGTCGCAGCGCCCGCCTTGGGAATGCCGTAACTGGCCAACAGTCCCAGGCACGCTGTGAGCAGGATGGCGGCCGAGACGATCCAGGCGTAATGGGTGAACGACAACATGATTCCGGCACTGATGGTGCCGGCCAGAATGGCCAGGAAGGTGCCCATTTCCACCAGCCCGTTACCGCCGACCAGTTCGTTCTCGCGCAGATGCTGGGGCAATATCGAGTACTTCACCGGACCGAACAGCGCCGAGTGAGTGCCCATGGCGAACAGTGTCAGCAACAGCAGCGGCAGATTACTGAACACAAAGCCCACCGCAGCGACAGCCATGATGCCGACCTCGGCCAGCTTGATCAGGCGGATCAGCGCATCCTTGGGATACTTCTCGCCCAACTGCCCGGCCAGCGCCGAAAACAGAAAGAACGGCAGAATGAACAGCATGGCGCAGAGGTTGACGTACACCGAGGTATCGCCCTGGATGCTGAGTTTGTAAAGGATGGCGAGGATCAGCGCCTGCTTGAACACGTTATCGTTGAAAGCCCCGAGGGACTGGGTGATAAAAAACGGCAGGAAGCGCCGCTTTTTCAGAAGATCGAATTGTGACTGCTGACTCATCGTCCGTGCACCTGAGAGGCTTTGAATAGAGGCGCGCAACACGCCAAAGCCGCTAATCTGCACGTTCACGGCACAGACTGACAAGCCGCATTGCAAATCTCTGTGCGATGACAGGCATTCTGTAGGAGCGACCTTGGTCGCGAAGAGGCCGGTAAAAACACTGCATCTGCTGTGACTTTGCTGGCCCTTTCGTCGGAATGCCGCCCAGACCAAGGTCGCTCCCATAAAGGCATGCAGCGCTTATCCGCGGTGCTGAGGCGGCAGGTGATTTCCCACAGCGGCTCGCAATGCCTGCGACTTAGAACAGCGCCAAGGTGTAGTTGATGATCACCCGGGTCTGGTCGGCATCACGCGCAGCTTCGCTGCGGGCCACGGCATGCCGCCAGGCAACGCCAAGGCCTTTGAAAGCGCCGTCCTGCACGACGTATTCCAGTGCCAGGTTACGCTCCCATTCCGACTGTTCGGCGCCGTTCACGGTCTGGATATTGTCGCCCTTGAGGTACATCACGCTGGCCTTGAGCCCCGGCACGCCGTTGGCGGAAAAATCGTAGGCGTATTGCGCAAAGGCGGTCTGCTCGCCGGCACGGCTGAAGTTGAGCACCATTTTCTGGGTCCACAGGTACAGGGTGGTCCCCCCGGCGCCCTCATCGATCGAACCCTGATTGAGCTGGACGAAGTTGCTGTCGTCGGAAACGCTCTGGTAGCCGAGCAACACCGAATGACCGCGCAGCCGGTAAGTAAACGCCGCGCTCCACAAGCTATTGTCGATTTCGCCATTGCCTGCCGAGGTATAACCGCTGGTGCGATAGCCTTGGGCGCGACCGGAAGCACTGCGGTTGGCGCCGTCGGCAAGGGTGCGGAAATAGCGCAGGTCGGTGGTCAGCGAGCTGTCGTCGCCCAGCGTCCATTTGTGATTGAGGCCCAGAAAATGCTGGGTGTAATAGTCTTCGAGCTGGCCTGCGTAGTACTGCAGCAGCAAGTCGCGGTCAACCCGGTAATCGACCCCGGCGAAGTAGAAGCGATCGCTTTGCTGCGAACCACCGGCCACCGCCATACCGGTGCGGTTGGTCGAGCCGCGCCCGGTGGCCCGGTTCAGGCCACCTGCCAGAAAGGTGAAGTCGTCCAGCTCTTTGGACTGCACCTGCACGCCCTGATAGGTCTGCGGCAGCAGGCGACCATCAGTGGCCACCAGTACCGGAATTTTGGGGATCAACTGGCCGTAGCGCAGTTCGGTCTTGCTGGCCTTGAGCTTGGCTGTCGCACCGAAGCGGCTCCACTGATCGGCGGCGCGGTCGCCGTCAGACGGAATCATCGTGCTGCCGACATGCCGACCGCGACCACTGTCGAGGGTCAGGCCGAGCATACCGGTGGCATCCACCCCCAACCCGACCGGCCCTTCGGTAAAGCCTGAGCGGTAGTTGAGCATGAAGCCTTGCGCCCATTCTTCGGTTTTCGAAGGATCGGCGCTGCCATCGCGGTTGTCGTTATTGAAATAGAAATTGCGCATCGACAGCGTGGCCTGGCTGTCCTTGAGCAAATCGGCATGCGCCTGCAAGCCGACGATCGCGCAACCTGTTGCGATTGCCAGACGAGAGATGGAAGGGCTCACAGAGCCAAACCTTGGCAGTGACAAACCACGTAAAAGCAAACAGGCGTTCAGGACCGGATGGCGCAGGGAAGGTTTTGCAGCGCAGTGCATATACAGCTCCATTTTTCTTGTTTTTTTGAAATAGCATTCCTTTTATAAAAATTCACAGCCCCTTTCCTGTCAACCCCTCATGAATACGCCAGGAAGCGCCCTACACGGCTTTCAGAAAGCGCTTACAGCGCTATTGAATGCTAGCGAAACGCGACGAAACATCCTGTCACAAAAGCTTATTTTTAAAATATCATTTCAATCTGTTAGCTTTTTTATCGTCATCTCATACCTGAACAATAAAAATACAGGTCAGCCTATGCCCCGCCTTGCCGCTCATCCCCAGCCGCTGCGTCACTGCTTGTCACGCCGTCCACTGTCGCGCCGACTGCGCTGAATTTCACCTGCCAGTACCTCAATAAAAACAACCCGAGGAACCTTGATGAACAAGCCCACATTCTGTTCGAGTGCAGCCCTGCTCGCCCTTGCCCTCAACTCATTCAACGCCCATGCGCAATGGCCGCAAGACCGGCCGATCGAGTTTCTGGTGGCCTATGCACCCGGTGGCAGCACTGACGTGATGGCCCGCGCCATGGAGCCGTTCATCGAGAAGCGCCTGGGCGCCGACATCGTGATTGTCAACCGTCCCGGTGCAGCCGGCGAAATCGCCTACACCGCGCTGAGCAAAGCCAAGCCTGACGGCTATACCTTTGCCTTTATCAATACCCCGGGTTTTCTCAGCACCCGGGTACAGCGCAAGGTCGGCTACGACACCGACAAGATCCGTCCGGTGGCGCGGATCGTCGATGACCCGACCGTATTGGCGGTGCCCAAGGAGTCGTCCTACAAGAACTTGGCCGACTTCATCGAAGCCGCCAAAGCCGCGCCGGGCAAAATGTCGATCGGCACCTCCGGCGTAGGAACCGACGATCACCTGATGATGGTCCAGTTGCAGCAACTGACCGGCACCAAACTCACCCACATCCCGTTCAGCGGCGCGTCCGAGTCACGCACCGCTTTGATGGGCGGGCATATCAGTGGCGCCGGGCAGAACATCAGCGAACTGAATGCCGATGACGACTTCCGGGTGCTGGCCCAGTTCTCGGCCGAGCGCATGCCGCAGCAACCGGACCTGCCAACCGCCAGGGAACAAGGTGTCGACCTGGTCATGAGTTCCGAACGTGGCATTGCGGCGCCTTCAGGTATTTCTGCCGACATCGAAAAGCGCATGTCCGAGGCGGTCCGCGATGTGCTGCAAGACCCTGATTTTCTCAAGAAGGCCAAGGACCTGATGCTGCCGATCGCCTACCTGTCAGGTGAAGACTGGGCAGCGCAAATGCCCGCCCAACTGCAAGGCTACCAGAAGCTCTGGAGCGTCTCGCCATGGGTGCAGTAAGCGCGGCAACACGCGGCAACCGTCCCGATCTGCTGGCCAGCGCCACCCTGATCGGGCTGGGCGGCCTGGCGTTATGGTCGAGCAAAGACCTGGCCTTTGGCAGCGCGGCCATGATGGGGCCTGGCTTCATGCCCATGGTGGTTGGCAGCATGGTGCTGATACTGGGCCTGATCATTGGCCTGGCAGGTTTGTGCAAGGGCGCCGAGCCCATCGGTAAGGTGCGCTTGCGCCCCTTGCTGATCCTGCTGGCCGCCGTTGGCGGGTTCGCGCTGGCGGCCGAGCTGGCCGGGTTTCTGATCGCGTCGGCCGGGCTGATCCTGTTCGGCAGCATGGCCGACAGAGAGTGGCGCCTGCGTGAAGCCCTCATCTCCAGTGTCGTGCTTAGCCTGTTCGGGCTGGTCGTGTTCATCTATGGACTGGACGTCCAAATGCCAGTGGGGCCGTTCTGATGGAATTTTTCGACGCGCTGTACCTGGGCTTTTCTGCCGCAATGAGCCCGACCAACCTGGCGTTCTGCCTGATTGGCGCGCTGCTGGGCACCCTGATTGGGGTCTTGCCGGGTATCGGCCCGACCGCCACGGTGGCAATCCTGCTGCCGATCACCTACTTCCTGCCGCCGCTGGCGGCGCTGATCATGCTCGCCGGCATCTTCTATGGCGCCCAGTACGGCGGCTCGACCACAGCCATTCTGGTCAACCTGCCCGGTGAGGCGTCTGCGGTGGTGACAGCACTGGATGGCCATGCCATGGCCAAGCGCGGCCGGGCCGGTGCGGCACTGGCCACTGCCGCACTGGCTTCGTTCTTTGCCGGCACCGTGGCCACCGTTGCACTGGCGGTGGCCGGCCCGCTGTTGTCGAAGTTCGCCCTGTCGTTCGGCCCGGCCGAATACGTCGCCCTGACCGTCTTTGGTCTGATGGCCGCCACTATCCTGGCCAGCGGCTCGGTGATCAAGGCGGTGGCCATGGTCTGCATAGGACTGTTGCTGGGCATGGTCGGCATGGATGTCAGCAGTGGCAGTACACGCCTGACATTCGGCTCCACCGACCTGTATGACGGCATCGATTTTGTGGTCATCGCCGTGGGCCTGTTCGGTATCGCAGAAATCGCCGTTAACCTTGAATCACCCGAAGCACGGGGCTCACTGGCCGGCAAGATCACCCGCCTGTGGCCGACCCGCGAGGACTTTCGCAAAGCCTGGCCGGCCACCCTGCGCGGCACCGCACTGGGCACCTTCCTGGGCGTGCTGCCGGGCGGTGGCGCGACCTTGAGTGCGTTCAGCGCCTACTCGCTGGAAAAGAAAGTCTCCAAAACCCCGGAAAATTTTGGCAGCGGTGCAATAGAAGGGGTCGCCGCACCGGAAGCGGCCAACAACGCCGGCGCGCAATCGTCGTTCATTCCTTTGCTGACCCTGGGCATTCCGTCCAACTCGATCATGGCGATGATGCTTGGCGCGATGATGATCCACGGCATCACCCCTGGCCCGTCGGTGATCAATCACCAGCCCGAGCTGTTCTGGGGACTGATCGCCAGTATGTGGATCGGCAACGTGATGCTGCTGGTGATCAACCTGCCGCTGATTGGGGTCTGGGTTCGCTTGCTGCGCGTGCCTTACCGCCTGTTGTTCCCGGCCATCCTGCTGTTCTGCTGTGTCGGCGTCTACAGCGTCAACAACCGCGGCTTTGATGTGGCACTGGTGATCATCTTCGGTTTGCTGGGCTATCTGTTGCGCAAAGCCAAATGCGAGCCGGGGCCGCTGCTGCTGGGCTTCGTGCTCGGGCCACTGCTGGAAACCAACCTGCGCCGGGCGATGCTGATCTCCCAGGGCGACCCGATGGTGCTGGTCGAGCGGCCGATCAGCGCCGGCCTGTTCGCTGCCTCGGCCATCCTGCTGGTGCTGATGATCCTGCCCGCGCTGCGCAAAAAACGCGAAGAAGCGTTCAAGGACGAAGAAATCTGACCGCCTTCTGAGCTCAAAAGCCCTGACACGGGGGCGAGGCTGCCCGGCGCAACCTCGCCCCGTCCTTTTAGGTTTGCCTTCATAGCCCTCGGCACTGACTGCGCCGCCAATTGATTTACAGCCACTGCGACCATGGTCGGCGCTGACTTGCCACGAGCCACGTGCCAGACTCTCAGACCAGATTGCGTTCCATTTCTGCTCCGGAGTTTCCATGTCGTTGTCCAGCGGCCTTATTGCGGTCGTCGCCCTGTCCTACATGGCGATCATGTTCGCCATCGCCTTCTATGGCGACCGCTACAGCAATGCCCTGCGCCCGACCCAGCGGGCCTGGGTGTACAGCCTGTCGCTGGCGGTGTATTGCACCAGCTGGACCTTCTTCGGCGCAGTGGGCCAGGCCGCCGAGCAGCTATGGTCGTTCCTGCCAATTTATCTCGGACCTATCGTGCTGATGCTGCTGGCGCCCTGGGTGCTGCAGAAGATGGTGCTGATCAGCAAGCAGGAGAACATCACCTCGATTGCCGACTTCATCGCCGCACGGTATGGCAAATCCCAGCCACTGGCGGTGATGGTGGCGGTGATCTGCCTGGTTGGCATGCTGCCCTATATCGCCTTGCAGCTAAAAGGCATCGTGCTGGGGGTGAATATCCTGATCGGCGCCGGGCCCGACTCGACCGGCACCAGCGCCCAGGACACCGCACTGGTGGTGTCGCTGGTCCTGGCCTTGTTCACCATCGTGTTCGGCGCGCGCAATCTGGACATCACCGAACACCACCGGGGCATGGTCCTGGCGATTGCCTTCGAAGCGGTGATCAAGCTGCTGGCGTTCATGGCCGTCGGGGTGTTCGTCACCTACAGCATGTATGACGGTTTCGACGACCTGCTCAGCCAGGCACGTACGGCCCCGCAACTGGAAGCCTACTGGCAGGAGACCATCAACTGGCCGGCGATGATCGTGCAGACCGGGGTGGCGATGATGGCCATTGTCTGCCTGCCGCGGCAGTTTCACGTGACGGTGGTGGAAAACATCGAGCCTGGCGACCTGAACCTGGCCAAATGGGTATTTCCTGCTTACCTGGCGCTGGCTGCGCTGTTCGTGATCCCCATCGCCCTGGCCGGGCAGATGATGCTGCCCGACGGGGTGCTACCCGACTCGTTTGTAATCAGCCTGCCGCTGGGCCACGCCCACCCTGCCCTGGCCTTGCTGGCCTTCATCGGTGGCGCTTCGGCGGCCACCGGCATGGTGATCGTCGCCAGCGTGGCGTTGTCGACCATGGTGTCCAACGACATGCTGCTGCCATGGCTGCTGCGGCGCAAAAATGCCGAGCGGCCGTTCGAAGCCTTCCGCCACTGGATGCTCACCGTGCGTCGGGTGAGCATCGTGGTGATTCTGCTGCTGGCCTACGTCAGCTATCGCATGCTGGGCTCCACCGCCAGCCTGGCGACCATCGGCCAGATCGCCTTTGCGGCCATCACCCAACTGGCGCCGGCGATGTTCGGCGCGCTGTACTGGAAACAGGCCAACCGCCGTGGCGTGTTCGCCGGCCTGGCCACGGGTATTTTCCTGTGGTTCTACACCCTGGTGCTGCCGGTGATTGCCCACAGCATGGGCTGGGCACTGGAGAGTTTCCCGCTGCTGGCCTGGCTGCACAACAACCCCTTTAATCTGCCGATCAGCCCGCTGACCCAGGGTGTGGTGCTGTCGATGACCGGTAACTGCATCCTGTTCGCCTGGGTCTCGATCCTCTCGCGCCCACGGGTCACCGAACACTGGCAGGCCGGGCGCTTCATCGGCCAGCAGACCCAGGCCCGCTCCGGCAGCCGGTCGCTGCTGTCGGTGCAAGTTGAAGACCTGCTGCATCTGTCGTCGCGCTTCGTCGGTGACGACCGGGCGCACAAAAGCTTCCTGCGCTTCGCCTTCACCCAGGGCCAGGACTTCAACCCTGGCCAGAACGCCAACGGCGAATGGATCGCCCATACCGAACGCCTGCTGGCCGGTGTGCTGGGCACATCCTCGGCACGCGCGGTGGTCAAGGCAGCCATCGAAGGCCGCGAGATGCAACTTGAGGACGTGGTGCGCATCGCCGACGAAGCCTCGGAAGTGCTGGAGTTCAACCGTGCCCTGTTGCAAGGCGCCATCGAGAACATCACCCAGGGCATCAGTGTGGTCGACCAGTCGCTGCGCCTGGTGGCCTGGAACCGTCGCTACCTGGAGCTGTTCGACTACCCCGAGGGTTTGATCGGGGTCGGCCGGCCGATTGCCGACATCATTCGCTTCAACGCCGAGCGCGGCCTGTGCGGCCCTGGCGAGGCCGAAGTCCACGTGGCCAGGCGTCTGCACTGGATGCGCCAGGGCCGTGCGCACACCTCCGAACGGCTGTTCCCCAATGGTCAGGTGATCGAACTGATCGGCAACCCGATGCCCGGCGGTGGTTTCGTCATGAGTTTTACCGACATCACCGCGTACCGCGAGGCGGAAAAGGTCCTCAAGGACGTCAATGAGAGCCTTGAACAACGGGTCACCGAGCGCACCCATGAACTGTCACAGCTCAACCAGGCACTGGGCGAGGCCAAGGCACATGCCGAGTCGGCCAACGAATCGAAAAGCCGCTTTCTGGCCGCCGTCAGCCATGACCTGATGCAACCGCTCAATGCTGCGCGGCTGTTTTCCGCCGCGCTGTCGGCGCAGCAGGAAGGCATTTCCTGCGACGCTCAGCAACTGATCCAGCACCTGGACAGCTCATTGCGCTCAGCCGAAGACCTGATCAGCGATCTGCTGGATATTTCGCGCCTGGAAAACGGCAAGATTGCCCCGGATCGTCAGCCCTTTGCCCTCAACAGCCTGTTTGACACACTCGGCACCGAGTTCAAGGCTTTGGCTCAGGACCAAGGCATCCAGTTCAGGGTGCGGGGCAGCGCGTTGCGGGTCGACAGTGATATCAAGCTGCTGCGCCGGGTTTTGCAGAACTTCCTGACCAACGCCTTCCGTTATGCCAAAGGCCCGGTGTTACTGGGTGTGAGGCGTCGCGGCCGGCATCTGAACCTTGAGGTCTGGGATCGCGGGCCAGGCATTGCGCAGGACAAGCTGCGGGTGATCTTCGAGGAGTTCAAGCGTCTGGATAGTCATCAGACCCGCGCCGAAAAAGGCCTGGGGCTGGGGCTGGCGATTGCCGATGGCTTGTGCCGGGTGCTTGATCATCCGTTGCAGGTTCGCTCATGGCCGGGCCGTGGCAGTGTGTTCAGTGTGCAGGTGCCACTGGCCGAGACTCAGCCGCTGGCGCAGGCGGTGGTGGTCGAGGCGGACAAGCCGCCGCTCAATGGAACGCAGGTACTGTGTGTCGATAACGAAGACAGCATTTTGATCGGCATGCAGAGCCTGTTGAGTCGCTGGGGTTGTCAGGTGTGGACCGCGCGCAATCGCAGTGAGTGTCAGGCGTTGCTGGACACGGGGGTCCGGCCGCACCTGGCGCTGGTCGATTACCACCTGGATGACGGTGAGACCGGCGCTGAGTTAATGGCCTGGTTACGCACGCGGCTGGGTGAGCCGGTGCCGGGGGTGGTGATCAGTGCCGATGGTCGCCAGGAGTTGATTGCGCAGGTGCATGCAGCCGGGCTGGATTACCTGCCCAAGCCGGTCAAGCCTGCGGCGTTGCGGGCGTTGTTGAGTCGGCATGTGGATTTGCATTGAGGATATAGGGCTCAACCGCAGGACTAATGATCAACGCGGTCTCTGCGGGAACGAGTTCGCTCGTGAAGAGGCCGGTAAAACTCATACATCTATTGTGAATGTGCTGCACTCTTCGCTAGCACGGCGATCTTTCGATCAATGGAAAATCCAATACCGAGTTGCTTGAGACGCAGGTTTCGCCCTGCTGGGCGAGTTACTTTGGAGCGCCAACGTAACCAAAATGCTTGCGACGGCTAGTCCCGCTTCAAGCGGGATTCGAAGAGCAAAAGCAGAAGCAAGATCAACAGCAACGGCGACCTTTGTCGGCCGCTCGATTCACTGCCCTCTGCGGTAGGGAAATACGTCGATCACGTTGCCGGCGCGGATGTCGGTTTGAACGCTTTGCCACCAGTGGGCATCGAACAGTTCGCCATGCAGGCGGGTAAAAAGCTGGCGTTGTTCGCGGTCGGCGAACAGGAAGGTAGGGAACTCTTCGGGAAAAACGTCGTGGGGGCCGACGGCGTACCAAGGCTCAGCGGCCCATTCATTTTCCGGGGTGCGCGGTGCAGGGATGCGGCGGAAGTTGACCTGGGTGAGCAGACTGATTTCGTCGTAGTCGTAGAACACCACCCGACCATGACGGGTGACACCGAAGTTTTTCAGCAGCATGTCGCCGGGAAAGATGTTCGCCGCTGCCAGTTGGCGGATCGCCAGGCCGTAGTCGTCCAGTACTTCATGTCGCTGCGCCGCGCTGGCCTGCTCCAGATACAGGTTCAACGGCATCATCCGCCGTTCGGTCCAGCAATGGCGGATCAGCACCGTATCACCATCCACCACCTGGACAGTCGACGGCGCTGCCAACAGCAGCTCGGTCAGGCAGGCAGGTTCGAAGCTGGTCAAGGCAAAGCGAAAATCGGCAAATTCCTGGGTGTCGGCCATGCGGCCGACCCGGTCGCTGTTTTTCACCAGCCGGTAACGGTCGATCACCGTGGCACGGTCAACCAGCTTGGCCGGCGCAAAGCGGTCGCGGATGATCTTGAACACGGTATTGAAGCCAGGCAGGGTAAATACGCTCATGACCATGCCCGGAACACCCGGGGCCATGACAAAACGGTCGTCAGTGCGATTGAGATGACGAATCAGCGCCCGATAGAACTCCGACTTGCCCTGCTTGTAGAAGCCGATCGAGCTATACAGCTCGGCCAGGTGCTTGCCCGGCAGGATGCGCTTGAGAAACGCCACGAACTGCCTGGGCACCCGCACATCAACCATGAAGTATGAGCGAGTGAAGGAGAAGATGATCGACACCTCGGCCTCGTCGACAATCAGGGTGTCGATCCGCAGGCCCTCGCCTTGGTGGTGCAGCAGGGCAATCACCAACGGCCAGTGTTCATCTGCGGTAAACAGCCGGCCTACCAGGTACGCGCCCTTGTTGCGGTAGAACACGCAGGTAAACAGTTCGATACACAGCTCAGGGTCGCGCACCACCCAGTCCGGCAAGTTGGCTTGCAGCAGCGCCTCAAGGCGCAGCAGGTCTGCGTCCAGGTCGCAGTAAGGGACCTTGAAGCGGTAATCATTGAAAATCCTGCGCAGCAACACAGGCAGGTTGCCATTGGGCCAGTAACGCCGAATCTGCGCGAGCTCAGGCTTGCCCCGTAACGGCGGACAAGTGCTGTGCACGAACATGCAGCCATCGCTGATCAGGTCATGACTGAATAACCCGCAGAACACCGAGTTGAACCAGGTCTCGGCCAGTTCGCCGTCGCGGCGCGGGGCGATCAGGCTGGTGAACAGGGTCTTGATCAGGGGCCATCCCCTCACCCCCGGCCAGCGCTCACCGGCAAAGCGCCGGCGCAGCCGGACAATGGTGCGATTGACCTGAACTTCATAGAGTTCGATGCGCTGCGCGGAGGCATCCTGAATGGCTTGCCAGCGCGCTTGCTCGAAGCGTTGCCGGGCAGCGCCGGTGATGCGCCGGAAATGCCTGCGGTAATCGTCAAAGCCGGCCAGGATCAGCCGGGCGATGGCCTGCGCGAGGGGGTGGGGAGGCACGGTCAATCCTCCAGAGCGCTGTGAGTATCTGCCGGCCCCTACCCCGTTATCGGATCAACCAAACAGCCAGTAACCCAGCAGGGTCAGCACCAGCACGGCCAGCACCGGGCGCAGGATGCGGTAGGCCTTGGGGTTGCTGCGCTTGAACTGCTTGACCTGAGTGCTGATCACGTTGCTGAAGCGCTTGCTGAAAGCATAGGCCTGGTTGATGCCGCCGACGCGCTCGTCGTCGAGATTCTGCGGCGCGGTGGCGCGGCCCAGAAAGGCGCTGACGCTGCGGTTGATGCGGGTCATCAGGTTGTTGGTCAGTGGCCGCTCGACATCACAGAACAGAATCACCCGGGTCACGCTGGTCTCGTTCTTGACCCAGTGCACGTAGGTTTCGTCGAACATCACGTCTTCACCGTCACGCCAGGCGTACTCCTCGCCATCGACGAAGATCCGGCAGGCGTCGGAGTTGGGCGTCGACAGGCCCAGGTGATAACGCAGCGAGCCGGCGAACGGGTCGCGGTGCGGGTTGAGGTGGCTGTCGCCAGGCAGCAAGGCGAACATTGCGCCCTTGACGTTGGGAATGCTGTTGACCAGCGCCACGGTTTGCGGGCACAGGGTTTCGGCCGACGGCAGGGCCTTGTCGTACCATTTCAGGTAAAACCGCTTCCAGCCTTTCTTGAAGAACGAGCCAAAACCGGCGTCGTTATCCTTGGCTGCCGCACGGATGTAACCCTCGTCGAACAGGCGCATGGCCTCTTCACGAATGACTTGCCAGTTGTCCTTGAGCACATCGAGCTCAGGAAACTCGCGGCGGTCCAGGTATGGCTTGGACGGTACTTTGGAAAACAGGTACATCAGGCTGTTGTAAGGAGCGAACAACGCCGAATGATTGACAAACTGACGCAGCAGCGGCAGGCGTGCCCGGCCACGCAGGTGGACGTACAGCGTGCTGCCCACGAACAACAGCAGGATCGACGCCTTTACAGCGAACGATAGGGTCATGGAGCTCTCCTTGAAAACCAACGGGCGGCCTTTGGATCAAGGCCGCCCGTCAGTTCGGGTCGTAAGGCCGGTACGCACCGGCCAGAAGTTCTTCAGCGCATCAAGCGCTTAACAAGTCGGCCATCATAAACCTTTGACCGACCGGCAAGAAACTCACTGCTGCAATTGCTGGTCGGTGAACAGGTCGCTGAACAGCATGCTCGACAGGTAGCGCTCGCCCGAGTCGGGCAGGATCACCACCAGGGTCTTGCCCTGCATCTCGGGCTTTTCAGCCAGCCGCACGGCAGCGGCCATGGCAGCACCGCAGGAAATACCGCACAGGATGCCCTCTTCCTGCATCAGGCGCAGGGCCATGCTCTTGGCTTCGTCTTCGCTGACAGACTCGACGCGGTCGAGCAGCGACAGATCGAGGTTGTTCGGGATGAACCCGGCGCCGATGCCCTGAATCTTGTGCGGGGCCGGCTTGATTTCTTCACCAGCCAGCGCCTGGGCGATGATCGGCGAGGTCTCAGGCTCGACCGCCACCGACAGGATCGGCTTGCCAGCGGTTTGTTTGATGTAGCGCGAGACGCCGGTGATGGTGCCGCCGGTACCAACACCCGCGACCAGCACGTCGATCGCGCCGTCGGTATCAGCCCAGATTTCCGGGCCGGTGGTTTTCTCGTGAATCGCCGGGTTGGCCGGGTTGTCGAACTGCGCCGGCATGAAGTACTCGCCGGGGTTGGCCGCCAGCAACTCTTCAGCCTTGGCAATCGCGCCTTTCATGCCCTTGGCAGGCTCGGTCAACACCAGCTCTGCGCCGAGCGCCTTGAGCACTTTGCGGCGCTCCAGGCTCATGGAGGACGGCATGGTCAGGATCAGCTTGTAGCCCCGCGCCGCCGCAACGAAGGCCAGACCAATGCCGGTGTTGCCGGAAGTCGGTTCGACAATGGTCATGCCCGGCTTGAGTTTGCCGCTGCTCTCGGCGTCCCAGACCATGTTCGCGCCGATCCGGCATTTGACCGAATAGCCAGGGTTGCGACCTTCGATCTTGGCCAGGATGGTCACGCCGCGCGGCGCTATCCGGTTGATCTGCACCAACGGCGTATTGCCGATGGAGTGGGCATTGTCTGCATAGATCCGGCTCATGACGGTGTCCTTGTTGCAAAGGCATTTGAGAAAGACCCAACAGCCTATGCGCAAGGCTGTTTTGCGTCCAGTCACAGCGAAACGATTGATCTTGACGGCAGTCAACTCTCAACAGCCTGTTAACCGTCTTTTCGAGGCCAATACCATGAAACGTCGCTACCGCTGGCCATTATGGACCCTGGCCGGTCTGGCCAGCCTGCTGCTGGCCCTGCACCTGGCCCTGCCTTATCTGGTGCGCGACTACCTGAACGACAAGCTGGCAGACATGGGCGATTACCGTGGCCGCATCGCCGATGTCGAGCTGGCCTGGTGGCGCGGCGCCTATCGGATCAAGGCGCTGCAGATCGTCAAGGTCGACGGCAAAGTGCCGGTGCCGTTTCTGCAGGCGCCGCTGATCGAACTGGCCATAAGCTGGCGCTCGCTGTGGCAGGATCATGCCGTGGTCGGTGAGGTGATTTTCAGCGAACCGCAACTCAACTTCGTCGACGGCGGCCAAGACCGCAGCGCTTCGCAGACCGGTCAGGGCACCGACTGGCGGGCGCAACTGGATAAAGTCCTGCCGTTCACCCTCAACGAGTTGCGCATCGATAACGGCCAGATCACCTTCAATAACTTCAGTACCACCCCGAAAGTGCGTATCGAGGCCGATCAGGTCAACGCCAGCCTGTACAACCTGACCAACGTGGTCGACCTGCAGGGCCCTCGGGACGCACGCTTCGAAGGCAAGGCCCGGCTGTTGCAGAGCGCCCGCCTTGAAAGCACCGCCACGTTCGATCCGATGAACAACTTTCAGGACTTTGACTTTCGGCTGCGCGCCACCGGCATAGAGCTCAAGCGCATGAACGACTTTGCCTCGGCCTATGGCAAGTTCGACTTCAACGCCGGGCACGGCGATCTGGTCATCGAAGCCCAGGCGGTCGACGGCCGGCTGGACGGCTATATCAAGCCCTTGCTGCGCGATGTCGAGGTGTTCAACTGGCAGCAGGACGTCGAGAACCAGAACAAGGGCTTGTTGCGCTCGGTCTGGGAGGCCCTGGTCGGCGCCAGTGAAACCGTGCTCAAAAACCAGCAAAAGAACCAGTTCGCGACCCGTGTAGCGCTGTCTGGCAGCGTCAAGCAGCAGAACATCAGTGGCCTGCAAGCGTTCTGGGGGATTTTGCGCAATGGCTTTATCCAGGCCTTCAATGCCCGATATGAAGGCACCGATGCGCAGTGATACAGGCTATATTCATCCCTTTGTCCGGGTTACGAGGATCCATCAACGATGAAGTTCGAAGGCACCGCCACCTACGTCGCCACCGACGACCTCAAACTGGCGGTCAACGCCGCCGTCACTCTGGAGCGACCGTTGCTGGTCAAAGGCGAGCCAGGCACCGGCAAGACCTTGCTGGCCGAGCAGTTGGCCGAATCCTTTGGGGCACGGCTGATCACCTGGCACATCAAGTCCACCACCAAGGCCCATCAGGGCTTGTACGAGTACGATGCGGTCAGCCGCCTGCGCGACTCGCAACTGGGCGTGGACAAGGTTCACGACGTGCGTAACTACCTGAAAAAGGGCAAGCTCTGGGAAGCCTTCGAAGCACCCGAGCGGGTGATTCTGCTGATCGACGAGATCGACAAGGCCGATATCGAGTTTCCTAACGACCTGCTGCAAGAACTCGACCGCATGGAGTTCTACGTCTACGAGACCGACGAGACCATCAAGGCCCGGCACCGGCCGATCATCATCATTACCTCCAATAACGAGAAAGAACTGCCCGACGCCTTTCTGCGCCGCTGCTTCTTCCATTACATCGCCTTCCCCGACCGCCAGACACTGCAAAAGATCGTCGATGTGCACTTCCCGAACATCAAGCAAAGCCTGGTCAGCGAAGCGCTGGATGTGTTTTTCGATGTGCGCAAAGTGCCGGGCCTCAAGAAGAAGCCCTCGACCTCGGAACTGGTCGACTGGCTGAAGCTGTTGATGGCCGACGAGATTGGCGAAGAAGTGCTGCGCGAGCGCAATCCGACCAAGGCCATTCCACCGCTGGCCGGTGCCCTGGTGAAGAACGAGCAGGATGTGCAATTGCTCGAACGCCTGGCGTTCATGAGCCGGCGCGGCAACCGCTGAACAAAGGCCCTCGCCATGCTGATCAATCTGTTTAACGAAATGCGTGCCGCAAAAGTACCGGTGTCGTTGCGCGAACTGCTGGACCTGATCGAGGCCCTGCAACAACGTGTGGTGTTTGCCGATATCGACGAGTTCTACTTTCTGGCCCGCACCATTCTGGTCAAGGACGAGCGCCACTTTGACAAGTTCGACCGGGCTTTTAGCGCTTACTTCAATGGCCTGCAGGATCTTGATGACGCGTTGCAGGCGCTGATTCCCGAAGACTGGTTGCGCAAGGAATTCGAACGTTCGCTGACGCCTGAAGAGCGGGCGCAGATCCAGTCACTCGGAGGCCTGGACAAACTGCTGGAGGCGTTCAAGCAGCGCCTGGCCGAACAGAAAGAGCGCCACGCTGGCGGCAACAAGTGGATCGGCACCGGCGGCACCAGCCCGTTTGGCTCCGGAGGCTATCACCCCGAAGGCATCCGGGTGGGCGATGCCGGGCAGCGTCAGGGCAAGGCGGTCAAAGTCTGGGACCAACGCGAGTACCGCAACCTCGATGATCAGGTCGAGCTGGGCACCCGCAACCTGAAAGTCGCACTGCGAAGGCTGCGCAAGTTCGCCCGTGAGGGGGCGGCCGAAGAGCTGGACCTCGATGGCACTATCGAACACACCGCCCGCGATGCGGGACTGCTGAACATCCAGATGCGCCCGGAGCGACGCAACGCCGTGAAACTGCTGTTGCTGTTCGACATTGGCGGCTCGATGGATGCGCATGTGAAGGTTTGCGAAGAGCTGTTCTCGGCGTGCAAGACCGAGTTCAAGCACCTGGAGTATTACTATTTCCACAACTTCGTTTATGAAACGCTGTGGAAGGATAATCAGCGGCGCAATGCCGAGCGCATCGCCACCCAGGACGTGCTGCATACCTATGGCGCCGATTACAAAGTGATCTTCGTCGGTGATGCGTCCATGGCACCTTATGAGATCACGCATGCCGGTGGCAGCGTCGAACACTGGAACGAGGAGCCGGGCCATCTGTGGATGCAGCGGTTCATGACCAAGTTCAAAAAGCTGGTGTGGATCAATCCTTACCCGAAGAACGTCTGGGATTACACGACCTCGACGCACATTGTGCGCGACCTGGTAGAGCAGCGGATGTATCCGCTGACCCTGCAAGGGCTGGAGGAAGGGATTCGCTATTTGGCCAAGTAAGAGCGGCCGATCCGGTTCAGCCGGGAAGCCTTCGCGGCTAAAGCCGCTCCTACGGGGCCGTGTTTGCTGCGCGACAGCGCGGCGCCGAGGCGGCGGGCGATCTCCTGCGGACAATCACCAGCGTTTTGCTCAACGCCACTCGGCGCGCATTTTCGGTTTGCGCCGGCCGCCGTTGACCACCCAGCCCAGCAGCAGGAACAGGCCTTCAACCAGGAAGGTGAGGATGACCGCGCTGGCGATACCCCAGCCGATCACCACGGGGGTGAGCAGCAGTTGCCAGGTGTAGCCATCAAGGGTTTCGCGGCGGATGTCAGGGTCGGCGGCAGTCGCGACGTGCCAGGCTTTGCCGGCCATGGAGCCTTGCAGGCCCAGCCATTGACGCTCCAGTACCTGGGTGCGGCTGAGCAGGTTTTCGATGTTGCTGGCGTCGTTGCGAAACACCGGGTCTTCGCTGTTGCGGTAGTGCTGGATCAGTGCCTGAATGTCACCGTTGAAGAACTGCTGCGCGGTCGCTTTGAAGCCCTTGATCGCCTGCTGCGCCTCGATCAGGTGCGCCTCGACCCGCTTGCTGTAATCACTGATGAAACCTGGCGCCTGGACGCCGAACAACAGTGCGGTGGTGAACAGAACCAGTCGCAGGTAACTACGCAGCATCGATATCCCTCTTTTTGATTTTTTGGCGGGTCGGTCGTTCAAAGCAGGTATTACGGTGTTGCGGTGGTGCCGTGGGTTACACACTCCCCCTTGCGCCACAGCCCCCACTGGCCCGGTTCGTAACCGGTCCAGGTCTCATTCTCGGTCAAGGCTTCGGTGGCGATCACGGTGACCACGTCGTGGGGCGTTGTTTCAGCCTGGAAATCGACGATCACATCGACATCCTTCAACCGCGCAGGGCCAAATGGCGCCCGTCGGGTAATGTGCACCAGCTTGGTGGAACAAAAGCAAAATAGCCAGTCGCCATCACTCAGCAAGCCATTGAATACCCCTTTGCCACGGTACTCGTTGCAGGCCTCTACCAGCGTTGGCAAAAGCTGCTCGATTTCCACGGGCTCAGGGTACGCCTCGCGAATGCGGTTAAGCAGGTCGCAGAACGCCGCTTCGCTGTCAGTATCGCCCACCGGCCTATAGAAACTGTGCTGCGGATTGAAATCCGCCAGCTGGCCATTGTGGGCAAAGCACCAGTTCCGGCCCCACAGTTCACGTACAAACGGGTGCGTGTTGGACAGGCAGACTTTGCCGACGTTGGCCTGGCGGATATGGCCGATCACCACTTCGCTCTTGATCGGATAACGCTGTACCAACTGCGCGACTTCCGACTCGCTGCTGGCCGCCGGATCCTGAAACAGGCGCAGGCCGCGCCCTTCATAAAAACCGATGCCCCAGCCATCACGGTGCGGACCGGTTCGGCCGCCGCGCTGCATCAGGCCGGTAAAGCTGAAAACGATATCAGTCGGGACATTGGCACTCATGCCCAGCAGTTCACACATGTTCAGGTACTCGCTTCAAAACATTGCCTGCGCAGGCGTACAGCCGGCGCGCCCCCACGAAGCGAACGGTTACAGACGCGGCTCGACCCGGGTGCGCAGCGTCGACGCCGGTTCCGGGCTGCGGGCGTAAGGCTCATTGTTGCCGAACGGCTCGTCATCCTCGTCATCCTGCGCAGCGGCCTGTTGCTTGCGGGCTTCAAGCTGCTCCTGGCGTGCCTTGCGGCTTTTTTCGATGGGCATGCGCACCAGCACGAACACCAGGTAAGCAATGAACGCACACAGACCATACATGGCAAGGTCGAGCACCGCCGTCCAGACATTGCTGCCCACCTTGAACAGCAGATCCAGTGCCGAAATAGCCACCGCCGGCGCGTAAAGATCACGTGCCGGATCAACCACGGTCGGGGTAAACAGCAGCACCGCGCCAATCACCCGCAGCGGCTCCTTGAGGTAGCGCCACATCCAGCCGGTCATTACAAACAGCACCAGCAGGCAGCCCAATGCAGCAACGGCGTAGAGACCCCAGGCGATCAGATAGTCATGTTCAGTCATGTGGTGCGTGGTCAGCCAGTCAAATAGACGCTTATGATAACGGCTTTTCACGGCCCCGGCGCGTCCGGCATGTGAACCACGTTTTATCCAGGAGAGCCCGGCATGACTTCACCTACTACCTGCGCCAGCGCCCCTGTAGCCCGTAAGGCCGATGGCCAGGACCCTTATGTCTGGCTGCAAGAGCGCGACAGCACTGAAGTACTCGATTACCTGAAAGCCGAAAACGCTTATACCGATGCACAGCTAGGCGACCAACAGGCTCTGCGCGAGGCGCTGTTTGAAGAAATCAAGGCGCGCATCCAGGAGACCGACCTGTCGCTGCCCTCGCCCTGGGGCCCGTACCTGTATTACACCCGCACCACCGCCGGCGACGAATATGCCCGGCATTACCGCTGCGCACGCCCGGCCGACGGGTCCCATCAGGCAGACGAACCCAGCGAACAGCTGTTGCTGGACCCGAACGTACTGGCCAACGGCGGTTTCCTGTCGCTGGGCAGCTTCAGCATCAGCCCTGACCACCGACGTCTGGCCTACAGCCTGGACACCTCGGGCGATGAGATCTACCAGTTGTTCGTCAAGGAACTGGACAGCGGCGAGGTGCACAGCCTGCCCTTCGAGGACTGCGACGGGAGCATGACCTGGGCCAATGACAGCCAGACCCTGTTCTTCGCAACGCTGGATGACACCCACAGACCCTGGAAGCTCCATCGCCATCGTTTGGGCAAGGCAAATGCCGAGGAGGTGTTTTGCGAGCCGGACGGGCGTTTTTTCCTGCAATGCGCACGCAGCAGCTCGGAACGCCAGTTGCTGCTGCAACTGGGCAGCAAGACCACCAGCGAAGCCTGGGTACTGGACGCCGATCAGCCGACGCAGGCGTTCACTTGCCTGGCACCACGGGTCGAAGGCCACGAATATGACGTCGATCATGGCCTGCTCGATGGCCAATGGACCTGGTTCATTCGCAGCAACCAGGACGGTATCAACTTCGCGCTTTACCAGGCACCGGCCACCGGTATTCCAGCCCGCGCCGACTGGCAGCCGCTGGTGCCCCACAGCGATACAGTGATGCTCGATGGCGTGACCCTCAATGCCAAAGCCATCACCCTGAGCCTGCGTGAAGGTGGCCTGCCAGTGATCGAGGTGCGCCCGCAGAGCCTGCCGTCCTATCGCGTGCAGTTGCCTGATGCCGCCTACAGCCTGTACGTGCAGGACAGCCTGGAGTTCGACAGCGACCGTATTCGTCTGCGCTACCAGTCACTGAACCGCCCGTCTCAGGTACGCCAGTTGCAACTGGACAACGGCCAGCAAGAGGTACTCAAGCAGACACCGGTACTCGGCAAGTTCGATGCCGATGCCTATGTGAGTCAGCGCCTCTGGGCAACTGCCGCCGACGGCACTCAAGTGCCGATCAGCCTGGTGGTGCGCCGTGAATGCCTGGGCCAGCCAACGCCGGTTTACCTGTATGGCTACGGCGCCTACGGCGCGAGCCTCGACCCGTGGTTTTCCCATGCCCGCCTGAGCCTGCTCGACCGCGGCGTAGCCTTTGCCATCGCCCACGTGCGTGGCGGCGGCGAGCTGGGCGAAGCCTGGTATCGCGCCGGCAAGCAGGAACACAAACACAACACCTTTGGCGACTTCATTGCCTGCGCCGAACACCTGATCGACAAAGGCCTGACCCGCGCCGGGCAACTGGTGATCAGCGGCGGTAGCGCTGGCGGGTTGTTGATCGGCGCGGTACTCAACCAGCGCCCTGAACTTTTCCGTGCGGCAATTGCCGAAGTGCCGTTTGTCGACGTGCTCAACACCATGCTCGACCCGGAGCTGCCGCTGACCGTCACCGAATACGACGAATGGGGTAATCCGCAAGAACCGCAAGTGTATGAGCGGATCAAAGCCTATGCGCCTTATGAAAACGTCCAGGCCCAGGCCTACCCGGCAACGCTGGTGATCGCCGGTTACAACGACAGCCGCGTGCAGTACTGGGAGGCAGCCAAGTGGGTGGCGCGGTTGCGTGAGCACAAGACCGACGACAACCTGCTGCTGCTCAAGACCGAGCTGGGCGCCGGCCATGGCGGCATGAGCGGCCGCTATCAAGGCCTGCGGGATGTGGCACTTGAATACGGTTTTGTGTTCAAAGTACTTGACCTGGCTGATTGATAGCCGTGCTTCGCAGCCAGACCGTCGTCATCGGGCGCCTGGCTGCAACAAGCGTTGACCGTGAGCGTAAACCAATCAGAACAAGACCGAATCATGCCTGAACCGTCCAACATGAACACCGCGATTCACACCATGCTGCTCGACTGCGGGCTGTTTGATTCCGTGTCATCCAGCGAGTTGGCCAGCGTCGCCGGTTATTTCAGCATCACTGAATTCGACAAGGACCAGGTCATCTTCAATGAAGGCGACCCCGGAACCTTCATGTGCATCATTGACCAGGGCAGCGTGGTGGTGCGCAAACTCAACCCCGACGGCCAGGCGGTGGATATCGCCAGCCTGCGCCGCGGCCGGGCGTTGGGCGAAATGGCGGTGCTCGATGGCGAACGTCGCTCGGCCAGTTGCATCGCTGCCAGCCACTGCCAGTTGCTGACCCTGGGGCGTGACTCGCTGGACAAGATGATCGACGAGGCGCCGAAGATTGCGGCGAAGATTATTCGCGCATTGGCGATTTCATTGTCCAGGCGGCTGCGCATGGTCGATGGGCAGTTGCTCGCGCAGCAGGTTTGACAGCCTGATAGACTGACGGCGTATTCCACACCTGCAGCAAGGCCATTGTATGAGCACGCCGTCGAACACTTCCAAACTGGACCGCATCCTCGCCGAAACCCAGCGCGAACGGGAAAAAGGCTACCGTGACAAGGCCCTGCGCATGTACCCGCATGTCTGCGGGCGCTGCGCCCGGGAGTTTTCCGGCAAGCGCCTGAGCGAATTGACGGTACACCATCGTGACCACAACCACGACAACAACCCCCAGGACGGCTCGAACTGGGAGTTGCTGTGTCTGTATTGCCATGACAACGAACATGCGCGATACACCGACCAGCAGTACTTCAGCGAAGACTCACTGAGCACACCGAAAATCGCCAAGGCCACGCATAACCCGTTTGCGGCGCTGGCAGGCTTGATGAAGAAGGATGAGTGAGCGCTGCACCTCTGTGCTGATCTGGCGCCACAGCGCGGGCTCGGCCCGAAGAACAACGGCAAAAACACAGCCGCTCATACTTTTTAGGTTTTGTACTAAAAGTCGGTGCCGGTAGCGTTTGCGCCATGATTGGCTGGCGGCCCGCATGGCTTGCCGCGACTCTTTGATTGTCCAAAGTATCGACAGCAGAGCATCAGTGAACGGATGTTTGGCTGGCCAGGAGCGTTGCGGCTATGGTCACCTTGGCCTGCCGCCTACTTTGTAGGCAGCAGTACTTTTTCTTACAGAACTCAAGAGCAGTCGCTGTTCACGATACGACCCTGCGCAGGGTCATTTTGCACTTTCGCCTATTACTTGTAGATCACTGATCTGCGCTTCAAGCTCGCTGGACTTCGTCCAACAAATAGCATTCCAGCCCGACTCAAGTGCAGCCTGAACATTAGCTGGAGTATCATCAATCAGGAGTAACTCCTCTGGTAGAAATCCGGACAACTCGGTGATCTTTTTATAAAACTCAAGGCTTGGCTTTCGCCAAGACAGCGCTGCGGAGTAAAAGATGCCATCGCAGTAGTGATCCAGGCCAAGTGACGTCATTAAAAACTCTGCGCGTAGGTGTTCCTGATTGGACGCGAGAAATACTTTCACCCCACGACGACGATGACGGGCCAGGTCCGCCAGCAACCCGAGATTGAGCCGAGCATCGTTTTCAAACCAGTAATTCAATAATCTATGCGCAGAAAGGTTCGGAGCAATGTCTGCCAGCACCGAGGCAAGCCTCTCTTCAAGGGATAACTTGCCGGTAACTATGGCATCCCAGTAGGGCTCGAACAGCGCCTTATGAAGATCCGAGCTTGCCAGCCCGAGATCCTCTTCAAGTGATGAAGCCCAGCCTTGGCCGTCGGCGGGCCGACCATCGACGACGACACCATCCACATCAACCATAAAAGCCCGAATCAACGTAGCCTCCTTCATGGTGTCCCGGACTTCGCATTGCAAACAGATCCCGGTGCATTCAATAGATATATCTTGCAAAAGGTCACCTCTAAAAACGTAGGCGAGGCAGCCTGCGCAAGGCAAAAAACGGCGAGGGAGCGGAGTTTACGGGTTGTAAATGAGCATCCTGAGCCGTTTTTTAACGCAGTGCTGGCAACGCAGGTCGTTTTTAGAGGTGCCCAAAACGCCAGCTTATGAGACCGACCTGGATAGGTATAAGACTTGTTATGCATAAGCTTAGAGGGTGTCTACAAAATGGCTGCACTTAGCAATACTGCGTTGAAATCGGCCTGGATCGCCAGCCCGGTCAACATGCTCATGTACTTCTGTACACTGCGCTTTTCCGCCCGATTTCGCCTTGTCTTGCCTTCGTTCGCCTATTTTGTAAACACCCTCTCAGGGCACACTCGGTTACCAGGAGAGTTCGCCGAATGCTTATGCCTATAGCGTTGCTCATGCTTTTTAACCTGACGTAAATGTAATCACCCACCGCTGTGCGTTATGGCATCTTCACGCCCATCGATGCATGGGACTTCTACTGCGATGCCTTTCAAGACTTCACGACGTACGTTCGTTCAGGGCCTGGCCGCCGGCGGGCTGCTGGGTGGGCTGGGCTTGCTGGCTACGCCGCTGCGGGCCGCTGCGGTCGGCAATCAGCAGCCGCTGGAATTGAGCGGCACCGAATTCGAGCTGTTCATCGGTGAAACGCCGGTGAACATCACCGGTCGGCCGCGTACCGCACTGACCATCAATAACGGCTTGCCCGGCCCGTTGTTGCGCTGGCGTGAGGGCGATACGGTGACGGTGCGCGTGCGTAACCGGCTGCAAGAACCGACCTCCATTCACTGGCACGGCATCATCCTGCCAGCCAATATGGACGGTGTACCGGGCCTGAGTTTTGCCGGAATCGCCCCTGACGGCATGTATGAGTACCGCTTCAAGGTGCGCCAGAACGGCACCTACTGGTATCACAGCCACTCCGGGTTACAGGAGCAGGCCGGGGTCTACGGGCCGCTGATCATCGATGCCAGGCAACCCGAGCCGTTCGAGTACCAGCGTGAGCATGTGGTGATGCTCACTGACTGGACCGACGAGAAACCTGCCACGCTGCTGAAGAAACTCAAGCAGCAAGGCGATTACTACAATCGCCAGAAACGCACCCTGATCGACTTCATTGACGACGTCGGCCGGCACGGCTGGAGCCAGACTGTCGCCGACCGGAAAATGTGGGCGCAGATGCGCATGAACCCCACCGATATCGCTGATGTCGGCGGCGCGACCTACACCTACCTGATGAACGGCCAGGCACCGGACATGAACTGGACCGGGCTGTTCACGCCCGGCGAAAAGGTCCGCCTGCGGCTGATCAACGGCTCGGCCATGAGCTACTTCGACCTGCGCATACCGGGCCTGAAAATGACCGTGGTTGCCGCCGATGGCTTGCATGTCGAACCCGTGACCGTCGATGAACTGCGTATCGCCGTGGCAGAAACCTATGACGTGATCATCGAGCCACAGGCCCCCGCCTACACCCTGTTCGCCCAGGCCATGGACCGCAGCGGCTTTGCCTGCGGCACGCTGGCCAGCCAGCCGGGGCTACGTGCGCCAGTGCCGCAGTTGGACCCACGGCCACTGCTGGGCATGGCCGATATGAACATGAGCCATGCGGGCATGGGCCATGACCAGATAAACCATGGCCAAATGAATCACGCCGCCATGCCAGCGATGCCGGGCATGCAGCATGGCAGCGGTTCGCAACCCATCGAACACCCCGCCAGCGAAGAGGGCAATCCGCTGGTTGATATGCAGACCACCCAGCCAACGGCCAAGCTGGATGATCCAGGTATCGGCCTGCGCGATAACGGCCGACGGGTGCTGACTTACGCTGACCTGCGCAGCCGCTTCGCTGACCCCGATGGCCGCGAACCAGGCCGCAGCATTGAACTGCACCTGACCGGGCACATGGAAAAATTCGCCTGGTCGTTCAATGGTGTGAAGTTTTCCGACGCCGAACCCTTGTTGCTCAGGTATGGCGAGCGGGTGCGTATCGTGCTGGTCAACGACACCATGATGACCCACCCCATTCACTTGCATGGCATGTGGAGCGATCTGGAGGACGAGCACGGGCGCTTCATGGTCCGCAAGCACACCATCGACATGCCGCCCGGCACGCGGCGCAGCTACCGGGTGACTGCCGACGCGCTGGGCCGCTGGGCCTATCACTGCCACCTGCTGTACCACATGGAGACCGGCATGTTCCGCGAAGTGAGGGTACAAGAATGAGCCTGACGCACATGAGCCGCCGCCCTGCCCTGCTATTGACCACCAGCCTGCTGTTCAGCCCGGTCGCGCTGGCCGCGCAAGGCACCGGTCACAATATGGACCACTCCAGCCACGGCGCCATGGCGGACCCTGCCATGCACGCCCAGCCGCTAGACGAGCATGCAGGACACGCGCCTGCGCCCGCCACTGATGCTCATCAGGGTCACGCAGGCCACGACATGAGCACACACAGCGGCCATTCAATGCCACCCGCCGTTGCCTCGCCAGTCCCGCCCCTGACCGACGCTGACCGGGCGGCGGTGTACCAGCACCCGGCAGGGCACCAGATGCACGACAACGCCTGGAATCACCAGGTGTTGCTGGACAGGCTCGAATGGCAGGATGGCGAACACGGCAGTGCGCTGGCCTGGAATGTCGACGGCTGGGTCGGTGGGGACATCGACCGGTTGTGGTTACGCAGCGAGGGCGAACGCAGTCAAGGGCGTACCGAGCACGCCGAAGTACAGGCGCTGTGGGGCCATTCAATTTCGCCCTGGTGGGATTTGCTGGGTGGCATACGTCAGGACTTCAATCCCGGTGCCGCGCAAACCTGGGCGGCGTTCGGGATTCAGGGCATGCCGCTGTCCGGGCTGGAAAAAGCTACGGCGTTTATCGGCGAAGGCGGCCAGGCTGCGCTACGCCTGGAGGCCGAGTACGACTTGCTGATTACCAACCGGCTGATCCTGCAGCCTTCGGCAGAGGTCAACCTGTATGCCAGCAACGATGAGCAACGCGGGGTCGGTGCAGGTCTTGCCGACAGCGAACTGGGTTTGCGCCTGCGCTATGAGATCCGCCGCGAGTTTGCGCCCTATATCGGCGTGACCTGGAACCATCGCTACGGCAATAGCGCTGACTACGCCAGGGCTGAGGGTGAAGCGCGCAGTGAAGCACGGCTGGTGCTGGGGGTACGGCTGTGGTTCTGAATCTGCCGTATACTTGCCGGCTTTTCTCCAGAGCACTTCACCGTGGGCAACAAACGCTACGCCTGTATCGGACTGTATAACCCCAAATCCCCGGAAAATGTCGGCTCGGTCATGCGCGCCGCCGGTTGCTATGGCGTGGCGTCGGTGTTCTACACCGGTAAACGCTATGAGCGCGCCAGGGACTTTGTTACCGACACCAAGAAGATCCACCAGGATATCCCGCTGATCGGTATTGAAGACCTCAAACAGATCCTGCCGCTGGGCTGCACCCCAGTGGCAGTCGAGCTGGTCGAAGGTGCCCGCGCCTTGCCGGAGTACACCCACCCTGATCGCGCCCTGTATATCTTCGGCCCGGAAGATGGCTCGCTGGACCAGGAGATCCGCGACTGGTGCGAGGACGTGGTGTACATCCCTACCGAAGGCTGCATGAACCTCGCGGCGACGGTCAATGTGGTGCTCTACGACCGCATGGCCAAGGGCAACAACACCCGCTCCGGTGCGCAGTTCGGTCGTGACAAGGTCACCGAGCCCACGCCAGCCGCCCGCGCAGCCATTGATGCAGATTCGGGGAACAGTTGACCTGGCTGGCAGTCAGTAATGGTTCAACCCGTCAGGAGAGCAATCATGAGCGATACCCCGATCATCGAACGCATTGACCGCCCATTCCCGCCACAACGCCCGGAACAGAACGTTCAGGGCTGGGAGCGCATCACCTCGCTGGCCGGTGGCGTGGCGCTGGTAGGCAAAGGGCTGCGCCGGGGCGGGCTGTTCGGTCTGGTACAGCTGGCCATCGGCGGCGCGGTTCTGGCCCGTGGCATCACCGGCCACTGCTCGGCCAAGAGCCTGCTGGAGAAAAGCCGTAGCGATCTGCACCGTGCACGGACCGATATCGAACGTGCCGGCGCCGAACTGCACCACCTGAAAAGAAAAGCCGAAAAAACCGCGCCCAAAGTGATCGAGGCGGTGAAAGAGACGGTCATTGACGAGGTCGCCACCCCGAAGACCTCCAGGCCTGAGATCTGAAGCGTTAGCCGGCGCGGAAAATCAGGTAATCCTCCCAGTCATCTTCAGGCACGCTGTCTTCGCTGAGCATGCGCCCGGACTGGGAGATACGCTTGCGGTGGACCGCCTTGCGGTCACCGCTGACCAGGTGGTGCCACTCAGGCAGATCCTTGCCTTCGCTGACCAGCCGATAACCACAGGTCGGCGGCAGCCACTTGAACTCATCGGCCTGGCCTGGGGTGAGCTGGATACAGTCGGGCACGGCATCGCGACGGTTCGGGTAGTCCGAACACTGGCACGTCTTGAGGTCCAGCAGCTTGCAGGCGATGCGTGTGTAGTAGACGCTGTTGTCTTCTTCGTCTTCGAGCTTTTGCAGGCAGCACAATCCGCACCCATCGCACAGCGACTCCCACTCGTCCCGGTTCAGTTGGTCGAGGCGCTTGTGGATCCAGAAAGGTTCGAGTGTGGCGGTCATGGGCGGCTAAACAGCGTCGGTGCAGGAAAAGGCCGCCAGTCTAGTGGCACAACTGCTGCGGGCCAAGCGCTGGCTGTCGCCAGACTTGTCATTGGTAGTGCGAAACAGTAATTTTGACAGGCTTTGTTACATCCTGATGCCTGCCGACCACGGCCCATCCTGTCTGCCCGTCATTCAACCCCTCCCTACGACAAGGACTGCCATGAGCACTCATCCTCGCGTTGCCGACTTTGACATTCACCCGCAATTCATCCAACGCTGGTCGCCGCGGGCGTTCAGCGATGCGGTGATCCCGGAAGAAACCCTGCTGAGCTTCATCGAAGCCGCGCGCTGGGCGCCTTCGGCCTACAATTCACAGCCTTGGCGCTTCCTGTATGCGCGCCGTGGTACACCGAACTGGGAACGCTACCTGGGCCTGCTCAATGAATTCAACCGCAGCTGGGCCCAGCACGCCTCAGCCTTGGTGGTCATTGTGTCGAAGACCACCTTCACCGCACCGGGCGCCAGCGAAGAAAGCCCGGCCCTGTGGCACACCTTCGACACCGGCTCCGCCTGGGGGCTGTTTGCCCTGCAGGCGAGCCTGAGCGGCTGGCACACCCACGGCATGGCCGGCTTCGATCAGGACCTGACCCGTCAAGAGCTGAAGATTCCGGAGCACTACGCGATTCACGCGGTGATCGCAGTGGGCAAGGCCGGCGACAAGGCAAGCCTGCCGGAATACCTGCAAGGCCGTGAAGTACCGAGCCCGCGCCAGCCGGTCAGCGAACTGGCTGCCGAAGGTGATTTCAGCCTGTAGGTTGAATCACGCAGCACACACCGGGCCTCGTAGGAGCTGCTTCAGCGGCGAAGGCTTCGCCGCTGAAGCGGATCGCCGCCCGGCGGCTCCTACGGATTTTGACAGGCGCAGCCGTCAGTAACCGCGCGCGAAATCCACCTCGCCGCGCAATGGCTCGCCCGCTTCAAAGGCGCGCAGGTTGTCCAGAAACAGTTCGACCATCGCCGGTGGCGAGGTGGGCGCTGAACTGTGTCCGGTCAACAACAGGCCGTAAGCAGTCCAGAACGGATGACGCCGAGGCAAGGGCTCCTGGCGGCAGACGTCGATCACTGCACCGGCCAGATGGCCTTCCTTGAGCGCCTCTACCAGGTCGGCATCGACCACCGACACACCGCGCCCGGTGTTGATGAACAGCGCCGAAGGCTTGAAGCAAGCGAACAGCTTCGCATCGTACAGGTCATGAGTCTGCGGCGTGTTGGGCAGTAGATTGATCACATAGTCCATATCACCGAGCAGTTGCGCCATATCAGCCAGCGTGACGACCTGTTCAAAGGGCGGCAGCTCACGCGCCGTGGAGGCCACGCCGAACAATTGCACGCCAAACGGCCGTAGAAACTGCGCAACACTCCGACCAATGTCACCGGCACCCACGATCAGTACCTTGCGCCCGGCCAGGCTATGGCCTGGGCGGTTATCCCATTTGCGCTCGACCTGGCTCATCAGCCGTGCAAGCACTTCACGCTCATGACCAAGCATATAAGTGAGAACATATTCGGCCATCACCTGGCCAAAAATACCCACCGCACGGGTCAGCCGGTACTCACGGCTCAGGTGCTCACTGAGCAGCGGCGTGATGCCGGCCCAGGTTGATTGCATCCACTGCGGTTTGTGCCCCTGACGCAACAACGTGGCGAGCAGATCGGGCTGGCCCAGCCAGACCGGCGCATCACTGGCCATTTCGGCCAACTGCGCCGAATCACCACTGCTCAGGACTTCAAGTTGTGGGGCAGCCTGTTGCAGCAGTCGGGTATAGAGAGCGTAATCATGTTCAGCGATCAGAACGCGCATGCAAGGCAATCCTGGAATTCGGGCAGGCAGGTCAATACGAAGTACCGGGCATCACCAGACCGGCACCCGTCGGATGCCGGCAGACACGATCACACCGGATCGTTGCGACGCAGCAGTTCTTCGGGCAAATGCTCGATGTATTCTTCTTCGGCAGGCGGCATTTGCAGGTGATAACCCTGGTTGTCGAGATTTTCCAGCACCTTGGTGATGTCCTCACGCGCCAGCGCACGCTCAGGGCTCAGGACCAGGTCAAAGGCATGCTGCGGCTTGCCGAACGCGGTCAGCAAACCCTCAGGTACACGGCTGAGCACGTCACTTTTCAGGACGTACAGGTACATCTCGTTCTTCTTGGGGCTGCGATAGATGGAGCAAATACGTTTCAAGGCTGTTCTCCGACACTGGCCAGGCTGTCGAGCAGTGCCTGGCCCATCAACTCACGGCGCCAGCCACGCAGCGAATCGGGTAATTGGTAAGGCCCTTGGGGATAGCCGCTTTTGAGCAGCAACTCCAGGGTTTTCTTGCGCAGCATCAATTCCGGCGCCATATCCAGGCGCTCGGCGTACTGCTGGCCGATGGCGCGCAATGACTTGAGCATGGCCGAGGCTTCGATCGGCAGCGGCTCCGGCAGCGGCGCCGGCCATTGCTCGGCAGGGGTATTGCCCGCGCTCTTGATCAGTTGCAAGAGAAACTCGCCATCCTGACGCACGGTACGCGGGTGCATGTCTTCGATGCGCGCCAGCGTGGTGAGCTGATCCGGCTGGGTCTTGGCCAACGGCCACAACGAAGCTTCACGCAGGATACGATTACGCGGCTGGTTGCGAATCCGCGCCTGCTGCTCACGCCAGGTGCACAGCTCACGCAGCACCGCCAATTGCTGACGAGACAGCTTCCAGGCCAGCTTGGCCTCGCGGTAAGCCTCGCGCGGATCGCTTTCGCGACGCAGATTGGCGACCAGTTCGGCGCCGTCTTCCAGAACCCAGGCGTACTTCTCGGCCGATAGCTGTGGCTGCAACTTGTTGAACAGCTCGGCCAGATGCATGGCGTCTTCTGCCGCATAGCTGACCTGCGTATCGGACAGTGGCCGCTGCAGCCAGTCGGAACGGGTCTCGCCCTTGGGCAGTTCGATGTCCAGCACCGCTTGCACCAGCCGCGAATAGCCCATCGAAAAGCCGATGTTCAGGTAACCGGCTGCCAGTTGGGTATCGAACAACGGTAGCGGCAGGCTGCCGGTGAGGCGCAGCAAGACTTCGAGGTCTTCGCTGCAGGCATGCAGAACTTTGGTAACGGCCGGGTCTTCCAGCAGTACCGCCAGCGGGTGCCAGTCGTTGATCAGCAAAGGATCGATCAGCCAGGCGTTGTTGCCATATCCGACCTGCAGTAAACCGGCGATCGGATAGAAGGTATCGACCCGCATGAATTCGGTGTCGACGGCGATAAACGGCAGGGACTGCCATTGCGTGCATTGGCGGGCAAGGCTGTCGTCGTCGCGGATCCAGTGAATATCGATGGCCACACGGCTCTCCCTTGGATAATGGCGCGCAGTATATATCGCCGTGGGAGCTTGTCGCGCATCAGCCGGCAAGTCTTTGCACAATCTTCATAGTATTGAGCAGATGTTGCAGGAGGCCGGGGCGCATTGCGCGCCCCGGCTGTCGGTCAGTTGGAACGCCGACGGTAGGTACGGTACTCAGGCGTCCAGAAGTTGCGCTCGATGGCGTCGAGAATAACGTCTTCCGGCGTTTCCAGCGCCAGCCCTTCGGCCTGGGCCTCTTTGGCCACGGCCAGAGCGATCTTGCGGCTGACCTGCTGAATGTCCTTGAGCGGCGGCAACACCGCATCGCCCTCCCCGGTCACCATAGGCGAGCATTCGGCCAAGGCGTTCGAGGCTGCCATCAGCATGCGGTCGCTGATTCGCGAAGCCTTGCACGCCAGGACACCCAGACCGATGCCCGGGAAGATGTACGAGTTGTTGCACTGGGCAATGTGTACGGTGCGACCGTTGATGTTCACCGGGGCAAACGGGCTACCGGTGGCAACCAGGGCCTGGCCGTCGGTCCAGCGCAGGACTTCCTCAGGCGTGACCTCGACCTTGGAGGTCGGGTTGGACAGTGGCATCACCAGCGGACGCGGGCAGTGCTTGTGCAACTCACGGATCACTTCTTCGCTGAACAGGCCACGCTGACCCGAAACCCCGATCAGTACGGTGGCGCCAGCGTTGCTGACCACATCCAGCAGTGACGCATAGTCCTGACCGGCGCTTGCCCAACCGGCCACGTCAGCAGACTGCTGCGCCAGGCGCTTCTGGAAGTCCAGCAGGTTATCCATGCCCTCGGTGAGCAGACCGAAACGGTCGACCATGAAGATCCGCTTGCGTGCCTGGGCCTCGCTCAGGCCCTCGACCTGCATGGCGGCGATGATGTGTTCGGCGATACCGCAACCGGCGGAACCGGCGCCCAGAAACACCACTTTCTGCTGGCCGAGGGTTTCCTGCTTGGCCTTGCAGGCCGCCAGCAGCGTACCCACCGCCACGGACGCGGTGCCCTGAATGTCATCGTTGAAGCAGCACAGCACGTCGCGGTATTTGTCCAGCAACGGCATGGCGTTGGCCTGGGCAAAGTCTTCGAACTGCAGCAGCACGTCCGGCCAGCGGCGCTGTACCGCTTCGATGAACAGCGCAACGAAGTCTTCGTACTCCTTGCCGGTCACCCGCTCGTGGCGCCAGCCCATGTACATCGGGTCATCCAGCAATTCACGGTTGTTGGTGCCGACATCCAGCACGATCGGCAGGGTGTAGGCCGGGCTGACCCCACCGCAGGCGGTGTACAACGACAATTTGCCGATCGGGATCCCCATGCCGCCGATGCCCTGGTCGCCCAGACCGAGAATGCGCTCGCTGTCGGTTACCACGATGATCTTGATCCGGTCTTTGGTCGCGCTGCGCAGGATGTCATCGATACGATCGCGGTCAGGATAGGAAATGAACAGGCCGCGGTGGGTGCGGTAGATCTTGGAGAATTCCTGACACGCCTGACCGACCGTCGGGGTGTAGATAATCGGCAGCATCTGTTCCAGATTCGCGTCCAGCAGACGGAAGAACAGCGTCTCGTTGTTGTCCTGGATCGAGCGCAGGAAGATGTGCTTGTCCAGATCGCTGGCGCACTGCTGATACTGGCTGTAGGCCCGGGCCACCTGTTCTTCGATGGTTTCCACGTTTTGTGGCAACAAGCCGATCAGGTTGAAATCGATCCGCTCTTGCGGAGTGAACGCACTGCCCTTGTTCAGAAGGGGCATTTCCAACAGGGAAGGACCTGCGTAGGAAATGTACAGCGGTCGTGTGGTATTGGTCATTTCTTCTTCGCCTTTTCGTCTCTCGTAAATTCTGTGCAAGACCGGGGCGTGCAACCTGGCGTGTTGCGTTATTGTTTTTTTGCCAGCTCTCTCAGGCCATACCGGAAAAATTCGGTGAGCAATTCAGGCCGCACATATTACTCGCGACACCCGCCCCGCTGCGACATATTGTCGCTAAAAAACGACAGTTTTCAGCGAGATCGCCTGCACCACGCTGCACAGATTTTGTTGCCATCTGACGACAACGGCCAATGACGACGGCGCGCGCTGATTTAGCGCTGGAGAACGTCGACGTGGGAAATTCAGCGGGCATTCGCAACGACGGCCGAAACCCAGACCTGGCGAACAAAAAAACAAAAACTAACAGGCTGCAAAACCATGACATGAAGTTCACGAACTTTTCACAGCGGCTGTTGCATCTTGAAGTCGCTCCCAAGTGTGAACCTTAAGCCCGCTCCCCCCATCCGGCGGGCTTTTCTTTGCCCGTTGATAAAGTGAACCGCCGGCGAGGCTTGCACCGCGCCGGACAGCTGCCATCAATGCGTCACGATCCGACCGATACTGAAGCCGTCTACCGCGGCGATGCGGCCACGCCACAGCACACCGGTTTCGCAGATCGGGCTCTGGTCGGAAGAGTAGGTTTTGGCGTCCTTGAGATGAATGAAGTGGAAGGCGTGATTATCGTCCTCAGCCAGCTCACCGGGTTTGAACGACAGAATCATTTCCTTCATTGATTGATCAGTACCGTTGTGAAATTGACCAAAAGGCGCCGCCAGCTCCTCGGCTAGCTGATCAAAATAGGCATCATGAGAAACAAGATGTCCTGACAGCAGATTTCCACCGACCGACAGGGTGACACCCAGCTCGACCTTGGTACTCACCACAAACCTGACCAGCCACTGCAGCAGCCAATCAATCTGCCGACCCTGCGCCTGAAACTGGGCGATCAGCTCATCGTAGCCTTGATCCGGAAGCGAAGGGGTTTGTTCTGCTTGATCTACATCGGTCATTTGCAACTCCTTGCATGCAACTGAGTGAACCGAGGCCGTGTGGCACTTCGGGCGACAGCGGAGGGTGCTGCGCAACCGTAGGAAGCCCCCGATAGCGTATGCACTTGCAGGGAGAATAGACCAGATGGATGACATGCAGAGTCACCCGGCGACGCTCATGCACCACGCCATGCGCATACCCGTCAGCACGCAATAATATTTACCGCCACTGCAAAGCCGTCCGTTGCACGAACACCCCTGGCTGCTACAGTTTGCTGGAGTGATTGACCTGATCACCCGTGACCTCAGAGCGTTGGTCGACAGTTAACTGAACCTGTACTCCGGATGGGCCAGCGCGAGCGATTCAATAACGTCTTACGCCCGTACACGTGGGCCAAGGACATTTTTTGAATCGCCAGGGAGAGAAACGGATGCTCGACAGTTTCCGCCACCATCTGCACGTCAGCGTTATCACCTTCAGGCCCCCGTGCAACAACTTCGCGATTGCCGAGGCGATTGCATGAGTGCAGTGGCGATCATGCAACCCTACCTGTTTCCCTATATTGGCTACTGGCAACTGCTACACGCCTCGGACTGCTTCGTGGTCTATGACGACGTGAACTACATCAACCGCGGCTGGATCAATCGCAACCGGATCCTGATCAATAACGCTGCGGGCTTGATCACTTTGCCGCTGCTTGATGCATCGCAGAACCGCAAGATTAACCAGATCCAGATCGCACCCGCCGCGCAGTGGCAGCGTCGAATGCTGCTGAGTATGCAAATGGCTTATGGCAAAGCGCCCTGCTTCTATCAGGTGTTTCCTTTGCTTGAGCACCTGCTGAGCTTTGAGAGCAGCAACCTTGCGCAATTTCTGACTTATCAGATTCAAATGATGGCGAGCTTCATGGGCCTGACGGCGCGAATCATCCCCAGCAGCCAGATCTACAACAACGCGCACCTGGCGGCGCAGGAGCGGATTCTGGATATTTGCCGCCAGGAAGGTGCAACACGCTACATCAACGCCCAGGGCGGCAGGTCACTGTACGAGCCACGGGCATTTGCCAACGCCGGTATCGATCTGCAATTCATCGCTATGCAGCCACTGCCCTACCGCCAGCGTGGCAAAGTCTTTACCCCGTACCTGTCGATCATCGATGCGCTGATGGAAGTCGGCGCCCAAGGCATAAAACCGCATCTTGAGGCCTACGATTACCTGTGAGGCGCAGGCCTTACACACCATGGGATGCCTAGAAATCCAGTTCCTGACTGCTTTTCACCGCGCGCGCCGGGGCACCGACATATAACTGCCAGGGCTGAGTGTCTTTCGAAATCAGCGCCCCCATGGCGACACAGGTGCCCTCAGCGATCGTGCAATTATTGGTGATGGTCGAATTGACGCCGAACCAGGCATAGCCATTGACCAGGCAATGCCCGGACAAGACCACATGGGAGGCGAAAAACGCATGGTCGCGAATCTCGCTATGGTGACCAATATGGTTACCACTCCACATGACCACGTTGTTACCGATGCTGGTGAAGGGTTGCAGTGTGTTGTCTTCCAGAATGAAACAGTTCTCACCGATCAGGTTGTCATTCACCGTCGCCTGGGGGCTGACGTATGAAATGAAGTCGTAGCCCTTTTCTTTGCCCTGAAGATAGATCGACTCACGCTGACGGTTCATCCTGCGCCCCGTCATCGGTGCAAACAGCTTGTACCCGACACACGGAAAATACTCATGGAGGGATTCGAACGGCACCACCGGTAAGCCTTCGAAATGCCTCGATTCCGGGAGATAACGTTGGTTGACCGTGAAACCGACAACTTCAACCGAAGGGTCTTTTTTCAAGTAGTAGTACGCCAACTGAGCAGTATCGAGCACTCCAAAAATGACAGTCTTTTGCATGATGGCCCCCTGAGCATTCGATTGTGAGTCAGGTCAAACCAACGTAATACGTAACAACACGCTGAATCGTGCTCTTCACGATAGCAGTCGCGCTGGCGCCGCGAGCAGGGAATAGGGCAACCAGAATAGATACCTGATCGTCGTCAAATACCCGGCCATCGGTACGGGCGACCGGCTCTACGGCGCAGTTGTGCATACCAAGCGCTTAGCCCAAATCCACCGTGACCCTTCCTACAGCCTGAACCACCTCAATGGCCCCATTGCGAATATCGATGATCGCGGTATCGGCCTGCTCGGCCATCAGCAGGCCTTGCTCGGCCTTTGTCCGACTGGATTGGATGTCTTCGACCGCCTTGTCAGCCAGGGTCTTGTTGTGCTGGACAATCTGGACGATTTCACCGGTGGCCGCGCTGGTGCGCCCGGCCAGTTGACGCACCTCATCGGCCACGACTGCAAAGCCCCAACCTTGCTCACCGGCACGCGCAGCCTCGATAGCCGCGTTGAGGGCAAGCAGATTGGTCTGCGAAGCAATCGCGCTGATCTTCTCCACCATGCTGCTGATCAGCAACGACTGGTCGCCCAAAGCCTGCATGCTGGCGGTCGCCGATTGCATCTGACCGGCGATGGATTTCATGGTTTTGATGGCCTGCTGTACGACCTCGGTACCCTGCGCGGCGCGGGTCTCGGTCTGGCGCGAAATATCGTAGGCGATCTGCGCAGCGCTTTTGACCTGTGTCTCGCGGCTCACCTGGTCGGTTACGACGCTGGCGAACTTGACCACTTTGTACAGCCGCCCTTCAGCGTCATAGACCGGATTATAGGAAGCCTCCAACCAGACCGGATGACCACGATTGTGCAGCCGGCAAAACCGGCCCGCCACGTATTCACCCTGCCGCAGCCTTTCCCAAAACGCCACGTATTCGGCAGAGGCGGCATAGTCCGTTGCGCAGAAGATCCGATGATGACGTTTCTGAATCTGCGCCAGCGAATACCCCATGCTCTGCAGGAATTGATCGTTGGCGGTGATCACGGTGCCGTCGGGATTGAACTGGATTACCGCCGTGGACCTGAGCAACGCCGCCAGGATTTGCGAATGTTCGCTGATCTGCTCGACCATGTCGGTGATAGCCGAACCGTAACCCTGCACATGTTCGAGACGGCCCGCATCGTCATACACCGGCAGCCAATGCAGGCTCAGCCAGGCAGCGCCGCCATCGGTGCGTATAAACCGGTAACGGTCATGCACAGGCTTTGACGCCTTCAGTCCGTCTTCCAGCGCTGCGAAGAGCCCCGCGGTGCTGCCTGACGTTGACATGAGCTGCTTCAGACTCTGGCCATGCAGCCGCTCAGGCATGCGCCCCAGCGAGTCAGCAAATGCGCTGTTGAACGCCATGACTTTCAAATCCGGGCCCAGGCGCACTGAGAGCATGCCCGCATCCAGCTGTGCACCCAGTTGCTGTAACTGCCGTAACTGGTTATCGCGCTTTATCAGCTCTTGTTTCAAGCGTCGTTCGAACATACTCACACCTCCCAATGGTTACGGCGAATGAACCACCGGCAGAACCTGCCAAGCGGTCACTCAAGGGCGCCCTTGTTCTGTTTCAAGGCATCAAGCGCCAGCAACTGAACGCTGGATCGCGCCAGAATCGAGACACATAACGACTCGACGTCATCCAGCACCGTCTTCAGGGCATTCAAACGACCACGCGCTGAATCGAACTCGCAAAACCCCCGACTGATGATCAACAGTCTCTGGCGAACGTCGTCGATCAACATGCCGGTCAGCCCCAGAATTCTTCTGACGCCCTCCTCGACGACCGCAATAAGCCTCAACAACTCGCCCTTGAGATGAACACAGGACAGGTCACTCAAACTGCTCGCATTGGTCTGGGGCCCGCCCATTAACCGATCTGTGCTGGCCAGCAGCGACTTGGCAATGTCAATGGCGCAATCGACCTGATTGATCTTCAGCAACATGCATGACACTTGACCTTTCAGGTGCGCGACACCGGACTCCAGATCGGCAACGGCTGTCGCTATGCTGTGCCTCATGGCACCTCCCTGCTCTATCGCAATGGTTTCTACAGCGGTATGAGCGATAGCAGGCGAACACTCAGCACACCTGCATCTTGAAGTTGTCTTTACCGGCACTCTTGGCCTCGTAAAGTTTGCGATCAGCGCTTTTGAGCACGTGCGAGACATCCGCCCCCCGCTCGAAAGACACCAGGCCCGCACTCACGGTGAACCTGCAGGGCAAAAAGTCGCAGCCGCGCACCGCCTGCAGCAGACGCTCGGTATAAGCGACGGCCTCCTGGGTATTACGCGTATCGAGCAGCACACCGAACTCCTCGCCACCAAGGCGCCCATGACAGTGACTGCCTTGCACCTGATTCAGGCAACGCGCCAGGGCACACAGAACCTGATCGCCGACGTCATGCCCCCAGCCATCGTTGACACGCTTGAAGTTATCGATATCAATCATCAGAAAGCACCCGCCCCGCACGGACAGCGCCAGGCGTTCGAAACGCGCCATGAACGCACGACGGTTGTAGATACCGGTCAGATAGTCGGTTTCAGCCATGACCCGATACTGTTGCTCGGCCGCCAAAATACTCCTCAGAGAATCCATGAACGAATAATTGTTAAGCCCGCCCAACGCGACGGAAAACAGGGCAAAGATAACGACATACAGATTGGCGTCCGGCACCGCCAAGGGTGCGACGGGCCAGATAATCAACCAGGTCAATAACGCAGTGACCGTGTAATCATGAGGACTGCGGATCAGCAACGAAGCGCCCAATACGGCAATGACTGCAAAAGCCAATGAAAATGCCTGATACAGCTCGGGACGCGAAACAAATAAAAACTTGTAAGATGCAGAAAACACCAGAACAAATACCACACCCGCGAGCCGCCAGACTTTATCGCTACGGGTAAATGTCTGGACAAGACTGATGGCAATCATCAGAAAAAACAGCAGGAGCGCCTCGATCACTGACTGACGGGAGTAAACAAGCCACTGCACCACACACCAACTGGAAATCGCCAGACACTCCGCACGCACAATACCGCCATGCAACACCGTTCTGATTCGCCTGTCTTGAGTTCGCTGCAACTTTACCCTGCTCCATGTTGTTCTTCATGTGCCTCCTTATTGGCCGGTGTGCTGTTCACCCAGCCTGATGCTCACTCGGGTAATAGCGAAGTTGATCAGCATCATTTTTCGCACCAACTGCATGAAGCTTTCCGACAGTTCCAAGGTGCTCCTGGCCGTTGTGAAATAGCCCTTCGTTTCACCCTCCCTCACCAGCCTGATCAAATGAGTGCTCGACACCGCAAGCCCGGCAGACATTTCTCCGTAGCTCGACCTTTTACAACCCGACCCGGCCTTGGCCTGCTTTTCCAGCGCCTCGACGAACAGGGCCAGCATCGGCATGTGCCCGCCGTCGCGATTAATCAGCCAGCGGCTTTCCGGCAGCAGCATGTCAAGGGTGATGTCAGCATCCAGAATCCGCTTGAAGCCGCGAAAGAACGCCTCTACGGTTCGTCCACTGACCTTTGCAGAGCCATCACAGGTATCCGTCATACCGAGCGCCGGAAAGTAATAGGCACTGACGATATTGACGGCCTCAGCCATGGCCCGCACAGAAGGCCTGTAAATCCTGAGCCGTCGATCATCCGGGTGATGCGTCACCTCCATATAACCGGAAATAATGAAAAAGGAGAAATACGACTCCAGGCTGTTTTTGGACAAATAACCACGCTGCAAACACAACTCGCGAACCTTTGATAGCGAAGGAAGATGCTCATCGTAATAGTTGGTCAACATGGCCAACACCACCATAAACCTGTCAAATTTCAGAACATTCTTGTAAAAGAACGGCCGAACTTTATAGTACTGCCCCAGGTACTGATAATGCTGCTTGATGAGCGAGTCAATATTACCTTGGGCATGCAGTTCATCTACCTCAGCCTCCAGGCAGGCTCTTAATTGCGCGCCATCCATAAATAACCTTGCCCACAATCAGGGTTTAAATGCGTGGATCGTCAGACAATACCGAGCCCATGGTAACCGATTTGATACCAGACATATTTCCACCCCAAAAATGTTTCACATCATCTGGGTGAGTGGTAGACAAAAGGATATCTCTGGATCCAATTAAGCCTGTATACCCCTAACTTGTTAATGGGTATGGCAAACCAATTAAATTTATATAATGGCCGACACGGTTGTAGGATAACTGCCAACATTTATATAACCGGGCGATCGGCTGAACACAGCAGACCACGTCATGCGAGACAGCTGGCTGATACCGAACCAGGAACGATGCTCAAAAGCATGCAGCAGGAGTAAAACGAAAAAGCCCCGCAGATTTTCATCTGCGGGGCTTTTCGTTGTATGGCGGAGAGATAGGGATTTGAACCCTAGGTACTGTTGCCAGTACAACGGATTTCGAATCCGTCCCGTTCGACCACTCCGGCATCTCTCCAATGGCGCGCATCATACCAGCTTGATCGTAGTTGTCGAGACATTTCTACAATTTTTTTCGTGGTATCAAGCGCTTGCAAACTTACAGGGGCACGCCCAGACGCTGCGCGACTTCTTCATAGGCTTCGATGACGTCGCCCAGCCCCTGACGGAAGCGGTCTTTGTCCATCTTCTTGCGGGTTTCCTTGTCCCACAGGCGGCAGCCATCAGGACTGAACTCGTCGCCCAGCACGATCTGGCCGTGGAACACGCCGAACTCCAGCTTGAAGTCGACCAGCAGCAGGCCAGCGTCGTCGAACAGCTTGCTCAGCACTTCGTTGACCTTCAGCGACAGCTCTTTCATGCGCGCCAGTTGCTCGGCGGTGCCCCAACCGAATGCCACAACGTGAGATTCGTTGATGAACGGGTCGCCCTTGGCGTCATCCTTGAGGAACAGTTCGAAGGTGTAAGGCTCAAGCTTCAGGCCTTCTTCAACGCCCAGACGCTTGACCAGGCTGCCGGCAGCGTAGTTACGCACGACGCACTCGACCGGGATCATGTCGAGCTTCTTGACCAGTGCTTCGTTGTCACCCAGCAGCTTGTCGAACTGGGTCGGCACGCCGGCCTCTTCGAGCTTCTGCATGATGAAGGCGTTGAACTTGTTGTTCACCATGCCTTTGCGGTCCAGTTGCTCGATACGCTTGCCGTCGAACGCCGAGGTGTCGTTACGAAACAGCAGGATCAAACGGTCGGCGTCATCGGTCTTGTAAACCGATTTGGCTTTACCGCGGTAGAGTTCTTCGCGCTTTTCCATGATGGGCTCCGCTTGCTAATGATTGGGCTAGGCGATCTGTCGCCAGTCGAGCCCACAATCTTGATCGGCCAGTTGCAGCCAGTCCGGGTCGCACCCGAGGGTATCGACGAAACATTGCCGGGCCAACTGCGGCCGGTTGTTCTTGCTGCTCAGATGGGCCAGCACCAGGTGTTGCAGTGTCTGCCATCCCAGCTCGCTCACCAGGCTCGCGGCCTGATGATTGTTCAAATGTCCTGTGTGGCCTCCCACCCGCTGCTTGAGAAAGACCGGATAAGGCCCTCTGGCAAGCAGATCGCGGCAATGGTTGGCTTCGATCATCAGGGCATCCAGGCCCTGATAGCGTTGCAATACGTCCGTGCAATATGACCCCAGGTCGGTCAGCAGGCCAAAGCGCCGCTGCCCGTCGCTGAAGACAAACTGGGTTGGCTCCAGTGCATCGTGGGCGACCGACACCACGTCGATGTCCAGCGCGCCGATGCGCAGCGACTCGCCGGCACAGAGCAGTGCAGCGGCCTCCACAGGTTTGCGCATGCCGCGCAACGTCCCGCGACTGAGGTACACCGGCACATTGTAGCGCCGAGACAGCAAACCCACGCCATGCACATGATCGGCATGTTCGTGGGTCACCAGAATCGCACTGAGCTGTTCTGCAGCGACGCCCAGCCGGGCCAGGCGTCGCTCGGTCTCACGCAGCGAAAAGCCGCAATCGACCAACACATAAGTATCGTGGCTTGCGACCAGCGTGGCATTGCCACGACTGCCGCTGCCGAGGACCGCGAAGCGCACTTAGCCCAAGTGATCCTGAATGATGCTCAACACGCGACGCGCCACATCGGCAGGTGCCACGGTGTTGATGTTCTTCTCGACCGTCACCTGGACGCTGTCACCGACCTTGCTCAGGCGCACCTGATAACGCTCGGCGCGAGCTTCAAGCTCTTCCTTGGTCGGTTTGCTGCCGAACAGACCACTGAAGAAGCCACCGGATTCGTTTTCAGGCGTCTTGGCCCGCTCTGCCAGGTTGATGTAATACAGACCCAGGCTGCGGTTGATGTCTTCAACGCGCCAGTCTCCCTGCTCCAGCGCACGACCGACACTGGACCAGGCACGATCAAGGTCTTCACCGACATTCAGGACCGGGTTACCGCTACCGTCCGAGCCCAGGGCCACGCGGCTCGGGGCATCGTAGTCACGCGCAGCCAGCAGCGACACCGAACCGCCCTGCCCGGCATTGCGGTTCAGGCTCGCCAGCAGGTCGTCGGTCAGCGAAGCGTCAACGCCGAGGTTGGCGCTGCGCGCAGGAAACTCGACATCGCTGGTGCTGCCCGCGGCACGGGAAACGCTGACCACGTAGATTTCACTGGTGTTGCGCTGCACGCCAGGCTCGATACGTACCCGTACGCGGGTTTCGCCGTCAGCGGGGCTACCACCACCGGCCAGACGACGAGCCACCGAAGCCGAGAGTTCGTCGCCACGCTGCCAGCTTGTGGTGAACTCACCGGTCTGCGGGCGCTCTTCAGCGATCCGGAAACCATTGTCTTCGAAGTACTGGTGCGCCACCGGCCAGACTTCGGCCGGCGGGCGCTGGGCCAGGATCGAACGTGCTTCGCCGTTACGCTGCAGGCTGAAATCGCCGGCCTCGGCCAAGGAAGTGCTCAGCGGTTGCGGACGCGGCACGACGTATTCACCTTTGTGGGTGCTATCGGCAACGTTGCGCGGAATCGGCAGCAGCGGATCGAGGCGCTTGGCACCACTGATATCGGCTGGCACCTGCATCGGTGCTGTCTGGGTCGCTTCCAGGTAATCGCTGCCGCGATCACGGAAGTAACCGTCTGGGCCCCATACCCAGCCACAACCACTGGTGCTGGAGATGATCAGGGCAAGTGCGGAAAGTCCGGCCAATCGCTTCATTGCGTTGTACTTCCTCAATTAAACCAGTACGCCGGCCTGGCGCAGGGCCTGGCGCAGCGGCTCGTGACAGGACTGGCTGAGCCAGGTCAGTGGCAGGCGGATACCGCTCTGCATCAGACCCAGTTCGGTCAGCGCCCACTTCACAGGGATAGGGTTGGATTCGACGAACAGGGCGTTATTGAGCGGCGCGAGCTTGTCATTGATGGCCCGGGCGGCGGCGGCATCGCCTCGCAGGGCGGCGGCGCACAGGTCGCTCATGGCCCGTGGCGCAACGTTGGCAGTGACCGAGATATTGCCTTTGCCGCCGAGCAGCATCAGCTCTACCGCCGTGGCGTCGTCACCGGAGTAGACCAGAAAGTCACTGCTGACACCGGCCAGGATGTCCTTGGCGCGTTGCAGGTTGCCGGTGGCTTCCTTGATACCGATGATGTTCGGCACGGTCGACAGGCGGATCACTGTCTCGGCCTGCATGTCGCAGGCGGTGCGGCCAGGGACGTTGTAGAGGATCTGCGGGATATCGACGGCGCGGGCAATGTGGCTGAAATGCTGGAACAGGCCTTCCTGAGTAGGCTTGTTATAGTACGGCACCACCAACAGGCAGGCATCAGCGCCGGCATTCTTGGCATTGGTGGTCAGTTCCACCGCTTCGCTGGTGGAGTTGGCGCCGGTTCCGGCGATCACCGGAATGCGCCCGGCCACCTGGCCGACCACGCGACGAATCACTTCGATGTGCTCGTCTACGCTCAGGGTCGCCGACTCGCCGGTCGTACCGACCGCGACAATGGCGTTGGTGCCCTCTTGCAGGTGGAAGTCCACCAGTTTGCTCAGGGCGTCCCAGTCCAGACTACCTTGTGCATCCATGGGTGTGACGAGTGCCACCATACTGCCCGCAATCATGCAACCGCTCCTGCCGGAAAAAGAGAGCCGTAATGGTACTGGCGCCATCAGCCTTGTACAAGCGAACTCCGGCGCTCTGAGCATTCCCCTTGGCGAAGGATTTCGCTACCCTTCACCCTTTGCTCAGTATCGTTCGTCTGCGCTCGGCGACCAATCGCCCGGTTTTGCCCCTGACAGCCCTGTTCCAGCGCGTTGCGACCCTGCCACGGCTGGCCCGGCCAGGAAGGTTCGGAACAGCAGCGGAGCAGACCATCCCTGCCAGCGGCTCGAAAAGGCCCGGAAGATACCGACCGTTCATCATCTAGGAATGCTGCATGTCCTCCACCCCCCCGGTTCGCGAACAATTTCTTGTCATCAGCGCCCTAGGCGCCAACCCTATGGAACTGGCCAACATTCTCTCTCGCGCCAGCCATGAAAACCGTTGCGCGGTGGTCAGCTCGCGCCTGACCAGGCACGGCGAGTTCAGCGCTCTGGTGCTGCAGGTATCCGGCAGCTGGGACGCTCTGGCGCGCCTGGAAGTCGCGCTTCCCAACCTGGCCAAGAAACACACTTTCACCATCAGCGTGGTGCGCAGTGCCGCCCTTGAAAGCCGTCCCGAGGCACTGCCGTACGTTGCCTATGTCAGCTCGGCCTATCGCCCGGACATTATCAATGAGCTGTGCCAGTTCTTCATCGACCACAACGTCGAGCTGGAAAACCTCACCTGCGACACCTACCAGGCGCCGCAGACCGGCGGCACCATGCTGAATGCGACCTTTACCGTAACCCTGCCGGCAGGTACCCAGATCAGTTGGCTGCGCGACCAGTTCCTGGATTTCTCCGACGCCCTGAACCTCGACGCACTGATCGAACCATGGCGCCCACAAGCCCCAATGTAAGGAATGCCTGATGGCCGTTGTAGTAGACCAATCCGTTAGCGATTTCCAGGTAGCCGCCACTGGCGGTCAGACCGTCAGCCTGTCCGGCCTCAAGGGGCGTCAGGTGGTGATCTACTTCTACCCCAAGGACAATACCCCCGGTTGCACCACCGAGGGCCAGAACTTCCGCGACAGCATTGCGGCATTCGAAGCCGCCAACACCCTGGTGTTCGGCGTATCGCGTGACAGCCTCAAGACTCACGAGAACTTCAAGGCCAAGCAGGCGTTCCCGTTCGAGCTGATCAGCGACAAGGATGAAGCACTGTGCCAGCTGTTCGATGTCATCAAGCTCAAGAAGCTGTATGGCAAGGAGTACCTGGGAGTGGATCGCAGCACCTTTCTGATCGACAAGGATGGCGTGCTGCGCCATGAGTGGCGCGGCGTGAAAGTGCCCGGCCATGTAGAGCAGGTGCTGGCCAAGGCTCAAGAGCTGAATCAGGCCTGATTGCGCATTATGAACCCGGGCAGCGCGCCCTGCGCCGCCCGGAATACCCTACAACATCGGTGCCACAACAGGCTCCTGGCGCGGCCAGGCATCGAGCACGGCCTTGAACAGGGTGGCCAACGGAATCGCGAAAAAGATCCCCCAGAAGCCCCATAGCCCGCCAAACAGCAACACGGCGCAAATGATTGCCACCGGATGCAGGTTTACCGCCTCGGAGAACAGCAGCGGCACCAGCACGTTGCCATCGAGCGCCTGGATGATCCCGTGAATGGCCATCAGGTAGATGAACTGATCCCCCCAGCCCCACTGGAACAGGCCGATCAATGCCACAGGCACGGTGACGACCACAGCGCCAACGTAGGGCACGACCACCGAAATGCCCACCAGCATCGCCAGCAGCGCCGCGTAGTTGAGCCCCAGCGCGACAAACGCCACGTAGGTCACCCCACCGCAGATGACAATCTCGATGACCTTGCCACGGATGTAATTGGCAATCTGCCGGTTCATCTCTCTGGCCACCCGGGTCAGCAGTGCCCGCTCACGCGGCAGATACCCCCGCGCCCAGCGGCCCATCTGATGGCGGTCTTTGAGGAAGAAGAACACCAGGATCGGCACCAGCACCAGATAGATCATCAGGTTGACCAGCAGCGGCAGGCTGGACAATGAAAAGGTCAGTGCCAACTGGCCGACCTTGCCCACTTCACCCCGCGCCACCTCGATTGCCTGCAACACCTGCTCATCGGATACCAGATGCGGATAACGCTCAGGCAGCAACAGCAGCAGCGACTGCCACTTGGCGAGCATGCCGGGCAACTCATTGAGCAAGGTAATCAACTGATGCCACAGCAGCGGCACCAGGATCAGCAAAAACACCAGCAAACAACCGATGAACAAGGTGAACACCAGACTCACCGCTACGCGCTCCGGGATGCGCAAACGCATCAAGAGCCCGACCTGCCCCTGCATCAGAAACGCCAGTACCAGCCCGGCCAGGACCGGCGCCAGCATCCCGCCCAGGGTCAGAATCAGGGTGAAGGCCAGAGCCAACAGAACCGCCAGCACCACCGCCTCTTCATCAGAAAAGTAGCGCTGCATCCAGTCTTGGAGCACCTTGTACATCAAACGTCCTTTTGAAGAAAAACGGCCAGCTACGCTTTGCGCAACCAGTAGGTATAGACCCCCGCGTCGCTCTGCTCATGCAACAGCTGATGACCGGAGAGCCGTGAGAAACTGCGAAAGTCACGCTGGGAGCCGGCGTCGGTGGCCAGCACCTTGAGCACCGCACCACTGACCAGGCGGTTGAGTTCCATCTTGGCCTTGAGCAGCGGCAATGGGCAATTGAGCCCGCGTGCATCCAGTTCAGCATCACAGTTTTCGGGGACTACAGCTTCAGACATCGTTTCTCTCCAGCCAGGCACATCGTTGTGGCAAAAAGTAATCAGGATGTTTCATACATGGCTTGAAGAATACCGCACTCTGGTCAGCAAGCCATTGAGGCAGCTACAGTAGCTGCACATTTACCCAGAGCTTCGTGCATGAATTTTCTGCGTCCTACACTGCTCACCCTCGCCTGCCTGCTGGCCACTCCGGTCATGGCCGATGACCTGCCCTCGCTGGGCGACTCCAGTTCGTCCATCGTCTCCCCGGAACAGGAACATCAATTGGGGCGGGCATGGCTGGGCATGTTGCGCTCGCAGGTCGATCAGCTTTCCGACCCGCAACTCAAAGACTTCGTCGAGTCCTCGGTCTATAAACTGGCCGAGACCAGCCAGGTCCAGGACCGGCGCCTCGAATTCATCCTGATCAACAGCAACCAGCTCAACGCCTTCGCCGCCCCCGGCGGAATCATTGGTGTCAACGGCGGCCTGTTTCTGCACGCCCAGACCGAAGGCGAATATGCCTCAGTCATGGCCCACGAACTGGCCCACTTGTCGCAGCGCCACTTCGCCCGTGGTGTCGAGGCCCAGCAACGCATGCAGGTGCCGGTAATGGCCGCGATGCTGGCCGGTATCGTCATGGCTGCGGCCGGCGCCGGGGATGCCGGCATGGCCGCGATTGCCGGATCACAGGCCGCAGCGATTCAGGAGCAGCGACGCTTCTCGCGCCAGAACGAGCAGGAAGCCGACCGCATCGGCATCCTCAATCTGGAAAAAGCCGGCTACGACCCGCGCAACATGCCCACCATGTTCGAACGTCTGATGCGCCAGTACCGCTTCGATGCGAGGCCGCCAGAGTTTCTCCTGACCCACCCGGTCAGCGAGTCACGTATCGCCGACACCCGTAACCGCGCCGAACAGGCCGCGTCCGGCGGCAAGGAAGACAGCCTGCGTTATCAACTGATGCGTGCCCGCATCGCCTTGATCTATGAAGAAACCCCAGGCATTGCTGCCAAGCGCTTCCGTGCCCAGCTCAGCGAAAACCCGAAGTCAGACTACGCTCGCTATGGCCTGGCAATTGCCCAGATCAAGGGCGGCCAGCTCAACGAAGCACGCGAAGGCCTCAAGCCGCTGCTGGACAAGGCACCTAACGACATCACCTTCAACCTGGCCCAGATCGACCTGGACATCACCAGCAACCGCCTCGCCGAAGCTCAGCAGCGCGCAGAGCGCCTGCTGACTCAATACCCTGGCAACTACCCGCTCAATCAGGCGCGTATCGACACCCTGCTCAAGCAAGGTAAAAACGCTGAAGCCGAAAAAGCCCTGGATGCCTTGCTGAAAAACCGTCCGGTCGACCCGGACATCTGGTATCAGGTGGCCGAAGCCCGTGGCCTGACCGGCAATACCGTCGGCCTGCACCAGGCCCGCGCCGAGTTCTTTGCTCTGGTCGGCGACTTCCGCCAGGCCATCCAGCAACTGGACTTCGCCAAGCGTCGTTCCAGCAACAACTTCCAGCTGGCGTCACGCATCGACGCCCGCCAGAAAGAACTGGTCGAACAGGAACGTCTGGTCAAAGGCATGATGTAACAATTGAGGGCAGCGCAAATAAAAAAGCCCGGCAGCGATGCCGGGCTTTTTATATCCACTGCCTCAAGCGTTGCCCGCCTGCCTCAGACGGGCAGCCTGGGTGAAGTCCAGCATGCGCTGCAACGGGCGTACGGCATGCGGAATCAGGGCTGGATCGACAAAGATCTCGTTGCTACCGTCCTGCAGGCACTGCAAGGTACGCTCCAGGGTATTCATGGCCATCCACGGACAATGCGCACAACTGCGGCATGCCGCGCCGTTACCGGCGGTGGGCGCCTCGATGAAGATCTTGTCGGGGCACACCTGCTGCATCTTGTAGAAAATGCCGCGATCAGTGGCAACGATAAAAGTTTTGTTCGGCAGACGTTGCGCGGCAGCGATCATCTGACTGGTAGAACCGACTGCATCGGCCAACGCAATAACCGCTTCCGGCGACTCCGGATGCACCAGCACTGCCGCCTCAGGGTACAGCGCCTTCATATCCTCAAGCTGCTTGGACTTGAATTCTTCATGGACAATGCAGGCACCGTCCCACAGCAGCATGTCAGCGCCGGTCTCGCGCTGAATCCAGCGCCCCAGATGCTTGTCCGGTGCCCAGATGATCTTCTCGCCGTTATCCATCAGGCTTTCGACGATTTCCAGCGCACAGCCGGAAGTCACCACCCAGTCGGCGCGAGCTTTAACAGCTGCCGAGGTATTGGCATAGACCACCACCGTGCGGTCAGGATGCTTATCGCAAAACGCCGAGAACTCATCGACAGGACAACCCACATCCAGCGAACAGGTTGCCTCCAGGGTCGGCATGAACACGCGCTTTTCCGGGTTGAGGATCTTGGCTGTCTCGCCCATGAACCGCACCCCGGCAACCAGCACGGTGCTGGCAGGGTGGTTATTGCTGAAACGCGCCATCTCCAGAGAGTCCGCCACACACCCGCCGGTCTCTTCGGCCAGCGCCTGAATAACCGGGTCGCAGTAATAATGCGCAACCAGCACCGCATCACGCGCTTTGAGTTCGGCAGCGATCTGCGCACGGTAGTGGGCTTGTTCTTCGAGGCTCAACTCTCTTGGCTGCTTGGCCGCCAGATGGGCCTGCACCAGAAAGCGTTCGGAAATCTGCGTCATGTTGGCTGGACCTGAGTGCGCGGTGGCGCGTAATGCAAGTTTACACCCGAAAGGCATGCGAAAAAAAAGCCGGCGCCCCGTAGATCTGGGAGCATCCAGCTCTTGAACACAACCTCAAGCCCTGCGGCCTGAAGCGGGCAGATTCTAACCCTAATGAACGGTATCAGCACAAATATTTAAACTGCCAAATCTGCTAATGATTACTATTTAAATAAAGTTCAAAAGTGCTCGGTCGTTGAGCCAAAACAAGCAGTGCCGCAAATCTTGCCTGACAGAAGATCAAAAATTATTTAAGCAGCCAAACGCAAAAACCCTCCACTAGGGAGGGTTTCTGCGTATATATGGTGGGTCGTGTAGGATTCGAACCTACGACCAATTGGTTAAAAGCCAACTGCTCTACCAACTGAGCTAACGACCCGTTGGATGGCGCGTATATTACTGATTTTTCACAGTAATTCAACACCTTCCGATAAAAAAATTAAAAATAATTGGTTGGGTCATTCACACCGGCCGCAGCGAAGCCTTCTGCACGCAGGCGGCAGCTATCGCATTTACGGCAGGCACGGCCCTGATCATCAGCCTGATAGCAGGAAACCGTCAGCGCATAATCCACACCAAGTTCCGTCCCCGCCTTGATGATGTCAGCCTTGCTCAAGTTTTGCAGCGGCGCACGGATGGTAAAGCCTTGCCCTTCTACACCGGCTTTGGTCGCCAGGTTGGCCAGGCGCTCGAAGGCTTCGACGAACTCGGGGCGGCAGTCGGGGTAGCCGGAGTAATCCACCGCGTTGACGCCGATGAAGATGTCCCGCGCCTCCAGCACCTCGGCCCAGCCCAGCGCCAGCGACAGGAACACGGTGTTTCGCGCCGGCACATAGGTAACCGGGATACCTTCGGTGGGCGCCTCGGGCACATCAATGCTGCTGTCAGTCAGGGCCGAGCCGCCCAGGCCGTCCAGATTCAGACCGATAACCTTGTGCTCGATGGCACCCAGGTCTTTCGCCACACGTGCAGCTGCATCGAGCTCGGCGCGATGGCGTTGGCCATAATCAAAGCTCATGGTGTAACAGGCGTAACCTTCGGCGCGAGCCATAGCCACAACCGTGGCCGAATCCAGGCCGCCAGACAGCAGGATGACCGCTTTCTTGTCACTCATTGCTTTCTCCTCTCAACGCCCGGGCTCATCGTCCCAAAGCAGCTTGTGCAATTGCATCTGCATACGCACCGGCAGATTATCTGCGACGATCCAGTCCGCCAGATCACGCGCTTTCAACTGATGGTGACTGGCCGAGAACAGGACTTCGCTCACTCGCTGATCAAGCCGGTACTGAATCAGCTTGGACACCGCCCAGTCGTAGTCTTCCCGAGAGCAGAGCACAAACTTGACCTGATCATTAGGCGTCAGCAACTCGATGTTCTCGTAGCGGTTACGCGAGACTTCCATCGAGCCCGGGGTCTTGAGATCCACAACACGACTGACACGGGTGTCGACTGCCGAGATATCAAGCGCCCCGCTGGTTTCCAGAGAGACGTCATAGCCAGCATCACACAGGCGCTTGAGCAGCGCGATCGCATTGGGCTGGGCCAGAGGCTCACCGCCGGTCACGCATACATAGCGCGGTCGCCAGGTTGCAACCTGTTCGACAATGGCGTCCAGCGTCATGATGGTGCCGCCGCTGAACGCATAGGCGCTGTCGCAGTACTGGCAGCGCAGCGGGCAACCGGTCAACCGCACAAATACAGTGGGCAGCCCGGACGTGCGGGTTTCACCCTGCAACGAGTGAAAAACTTCGGTGATACGTAATGTGTCTTGCATGAGAGCCACGGGCGTAACAGCTAAACAGGCCGTCCGCCTCCGTCAGGCACTTCAGGGCACCGCGCAATCACGCAATGCCATGAAGCGAAACTAATGATGACCGATATTTCGGGTGGGCGATTCTAACGAAAAAAGCCGCGACAGGCGCGGCTTTTCTGGACAACTGTCAGCTTTGGCTCAAAGACGCTGAAGGTCACGCTGCGCCAATTGAGCAGCGGAAGTACCCGGATACTGGGCTACAACCTGCTGCAAAATACCTTTGACCTTGTCGGTATGCCCCAGGCGACGCTCGACATCTGCCAGCTTGTAAAGCGAATCGGGCACTTTACCGTGTTTGGGGTACAGCTGACTTACCTTGGCAAATGCCTGACCGGCACCTTGCAGGTCACCCTTGGCCAGGTTTACCTCACCCAGCCAGTATTGAGCGTTGCCCGCGTAAGTGCTGTTGGGGTATTTACGCAGGAATGCGGCAAGTGCCTGACTGGCCTTGTCGAAATCCTTGGCTTTGACCAGATCCAGGGAAGCGTCGTAATAGAGCTTCTCTTTGGCCGGGTCTGGCGGCTCGGTGCCAGCCGCCGGAGCCTGAGCTGCCGGGGCCGATGGTGTACCGCTGGCGTCGATTGCGCCGCCAGCCGGTTGGGAATTATTGTTCGCAGCAGCAGAAGCGCCACTGACGATACGCTGGTCCAGGTCCTGATAACGCTCCAGAGCTTCCTGCTTCATGCGCTGGATGTCATTCTGTTGAACCTCGACGATACCGCGCAAACGCGATATTTCTTCCTGCATCTGTTGCAGCTGCATGAACAGCTGACCCTGCGCCGAAGGCGCGGCCGAAGCCTCGCCTCCGACGTAGGCGCCGGACGTGCCATAACCCGCTGGCGGATAACTGCTGCCAGAGCCAGAATTGTCACCGACTACAGGAACCGCACCCCATGCAGTAAGCGGCAGGGTGAGGGCCAGAACGGTTAGAGCACGACGGCAAGTCATATCGAATTACTTACGCAGTTCGACGCGACGGTTCTGAGCCCACGATTGCTCGTCGTTGCCGGTAGCAACTGGACGCTCTTCACCGTAGGAAACCAGCTCCAGCTGAGCTGGGGACACGCCCTGCAGAACCAGGTAGCGTTGAACGGCTTTCGCACGACGCTCGCCCAGTGCCAGGTTGTATTCACGAGTGCCGCGCTCGTCGGTGTTACCTTCCAGAACGACGCGAGCGCCGTTGGCTTTCAGGTCCTTGGCGTGAACGTCCAGCGCGCGCAGGGCTTCTTGCTTCAGGTCCGAGCTGTCGTATTCGAAGTAGAAGGTGGTGATTGCGCGCAGAGCAGCTTCTTCGCTCAGGCTGCCGTCGACAGCACCAGAGTTGGCGCCGTAACCAGCGTTAGGATCAACTGCACCACCAGCGCCGGCATTGTCGCCGCCTTTGGAGGAACAACCTACAGCTACGGCCATGGCCAGAGCCAGCGCAGCAAACTTACCAAACTTCAGCATTTCCATCTTGAAACTCCTAATGAACCCCAGTGTGTTAAGCAAAAACTTGTGTAGCGCCGCGTCAGTTCAGGTAAGGGGACCAGGAAGGTTCTCTGACTTCGCCTTGAGCGGTAGGAAGCGGGAGCCTTACGCGTCCGTTAAGGGACACGAGCATCAAGACTCCCCGGCCCTGCTGGCGGGTGGCGTAGATTACCATGGTGCCGTTGGGCGCAACAGTAGGTGACTCATCAAGGTTGCTATCTGTAAGGATTTTTACACTTCCGCGGGCCAGATCCTGAGCCGCAACCTTGAAATTGGTGAAGCCTTCCTGGCGATGGATCATTACCAGGGTCTTTTCGTCAGCCGACAGTTTCGGATTGGCATTGTAGTTGCCCACGAACGTTACGCGAGTGGCACCACCACCATTAATGCTGGTTTTGTAGATCTGCGGTTTGCCGCCACGGTCGGACGTGAAGTAGATGGTCGAGCCATCCTTACCGAAGAACGGTTCGGTATCGATCGAAGAATCGTTGGTGACTCGGCTCAGCTGACGGCTGGCCAGGTTGATCACGTAGATCTCCGGGTTACCGTCCTTGGACAGCACGAACGCCAGTTTGCTGCCATCCGGCGACCAGGCTGGTGCACCGTTGAGGCCTTCGAAGTTGGTGATCTGCTCACGGCGACCGGTATCGATATGCTGTACAAAAATACGCGGACGCTTCTGCTCGAACGAGACGTAAGCGATACGTTTGCCATCCGGCGCAAAGCGTGGCGAAAGGATCGGCTCACGCGATTGCAGCAGGGTCACTGCACGTGCGCCATCGTAGTCGGAACGCTGCAAGGTGTAGCGAGTGTTGGTTTCGGAGAAACGCTCGGCAGTCACGTACAGCATACGGGTCGAGAACGCACCTTTAATACCTGTCAGCTTCTCGAACGACTGGTCGGAAATAAAGTGCGACATGTCGCGCAATTGATCAGTAGTCCCCGACACACTGCCAGTCAGCACTTGCTGCTCGGTAGCGACGTTGAACAGGGCGTACTGCACTTGCAGGCGACCACCAGCGGGCACGATGTTACCCACCATGACGTATTGGGCGCCCAGCGCTTTCCAGTCACGGAAGATCACTTCGCTGGCCTGGGCCGGCAGACTGATCATGTTCTGCTTCGGAATCGGCGAGTAGTAACCCGAGTTACGCAGGTCATTGCCGATGATTTCAGCCATGTCATCTGGCAGGACGTTACCGCCCTGCCAGCCGAATGGCACGACCGCAATCGGCGTGGCGCGGTCACTGCCACTGGTAACCAGAATGTTCTTCTCTTCTGCGTTGGCCATCCCGGCCACACAGCAGAGAACGACGAGCAGTCCTCTAAAAAGCTTGATCACAGGGCTAGATCTCCTGGAGTAAATGTCATCTTGAATGAGCGATAGGGCGCGAACTCAGCCGGCTTCAGCCCCTGCATTTCTGTCAAACGCCCAATGTTCCTGACGGCAGCAACAGCAGAGCTGTCAAACGGCCCGTCACCACTGGACTTGGCAACTGTTACCGAAGAAATCGTCCCGTCGGGCAACATCTTGATCTGCAACTGTACAGACATGTTGTTGCGGGCAGACGGCGGACGACTCCAGCCTTCAGACGCGCGCAACCTGATCAGATCGTCGAAACTACCGGCAACCTGATCGCCCACCTCGTCGGCCAATGCCTGCTGTCGCTCCGGCTTGTCGGAAAGCAAGTCAGCCAGCGCCTGCGCTTTCTTGTCTTCGGCTGCCTTGCGTGCAGCTTCCTGAGCCTTCTTGGCAGCAGCATCTGCAGCAGCCTTTTTCTTGGCGTCTTCAGCGGCTTTCTTTTTCGCGTCCTCGGCAGCCTGCTTCTTGGCATCTTCGGCGGCCTGTTTCTTGGCCTCGTCCGCTGCCTTCTTCTTGGCTTCCTCGGCAGCTGCCTTCTTGGCATCTTCCTCGGCTTTTTTCTTCGCTTCTTCTTCAGCTTTTTTCTTGGCTATATCAGCCTGCTGTTTCTCTTCGGCCTTTTTCGCTTCGGCCGCTTTCTTGGCTTCATCAGCCGCCTTGCGCGCCTCTTCGGCTTTCTGTTCGGCAGCTTTCTGTTCAGCCGCCTTCTTGGCTTCTTCGGCGGCAGCAGCTTTCTGTTCTTCGGCTTTTTGAGCCTCATCGGCTTTCTTTTGTTCCGCCGCTTTTACAGCTTCCTGCTTCTGCTGCTCGATCTTTTTCTGTTCCAGCTGCTCGACTTCAGTCTGCCGTGCAGCGGTTCTTTTCGCCTCGCCAGCGATCTTCTGGTTAGTCTGGGTGGTTGCCTGACTCTTGGACTTGAGCTGATACAGCGTAGCCTGAACCACAGGCTTGGCTTCAGGCAGCTCAGGGGTCATGGCAAAACTGACAAAGAGCATGCCGAAAATCAGGATATGCAGGGCCACCGCCCAGACACTGGGCCAGAAGTAGCTTTCCGAGGCGGATGGCTCTCGAATTGGCTGCATCAGGGGGCCTCAGTAATCAGGCCGACGTTGGCAATACCGGCTTTCTGCAGTCCACCCATGGTGACCATGACCGAACCGTAGTCCACCGCCTTGTCACCACGGATAAAGACCTGGGTCTGCTTGCCGGCATCACGCCCGGCCGCAATGATCTTGGTCACTGCACTGGTCAGCTGGGGCAAGGTCATCGCCTTGTCCATCTGCTTGTCGGTATCGACCTCGCTGCCCACATTCCAGTAATAGGTTTTGTCAGCCTTGATTGAAATGGTCAGGACCTGGTTGTTGTTGTCCTGCGGCAGGCTCTCACTGGAAACCTTGGGCAGGTCGACCTTGACGCCCTGGTTGATCATGGGCGCGGTGACCATGAAAATGACCAGCAGTACCAGCATCACGTCGATGTAAGGCACCACGTTCATTTCGGCGACCGGCCGACGTTTGTTGCGACGATCTCGAGCGATCAAAGCCATGGGGAATTACCTGCTCACTCTTCGCTGGTATGCACTTTACGGTGCAGGATGGCCTGGAACTCGTCGGCAAAGGTGTAGTAACGGCCGATCAGAGTCTCGGTGCGCGCGGCGAAACGGTTGTAAGCCATAACGGCCGGGATGGCTGCAAACAGGCCGATGGCCGTTGCAATCAGAGCCTCGGCAATACCTGGCGCTACGGTGGCCAGTGTCGCTTGCTGGGCGGTGGCCAGCCCCCGGAAGGAGTTCATGATCCCCCACACAGTACCGAACAGACCAATATAAGGACTGGTCGAGCCGACGGTTGCCAGAAACGGCAGGCCGGTTTCGAGCTTTTCTTCTTCGCGGGAAATGGCCACGCGCATCGCACGCGCTACGCCTTCCATCACCGCATCCGGGTCAACGCCCGGTTGCTGACGCAGCCGGGAGAACTCCTTGAAGCCGGCACGGAAGATCTGCTCCACACCCGAATCCGGATCAGGGTTGCTGCCAGCCTGACGATACAGCTTGGACAGATCGATGCCCGACCAGAACCGCTCCTCGAAACTTTCCAGCGCACGCCGGCCGGCCCTGATCATGTTACTGCGCTGAAATATCATTACCCATGAGGCAACCGAGGCAGCCACCAGGCTCAGCATGACCAACTGCACGACAATGCTGGCATTGCTGACCAAACTCCACATGGAGGTATGGTCGACGACGTTAGCAGCTTCCACGTTCTATCTCCTGCTCTGAATCTGAAGGTAAGCCCGCGCCACTGTGCTGCAAGGCAAAAGCCGCACGCAGCGTTTCTGGAATGGCCCGGGGTCTGAAACTATCGGCGCTGACACACGCCACCAGGAACTGCCCCTCGCAGAGCAGCGTTGCATCGGCCACTCGCGTGACCTGCTGGCGAAAACGCAGGCTGGCGCGGTTGAGTTCGATAACTTGCGCGGTGACCAACAGTTCGTCGTCCAGCCGCGCCGGCTTGTGGTAACGCGCCTCACTGGAATGCACGACAAACAACAGGTTCTCATCGGCCAGCGTGGACTGGTTGAACCCCAGTTGCCGCAGCTGCTCGGTGCGAGCCCGTTCCATGAATTTCAGGTAATTGACGTAGTAGACGACGCCGCCGGCATCGGTGTCTTCGTAATAGACGCGACAGCGATGTGCGAACGACTGAACCCCGTTTTGCGCGCGCATACTCTAGTGCTTACTCCTCGGGTTGCCAATCGGATGTAGCAACTGTTTTTCAAGGTTTGGCCCGCTAACGCAAGGCGCCTGCCCGAGAACAGCAATCCACCAGCTTGCAGCGCAGGCTAGTGCCGCTCCAGAGCCATTAGTCGGCATTATCATCTACAGGTTCCCCGGTAGCTGGCATTTCGCCCATTCGTGACGGAATATTCAGCCCGAAATGCAAATACGCATGGCGAGTGACGACTCGGCCCCGAGGGGTACGCATGATATACCCCTGCTGGATCAGGTAGGGCTCAAGTACATCTTCAATGGTATGGCGCTCTTCACTGATCGCGGCCGCGAGACTGTCGACCCCCACCGGACCACCGTCGAATTTCTCAATCATGGCCAGCAGCAAGCGGCGGTCCTGATGATCAAAACCATGCTCATCGACATCCAGCAGGTTCAAGGCCTGGTCCGCCGCCTGCCGAGTGATCTGGCCATTGCCGCGCACCTGCGCGAAATCGCGTACCCGGCGCAGCAGACGGTTGGCGATTCGCGGCGTACCGCGCGCCCGGCGGGCGATCTCAAAGGCGCCCTCAGGCTCGATGACCAGCCCGAGGATATTGGCCGAGCGCGCGACAATGGTCGACAGGTCGGCAATGTTGTAGAACTCCAGACGCTGCACGATTCCGAAGCGATCACGCAGTGGATTGGTCAGCATGCCGGCACGGGTGGTGGCACCAACCAGGGTGAAAGGCGGCAGGTCCAGCTTGATCGAACGGGCTGCCGGCCCCTCGCCAATCATGATGTCGAGCTGGAAGTCTTCCATCGCCGGATACAGCACTTCTTCGACAATCGGCGAAAGCCGGTGGATCTCGTCGATAAACAGTACATCGTTAGGTTCGAGGCTGGTCAGGATCGCTGCCAGGTCGCCAGGCCGCTCCAGCACCGGTCCGGAGGTACTCTTGATCGAGACCGCCATCTCCTGAGCAATGATATTGGCCAGCGTGGTCTTGCCAAGGCCGGGCGGACCGAAGATCAGGGTGTGGTCGAGGGACTCACTGCGCCCTCGCGCGGCCTGAATGAACAGTTCCATCTGCTCGCGCACGGTGGGCTGGCCAATGTAGTCGGCCAGGCTCAGCGGGCGAATGGCGCGGTCGAACTGCTCGTCCCGGTCGCGCCCCCCGCTGGCAGTTATCAGGCGATCGGCTTCTATCACTTACGCCATCCCCTTCAACGCACGACGAATGAGTTCGGCACTGTTCAAATTCTTTTCCTTGATCGCGGAAACGGCTTTGCTCGCTTCCTGAGGTTTGTAGCCCAGGGATATCAGCGCACTCATCGCATCGGACTCGGCACTGGCCACTGGCTCAAGCGCTTCGGGCCCATTGGAAACCAGGGTAAAGGCACCCGGCAAGACCTCCCAGGCCTTGAAGCGGTCCTTGAGCTCGACCAGCAGACGCTCGGCGGTTTTTTTGCCGACCCCCGGTATACGGGTCAGTGCCGAAGTGTCCTGGGCCTGAACACAACGCACCAGCTCATCGACATCCAGCCCCGACATGAGCGCCAAGGCCAGCTTGGGGCCTACACCGTTGAGCCGTATAAGCTCGCGAAACAGCTCACGCTCGCGCTTTTCGAAAAAGCCATACAGCAGGTGCGCGTCTTCACGCACCACCAGATGAGTGTGCAAGGTCACGGTCTCACCGGCATGAGGCAGCCGATAAAGCGTACTCATTGGCACCTCCAGCTCGTAGCCGACACCATTGACATCCAGCAGCAGATGCGGAGGCTGTTTCTCGATCAGGGCACCGCGTAAACGTCCTATCACCTGTCAAATCCTGTATTGCCTGTCGCCCAGGCGAAAAATGGACATAAAGCTTGCCGCAGGCAAGTGAAAAAATGCGAGCGAATGCTGCAATCAGAGCCGCAAGCGCCCGCCCCGACTGCGTGCAGCCCCCAGGCCATGAGCTATCAGGCTTGAACGGGTATGGGCATGACACAAGGCGATTGCCAAGGCATCGGAAGCGTCAATCTGCGGCTTGCTGGTCAACTTGAGCAGATGCATGACCATGATCATGACCTGTTCTTTGTTAGCCCCGCCGGTACCCGCCACTGCCTGCTTGACCTGAGTCGCCGTGTACTCGGCAATTTCCAGGCTCTCTTCGGCACCGGCCACAATCGCCGCTCCGCGCGCCTGCCCCAGCTTGAGCGCAGAATCGGCATTGCGCGCCATAAACACCTTCTCGATGCCCATGGTGACCGGCTCATAAGTACGAATCACCTCTCGCACACCGCGATAGACGATTTGCAGGCGCTCGTGCAATTGCCCCTCACCGGTACGGATGCAACCGGAGGCCACATAGATGCAACCACGGCCGGTATCGCGCACAACGCCATAACCGGTAATCCGGGAGCCTGGGTCGATACCTAAAATAAGAGTCATAACGCTTGCTGTCCGATCACGCTATCGATACCGCATAAAACAGAAACCGAAGGTGCACAGCGCGGCCGGAGCCGTCACTGCGCGCCTTCGGCGCTCTGGTGTTATCAGGATCAGCCGAGCTGTTCCATGATCTCGTCAGGGATTTCCGCGTTCGAATAGACGTTCTGCACGTCGTCGAGGTCTTCAAGCATGTCGATCAGCTTGAGAACCTTCTGTGCATTGTCCAGGTCCAGCACCGCACTGGTGCTTGGCAACAGCACGATTTCCGCATCACTACCCTTGAAGCCAGCAGCCTCCAGCGCATTACGCACCGCATAGAAACCGGCAAAAGAAGTAAACACATCGAAAGAGCCATCAGGATTACTGACCACGTCGTCAGCATCGGCCTCCATCGCCGCTTCCATCAGGGCATCTTCTTCGACACCGGCAGCGAAAGAAATCTGCCCCTTTCTATCAAACAGGTACGCAACCGAGCCGTCCGTGCCCAGATTGCCGCCACATTTGCTGAAAGCATGGCGCACTGCAGCAGCGGTACGGTTGCGGTTATCGGTCATGGCCTCGACCATGATCGCCACACCGCCAGGACCATAGCCTTCGTAGCTCAGTTCGACTACATCATCACCATCGACGGCGCCGACACCACGTGCCACGGCGCGATCAATGGTGTCGCGAGTCATGTTGGCACCCAGAGCCTTGTCCAGCGCCAGGCGCAAACGTGGGTTGGAAGCCGGGTCGCCGCCACCGGCACGGGCAGCGACAGTCAGCTCACGAATCCACTTGGTGAAGATCTTGCCTTTTTTGGCATCCTGACGCTCTTTGCGGTGCTTGATATTCGCCCACTTGGAATGACCTGCCATTTATTGCTCCGGTATCTCTCAGAAACACGATCGCCTCTCGCCCACACAAGGCGGGCGAAAGGCGCAATTGCATGACCTTGGCGCAAACTGCAAGGCGCGATCAAACGCCCTGCACTGCCTTATTCGGCTTTCTGTTGCTCGCGCAGGCGGATGTGCAGCTCACGCAGGGCTTTGGCATCCACCACACCCGGAGCCTGGGTCATGACGTCTGCAGCACTCTGGGTTTTCGGGAACGCGATGACTTCACGGATGGACTGGGCGCCGGTCATCAGCATCACCAGGCGATCCAGACCGAAGGCCAGACCACCGTGCGGTGGAGCACCGTACTTCAGTGCATCAAGCAGGAAGCCGAACTTCTCTTGCTGCTCGTCTTCGGCAATGCCCAGCAAACGGAATACCGCCTGTTGCATTTCCTTGCGGTGAATACGAATGGAACCACCACCGAGCTCAGTACCGTTGAGCACCATGTCGTAGGCACGCGACAACGCGGCACCCGGATTGGCTTCCAGCTCTTCAGGGCTGCACTTTGGCGCCGTGAACGGGTGATGCAGCGCCGAGAACGAACCGTCATCGTTCTCTTCGAACATCGGGAAGTCGACAACCCACATCGGCGCCCATTCACAGGTGTGCAGATTCAGATCGTTACCAAGCTTGATCCGCAGCGCGCCAAGAGCTTCGCTGACAACCTTGAACTTGTCGGCACCGAAGAACACGATATCGCCATCGACCGCGCCCACACGATCAAGGATCACATTGAGGTTAGCTTCAGGAATGAACTTGACGATCGGCGACTGCAGCCCCTCGACACCCTTGGCGCGCTCGTTGACCTTGATGTAAGCCAGCCCCTTGGCGCCGTAGATACCGACGAACTTGGTGTAATCATCGATCTGGCTACGCGGCATGTTCGCCGCACCCGGAACGCGCAGCGCGGCAACACGCCCTTTCGGATCGTTGGCCGGACCGCTGAACACCTTGAAGTCGACCGCATTGAGCTGATCGGCAACGTCGACCAGTTCCAGCGGAATGCGCAAGTCAGGCTTGTCCGAACCGTAACGGCGCATGGCCTCTTCGAAAGGCATGTGCGGGAACTCGCCGAACTCGACGCCCAGCACTTCCTTGAACAGTTGACGAACCATTGTCTCGGTCAGACCAATGATGTCTTCTTCGTTCAAAAAGCTGGTTTCGATGTCGATCTGGGTGAATTCAGGCTGACGATCGGCACGCAGGTCTTCATCGCGGAAGCACTTGGCGATCTGGTAGTAACGATCAAAGCCCGCCACCATCAGCAGTTGCTTGAACAGCTGTGGCGACTGCGGCAGAGCGAAGAAACTGCCGGGGTGGGTACGGCTTGGCACCAGGTAGTCGCGAGCACCTTCCGGCGTAGCGCGCGTCAGGATCGGCGTCTCGACGTCCAGGAAGCCGTTGTCGTCCAGGTAACGACGGATGCTGCTGGTGATGCGCGAGCGCAGCCGCAGCTTCTCTGCCATTTCCGGGCGACGCAGGTCGATGAAACGATACCGCAGGCGGGTCTCTTCACCGACATCGGAGAATTCGTTGAGCGGGAACGGCGGCGTTTCCGACTCGTTCAGCACTTCCAGCTCATAGCCAAGGATTTCAATGGCGCCGGAAGCGATATTGGTGTTGGCAGCACCGGCCGGGCGGGCGCGCACCTTGCCAACGATCTTGACGACGAACTCGCTGCGGACCCGGTCGGCTGCGGCGAAGGTCTCGGCGCGATCAGGATCGAAGACCACTTGGGCCATACCTTCACGGTCACGGATATCGAGGAAGATCACTCCCCCGTGGTCACGACGACGATGGACCCATCCGCAAAGGGTAACTTCCTGACCTTCCAGACTCTCGTTCAGTTGGCCGCAATAGTGGCTGCGCATCATGATGGTGTATTCACTTCCCGTAATTCGAAATTCAGTGGAGGCTTCGTCCTCCCTGGCGTGGACCCAATAGTGCAAGAGCCTGGACGTGCAGTTCAAGCGGATCCGCCCACGCGCAGGCGTGCCAGTGGCAGACGGGGCAGTATATAGAGTTAATCGCAGCGTTGCAGCCGCACGCCCCGCGAATTACGGACAGCAGAACGGGGCTGCCCGAAGGCAGCCCCGCAGAATAGAGAGCCAGGGATACTCAAAGCCGGACTTGCGCCTTGAGCAGATGGGCTACGCACACGACCCGAATCAGACCACTGAAATTCTTGACCCCACCGTAACGCAGATGAACCTCCCGATCGATATTCGACAGCACGGCATTGATTGAACAGTTGTTCGACCGAGCAATCGTCGACAGGACATTCCAGTAGACATTTTCAAGCCGCAGGCAAGTCGCCAGGCCATTGAGCCTGACCGACTTGGAATGGGGCTGGGCCAGCGCCATGCTGAACCCTTCTATAAAGGGATCTTCGGACACCGCACCCAAGCCTCCTGGCTCACCGACCTCACGTTCAACATCTCGAACCATGATAATCATCACCTCTGAACAAGCATCTAAACGAACCTGAGAGAAACATTTAAAAATAAACAAATGCCTCGCTATAAAGCCCGAAACGAGAACGCTTATCCAGCAGGTCTGGCAAGCAAACCATGTAGGACATAACCACTACAACGCGAGGAATAGTCAATTCAACCGCGCTTACAGCAACAACTAACGGAGCGGGTAATAAATATATATAGAAACCCCCAGGGATTCTGTCAGTGAGTGGCACCGAAGCGCCACTCACCGGAGAACTCAGCGGGTTTCGAGCATCGAGCGCAGCATCCATGCTGTCTTTTCATGCACCTGCATACGCTGGGTCAGCAGGTCTGCGGTCGGCTCATCACTGACCTTGTCGAGCAGCGGAAAAATGCTCCGCGCAGTGCGGACCACGGCCTCTTGCCCCTGAACCAGGCTGCGGATCATGTCCTCGGCATGCGGCACACCCTCTTCTTCCTTGATGGAAGACAGACGCGCGTAGGTCGAGTAGGTGCCCGGCGCCGGAAAACCAAGCGCACGAATACGCTCAGCGATGGAGTCCACTGCCAGGGCCAGTTCGTTGTATTGCTCTTCGAACATCAGGTGCAGCGTGCGAAACATTGGCCCGCTGACGTTCCAGTGAAAGTTGTGCGTCTTGAGGTACAACACATAAGTATCCGCCAACAGATGGGAAAGTCCGTCAACGATCGACTTGCGATCCTCTTCACTGATGCCGATATCGATTGCCATGCTGCATATCCTTTTAGCGACGATGAAAATTCAACAGGCATTACTTTAGCAAGAGATGCCCTGCGAAGCAGCCCTATCGAGACCATAGAAAACCTTGATACGCCGCGGCCCTGAGAACACTGCAACCGCACAAGGGTTCCACCGGACCAACGGCAACCGGCTCACCTGAGCACTGATTTGAGTAGGTCAAGGCTTTGCTGTTAAATACACAGCCCGTGTATCACGCCTTCCTTATTTTTGAAGCGTACCGGGCGTTACCCGCTATTTCCTCGTGATCCATCCTGATGTGAGTTTTTTGACATGTTGAAAATCGTCCACCTGGTAACGGGAACAGCAGCCTTGCTGCTGTCACTCATACCCAGCCTGCGCAATGAAGCATTATTGTCCTACCTGCCACAGCCCGATGCGTTGTACCTGGCATTCTTCGGCCTGCTCAATCTGTTGATCGCACCGGTCATTCCCCACTGGAAAAAGGGCCCGCGCCGCAGCCTGCAAACCCTGGCCAGCATTCTGCTGGTCCTGGCAGTCGTCGCCCAGATCCTGGTCTTGCTGGTGCCACTGCCAAGCGTCGCCGGTCAGCCCGCCGTCGTGCTCGGGCTGGCAATCACCTTTTGCGCGATCATCCTGCATCTGGGCACCACCCTGCACAAGCGCTCCCCCACACCGGTGCCGCAAAGCCATGAACTTGGCCAGCGCGATACCGGCACGGTGAAGTGGTTCAACTCTTCAAAGGGCTTCGGTTTTATTTCCAGAGACTCAGGCGATGACATCTTCGTCCACTTCCGTGCGATTCGCGGAGAAGGTCACCGCGTCCTGGTCGAAGGCCAGCGTGTAGAGTTCTCGGTCATGAATCGTGACAAGGGCCTGCAGGCAGAAGATGTGGTAGCTGCCGCGCCACGCCGCTAATACCTGGCAACATGAAAAAAGCCGCGTGATACGCGGCTTTTTTCATTTAGTAATGAGGCGGTGGAGCCTCATCATCCAGACCATCGACCCGATGGCTCATTTCTTCCTGGCGCCTGGCGAGCAGCAAAAACTGCTGCTGCAAACGTTCCACGATTCGCTGCTGGCCTACCAGCTCATCATTGAGCGCCTGAATAGTATCGTCCTGAAATGCCAGCCTGCTCTCAAGCTCGGTGATCCGCGCCTCAAGGCTCATACGCTCGACTCCAGCCTGAAATCCTCTGGCAGCACAGGCCGCAGACGCTCAATCAGTGCAGCAACCTGCCTTGGCTCATAAGGCAGCGCCGTCAGCTTGCCCCATACCGGAGCAGGCCACGCCCCATCATCGCGCTTGCGCACGATCACATGCATATGTAACTGGCTGACGACGTTACCCAAAGTGGCAACGTTAAGCTTGTCGGCATTGAAGGTATCTTTAAGGATGGCCGCCAGAGCGGTGGTTTCCCGCCATAACTGCGCCTGGTCATCGGCATCGAGTTCAAAAACCTCGCTGATACCTGCGCGACGCGGCACCAGAATAAACCAGGGATAGCGAGCATCGTTGCTAAGCAGCAAGCGGCATAGAGGAAAATCCCCCAATGGCAGAGTGTCTTGCTGCAAACGTGAATCCAGAGCGAACACCATACGACTCCTGACGGGAGAACAAAAACATCACACAAGGCTGGCAGGATAACAAAAACCCGACACGACCGGCTCGCTCTCAACCCGGCGTGCAGAAACGCCAGCCCCGGCTAAGCTGTCGAGTCAGTCAAAGGACCGCTCGCCGCGTCTTCAGCACGATGAACCAGATTCTGACACTCGCACATGCAAACGCACCAAAACGAATCAAGAATGTGTATCTGGCATACCTCAATACCAGGATCTTCCCAGAACCGGCGGCGTCCGGTAACACTTTTTGTCACGCCTGGCCGGATGGGCAGCGGCAAGCAAGAATGACGAGGCCACCGCTAAAAAATGGATTTTTTCCTTAATAAACAAGAATTTATTAACAAGTCAGAATGTAAAACCTGTGATTTTCACAAATTTTTTTCATTTTCTGGGAGTTTGAGCACGCTTGTTGCTTTAACACTCGCACGCCAATTTTGAGCTCAGCCGGCGGCACCCTGTACTTGGCAAGCATCTTGCTCAAGACAAAATAGAGAAAATAAAGTTCTTGTAAAAAAGCGACATTTTAAGCGACATACGTATCCTTTTCGACGACATTGACGTATACAGCATTTGCACCCTGACCGGCACAAACCAAAAATAGCCGGCATAACAAGAAAGAGCCGCCCCTAAAAAAAATACAGATGGGGCAGCGAAAACTTCTAAACCAAAGGAGCAATCACGATGAGAGTGATGAAGTGGAGCGCAATCGCACTGGCCGTTGCGGCGGCAGCCAGCACCCAACTGGCATCGGCTGCGCCGTTTGTCAGCGACCAAGCCGAAGCCAAGGGCTTCGTTGAAGGCAGTTCGCTGAACCTGAAAGCACGCAACTACTACTACAACCGCGACAAGAAAGCTGGCGCAGTTGACGACAAAGACTGGACTCAGGGTTTCTGGGGTATCTACAACTCCGGCTACACTCAAGGCACTGTCGGTGTCGGTGTTGACGCCTTTGGTTACCTCGGCTTCAACCTCGACGGCAGCGACAAGTACTCCGGCTCCGGCAACCTGCAGACCGACAGTCAAGGCCGCAACTCCGACAGCTTCGGCAAAGCCGGTGCCGCCGCCAAATTCCGCATTTCCAAAACCGAGCTGAAAATCGGCGACATGCAGCCTAGCAGCCCGGTATTCGCAGTTGGCGGCTCTCGCCTGCTGCCACAGACCGCCACCGGTATCAGCCTGCAAAGCAGCGAAATCAAGGGCCTGGATCTGGAAGCCGGTCACTTCACTTCGACCACCAGCCAGGATGAAACCAACCGTAGCGGCGAAATCTTCGCCAACTACGCTGGCGTGAGCGCCAAATCTGCCGATTTCGTCGGCGGCAAGTACTCGATTACCGACAACCTCGGTGTAGCCCTGTACGGCGCCAAGCTTGAAGACATCTGGAACCAGTACTACGCCAACGTGAACTACGCCCTGCCACTGGGCGGCGATCAGTCCTTGGCATTCGACGCCAACCTGTATCGCACCGTTGACGAAGGCTCGGCCAAGGCCGGCTCGATCAGCAACACGGCCTTCTCCGGCTCGGTCGCTTACTCGTTCATGGCAGCTCACACCCTGACTGTAGCCCTGCAGAAAATCAACGGTGACACACCGTTCGACTACATCGGCACCGGCAACAACAACCGTGGCGGCGACTCGATCTTCCTCAACAACTCGATCCAGTACTCCGACTTCAACGGCCCGAACGAGAAATCTGCCCAGATCCGCTACGATCTGAACATGGCACCTTACGGGGTTCCAGGCCTGAGCTTCATGACCCGCTACATCAAAGGCTGGGACATCGACGGCAGCAACGCTCCAACCAATGGCCCTTACGGCTATTACGGCGCAGACGGCAAACACCACGAAACCAACTTCGAAGCCAAATACGTACTGCAGTCCGGCCCGGCCAAGGATCTGTCGTTCCGTATCCGTCAAGCATGGCACCGCGCCAATGCTGACCAGGGCGAAGGTGATGTTAACGAGTTCCGCCTGATCGTCGACTACCCGATCTCGATTCTGTAACCAGAATCCTGCACCGTGTAGCACTGGAAGCCCGGCGATTGCCGGGCTTCTTCTTTATATAGCCTTTGCACTGAAGGGCACCTCCCCGGCCATAGCCTGTACTCGACACGCCTGTGGCCGTACAATGCCGAGTCATTTTCAGTCCCAAGCAACCGATAACGGCTAATCATGCGCACCAGTCAATTTTTGCTCGCCACACAGAAAGAAACCCCTTCCGATGCGGTCGTGGTCAGCCATCAGCTGCTGCTGCGTGCCGGCATGATTCGCAAACTGGCTTCGGGCCTCTACACCTGGCTGCCGATGGGCCTGCGCGTACTGCGCAAGGTCGAGGCGATCGTGCGTGAAGAAATGGACGCCGCCGGCGCCCTGGAAATCCTGATGCCTGGCATCCAGCCTGCCGAACTGTGGCAAGAGTCCGGTCGCTGGGAGCAGTACGGTCCCGAGCTGATGCGCCTGGTCGACCGCCATGCACGCGACTTCTGCCTGGGCCCAACCCACGAAGAAGTGATTACCGATCTGGCCCGCAACGAGCTCAACAGCTATAAGCAGCTGCCGATCAACATGTACCAGATCCAGACCAAATTCCGCGACGAGATTCGTCCGCGCTTCGGCCTGATGCGCGGCCGCGAGTTCGTCATGAAAGACGCCTACTCGTTCCACGCCGACCAGGCTTCGCTGCAGCAGACCTACGATCGCATGCATCAGGCCTACACCAATGTATTCACCCGCCTGGGCCTGAAATTCCGTCCGGTGGAAGCCGACAACGGCTCCATTGGCGGCGCAGGCTCCCACGAGTTCCATGTGCTGGCCGATTCCGGTGAAGACGACATCGTTTTCAGCAACGGCTCCGACTATGCGGCCAACATCGAAAAAGCCGAAGCACTGCCGCAAGAAAAGAGCCGCCCTGCGCCGACCGAAGAGCTGCGCCTGATCGACACCCCGAACGCCAAGACCATTGCGCAACTGGTCGAAGGCTTCAACCTGCCGATTGAAAAGACCGTCAAGACCCTGGTCGTGCGCGCAGCCGAAGAAGGCAAGCTGATCGCGCTGATCATCCGCGGCGACCACGAACTCAACGAAATCAAGGCCGCCAAGCTTGAACAGGTTGCCAGCCCATTGACCATGGCCACTGAAGCCGAACTGCGTGACGCCATCGGCGCCGGCGCCGGCTCGCTCGGCCCGCTGAACCTGCCACTGCCGTGCATCATCGATCGTTCGGTCGAGCTGATGAGCGACTTTGGCGTCGGCGCCAACATCGACGACAAGCACTACTTTGGCGTCAACTGGGAACGTGATCTGCCCGTACCTCAGGTTGCCGACCTGCGCAACGTGGTCAGCGGCGACCCAAGCCCCGACGGCAATGGTGTACTGGAAATCAAGCGCGGGATCGAAGTCGGCCATATCTTCCAGCTCGGCACCAAGTACAGCGAAGCCATGAAATGCCAGGTGCTGGGTGAGAATGGCAAGCCGATCGACCTGACCATGGGTTGCTACGGCATCGGTGTTTCTCGCGTGGTGGCGGCCGCCATCGAGCAGAACAACGACGAGAACGGCATTATCTGGAACGACACCCTGACCCCGTTCCATATCGCGCTGGTTCCCTTGCGCTATGAAACCGATGCCGTCCGCGAAGCCACTGACAAGCTGTATGCCGACCTGACTGCCGCAGGCTTCGAGGTTCTGCTCGACGACCGCGACAAGAAGACCAGCCCAGGCATCAAGTTCGCCGATATGGAACTGATCGGCATTCCGCACCGCATCGTGGTCAGCGACCGCAGCCTGGCCGAAGGCAACATCGAGTACAAGAGCCGGACCGAGTCGCAACCACAAGCACTGGCCCTGGCCGACGTGCTGTCGTTCATTCAGGCTCGCATCAAGCGCTGATTCAGCGGCGCACCCGCAACCTGCGGGTGCGCCGTTTCAGTTCTTGTGCGCCCAACCTACCCAGAGACCTCATGTTCAAGCGAAGCCCCCTGAGCCTCGGCAGCGCCGCCCTGTGTGGCACCCTGCTTGTCAGCGGTTGTGCCAATCAGCTGTCACAACGCAGCGAGCACGAAGAACGCGTCGAGCGCAAACTCCTCGAACACACCCTGCAAATCGACATCGGCGAGCCCAAGACCCTGGAACTGCCGCAGCGTCGCATCCGCATTCACGAACACAAGTCGTTTGAAGTCACCGAATATGAAGTGACCCGCCATTACGACCGCTACACACCCTATCAACCCTGGCGCGAAATCTACGAGATTCCGCTTGGCGCGGTTGCGGTAGTAGCCGGCGCAGGCGCCAACGTGGTGAATATTTTTGCCCTTGGCAACCTGCCCGACAGCGTCACCCACGACTGGATCAACTACGGCGTGGCGGGTCTGAACCCGTTCATGAATGCCCCGTCTCACGGGCGCGCCGAGCAAAACCTGGCCAGCATTGACGAAGTCCAGCAAGACAAACGCATCGAAAATTCGACACTGCCATGGAATGAACACCCGGTCCTGATCAAGGCCGGCGCCACCACCCATGAGCTGAGCACAGACCGCAATGGCGTGCTGCGCCTGAACCTGCTCGACAGCCCGTTCGCCGAGCAGGACTTGCGTCAGGTCACCCGCCTGTACATCAGCGTGGAAGATGAGCAGGACAATGCCCGTGCCAGCGACAGCCTGCCTGTCAGCCGAAATCTGCGTGGCAAGCTGCTTGAAGCTCACGGCTTGATCTACGACGATCTGGAAGATGACGAAGTCAGCCAGTGGGTTCACAGGGTCAAGCGGCTGGCCGAACTGGGTCTGGACGAACAGGCCAGCGAACTCGAACAGAGCCTGCTGGAACTGACCCGCAATGACCAGGAACTGCAGAACGAACTGATCAAGTCACTGGCAAAAGATGCAGGTCGCCTGGTTGCACCGACTGCGGCAGAGGAATAAGCGCTAGAAAAGCTCAAGCTGCTCATGTGCGCCACGCAGATCCTGCAGGCGCACACCTATTCCGAGCAACCGGACCGGCCTGTCGCCCCGGGCAAATGCCTGACTCAGCAACTGCTGATAACTGGCCAGATCCCTTCCCGCCCCCGCCTGCTCCAGGGTGGTCTGGGCGAAATCATGAAACTTGACCTTCACGAACGGTTTGCCGGGCCGGTAATGGCTATCCAGGCGTGCCAAACGCTTCTCCAGCGACTCCATCAGCTCGGGCAGTTTTGCGACACAACTGGCCAGATCAGGCAAATCGGTGTCGTAGGTGTTTTCGACGCTGACCGACTGGCGCCGACTGTCATTCTGCACCGGCCGCTCGTCGATGCCCCGCGCCAGATTCCACAACCGCTCGCCAAAGCTGCCGAACTCACGAACCAGCGCCAGCTTCTGCCAGCCGGCCAGGTCCGCACAACTGACAATCCCCAGACGCCCCAACTTGTCGGCGGTCACCTTGCCGACACCATGCAGCTTGCTGACCGGCAAACCAGTGACAAACTCCTCGACCAGCTCAGGGGTAATGACAAATATCCCGTTGGGCTTTTTCCAGTCACTGGCAATCTTGGCCAGGAACTTGTTGGGCGCTACCCCGGCCGAGACCGTGATATGCAATTGGCTGGAGACCCGACGGCGAATGTCCTGGGCAATGCGCGTCGCACTGCCGGCGAAGCGACTGGACCCGGAGACATCCAGATAGGCCTCATCCAGCGAGAGCGGCTCGATCAGGTCGGTATATTCGCGAAAGATCGTATGAATTTCCCGGGATGCTTCTTTATAAGCATCCATACGCGGTTTGACGATGGTCAGATCCGGGCAAAGCTTTAACGCATGGTGGGAAGACATAGCTGAGCGCACACCGAAAGCTCGCGCCTCGTAATTACAAGTCGCAATCACCCCGCGCCGATCCGCAGAGCCTCCCACCGCCAACGGAATACCCGCAAGCTTCGGGTTGTCGCGCATCTCGATGGCTGCGTAAAAGCAGTCACAGTCGATATGGATGATCTTACGCTGCGCCATGTCCTGCGATCAGTGAACTTCAGATGGGCAGTATCGCATCACCCTGCGCAGCTGACACGCCTGAACACGGGAAGGCACTTAAAAAGTCGGCTGATCTGAGTCAACCGACTGACCAAACCCGCCGCCGGTCAGACAAACGATCACTAACTGATTGAAGAAAAAGCATTTTTTTGAATTATGCGCTTGACAGAAAATTATCATTCTGTAGACTCTCCATCCACAGGCGCGGGATGGAGCAGCCTGGTAGCTCGTCGGGCTCATAACCCGAAGGTCGTCGGTTCAAATCCGGCTCCCGCAACCAGATATACGAAAAGGCCACTTGAAAAAGTGGCCTTTTTTGTTGCTTTATTTTTAAAAGCAATACTGTTCGATCAGGCGCTTTATGCCCCCGGTGGGAGCGACCTTGGTCGCGAAGAGGCCAGCAAAGTCACTGCATATGCTGTGATCTTACTGGCCTCTTCGCGAGCAGAGCTTGCTCCCACCCGGTCCGCAGCGTTTATCTGAACAGCATTGTCTTTCAAAGACATATCCCTACTTCTTCGACTATTTTATTGACACACTCTTTTTTATCTGTAGAATGCGCAACCTCAGACGCGGGATGGAGCAGCCTGGTAGCTCGTCGGGCTCATAACCCGAAGGTCGTCGGTTCAAATCCGGCTCCCGCAACCAGATACACGAAAAAGGCCACTTGAAAAAGTGGCCTTTTTTTGTGCACCGTTTTTATCTGCGCCACTGCTTACAACCTGTTATTTTCACTTCACGCTTGACACAAACTTATTAATCCGTACAATGCCGCCTCACAGACGCGGGATGGAGCAGCCTGGTAGCTCGTCGGGCTCATAACCCGAAGGTCGTCGGTTCAAATCCGGCTCCCGCAACCAGATACACAGAAAAGGCCACTTGAAAAAGTGGCCTTTTTTGCGTCTGCACGAAAGCTTTTCCAGCCACCTGAAGCATTCACGCAAGTCGTTGATAAAAAACTCTTTAGCCTGACTGCCAGGAACCCCCTATTATCCTTCCCCGTAACCGGATGTGTCGGCAACACCAGTTTTTTGCTGCCCTGCCGACACCTTTATGACTAGTCTCAAAATGCAACGATCTCAACCGGCTATCAGTAATGGCACGCGCCCACTCATCGTCTTGCGATCATTGTGATAAAGAGCCAGTCTGAATCGCTGCTGAACAGTTGCGCCCTGCTCCATTGGCCAGTCGCTCGCCAGTCGCTGACGCGCTAACATCTCGACATACTTTTGCGTAGGGATCGGTAACTTGGTTGTAGACCTCAATCCTGTCGCGCGCACTCCAGGAAGTGAATGATGCGCGATCATCCGTCAGAGCCCCTCGAAGCCGTTACGGCGACCCAACCGATACAACCTGTGCGCCTGCAATGGCTGGAGCGCCTGAGCAAGTATCGCCAGCCCATAGGGCTGGCAGTCATGCTGGTGCTGTTTGGCATGGCTTTGATCGCCTGCCGGCACATGTTGATCGAAATGGATTTCTTTGCCCTGCGCGACGCACTGTACGCCGTCCCGCTCCCGGCGCTGGGCGGCGCTCTGCTGGCAGCGATCATCGGCTACGTGATTCTCATGGGCTATGAACTCTCAGCCAGCCGGTACGCGGGCGTCAACCTGCCAACCCGCACCCTCTTGCTGGGTGGTTTCACCTCATTCGCGATTGGCAACGCGGTTGGCCTGTCGATGCTATCCGGCGGCTCGGTGCGTTACCGCCTGTATTCACGCCATGGTATCGGCGCCATCGAAATTGCCCGCATGACCGTGTTCGCCAGCCTGTCGCTGGGTTGCGCACTGCCGCCACTGGCCGCCATTGCGACACTGAGTAACCTGTCTGGCGCATCGCTGGCGTTGAAGCTGCCCGTCGACGTGCTGGCCAGTGTGGCCATCGCGGTACTGGCTGGCAGCCTGATCCTGGCTATCGCGGTCTATCGTCGGCGCCTGCCGGAACAAGACGTGCCCCACGTGCTGCTGGTGCGCGCCGGGCGGCGCTCGCTACGTCTGCCAGACCTGCGCCTGACCCTGGCTCAACTGGTGATTACCGCACTGGACGTCGTTGCAGCAGCATTGGTGCTGTACCTGCTCCTGCCACAGTCACCGCCCTTGGGCGCGTTCATTCTGGTTTATCTGCTGGCCCTGGCGGCTGGCGTGCTCAGCCATGTACCAGGCGGCGTCGGAGTGTTCGAAGCCGTCCTGCTGGCGGCGTTCGCCAATGAACTGGGCGCCGCACCACTGGCCGCCGCCCTGCTGCTCTATCGCTTGATCTACGTGGTCCTGCCACTGCTGCTGGCGTGCCTGACGCTGCTGTTCACCGAAGCCAAGCGCCTGCTGTTTGCCCAACAGGCGCTGCGGGTTGCCTCCGGGCTGGGCGCACCGGTCCTGGCATTGCTGGTGTTTCTCTCTGGGGTCGTATTGCTATTCTCCGGTGCCACCCCAGAGATCGACACCCGCCTGGAAAATGTCGGGTTCATGATTCCGCATCGCCTGATCAATGCCTCTCACTTTGGTGCCAGCCTGATCGGCGTGCTCTGCCTGCTGTTGGCCCAAGGACTGCGGCGGCGCCTGTCAGCGGCGTGGATGCTCACCGTGATCCTGCTGGTGACAGGTGCAGTGCTGTCGATGCTCAAGGGCTTTGACTGGGAAGAAGCCAGTCTGCTGCTGCTGACCGCCGTGCTGTTGATCGCTTTCCGGCGCTCGTTCTACCGTCCCAGCCGCTTGCTGGAACTGCCGTTTTCTCCGCTGTATGTGATTGCCAGTACCTGCGTAGTAGGTGCGTCGATCTGGCTGCTGCTGTTTGCCTACCAGGACGTGCCTTATAGCCATCAATTGTGGTGGCAGTTCACCCTGGACGCCGACGCCCCGCGCGGCCTGCGCTCGGCGCTGGGCAGCGCGGTATTGCTGCTGGTGGTGTCCCTGACCTGGCTACTGCGCACCGCCCGCCCCGGCATCAAACTGCCTGACGCCCAGGAACTGGACAAAGCCGCCGCGATCCTCAAGGCCTCCAACCAGCCCGACGGCGGCCTGGCGCTGACCGGCGACAAAGCCATTCTGTTCCACCCGGACAACAACGCCTTCCTGATGTATTCGCATCGCGGGCGCAGCCTGGTGGCCTTGTATGACCCGATCGGCCCGGCCCAGCAGCGCGCCGAAATGATCTGGCAGTTCCGCGACCTGTGCGACGTACACCACGCAAGGCCAGTGTTCTATCAGGTTCGCGCCGAAAACCTGCCCTACTACATGGATATTGGCCTGACCGCGATCAAGCTCGGTGAAGAAGCACGGGTTGATTTGCGGCGCTTTGACATCGACGCCAAGGGCAAGGAGATGAAAGACCTGCGTTATACCTGGAACCGCGGCAGCCGTGACGGCCTGACCCTGGAGATCCACGAACGCGGGCAGGCTCCGCTGGACGAGCTCAAAGTGATTTCCGATGCCTGGCTCAGCGGCAAGAATGTGCGCGAAAAAGGCTTCTCGCTCGGACGCTTCACCCCCGAGTACCTGCAGTATTTCCGCATCGCCATCATCCGCTTTCAAGGCAAGCCGGTGGCCTTCGCCAACTTGCTGGAGACTTCCAGCCTGGAGCTGTCCAGCCTTGATCTGATGCGCGCCCACCCCGACGCACCGAAGTCCACCATGGAGTTCATGATGATCGGCCTGATCCAGCACTATAAAGCCGAAGGCTATGCCCGCTTCAGCCTGGGCATGGTGCCATTGTCGGGCCTGCAACCAAGGCGCGGCGCGCCGCTGACTCAACGCCTGGGTTCGATGGTGTTTCGTCGTGGCGAACAGCTGTACAACTTTCAGGGGCTACGCCGCTTCAAGGACAAATTCCAGCCTGACTGGGAACCGCGCTACATGGCCGTACCGGCCGGACTCGATCCGCTGGTGGCCCTGGCAGACACCGCCGCCCTGATTGCAGGCGGCCTGACTGGATTGGTGAAACGCTGATGATTCGACGTGTATTACGCTATGTACTGATAATACTGGCGCTGGTTCTGCTTGCCGCATTGGGTACATGGTTCTGGCACCGCCCCGCTACACCGGCCACCGTCGAGCACGCCTCTCTTGAGGATGGCTCGGCTATCACCCTGGTAACCCCGGCCAGCCGGGTCAAGGCCCGCATTGCTCTGGCAGTCAACAGCAAAGACAAACTCAGCGACAAGCAACTGCAGGCACTGGGCACTGACGCCGCCGCCAGCATCATTCAGGTAGAACTGCCTGCCGATGACTGTGTGCTGCAAAGCCAGGTGTTCAGTAACGCTTTGCAGAAACTGGACGGCCCGGCCACCGTCGTCGGGGGCATCGGCCACGGTGCCACCCTGGCCTGGCGCTGGCTGGCTGCCCAGACCGACGACAAGGCCCAGGCAATTTCGGTGGGCTTTGCCCTGCAGCATGTCTCCAATCCGCCACCGGAACTTGAAGAAGGCGACATCCCGCCGCAGATCTGCGACGAGCCACTGCCGCAAAAAGCCCCGCATGGCAAATGGCTGGCAGCCTTCAACGACGCCCCGGATGACCCGAGTGCGGCGTTTGTACGCGACCAGCCCAATGCCGAGACCAGCATCAGCGACTACGACATCCCCCTGAGCCAAGTGCTCAATACCGAGCTGCGTCATGCCCTGCTTGGTGAAAATGACGCCGGCGGCCTGGGCGTGCCCACCGTTGAGGTACCAGCCAGCCAGAGCAGCGATACCGTGACCCTGTTCCTGTCCGGTGACGGCGGCTGGCGCGATCTGGACAAGGTTATCGCTGGTGATATGGCCAAGGTCGGTTACCCGGTGGTGGGCATCGATGTGCTGCGCTACTTCTGGGAGCGCAAGTCACCGGAACAGATCGCCACAGACCTGACCGAACTGATGAATCACTACCGGCAGAAATGGGGCGCCAAGCGCTTTATCCTGGCGGGCTATTCATTTGGCGCCGACGTGTTGCCAGCGGCGTATAACCGCATGGCACCGGAAGATCAGGAGCGCGTCGATGGCATGATCCTGCTGGCCCTGGCGCGCAGTGGCAACTTCGAGATTCACGTCGATGGCTGGCTGGGTAATGCCGGCACCGAGGCCAGGACCGGACCGGAGGTTGCCAAATTGCCGGCAGCCAAAGTGCTGTGTGTCTACGGTGCCGAGGAGAAGAAGGACAGCGGCTGCACCGATACCAGCATCGTCGGCGAGGTGCTGGAACTGCCGGGCGGGCATCACTTTGATGAGAACTATCCGGCACTGGCCAAGCGACTGATGCGCAAAATCGATCAGTGGCAAGGCAAGGTGCCTGCGAACGCTCAATAAGCCGCCAGCTTGGTAAAAAAAGCCCCGCCACCTTCCGGTCGCGGGGCTTTTTTGCGGTCTAGATTTCGACCTGGGTCCCGAGTTCGATCACCCGGTTGTATGGCAACTTGAAGAACCGCAGGTTGCCGTTGGCATTCTTGAGCATGAAGGCGAACAGCGCTTCGCGCCAACGGGCCATGCCGACAATTTTCGAGGGGATCACGGTCTCCCGACTCAGGAAATAGGTGGTGCGCATCGGGCTGAAGTCCAGATCCTCAAGATGACACAGAGCCAGGGCCTGAGGCACGTCCGGTTCGTCAATGAAGCCAAAGTGCAGGATCACCCGATAGAAACCCTCACCATAAGCTTCAACTTCGAAACGCTCACTGGCCGGTACTCGCGGACGATCTTCATAGACGACTGTCAGTAACACCACCTGTTCGTGCAGCACCTGGTTGTGCAGCATGTTATGCAGCAACGCATGCGGCACAGCATCAGAGCGCGCGGTCAGGAATACCGCCGTACCCTGTACCCGGTGTGGCGGTTGCACACGAATACTGCCGATAAAGATCGGCAGCGGCAGACCCGCCTCGTCAATGCGCTCGGACAACAACTGCCGGCCGCGCTTCCAGGTGGTCATCAGGATGAACAGTACCGCACCGGCCAGCACCGGGAAGGCGCCGCCCTGGACGATCTTCGGCACGTTGGCAGCAAAAAACAGACCGTCGACCAGCAACAGGCCGACGAGTAGCGGCACCGCCAACAGCGGCGGCCACTTCCACAGCAGCAGCATCACTGCCGCCACCAGGAACGTGGTGCACAGCATGGTTCCGGTCACCGCCACACCGTAGGCCGAGGCCAGCGCGCCGGACGACTCAAACCCCAACACCAGCAGGATCACGCCGACCATCAGCGCCCAGTTCACCGCACCGATGTAGATCTGCCCTTGGGCGTCACTGGAGGTGTGTTGAATGAACATGCGCGGGATGTACCCGAGCTGAATGGCCTGCAGGGTCATGGAGAAGGCCCCGGAAATCACCGCTTGGGAAGCAATGATGGTCGCCAGGGTCGAGAGCGCGATCAGCGGCAACAGCGCCCAGCCCGGTGCCAGCAGATAGAAGGGGTTGCGCACTGCTTCAGGGTGTTCCAGCACCAATGCGCCTTGACCGAAATAGTTAAGCAGCAGCGCCGGCAGCACCAGGATGAACCAGGCCCGGGAAATCGGCTTGCGGCCAAAGTGGCCCATGTCGGCATACAACGCCTCGGCACCGGTCAGCGCCAGCACCACAGCGCCCAGAATCGCCACGCCGATGCCAGGATGGACGATAAAGAACCGCACCGCCCAGACCGGGTTAACCGCCTTGAGCACCTCGGGCGTATGCACGATGCCATAGATGCCCAGTGCCGCCAGCACCAGAAACCAGGTCACCATCACCGGCCCGAACAGCACCCCGATTCGCGCCGTACCGTGTTTCTGGATCAGGAACAGCCCCACCAGCACCACCAGCGCCATGGGCACGATCCAGCGCTCCAGCCCCTCGAAGGCCAGTTCCAGCCCCTCCATGGCCGACAGCACCGACACCGCCGGGGTGATCATGCTGTCGCCATAGAACAGCGCTGCACCGAACAGGCCAAAGGCAATCATCACCATCTGCAAGCGCGGGTACTGCGTCGTAGCCCGCCGCGCCAGCGCGGTCAGGGCCATGATCCCGCCCTCACCCTGGTTATCGGCACGCAGCACAAACACCATGTACTTGAACGACACGACCCAGATCAGCGACCAGAAGATCAACGACAAGACGCCGAGAATCGCATCATGGGTGACCTCCACCCCATACCCCCCCTGAAACACTTCCTTGAGCGTGTACAACGGACTGGTACCGATATCCCCGTACACCACCCCGACCGCCGCGACCAGCAGACTCAAGGGCTTGGCGGCACTTCCTGTTCCGGCCTGACTACTTGCATGACTCATCGAACACTCCCGAAGCCGGAACCTGAGATCCAAAACAGAATTAACAACAGGAAACAATTGAGTTTGCACGGTTTATTGACATTCGCCGTGCGCAACGGCGCGAAGCATAGCGCAGCACTCGTCTTATTTCTCTTCTAACCACTGGTCATGACGCCGCGTGATCGCTAGAATTGCGCACTTTTTGACCAGAGGCGCACCCAGCGCCCAGTCGGTGCCCGCGCTGTGCGACGAGGCCCACCATTACACCGAGGTTTGCCATGTCCACCACTAATACCCCCGCATCCGCTCCCAAAGTCGGATTCGTAAGTCTCGGCTGCCCCAATGATAGTCTCTCTATACTTTTTTAGATTCGCTTCCGATCCATTGTTTTCGGGCCCTTGAGCATGTTTCGAGGCTCAGAAATGCAAAAGCCCACTTTTTAAGCGGGCTCCTGTCATCGAAATAGCTCTTCTCGGTCCAAGCGATATCCTCAAAGCAATTCCAACACCAAGCCAACAATCACTTCATCGTCCACCAGCTCGTGTTCGTGGGAGTCAGGTCGGGATATCTTCCACTGGCCACCGAGACGCTGAATTACGCGCTGGTCGTCATGGGACCCCTTGATTGAAAATCTGACCGGCACCGACGTGTCCTCAGGCTCAGCGTGTGGAGCAAGCGTTAGAGTTTGACCCGCAGCATGGACCTGAAGCCCGTGGAAATGTGCTGGAAGCTGATGCCCGTGAACATCCACAGTTTGCGCGGAAATTGGACGCTTCAGTTCTAATAGACCTGTAGCTTTGGCTTGGTTCAAAGAGCCGAATGCGTGGTCTACAAAGAGCTCGGTCTCCCTCTGAGCTGCCGACACTAAAATCCTGGCTTTAACCAAAGCCTTTTGCTTGGCGTCATCGTAGTCTTTGAGCTTTTGCACGAGCCGTTCAATATTCGACATTTCTCTACCTTCCTGGTTGCGCACAAGCCACGAGCTGGGTTGCCCTGCTGTGCGAAATGATGGAGCACGAATGAGCTAATCTCACAGGTGAGAATGCCACGAGAGATAGCCCGATGATAGCCACATATCGCCCAGCCCTATCAACTTGCCTTGCCATGAATTACTGTACATCCAAACAGTAAAGAGGCTTCACCATGAACATCGACTTTGCTGCCGAAGAATGGCTCGGCACTCCCACCCAAGAGGAAATGCTGAGACATCATTGCGACCTGATCGAAACTGAAAATGATCTTCTGCGCGTAGATCTCGATCGCTACCGTCAGAACCAGGCAAAGCTGATAGACATGCTGTCGATTGCAACGGCGGAGCGCGACAAGCTGCGCGTTGAGTTGAGGCAAGCGGGAACCACGATTTCCAGCCTGCATCTGCAGACGTCTCAGCTCGATAACAAGCTGCGAAGCACGCAGATGATGTACGAAAGGTATGAACTCGGTGTTCGGGAGGCAGAAGCAAAGCGGCTTGCACAAAAATCCTGAAGTTTTTGTGTGTACTGTGTGTACAAAACAAAAACCAATGTGTACAGTACACACCATCAACGGCTGAGAACAGGAGGACCTATGCGAAGCCGGGATATGATGAAGCTGATCGAGGAGGATGGTTGGTATCTGGTGGCTACTAAAGGTAGCCATCATCAGTACAAACATCCTACCAAAAAGGGGCGGGTCACGATTGCACACCCAAATTCCGACATCCCTATTGGCACTATCAACAACATCCTAAAACAAGCCGGTCTGAAATGACCGGCTTCACCCAAAGCTTCGCGGATTACAGAAACCATCAACCTACAGAGGGAATGATTGAGAATTCCGGGATACTACGAATAGGTTCTGGAGGTACGAATACATTATGAAATTTCCAGTAGTTTTACACAAAGACAGCAATACAGATTTTGGCGTGACAATTCCTGACGTCCCAAGATGTTTCAGCGCTGGAGCCACCTTCGAGGAGGCACTGGACAACGTACGGGAAGCGTTAGCGCTACATTTCGAAGGTTTGGTCGAGGATGACGAAGAACTTCCTGAGGCCGCATCTATCGAAAGCCACATTACAAACCCTGAGTATCAAGGCGGCATTTGGGCAGTCGTAGAGTTCGACGTAACCCCCTACTCTGGTAAAGCCGTTCGATTTAATGCAACGTTACCTGAGAAGCTTCTCAGCCGCATTGACGAACGAGTGAAGCAAGACAGCCGATACGCGTCCCGTTCCGGTTTTCTCGCAAGCGCAGCACTGCACGAACTCTCAATCTAACAAAAGGGAAATTGGGGAAATTGGAAAAATTGGGTTACTCGGCGACATTGGGTAAATTTCCTTAATGGAGTAAATGATTTTAGGTTTCACGAATAGTAGTATCACCGGAATTCTAGGGCGCACTTGTGCGCCCTATCCGTTTCTAGTCCCCCGGAACCAGGCGAATTTGCCTCGGCGATCAGAACAGCATCCCCATCAAGCTCGGCTGCCAATTCATGACCACCAGCTCCCCCACAACCTCGGACTTCCCGATCCGCTGGTTTGTCATTGTGTACCCGATGTCCAGCTCCTTGATGTGAAAGCCTTGGAACACTTCACGGATGTCCGGGTGGTCGTTGATGCCGACCATCACCCTTCCAAGCTTGTGTGAGGCAATGCAAAGCGACGAGCGTCCCGAAATAGCCGCCAGCCCTTGCTCCCTGCGGCTCTCGACCCGTAATGCGTCCTTGGCCCACACAGCACTGTCACCAAATGTTTTGGACCTGTGCAGATTTTGAAAACCGCACCTTTCGCCAGTTTTCCAATTTTTCGTCCAGGCGGGCCGGGCCTTTCGCCAGATCGGTCGCCGTGGACGGCCTACAGCCCGCTGTGCAAACCCGTGACATTTTTCTGCAAAACTTGACACTGTGTGCAATGGCCTCTGCCCTGCGCAAGCCCACAGACGGCGTGGCCTGGAGCATTGATTGCACCACACCAAGGGTTTGCACTTTTTTGGGACACAAAGCCCGTCGGCGGGAGGGGGATAAGTGATTTTCCTTCGAGATTTTTTTTGCCGATGAGATTTTTGCTGATTTTTCCTGAAAATCTCTTGATAGCGCGAATCGCGCTATATATAGTTATCTCCATCAGCACGGCATCCCGCCAGCGCTGTACCTCTTGGAGATGACACCATGCAAGCATTCGCATCCGGCCCCTTTTCGTTCTACCCGGAGAAAGGCCCGAAAATCGCTGGCAAACCCCATACCCGCTGGCACGTTGAGTTCGATGAGACATTCCTGGCGGAAAAGACAGCCCCTACTTCCTCAACCAGTACCAAGCCTGATGTCCTGGAATTGTTCGCTGACGAGCTCGCGGCGTTTAAACGTGATCTGCAGCTGCAGCACGAGCCGGAAGTCGTGGAAGTAATCGACTTCGAAACGGATGAAGTTCTGGCTTGCCTGCAGGTCGTAGGTGACGTGGGCCTGACCGCCGGACTTATTGATGATCGATCTGATCTGTGGCTTCGTAGCAAGAACCGCCTACGCTCCAAGGCAGTAACCTTGGGCGGTCTGCTGGAGATCAGCGCTAAGCACAAGGCTCCACGCAATGCCTGGATGGTGGGTGTTCTGCCAGATGAGGTGACTACAACCGATCCAAGCGCATGGCGTGCTCCATCGCGCTGGGAGATCCGGTACGTTGTCGGCCAGGGTTCTTTCACCGGAGTGTCGGGAGCTGAAGCTGCCGCACTGGTGGGTGTTACCCCTCAGAACTTCCGCAAATACATGGCCTCTGAGGACACGTCCAGCCGCCAGTCGATCAGCTTCGCAATGTGGCATCTACTGCTAGACCGTCTGGATATTCAGCGTGTGGGGGTTGCCTCACACTGAACCGCAGGCTATAAAGTCTTCTGCCTGCCGAATAGGCAGCTCAGAAAAGATTGTGGCTTTCTAAGCCCAACTGCCGAATAGGCAGCTCAGTAAATAGCTCTACCGAAGCTGTACCCACTGCCGAATAGGCAGCTCAGAAAAAGCTATTCATAGCCAATCTGTCCACTGCCGAATAGGCAGCGTTAAAGAAAAGGCCCGCATTGATGCGGGCCTTTTTCATTCTGTGCTCCCTAAAGCGTCACAGCCCCCAACAATGCGGACAGCCCGCCCGCCTTCGCCGCCGCTGCAGTGAAAGCAGCCGCATTGTTCGGTGGCGGCGACTGAGGGTGCGTATGGGCCGCGATCTGCGTGTTCATCTCTTGCACCAGATCGAGCAGGTCGACCACCACCTGGAACAAATTCACGTTGCCCGACCCGATATGGTTCTTCGGCGCAACCAGGCGCTGGCTGCCCTGGGTGATGCTCTCGCGCAGGCCTGCGATCCGCTCCGACATATCGCCCTGGACGGCTGTGTTGTGCTTCTTGCCCACGACCAGGTTGTAATCGCGCCCGGTGGCCTGGTGCATGTCGTCCAGGGCGGCCAGGCTCGCGGTCCCGCCGCTGGCCAGCTTGAGCGCGCCCAGGGCCTCGACCTTCTTGATCCCCCCTACCGTCTCGGTGGAATGGTGCTTCACGTCCTGGACGTGGCTCTGGTACTGCTCGCTGTTGCCCAGCGCCTCGACTTCCCGGGTGATCGCCTGGTCGCGGATCTTGCCGTCAGTCTGTCGCAGCCAGTCGCCGTCCGCCGTGACCCGCTGCTGCACGCCGTCACTGTGCTGCCAGAGCTGGTCGCCGTTGGGCACCTTGGGCAGGCTCAGGCCATGCGGCAGGACCGACTGGATATAAGGATGGCTGGGCGAGCCATACGCGAAGCACACGACAACCCGGGTGCCCTCCTGGGGAAACGCGAACATGCCCATTTCCTCGCCGCCCGAAGGCAACGGCAGCGGCACGCCGGCAAGGATCGGCAGCGCCGGATCTGGCTCGCCGTCCTGACCCAAGACCTCGATGTCGACGCCGTAGCGCGGGCGGAAGTCATCGCATAGCCCAGCGTCGGCCGGGGCGTCCGGTACCGCAACCACGCGGCCAAAGCGCGGCAGGTGGTAACCGCCGGTGAGTTCAGGGAAAAGGCGCTCTACGCTGCGCTTTATTGCGTCGTCCATTTGATGGCCATCTGTGTGCCGGCCAGCGCAACACTGGTGATGCGCTCGCCCTGGTTAATTGTCACGCCCGGCCGCAGGCCTGGCAGTGCTGAAATCATCGCGCTCTGGTTGCCCTGGTACCCGTCGAACAGGTTGACCGGCAGTTGCAGCGGCTCGCGTGCGCCAAAAAAGCTGTCGGCCCAAGAGCCGACGAATATTTCCCCGTCACCCTGCTGCTGCCAGATCAGATCGTCGATGCCGAAAACCCGGGCCAGGCTGTCCATGGCCAAGGTGCCGGCGGCCAGGCTGTAGAAGAACGGCGCCTTTACCCGGGTGTAGTCCTGGTCCGGTACCCGAAACTTGAGGCCGGTCTTGCTGCTGATGTCGGCCAGCACGGCGCGCAGGTCGACATGGCGCAGGTTCATCGGCAGCGGTTGGGTCAGCACTGCGGCCAGCTCGCGGCAGTACACCACCTGCTCCCGGCCATTCGCCGCGGTGCTGCGCTCCACGTAGCCGATGAAGTGCCGCTGCAGGGTCGCGTCGTTGTAGCCGATGTCGAACGTGACCAGTTGGCCAGGCTTCGCGGCGCTGGCCTGGACGGTGAACGTGGCCCGCCCTGGGCTTTTCAGGTCCAGACGCACGTCGTCCTGAACCAGAGCTTGGACGGCGCCGCCAATCGTCAGTACCTGGTGCAGCTTCATGCTTTGCCCCCCAGGTAGTTGTCGACTTTCTTCAGAACCGCTTCAAACCCGGTCAGCTCCTGCGGTGCATCGTCTTGGCCTGAGGCGGCAGACCTATTGCTGCCAGCAACGCCGTCACCTGGTGCGGACTGGCTGGCCACGTCGTTGCCGGCGCGGCGCTGCTCCTTTTTCTCAGGGTTCGACAGCTTTTCAGTCAGGGTGAACTGAATGATCCACTGCTGCAGCGTGTCGTCCTCCCGGGCGCTTACACCCTCGGTAAACGTGACCTGACGGATCCCCATTGCTTGGGCCGTATCGTTGACGATCCGGTATGTCGTCTGCTGGCCACCGCCTTCGGTACCTTCGGCCAGGCGCATGAGTGTCTGCAGATCCTCAACCTTTTTGAACGGGATGGTCATGGCCACGGTGAGCGTCTTCGGCTTGAAGCCCTTTTCGGACTTGTCGGTCGCGCTGGTCTGCCCGGACATGTCGGCCGCCTCGATCTTCAAACTGCCGGTGAGCTTCATCCGGTTGCCGACTATCTGTGTGCCGTTGAGCAGGATCGTCATAGGCCCACCAGTTCCCGCACGAAGCCCAGACCCGGCAATGACCCCACCAGCATGAGGCCCGACGACAAGGCCCACTCATGCCCCGGGGCGTCTGCGCCTTCCAGGATCTGCCGGCGCAACTCGGCAGGATCACCCGGGCCGACCAGGCGCGCTTGCATCGAGGCGTCTGGCGACCCATTGGCGAGCAGATCCTGCAGGTCAGTCAGCGTCTGGCTGTGCTCCAGGGTCTGCTGCGCCTTGCGCTGCGCCAGTTGGGCCAAGTCGCTGAGCGGTGAGCTGTCGGCCGCGTAGCTTTCCAGTTGTGCGATCTGGCTGGTCATCGCCTGGCTGGCGGCTTTCAGCACGGTGCAGCGCTCCAGGGGCAGCGCTGACCAACGCGGCAGCGCGCCGGCAGTGGGCAGTTCCCACTTTTCGGCCTCGAGGCGGAAGATCTGCCCGGCCCGGCGCTCGGCTCGCTGCAGATCCGGTATCGGCATCAGCGCATTGAAGGTGGACAACGTGCTGGCCAAGCCGTCATAGCGCGTGCCCAGAAACAGCAGCACCAGGGCGTATTGCTCGCCGGCCGGGCGCTGCGGGTCGCTGCCGTCCTGCAGCTTGTCTGCCAGACGCTGCAGCACGTTCGGGGCCGAAAGGTAACGCTGATAGCCTTTGCCTTCACCGACTCCGGACTGGAACGGTGTCACGACAATACACTGCGGCACCTCCCCAAACTGCGCATCGAGCGCTGCCCGGCCGGTGCCGATCACGCCCTGGACAGCGGCGCCGATCGTACTCAAATCCGTGCTGGCCAGCGCCTGCAGTTGACCCAAACGCTCGCTGGCACCGGCAAGCTGCGCAGCGGCCAGCTCCTGGCCCTGGGCGATGTCATCCATCCAGCTCGTGGCCTCGGTTGGCCACTGCAGCGTCACCGGTGCCCAGGTCATGCCGGCACCATCACTTCGTCGTACGCCACCTGGTAATGCGCGAAGAACTGCTCAGCGATATTGATCGCCCGAATGTCATCGAGGGTTTTCGCCGCGTTGATCAGTTCAGACACGGCGCGTTCACCCCGGAAGCATCCGCGCACATGCGCGGCCATCGACTTTGCGATCGGCTCGATCTCGGCCAGGGTCACGACCTGCCAGCCGTTGACCGCTTTCCAGTCAGTATCAGGGATCAGCCCGTGTTTGAGCGTGGTGTACGCATTCCCGAGTTGTGCTTGACTCTCGCGGTCAGTGAGGATCTGCAACCCGTTTGCAAGCGTCAGTCCGGTGGTTTCGAACGTGAAGCGGTGGCTGGCCAGCTCGGCCTGCAGATCGGGTTGATTGAGGCCGACAGCAAGCGCCTCGGCCGCCTCGGCAGAGTCGGCAAGCCAATAGCTTTCGTACATCTGTTCTGTGTTGATGATCAGCGCCTGGCCGTCAGCAAACGATTGGACCTGGTACATGAGTCACCTACGCGATTTTGACAAAGGAGTTGAGGAAGCCGGCACCGGATTGCCCGGCAAAGGCGTAGATTTCGCCATTGATGACGTTCTGGGATTGGCTACGGCGAACGCCGCCACCAGACGGCAGTTGTTCCCACTTGTCTGTTGGCGGGTCATACACCCACAGTTCGGCGATAACCGTGTTGTTGTCTGTCATACCGCCGTAGTGGTAAATCTTGCCGTCGACCTCGGAAAGCCGGCCGTAGACCCGTCTGGTCGGCAGTGCCGTCAGCGCGGCCCAGGTGTTGTCAGCCGGATTAAATGCCTTGAAAAAACCGTTTTCGTAGACATACATTTTGCCGACGCACGCCACTGCATCGATGCCGTTGTAGTTCAGCGCTGGCCGCTCACCGATGGTTACCCATTTGTCGGTGTCGAACTCGTAGACCCACAGTGCGGCAGGACCGTAGTTGTAGTATTGGATGCCGCCCCAGACGTACATCTTTCGTCCGATTACCACTGCCGAATGACTGATTCGCTCTGAGGGCGCGTTCGCCTTGGACGTCCAGGTACCTGCTACCGGGTCGTAGACCCGAAGGGTTTTTACCCAGGTCGGGGACGTGTCGCCACCACCCCCGAACAGGTACAGCTTGCCCTCAAACTCAACCATCGTGGCACCGCTACGTGCTGCACCTGTTTGCTCACCGACCAGTTGCGCCCATTGATTGGTCGCTGGGGTGTAGCGCCAGAAGTCAGTGGGGTAGCCGCCGTTCGACCCGCCGTACACATAGAGCTGGCCATTACAAACGGCACTTGCGGCGAAAGACCTCGCCGTCGCGCCGGCGTTCAGGAAGGTATACACGCCTTTCAAAATGTCGCTGGTGGTGAACGACACGACGGCGGACCATTCGGACTCGCCCAGGGTCGCGCCCTTGTGCTTGAGGCGGCCATAAACCAGCGTGGCAAACGGCAGCGCGTTGGGCGGCTGGAACGACACCAACTGCGTGGTGCTGAACCCTGAGTCGTACAGAATCGTCGAAAAGTCGGCTTTCAGGGACAACTGCAGGCGGCTGGACGCATGGGTGTCACTGCCCCCATAAACGCTGAAGGCGTCGCTCGTCAGCTTGCCCGAGGGGCTGACCTTGACTGCCCCGTCCAGCGGACTGGTGATCGTCGGCCGGCGGATGTACACCGATGCCGTGTTGAACGTCACCACCGTTGACCACGCCGATTGCAGCGTCTGGCCCACGAACAGCCCCCGCGTGTAATAGCGCTTCGACGGATCCAGGCGTTTGCTGAATCGCGCCAGGGCAATGTTGACCAGATCCGTGGCCACGGTTTCATCCAGCACCAGGTCAGTGAACGCGGCATCGCGTGCGACCTGCAGGCGGGTTTGCTTGTGCGTGTCGTAGCCGGTCGGGTAGACGGTGAATGCCGATAGCGCGAACGTCGGTTCAAACCCTACGTTTGCCGCGTTGTTCGCCGGTGAGGTGATCACCGGCGCCGCGATCGCAGGCGCTCCCAGCGCGACCTTGAACGGCACATCGACACCGTCACGGGTCACGGTCAGCGTGACAACACCGGCAGCGGCGCCGGATGGGATGGTGAGCGTGATGGTGTCGCCACTGCGGGCCAGAGTGCCCAGACTGGTGCGCACGGCCCACGTGGCGCCGATACTGTAGTCAGTGATCTTGTACGTGTTGTTGCTGCCCGGGTAGACCAGGTTGGGGCCGTCCAGGTTGACCAACGCCGGCGGCGTCCAGTTGTCCAGATCCAGCTTCTTTTCCAGCTTGGTTTCGATCACAGCCAGGCGGTCGTTAACCCGGGCGAACAGCACCGAGTAATCAAACTGCCAGGTCTTCGCCGGCACGGTGATGCCGGTCAGCGCCTGGGCGCCGTTGTACTCCAGCACGATGTTGCGGGTCAGGTTGTTGCCGGCCTGCAGCGGCGGGATCTCGCGGCGCTTCTGCAGCAGCGGCACATAGGCCACGATCAGCAACGTGCCTTCGGTCGTCTGCAGACCGATCCAGTTGAAATCGAAGTCGCCCAGCTCGCTGGTCATCAGCAGGCTGTAGACGACCCGGTTCGCGTCCAGGTAGCCGAAGTGCTGAACGTCTTCGCTGTGCACGATCTGCTCGGCGGCCGGCAGGCCTGCGGCCCGGTCAACGGGCTTTGAGGTGTCCAGGCCCGGCACATTGGCCAGGATGAACCGGGTCACGTCGACGGTCTGTTTGGCCGCTTGTTTCTGCGCAAAAAGGCTCTCGCCGGCCAGGGTAATGCTTGCACCCATGGGTGTTTCCTTACTGAGTAATGAGGGTCATGTGGTCGTGGTCAAGCTGGTGGGCCAGCAACGCGACCCCCACGGTGTCTGTGTCGTCGAATCGAGCGGTGATCGTCATGTGGTCGCTGGCCACGTCGTACGCATCGAGCTGCAGCACGACATGCGTAGTACCGACCAGTTCGTAACGCCGGCAGGTGCGCCCGTATTGATTGACGATCAGGTCCAAAAGCATCGGGTAGTCCGATAGCTGCTGGTCGCTCAGCAGCAGTTGCACCACGTCCCAATCCCGGTTGTGCTGCCGCTCCAGGATCTGCACGTCACCGATGCCCAAACGCTGGAAAATCCGCTTGAAACCGATCGTTGAACCGGCGTCCTTGGCATTGGCAAAGGCGTATTTCACGCGCAGGCGGTACAGGCTCAGCGGTTCGCCACGGAACCGGCTGATGTCGCGCTGCCAGGCCAGCAGGTCCAGGATCTGCACATGGCAGGTTTCCGGATCGAGCTGCAGCAGCGGCCAGGTCATCCAGGCCTCGGCCCGGTCCCACCAAGCCTGTGCGGCGGCCTTGAGCTTTGTGGCCTCGGCTCCATCGAGCCAGAACGGGAGTTCGAGCTTAATCACCGATGGCCACCTGCAGGTTGCGGATCCGGGGGATGTTCAACTGCGACACGATGTCGGTGTTCTCAAAGCGGAGCGACTCAAGACCTGGGAACTGCTGGTGCAGCTCTTCGCCCAGGCGGCTGAAAGAAAACCGCGACTGCGGCAGCGTCAGAGTCAGGACGTAGCCGGTGCCGGCGGTTTCGCGGAAGGCGGTACGCACGAACTGCTCAACGCTGGCCAGCAGCGCCTGGCGCTCGTCCGCATTGAGCGTCAATCGCGGCCAGATCTGCAGGCTGATGTCGTGCTGGGTTTCCGGCATGACCTGGACCAGCAGGTCGTCGCCGTGGCCATGGTTGCCCTCGATCGTGACCTGGGCGTTCATCTGCTCGATGTAGCTCGCCGCCGGCACGCCCTGGTCAAACAGCACAAAGGCGTTGGCCGTGCCCGGGCCACGTGGCGCGCCGTGCTGGAAATACACACCGTTGACCGACACGCCCTTGAAGTTGCTCAGGATCGCCCTGTACACGCTATCGGTGTGCCACTGGTTCACAGCGCTGAACTGGTTGCGCACGCGCAGCCGCAGTTCGTCGTCCAGCTCGTCGTCGAGGCCGGGTGTGGTCAGCCAGTCGGCCGCGTTGGTAACTGCAACGATGCCGGCGATTGGCGTCGGCAAAACCGCGTAGTAACCCGGCGCCAGGTTGTAGCCGGCACCGGCCTGAGCCGCGATAGCCGGAATTTGTAGTTGTGACTGACCGGCTTGGAATACGCCCAGGGCCGTGGTCACCAGTTGATACACCGTGCCGTTGATCGAGGCCGACTGAATGACCGTGCCGATCGGCACCTGCAGCGTGCCGGTGCTGTCAGCCCGGGTGAACAGGATCTGCCCCACCGCGCGGCCGGCACCTTTGCGCTCCACGTCGACCGCCCAGGCCAGCATGTCGAGCCAGGCGCCGCCGGCGGTCTTGACGAAGAAGTTCGGCAACACCGTATCGCTGACAAACGTCAGCAGCCACAGCAGCGGCTTGGTGACCAACGCGCTGATGACCCGCCAGAACGGCGAGTAAGCCGACGTGTTCGACAGTTGGCTGCCCTGGGCAATAACCTCGGCTTCCCAGGCAGCGCGCAGGCCTGCCTCGGTCGTTGGGATACCCGAATCAGCCAGTGCCTGCTTGAAGTCAACGGCCAAAGGTCACCCCCACATCACCGAACTGCAGGGTCTTGGCCGTAACCAGGTACTTGCCCAGATCCTGCTTGATGATCCGGGCCGTGCCCGGTACCAGCCGCACGTCGTTCTCCACCAGCAGCTCCAACTGCTGAATGCAGTCGCGCTGCCGCAGGGTGTTGCGCTCGCCCAGCAGGGTCACCAGCAACCCGGACTCTCGGATCATGTGACCGATGTCCTGCGCGATACACGCACGGTCAGTGACCTGTTCCGGCTGGCGGGCCAGATCCAGGGCGAAGTCGTTTTCGACGATCAGCAGATCTACAAAGTCGCTCATCAGCCCACCGCCATGCCGATCATGTTTTCCAGCTCCAGGTTGGTCATTGGTTTGGTGTTGGTCAGGTTCAAGTTTTCAACGTGCACGCCGGATTTCGCAGGCTGCGCGCTGGTGTTGGTCGCGTTGTTGTTGGTCTGGATCTGGCGCAGCAAGCCGCCTTGGGGCACGGACTCGGCGCGCTGGGGCGACACGCTGCCCACTGCGGCGCTCATGCGCTTGCGGGTCTGCTCGGCCTGTTCGCCCAGATCTGGAGTGGTGACCAACTGCGCGGCTGCAGGCGTGGTCACCAGCGGCGCGGAAATGCCAGGGATCTCAGGGGCTTTAGGCATGTCACCGAACACGGCATCGATCTCGACGCCCGGGATCTTGTTGAGCATGGCAACCAGGCCGTTGATGGCATCGCGGAAGATGGCCACGATCCCGTCCCATGCCGCGCTGGCCAGGCCGGTCCAGCCGCCGATCGTGCCGAACCAGGCCGACAGCGCGTCGAGCTGGCCCGCGATCCACTGAAACGCCGCGGTGTTCATCAGGGCGCCGGTCCACTCATCCCAATAGATGACGGCGGCCGCGACAACCACGCCCAGGGCGACGATGCCGGCAATGATCAAGCCGACCGGGTTGGCCAGCATGGCCGCGTTGACCAGCCACATCGCACCCTGGAACAGCAGCATCCCGGCGCGGGCCACGCCCATGACCGTGTAGAACGCGGTCATGGCCACGACCTGGGCAGCAAACACAGCGGCATGCACCACGAACATGGCGATCGAGCGGAAGCCGGTCCAGGTCAAGATGTTCCAGACGGTGACCATGCCCAGCCAGGCCAGCTTGCCGATCCCGACGACCAGGGTCAGGGCGGACATCGCCGCGACCAGGCCAAAGACAGCCAGCACGGTGATACCCAGCACCCGGGTGATGTTCGGGAACAGCTGGGTCCAGCGGGTCAGGGTCTTGGCAATGCCAACCAGGCGATCCATCAGCGGCGTCAGCATTGGGATCAACGACTGCCCGAAAGCGATGCGCAGCGCTTGAACGGCGGCGCCGAACTGCTGCCACGGATCCACCATCGCCTTGGCCATCGCCTCGGCGTTCTCCAGCCCTCGGACCTTACCGATCTGCTCCAGGCCGTTGCGCAGCCTGTCACTGTCCTTGGCCAGGGCGGCGATTACCTGGGCACCTTCACCACCGAATGCCTCGGTCAGCTTGGTGCCGGCGGCCGCCGTGGTCAGGTCGCCAAACTTGCCCTGCAGCTTGTCCAGGATCTGGATCATCGGCAGGGTTTTGCCCGTGGCGTCGGTGAGTTTCAGACCGGTCTTCTCGGCGGCTGCGCCGATGTTCTCGAAAAAGGCTTTGTACCGGCCTCCGGCATCACCGCCTTCCATTGTGCTGCTCAGGGTGCCAATGACCGCCATTTGCTCGGCCACGCTGATGCCGGCAGTCGTGGCGATTGCTCCGACTTCCTTGAATGCGTCCTTGAGCTGCGCGCCGTCCGTGCGGAACAGCTTCACGGCCAGAGCCGTCTGCCCGGTCAGCTGCTCGACCCATTCGACCTTGCCCATCTTGTCGGCTTCGGTTTTGAAGAGGTTATACATCGAGCCGATGTAAGCGCCTGCAGTTTCCGCGTCAGCCTTGGTGACCTTGGCCAGCAGGTTGCTGGAATTGGTGATGGCGGCCAACTGACCGCCGACCAGCCCTTTGATCGCCCCGTCGATCGCACGCGAAGATGCCACGAACTCAGCGGCGCTGGCCGCGTAATCGACGGAAAACTCCAAGGCTTTGCTGTTGAGCGATGACAAGGCGTCCTCAGCCACGCCCAGGGCGCGCACATCTCCCAATGCCCGGTTGACCTCCAGCGCCGGCTGCAGCGATTCGGTGATAGCCATCCCGGCACCGACCATGCCGGCGAAGCCAGCACCCATCTTGACGATGCTCTGCTGCCCTTGGTCGGCCAAGTCGGTGATGCTGGCTTTCACTTTGCCCAAGGGCGCAGTGATCTTGTCAGTCAGTGACAGGATGAAAGCCAGGCGGGATGAGGTATCAGCCAAGGTTGCTTATCCTTTGAATGCTTGGGCAATGCCTTCGGCGACCGCGATTCCCATCCGTCGCCAATATTCGTCTTCAAGCCATTTGGCCGTGCCCAGGGTGTCAGTGGTGGCCACCATCCCTGGCAGCCAGCGCAGTTGCAGGGCCATTAACTGGCCCAGCCCGTCGTCCTTCAGTCCTTCGGCGTGGTCGAGGGCTTTTTTACGATGACTTCAACGTCAGGCGAGTAGTCCTCAAGCAGCGCACTGGCGATCTGCATCGCGCCGATCGGGTTGACCAGGAGCGGCTTGAGTCGAGCTTTCTGCTCCTGCTTGATGGTGTTCATCAGCAGGTTGTGCGCCGGCGCGATCTTGTTGTTCGGCGTGGTCGCGTTGTAGTACTTGGTCACGTCCATCGGGGTCATGGAAAAGGTGAACTCTTCGGTACCGACTTCAAGGGTGATTTCGCGGTTAACTTCGCTCATGGTGCTTTCCGTAGGGTGTGTTTCAGGGTTGTGCCGGCGTGCGCAGCACGACGCGGCGGATGTAGTCCTGCAGGCCCAGGATCATTTCCCGGGCGCGGGCAAGCTCGTTTCGGAGGGTGAAATAATCCGATCGAGCGTCTGCAGTGAGTTCGGCGGTTCCTGCATCAGCCAGGCCGGCGGCGCCGGGATCTGCGGCGTGGGGCACGCTGCAGGTGGCTTGGATGAGCAGCCGGCGACGGCCGTCAGCAACAGCGCGCTGCAGAGCCAGGTTCTTGGTGAGTGCATCGTTCAGGGCCTCGGTACGTTCGGTGTCGACCTGGTTGCGCGCCTCAAGCATTTCGCCGGTCAGGCGGGCGGCTTCGCGGGCGTTTTCCAGATCTTGGTTAGCGGTCGCCAGTTCGTCCCAGGCATCGCTCAGTTGCGCGCGGGTGGCGTTCAGCTGGCTGTCCAGGTAGCAGTTGAAAGCCACCACGAAGCCCACGAACAGGAAGATCAGGATGTAGCGCAGGCTGATGGTCATTTCAGGCAAAGCCCCATTTCATCTAGCCGGCGGTTGTGCAGCCCTTGGACGAATTGCTTCTCGCCCTGGGCGGTGGTCACGTAGGCCCACACCGGCGTCTTGCCATCCGAGGCCCAGGCGATCGCCCTGCAGCCCTCGCGGATCCGGCCGGCGTTGATCAGGACCAAGGCACGGCTCGCGCACGTCGCAGCTGAGCCGAAGTTATGGGAATGGCTGCTCAGGGCGTCGAAGGTGTTCTGGCTGATTGCTTCATTGGTCAGGCAGTCGGCCAGGGCCAACTGCCCTTTTTGCACGACCAATTCCTCGACTTCCGCGCAACGCTCAGGTGACCAGTAGTCGCCGACGATTACGGGGTACGGGCTGCTGTGTTTGGTTACGCCTTTGCAGACGGTCGGCAGCCCTCGTGCCAACTTGTCGGCATACACGTGGTTCTGGCCTTCACCTTCCCACTTGCCCAGGAACCCCATCAGCGTGCCGCTGCCCAGCACCAGGCCCAAGGCACCGGTGAGGATCTTCTTGCGCAGGCTCATGGGAACACCGCCCGCAGCAGGGTTGGCCCGACCATCTGCAGGATCGCCCACAGGGTGCTGGCAATGGCCAGTGCCCAGGTGATCTTCTTGCCGATGCCGGCGACAACTCCGGTCAGTTCCTGTTGGCCTTTGTTGAGTTCCGAGAGCTGGCCAGACATGTGCTCGAACTGCTGCTCCAGCTTGGTGACGCGGGTCGGCACCGATTCCTGGCGTTTTTCCATGGCCACCAGGCGGTGCTTCATGACTGCCATGTCACGCTCCAGTTCACGAACTGGATCATTGGCTACGGATCCGGTCATCAGCGGCGTCCTTTCTCGGTGAGTGTTTGGCAAGGCACACAGCGGGTGATGCCACCCAAAGCGCGGCGCGCCTCGGGGATCTCACAGTCGCAGTCCTTGCAATGGGTGAGGCTTGGGCCGCTCGGTCGAGGACCCGCCAGCGCCGCTGCGATCTCCAGGTCACGCATGTGCTGATCGAATGCCTGGGCCTGATCGAACGGACAGGTCATTCAATCAGGCCTTCGATTTCGACGGGATCCAGGTACGGCACGCCATCGATATGCACAAAGTCCGGACTGGTAACGTCGTACTGCACCTTCACCGTCGACTTCGCACCGCCCTTCGGATCAATACTCAGCAGGCTGGACAAACGAATCTTGCAGCCGAAGGCCTCGTACTTGATTTCGTCCTCACCGGCTTTGGCGAAGAACACGATGTCAAACGGCTCCAGTCCTCGGAAGCTGCCGGCGGTGCTCGCTTGCTCCTTGAGCAGTTTGAAGTTGGTCAGATCGAGTTCCATCTCGCCGCTGGCCGACACGTCGCCGTCCACATGGCCATTGGGCACACCACGGCTCTGGGCCACGGCGGTGTTGTCTGTGATATCCAGCGTCGCGGCTTCAACGTGAACCTTCATATCGCCCAGGTTCACGTCGAAGTTCTTGCCACCAATACGTCCTGCCATGGGTTACTCCGCAGTGTTGGTCGAAAGGTCCAGCGCCAGGTTGGCGGTGATGTCTTTCGGGCAGTTGAGAGGCCGCAGGGTCAGGTACGCGACCACGGCGGTTTTACTTGTCCAGGACAGAACGATGGAATCCTTGCCAGGCGCCTCGATCTCGCCAGGGAACACGTTGGCTCCCACGGTCGTGGACTTGGCCATGGCGCGCAGGGGCTTCATCAGCGCGGTGCGGTTCACTTCCATGCTGTTTGCCGAGCTGTTCAGCCGGCGATCACCGACACGCTGGATCAGCAGCACGCGAACGCGGCGCGCGGCCTTGTCCAAGACGCGCAGGTACTCGATCACCTGGACATCGGCGCCCGGTGCTGCCAGCAGGTTGGCATCAGCCCAGTACACGCCTGGATAGCCGGGATAGGTCTGGGTCACCGACAGACGTGCAGCATCAAGCACAGCGCGGGTGGCCGACTGCAGCGGGATGCCGTCCTTGTCTTTCGGGGTCGGCCCCAGGCTCAGCACCGCGCCGGTCGCTACCCGCATCGGGGTATCAGCGATGCTGACGGCCGCGTTGGCCAGCCGGCCGGCAAGCACACCTTGGTCATTGCCGTGCAACTGCGGAACGGCCACAACGCGATCCGCGACCAGGCTGTTGACCAGGCCAACCTGCTGGACCTGGTACTCGGCCCACGTCTGTTCCGCACTGACGATGCCGGCAGTGGCCGCAAGCACGAAGACGCGGCGTCCGTAGGTGCTCTGCACGTTGTTGGCTGCGGTGTTCATGGCCGACAGCTCGTCGGCGGTGGTCACCGGTTTGGTGATGACCACCCCTTCAACGTCGTAGCCATGCTGCTGGGCATAGGTGAATGCTGCCAACCAATCGCCATCGGCCGCGATCGGCGCTGCCAGGCAGGACCAGCGCTCGCCGCCGTTGTCGCGGGCGGTGCTGATCTGCGTTTTCAGATCGCTGGCAGGCACGCCCAGCTGGGCGTCCAAGTCGCTTTCAGTGTTGAGGGCCAGGATCTGGCCGATGTTCTTGGCACCAGGGCCGATGAACAGGAAGTAGCGTTCAACTTCGGTGACAGAACCCTGCCCGAGATTGAGGTTATTGACTGTAGCTTTGCCGAGTGCCATGTAAGCCTCTAACTAAACGGGTGCGGTGATGATTTGGCGCAGCACCAGGTTGACCAAGGCCTTGGTTTCGGCCTCGCTCGCGCCCAGAAACTGGCGGGATGGGAGCTTGATGTCCCAGCTCTGCGCGCCCGTTGAGGCCTTGCGCTCGGCGTCGAGAACGCGAATCAGCAGACCCGCCTTCGGGTACTCCATGTGCTGCTGAATCCAGGCCACGCTTGGGCGGGTTTCGGTCTTCTTGCCAGGCAAACGGACCTTGTAGCCAAGCTGCCGCAGGCGCTTGGCCTGCTTTTCAGTGGCTGCCGTCCCGGGGGGAACCTCGGTCAGCTTGCGCATCTGCTGCGCGGTGACCCGCTCGGTCGCGCCGTGGTGCTGCTGACTGGCGACCCAGCGCGTCAGCCGGTTCTTCCAGCCGAGTTCCGCCTCGGTATCAGTCAGGCGCACGACATCGAGCAGCTTGCCCAGGCCGGTCTCCATCTTCTTTTTGCCCTTGCCGGTGGTGTCCTTACGGGGCGCAAAGGGGGTGCCGTCCAGATTCTGCTGGTCACGGACCCGCTGCCGGCTCAGCGAGCGCACGCGCTTGCTGACGTTATTCATCAAACGCCGGCGTTTCTGTGGCGGTAGCGACAGCAGCTCAAGCAGATCCTGGGCTTCGAGCATCCCGCGAATGTCGAGGTTGAAGGCATCAGCCATTGCGGACGACCTCGCCTTGCTCTGCGACCCACAGATCGTATGGCTTGATCGACCAGCGCTTGCCGAATGCCGGCACCTCGCCGTCTGGATCTTCGGTCAGGTACTGAGCCTCGACGAACTTGATACTGATGGTCACATCAGAAAGGTTCTGAGCCAGGTCGGTGACGTCGATCGCAAAAACCGGATCATCCATGCCGTCACGGTCGTCGTGGGTTTCCAGCCAGCTACCCAGCAGGGCCATCAACCGCGCCGGATGGCCGCTGTAGTCGTCCATGCTGAAATGCGCGGTGTAGCTCATGTCGCCCATGAACATGCCGTTCTCGTCGGGCTTCCACACCAGTTCTTGGGTAGCATCCGATACCCAGCTATCGAACTGCTCGGGCAGCACGAAGTTGAACGATTTCAGGTAATCGGTCAGGAACCGCAGCTTGTTCACGACAGGAACTCCCCGAACATGTGCATGCGGAACTGCTCGGGTGTCCTGTTCAGACGGTGCTCACGGTAAAACTGGCCATCACTACTGATGTAAGGAGGCATGACGTACCGGTCGTACCGGTAGCCGTTCGCTTCCAGCAGTTGCAGCAACACGTCCTTGTCCGCCGCTGGCTCCCCAGCAACCCGTAGGTAGCGCGGAGTGGTCGAGTAGTACGCACCTGGGCGAACAACTGCAGACTTCAGGTAATCGAACTCGTCGTAAAACCACACAGCCGTTTCCGGATCGACGCCTGCAGGCAACGGTTGGCCATCGGCGATGACAAGCAGGCCGGGGTGACGACAGCCCAGGTCCAGCACTGCGCGTGGTGACCAGACGACGAAAATTACAGTGCGGCCCTGGGCAGCCAGCTCGCTGGCCATCTCAGCCAGGCGCTCGGTTTTGCCGGTCATGCGGCCGGAGATTTCGAGGTAAGCGATCTTCACCTGGCTCATAGCAGCGCCGCCGTGATGCGGCTACGACCCTGCAGCGCACGGATAACCTCTTGGCTGAACTTCAAGAGCGTTTCAGTGCTTTCCGGGGCTTCCTTGCCAGTGTTTTCCGCCGTTTCGCGGCGTGTGGTCGTGGCGAACTGTGGCAGCAGCTTGGCCTTTGCACGGTAGTAGACGGCCTGTTTGTACAGGTCCACTTGATAGGTGCGCTCTGGCAGGATCGTGGTGTCTGCGGATTCAACGTTTGACACTCCACTGGCCTGCCAGCGCGCTTTAAGCTTGGCCAGGTCGGTGTTGACAGCACCCCTGGCCAGTTTCAGTTCAGTGACCTGCAGGTCGACAGCCAGGTTGCCAGGCAGACGATGGATACGCTGGAATTCGCTGAGGTCGAGATTGGGCCAGAACCCATCGTTCTCGATCTGCTGCGGTGGTGCGATCGCTGCTGCTGTGCCGGAAAAGCCCATCCAGATCACTCAAATAGGGGCAGGTTGCGGCGTCGGTGTAGACGGAAGGTCATAAATGACCAGGTCTATCCGTGCGCAGCTCCCTGCGGGGGGAAGTCGGTTAATCGGTGCTGCTGGTGTCGTTGTCGCCAGAGTCGCCGGCGTCGTAGCCGGGATCAGGCTCAGCGGATTCCCGCAGGACCTCATCCAGGCGCATGGCTACGGTTGCAGTTGCCTGGCCGCCGGCAGCAATCACCTTGGCCAAGGCCTTGCGGCAGCCCTCCAGGCGAGTGCTGACGCTGATTTTTTCGTACAGGCTTTCGGCCCGTTCGAAATGCACGATCGCGGCAGACCAGTCCTTGCGGTCCATGGCCAGAATCCCCAGCAGCTTGTGGTAGCGAGCCGGAATCCGTTCGAACAACTGCCATTCGCCATCGACGCGATGCAGCAAGTTGGAGACGTAGGGTTCCGGGCTGCGGCCGGCCTTGTGCTCAGCCTCGGCCCACTCGATCACCTCGTCCGCAACGAACGTCTGAATGTTGCGGTTGAAGCGTTCAGGCAGCGCCTGGCCCTGGCTCATGGCAAAGTCGGCCAGCTCAAGCCCCTTGGTGAACTGGCGTGTATCGAACAGCCAGATCATCACGTACACCACGACCGCATTGGCAAAGTTCAGGCCTGAGTCGCGGTAGCGCTGCACGTACTCCAGGTACTTGGGCAGCAGCTCGTCACGCTTGAGCGACTGACGCTGCTCGCGGCTGTCGATGTTGCTGATGCGCTCCAGATCCACCGCCAGGCTCTGTTCCATCAGAACCAGGTGTTTCTTGGCATTGGCGGGGCTGGCCATCGCCGTGTCCGCCGAGTACGGTGCCGGTGGTGCACTGGCGGCAGCGGCTACGGCTTGGCCTTGGGCGAGAACGCGGCGCTTGTGCGCCAAGGCCAGGCTCACGCTGCATCCTCGAGGACTTCGACGTTCTCGATCAGACCGGCTTTTTCCAGCTGCTCGATGACGTAGCCTTCATTGCGGCTGTTGTAATCCTCGACGCGGCTGCGCTTCGGATTATCGACAGTCTGCTTACGCCAGCTGCTGTCCTGGACGTAGATCGACAGATTGTCGAAGCTGGTGACCTTCACCGCGTTGGCCGGGAAGTAAGGCACGCTGAACGATGGCAGGCCGCCGTAGGTGGCGATCACCTGGGCCGACTCGATGCGCTCTTTCTCGGTAGGGGTGCTGCCTTGCTTCGCGTACAGCTTGGCCTTGTCGGCTGCGAGCAAATCCGAACCGATGATCGCAATCAGATCGCCGGCATCGCGCAGGCGCTCGTCGACCAGTTGCTTGGCGTCATGCACCAGGGCGTCGAGGTTGGCGTAGTCGCCACCGGCGCCCATGGTGACCTTGCCGGCCACCTTGCCCGAACTCATGACCTGAGCCGGGGCTTTCTCGCGCAACTGCTGCAGCCAACCCTTGTTCACGTCCTGCAGCATCGGGTACTGAATGCGGTCAGTCTGTTGAGCTGCGTGCGTGCCGTGGAAACCGACCATGATGCGGTCGAGCGCGATCTGGCGCTGCACCGCTGCCGAATACTTCGCGTGGAACTCCGGGAACTTCGCCCAGGCGTCGATTTTCGCGTAGGACAGGCTGACATCGGACTCGGTAGGCGACAGCTCGTAAGTGTCATCGTCCAGCGAAGACACATCGACGGCTTCGCGGTCAGTGGTCTTGACGTTGGTGCGGCCGGTCACTGGGCCATTGGTACCGAGAAAGACCTTCTGGCCCTTGATCTCGGTGACCATGACGATGTTGATCCGCTCCAGGAAGTCCGCCTGGTGGGTGATCGCATCGTTCAGTTCCTGGGCAACGGATGGCTCGACATTGAACATGCGCGAAGCCGTCTCGACACCGTAGGTCTCGGCGATGGCCATCTGCAGTTCGGCGAACATCTTCGTGCCGTAATTACTCAGAGGATGGCCCATGTCAGAGCACCCGCTTTTTCTTGTCAGCGTCGCCGGTGGTGCGTGCGAACTGGCGACCCTTCGGAGTGTCCAGAAGCGCCTGGAACATCTTTTCAATGCGGGCCTGGCCAGCCAGCACTGCCTGGTTGCCGGAGTTCTGACGGCGGCTCAACTGCTTTTCTTCCTGGGCAGCGGCCACGATAGTGTCTACGGCCGCCTTCACATCGCTGACAGCATCCGCGTCAGCTTCAGGTTCGGTCGGTGCGGAGGCATCGACAAGAGCCTGAATACCGGCCGCTACGACCAGCAGTTGTTCCACCAGGCCTTGGGCTGCCTTGGCTGTTACTTCATCCATTGGGGTTTTCTCGGTAGGGTTGTCGGTCGATGGTGCGGTTTCCTGCTCGGCGAAGCGCTTGAAGAAGCGGGCCAAAGCACCGAACAAGTTGGATTCGTCAGCGGTTGCGCTCATGTCGTTAAAGTCCAGAGGAATGCCGGGGCTTAGCCGAGGTGCGGTCATGAGGCGCTCGGCGCCTAGTTCGCGCCGGGCGGTGAAGTACAGTTCCTGGGTGCCCACGCTGGCCGGCTCATCGGTCACGGCCAGACCGCCCAAGTAGTTGCGACCTGTCTTACGGAAGTTCGGGCGGATCTCGATGCTGGTGAACAGCTTTTCGCCCAGATCGTTGAGCTGCAGCAGCTTGTCGTTGGGCTTCAAGCGGGCTTCCAGGGCGACCTCGCCGGGCTGCAAATCAGAGGTGTCTTCTGCCAGGCGCAGCGCGTAGACCGTGCCGAAGGTGCCGAACCCACGCTCATGCTCAAGCCAGATCGACGCGGTGTAGAACGACGGGTTGTACGTCTCAGCGAGGTCGATCAACTCCTGGGGAAATATCTCGCGGCCGTCGACGGTCGGACCGCTGACTGCAACACGTTTCCAGGGTGAGACGAGGGATCGGGGCATGAGTAGGAACTGCGCTCATCGGTTGATTGAGGCGTCACCATAGGGAGCCTCCAGCGCACCAACAAACACTTGAGATCCGTGTTAATCCGTTATTGAGCGATCGCAGACAAAAGCGGATTTTTTCAGCACGTTTTCCGTTTTTTCGCCGCATAGACTGCGGCCCATGCAATATTCAATCGAAGTCCGAGAAGCCGCAAAACGCATGTACCTCCGTCGCTACAAAGCGAAGGAAATACAGGCGCAACTGGGCCTGCCTCATATCCGCATCGTTTATCACTGGATCCAACAGGGTAAGTGGGAGGACATGCTGTCGAATGAGGAGCCGCTGACCGCCTGCAGTCGGCGGATCACTCTGCTGCTTGATAAGGCCGGCACTCTTACAAAAGACGAGCTGAGCGAGCTGGAGCGCCTAACCACGCTGCGCGAGCGACTGCAAAAGCAAGTGACTAAGCCGACGCTTGCGTATGCCCAAGAGGCCGACTCAGCGCAACCGGATGACCGTCAGCGGGGTGACAGCGGCCGCAAGCCACGGCGCGAGCGCGAAGGAAAAAAGCGGGAGAAAAAGACCAAGAACGACATCGATCACCTGACCGAAGTCGACTTTCTGGACAAGTTCATCTCCAAGATGTTCGGGTACCAAAAGGAGCTGTTCGCGGCGAAACAGAATCCGCTGACAGCCCGGATCCGGAACATCCTCAAATCCCGCCAAGTGGGTGCCACGTACTACTTTGCAGGCGAAGCGTTCATGGACGCCGTGTTGACCGGCGATAACCAGGTGTTCCTGTCCGCCAGCCGCGCCCAGTCCGAGATTTTCCGCAGCTACATCATCGGTTTCGCCAAAGAATGGTTCGACATCGAGCTGACCGGCGACCCGATCATTCTCAGCAACGGCGCAAAGCTGCAGTTCATGAGCACGAACAGCAGCAGCGCCCAGGGCTACAACGGGCACGTCTATGTCGATGAATACTTCTGGATCCGCGATTTCCAGAAGCTGAACAAAGTAGCGTCGGCCATGGCCACCCACCACAAGTGGCGTAAAACCTACTTCAGCACACCCAGCGCGGTATCCCATCCTGCCTATCCGTTCTGGACCGGCGAGTCGTTTCGCAACAGCAAGAAGCGCAAGAAAGCCAGCGCTGGCAAGGAGTGGCCAGCGGAGAGCGCCTACCAGGCCGGCGCACTTTGTCCGGACGGGCAATGGCGCAAGACAATCACGATCCTCGACGCCATCGCCGGCGGCTGCCAACTGTTCAACCTGGAGCAGCTGCAGCTGGAGTACGACGACGATGCATTCGATCAGCTGTTCATGTGCAAATTCATCGACAGCACCCAGGGCGCGTTCACGCTCAAGGATCTGGAGCGCTGCTACTCCGACTCGTCGCTATGGACCGACTACGACCCAGAGTCTGACCGGCCTTTTGGCAACAGTCCCGTCTGGATCGGCTACGACCCGAGCCGGACCCGCGACGATGCCTCATGCGTGGTGGTGGCACCGCCCCTGGAACAGGGCGGCAAGTTCCGGATCCTGGAAAAATACTCCTGGCGTGGCCAGTCGTTCACGTATCAGGCCGAGCAGATCGAGAAGCTCGTTGGCCGCTTCAACGTCCAACACATCGGCATCGATACCACCGGAATCGGCTACGGGGTGTTCGACCTGGTGCGCTCGTTCTATCCCCGCGTGATGTCGATTCACTACAGCCTGGAAACCAAAAACATCCTTGTGCTGAAGGCCCAGGACACGATCCAGAAGGGCCGCATCGTTTGGGACGCCGGCATGAACGACATTTCCCAGGCCTTCCTCAGCATCAAGCGCGGCACGACTGGCAGCGGCCAGGTCACTTACAGCGCATCGCGCACCGACGCGGCCGGCCATGCCGACGTGGCGTGGTCGATCATGCACGCGCTGCACCATGAACCGCTGAATGTCGGTGGTCGCCGGCGCAGCAGCAAGTACGCAATCACTGGACAGTCCCACAATGCCAAAACGCAAAAGACAGCCCCAGGTGCCGGCGGCAACCGCGCAGCCGCCCGCAATTCAACAACCGATGCGGACGTTCACGTTCGGCGCAGCAGAACCCGTGCTGCAGGACCGGATCGGGCAGTACATGGGCGTCACCGCCACTCACGACGGTCGCCTATACACACCGCCAGTGTCCAAGATCGGCTTGGCCAAGCTGCTCAGGGCCAACGCGCATCACGGCGCAATACCCGGCTTCAAGCGCAACATGCTGCTGCGTGAGTTGATCCCTTCCGCAGGAATGTCTGAGATGACGATGGGGTGCGCAGGCCTGGATTTCATGGTGTTCGGCGAAAGCTACTTCTACCGGGTACCCAACATGTGGGGCGAAACCATCGCGCTGCAGCAACTCCCTGCGATAAACATGCGGGTCAAGGTCGGTGGCGGTTTTGTCCAGTTGTTCGCAGATGGCAAGGAGGAAGAGTTTGATCAGGACGAAATCGTCCATGTCTTCAACTACGACGTAGAGCAGAACGTCTACGGCGTGCCCGAGTACCTGGGCGGCCTGCAGGCGCTGCTGCTGAACGAGGCCGCGACCTTGTTCCGTCGACGCTACTACAACAACGGCGCACATGCCGGGTACATCTTCTACACCAACGACCCGAACCTGTCCGAAGAAGACGAACAAGCGCTGCAGGAGCAAATGTCCGCCAGCAAGGGCGTGGGCAATTTCCGCAGCATGTTCGTGAACATCCCGGGCGGCGCTGAGAAAGCCATTCAGATCATCCCGGTGGGTGACTTCCAGGCCAAGGACGAGTTGGAGAAGGTCAAGAACATCACTCGTAACGACATCATCGCTGCTTGGCGTATGAACCCAGCCCTGGCCGGAATCATCCCGGAGAACAGCGGCGGTTTCGGTGACATCGAGAAGATTGATCGGGTGTACACAGAGAACGAGATCCGGCCCATCTGCCAGTTGTTCAATCAGGCCAATGCGGTGCTGCGCGAAGACCGTCGATTTGCCTGGCGGGAGCCGCCGGAAACAACCGGAAACACTGTATAAAAAGCCAGACTTACAGGCAAAAATCGTCAAATTGTGGCAAAATGATGCCATGCAAAAAAAGGATCATGGAGGGGTTTAATGCGCGTCTACTGCAAGGTTTGCAAGGGCAAAGGCAAGATCGATACGCCCAGAAGGCTGACTGATGAGTTTTCCAAACTGTACTGTTCCTGCCTGGACCCGGAGTGTGGCCACCGATGGGTGTCACACCTGGAGTTCTCGCACTCACTGAATGAGCCTGTCCGGACACTGGATACCCTACTGCTCGATCACTTCCGTGATATGCCGGCAGCGGAACAAGCTCAGTTGCTTGCCCAATTGAGTAAGCAGCCAAGCGCCTGAAACAAAGTCGCAACCTCCCTGCGATACCACTGCCCTCCCCGATCGCCAGTCCGCCACGCCAATGCCTGCCCCGCAGGCATATGAGCCGCCGCACAAATCTCAACTGAAAGCATTGCCCCCTGCGCGGCGGAACCCGCGCAGCGGCCGGTCGCCCGCCAACCACGCACCCAGAAATGCCCGCGGCCCCGCCGGTGCCCGCCCGCGAGCGCTGGACGGAAAATTTCCCCGGCGCCAAGCCGCGCCCAATTACTCTGCCTCTGCCCGCTGGCACCCCGCCACAGCGTGGAGGGTGGCCAGCTTGGGTGCAGGGCACTGCCCTGCCGCCGTGCGGGCGCGTGCCCGCGATGGTCATAAAAAGCTGAGCGCAGCGAACTGAGTCCCTTGGGACGAAGGCCTAATTGGTACCAAGCATGGGAGGGTGTGGACACCTCGAAAATCTCTTTCTATACCCGAAGGGGTTACTGAGTGGACCTTAAAATTCCATTTAATACTTCAGGCACCTGGATGCCCGGGCCAGGCGCCGGCGTCGGCAGGAAACTGTGGGCGAGAATAGGCGGCCGCGTGGCAATTTGCCTGTACGCCGGCTGTAGAAGTCAGGGGATGGTGAGTTTTTTGGCCGGCCAGGCGTGACCAGGCCTCGCGGGAGCCGCGATTATTTCGAAGGGGGGGTCTTGCCGTACTTGGCCATGACGTTGGCCAGCAGCTCGTCGGGCTTAACTGGGCCTCTGTCAGGCTCCCTGGGCGGCTCTGGCCCGCCGAGGCTAGCGTTGGACGCCTCCAGTTCGCCATGCCCCGCCTGGCGCGCCTGGCTGCGCTCCCAGTTCATTCGGGACTCTTGTCGCCTAAGTTCCTCGATCGAGGCTCGCTCTTGACGTGCGATTATTGCGCCGCTAATCTGAAGGAGCTGCTGCTCTCGCTTCTTTCTCGCAGCCTTCTTTGCGCGAAACCACAGATACCGAACACCCAGATCTGCAAAGAACTTCTCGGTGAACCGCACCAGCATGCGGGTACGCACCATATGCAGTCCATTCTCGTCCTTTTCCTCCAGGCGTACCCTCTCGGAGCGCAGGTACACGTAGTCTGCCCGCTCCATTGTGTGCAACAGACGACAGAACACCGACGGCGCAATGTCAGAGTCTTCGGCGACGTTACACTGTGTGCTGAGGCAATACTGCATCTTATCAACGTCGAGCCATCCCAATACCCCCGTGGCCAGGTCAAGACGCACAAGGATCTGCTCAGCCGCTTTGGCCAACGTGACAAACTTTTCAGAGCGTGTACGACGGCCGCCATGGACTGTGTCCAACTCCCGAAGGTATTGGCCACGAAGTTTGTCGATCTCGCTCAGGCGCTTGAACGCCGTGCGTATGAGCGGGACTCGCCGCTGCTCTTCGGTCAGATAGCGTTTCTCGCGATACCGCGCCGGCCTGGTCGGCGCGTAGAGGCCTGAGTGCGGCAGTTTCTTGTCGATAGCAGCAGGCCGACCCTTTTTGGGGCCGGCCTTACTGTTTCGCGGGGGGACATCCTTATCCAGGGAACTCACGTGCGCTAGTTCACCTGGTGAAGCGCCGGCGGCGGCGCCGGCATTGTCTGCTGCTCGAGGACTTCTTCTGCGTGCGACCGTAAGCCGCTGCAGCGGGCTTCGACAGCACGAAGCTGATCAACGAACTCCGGCAGCTTGGCCAGGTCGCCGGCATCAATGCGGCCGTCCGCCAGGATCTCACTGCCGATCTGGATGGTCTGGCCCAGCTTTGTCACCAGTTGGCCAAACTCGCCCAGGGCGTTGTCGTCGCTGTCCAACTCACGCGCACCGGTGAGGCCGTGCCGACTGGCCAGCTCGTTCAGACAGTGCTCCTGGAACTCGCCAGTAAGCGACTGAACCCAAGCTTCCTCGATCCAGCATGGCAGGTCGACCTCACCGCTTAACCAGCGGCATAGGCGACGTGACCAAGTGGCCGACGCTCTCATGAACGTGGTGCAGTCGCCCAGGGAGAGACGATCAAAGTCCGGTACGTCTTTGCTGCTGGCCTTTTCCGGCGCCATGCGATGCAGGTTCTGGCTCAGGCTTTTGGCAAATCCGTCCTGGCTGAATCCAGTTCTGGCGATCATGCCGGCGGCGTGGGCCACCAGCACCTGGTCGCGGGACGTGAGCGCCTGTCCGGAACCAGACGTAGTCATACGGAAACCGCGTCGATAGGCTGCTGCGCGGCTTGCAGATCATGGATATTTGATGGAAATGGGCGGATCTCCTGTGCGGCACACGAGCCATCCTCCTCAACCATTACCTGGATGTTTCTCTTGGTTTTCAGAGCCTTGGCGATTGACGCCGGTTTCACGCCGAGCGCGCGAGCAACTCGGGCTTGCCCGATCTTCCTGACGAAGTCACTCAACGAGATTGTTTCCACACCATTACCCCCATCCTGGGCCTATGAATGGGCGAATATTAGCCTCAGGCATACACATAAACAAGCTTTATATGCCTAAGGCTTATGAAAATCTCATGATTTGCCACCCTCAGGCTCATCCCTTTCAATTAGCCAACGGCTTATAATTTGTTGATGGCATACACAAAAAAACCACTCCCCCCAGAGTTAATGGCTGAGGCAAACGCTGCCAAGGCGCTCTATCTATCGAAGAAGAACGCTCTCAAGCTCAATCAGAGGAAGATTGCTGATGCCGCTGGCATAACCCCGGTATCAGTGAATCACTACCTGAGTGGTATCAACGCACTGAATGCGCGCTTCGCCTCAGTTTTGGCGAGAATGCTGGGTGAGCCTGTCGAAAGTTTCAGCCCGCGCTTAGCGGCAGAAATTGAAGGCTTGTCTAACACCAGCCCCATGGTTCAACCCAAACGACAAGCAAGGGATTACCCGCTTATCACTTGGGTTGCTGCTGGAGAGGGTATCGAGTCCTCCGGTTGCTATCCGGTCGGCATCTCAGACGAATGGCTCAGCTCATACGAAAATGCTGGGCCTAATGGGTATTGGCTGAAGGTTAAAGGAAGGTCGATGACCTCGGACAGCCACCCGAGCTTCCCGGAGGGCACACCAATCTTGGTGCAACCTGAGGGCTTCGATCTGTTGAGCGGGAAATTTTATATCGCTCGCAACCTGGTTACCGGTGAGAGCACGTTCAAAAAGTACGACCTTGACGCAGGCATCGGCTACTTGGTTCCGCTGAACAAGGATTACCAAACTGTCGCGCTTGATGAAAATTGGCAGATCATAGGCCGAGCGATCGACGCAAAGATCACCGGCATGTAGGCCAACCGGTGGCAGTCTCCTGATCGGCCATGCGGTATCAAGTCAGGCTAGCGAGATCGGGCCGGCCAGGAGGGACCTGAGGTCTTCAGGCTTGCCCGGCACACCACTGAATGCCAGATCAAGCTTCAGCTCTTTCACGCTTTCCTTGGCCAATGCGTTCTCCAAAAGCTTGATGAGCATGTCCAAGCGCGCCTCCTTTTCCAGGCGCATGGCGATAGACTGGATCATGTAGGTGTTCATGCTTACATGAGTATCGGTCGCTTCAACATTCACTCTCGACCTCATGCCTTCTGGCAACCTGAGAACGAATTTGTCAGCAGTCCGGGAGTTGTAGGCGTCGTTGCTCATTTGTTCTGTCCTTGTTGAGGTGTGCCTGGTGGTGCGCTATGCACCACGATGTGGCCTTGTCCGATTTGGAAATTTTTATAAACTTTTACAGATACATTCCATACTTCTTTGGCAACAGCATCACCCACATCGACAATATTGCCGTACTCATCAACGACCGCCAGCCTTGCCTGGCGCCCATCAATAGTCGTGAGCTGGAAACCACTGTTTACATTGGCACTGACACAGCTGTGCTTTAACGTGCCGGTTTCTGGAATACCGATCATGGATGTACCCTGTTGTTTAACTTCATTCTTAGTTTTCATAGCAGCCTCAACCCTCAAGCAACTACGTAGCCGGCTTTCGTCTTGCGCAGCGCACCAAGATCGATAGCGGATTGAAATAACTTCATGAGCCGTTTGTTACCAATCCTCAGCGTTGCTGCGAACTCCCGCACGCGCACTGGTGACCCAGAAGCGGTTACCTTGAGGTTTTCCAGCAGTCGCTGCATCAGATCACCATCAGCGGCCCCGAACAGATCCTGTTGCTGGCTGATTACTGACGTGGTTGCCGGCGTTGCTGGAGCAACAGCAAGCGTTGTCGAAGGTTCTTCGACTGTTGCTGCGACTACAGGCTCAGTAATTGTTCCGATAACACCCACCCTCAACGCTGAACCGATCAACGCCGGCACGGCCTCAAGCGCTATCGCAAACCCAGAGCACAGCAAGACGACCACAAGAACGGGCAACTGCACGATGCTGAGCGTCTGGGTTTGCAGTTGGCCGATGTCGTGCGTAATGACCTCCAGCCGTTGGTGGACCTGGGCACGTTGCGCATCGATGCGTGCCGATGCGCTCGCTTCAAGGTCTTGAGCCTTGGTGATAATCCCACGCTCACGAAGCTGCTGAGCCTGCAGGCCGATCGAGCGCGCTTCATCCTCAAAGGTGGCCAACTGACGTAATGCAGCAGATCGCAAATCTTGCAAATCGGCGATCCGCTGCTGAGCAACGGCGTGTTTCGCCTGCCCACTCATGATCGAGGACAGCAGCCGATCATAGGTTGCCCACGCAGATACTGATCCCAGGATCAGTGCTGCGACGATCATCAACCCTGCGTATACACGTTTCTGATTGGCCAGCAGGCCCAACGCGATCGGCCAAGCCAGATACTTGAACAGGTCAAGCAAGACTGCAGCCGAAGCAAAGACGAAGCCCAGGAGCGGGTCTTGAATCAAGGAGGTCATGGCCATGCCGACCGACAAGGCCGTGACGCTGGACAACGCGATAGCAATGCCTGCGAGCAACATCCGAACTCGGTGATCTGTCAGGTAGTTACACATGGTTCCCTCCATTGTCTTGAGCCTGATAAGTTGTGCTGCGCACGCACAGCAGCAAGCCGCGCTCATTGGCCGCTTGCAGTTCACCTTGCAGAAGGTCGATCTTCTCCTGGAGGGCGTCCCTGATGGCTTGCCCTGCCAACCGCCCCATCCAGTAGGGCAGGCCCATGGCCACGCCTTGAGTGACAACCATTGCGGCGATCAACAAGAGTTGGTGAGTTGTGCTCATGAGCGGTCGCCGCCTGGTGCGCCAACTATGTCGGCGGCGACTGCAACCAATAGCTGTAGGGCGACCCCTTCATTCACCGGCAACAGCGCCGCCATGGTCTTGCTTGCACCGTTCAGTACGTAGCGAAACGTCGATCGGTCGCCCAGTGGCTGAGTTCTCTCAAGCATCAGGTGCAGATCCGCCTTCCCTCCAGTAGGCAGCAGAAACGCGCCTTCCTTCAGCTTGATCGCCAAACGCAATGAAGAAACCACGTCGTTGTGTACCTGCAGCTCTGTCGGGTAGTTGGCGCGGTCTGGCGCAGAATTAGCCTGCTGGTTCAGCAGCTCGCCTATCTGCTCTGGCGTCAGCGCTCTACTTGGCAGGGTAGTGCTGCTCTGATCTCCGAACAGATAGGCCATGACTAACGTGTCGGACGCTCCTGGAAAAACCATCAACGTGGCGACATCGGATACGGTCTTGTCCGGAGTGGACAACAGATAAGCGCAGAGAAAGCCCGTGCCTGTGCTCTGGCTATAGGCAAGCTGCCTAGCCAGGTGGGAGCGGACTTCAGTTGACAGGTTTACGACATGCATCGGTTATCTCCATATAAATCCGGACAGCAAGCGCTGCCGGATCGACGGAGAGAAGTTAGCCTAAGGCAAACATTTAATCAATGCCTGCGGCTAATATTTAAGATTAACCTTAGGCTCATCAACCGGGATGGCGATTTGTCCATTGCAGTCGCGCTGCGCTGCGCCCTATCCGGGTAACCTCCACACTGTCCTCCAGATCGAGCTGTTCCAGGAACGCCTCCCAATCGCCAATACATTCATCAGGTTGTCGGGCGATGACTGTGTGTCGATGAGCTTGAGAGGCGACATTGAGCTGTCGATTGACCCTACGAAGCAGGTTTTCGTAGGAGGTGAACCCGTCGGTAGCACTGCCAGTTGGAACACACTGCAACATGAAAGCTCCTTGCATGACTGTATGGACGAACAGTATATATCCGACTAACGGTATCAAGAAGCCATCATTTGAAATGGCCGTTTGAAGTCACCAGTCTTCGCTGGCCACCCAGGCACCACTGCGCCGATTGATCTGCAGAACGCGGTTCTGCCCAGTGCGGGAGATCAGCTGTACGTCGATCACCGACGACTTTCTGTCACTTGATCCGATCCCGCGCATGTAGATGACGATTCGTTGAAACGTATCCATTACCAACTGACGCACCTTCTCCCGCGCATCAGTGTCTTGCTGCAGAGCGCGCTCGGCTAACTCAGACCACAGCTCAGCCTTCGCCGGTTGCGCGGCCCTGGCAACCTTTATCAGCTCGCCATCGAGGCGTGTGATCTCAGTCTTGAGTTCTGCCTGCTGAGCTTCAAGCTCACGAGCCTTGCGAATGAAAGCCACAGGCGGGGCGTCATCGTCGGCCAGCAGCGCATCGGTGATTTTGTCCAGCTGCGCGGTGATTTTCTCGATCTTGGCCTTGGCCAACACGATTTGTTGCCGCACACCCTGACCGCCGTCGCCCTCCTGCAGGAGACGCTGCAGGTTGATCTGGTCAGAGCAGTAACTGAGCAAGGCACGCTCGATTGGCACGACACTGATAGAGCCGCTGGCAGGACAACCCGCATCTCGGCTGTACTCAAGACAGTGAAGGCGGCGGTGGCCATCGGCAACCAACCCATCAGCTTTGCGTGGCCGCCCCATGATGTTTTGCCCAAGCAGGACCGTACCGCAATAGCCGCAATATGTGATTCCCATCCCCGTCACGATGCCAGGGATTTCACCATGACCGCGACGTCGAAAACGCTCACCCGTCAGTTGCTGCAGATCTGCCCATTCTGACTCCGATAACAACCGTGGGTAGTAGCCCTCTAGAACAAACTGTTCTTCGTCGATAGTGAGCGTCTTGGCACCTCGCAGAGCCTGCAGTCGAATCAGGCGGTAGATCTGTAACGTCGTTGCGCCTTTCTTCATATACACCAGGCCTTCGTCGTGCAGTGCCCTGACAATTCGTACTGCACCATTGCCCTCCTGATACAGCTGTAGCGCTCGTTTGACGGCCGCGACCCGCTCCGGTACGAACTGCCATTCACTTCCTGTCCAGGTCAACCAGATAGGATCAGTGCCGTTCCGGATCTGCCCTCGGAATGTTCCGTTCTGCCAGCCCTCACACTGCCGACGGATCGCCGCCTTCACGCGCTTGCTCTTTGTGTCCGATTCTTCATGCGCCCGGATCATGACCAGGAGCGAATAGACCAGGTCCATTGGCTGGGCCTTGAGACTGGCCCGGTTGTACTCACGACCGTCACTTGCAGTCACTACAGTGATGCCGGCGTTGATGATCTGCGCCAGTTGCGCTTGCGCTTGAATCGGCTCTGCACGACTTAACCGGTCCAGGCCTTCCACGATGAGAACAGATCCACTTGCGATGCGGCCGTCCTCGATCGCTCTGAGAAACACGCCCAGGGCGCCCTGGGTAACATGCCGCTGGTGGTAAGCCGATAACCCCTCGTCGCGCATCGAAAGGGAAGCATCAAGAACCAGGTTCTTCTCAGCTGCCCACCGCTGGGCATACTGCAACTGACGATCGGCACTACTGCCTGTGCTTTGACGTGGGTCAGAAAAGCGCAAATAGCTGTATACTCGCGCGCCGTTTTTAGCCATTAGAAAAAAGCCCTGATGAGGATCACCCTATTATGATGACAGCGAAGGCCCCACGTGTAGGAATGATATCGTTAGGGTGCCCAAAGGCGCTTGTAGACTCCGAACGCATCCTGACCCAATTGCGCATGGAAGGTTACGAAGTCGTGCCGACCTATCAGGATGCCGATGTGGTGGTGGTCAACACCTGTGGCTTCATCGACTCGGCCAAGGCTGAGTCGCTGGAAGTGATCGGCGAGGCGATTGCCGAGAATGGCAAGGTGATCGTGACCGGCTGCATGGGCGTCGACGAGAACGTGATCCGCAATGTGCACCCGAGCGTGCTGTCGGTCACCGGTCCCCAGCAGTACGAGCAAGTGGTTACCGCCGTTCACGAGGTGGTGCCGCCCAATCACGAGCACAACCCGCTGATCGACCTGGTGCCACCGCAAGGCATCAAGCTCACCCCGCGCCACTATGCGTACCTGAAGATTTCCGAAGGCTGCAACCACAGCTGCAGCTTCTGCATCATCCCGTCGATGCGCGGCAAGCTGGTCAGCCGCCCGGTGGGTGATGTACTGGACGAAGCGCAGCGTTTGGTCAAGGCGGGCGTCAAGGAACTGCTGGTCATCTCTCAGGACACCAGCGCTTATGGCGTGGACGTCAAGTATCGTACCGGCTTCTGGAACGGCCAGCCGGTCAAGACTCGCATGACCGAACTGTGCCAGGCCCTGAGCACTCTGGGCGTATGGGTTCGCCTGCACTATGTTTACCCATACCCGCACGTCGATGAGCTGATCCCGCTGATGGCCGCCGGCAAGATCCTGCCGTACCTGGATATCCCGTTCCAGCACGCCAGCCCGAAAGTACTCAAGTTGATGAAGCGCCCGGCCTTTGAAGACAAGACCCTGGCGCGGATCAAGAACTGGCGCGAACAGTGTCCGGAGCTGATCATCCGCTCGACCTTTATTGTCGGCTTCCCGGGCGAGACCGAGGAGGACTTCCAGTACCTGCTCGACTGGCTGACCGAAGCCCAGCTCGACCGCGTCGGCTGCTTCCAGTACTCGCCGGTAGAAGGCGCACCGGCCAATGACCTGGACGTGCCTGAAGTCCCCGATGACGTCAAACAGGAACGCTGGGATCGCTTCATGGCTCACCAGCAGGCAATCAGCGCGGCACGCCTGCAGATGAAGATTGGCAAGGAAATCGAAGTATTGATCGACGAAGTCGACGAGCGCGGCGCAGTCGGCCGCTGCTTCTTCGATGCCCCGGAAATCGACGGCAACGTCTACATTGGTCTGGAAGACGACAGCCCGGTCAAACCTGGCGACAAGATCATCTGCCGGGTCACTGACGCAGACGAATACGACCTGTGGGCTGAAGTGCTGTAAGCCGCCTGGCGTGCTTTCGAGCCCTGCCATTGGCAGGGCTTTTCATTTTCGGCAACTGGTTGAAGGATTGCGAGATGGATTTCTACATCCCCGAGAAAAACGACTATCCGCGCCTGCTCGATGTCTGGGAAGGCTCGGTGCGTGCCACTCACCTGTTTCTGCCCGAACACTACATCATCCGGCTGAGGAAGCTGCTGTTCGAACAGTACCTCGATTCGGTAAGCCTGTTTTGTACCCGTGACGGCGAGTTGATCAACGGGTTTGCCGGCGTCAGCGGCGGCAAGCTGCAAATGCTGTTCATCGCGGCCGACTATCGCGGCCAGGGTCTGGGGCGACAACTGCTGGCCCACGCTATCGAACACTTCGGTATCCGTGAACTGGACGTCAACGAACAGAATCCCAAGGCCTTGGGGTTCTACCAGAAACAAGGCTTCAAGATCAGCGGCCGTACAGCCGTCGATGGCCTCGGCCAGCCCTACCCCATGTTGCGCATGACACTGGCACGCCGCGGCTGATATCCGTACGTTCAGGCGTGCCAGCCAGCGTACAATTGCGCCATTCACCTCTTTCAACGGTTACCAGCAATGTCAGACCCTATACGCCTCTCCAAACGCCTTATCGAGCTGACCGGCTGTTCGCGCCGGGAGGCCGAGCTTTACATCGAAGGCGGCTGGGTGACTGTCGACGGCGAGGTGATCGAAGAGCCGCAATTGAAGGTCACCGCCCAGCAGAAGGTCGAACTGAACGCCGATGCCAAGGCCACCGCCCCGGATCCCGTGACCCTGATCCTGCACAAACCGGCAGGCATGAGCCTTGACGCTGCGCTGCAGTCGATCACACCGGGCACCTTGTGCAATGAACTGAGCTTCGGTAAACGCGTGCTCAAGGGGCACTTTCTGCGCCAGAAGGCCATTTCCACTCTGCAGGACAACGCCAGCGGCCTGGTGGTGTTCAGCCAGGACTGGAAAACCCTGCGCAAGCTGACCGACGATCGCAGCAAGATCGAGCAGGAATATCTTGTCCAGGTCAGCGGCGAGATGGTCGCTCACGGCCTCAACCGCCTGAACCATGGTGTCACCTGGAAAGGTAAGGAACTGCCTGCCGTCAAGGCTAGCTGGCAAAGCGAAAATCGCCTGCGCCTGGCCATGAAAAACCCGCAACCGGATCTCGTCGCGCAACTGTGCGCGGCAGTCGGCGTGCAGATTGTCAGCTTACGCCGGCTGCGCATTGGCACCGTGTCAATGGGCAAGCTGCCTGAAGGACAATGGCGCTACCTGAGTAGCCGGGAAAAATTCTGAAATCGCTTCACTGGACCTTTCACCATGCTTAACAACGATATCCTGCGCAGCGTGCGCTACATCCTGGCGGCCGGCGACAACAAGATCGTCGAGATTCTGAAACTGGCCGACCAGACCGTAACCCGCGCCGAAGTGGCCGGCTGGATCAAGCGCGAAGAGGAAGAAGGCTTTGTCCGCTGCCCGGACACGGTCATGGCGCACTTTCTCGATGGCCTGGTCTATTACAAACGCGGCAAGGACCAAAGCCGGCTGGCGCCGCCCATCGAGCTGCCGGTCACCAATAATCTGGTGCTGAAAAAACTGCGGGTGGCGTTCGAACTCAAGGAAGAAGACCTGCACGCGATTCTCGATGCCACCGGCTTCCCGGTCTCCAAGCCGGAACTCAGCGCGTTGTTTCGCAAGGTCGGCCACAACAACTATCGCGAGTGCGGTGATCAGTTGCTGCGCAACTTCCTCAAAGGTCTCGCCCAGCGCCTGCGCCCTGCTCAGCCATGAGTTATCAGGTTTCACCGGTCGGTATCGTCCGCTCCTGTTTCAAGGAGAAGTTCGCCATCCCCCGTCAGCCACAATTGGCGCCGGCGGCGCGGGGGGTTCTGGAGCTGCTACCGCCCTTCGATCAGGGCGATGCCGTGCAGGGGCTGGAGCAGATCAGCCATGTCTGGCTGCTGTTCGTCTTCCATCAGGCGCTGGAACAAACGCCGCGGCTGAAGGTCAGGCCACCACGCCTGGGCGGCAACCAGAGCATGGGGGTGTTCGCCACCCGGGCGACCCACCGGCCCAACGGCATCGGCCAGTCGGTGGTGCGCCTGGACAAGGTCGAACCCGGCCGCCTGTGGCTGTCGGGCATTGACCTGCTCGACGGTACACCGGTGCTGGATATCAAACCCTATGTGCCTTACGCCGACAGCATCCCCGACGCTCACAATGGCATGGCCAGCGCCGCGCCCTCGTTGATTGCGGTGCTATGGCAGGACGATGCCTTGCAACAGGCCCATGAGCACGCTCAACGGCTGGCAGAGCCGCTGGTGGAATTGATCGAACAATGCCTGGCGCAGGATCCGAAGCCGGCCTATCAGACCCCGTCCCCAGAACGCCGCTACGGCGCACAGTTCTGGGATCTGGATGTACGTTGGCACTACCCGCAGGCCGGGGTCATTCGGGTGCTTGAGGTTGTGCTTTCAGCCTGACGAACAGGCACAAAAAAACCGCCGGTTCTGACGAAACGGCGGTTTTTTATTACGCAGGGCTTACTTCTCGACGAAAGCACGCTCGATCAGGTAGTCGCCCGGCTCGCGCATGCGCGGCGAAACTTTCAGGCCGAAGCTGTCGAGCACTTCGCTGGTTTCATCCAGCATGCTCGGGCTGCCGCACAGCATGGCACGGTCGTCCTGTGGATTGATCGGCGGCAGGCCGATGTCTTCGAACAGTTTGCCACTGCGCATCAGGTCGGTCAGACGGCCCTGATTATGATAAGGCTCGCGGGTCACGGTCGGGTAGTAGATCAGTTTTTCACGCACCGCCTCACCGAAGAACTCGTTCTGTGGCAGGATTTCGGTGATGAACTCGTGGTAAGCCACTTCGCTGACCCAACGCACGCCGTGCACCAGAATGACCTTGTCGAAGCGCTCGTAGGTTTCCGGATCCTGGATGACGCTCATGAATGGCGCCAGGCCAGTGCCGGTGCTCAGCAGGTACAGATGCTTGCCCGGCAGCAGGTCGTCGAGGACCAGGGTACCGGTAGGCTTTTTGCTGATCAGGATCTCGTCGCCTTCCTTGAGGTGCTGCAGCTGCGATGTCAGCGGGCCGTCCGGCACCTTGATGCTGAAAAATTCCAGATGCTCTTCCCAGTTCGGGCTGGCGACAGAGTAGGCACGCATCAGCGGACGCCCGGTGGGCTGCTGCAGACCGATCATGACGAATTGACCGTTCTCGAAACGCAGACCTGGGTCCCGGGTGCACTTGAAGCTGAAGAGGGTGTCGTTCCAATGATGAACACTGAGGACACGCTCGTGATACATGTTACTCATGTACGGGAAAACTCCTGAAAAAAATCATCCACGCCAGCACAGGCACTATTGCGCGCCATTCTAGTGGCAGACACAATATCTGTTAACTGGATTATCAAGATATGGGTTATCGGTTATATAGATATGCGATTTACTCTCCGCCAGCTTCAAGTCTTCGTCGCCGTCGCGCAGCAGGAAAGCGTGTCCAAAGCTGCGGTCATGCTGTCGCTGTCGCAGTCAGCGGCCAGCACTTCGATTACCGAACTGGAGCGCCAGTCGAGCTGCCAGTTGTTTGACCGTGCCGGCAAGCGCCTGAGCCTTAACGCGACTGGGCGCCAGTTGCTGCCGCAGGCTGTGGCCCTGCTCGACCAGGCCAAGGAAATCGAAGACCTGCTCAACGGTAAATCCGGCTTCGGTTCGCTGGCGGTGGGTGCCACGCTGACCATCGGCAATTATCTGGCGACCCTATTGATCGGCGGCTTCATGCAGCGCCACCCGGAAAGCCAGGTCAAGCTGCATGTGCAGAACACCGCGCATGTTGTACAGCAGGTGGCCCATTATGAAATTGATCTGGGCCTGATTGAAGGCGACTGCAGCCATCCGGACATTGAAGTGCAGTCCTGGGTCGAGGATGAACTGGTGGTGTTCTGCGCCCCACAACACCCACTGGCCCGACAAGGCCGGGCGAACCTGGAAGAGCTGACCCGTGAAGCATGGATTCTGCGCGAACAGGGTTCAGGTACTCGCCTGACTTTCGACCAGGCCATGCGTCATCATCGTAACGGTCTTAACGTGCGTCTGGAACTGGAGCACACCGAGGCCATCAAACGCGCAGTTGAATCAGGGCTGGGGATTGGTTGCATTTCCAGGCTGGCACTGCGCGATGCGTTTCGGCGCGGCAGCCTGGTGGCGCTGGACACTCCAGAGCTGGATCTGTCCAGGCAGTTCTATTTCATCTGGCACAAACAGAAATACCAGACCTCGGCCATGCGCGAGTTTCTTGAGCTGTGCCGCGCGTTCACCGCCGGTGTCCAGCGCAGCGACCAGATTGTGTTGCCAAGCCTTTATCAAGACTAAAAGGCTTCAGCCGAGCAACACCACCATCCATACTGCGGCGATCATGCTCAGGGCTACCAGTTGCGCGGCGCTGCCCATGTCCTTGGCGTTCTTGGACAACGGATGCAGATCCAGAGAGATACGGTCAATCGCCGCTTCCACCGCCGAGTTGAGCAATTCGACAATCAGCGCCAGCAAGCACACAGCAATCAGCAGCGCCCGCTCGCCACGACTGACATCAAGCAAGAATGCCAGCGGAATCAACAGCACATTGAGCAAGACCAGTTGACGAAAAGCGGCTTCGCCCTTGAAGGCTGCGCTAAGACCATCGAATGAATAGCCCGCAGCATTGAGAACACGTTTAAGGCCGGTCTGGCCCTTGAAAGGCGACAACATACAAAAACTGCCATGCAGAAAGGATGAGGGAAGCTAAGCGAGGCTCAGTCAAAAAAACGTGAACCTGTGGTGCGATCAGTGCGCCGCAATTGATTCCAGCTGTTGCAGCAACAGCGCCGCCTGGGTGCGGGTACGCACACCGAGCTTACGGAAGATGGCGGTCACATGGGCCTTGATGGTTGCTTCCGATACATTGAGTTCGAAGGCGATCTGCTTGTTGAGCAGCCCCTCACAAACCATGGTCAAAACCCGAAACTGCTGGGGTGTCAGGCTGGCCAGACCGGCGCTGGCGGCCTTGGCTTCAGCCGAGACACTGACCGGCTCATCGGCCTGCGGCGGCCACCAGGTATCGCCGTCAAGCACGGCACGCACTGCCTGCTGGATCGTCTGCAGAGGACTCGACTTGGGAATGAAACCACTGGCACCGAACTCACGGGAACGTACGACAATCGCGGCCTCTTCCTGAGCCGAGACCATCACCACCGGAATCTGCGGATATTGCCCACGCAGCAATACCAGACCGGAAAAGCCATAGGCGCCCGGCATGTTCAGATCCAGCAGAACCAGATCCCAGTCGGTCTTGCCTTGCAGATGCGCCTCGATCTGCGCGATGCTCTCGGCCTCGACCAGTCTCACCTCAGGGCCAAGCCCCAGGCTCAGGGCCTGATGCAAGGCACTGCGAAACAGCGGGTGATCATCGGCGATCAAGATATCGTAGGTCATGGTCTGATCCTGTTCTTATAGTGAGTACGGGTACTCAACAAGGCATCCGGGAGATGCCGGCCACTCTCCATTGCCCCAGCGAACCACGCCCGGAAAATCAAGCCTCAGGGCGGCGCCAAGAATGCCCAGCCATCCGGTGCGGGTCAAGCGAGATACCCGCCAGAAGATGGCAATTAGCCTCTTGATGCACGCTTATATATTACCGAAAGCCTTTCACCAGACTGTGCGCCGCATCGTCAGGATCAATTGGCCGCTGGAACTTGGCACCCAGATAGTGGGCAGTGAAAACATCCAGCCAGGCATCCAGCACATGGCTCGCCTCGACATCCCCGGCCAGCTCCAAACACAATGCGGCGACTTCGGCCGTACAAAAATGGTCTTCACGCTTTGAACGCCGCAGGCGATAACGCGAAAGCTGCTCCGGCGCCAGGCTCAGCACCGGAAAGCGCTCCAGATACGGACTTTTGCGAAACATCTTGCGCGCTTCGGTCCAGGTCGCATCAAGCAGAATGAACAACGGCCGCTTGCCCGGTTCAGGAATGACCTTATCGACCACCCGCTCCTGCGCCACGAACTCGCCTGGAAACACCAGATAAGGCTGCCACTGGGGATCGTCCAGCAGGCTCAGCAGTTGCGCGTCAACCTCGATGCGCGACCAGCCAAACGCATGAGTGTCTGCGATCACATCCGCAATCAGCCAACCGGTGTTGGTCGGTTTCAACGGCTCGGTGTCGTACATCAGCAGGCATATCCCGGAGCTGGCGGCCACTTTGGGGCGCAAGGCGCACAGGCAATAGCTGAAAATGACCCGGCAATCAGGACAACGCGGCGCCCGCGAACCGCGAGCCAGAAAAGGTTTGCTACTGCGCGCCAGGCGGTCCTGGCGCAAACGGGATACGGCATGGCTCATTGCAGAATGAACCTGCACAACGACAGCATCGGCACAACAGATACCCGACAGAACAGAAAAGTGCGCGAAGTCTACCAGAGCCCGACCGGCAAGTGCCCAGGTGTGAAGCAGCCTGGCAAGCCCTATACTTGTGCCACTACGGTGAACGCCAATCGATGGCGCTGGTCAGACCCTCACCACCGAATCAGGAGAATTCCATGCTGCGCCTCATCGCCCCAACCCTTACCCTGCTGCTGGTAGCCCCTCTGGCTGCCCAGGCGGCCTCCAAGCAGGAGTATGAACTGAGCCAGATGCTGGAAAAGGTCGCCAAAGAGAGCAGCGTCGGTACCCCACGGGCCATCAATGAAGACCTTCTGGATCAAGGTTACACCGTCAACGGCCACGAGCTGATCAATCATCTGAGCGTGCGTGAGGGCCAGGCCCAACAAATGCGTGCCAATCCTGACACCGTGCGCGCTCAACTGGGCGCCAGTGTTTGCCACAATAATGGCTATCGCCAGTTGATGACCAAAGGTGCAGTGCTGAAATATCAATTCAGCGAATACAAAACCAACCGGCCGATCATGGCCCAGACCTTCAGCAACGCCGACTGCACCGCAAAGCCTGCCGCCAAGACCAAGAAGTAGCAGGCCGTTGAAAAACGTAGGCGAGGCAGGTAATTTTTCAACAGCCTAGCAAGCCTTCAGCCACCCGCCCTGCGCTTGGCTGCCAGCACTGCGCGCCGCTGTTCATCATCGGCACGCAGTTCGGCAATCAGGGCATTGATATAACGTGAACGCCTTCCTTCACCGCACAAGCGCCGCTGGCACTCCTGACGCAGCGTCAGCCTGTTGTCCCTAGCCGCCTGTACCAACGCATCGTAAAGTGCCTGATCCACTTCCAGTTCGATGAATACCATCTGCAGCCTCCCTGCATACCTCATCGCACCCACACCAACCCGCTCTGCAATGCTTGTGAGCGAGTCCTGTTCTAAGTAAATCAGAGCAACGGGCGACCACCTGCCCGCCTGACGAGTGGGCATCGCGACCTCATTGTTCATGAAGAGAAACATCATCAAGTCGACATCAGCGGCGCGCTGACGCTATAAATCTTTACATGCGTTGCAGATGCTCTGCGCTTTACGGACTACGTGCGGACACCCCACGTATTCCGTCAACCACGTACACCGACAGGACACCTCAGCACCGTTCGAAAGTGCGCTTGTTCAAAAGCAACCAATGCCTGTCGAAGGAGAAGACCTTTATGCCGTATGTAGCCAACGACGTTTTAGCCCGGCACTTCCAGAGCAACGGCCTGGACATCACCTCGCAGATCGAGGAGCACATCAGGCAGATCGCACCAGCCACCGCCAACCTGCCGCTGTACCGCGACATGATCCTGACGGTGCTGCGCATGGCCGAAGATGACCGCAACCGCTGGAACGCCAAGATCGTCTTGCAGACCCTGCGCGAACTGGACAATGCCTTTCGCGTACTGGAACAGTTCAAGGGGCGCCGTAAAGTCACCGTATTCGGTTCTGCCCGTACACCTGTAGAGCATCCGCTTTATGCCATGGCCAGAAACCTGGGTGAACAACTGGCCAGAGCCGACCTGATGGTCATCACCGGTGCCGGTGGCGGCATCATGGCCGCAGCTCATGAAGGAGCAGGTTTCAGTCACAGCCTGGGTCTGAATATCACCTTGCCGTTCGAACAGCACGCCAACCCGATCGTCGATGGCAGCGACCATTTGCTGTCGTTCCACTTCTTCTTCACCCGCAAGCTGTTCTTCGTCAAGGAAGCGGACGCGCTGGTGCTCTGCCCAGGTGGTTTCGGCACGCTGGACGAAGCCCTGGAAGTACTGACCCTGATCCAGACCGGCAAAAGCCCGTTGGTACCGGTGGTACTGCTCGACACAGCTGACGGCAGCTTCTGGCAGAGCGCGCTGGACTTCATGAAAAACCAGTTGCAGGACAACCGCTACATACTGCCCAGCGACATGAAGCTCATGCGTCTGGTGCACAGCCCTGAACAGGCCGTCGATGAGATCAATCGCTTTTACAGCAATTTCCATTCAACCCGTTGGCTGAAGAAGACCTTTGTGATCCGCATGCATCATGCGCTTAGCGAAACAGCGCTGGAGCAGATACGTGAGGAATTTGCCGACCTGTGCCTGAGCGGCAGCTTTGAGCAACACAGCTACCATCCCGATCACGACGAAGAACGCTTCAGCCAGCTCAGCCGTCTGACGTTCAACTCCACCGGCCGTCAGCAGGGGCGCCTCAGAGAATTGATAGACGTGATCAACGAGCCACAGAACCGGGCTGAGAAAACCATAGCGTCGGCAGCAGAACAATCCTCAGCGCTCGGCGCGCTCTGAACGGATCAGTCGTCTTCTCGGCCGTTTAACAAGCGGCCAATCAGATCCATTGGATAACCCCGATAAGCCAGAAAGCGGGTTTGTTGAGCCCGCTCACGCGCATCGGCGGGTCGCCGGCCTGCGAACTTGCGCTGCCAGACTTCAGACAGACGAGCTCGCCAATCGACCTCGCACTCTTTTAGCGCCTGCTCGATATCGGCACGCGCCAGACCACGCTGCCCCAGCTCCTCACGAATGCGTAAGGGACCGTAGCCGGAACGTGCACGCGAGGCGACAAAACTCTCAAGGTAACGGGCTTCGGAAAGCAGTCCTTCGTCGGTAAGACGATCCAGAGCAGCTTCGATCATTTCAGGCGGGGCGCCGCGCTGACGCAACTTGCGCGTCAGCTCGACACGACCATGCTCGCGTCGTGCGAGCAGGTCCATTGCAGAACGCCGTACAGCGACAGGCGTATCGAGTACGGTGGTCATGAGCGCAATCAGATATCGGCGTCAGCTTCAGCCATATCGTCAGCGGACTCATCGATGTCCGCTGTGCGGTTGTCGGCAGCAGCGGCACCACCACTGAGCAGTTTGTCTCGAATCTGCTTTTCAAGTGCCTTGGCAATTTCCTGATTCTCGGCAAGGAACTTGGCCGAGTTGGCCTTGCCCTGGCCAATCTTGTTGCCCTGGTAGCTGTACCAGGCGCCGGATTTTTCCAGGAAGCCATGGGCCACAGCCAGGTCGATGATTTCGCCGTTAAGGTAAATGCCCTTTCCGTACAGGATCTGGAACTCAGCCTGACGGAACGGTGGCGCAACCTTGTTCTTGACGATCTTGACCCGGGTCTCACTACCGACCACTTCATCCCCCTCTTTCACAGCGCCGGTACGGCGGATGTCGAGCCGGACCGAAGCGTAGAACTTGAGGGCGTTACCACCGGTGGTGGTTTCCGGGCTACCGAACATCACACCGATCTTCATCCGGATCTGGTTGATGAAAATGACCAGACAGTTGGCGTTCTTGATGTTACCGGTGATCTTGCGCAGCGCCTGGGACATCAGGCGGGCCTGGAGGCCCACGTGCATATCACCCATCTCGCCTTCGATTTCAGCCTTGGGTACCAGTGCTGCCACGGAGTCGACAACAATCACGTCAACAGCGTTGGAACGCACCAGCATGTCGGTGATTTCCAGCGCCTGCTCACCAGTATCGGGCTGCGACACCAGCAGGTCGTCGACATTGACACCCAATTTACCAGCATACTCGGGGTCCAGCGCGTGCTCGGCGTCAACGAAGGCGCAGGTAGCGCCCATTTTCTGGGCCTGGGCAATGACCGACAGGGTCAAGGTGGTCTTACCGGAAGACTCCGGACCATAGATTTCAACGATCCGGCCTTTGGGCAGGCCACCAATGCCCAGCGCGATGTCCAGACCCAGCGAGCCGGTAGAGATGGAAGGAATCGCCTGGCGCTCGTGGTCACCCATGCGCATTACGGCACCTTTGCCGAATTGACGCTCGATCTGACCCAAGGCCGCAGCCAAGGCTTTCTTCTTGTTCTCGTCCATTGAAGTCCTCACGTAATCAAATTCAAAAAGGGCCTTGCGGCCACAACACCTGTATAAGTAGCCAGTATTATTCCACAGCCTTGAGCGAACGCCTACCCCTGTTTGGAGTTTTCTCCAGCACAAAGCCCTACGAGCCCCTCTAGCGCAGCCTTTACCGTCTGTCGGCGCACGGCATCCCGATCACCGGCAAACACATGGCAACGGGCAATGATCTGCTCGCCGGCCACCCAGCACAGCCACACCGCACCGACCGGCTTGGACGCAGAGCCGCCGCCTGGCCCGGCGACACCACTGACCGCCACCGCAAACCGTGCACCACTGTGACGCTGCGCACCGAGGGCCATGGCCTGCACAACCTCCTGACTGACTGCACCCACGCTGGCGAACAGTTCTTGCGGCACATCCAGCTGGCGGGTTTTCTGCGCATTGGAATAGGTCACATAGCCGGCTTCGAACCAGGCCGAACTGCCCGCTATGCGGGTAATGGCTTCGGCAATACCGCCACCGGTACAAGACTCGGCGGTGCTGACCTGAGCCTGCAGACGTTGCAGATGCTCACCAAGCAAGCCGGCAAGCCGGGTAAGGTCGTCCATGCAGCACTCCTGATGCCATTGATCTGGATAAGTTGGGCGCAAAGTCTACACAGGGAATCGAGGTAGAAGGCAGCAGCAAAACGTGAGGTCATGATTCGACCTGATGCGCATGGTAACCTTGATGTCATTGGTCGGCAGACAACTCGTCTGCCTTGAAGCGCCCTTACTTTATAGAACGAACCCGCCTGACCCACTGATGAATAAAGCCATTACCGATCTGTCCGCCCACACCCCGATGATGCAGCAGTACTGGAAACTGAAAAACCAGCATCCAGACCAACTCATGTTCTATCGCATGGGCGACTTCTACGAAATCTTCTACGAAGATGCGAAAAAAGCCGCCAAGCTGCTGGATATCACCCTCACCGCCCGCGGTCAGTCGGCAGGTCAAAGCATCCCCATGTGCGGCATTCCCTTCCACTCACTCGAAGGTTACCTGGCCAAACTGGTCAAACTCGGCGAGTCGGTGGTGATCTGCGAGCAGATCGGCGACCCGGCCACCAGTAAGGGACCGGTAGAACGCCAGGTGGTTCGCATCATCACTCCCGGTACGATCAGTGATGAGGCGCTCCTCGATGAGCGCCGTGACAACCTGCTGGCCGCCCTGCTCGGCGATGAGCGCTTGTTCGGCCTGGCGGTGATGGACATCACCAGCGGCCTGTTCAGCGTCCAGGAGATCAAGGGTTGGGAGAACCTGCTGGCCGAACTGGAAAGGATCAACCCGGTCGAGTTGCTGATCCCCGACGACTGGCCACAGGGCCTGCCGGCAGAAAAACGCCGTGGCGCCAGACGCCGCGCGCCTTGGGACTTTGAGCGTGACACAGCGCACAAGAGCCTGTGCCAACAGTTCGGTACTCAGGACCTCAAGGGGTTTGGCTGCGAAACCCTGACCCTGGCCATCGGCGCTGCCGGCTGCCTGCTCGGTTATGCCAAAGAAACCCAGCGTACCGCCCTGCCTCACCTGCGCAGCCTGCGCCACGAGCGCATGGACGATACAGTGATTCTCGATGGTGCCAGCCGGCGCAACCTGGAACTGGACACCAACCTGGCAGGCGGGCGCGACAACACCCTGCTGTCGGTCATGGACCGCTGCCAGACACCGATGGCGACCCGCATGCTGATTCGCTGGCTGAACCGCCCGCTGCGCGATCTTGGCGTGATCCAGGCCCGCCAGAGCGCGATCGCCTGCTTCCTGGACCGCTACCGCTTCGAAAGCCTGCAACCGCAGCTCAAGGAAATCGGTGATATCGAGCGCATTCTGGCGCGGATCGGCCTGCGCAACGCGCGCCCTCGTGATCTGGCTCGTTTGCGCGATGCGCTGAGCGCCCTGCCCGAGCTGCAACAGGCGATGGCCGATCTGGAAGCGCCGCACCTGCAACAACTGGCGAAAACCGCCGGCACTTACCCGGAACTGGCAGACCTGCTGCAACGCGCAATCATCGATAACCCGCCCGCGGTGATCCGCGACGGCGGCGTGCTCAAGACCGGCTACGATGCCGAGCTGGACGAGCTGCAATCGCTGAGCGAGAACGCCGGCCAGTTCCTTATTGACCTTGAAGCCCGAGAGAAGGCCCGCACCGGCCTGGCCAACCTCAAGGTCGGCTATAACCGTGTCCATGGCTACTTCATCGAGCTGCCTAGCAAGCAGGCCGAACAGGCACCGGCCGACTACATTCGGCGCCAGACCCTCAAGGGCGCCGAACGCTTCATAACCCCGGAACTCAAGGAGTTCGAAGACAAGGCGTTGTCGGCCAAAAGCCGCGCCCTGGCCAGGGAGAAGATCCTCTACGAAACCCTGCTTGAAGACCTGATCGGCCATCTTGCGCCGTTACAGGACACCGCAGCGGCCCTGGCCGAGCTGGACGTCCTGAGCAACCTCGCAGAACGGGCCCTCAATCTGGACCTCAACTGCCCGGACTTCGTCGCGCAACCGTGCATGAAGATCGAGCAAGGCCGCCACCCGGTGGTCGAGCAGGTGTTGTCCAGCCCCTTCGTGGCCAACGACCTGGCACTGGACGACAACACGCGCATGCTGGTGATCACCGGTCCCAATATGGGCGGTAAGTCGACCTACATGCGTCAGACCGCGCTGATTGTCTTGCTGGCCCATATCGGCAGCTTCGTCCCGGCTGCGGCTTGCGAGCTGTCGCTGGTCGACCGGATCTTCACCCGGATTGGCTCCAGTGACGACCTGGCCGGCGGCCGTTCGACCTTCATGGTCGAGATGAGCGAGACGGCCAATATCCTGCACAATGCCACCGACCGCAGCCTGGTATTGATGGACGAAGTCGGTCGTGGCACCAGCACATTCGACGGATTGTCGCTGGCCTGGGCTGCGGCAGAATGTCTCGCCCAATTGCGCGCCTATACGCTGTTCGCGACCCACTACTTCGAGTTGACCGTGCTGCCCGAGAGCGAGCCGCTGGTCAGCAACGTACATCTCAATGCCACCGAACACAACGAACGGATCGTGTTCCTGCACCGGGTGCTGCCAGGCCCTGCCAGCCAGAGCTATGGCCTTGCCGTGGCCCAGCTGGCCGGCGTTCCGGCGCGGGTCATCAGCCGTGCCAAAGAGCATCTGCAACGCCTGGAAACCACCAGCCTGCCCCACGACCTGCCCAAGGCCAAAGCCGGAAAACCTGCAGCCCCCGTGCAAAACGACCTGTTCGCCAGCCTGCCCCATCCGGTACTTGAAGAACTGGGGCGGATCAAGCCCGATGACCTGACTCCGCGTCAGGCTCTGGACTTATTGTATTCATTGCAAACTCGACTATGACGCGAAGCGTAACAAGCTGTTAGAATCCTGCGCGGTTTTGGGATGCTCTCAGTTTGAATCTGGTCGAGCAGTCATATGAGCCGCGTGAACACGCAGCGAACCAAGGTCAAGCGGCAGGCGGATTCAACCAACCTGCCTTAAGGCCGCTTACCTGCACGTGCTTTCATTCGGCCCGGTGTCATTCCCGAGCCCGGTATCGCTGGCTGACACAGCGATGCTGCCGCCGCCTGAGGAGAAAATTAGAAATGACCTTCGTCGTCACCGACAACTGCATCAAGTGCAAGTACACCGACTGCGTAGAAGTCTGTCCGGTGGACTGCTTCTACGAAGGCCCGAACTTCCTGGTGATTCACCCGGATGAGTGCATCGATTGCGCACTGTGCGAGCCTGAATGCCCGGCCCAGGCCATCTTCTCGGAAGACGAGATCCCGGCTGGCATGGAGAACTTCATCGAGATCAACGCCGAACTGGCAGAAATCTGGCCAAGCATCACCGAACGCAAGGACGCTTTGCCGGATGCTGCCGAGTGGGACGGCAAGACCGGCAAGATCGCCGATCTGGAGCGTTGATTCCAGGGTTCTGCGCGGGCCATTCGCGCAGCGCCTGCCGACACTTTCGGGCAGGCAAAAAAAGGGGCGGTATGACCGCCCACATTTTTTCCATGGTCCATTTGATCCTTTTCATCATCCTGATGAATCGCATCCTGCGATGTCCTTGAGGTGTTCTTCCTTGAGCGCCTGCGCCACTCCGTTGGCACAGTTCAGATACTAGTGATTTTTTCGCTCAGGGCAATGCCCTGAAAACCGGAAACAACCGGCGAAGCTTTACGCCAGAAACCTGAAACCCCATTCAAATCAACAGGATGGGAAACTTCCCAATACTCTATAGCTAATAATCTGCAACCCAGGACTACAACGACTTACAACATGGGTAAGCAATGGATTACACGCGCAGTCATCAGTCGCTGAAAGTGTTGGTTACAGGATAAAAATGCAGACATATAAACGCTATTGTCAGCAATATGTCATAAGAATATGCAGATATGAAAAAGCCGATATCAACATCGGGTTGGTTGATATCGGCTTTTTCGCTCGCCAGCCTAGCGGAACAGGGATTCGCTGGAGAGACCGTTCTTTTCCAGAATCTCGCGCAGACGCTTGAGCCCCTCGACCTGAATCTGCCGCACCCGCTCTCGGGTAAGGCCGATCTCCAGCCCCACATCCTCCAGGGTACTGCTTTCATGACCACGCAGACCGAAGCGGCGGATCACAACCTCACGTTGCTTCTCGGTCAGTTCTGACAACCACTGGTCGATGCTCTGGGAAAGGTCATCGTCCTGCAGCAGTTCAAACGGGTCGGTTGGCCGATCATCGGTGAGGGTGTCGAGCAGGGTCTTGTCCGAATCAGGCCCCAGCGAGACGTCGACAGAGGACACCCGCTCGTTGAGCCCGAGCATGCGCTTGACTTCGCTGACCGGCTTTTCCAGCAGGTTGGCGATCTCTTCCGGGGAAGGCTCGTGATCGAGCTTCTGGGTCAACTCGCGCGCGGCACGAAGATAGACGTTCAGCTCCTTGACCACATGAATCGGCAGACGGATGGTCCGCGTCTGATTCATGATCGCCCGCTCGATGGTCTGGCGAATCCACCAGGTCGCATAGGTCGAGAACCGGAAGCCGCGTTCGGGATCAAACTTCTCAACCGCCCTGATCAGCCCCAGGTTACCTTCTTCGATCAGATCAAGCAGAGACAGACCGCGGTTGACGTACCGCCGGGCAATCTTGACCACCAGCCGCAGGTTGCTCTCGATCATGCGCTTGCGGCCGGCCGGATCACCCTTTTGCGACAGGCGTGCAAAATGGACTTCTTCTTCCGGGGACAGCAAGGGAGAGAAACCGATCTCGTTCAGATACAGCTGGGTGGCGTCCAACGCCCGGGTGTAATCGATGTACTTATGCTGTTTGAGCGACGAGGAAGTTTTGGCCTTGGTGCGAGCCGAGACTGCAGTAGACGGCTGCTTCTCGTCCGACACCTGCTCCAGGACAATGCCAGCGTCCATGAGGAGCACTTCATCATCGATGTCAAACTCCGGCGCCCCGTTGCTAAGAGCCATTGTTATAGTCCTTTGGTGAGTTCGACCTCAAGCTCCAGCGTCGCCTGATCTCCGTGGCAACACTTGAGCCTGTTCCTAATTACGTCAGGAACAGGCTGGCAACACTCAACGGCGCGGCAAAAATTGCAGAGGGTCCACAGGCTTTCCTTGACGGCGAATCTCAAAGTGCAGCTTCACCCGGTCAGTTCCCGTTGACCCCATCTCGGCAATTGTCTGCCCTGCCTTGACTTGTTGTCCTTCCCGTACCAAGAGCCTGCGGTTGTGACCGTAGGCGCTGACGTAGGTATCGCTGTGTTTGATGATGATCAATTCGCCGTAGCCCCGTAATCCACTTCCGGCGTAAACAACAGATCCATCAGACGCTGCCAAAACAGGCTGTCCCAAATCCCCGGCGATATCAATTCCTTTATTCAAACTACCGTTTGATGAAAATTTGCCTATCAACACGCCACTGGCCGGCCATGTCCAGCCGCTCGGCGAACGCTCGGCAACACCGCCCGGAGTGGTTGCCGCAGGCGCAATGACCACTGGCGTGACAGCCACCGGCTTGGAAATGACCGTGGTTTTTACAGAGCCTGAACCACTGCTGGTGGTGGAACTGGAAGTCACCACCGGAGCACGGGTCGCCACGACTGGAGCCGGGTCGGAGCGCCCGTCAAAACGGATTGTCTGACCCGGACGAATGGTGAAAGGCTCGGGGATTCCATTGCGCACCGCCAGAGCCTTCCAGTCCCAGCCATAGCGGAAGGCAATGGAAAACAGGGTATCACCGCGCTTGACCACGTATTGCCCCTTGGTGACCGGCGCCCGTTGCGCGACGGCATTACCGTTGCGATCGACGACGCTCACGCCGCCCGAAGGCGAGCTGGCACAGCCAACCAGCACAACACTGAGCACAACGCCCAGCAGCAGATGCTGAAAACCTGTGAAAGAACCAAGCTGTCGAATGACCCTATGACTCACCCGCCACTCCCTTTACTGGTGACTGAATTGGAAAGACTTCAATTGTGTCGCAACACCACTGAACCGCCAGTGTAACCATTACGAACGCTAGCCTCTGGTGCACAGCCACCGCTCGCTAGTGCCACCTTGCCACATCCGGGGTGCTGGATAGACCGGTAAGCGCGGGCAGAATTCACTGCGACCACTCACGCCAGCGGTCCATTGAGTAACGGCACAAAGCGCACCGAACCCAGTACGTGTCGGGAAAAGCCATGTTCCTCACGGATGATCAGCATCAGTTGCTGAACCTCACCCGCCCCAACCGGGATGACCATCCGCCCACCAGGCGCCAACTGATCGAGCAGCGCCTGAGGCACATCAGCGGCCACTGCAGTCACGATGATGCCGTTGTAGGGCGCCAGCGGCGGCCAGCCTTCCCAGCCATCCCCCCAGCGGAACACCACATTGCGCAGATTCAGCTCGACCAGACGCTCTTTGGCACGGTCCTGCAGGACCTTGATCCGCTCGACAGAAAACACCCGTTCAACCAGTTGCGCCAATACCGCCGTCTGGTAGCCTGAACCGGTGCCAATCTCCAGCACCTTGTCCAACGGGCCAGCCTCCAGCAGCAACTCGCTCATGCGCGCCACCATGTATGGCTGGGAGATGGTCTGGTTATGGCCGATCGGCAAAGCCGTATCTTCATAGGCGCGGTGCGCCAGGGCCTCATCGACAAACAGATGCCGGGGCGTCTTGAGGATTACATCCAGTACCCGGGAGTTGCTCAGTCCCTCTTCGTACAGACGCTGGATCAGACGCTCGCGGGTGCGTTGCGAGGTCATGCCGATACCACGGCGCAGCAGATCATCCCTTGAATTCAACGCAGCCCCTCCAGCCAGACGTTCAGGCTGTCGAAACCATCCCGATAGGTGCGATCAAGCTGCAATGGCGTGATCGACACATAGCCCTGCATCACGGCATGAAAATCAGTCCCGGCACCGCCGTCCTCCGCATCTCCGGCGGCTGCAATCCAGTAGCCGGCGCGGCCGCGCGGGTCGACCACCTTGACCGGCGCAGCCGCACGGGCGCGATGCCCCAGGCGGGTCAACTGGATACCGCGTATCCGGTCCAGCGGCAGATTGGGCACGTTCACATTCAGCACCGTACGCGCAGGCAGATCGAGCTGCTCGTGCGCTTCGACCAGCAGGCGCGCGTAATGCGCCGCCGTGGCCAGGTTGTCCGGCTGACGCGACAAAAACGAAAAGGCGATGCTCGGGCGTTGCAGAAACCGGCCTTCCAGCGCAGCGGCCACAGTCCCCGAATACAGCACATCGTCGCCCAGGTTGGCGCCCAGATTGATCCCGGACACCACCATATCCGGTTCGTCCGGCAACAGACCATTAAGGCCCAGATGGACGCAGTCGGTCGGGGTGCCGTTGACGCTGATAAAACCGTTGGCCAGCACCTGCGGGTGCAGTGGACGATCGAGGGTCAGCGAACTGCTGGCACCGCTCTTGTCCTGGTCAGGGGCGATCACCACGCACTCGGCATAATCCGACAGCGCTGCATACAACGCTGCCAGACCGGGCGCGGCGACCCCGTCATCGTTAGAAATCAGAATACGCATGGGTTATCCGTAAGCCCCACCGGCACCAGATCGACAAGTTCGCGGACCAGTACGGTCGCGAAACATCCAGGCGGCAGGACGAATTCCAGTTGCAGAATGTCAGGCTCGGGATAATGCCACGTCAGACGACCGATGGGCAGTCGCAGGATGCGACGCTCGTGTTCCATTCCCGCCCTTACCAGCCAGTCACGCAATGCCGGCTCCTGCGCAGCCACGCCATTCTCGAGTTCCGCCGTGGCCGCCGCCGCAGGTGAATTACCCTCGCCCCACTGCGGGCCGGTCGGGTGCAGGTCGAGAATCGCCAGCCGCGGGTCGTTGCATTCCTCAGGCCCGGCCGGGAAAAAGCTGCGGCTGTCAGTGAATGCCAGCAAGTCGCCGACCTGGGCGCGGTTCCAGCTGCCGTCGGCGACCCGTGCGGCCAGTACCCGGTTGAACAGATAACTGCGCGCCGTCGACAACAGCCGCGAGCGTACCGCGCGTTGCTCGGGCAACGCCATGCGCTCGGCATATTCACGAGCGTGCGGCAAATTGCCGCCGTCATGACCAAAGCGCTGGGCACCGAAGTAGTTGGGAATACCCTGCGCGGCAATGGCCTGCAAACGTTTGTCCAAGGCCACCTTGTCGGCATTGAGCGCAGTCAGACGCAAGGTGAAACCGTTGGCCGAGTGGGCACCGCGCTGTAATTTGCGCCGATGCCGGCCGCGCTTGAGGATCGCCAGGCTGGCATCCTCTGCGCCAGCCAGATCAGGGTCAGCCTTGCCCGGCAACTGGATACTGAACCACTGGCGGGTCAGCGCCTGGCGATCCTTGAGGCCGGCATAACTGACCGTGCGCAACGGCACGCCCGCAGCCCGCGCCAGACGACGCGCAGCGTCCTCGGTGTTCAGCTCACGCTTCTCGACCCACAGCCACAGGTGTTCGCCATCGCCAGACAACGGGATGTCCAGTACTTCATCGACCTGGAAATCTTCGGCCACCGCCTTGAGTTGCGCGGTGCCCAGCGCATCGCCATAAGCCCGCGGGCCAAGCAGTTCGAGTTCGGTCATGCGCGCAACAACAACGCGACGGCATGCACCGCGATGCCTTCTTCACGGCCGACGAAGCCGAGTTTTTCCGTGGTAGTGGCCTTGACGTTGACCTGATCGAGATCGACCTGCAGGTCCTGGGCAATCAGCTCGCGCATGGCCTGGATATGCGGGGCCATCTTGGGCGCCTGGGCAACGATGGTGGCGTCGACATTGGCGACCTTCCAGCCCTTCTCCCCGACCAGCTTGATCACATGACGCAGCAGCACGCGGCTGTCGGCGCCCTTGAACTGCGGGTCGGTATCCGGGAAGTGCTTGCCGATATCGCCCAGCGCTGCTGCACCCAGCAGAGCATCGCTCAGGGCGTGGAGCAGGACATCGCCATCGGAATGTGCCAACAGGCCGAAACCGTGTGCTATCCGCACGCCGCCCAAGGTAATGAAATCGCCTTCGGCGAAACGGTGCACATCGTAGCCATGGCCTATACGCATAGAAAAACGCCCCGAGAAAAGTCAGGGCGAGATTCTACCTGCTTTGGCAGACCTTGGGGCGGCCTGTCAGTAGGCTTTGAGGGCCGTCGCGTGATGGCGCAGGTGTTCTTCGATGAAGCTGGCGATGAAGTAGTAGCTATGGTCATAGCCAGGCTGCATACGCAGGTTCAGCGGATGTCCGGCCGCCTTGGCAGCCTGTACCAGCGCCTCGGGCTTGAGCTGGTTGACCAGGAAATCATCACGGTCGCCCTGGTCGACCAGGATTGGCAGCTTCTGCGTGGCCTGGGCCAACAGCAGGCTGGCATCCCACTCGCGCCAGCGCGAGCGGTCTTCGCCCAGGTAACGCGAAAAGGCCTTCTGTCCCCACGGGCAATCAACCGGATTACTGATCGGCGAAAAGGCCGAGATCGACTGGTAGCGACCCGGATTGCGCAGCGCACAGACCAGCGCACCGTGACCACCCATTGAGTGGCCGCTGATACCACGGGCCTGGGAAGCCGGAAAATGCTCTTCGATCAACGCGGGCAGTTCATCGACCACGTAATCGTACATCCGGTAGTGCCGGGCATATGGCTGCTCGGTGGCGTTGAGATAAAAACCGGCGCCCAGACCGAAATCCCAGGCACCCTCCGGGTCACCGGCAACATCCGGCCCGCGCGGACTGGTATCCGGCGCCACGATGATCAACCCCAGCTCGGCGGCCAGGCGCTGGGCACCGGCTTTCTGCATGAAGTTCTCGTCAGTGCAGGTCAGCCCCGACAGCCAGTATAGAACCGGCAGCTTGCCACCCTGTTCGGCCTGCGGCGGCAGATAGACCGCGAACACCATGTCGCAGCCCAGCGCCTTGGAGTGATGCTTGTAACGCTTGTGCCAGCCGCCGAAGCTTTTCTGGCAGGAGATATTTTCCAGACTCATGGAGCCTCCAGCTATAAACCTCAAGCTACAAGCGGCAAGCAAGAGCGAACTCCACTTGCTGCTTGAAACTTGCAGCGCTCTTAGAAGTGGACGACGGAACGGATGCTCTTGCCTTCATGCATCAGTTCAAACGCATGGTTGATCTCGTCCAGGCCCATGGTGTGGGTGATGAACTTGTCCAGCGGGATTTCGCCGGTTTCCGACTTCTGCACATAGGACGGCAACTCGGTACGGCCTTTCACGCCGCCGAATGCCGAACCGCGCCATACCCGGCCGGTGACCAGCTGGAACGGACGGGTAGAGATTTCCTGACCGGCGCCGGCAACACCGATGATCACCGACTCGCCCCAGCCCTTGTGGCAGCATTCCAGCGCGGCGCGCATCAGGTTGACGTTGCCGACACACTCGAAGGAGTAGTCCACGCCGCCATCGGTCAGCTCGACGATGACTTCCTGGATCGGACGCTCGTGATCCTTTGGATTGACGAAATCGGTGGCTCCCAGCTCACGGGCGATGTCGAACTTGGCCGGATTGATGTCGATAGCGATGATGCGCGAGGCCTTGGCCATCTTGGCGCCGATGATCGCCGCCAGGCCGATGCCGCCCAGACCGAAGATGGCTACGGTGTCGCCTTCCTTGACCTTGGCGGTGTTGAGCACCGCACCGATACCGGTGGTCACGCCGCAACCCAGCAGGCAGACCTTCTCCAACGGCGCCTCCTTGGGGATTTTGGCCAAGGAGATTTCCGGCAGCACGGTGTACTCGGAGAACGTCGAGCAGCCCATGTAGTGGTAGACCGGCTCGCCGTTGTAGCTGAACCGGGTAGTGCCGTCAGGCATCAGGCCCTTGCCCTGAGTGGCACGCACCGCCTGGCACAGGTTGGTCTTGCCGGAGGTGCAAAACTTGCACTTGCCGCACTCGGCGGTGTACAGCGGAATGACGTGATCGCCCACCTGCAGCGAGGTGACACCCTCACCCACCGCCTCAACGATACCGCCACCCTCGTGACCGAGAATGCACGGGAAGATGCCTTCAGAGTCCTGACCCGACAGGGTGTAGGCATCGGTGTGGCAGACGCCGCTGGCCACGACACGCACCAGCACTTCGCCAGCACGAGGCGGCTGGACATCGACTTCAACGATACGCAGGGGTTCGTTAGGGGCGAAAGCTACAGCGGCACGCGACTTGATCATGCGGTTCTCCTTGGGAGGCTTTATGGGCTTGAAGGGTAAAAAGTGATTTCAGCAGTGTATTACAGGCTGCTCTGGTGAATAATCGGGTAAAAGCAAAACATTATTGCCATACAGGGATAATCGATGTTCAGCAGTGGCTGGGAAGGAATGGACGAGTTCGTCGCAGTTGCCGAATGCGGGCAATTCACCGCCGCCGCGCAGCGTCTGGGGGTGTCGTCATCGCACATTAGCCGGCAGATCGTGCGCCTCGAAGAGCGTCTGCAGACCCGCTTGCTGTATCGCAGCACCCGGCGCGTGGCGCTGACCGAAGCCGGCCAGACATTTTTGCAGCACTGCCAGCGTTTGCAGGATGGCCGCGAGGAAGCCTTGCGTGCCGTGGGCGACCTGACCAGCGAGCCAAAGGGTTTGCTGCGCATGACCTGCGCCGTTGCTTACGGCGAGCGCTTCATCGCACCGTTGGTGACACGCTTCATGGAGCAGTACCCACAGTTGCGCATCGACATCGAGCTGTCTAACGATACGCTGGATCTGGTTCACGAGGGCCTAGACCTGGCGATTCGCCTCGGGCGGCTACAGGATTCACGACTGGTCGCCGCCCGCCTGGCACCGCGACGCATGTATCTGTGCGCTTCACCGTCCTATCTGGAGCGCTACGGCCGACCGCACAGCCTGTCGGAGCTCAACCGCCATAACTGCCTGATCGGCAGCAGCGACACCTGGCTGCTGCAATACAACGGTCGGGAGTTTTCACAACGGATCCAGGGTAACTGGCGTTGCAACAGCGGTCAGGCGGTGCTGGACGCCGCCTTGAATGGCATGGGGTTGTGTCAGTTGCCGGACTATTACGTGCTGGAGCACTTGCAAAGCGGTGCGCTGGTGTCGCTACTTGAAGCGCACCAGCCGCCCAATACCGCGGTGTGGGCGCTGTATCCGCAGCAACGCCACCTGTCGCCGAAAGTGCGCAAGCTGGTGGATTACCTCAAGCAGGGGTTGGCGCAGCGTAAAGAATATGTGGGCGGGGGTTAGTAGGAGCGGCTTTAGCCGCGAATTAACATTTGGCATTTAAAGAGATGGAAAATCTTGCCTAGCGGTGGCTGGGCTGCAGGTTTCGCCATGCTGGGCGAGTTCCTTTGTCTTGGCAAAGGAACCAAACCGCTTGCTCCGGTCTTGGCCTGCGCCAATCGTCGCGTTCGGCGTCGCCTATGCCATCTCGGCTCGAAGATCAAAATCAACGGCAACGGCAACGGCAACGGCAACGGCAACGAGCTCAAGCCAAACGCGCGCTAGGCAAAAGTGACCCGCTGTAAAAGCGCAAAGGTGACTAACACCCACCACCGCAGCGGCGAATGTACACCGCTCAAGGCTCTTTCAAGCCCCACCAAACGAGCGCCGCTGCCGCAACCACTCCAGATCTTCCGGCCGCGTGACCTTGATATTGTCCGACCGCCCCTCGACCAACCGCGGCGCCTGCCCGGCCCATTCAATAGCCGAAGCTTCATCGGTAATTGCAGCGTGAGCCACCAGACTGTCAGCCAAAGCCCGATGCAAAGTGCCCAGGCGAAACATCTGCGGCGTATACGCCTGCCAGATCAAACTGCGGTCCACGGTTTCCGTCACCCGCCCTTGGTCATCAGCGCGCTTGAGCGTATCGCGCGCTGGCACCGCCAACAGACCACCCACCGGGTCATCGGCCAGTACCGACAGCAAGTTATCCAGGTCGCCACGCGACAGATTAGGCCGCGCCGCATCATGCACCAACACCCAATCGTCATCGTCAGCACCCTGCGCATGCAGATGCAACAACGCATTGAGCACCGAATCGGCCCGTTCCTTGCCGCCATCGACACGCTGGACGCGTGAATCCAGCGCGCAGGGCAAGGCCGGCCAGTAGGGATCATCCGCCGCCAGGCTGATCACCAGCCCCTTGAGGCGAGGATGATCGAGAAAACACAGCAGGCTGTGTTCAACAATAGTCAGAGCGCCCAATTGCAGGTACTGCTTGGGACGGTCAGCTGCCATGCGGGCACCCACACCCGCTGCAGGAATAACTGCCCAGAAGGCAGGCAATACGCTAGTCATCAGCTTACTCAGCGGGCCAGTTGATAGAGGGTTTCGCCGTCCTTGACCATGCCAAGCTCGTGACGGGCACGCTCTTCGACGGTTTCCAGGCCCTTCTTCAACTCCATGACCTCCGCGTCCAAAACCCGGTTGCGCTCCAGCAGGCTTTCATTCTCGGCCCGCTGCTCTTCAATCTGTTTGGTCAGGCTGGCGACTTGCGCAAGGCTGCCATTACCCACCCAAAGTCGATATTGCAGACCGCCCAGCAACAGCAGAAGGACAAGAAACAACCAGTAAGGACTGCGCATTGAAATATCAGTTACCCGGTAAGAAGACGGCAGAGCCAACACATGGGTGCCTCTAGAAACGTAGGTGAGGCAGCCAGCGAAAGGCAAAAACAGGCAAGCAAGCGGAGTTTACGGGTTGTAAATGAGCATTGTGAGCCTGTTTTTAACGCAGCGATGGCAACGCAGCTAGTTTTTAGAGGTGCCCACATGCGACAAACAGCATTGAGCCTGACAGATGCCAGGCTCAATACATTACAACGTTGGCCAAGGCCCGCACAGGTTGCCTGCGAGTCTTGCCGTTTTAACACTTATGACTCAACCGCGAAACTCTGCACGACCGCGGTACACAGCCTTGGAACCCAGTTGCTCTTCGATGCGCAGCAGCTGGTTGTACTTCGAGACGCGGTCGGAGCGGCACAGCGAGCCGGTCTTGATCTGGCCAGCAGCAGTGCCCACGGCCAGGTCGGCAATGGTCGAGTCTTCGGTTTCACCGGAGCGGTGCGAGATCACTGCGGTGTAACCGGCGGCCTTGGCCATCTGGATGGCTTCCAGGGTTTCGGTCAGCGTGCCGATCTGGTTGAACTTGATCAGGATCGAGTTACCGATACCCTTCTCGATGCCTTCCTTGAGGATCTTGGTGTTGGTCACGAACAGGTCGTCGCCAACCAGTTGCACCTTGGCACCGATCTTGTCAGTCAGGATCTTCCAGCCAGCCCAGTCAGACTCGTCCAGACCGTCTTCGATGGAAATGATCGGGAAACGTTCAGTCAGACCTTTGAGGTAGTCAGCAAAACCTTCGGCGTCGAACGACTTGCCTTCACCGGACAGGTTGTACTTGCCGCCTTCATAAAACTCGCTGGCCGCGCAGTCCAGTGCCAGGGTCACGTCGGTGCCCAGCTTGTAGCCGGCTTTTTCAACGGCTTCGGCGATGGCGCTCAGGGCGTCTTCGTTGGAGGTCAGGTTAGGGGCGAAACCACCTTCGTCACCGACGGCAGTGTTCAGGCCACGAGCCTTCAGCACGGCTTTGAGGTGATGGAAAATCTCGGTGCCGATGCGCAGCGCGTCGGAGAAGGTCTTGGCGCCAACCGGCTGAACCATGAATTCCTGGATATCGACGTTGTTATCAGCGTGCTCACCACCGTTGATGATGTTCATCATCGGCACCGGCAGCGAGTACTGACCCGGCGTGCCGTTGAGGTTGGCGATGTGCGCGTAAAGCGGCAGGTCCTGATCCTGGGCAGCGGCCTTGGCAGCAGCCAGGGACACCGCGAGGATGGCGTTGGCACCCAGGGTGGCTTTGTTCTCAGTACCGTCCAGCTCAATCATGGCGCGATCCAGAGCTTTCTGGTCTACCGGATCCTTGCCCAGCAGCAGGTCGCGGATCGGACCATTGATGTTGGCAACGGCTTTCAGAACGCCTTTGCCCAGGTAACGGCTCTTGTCGCCATCACGCAGCTCAAGCGCTTCACGCGAGCCGGTTGAGGCACCGGACGGCGCACAGGCCGAACCGATGATGCCGTTGTCGAGCAGTACATCTGCTTCCACGGTGGGGTTGCCACGGGAGTCGAGAACTTCACGACCTTTGATGTCGACGATTTTTGCCATTGTTGTAAACACTCCGGGATAGACGAGAACGACACAGCAGTAAAAACGATACACAGCGGGCGAAAAACAGTCAGGCCCGATGGTGGCCCGGCGTCTTGACAGGCAAGACCACCGGGCACGGCACTTTACCGGAAACCGCTATCAGGCGGTTTCGACAGAGGCGAAACTTTTCACCAGATCGTCAAGCGCCTTGAGCTGGGTGAGGAACGGCTCAAGCTTGTTCAGGCGCAAGGCACATGGACCATCACACTTGGCCTGATCCGGATCCGGGTGGGCTTCCAGAAACAGCCCCGCCAGGCCCTGAGACAAACCGGCCTTGGCCAGTTCCAGAACCTGGGCGCGACGGCCTCCGGCGGAATCGCTGCGACCGCCCGGCATTTGCAGGGCATGGGTCACGTCGAAGAACACCGGGTATTGGAACTGCTTCATGATGCCGAAGCCGAGCATGTCCACGACCAGGTTGTTATAGCCGAAGCTCGAACCGCGCTCGCAGAGAATCAGTTGCTCGTTACCCGCTTCTTCACATTTGGTCAGGATGTGTTTCATTTCCTGAGGCGCGAGGAACTGGGCCTTCTTGATGTTGATCACCGCGCCAGTCTTCGCCATCGCCACGACCAGATCGGTCTGGCGCGACAGGAAGGCAGGCAACTGGATGATGTCGCAGACCTCGGCGACAGGAGCCGCTTGATGCGGCTCGTGCACGTCAGTGATGAGCGGTACGTTGAAGGTGCGCTTGATCTCTTCGAAGATGCGCAGGCCTTCTTCCAGGCCAGGGCCACGGTACGAGTTGACCGACGAACGATTGGCCTTGTCGAAACTGGCCTTGAACACGTACGGGATGCCGAGTTTCTCGGTCACCCGCACGTACTCTTCACAGATCTGCATGGCCAGGTCACGGGACTCGAGCACGTTCATGCCGCCAAACAACACCATAGGCTTGTCGTTGGCAATCTCGATGGAACCGACGCGGATGGTTTTCTGAGCCATGTACTTGGTATCCCGAATCAGGCGTTCTTCTGATGTTGAGCCAGGGCGGCCTTGACGAAGCCGCTGAACAACGGATGGCCGTCACGTGGCGTCGAGGTGAACTCAGGGTGGAACTGGCAAGCGACGAACCATGGATGATCCGGTGCCTCGACCACTTCAACCAGTGCGCCGTCACCGGAGCGACCCGAAACCTGCAGGCCAGCCTCAATCAGTTGCGGCAGCAGGTTGTTGTTGACCTCATAACGGTGACGGTGACGCTCGACGATCACATCCTTGGCATAGCAGTCATGAACCTTGGAACCGGCTTGCAACTGGCATTCCTGGGCACCCAGACGCATGGTGCCGCCCAGGTCGGAGCTTTCGGTGCGGGTTTCGACCGCGCCAGTGGCGTCTTCCCACTCGGTGATCAGGCCGACCACCGGATGCTCGACGGTGCGGTCGAACTCGGTGGAGTTGGCGTCTTTCCAGCCCAGCACGTTACGGGCGAACTCGATGACCGCCACTTGCATGCCCAGGCAGATACCCAGGTACGGCACCTTGTTTTCACGGGCGTACTGTACGGCGGTGATCTTGCCTTCCACGCCGCGCAGACCAAAGCCGCCCGGTACCAGAATGGCATCCACCCCTTCGAGCAGGCCAGTGCCCTGGTTTTCGATGTCTTCGGAGTCGATGTAACGCAGGTTCACCTTGGTGCGGTTGGTGATACCGGCGTGGCTCATGGCTTCGATCAACGACTTGTAGGCGTCGAGCAGCTCCATGTATTTACCGACCATGGCGATGGTGACTTCGTGCTCAGGGTTGAGCTTGGCGTCGACCACCGCGTCCCACTCGGACAGGTCCGCGCCACCGCACTGCAGGCCGAAGCGCTCGACGACGAAATCGTCCAGACCCTGGGAGTGCAGGATGCCCGGGATTTTGTAGATGGTATCGGCGTCTTCCAGACCGATCACCGCACGCTCTTCAACGTTGGTGAACTGGGCGATCTTGCGACGCGACGAGACATCGATCGGGTGATCGGAACGGCATACCAGAACGTCTGGCTGCAGGCCGATCGAGCGCAGTTCCTTGACCGAGTGCTGGGTAGGCTTGGTCTTGGTCTCGCCAGCGGTAGCGATGTAAGGAACCAGAGTCAGGTGCATCAGCATCGCGCGCTTGGCGCCGACTTCGAAACGCAACTGGCGGATAGCTTCGAGAAACGGTTGCGACTCGATGTCGCCCACGGTACCGCCGATCTCGACCAACGCCACATCAGCGTCGGCAGCACCCTTGATGATGCGGCGCTTGATTTCGTCGGTGATGTGCGGAATGACCTGGATGGTCGCACCCAGATAATCACCACGGCGCTCTTTGCGCAGCACGTGCTCGTACACACGACCGGTGGTGAAGTTGTTGTTCTGGGTCATCGTGGTGCGGATGAACCGCTCGTAGTGACCCAGGTCCAGGTCGGTTTCGGCGCCGTCGTGGGTAACGAACACTTCACCGTGCTGGAACGGGCTCATGGTGCCCGGATCGACGTTGATGTACGGGTCCAGTTTGAGCATGGTGACCTTAAGTCCCCGCGCCTCCAGGATGGCCGCCAAAGATGCAGAGGCAATGCCTTTCCCCAATGAAGAAACAACACCGCCCGTGACGAAGATGTAGCGCGTCATGAAAAACCCTAGAAGTCTGCGTTAAAGCGGTCAGAGCCGCCGGGGAAAGCGAAGGAAGGCCGAAGCCCCCGGTTACCGACAGGGTACATGGTGCACTCCGAAAACTGCTGCGTTGAAGAACGACCGAGCATAAGCCTGTCCTGTCCTTTGCATAGCGCCACACTTTGAAGATTGCCCAGCAAACACTGGAGGTAAAACCGGCAACTGGTGTCGTTCAGAATCGACTGACACAAGCTGTATCAAGAAGGGAGCGTAGTCTACCGGAAAGGCCTTTTTATCTCAAACATTGGTCGCTCGTCGGTGCGCACCAGATCAGTTTGCCTGCGCCGGGCAGCGGACAATCAAGCCCCGCGAGGTTGGCAACTGCCAGCAACTGATCGCCCTGAAACACCAGTGGCAGACGGCTGCGCGCAAAACCCGGCACGCCGCGCTCGTTGAGCAGGCGCTTGAGGTCACGCTGCCCGCGCCCGGCCAACTGCATCACCTCGCCGCCTTGGCGATAGCGTACCTGCAATACTCCCGACGGCGCTGCGCCGTCAAAGCGTAACCGGCCGTTACCAGGCAATACCAATGGCTGCCGGGGATCATCCCAGGCCATGACGCCAACCGCAGGGCGCAGCCAGTCACCGGCCAGCCACCACAGATGGCCAGCGGCCCGGTGCAGCTCTCCGTCAGCCAGACGCCACAGCGGATGCGCCGCGGCACTGGCATCACGCAAGTCTTCCCAGCCGGCCCAGTGATCGGTGTCGGGCAGCCGGCTCAGCGGCGCCAGCCAATGACGCAGAGCATTGCGTTGCCGCGCCGCAGACAAACCGCTCAGCGGCGTCAGCGCCAGAGTTGGCAGGCCAAGCCAGTCAAACCCACTCGGCAAACGAGCACGCTGCAGATCCTGCTCTGCCAGCTCACCGAGCAACTGCTGCGCCTCAGCCAGATGCGCAGCACTGCGCGCCAGGCTGGCAGCCGCCTGCGGCCAGCGCGAACGCAACAACGGCAGCACCTGCCCGCGCAGCAAGTTGCGCGCAAACTGCACATCCTGATTGCTCGGATCCTCGATCCAGCGTAGCCCGTGACGCCGGGCATACGCCTCAAGAGCAGCGCGCGGCACCTCCAGCAAGGGCCGCACCAGATACCCCTGACCAAGCCTGCGTCGCGGCGTCATGGCCGCCAGACCGCGCACGCCGGCACCGCGCAATAACCGCAACAGTAAGGTTTCAGCCTGGTCATCACGGTGCTGGGCACTGAGCAACCACTGCTCTGCCCCCAGCACATCGGCAAATACCGCATAACGCGCCTGACGCGCCGCCTGCTCCAGACTCGCGCCTGAAGCCACCTGCACGTGCCTGACACTAAGTGGCACGTCCAACGCCGCGCAGACCTCACGACAATGTTGCGGCCAAGTGTCAGCTACGGCCTGCAGGCCGTGATGAACATGAATGGCGTGAAGCTCAGGGAGGGATTGGTGCTGGCGCAGATCGCTCAGCAGATGCAGCAGGACAGTGGAGTCAAGACCACCGGAGAAAGCGATGAGCAAGGCCGGGGCCTGGCTTGCGTCAGTCAGCGCGCTGGCGAGCGCGGCGCGCAGCTCAATATCGTTCATGGCAAGAAACCGGCCGGCCAGGCGTGACGCCATGGCCGACCAGCAGCATGTCAGACGCCGTAGCTCATCAGACGCTCATAGCGACGAGCCAGCAGCGCGTCGGTGTCGAGCTTCTTCAGCATGGACAGCTGGCCGAGCAGCTCTTCACGAATAGTCGCCGAAACCAGCACCGGATCGCGGTGCGCGCCACCCAGTGGCTCCTTGATCACCTTATCGACAATGCCCAGGCCCTTGAGGCGCTCGGCAGTGATGCCCATGGCCTCAGCGGCGTCCGGGGCCTTCTCGGCGGTTTTCCACAGGATCGACGCACAGCCTTCCGGCGAGATCACCGCGTAGGTCGAATATTGCAACATGTTCAGCTGGTCGCAGACACCGATGGCCAATGCGCCGCCCGAGCCACCCTCACCGATCACGGTGGCGATGATCGGGGTTTTCAGGCGGGCCATGACACGCAGGTTCCAGGCAATGGCTTCGCTTTGGTTGCGCTCTTCAGCATCGATGCCCGGGTAAGCACCAGGGGTATCGATGAAGGTCACGATCGGCATTTTGAAGCGCTCGGCCATTTCCATCAGGCGGCACGCTTTGCGATAGCCTTCAGGGCGCGGCATGCCGAAATTGCGGCGCACCTTCTCACGCACTTCACGGCCTTTCTGGTGACCGATCACCATCACCGGCTGGTCATCCAGACGCGCAACACCACCAACGATGGCGGCATCATCGGAGAAGTGCCGATCGCCATGCAGCTCATCGAACTCGGTAAAGATGTGCTCGATGTAGTCCAGGGTGTAAGGACGGCGCGGATGACGTGCCATCCGGGCAATCTGCCAACTGGTCAGGTTGCTGAAAATGCTTTCGGTGAGCGTTTTGCTCTTGTCCTGCAGCCGGGAGATTTCGTCGCTGATGTTCAGCGAGTTGTCATTGCCTACCAGGCGCAGCTCTTCGATCTTGGCTTGCAAGTCAGCGATAGGCTGTTCGAAATCGAGAAAATTCGGGTTCATAGGCATCCGTCTTGGGTCGACGGCCAAGAGGCCGGCCGGTTGATCCGTTAGCGCCCCACCTTACGGAAGAGGCACATTCAGGTCGAGATTAAAAATTCTGGATTTTAAGCGTTTAACGATACTGGAGAAAGACGTTCTCGCGTCCGAACTGGTCACGCAGCGCCTGAATCAGGTTGTCAGCAGGGTCAATTCGCCAACTTTCGCCGAACTGCAGAACCGCTCTGGCGTCCAGCCCGGTGTAATCGAGGGTCACAGGACAGGCACCGCGATGGCGCTTGCACAGCTCGCCCAGCCAACGCAGACGGTCACCCTTGAGTGCCTCGGCACTTACGGTCAGGCGCAGGCTTTCAGCAAGGCCGGTGCGCGCATCTTCGATACTCATGACCCGCTTTGCCCGTAACCGCAGGCCACCGGAGAAATCGTCGTGACTCACTTCTCCTTCGACCACCACGATAGCATCAGTCTGCAATAACGACTGCGCCGAGTGGAAAGCATCGGCGAACAAGGAGGCTTCAATACGCGCCGACCGGTCGTCCAGGGTGATGAATCCCATCTTGTCACCCTTCTTGTTCTTCATGACCCGCAAAGCAATCACCAGGCCGGCTACCGTCTGAGTATCACGTGCAGGCTTCAGATCAATGATGCGCTGGCGAGCAAAGCGGCGAATCTCGCCCTCATACTCATCGATAGGGTGACCGGTCAGGTACAGACCCAGGGTCTCTTTCTCACCACGCAAACGCTCCTTGAGAGTGATCTCGCGGGCTTTGCGATGGTTAGCGTAGACATCGGCGTCTTCGGCCTCGAACAACCCGCCAAACAGGTCCGAGTGACCGCTGTCACGGCTGCGCGCGGTCTGCTCGGCGGCCTGGATGGCTTCCTCCAGGGCCGCCAGCAGCAACGAACGATTACGGTCGATATTGGCCTGATAGGCCTTGGGCTCCAGCTCGAAATACGGCCCCAGACGATCCAGCGCACCACTGCGGATCAAGCCGTCGAGCGTGCGTTTGTTGACCCGTTTGAGGTCGACCCGCGCACAGAAATCGAACAGATCCTTGAATGGCCCGTCCTTGCGCGCCTCGGTAATCGCCTCGACCGGCCCCTCGCCCACGCCCTTGATCGCCCCAAGGCCGTAGAGAATGCGCCCGTCGTCGCTGACGGTGAACTTGAATTCGGAGATGTTCACATCCGGCGCATCAAGGCGCAGCTTCATGCTGCGCACTTCCTCGATCAGGGTCACGACCTTGTCGGTGTTGTGCATATCGGCCGACAACACCGCGGCCATGAATGGCGCCGGGTAGTGCATCTTCAGCCAGGCGGTCTGGTAAGAGACCAGGCCATAGGCGGCCGAGTGGGATTTGTTGAAGCCGTAACCGGCAAACTTCTCTACCAGGTCGAAAATGTTACCCGCCAGGTCGGCGTCGATATTGTTCGCCGCGCAACCCTCGATGAAACCGCCGCGCTGCTTGGCCATTTCCTCGGGCTTTTTCTTACCCATGGCGCGGCGCAACATGTCGGCGCCACCGAGGGTGTAGCCAGCCATGACCTGAGCGATCTGCATCACCTGTTCCTGATACAGAATGATGCCGTAAGTCGGTGCCAGCACCGGCTGCAGGCCTTCGTACTGGTAGTCAGGGTGCGGGTAGGCCAGCTCGGCGCGGCCGTGCTTGCGGTTGATGAAGTCGTCAACCATGCCGGACTGCAAAGGTCCCGGACGGAACAGCGCCACCAGTGCGATCAAGTCTTCGAGGCAGTCGGGCTTGAGCTTTTTGATCAGCTCTTTCATACCCCGCGACTCGAGCTGGAACACCGCCGTGGTCTCGGCGCGCTGCAGCAGCTCGTAGGTCGGCTTGTCGTCCAGCGGGATGAATGCAATATCGAGCGGCTCTTCGCCATCGCGGCGCCGGTCGCGGTTGATGGTGTCCAGCGCCCAGTCGATGATGGTCAGCGTACGCAGGCCAAGGAAGTCGAACTTCACCAGGCCCGCCGACTCGACGTCATCCTTGTCGAACTGGGTTACCAGGCCATCACCGGCCTCATCACAATAGATCGGCGCAAAGTCGGTCAGCTTGGTTGGCGCGATGACCACGCCACCGGCGTGCTTGCCGACGTTACGCACCACGCCCTCAAGCTTGAGCGCCATTTCCCAGATTTCTGCGCCTTCCTCATCGTTCTTGAGGAAGTCACGCAAGATTTCTTCTTGCTCGTAAGCCTTTTCCAGGGTCATGCCGACTTCGAAGGGGATCATCTTCGACAGCCGGTCAGCCAGGCCGTAAGACTTGCCCTGCACCCGCGCCACGTCGCGCACCACCGCCTTGGCCGCCATCGAACCGAAGGTGATGATCTGGCTCACTGCGTTGCGGCCGTATTTTTCGGCCACATAGTCGATTACCCGGTCGCGGCCGTCCATGCAGAAGTCGACGTCGAAGTCGGGCATCGAAACCCGCTCGGGGTTAAGAAACCGCTCGAACAGCAGGTCGTATTCCAGTGGGTCGAGGTCGGTAATCTTCTGCACGTAGGCGACCAGCGAGCCGGCACCCGAACCACGGCCCGGACCTACCGGCACACCATTGTTCTTGGCCCACTGAATGAAGTCCATAACGATCAGGAAGTAGCCGGGAAAGCCCATCTGGATGATGATGTCCAGCTCGAAATTCAGCCGGTCGATGTAGACCTGCTTGCGCGCCTGGTAGTTTTCAGAATCCGGCGGGAGTAATACGGCCAGACGCTCTTCCAGGCCATCGAACGACACCTTGCGAAAGTACTCATCGATGGTCATGCCATCGGGAATCGGGAAGTTGGGCAGAAAGTGAGTGCCCAGCTTGACGTCGATGTTGCAGCGCTTGGCGATTTCGACCGTGTTCTCAATGGCCTCGGGCAGATCGCTGAACAGCTCGGCCATTTCCTCAGGGCTTTTGAGGTACTGCTGATCACTGTAATTGCGCGAACGGCGCGGATCGTCCAGCGCCCTGCCTTCACCGATGCACACGCGGGTCTCGTGGGCCTCGAAGTCTGACTGCTTGATAAAGCGTACATCGTTGGTCGCCACCAGCGGCGCGCCATGTTTATCAGCCAGCGCCACTGCAGCGTGCAGGTGTTCTTCGTCGTTGACCCGGTTGGTGCGCTGCACCTCGATATAAAACCGATCAGGAAAAACCGCCATCCATTCGCTAAGCAACTGATCGGCTTCATCAGTATTACCGGAGAGCAGCGCCATGCCGATCTCACCCTCTTTGGCTGCCGACAGGGCGATCAGGCCGTCGCTGGCCTCAGCCACCCACTGGCGCTGAACCACGACATGGCCGTTGCTCTGCCCTTCGGTGAAGCCGCGAGAGATCAGCTCGGTAAGGTTGCGATAGCCCTGCGGGTTCATGACCAGCAGGCTCAGACGGCTGAGCGGCGCATCGGCGTTCTTGCCGGCCAGCCACAGGTCGGCACCGCAGATCGGCTTGATCCCCGCGCCCTGCGCGGCCTTGTAGAACTTGACCAGCGAACACATGTTGCTCTGGTCAGTGACCGCAACGGCAGGCATGTTCATGCCGGTCAACGCTTTGACCAGTGGCTTGACTCGCACCAGACCGTCGACCAGAGAGTATTCGGTGTGCAGGCGCAGATGAACGAAAGAAGCCGACATGGAGATCCTATAGCGCGAAGACAGGTAAAACGAAGCTCGGGATTGTACCCAGCCCAGACGCAAACGTCAGTGCTGAAGCAAACCGTCCGGCACTTGCAGGGCTATGGCATCGCGCGCTTCCCAGGCAGCACGTACCGGTGCGAACGAGCGCCGATGGATAGGCGTAGGGCCCAGACGCGCCAGCGCCTCCAGATGAACAGGCGTGGGGTAGCCCTTGTGCCCGCCCATCCCGTAGCCGGGATAGATCAGTTCCAGCGCGGCCATTTCCCGGTCGCGACTGACCTTGGCGAGAATCGATGCCGCAGCAATCGCCGGCACCTTGGCATCACCCTGCACCACCGGCGCCGATGGCACCGCCAGCTTCGGGCAGCGATTGCCATCGATCAGGGCCAGCTTCGGGGTCACGCTCAGCCCTTCGACCGCGCGTTGCATGGCCAGCATCGTGGCATGGAGAATATTCAACTGGTCGATTTCCTCGACCTCAGCGCGGGCGATATGCCAGGCGAGGGCCTTTTCGCAGATTTCGTCGAACAGCTGTTCGCGGCGCGCCTGGGTGAGTTTCTTGGAGTCGTTAAGGCCAATGATCGGCCGCGCCGGATCCAGAATGACCGCTGCGGTGACCACCGGGCCACACAGCGGGCCACGCCCCACCTCATCGACACCGGCAACCAGCTCTTCGACCAGGGTGAAATCAAGGCCCATCTGCATAGCGTTCACACTCACTCGGGGTTACGACCTATCAGTTCCAGCACCGCTTGTGCCGCCTGGTTGGAGGCGTCGCGGCGCAAGGTGCGGTGAATCTGGTCAAAGCCTTCGGTCTGCACCATCCCTGCGTCGATCAGGGGCAGCAACTGGCCAGCCAGCGTCTCGGGAGTTGCCGCATCCTGTAACAGCTCAGGAACCAGCAGGCGACCGGCCAACAGGTTGGGCAACGACACGTAAGGACTCTTGACCAGCCGCTTGAGAATCCAGAAAGTCAGCGGAGCCAGGCGGTAGGCCACGACCATCGGCCGTTTGTACAGCAGCGCTTCGAGCGTGGCAGTGCCCGACGCGATCAGCACCGCGTCACAGGCGGCCAGAGCGACATGGGAGCGGCCATCAAGCAGCGTCACCGGCAGATCACGACCTTGCAGCAACTGTTCGACCTGCGCCCGACGCTGCGGGCTGGCACAAGGCAGGACAAAACGCAGATCAGGACGTTCGGCGAGCAGCCGCGCAGCGGTATCGAAGAACAAGGCGCCCAGGCGCCCGACTTCGCCGCCCCGACTGCCCGGCATCAACGCCACCACCGGCCCGTCACCCAAGCCCAGTTCAGCGCGCGCCGCAGCCCGGTCAGCCTCAAGCGGGATGGTATCGGCCAACGGATGACCGACAAAGCGCACCGGCACGCCCTTTTCTTCGTAGAAACGTGCCTCGAAGGGCAGCAGGGTCAACATCAGGTCGCAGCCTTCACGAATCTTCAGCACGCGCTTCTGACGCCAGGCCCAGACCGACGGGCTGACGTAGTGCACGGTCTTGATCCCGGCCTGACGCAGCTTCAGTTCGATGGTGAGGGTAAAGTCCGGCGCATCGATGCCAATGAACACATCCGGTTGCTCGGCGATCAGCGCCTGAATCAGCTCTTTGCGCCGCCCAAGCAGCTCGCGCAAGCGGCCCAGCACCTCAACCAGCCCCATGACTGACAAGCGCTCCATGGGAAAGTACGAGGTCATGCCCTCAGCCTCCATGAGCGGCCCGCCAACGCCGATGAAGGTCGCATCCGGATGACGCGCCTTGATGGCCCGCATCAGGCCGGAACCCAGAATATCGCCGGACGCCTCGCCCGCGACCAGAGCGATACGCAATGGACTGGCCATGATCAGCGGGTGATGCCGCGGGTGGACGATTGAATCGACTGGAGAAAGATCGCGACTTCAGGAAACGCCGCAGCCGGCTCAGCCAGTTCGGCAATCGCCTGTTCGACCGTCAGGCTCTGGCGGTAGACCGTCTTGTAGGCCTTGCGCAGGGCCAGAATGGCCTCTTCGGAAAACCCACGCCGGCGCATGCCTTCAAAGTTCATGCTACGTGCCTCGGCGGGGTTGCCGAACACGGTGACGAACGCCGGCACGTCCTTGCCAATCGCAGTACCCATCCCGGAAAAACTGTGTGCGCCAATGTGACAGTACTGATGCACCAACGTATAACCGGACAGGATCGCCCAGTCATCAACATGCACATGACCGGCCAGGGCAGTGTTGTTGACCAGAATGCAGTGGTTGCCGATCACGCTGTCATGACCGATGTGCGCATAGGCCATGATCAGGTTGTGATCACCCAGCGTGGTCTCTGCGCGGTCCTGAATGGTGCCGCGATGGATGGTCACACCCTCACGAATCACGTTGTGATCACCGATCACCAGGCGTGTGTCTTCGCCCTTGTACTTGAGGTCAGGGGTGTCCTCACCAACGGAAGAGAACTGGTAGATACGGTTGTGACGACCGATGCGCGTCGGCCCACGCACAATCACGTGGGGGCCGATCACAGTACCCTCGCCAATTTCCACACCGGCCCCGATGATCGACCAAGGGCCGACTTCAACGTTGTCGGCCAGTACGGCCGTCGGATCGATGATTGCGCGAGAGTCAATCAAACTCATAGTTCGCGTTCCGCACAGATGATTTCGGCGGAGCAAACCGACTTGCCGTCGACCGAGGCCTGGCACTCGAACTTCCAGATCTGGCGCTTGCGGCTGACGAATTTGGCCTCAAGCGTCAACTGGTCGCCCGGCACCACTGGCTGGCGAAAACGCAGTTTGTCCGAACCCACGAAGTAATAGAGAGTGCCATCAGCAGGTTTGGCGTCAAGCATTTTGAAACCCAGGATACCCGCAGCCTGAGCCATGGCCTCGATGATCAATACGCCCGGCATGATCGGATGCTGGGGAAAGTGACCATTGAAGAACGGCTCGTTGACACTGACGTTCTTGTAGGCGCGAATGGTCTTGCCCTCAAGATCCAGCTCCGCCACGCGATCCACCAACAGGAAAGGGTAACGATGAGGCAGATATTCGCGTATTTCGTTGATGTCCATCATTTCGAGGGGAAGCCTGTAGTAAAGAGTGAGAGCGCACACAACTGCGGCGCTCTTCTACAACTCAGGGAGGCGGTCCAGCGGCCGCACTCGCCTGATGGGAAAAAGATATCAGCCTTCAGATGATCCAGCGGCGTCGCAGGTCACCGTTTCGACGATCTTTTCCAGTTTCTGCAGTCGACGAGCCATATCATCGAGCTTGCGCAGTCGTGCCGCACTCTTGCGCCACTCCGCTGCCGGCTGCATGGCCGTACCTGACGAATAGGAGCCAGGCTCGGTGATCGAGTGAGTCACCATGGTCATGCCGGTGATGAACACGCCGTCGCAAATCTCGATATGTCCGACCAGACCCACACCACCGGCGAGCATGCAATGCTTGCCGATCCTGGTGCTGCCAGAGATACCGACACAAGCCGCCATCGCGGTGTGGTCACCGACCTGCACGTTGTGGGCAATCTGAATCTGGTTGTCCAGCTTCACACCGTTACCGATGCGGGTATCGGCCAGCGCACCGCGATCAATGGCCGTGTTGACGCCGATTTCCACATCGTCACCAATGACCACGCCGCCGATCTGGGCAATTTTCTGCCAGACGCCCTTCTGATTGGCAAACCCGAAGCCTTCGCCGCCCAGCACGGCACCGGACTGAATGACCACTCGCTGACCAATGCGCACATCGTGATACAGCGTGACACGTGGCGCCAGCCAGCCGCCCTCGCCAATCACACTGCGTGCACCGATGAAGCATTGAGCACCGACCGTAACATTCGCGCCGATCTGCACGCCGCTCTCGATCACCGCAAAAGCGCCGATACTTGCACTCGGATCGACCTGCGCATCATCAGCGACAACCGCCGTCGGGTGAATCCCGGCAGCAGCTTTTGGCTTGGGGTCGAACAGGTGCGAAATGCGCGCATAAGCCAGATACGGATCCGGCACCAGCAACGCATCGCCGGCATAGCCTTCGGCATCAGCTGGTTTGAGCAGCACGGCACCGGCCTGGGTCTCATTGAGAAACTTGCGATATTGCGGGTTGGCCAGAAAGCTGACCTGCTCAGGACCCGCCTCTTGCAAAGTGGCGAGTCCGGCGATGTCCTTGTCCCCGTCGCCACGCAAGGTGGCGTCCAGGAACTCGGCCAAACGGCCGAGCTTGATGGAGGCGCTCATGGTTACTTCAGCTGGTTCATACGCTCGATGACCTGGCGGGTCACGTCGTATTGAGGCTTGACGTCGATCACGGCGCCACGCTCGAACACCAGGTCAAAACCACCCTTCTTGATAACTTCTTCAACAGCCTGATCCAGCTTAGGCTTCAGCTGCTTGAGCATTTCGCGGTCAGCAACGGCTTTGGCTTCGCTCAGTTCCTTGGACTGGAACTGGTAATCACGGGCCTTTTGCTTGAATTCCAGCTCAAGACGCTCGCGCTCAGGCTGGGCCATCTTGTCGCCGCCGCTGACCAGACGGTCCTGGATACCCTTGGCACTGGTTTCCAGGCTTTTCAGCTTGGTGAACTGAGGGCCAAATTTCTTCTCGGCATCCACGGCGTACTTCTTCGCCGCATCGGATTCCAGCAGGGCCATCTGATAGTTCAGCACGGCAATTTTCATGTCTGCCAACGCCGGGGTTGCAACAAGAACGGTGGCCAGCAGTACCAATTGAGTCAACTTACGCACGATACACTCCTACAGAATTCGTTATCGTTTTCGGGAGCCAGACCCTTAGAAGGTCTGACCCAGGGAAAATTGGAACACTTGGGTTTCGGAATCGTTGTCCGGTTTCTTGATCGGCATCGCCAGCGCGAAGCTCAGCGGGCCAAGCGCGGTAATCCAGGTCACACCGACACCAACAGAACTGGCCATGCCGGAGAAGTCGACGTTATTGCACTCGACTCGCTCACCGTTTCGGGTGCGGCTGGAATCGCAGTTGCTGTCGAAGACGTTACCCACGTCCCAGAACAGCGAAGTGCGCAAGGAGCGCTGGTCCTTGATGAACGGCAGCGGGAACATCAGCTCCACACCGCCCTGCACCAGCACGTTGCCACCAAATGGCAGCGGATCCTGATCCGGGTCGGCGATGGTTCCGGGACGCCCCTCACCTGTCACAGGATCAAAACCACGACTCGGCGTACTGCGCGGACCAAGGGTGCTGTCCTTGAAGCCACGTACCGAGTTGAAGCCACCGGCGTAGTAGTTCTCGTAGAACGGCAGGCCACTGGTCGAACCGTAACCGTCGCCATAACCCAGCTCGGTGTGCAGACGCAGGGTGTAGGTGTCGCTGATCGGATAGAAGTACTGGCCGCGGTAGTCAAGCTTGAAGAACGACAGGTCGCTGCCTGGCAGGGTCGACTCAAGCACCAGGCTTTGCGAGTGACCACGGGTCGGCAACACGCCTTTGTTGAGGGTCGATTCGGACCAGCCGACAGACGCTTTGAAGTTCAGGAAGCTGCTACCCTCACGGTCGATGAAGTCGAAAATCTCTTCAACGGTGTAGGTACCGGTCTTGATCTTGTCCTGTTGCACGTTCAGGCCATAGGTCAGACGCGAGGTTTCGCTGATCGGGTAACCCAGGCTGATACCGGCACCGTAGCTGTCTACCGCATAGCTTGCCACGTCGACGTCGAGGTCATCGTAGTTGGTGCTGCGATAGAAGGCGTTGTAGCCCAGGCTCACACCATCGGGCGTCCAGTACGGATCAACATAGCTGAAGTTATAACGGCTCTGGTATTCGCTGCGGGTCAGGCCGATGCTGACCTTGTTACCGGTACCGAGGAAGTTGTTCTGGCTGATCGAGCCACCGAGGATCAGACCGGCGCTCTGGGCGAAACCGACGCTGGCGGTAATCGAGCCGGAGGCCTGCTCTTCAACGGTGTAGTTCACATCGACCTGGTCGTCGGTGCCCGGCACGGCCGGGGTCTCGACGTTGACTTCCTTGAAGAAGCCCAGACGATCCAGGCGGGTTTTGGACTGATCGATCAAATAAGTCGAAGCCCAGCCGCCTTCCATCTGGCGCATTTCACGGCGCAGCACTTCGTCGGCCGACTTGGTGTTGCCGCGGAAGTTGATGCGGTTAACGTAGGCACGCTTGCCCGGATCGACCACGAAAGTGATATCGACGGTGTGATCCTGATCATTTGGCGTCGGCACGCCGTTGACGTTGGCGAAGGTGTAGCCTTCGTTACCCAGACGCCGGGTGATCAGTTCGGAAGTCGTGGTCATGACCTTGCGCGAGAACACCTGGCCAGGCTGCACCAGCATCAGCGACTTGACCTGATCCTCGGGCACCTTGAGGTCGCCACTGAGCTTGACCGAGTTGACGCTGTACTTTTCGCCTTCGTTGACGTTGACCGTGATGTACACGCTCTTTTTGTCAGGCGTGATCGAGACCTGGGTCGAGGCGATATCCATGTTGATATAGCCGCGGTCCAGGTAGTAGGAGCGCAGGCGCTCCAGGTCGCCGGAGAGTTTCTCACGGGCGTACTTGTCATCGTTCTTGAAGAACGACAGCCAGTTGGTGGTCTTGAGCTCGAACAGGTCGATCAGGTCCTGATCGGGGAACACCGTATTGCCCACCACGTTGATGTGCTGGATAGCGGCAACGGTGCCTTCGTCGATGTTGATCTTCAGGCCCACGCGGTTACGCGGCTGCGGCACGACTTCGGCCTTCACTTCAGCCGAGTAGCGGCCCTGGGCAACATACTGACGCTGCAGCTCGTTACGCACGCCCTCAAGGGTGGCGCGCTGGAAGATCTCGCCTTCAGCCAGGCCTGACTGCTTGAGGCCTTTGGTGAGGTCTTCAGTGGAAATGGCCTTGTTGCCTTCGATCTCGATACTGGCTACCGACGGACGCTCGACTACAGTAATGACCAGGACGTTGCCCTCGCGGCCCAACTGGATGTCCTGGAAGAACCCGGTCTTGAACAGCGCACGAGTGGCTTCGACCAGACGACCATCGTCTGCGTGCTCGCCGACGTTCAATGGCAGCGCACCAAAGACGCTGCCGGCGGATACCCGCTGCAGGCCATTGACACGAATATCGGAGATGGTGAAGGACTCGGCGTGAACTTCAGCAATCATCAGTGCGGCAAGAGCCGCAGTTAGCAGCAGACGTTTCATGAAGTCCTTTTATTCCAACTGGCAATAAACAAGCTGCCGCTGATGCGGCAGATTCGTAACGGAACGAAGCTTCAGAGTCGGCCCAGATCGTTGACCAGCGCGAGCAGCATAACGCCCACCACCAGACTGATACCGATCTGAACGCCCCAACCCTGTACCCTTTCCGACAACGGGCGACCACGCGCCCACTCGATCAGGTAGAACAGCAAATGCCCCCCATCCAACACTGGAATGGGCAGCAAATTGAGAACCCCCAGGCTTATGCTCAGATACGCCAGGAAATTCAGGAAGTCACCCACGCCCGACTGGGCTGAAGCGCCCGCCACTTTAGCAATGGTTATCGGTCCACTCAAGTTTTTTACCGATAGCTCCCCGAACAACATTTTCTTCAAGGATTCGAGGGTCAGCACACTCATGTTCCAGGTGCGTTTGAAGCCTTCGGCCACCGCTTCCAGCGGCCCGTAGCTGACTTCACGCAGCATGTGCGCGGGCCATTCACCGCCTTTCACACCGGCACCGAGGTAGCCGGTCGCGGCCGCAGCCTCGCCACGGGTCGCCAGCGTGACGGGAATATCCAGTTGCACACCATCGCGCTCGATACGCACGGAAATCTGCGCACCGGGTCGCTCACGCACCCAGTCGACCACCTGTTGCCACTCACTGACCGGCTGCTCGTTCAACGCCACCAGGCGATCACCGGTTTTCAGACCGGCTGCCTGCGCTGGCCCTTTGGAGTCGAGCTCGGCCAGCACCGGTGACAGCACCGGGCGCCACGGCTGGATCCCCAGCGAGCGGATCGGATCCGGCTCCTCGGCGCCCTTGAGCCAATCGTTGAGCACCAGCTGACGAGAAGTCTCGGTAGCTGAACTTTCGTCACGCACCTTGAGATCGACCGTGCCGGTTTCACCCAGACGACGCACCAGCTGCAGGTTCACCGCCGCCCAACCGCTGGTCGCCTTGCCGTCAACCGCCACGATTTCCTGGCCGGCCTGCAAACCGGCCTGCTGAGCGATACTGCCTTGCTCGACCGAACCGACGACCGGTCGAACCTGCTGGCTGCCCAGCATGGCCAGCGCCCAGAAAAACACGATGGCGAGAATGAAGTTGGCCGCAGGACCGGCGATGACAATGGCGATGCGCTGATAGACCGTCTTGCGATTGAACGACTGCCCGGCAAGCTCGGGCGGCACATGCCCTTCGCGCTCGTCGAGCATCTTCACATAACCGCCCAGCGGAATGGCGGCCACGACGAACTCGGTGCCATGACGATCATGCCACCGCACCAGCGGCGTACCAAAGCCAACCGAGAACCGCAGAACCTTGACCCCGCAACGACGCGCCACCCAGAAATGGCCGAACTCGTGGAAGGTCACCAACACACCCAGGGCGATCAGAGTCCCCAGGATCATGTACAAAGCGCTCATCAACTTTCTCCGGGGACCGGCTTGCCGGCCAGTGAGTCAATCATCGCAAGCCTGTCGCTTGCCCCTGATGCCGCACAAAACCCCAAGCGTCCGAAAATTTCATCGCCCATTGCGTTCCAGCCAGTGCGCAGCCAAGGTCCGCGCCCGGGCATCCATGGCGAAAACAGTCTCCAGCTCATTGACCGGGACCACCGGCTCCTGATTCAGGACCGACTCAATCATACTCGCGATATCCAGATAGCCAATGCGCCGATCGAGAAACGCGGCCACGGCCACCTCATTGACCGCATTGAGTAACGCCGGCGCACTACCGCCCGCCTCCGCCGCCTGGCGCGCCAGGCGCAGACAGGGAAAGCGCTGTTCATCCGGCGCTTCGAAATTCAACTGACCGATACGAAACAGATCCAGCGGCTCGACACCCGAATCGATACGCGCAGGCCAGGCCAGCGCATTGGCGATGGGGGTACGCATGTCCGGATTGCCCAGTTGAGCCAGCACCGAACCATCCACGTAATCGACCAGCGAGTGAACCACGCTTTGCGGATGAATGACCACTTCGACCTGGTCGGGCCGGGCATCGAACAGCCAGCAGGCCTCGATAAGTTCGAGGCCCTTGTTCATCATGGTGGCCGAGTCGACCGAGATCTTGCGCCCCATCGACCAGACAGGATGTGCGCAAGCCTGCTCAGGCGTTACTGCCTGCAATTGCTCAAGCGGGGTCTGCCGGAACGGCCCACCGGAAGCGGTCAGCAGGATCCGCCGGACACCCACTGCGCCCAACCCGCGAGAAAAGTCACCGGGCAGGCACTGGAAAATTGCATTGTGCTCACTGTCGATCGGCAGCAGCAGCGCACCACTGCGGCGCACGGCCTCCATGAACAAGGCGCCGGACATCACCAGCGCCTCCTTGTTGGCCAGCAGCACTTTTTTGCCTGCCTCCACCGCCGCCAGGGTCGGGCGCAAGCCGGCGGCCCCCACGATAGCGGCCATGACTGCATCGACCTCAGGGTGCGCAGCCACTTCGCAGAGCCCATCCTCACCCAGCAGCACTCGGGTTCCGAGGCCAGCACCGATCAGCGCGGCCTGCAGGCGTCCGGCAGCTTCAAACGTCGGCACCACTGCATAGCGCGGCTGATGGCGCACGCACAACTTCAACAGCTCATCCAGTCGCGTGAAACCGCTCAGCGCGAAAACCTTGAACAACCCAGGGTGGCGAGCAATGACATCCAGCGTGCTCAGACCAATCGAACCGGTCGCGCCAAGCACCGTTACCTGTTGCACCTTGCTCACATCACACCCCAATCAGCGATCCACAACAGCACCGCGAACACCGGCACTGCGGCTGTCAGGCTATCGATACGGTCCAGCACACCGCCATGACCCGGCAGCAGATTGCTGCTGTCCTTGATCCCGGACTGACGCTTGAACATGCTTTCGGTCAGATCACCAACAACGGAAATCAGCACGATAACCGCCGCAGCGGCCAAGCCCGCGACAAACTCACCGAATGACCAGTCACGCATGACACCCACCACGAAGGTGATCATCAGACTGACCGCCAGGCCACCATAAACACCCTCCCAGCTCTTGCCAGGACTGACTTTTGGCGCCAGCTTGCGTTTGCCGATCGCCTTGCCAGTGAAATAGGCACCAATGTCTGCCGCCCATACCAGCACCATAACCGACAGGATCAACCAGTTACCCAGCGGCCACTGCTTGATCAGCACCAGACCTTGCCAGGCCGGCAGCAGAATTGCCAGGCCGATGGCCAGCTTGCACAGTGCACTGGCCCAATGCTCGCTGGACACCGGGTAGGTGAGCACCAGCCAGGTTGCCACCAGCCACCACATGACCGCAGCGGTGAGCACCCAAGGCGCCAGGCCCGGCAACAGATAAAGCAGAAACAGCAGCACAGCGATCGCCGCGGCATAACCGATACGCATCGACTGACTGGCAAACCCTGCCAGCCTGGCCCACTCCCAACCGCCCAGCACCACAACCGCACCAATGAACAGCGCGAAATTGGCACCTTTAAGCAGAAAGAACCCACACAGGGCAATCGGCAGCAGAATAAGCGCAGTGATGATCCGTTGTTTGAGCATCAGGCACGGGCTCCGGCTTCGACCTGCTCGCTGGTTTTACCAAAGCGGCGCTGGCGCGAAGCAAAATCGGCCAGCGCAGTGCGCATGGCGTCGTGTTTGAAGTCCGGCCAAAAAAGGTCGGAGAAGTACAGCTCGGCATAGGCCAGCTGCCAAAGCAGAAAATTGCTGATCCGGTGCTCGCCACCGGTGCGAATGCACAGATCGGGCAACGGCAGATCGCCGGTAGACAGGCAAGATTGCAACAGCTCGGGCGTGACGTCCTCAGGCTTCAGATGACCTGCCTGCACTTCGCGCGCCAGCCGCTGCGCAGCCTGGGCAATGTCCCACTGGCCGCCGTAGTTGGCAGCGACCTGCAGCACAAAGCGATTGCTGCCGGCGGTAGCCTGCTCGGCCTCACGCATGGCCGCCTGCAACTCTGGATGAAAACGGCTGCGATCACCAATGATCCGCAAGCTGATTTCGTTCTCGTTCAAGCGCCGGGTCTCACGACGCAGCGCTGTGAGGAACAACTCCATCAGCGCACCCACCTCATCGGCCGGGCGCTGCCAGTTCTCGCTGGAGAACGCAAACAGGGTCAACACTTCGACCCCGGCCTCGGCACACACCTCGATCACGGCGCGCACCGCATCCACACCAGCCTTGTGGCCGGCGACACCGGGCAGCAGGCGTTTTTTCGCCCAGCGATTGTTGCCATCCATGATGATCGCGACATGGCGCGGCACTGAAGACAGTGCCGCCTGCTTGGTCTTTTCCATTAAAAAACCCCGACCTCAAACGGCCATCAGGTCTTTTTCTTTGGCTTCCAGTGCCTTGTCGACTTCCGCGACATATTTGTCGGTGAGCTTTTGCAGCTCATCGGCGGCACGACGCTCTTCGTCTTCGCTGATTTCCTTGTCTTTGGACAGCTTCTTCAGGTCAGCCAGAGCATCACGACGCACGTTGCGCACTGCAACCTTGGCGTCTTCTGCCACACCACGCGCCTGCTTGGTGTAACCCTTGCGGGTCTCTTCGGTCAGGGCAGGCATCGGCACACGAATGGTGGTACCGGCACTGCTAGGGTTCAGCCCCAGGTCGGAGGTCAGGATGGCCTTCTCGATGGCCGCGCTGAGATTCTTGTCGTGAGCGACGATCTTCAGGGTACGCGCGTCTTCGACGCTGATTGCGGCAACCTGGTTAAGTGGCATCTCGCTGCCCCAGGCAGTCACCTTGACGCTGTCGAGGATGCTGGGGTGTGCACGGCCAGTGCGGATCGAAGCCAGGTTACGACCCAGCGCTTCGAGCGACTTGCCCATACGTTCCTGGGCATCTTTCTTGATGTCGTTGATCATTATCGAACTTCCTCGATCAGGGTTCCTTCAGCGCCACCTTGCACAATATTGAGCAGGGCGCCGGGCTTGTTCATATTGAAGACACGCAACGGCATCTTGTGGTCGCGGCACAGGCAGATTGCAGTCAGATCCATCACACCCAGTTTGCGATCGAGCACCTCATCGTAAGACAGGTGATCGAACTTCTCGGCATTAGGGTCCTTGAACGGATCAGCGGTGTACACGCCATCCACCTTGGTTGCCTTGAGCACAACGTCGGCATCGATTTCGATGGCCCGCAGGCACGCGGCCGAGTCAGTGGTGAAGAACGGATTGCCGGTGCCGGCTGCGAAGATCACCACTTCCTTGGCGTTCAAGTGACGCATGGCCTTGCGCCGATCATAGTGATCGGTCACGCCGGTCATGGAAATGGAAGACATCACGATGGCAGTGATATTGGCGCGCTCCAGGGCGTCACGCATGGCCAGCGCGTTCATCACGGTGGCAAGCATGCCCATGTGATCGCCTGTCACCCGATCCATGCCGGCCGCGCTCAGCGCAGCACCACGGAACAGGTTGCCACCACCAATCACCAACCCTACCTGAACACCGATGCCGACCAGTTGGCCGACTTCCAGCGCCATGCGGTCGAGCACCTTGGGATCGATGCCGAAATCCTCGGAGCCCATCAGGGCTTCGCCGCTAAGTTTGAGTAGAATGCGTTTATAGCGAGCCTGATGACCACTGCCCTGCTGAGCCATTGCGAATCTCTCCTGCGGCATTACTTGATTATGAAATCCATACAGGCCTGAAGACCTGCGTCAACTTTAGTCTGACGCTACCGGGGCGCCAGAAAAAGCTGCCTTGCAGACCATGCCTGCAAGCAAAAATTCCTCTGTTTCTTTTGAAAAAGAGGCCGCACGCATGAGCGGGCAGCCTCTTTTTCAGCCTGCAGTACGACAGTTGAAAACCGTCTTACTTCTTGCTGGCAGCCACTTGAGCGGCAACTTCTTCAGCGAAGTTATCAACCGGCTTCTCGATGCCGTCACCCACTTTGAAGTAAGTGAAGGAAACGATCTCGGCACCGGCTTTCTTGGCCAGCTCGCCAACCTTGACTTCCGGGTTCTTGACGAAAGGCTGCTCGACCAGGCTGGCTTCAGCCAGGAACTTGGAGATACGGCCTTTGATCATGTTTTCAACGATGTTCTCAGGCTTGCCCTTGATCTTGTCTTCGTTCAGTTGCAGGAAGACACCCTTCTCGCGCTCGATCGCTTCAGCCGAAACTTCCGAAGGCAGCAGGAACTCAGGGTTGGTCGCCGCAACGTGCATGGCGATGTCTTTGGCCAGCTCGCTGTCGCCGCCCTTGAGGACCACAACCACGCCGATCTTGTTGCCGTGCAGGTAAGCACCCAGCACGTCACCTTCAACACGGACCAGACGGCGAATGTTGACGTTTTCGCCAGTCTTGCCGACCAGTACCAGACGGTCAGCTTCTTGAGCTTCGATCAGTGGCTCGACAGTGGTCAGCTTCTCTGCGAAGGCTTTTTCGACGCTGGCAGCAACGAATGCCTTGAAGTCTTCCTGCAGGGCCAGGAAGTCGGTCTGCGAGTTGACTTCCAGCAGGACAGCGGATTTACCGTCGTCCTTGATGGCGATAGCGCCTTCAGCAGCAACGTTGCCAGCTTTCTTGGCAGCCTTGATGGCACCGGAAGCGCGCATGTCGTCGATTGCCTTTTCGATGTCGCCGCCGGCCTTGGTCAGGGCCTTTTTGCAATCCATCATGCCTTCGCCGGTACGCTCACGCAGTTCTTTGACCAGCGCCGCAGTAATCTCTGCCATTTCAAAATCCTCTTGGATAGGTTTTAACCACACCACCCGAAGTCACGGGCGTTCAAATTCTTGAAAAACCATCTTGGCAGCAGCAGATGACAACATAGCCATGGCCGCGCCAGCCGATGTTTTCCGAGGTGGCAAAAAGGGGGCCAAGCCCCCTTTTTGCGTACTGAGTCAACGCCTGGCGTTGGTCACTCAGCCTTCTACAGCAGCAGCCGGAGCTTCTTCGTAGACTTCGGTGCCGCCAGCAACGTTGTTGCGACCACGGATGACGGCATCAGCCATCGAACCCATGTACAGCTGGATGGCGCGAATGGCGTCATCGTTACCTGGGATCACGTAGTCAACGCCTTCCGGGCTGCTGTTGGTATCGACAACGCCGATGACCGGGATGCCCAGCTTGTTGGCTTCGGTGATTGCAATGCGCTCGTGATCAACGTCGATAACGAACAGGGCATCAGGCAGGCCGCCCATGTCCTTGATACCACCCAGGCTGCGATCCAGTTTTTCCAGATCACGGCTGCGCATCAGGGCTTCTTTCTTGGTCAGCTTGGCGAAGGTACCGTCTTCAGCCTGGACTTCCAGTTCGCGCAGACGCTTGATCGACTGACGAATGGTTTTGAAGTTGGTCAGCATGCCGCCCAACCAGCGGTGATCGACGTATGGCGAGCCGCAGCGTGCTGCTTCTTCAGCAACGATCTTGCCAACGGAACGCTTGGTGCCGACGAACAGGATCTTGTTCTTGCCGTTAGCCAGACGCTCTACGAACGACAGGGCGTCGTTGAACATCGGCAGGGTTTTTTCCAGGTTGATGATGTGAATCTTGTTGCGCGCGCCGAAAATGTACTTGCCCATTTTCGGGTTCCAGTAACGGGTCTGGTGGCCGAAGTGCACACCGGCCTTCAGCATATCGCGCATATTGACTTGGGACATGATAGTTCCTTGATAAGTCGGGTTAGGCCTCCACGCATCCCAATGACCAACCGGCGGCTTTGCCAACGGCACCCAGGTCATCGTGTCGACACGTGTGTGGGTTTATGCTCCAGGGGCAGCCCCTGCAAAGCGGCGCACTTTATATCACATAAAGCTGACAAACAAAACCCACAGTTATTACAGGCTGATTGATCGCCCTGCGTATCCGGTGCCGGGGATCGCCACCAGAGGCCCGGCGGTCTGTTAGAATCGGCGCTTTGTGCATTACCGAGAGCGCCCGAATGACTGTCAGCATTAAAAATCACGAAGACATCGAAAAGATGCGCATCGCGGGCCGCCTGGCCGCCGAAGTACTGGAAATGATCGAGCCCCACGTGAAGGCCGGCGTCACCACCGAGGCACTGGACCGCATCTGCCACGATTACATCGTCAACGTTCAGCAAGCGATTCCGGCACCGCTGAACTACAAAGGCTTTCCCAAATCGATCTGCACCTCGATCAACCATGTGGTGTGCCACGGCATTCCGGCCGACAAACCGCTCAAGAACGGCGACATCCTGAACATCGACATCACCGTCATCAAGGATGGCTACTACGGTGACACCAGCAAGATGTTCCATGTCGGCCAGGTGCCCGAGTGGGCCGAACGCCTGTCACGCGTCACTCAGGAGTGCCTGTATAAAGGAATCGAGGTCGTCCGTCCTGGCGCCCGGCTGGGCGATATCGGTGAAGTCATCCAGAAGCACGCTGAAAAGAACGGCTTTTCGGTGGTCCGTGAGTTCTGCGGCCACGGCATCGGCAAGGTCTTTCACGAGGAGCCACAGGTGCTGCATTATGGCCAGGCCGGCACGGGCATGGAGCTCAAGGAAGGCATGACCTTCACCATCGAGCCGATGATCAATCAGGGCCGCGCCGAAACCAAGATCCTCGGCGACGGCTGGACCGCGATCACCAAGGACCGCAAGCTCTCGGCACAGTGGGAACACACTCTGGTCGTCACCGCTGACGGTTACGAGATCTTCACCCTGCGCAGCGACGACACCATCGCCCGTACCAACGCTGGCTGACAACCACTGACCCGAAGGAAAGCCACGCCCATGCCGCAGGTGGATCCCGAATTGTTCGACCGCGGCCAGTTCCAGGCTGAACTGGCCCTGAAGTCCAGCCCCATCGCCGCGTTCAAGAAGGCCATTCGCCAGGCGCGCGAGGTGCTTGACCAACGCTTTCGCGAAGGCCGCGAGATCCGTCGCCTGATCGAGGACCGCGCCTGGTTCGTCGATAACATCCTGCAACAGGCCTGGAGCCAGTTCCAATGGCAACCTCAGGCCGACATCGCCCTGCTGGCGGTGGGCGGCTACGGGCGCGGCGAGCTGCACCCCTATTCCGATATCGACCTGCTGATCCTGCTCGACAAGGACGATCACGAAGTCTTTCGCGACTCCATCGAGCAGTTTCTGACCCTGCTGTGGGATATCGGCCTGGAAGTCGGGCAAAGCGTGCGCTCGGTGCAAGAGTGCGCCAGCGAAGCCAAAGCCGACCTGACGGTCATCACCAACCTGATGGAAAGCCGCACCATTGCAGGCCCGGAACGCTTGCGCGAGCACATGCTCGAAGCCACCAGCACCGGTCACCTGTGGCCGAGCAAGGATTTCTTCCTCGCCAAACGGGCTGAGCAGCGCGCCCGCCACCACAAGTACAACGACACGGAATATAACCTCGAACCCAACGTCAAGGGTTCACCGGGTGGCCTGCGCGATATCCAGACCATCCTCTGGGTCGCCCGTCGCCAGTACGGCACCCTGAACCTGCAGGCCATGGCCGGTGCCGGCTTTCTGCTGGAAAGCGAGAACCAGTTGCTGGCCTCCTCGCAGGAGTTTCTCTGGAAGGTGCGCTACGCCCTGCACATGCTGGCCGGACGCGCCGAAGACCGTCTGCTGTTCGACCATCAACGCTCCATTGCTGAGCTGCTTGGCTACCAGGACACCGACTCCAAGCGTGCCGTCGAAAACTTCATGCAGAAGTATTACCGGGTGGTGATGAGCATCGCCCAGTTGAGCGACCTGATCATCCAGCACTTCGAGGAAGTCATCCTCTGTGAGGATGACGGCAACACCCAGCCACTGAACTCACGCTTCCAGCTCCATGATGGCTATATAGAAGCTACGCGTCCGAATGTCTTCAAGCGCACCCCTTTTGCGATCATCGAGATTTTCGTGCTGATGGCACAAAACCCCGAGATCAAAGGCGTGCGGGCCAATACCATCCGCCTGCTGCGTGAGCACCGCTACCTGATCGACGACGAGTTCCGCAACGATATTCGCAATACCAGCCTGTTCATCGAGCTGTTCAAATGCGAGACGGGCATCCACCGCAATCTGCGACGCATGAACCGTTACGGCATCCTCGGCCTGTACCTGCCGGAATTCGGGCATATCGTCGGGCAAATGCAACACGACCTGTTTCATATTTATACCGTCGATGCCCACACCCTCAACCTCATCAAACATCTGCGCAAGTTGCAGTACACCGAGGTGTCGGAGAAATTCCCGCTGGCCAGCAAGATCATGGCCCGCCTGCCCAAGCCGGAGCTGATTTACCTGGCCGGGCTGTACCACGATATCGGCAAAGGCCGCGGTGGCGATCACTCGGAACTCGGCGCCGTCGACGCCGAAGTCTTCGGCCACCGCCACCAGCTACCGGTGTGGGACACGCGGCTGATTGTCTGGCTGGTGAGCAACCACCTGGTCATGTCGACGACCGCACAACGCAAGGACCTGTCCGACCCGCAGGTGATTCACGACTTCGCCCTGTTTGTCGGTGATGAAGTGCATCTGGATTACCTGTATGTACTGACCGTGGCCGATATCAATGCCACCAACCCGACCCTCTGGAACTCGTGGCGGGCCAGCCTGTTGCGCCAGCTGTATACCGAGACCAAGCGTGCACTGCGCCGCGGCCTGGAAAACCCGGTGGACCGTGAAGAGCAGATTCGCCGCACCCAGACCGCCGCCCTGGACATTCTGGTGCGCAATGGCACCGACCCGGACGATGTGGAACAGCTCTGGTCAGGGCTGGGCGATGATTACTTTCTGCGCCATACCGCCGGTGACGTGGCCTGGCACAGCGATGCGATCCTGCAACAGCCAGTCAACGGCGGCCCGCTGGTGCTGATCAAGGAAACCACCCAACGTGAATTCGAGGGCGCGACGCAGATCTTCATCTACGCCGCCGACCAGCACGATTTCTTCGCTGTAACGGTGGCCGCCATGGCCCAGTTGAACCTCAACATTCATGACGCACGGATCATCACCTCCAGCAGCCAGTTCACCCTCGACACCTACATCGTGCTCGACAGCGATGGCGGCTCGATTGGCGACAATCCGCAGCGCATCGAAGAAATTCGCCAGGGCCTGACCGAGGCCCTGCGCAACCCGGACGACTACCCGACCATCATCAAGCGCCGGGTGCCGCGCCAGCTCAAGCACTTCAGCTTTGCTCCGCAGGTCACCATCCATAACGACGCCCAGCGCCCGGTCACAGTGCTGGAACTGCTGGCCCCGGATCGCCCCGGACTGCTGGCACGGATTGGCAAGATCTTCCTGGAGTTCGACCTGTCGCTGCAGAACGCCAAGATTGCCACCCTGGGCGAGCGGGTCGAAGACGTGTTTTTCATCACCGATGCCGACAACCAGCCGTTGTCCGACCCGCAACTGTGTGCCCGCCTGCAGGAAGCCATTGTCGAACAGTTGAACGTCAACAGCGAACCGGACGGCGGGTTTCGCCTGAGTATCTGAATTTATCCATTTACGGCGCCCGGCTCAGGGCGCCTTGCACCTTGAGACATTTGCCTCATGAACAACGCCATGCAACAGCTTCAGCCCTACCCGTTCGAAAAGCTGCGTGCCCTGCTCGGTAGCGTGACGCCCAACCCCGACAAGCGCCCCATCGCCCTGTCGATCGGCGAGCCCAAACACAAATCGCCGGCGTTCGTGGCCAAGGCGCTGGCTGACAATCTCGACCAGATGGCGGTGTACCCGACCACCCTGGGCCTGCCGGCATTGCGTGAAGCCATCGGCCACTGGTGCGAACGACGCTTTGGCGTGCCCGCCGGCTGGATCGACCCGGCCCGCCACGTACTGCCGGTCAACGGCACCCGTGAGGCGCTGTTTGCCTTCACCCAGACCGTGGTCAACCGCGAAGCCGATGGCCTGGTGGTCAGCCCCAACCCGTTCTACCAGATCTACGAAGGTGCGGCGTTTCTGGCCGGCGCTCAGCCGCATTACCTGCCGTGCCTGAACGACAACGGCTTCAACCCGGACTTTGACGCCGTCGCCCCGCACATCTGGCAGCGCTGCCAGATCCTGTTCCTGTGCTCGCCGGGCAACCCCACCGGTGCACTGATTCCGCTCGAAACCCTGAAAAAACTGATCGCCCTGGCCGACCAGTACGACTTCGTGATCGCCGCCGACGAATGCTACAGCGAGCTGTACTTCGACGAGCAAAGCCCGCCACCCGGCCTGCTGAGTGCCTGCGCCGAACTGGGCCGCCAGGATTTCAAGCGCTGCGTGGTGTTTCACAGCCTGTCCAAGCGCTCCAACCTGCCAGGCCTGCGCTCCGGCTTTGTGGCCGGCGACGCCGAGATCCTCAAGGCCTTCTTGCTGTATCGCACCTACCACGGCTGCGCCATGCCGGTGCAAACCCAACTGGCCAGCATCGCGGCCTGGAACGACGAAGACCACGTGCGCAGCAACCGCGACCTGTACCGTGAGAAATTCGACGCCGTGCTCGACATCCTTGGCCCGGTGATGGACGTGCAACGCCCGGACGGCAGCTTCTACCTGTGGCCCAGCGTCGGCCAGGACGACGCCGCGTTCTGCCGCGACCTGTACGCCGAACAGCACGTCACCGTGGTGCCAGGTTCGTACCTGTCGCGGGAAGTGGACGGTTTCAACCCCGGCGCCGGCCGCGTGCGCCTGGCCCTGGTCGCACCACTGGCCGAGTGCATCGAAGCCGCTGAGCGGATTCGGGCGTTTGTAACCCGCTGACACGCCTGCCCTGCCCCACGGCATGCAATGTGCCGTGGGTTGTCACCCGCACGCCGGACGATATGCGCTGGATACCCGTAAGGTAATGGCCAAGACTTTCACAAGAGGTTTGGCGATACTACCGCGCCATCATTCATGAAAAGGAATTCGCTAATGAAGCGCGTCTTTGCATTCTCCATCCTGGCCCTCTGCCTCAGTGCCTGCGACAAACCTGTCGAGAAGATCAGCCACCCAGCCCAAGCGCCCTTACAATGCGGTAAAGACACTGATTGTAAGGGCGACCGGATCTGCGAAAACGGCCAGTGCACCAGCCCCACCACATCGACAGGACTCGTAACGAAACCGGCCCCCTCGGCCAGCCTGGCTCCTGCTGCTCCCAGCGTCACCTATCAACCGGTGCTAATCTCCGGCGATCAGGTGGGCCCATTCACCACTGGCGCCGATGCCATCAACTATCAGTCTCGCGCCGGAGTGATGAATATCCTTGAACAAGTGCTCGAAGAGCCCGAGTTCTCGACCTATGTCACAGTAGAGAAAGCTTATGCCTTCGGCCCTGACCGTTACGTGCTGGTTATCTCCACTGGAGAAGGCGGCCGGGCTTGTCCTGCCACTACCTACGCGGTGAGCTTCAGCACAGCAACGGAATCAGTGGACGGCAGCGTCACAGTCGATGGCTGCTCGGAAGCAGTAGATTCCCTGGCGCAGAACAACAAACTCACGATCAAGAAAGACGGTAAGGCCACGGAGATTTTCAACGGCATAGTACGCTGACGCTACGTACCTTAATCCGGCATCTGAATATGCCCCCTCTGTCTGTGATTGTCCGACAGATATCGAGACAGGCCGGGCACAGCACGTGTGGGCATGGCATAATCACCGGCTGTTTTCAGCGATGCATGGGAAGTTTCGGCAATGGCCAATACCGCCAACGACAGCAAGATCGTACGCATTTACGGCATCAAGGCCTGCGACACGATGAAAAAAGCCCGTACATGGCTAGAACAACACGCCGTGAGCCATGATTTTCACGACTACAAGACCCAGGGCATCGACCGCGAACACCTGAGCCAATGGTGTGACGAACACGGTTGGCAAGTGGTGCTCAACCGCGCCGGTACGACGTTTCGCAAGCTCGAGGAGGCGCAAAAAGCCGACCTCGACCAGAACAAGGCCATCGAGCTGATGCTGGCGCAACCGTCGATGATCAAGCGCCCGGTGCTCGATCTCGGCGAGCGAACCCTGATTGGCTTCAAACCCGAACTGTATGCGGCGGCGTTGCAGTAAGCCCACGAGCTGCTGGCAACCCCCTGATCACTCAAGAGGAATATGCATGTCCACTACTCTGTTCAGCCTGGCCTTCGGTGTCGGCACCCAGAATCGTCAAGGCAACTGGCTGGAAGTCTTCTACGCTCAGCCGCTGCTCAAGCCATCGGCCGAGCTGGTCGCGGCAGTCGCGCCACTGCTGGGCTACAGCGGCGGTAACCAGGCCATCGCATTCAACACCGACCTGGCGTCGAAACTGGCCGAAGCGGTCAAGCCTGTCGATGCTGCACAAGCCGCACTGCTGACCCGTCTGGCCGAGAGCCATAAGCCGCTGGTCGCCACCCTGCTGGCCGAAGACGCCGCACTGACCTCGACCCCTGAGGCCTACCTGAAGCTGCATCTGCTGTCGCACCGTCTGGTCAAGCCGCACGGCCTGAGCCTGGCCGGTATTTTCCCGCTGCTGCCAAACGTCGCCTGGACCAACGCCGGTGCAGTCGATCTGGGCGAGCTGGGCGAGCGGCAACTCGAAGCGCGCCTCAAAGGCGAGCTGCTGGAAGTCTTCTCGGTCGACAAATTCCCGAAAATGACTGACTACGTGGTGCCGGCCGGCGTGCGTATCGCCGACAGCGCCCGGGTGCGCCTGGGTGCCTACATTGGTGAAGGCACCACCGTCATGCACGAAGGCTTCGTCAATTTCAACGGCGGCACTGAAGGCCCGGGCATGATCGAAGGCCGTGTATCGGCTGGCGTGTTCGTCGGCAAGGGCTCGGACCTGGGCGGCGGCTGCTCGACCATGGGCACCCTGTCCGGTGGCGGCAATATCATCATCAGCGTTGGCGAAGGCTGCCTGATCGGTGCCAACGCCGGTATCGGCATCCCGCTGGGCGACCGCAACACCGTTGAAGCCGGTCTTTACATCACTGCCGGTACCAAAGTCGCGCTGCTCGATGAGAACAACGAACTGGTCAGCACCGTCAAGGCCCGCGATCTGGCTGGCCAGACCGACCTGCTGTTCCGTCGCAACTCGCAAACCGGCGCTGTGGAATGCAAAACCCACAAGTCGGCCATCGAGCTGAACGAAGCACTGCACGCTCACAACTGATGCCGTGTACGGGTCCAGGTGCGCGGGCAACCCCGCGGCCTGGCCCCGCCTGACAAGCCGGACGGACCAATGCCCCTGATTTCTCCCTGGCGCGCCGACTTTCCTGCCATCGACGCCCTGCAGCGGCAAGGCCAGACCTATCTGGACAGCGCTGCCACCACGCAAAAACCCCAGGCATTGCTCGATGCCTTGATGCATTACTACTGCAACGGTACGGCCAACGTACACCGTGCCCAGCACCTGCCTGGTGCCCACGCGACCCAGGCCTTCGAAGCCTCGCGCAGCAAGGTCAGCCACTGGCTCAATGCCGCTGACAGCGGGCAGATCATCTTTACCCACGGCGCAACCTCGGCTCTCAACCTGCTTGCCTACGGCCTGGAAGGCGTGTTCGGCGCCGGTGACGAGATTGCTATCAGCGCCCTGGAGCACCACGCCAACCTGTTGCCCTGGCAACAACTGGCCCAGCGGCGCAATCTGAAACTGGTGATCCTGCCACTTGATGCGCACGGCCTGATCGATCTCGACGCGGCCAGCGCGCTGATCGGCCCGAATACTCGCCTGCTGGCTGTCAGCCAGTTTTCCAATGTGCTCGGTGCCTGGCAACCGCTGCCACGCCTGCTGGCCCTGGCCCGTGCCCAAGGGGCGCTGACGGTGGTCGATGGCGCGCAAGGGGTGGTGCATGGTCGCCATGATGTGCAGGCGCTGGGCTGCGACTTCTACGTTTTCTCCAGCCACAAGCTGTATGGCCCCGAAGGCCTGGGCGTGATCTACGCGGGTAACGAAGCGCTGCCCAAGCTGGCCCACTGGCAGTTCGGCGGCGAGATGGTACTGACCGCCGACTATCGGCATGCCGAGTTTCGCGCCGCGCCGCTGGGCTTTGAAGCCGGAACCCCGCCCATCGCCAGCGTGATCGGGCTTGGGGCGACGCTCGATTACCTGGACAGCCTCGACCAGCGAGCGGTCGCCGACCACGAAGCGCAATTGCACAAACGTCTGCTTGAAGGCCTGCAGCAGCGCGATCGGGTCCGCGTGCTGGGCGCGCCTGAACTGGCGTTGGTCAGCTTTGTGGTCGAGGGCGTGCATAACGCCGACCTGGCCCACCTGCTCACCGAACAGGGCATCGCCGTGCGCGCCGGCCATCACTGCGCTATGCCGCTGCTCAAACACCTCGGCCTGCCCGGCGCGATTCGGGTGTCGCTGGGGCTGTACAACGACTCGGACGACCTGCTGCGCCTGTTCAGTGCTCTGGACCAGTCGCTGGAGCTGCTGGCATGACGCTGGGTTCAGAAGCCGTCGCGGCGCAGCAAGCCTTCAGCCAGTTGCAGGGCTGGGAGCAACGCGCCCGGTTGCTGATGCAGTGGGGTGAACGCCTGAGCGCACTGAGCGAAGCGGAAAAGTCCGAACAGCATCGGGTACACGGCTGCGAAAGCCAGGTCTGGTTGCTCGCTGACGCCGCTGAAGGCCGCTGGCAGTTTCGCGCCAGCAGCGATGCGCGGCTGTTGCGCGGCCTGTTGGCACTGCTGCTGGTGCGGGTCAACGGCCTGTCCGCCGAGCAGTTGCGCCAGGTCGATGTGGCGCAATGGTTCGACAGCCTGGGGCTTGGTCGTCAATTATCGCCGTCGCGCAGCAACGGCCTGAACGCCGTGCTGCAACGCATGCGCGAACTGGCTGCTCAGTCCTGAGCGGCTTCGGCGAGCAAGCCGTTGAAAAACGTAGGCGAGGCAGGCAGCGCAAGGCAAAAACAGGCGAGCAAGCGGAGTTTACGGGTGTAAATGAGCATTGTGAGCCTGTTTTTAACGTAGCAATGGCAACGCAGGTAGTTTTTCAACAGTTTGCTGGCTTGACCCGTTCCGCTGGCCGGCGGGTCCCGGCTACCAGTTTGTCCACCGCCTTGCTCGCCGCGACCATGCCGAAGGTCGCGGTAACCATCATCACTGCGCCAAAGCCTCCGGCACAGTCCAGACGCACGCCCTCGCCGACAAAGGTCTTGCTCTGGCACACGCTGCCGTCGGGCATCGGATAACGCAACTGCTCGCTGGAAAATACACACGGCACGCTGTAGCTGCGGCTGGGGGTACGCGAGAAGTTGTAGTCGCGGCGCAGGGTCGAACGCACCTTGGCCGCCAGCGGATCGTTGAAGGTACGGTTCAGGTCACAGACCTGAATTTGCGTCGGGTCGATCTGCCCGCCTGCACCGCCGGTGGTCACCAGGCCGATCTTGCGCCGTTTGCACCAAGCAATGAGCGCGGCCTTGGCCTTGACGCTGTCGATACAGTCGATCACAAAATCCAGCTCTTGAGTGATGTACTCAGCCAGTGTGTCTGGGGTCACGAAGTCCATCACCGCATGCACCACGCACTCCGGGTTGATCGCCCGAATACGCTCGGCCATCACCTCGACCTTGGCCCGCCCCACAGTACCGTCCAGCGCATGCAACTGGCGGTTGGTGTTGCTGACACAGACGTCGTCCAGATCGAACAGCGATATCTCGCCCACGCCACTGCGCGCCAGCGCCTCAGCAGCCCACGAACCCACGCCACCAATACCAATCACCGCGACATGGGCCGCTTGCAGGCGCTCCAGCCCCTGGCTGCCATACAACCGGGCGATACCGGCAAAACGTGGATCTGCTGTGCTCATGTTCATGACCTCGAAAACCTGCGCGCATTATAGGCGTTGACGCCGCGCAGGACACCCACCGCCAGCAACGGACTGTCGCAAAGCCGCCGATTCAGGCGCATGGAGCGGGCGATTTTGCTTTAAGATATCGGCCTTTTCGCACCTCGCACATTCTGCGCCCTGCAACCGGAGTCTTGTTCATGACGGCCCCAGCCGACCTCTCGCCCACTCTCCAACTGGCCTGCGACCTGATTCGTCGGCCATCGGTTACGCCGCTCGATGCCGATTGCCAGGCGGTGATGATGCAACGCCTGGGCGCGGCCGGCTTCAAGCTCGAACCGATGCGCATCGAAGACGTCGATAACTTCTGGGCCACCCATGGCAACGGTGACGGCCCGGTGCTGTGCTTTGCCGGCCACACCGACGTGGTGCCCACCGGCCCGGTACAGGCCTGGCAGAACGACCCGTTCGACGCGCTGATCGACGAGCACGGCATGCTCTGCGGCCGTGGTGCAGCCGACATGAAAGGCAGCCTGGCGTCGATGGTGGTGGCCAGCGAACGCTTCGTGCGCGACTACCCCGATCACAAAGGCTCGGTGGCCTTTCTGATCACCAGCGATGAAGAAGGCCCGGCGCACCACGGCACCAAGGCGGTGGTCGAACGCCTGGCAGCACGTAACGAGCGTCTGGACTGGTGCATCGTCGGCGAGCCGTCGAGCACCACCCTGGTCGGTGACGTGGTCAAGAACGGCCGCCGTGGCTCGCTCGGCGCCACCTTGCAGGTGCGCGGCAAACAAGGCCACGTGGCCTACCCGCATCTGGCCAAAAACCCGATTCATCTGGCCGCCCCGGCCCTGGCGGAACTGGCTGCCGAGCACTGGGACGAAGGCAACGCATTCTTCCCGCCGACCAGCTTTCAGATCTCCAACCTCAACTCGGGCACCGGTGCCACCAACGTGATTCCCGGTGAGCTGGTCGCGGTGTTCAACTTCCGCTTCTCTACCGAGTCCACTGTCGAAGGCCTGCAACAGCGTGTCGCAGCAATTCTCGACAAGCACGACCTGAACTGGCACATCGACTGGGCGCTGTCGGGCCTGCCATTTCTGACCGAGCCAGGCGCGCTGCTTGATGCCGTGTCGGCGAGCATCCGTGACATTACTGGTCGCGAAACCCAGGCTTCGACCAGCGGCGGCACCTCTGACGGTCGCTTTATCGCCACGCTGGGCACCCAGGTCGTCGAACTCGGCCCGGTCAACGCCACCATCCACCAGGTCAACGAACGCATCCTGGCCAGCGACCTCGACGTGCTGACCGAGATCTACTATCAGACCCTGGTCAAGTTGCTCGCCTGATGCTCACCTGTCCAATCTGCGCAGCGCCACTGGCCAACGCCGACAACGGCGTGGCCTGCCCGGCCAATCATCGTTTCGACCGTGCACGCCAGGGTTACCTGAATCTGCTGCCGGTGCAGCACAAGAACAGCCGTGACCCGGGCGATAACCAGGCGATGGTCGAAGCCCGGCGGCGCTTTCTCGACGCCGGCCATTACGCGCCGGTGGCCCGCCGTCTGGCGGAACTGGCCGCCGAGCGAGCGCCGGGGCGCTGGCTGGACATCGGCTGCGGCGAAGGCTATTACACCGCGCAAATTGCCGAGGCACTGCCCAAAGCCGATGGCTATGCGCTGGATATTTCCCGCGAGGCAATCAAACGCGCCTGCCGGCGTGACAGCAGCCTGACCTGGCTGGTCGCGAGCATGGCGCGCATTCCGTTGCCGGACGCCAGTTGTCAGTTTCTGGCCAGCGTCTTCAGCCCGCTGGACTGGCTTGAGGCCAGGCGTCTGCTGACGCCTGGCGGCGGCCTGATGCGCGTAGGGCCGACCAGCGGCCATCTGATGGAGATGCGCCAGAAGCTGTACGACGAAGTCCGCGACTACGCCGATGACAAGCATCTGGCACTGGTACCGGAGGGGATGGAGCTGGCTCACAGCGAGACCCTGACCTATACCCTCAAGCTGATCGACAGCCAGTCGCGTGCCGATCTCTTGGCGATGACGCCACATGGCTGGCGGGCCAGCGCCGAGCGCCGGGCAGCGGTCATCGATTACCCTGGCCCGTTCAAGGTCACCGTTTCCATGCGCTACGATTATTTCGTGCTGCAGTAAGCCATTTTTCGAGGCCATCATGCGTCAACCTGATATCGAGATTTACCTGAAGGACGAAGACGTCGATCACAAGGCGATTACTGCCTGGTTGAGTGTCGCGCTGGGGCCGTGCAGTGAGTGGCAGCAGAAAGGCCAGACCTGGAAGTGCCGGGCCGGCGAGGTGCCGGTGACCTGGGTGCCCAAGGCAGTGGGCAAGTGGAACAGTCTGTTTCTGGAGAGTGACAAGACGCCTTGGGACGACGATATTGCCTGCGCCCATGCGGCGTTTGCGGCGCTGGCTGTTGAGGTACGCTGTGCGCCGGGCAGTTGGGCGGAGGATGATGGTGAGGAGGACGCTGACCGGTGGATCAGGATCAGTGCCGAAGGTGAACAAGAGATTATCTGGCGCACCTCCTGACATCAGCTGGCCTGGCGCGGGATCGCCCGTAGGAGCGGCTTTAGCCGCGAAGGCCTTTCGTTTTGTGCAAGGGTCATTGCCGCGGTTGTTTGATCCTCGGGGGCCGGCGCGATGGGCGTCCTGCCCAGCGCACCTGCTCCTGATATCAAGAGCAGCGACATCCATGTCGGATTCTCCCCCGAATCGACGCCTACCCTCGGCCTGCGCCAAAGTCGCGATTCGCGTCGTCTGCGCCATCTTGGTTCGAGAGCAAAAGCAAAGCTACAGCAGAGCAAGATCACGAGCCAAGCATGGACAGCGAGCTCCTGCTTGGGGCTGTCGCTGCGAACTTTCCTACGATTCTTGACACCAATAGACGACACCGGTCTTTTTGCCGTTCCCTGGCGGATACGGCACACTGTCGCCCCGGCCGCCCATGCCTTCCTTGTTAGCAGACTCCGTATGACCCGATCTCCGTTGCACCGCCTTGTCTTCGGTGCCTTGCGCCGTGTGTTGTTTCTCTGGGTTCGTTCGGAGACGATCAATCAGTCGTCGCTGAAGCTGGATCTGGATCGCAGCAAGCCGGTGTTTTATGCCTTGCAGTCGCCAGCGCTGAGTGATCTGGCAGTGGTGGATCGGGAGTGCACCAAGGTGGGCCTGCCGCGTCCGGTACTGGAAGTCGCGGTCAATGGTCAGCTAGAGCCAGCCGGGTTCTTCTATCTGACCCCGGAGCCAGACTGGCTGGGGCGCCATGACAAACGCGGGGCGCCACCGGTGCTGGAGCGGTTGCTCAATACGCTCAATGAGTATCCGGGCGAGGATGCGCAGATCATTCCGGTGAGTGTGTTCTGGGGACAGTCGCCCGACCATGAGTCCAGCGCCTGGAAGTTGCTGTTCGCTGACAGCTGGGCGGTGACCGGGCGGTTGCGGCGGCTGGTGACCATTCTGATTCTGGGCCGCAAGACCCGTGTGCAGTTTTCCGCGCCCATTCACTTGCGCGACCTGCTGGCGCAGAACAAGGGACCGGCCCTGACCTTGCGCATGACCCAGCGGCTGCTGCGGGTGCATTTTCGCAATGTGCGCAGTTCGGTTATCGGCCCGGACGTTTCGCACCGACGCAATCTGGTCAAGGACCTGATCAGAGCACCGTTGGTGGTGCAAGCGATCAAGGAAGCCGCCGAACGCGACAACCTGCCTGAAGCCAAGGTCCGTGAGCAGGCGCTGGGCTATGCCAACGAGATCGCCTCGGACTACACCTATACCGTCATCCGCTTCATGGAAGTGCTGCTCAGCTGGTTCTGGAACAAGATCTACGACGGTATCAAGGTCAATCACATCGAGAACGTGCAAAAGGTCGCACCAGGGCATGAGGTGGTCTACGTGCCGTGCCACCGCAGCCACATCGACTACCTGCTGCTCTCCTATTTGTTGTTCCGCAATGGCCTGACCCCGCCGCACATCGCCGCCGGGATCAACCTCAACATGCCGGTGGTCGGTAACCTGCTGCGCCGTGGCGGGGCGTTTTTCATGCGCCGCAGCTTCAAAGGCAATCCGCTCTACAGCACGGTATTCAACGAATACCTCAACACCCTGTGCAGCAAAGGCTTCCCGGTCGAATACTTTGTCGAAGGCGGCCGCTCGCGCACCGGGCGCATGCTGCAACCCAAGACCGGCATGCTGGCCATCACCTTGCGCAGCTTTTTGCGTAATCCACGCATGCCGCTGGTCTTCGTGCCGGTCTATATCGGTTATGAACGGGTACTCGAAGGCCGTACCTATCTGGGTGAATTGCGCGGCAAGACCAAAAAGAAAGAATCGGTGTTCGATCTGTTCAAGGTCTTCGGCGCGCTGAAAAAACGCTTCGGCGAGGTGGCGGTCAACTTTGGCGAACCGATCCGCCTGGCTGAATTTCTTGACCAGCAACAACCAGACTGGCGTCAGCAGTCGGTCGGCCCGCACGATCGCCCGCAATGGCTGAGCACGACCACTAACCAGCTGGCCGAGCGCGTGGCGCAACGGATCAACGAGGCGGCCGCCATCAACCCGGTCAATCTGGTGGCCCTGGCCTTGCTGTCCACGCCGCGCCTGGCACTGGGTGACCAGGCGCTGGAGCGCACCCTGGATCTGTTCCTGACGCTACTGCGCCAGGTGCCTTACTCCGCGCACACCACGCTGCCGGACGGTGACGGCAAGGCGCTGATCGAGCATGTGAAAAGCATGGAACTGCTGGCCGAGCAAAAGGACGCGCTGGGGCGCATCTATTATCTGGACGAGCAGAACGCGGTGTTGATGACCTACTACCGCAACAATGTCCTGCATATCTTTGCCCTGCCCTCGCTGCTGGCCTGCTTCTTCCAGAGCTGGTCACGGATGAGCCGCGAGTTGATCCTGCGCTACACCCGTGCCCTGTACCCTTATCTGCAGTCGGAGCTGTTCATCCGTTGGTCGCTGGCCGAACTGGACGAAGTCATCGAACAGTGGCTGGCAGCGTTTGTCGAGCAAGGTCTGTTGCGCCTGGAAAATGACGTGTACCTGCGCCCCGAGCCCAGCTCGCGGGAGTTCGTGCAACTGACTGTGCTGTCACGCGCCATTGCCCAGACCCTGCAGCGCTTCTATATGGCTGTCGCGCTGCTGCTGGATAACGGCCAGCACGCGCTGAGCGCAGAAGAACTGGAAGACTTGTGCACAGTCATGGCACAGCGCCTGTCGATCCTGCATGGCCTCAATGCGCCGGAGTTCTTCGACAAAAGCCTGTTCCGCCACTTCATCCAGACCCTGCTCGACCAGGGCGTATTGCGCAAAGACGTCAATGGCAAACTCAGCTACCACCCGCAGCTTGGCGAGATGGCCGAAGGCGCCGCCAAGCGGGTACTGACCGCAGAAATCCGCCTGTCGATTCACCAGGTCACGTTGCAGGGCGCAGACGACGAAGCACCTGCAGCTGGCTAGTGTTATGTTCAACCCGCCTGCTCCGGGCAGGCGGTTTCTCAAGGAGCCCCGGCATGAAAGCCATCCCCCTTATCGCCCTGACAGCACTACTGAGTGCTTGCTCGGCCATGCACAAACCCGGCACCGCCAGCCTTGAAGGCGAGGTGTTCTACCTGCAACGCAGTGCCCTGCCGCCTGCCGCGACGCTGAGTGTCAGCCTGCAAGACGTGTCACGCGCCGACGCACCAGCGACCACGCTGGCCCAGTACAACACGCCCATCAACACTCAGGTACCACTGCCTTTTCATCTGCAATACGATCCTGCACAGGTGACGCCCGGCCACAGCTACGCCGTCAGCGCGCGCATAGAGGCCGACGGGCGCCTGTTGTTCATCAGCACTGAACGGCACAGCGTGAACCTGGATGGCAGTGACCGGCAGCCGCTGCGCATCCGGGTCAATCCGGCACTTCCCTGATACTCTTGCAGCACTTGCTCCATTCAAGATGTTTCAACCGGAAAAGGATCCTGCCATGTTTCGCCCCTCGTTCACTTTCGCTGGCCTGTGTGCAGGCCTGTTGCTCTCGGCTAATGTTTTCGCCCTGTCGCTGAGCGATCTGTCGCAATCGGACGCCAGCGGCGGACTCAAGGATGCCCTGACCCAGGGTGCGCAGATCGCGGTCAAGCAACTGGGCACACCGGGCGGTTTCAGCAATAACCAGGACGTGCGCATTGAACTGCCGGGCAATCTGGGCAAGGTCGCCAAGAAGATGCGCCAATTCGGTATGGGCGCTGAGGTCGATCAACTCGAAACCAGCATGAACCAGGCCGCCGAGGCCGCGGTGCCACAGGCTCAGGCGTTGCTGGTCGATGCGGTGAAGAAGATGACCGTGGCTGATGCCAAGGCGATTCTCAGCGGCGGCCAGGATTCGGCTACCCAATACCTGGACAAAACCAGTCGTGAGGCGATTCGCGCCAAGTTCCTGCCGATCGTCAAGCAGGCCACCGACAAGGTTGGCGTGGCGCAGAAATACAACGCTTTCGCTGGCCAGGCTGCCGCGCTGGGCGTGCTGGACGCGAAGAACGCCAACGTCGAAAACTATGTGGCCGAGCAGGCGCTCAATGGTTTGTTCGAGATGATTGCCAAGCAGGAGCAGAGCATCCGCGCCAACCCGGCCGCTGCCGCGACCAGCCTGGCGAAGAAGGTATTTGGCGCGTTGTGATCTCGCGGCTCCCGTAGGACCGGCTTTAGCCGGGAAAGCATCGACTCTTTCCCCGACCAAAGCGGATCGTCGCCCGGCCGGTCCTACTCCGGCTTTTTCACCCTGAACCACGCCGCATACAAGGCCGGCAAGAACAGCAGGGTCAGGGCCGTGGCGACGATCAGGCCACCCATGATTGCCACCGCCATCGGGCCGAAGAACAGGCTGCGTGACAGCGGGATCATCGCCAGCACTGCGGCCAGCGCGGTGAGTACGATGGGGCGGAAGCGCCTCACCGTGGCGTCGATGATCGCGTGCCAGCTGTCTTGCCCGGAGCCGATGTCCTGTTCGATCTGATCGACCAATATCACCGAGTTGCGCATGATCATTCCCGACAGGGCGATGGTGCCGAGCATGGCCACAAAGCCGAACGGCTGGTTGAACACCAACAGAAACAGGGTCACGCCTATCAGCCCCAGTGGCGCGGTGATGAACACCATGAACATCCGCGAAAAGCTGCGCAGCTGGATCATCAACAGGGTCAGCACCACCACGATGAACAACGGCACCCCGGCATTGACCGAGCTCTGGCCACGCTCGGAATCCTCCACCGTACCGCCGACCTCCAGCAGATAGCCATCGGGCAGTTCGGCACGCACCTGGGCAAGGCTCGGCAGAATCTCCTTGACCAGGCTAGCCGGCTGCTGTGGACCGTAGATGTCAGCGCGCACCGTGACGTTCGGCAGGCGGTTGCGATGCCAGATGACGCCTTCTTCGAAGCCGTATTCGAGGGTCGCGATCTGCGCCAGAGCGATGCTTGTGCCGTTGCTGGTCGGCACGGCCAGGCTCGACAGGTCCTGCAACCGCTCACGCTCACTGCGGGTGCCGCGCATGACGATATCGATCAACTGATCGTCTTCACGAAACTGGCTGACGCTGGAGCCGGTCAGCGACGACTGGAGGAATTTCGCCACGTCGCCGCTGCTCACTCCCAGTGCCCGGGCGCGGTCCTGGTCGATGTTCAAATGCACCACCTTGCTGGGCTCTTCCCAGTCCAGGTGGACGTTGGCCACGTGCGGATTCTCGCGCACTTTGGCCTGGACCTTACGCGCCAGCGCCCGAACCTCGTCGATGTGTTCGCCGGTAATCCGGAACTGCACCGGGTAGCCGACCGGCGGGCCGTTCTCCAGCCGGGTCACTCGTGAGCGCAAGGTCGGGAACTGCTCATTAAGGGCGCTGATCAGCCAACTGCGCAATTGCTCACGGTCTTCGATGGTCTTGGCCAGTACCACAAACTGGGCAAAGCTCGCTGCGGGCAGTTGCTGGTCCAACGGCAGGTAGAAACGCGGTGAACCGGTGCCGACATAGGCCACATAATTTTCGATACCGGGATGATCCTTGAGCAGTGCCTCCAGGCGTTTGACCTGTTCGGTGGTATTGCTCAGCGACGCGCCTTCGGCCAGCTTCAGGTCAACCATCAACTCAAGACGTCCGGACGCCGGGAAGAACTGCTGCGGCACGAAGCGGAACATCACCAGCGCCAGTACAAACAGCGCCACGGTGGCAACAATCACCGTCTTGCGGCGCCGCACGCACCATTCGATCACCACCCGTACCCGCTGGTACATCGGCGTCGCGTAGGGGTCAGGCTCAACCCCGCTGCCATGCCGCAGCGCGTGCTTTTTCGCCAGGTCCGGCAGCAGTTTTTCACCCAGCCATGGGACGAACATCACCGCCGCCACCCACGAGGCCAGCAAGGCGATGGTCACGACCTGGAAGATCGAGCGGGTGTACTCACCGGTGCTCGATTGTGCAGTGGCGATGGGCAGAAAGCCTGCTGCCGTAATCAAGGTGCCGGTGAGCATCGGGAACGCGGTGCTGGTCCAGGCAAAGCTGGCCGCCTTGAGCCGGTCGTAGCCTTGCTCCATCTTGATCGCCATCATTTCCACGGCAATGATCGCGTCGTCCACCAGCAACCCCAGCGCCAGTACCAGCGCGCCCAGCGAAATCTTGTGCAGGCCGATGCCCAGATAGAACATGCAGGCAAAGGTCATTGCCAGCACCAACGGGATGGCCAGCGCCACCACCATGCCAGTGCGTACGCCCAATGAGAAAAAGCTCACCAGCAGGACGATGATCAACGCCTCGGCCAGCACCTGAACGAACTCGCCCACGCCGGTGCGCACCGCCGCCGGTTGATCAGACACCTTGCGCAGTTCCATGCCGGCCGGCAGGTTGGCTTGCAAGCGGGCAAACTCGGCTTGCAGCGCTTTGCCCAGCACCAGGATATCGCCGCCACCTTTCATTGCCACGGCCACGCCAATCGCGTCCTGATCCATGAAGCGCATGCCTGGCGCCGGAGGATCGTTGAAACCACGCGTCACCTCGGCCAGGTCACTGATACGCAAGGTTCGACCCTCGACGCGGATCGGGAAGTCACGAATCTCATCGACCGATACAAAGCGCCCGCTGACCCGCAGGTGAATACGCTCCTGTGAGGTTTCGAAGAAGCTCGACGAGGCCACTACGTTCTGCGCTTCCAGCGCCTGCTGGACAGCCTGCAATGGAACCCCCAGGGTCGCCAGTTTGACGTTGGACAGCTCGATCCAGATTTTCTCGTCCTGCACGCCGATCAGTTCGACCTTGCCGACATCCTTGACCCGCTGCAGGCGAATCTGGATGCGCTCGGCATAATCCTTGAGCACCGCGTAGTCAAAGCCCTGGCCGGTCAGCGCGTAGATATTGCCGAACGTGGTGCCGAACTCGTCATCGAAGAATGGCCCCTGCACCCCGGCCGGCAGGGTGTGCCGGATATCGCCGACCTTCTTGCGCACCTGGTACCACAGCTCGGGCAGGAACGCCGAAAAAAGCGAATCGCGGGCCATGAAGATCACCGTGGACTCACCGGGCCGGGAGAACGAGGTCATGCGTTCGTACTCGCCGGTTTCCATCAGCTTTTTCTCGACCCGGTCGGTGACCTGACGCGCCACTTCCTCGGCGCTGGCACCCGGCCACAGGGTACGAACCACCATGACCTTGAAGGTGAACGGCGGGTCTTCGCTCTGCCCCAGCTTGCTATAAGACAACGCACCGACCACGGCCAGCACGATCATCAGGTACAGCACCACCTGGCGATGCCGCAGCGCCCATTCGGAAAGGTTGAAGTGCATCGCGGGTTACTCCTTGCCAGCCAGGTCGACCACCCGGTTACTGCGATCCACCGGGCGGATTCGCTCACCTTCGCGCAGCACATGTACGCCAGCGGCCACCACCCAATCGGTGGCGCGCAGCCCTTCGAGCACCGGCACGGTTTCCTGGCCCCATGGCCCAAGCTGCACGGCAACACGTTTGAGGGTGCTGTCGGCCTCAACCCGCCAGACATAGCTGGCGCCCTGCTCGGCACTGACCGCTGACAACGGCACCGCCAACGCGACTGCATGCTCGTTGGCGACATAGACCCGCGCGCTCTGGCCCAGCTCGACCGGCACCTGACCGGCCTCGAAAGCAATGCGGGCAGCGAAGGTGCGCGAACGCGGATCGGCGGCTGGCGAGAGCTCGCGAACCCGCCCCGGCAGACGCCGGTCACGTTGGGTCCACAGTTCAACCGTAACCGGCTGACCGATCTTGAAACGGGCAAAATTCTGCTCCGGCAGGCTGATACTCACCTCCCGCTCACCATCGGCGGCCAGGGTGAAGACTGTCTGCCCGGCAGCGACCACCTGGCCAACTTCCACGCTACGCCTGGCAATCACGCCCTCTTGCGGCGCCCTCAATACGGTGTAGTCGGCCTGGTTATCGGCCACGGTAAGTTCCGCGCGTTGCTGCTTGAGGCGCGCCTCACCAGAGCGATAGAGGTTTTCGGCATTGTCGTATTGCGACTGGCTGACCATCTGCTTGCCCAGCAGGGTTTTGTAGCGGTCGCGCTCGGCGCGCACCAGTTGCAGGTTGGCCTCGGCCGCTGCCACTTGAGCACGCATCGCCTCGCGTTGCAGGCGTACATCCTGAGCATCGAGCTCAGCCAGCGGCTGGTTGGCCTTGACCCGCTGCCCCTCCTCGACCAGGCGGCGACTGACCTTGCCGCCGATTCTGAAGGCCAGCTCCGGCTCGAACCTGGCACGGACCTCACCGGGGTAGCTGTCCATGGAACGTGACGCAGGGAGGGGTTGCACCACCAGAGCCGGACGGACGGTAACTGGCGCAGCTGCTTCCTGACCACAAGCGGTCAGTAGCGTTACCAAGCCGATAGCGAGGATCGGAGACAGGATATGACGCGGCATGATGTAGGCGGATTCTTCCGTGAGTGTGGGCTTGGAATATTTGTACCGGCGAGTATATTAAAAAATACAAAACTCACCAGTACATTATTAGACCCAAAAATGCCTGATTTACCGTCCACACCTGGCCCTGGCCGTCCCAAGGATCTGGAAAAGCGCCGTGCCATCCTTGAGGCCGCGAAAAACCTGTTCATCCGGCATGGCTACACCGGCACCAGCATGGACAGCATCGCCAGCGAAGCCGGGGTGTCCAAGCTCACCGTCTATAGCCATTTCACTGACAAAGAAACCTTGTTCATCGAGGCGGTGACCGCTTGCTGCGAAGAGCTGTTGCCTGATCCGTATTTCGAATTCAACGACAACTTGCCCGTGGCAGACATGCTGCTGACGATTGCCCGGGCCTTCGAGCACTTGATCAATAGCCCCGAATCCCTGCAATTGCACCGCTTGATGGCCACATTGGGGATTCAGGACCCGGTCCTGTCGCAGACCTTTTTCAAGGCGGGCCCGCAACGGGTGCTCGACGGCATGCAGCGTTTCATGATCCGTGCCGATCAGAGCGGGCAGTTGCAGATCCCGTCGCCGCACAGCGCGGCGGGGCACTTTCTCAGTCTGATCAAGGGCATCGACCACTTTCGCCTGCTGGTGGGCTGTTGCGCCGAGCGCGACCCGGCCAGTGTCGAGGCCCACGTGCAGGAGGTGGTGAAGCTGTTCGTCAGGGCTTATGCAAAACCGTAGCGACCGGGCGGCGCTACGCTTTAGCCGCGAAAGCCTTACCGTGTTTCGCTGCTAAAGCAGCTCCTACAAGCATCTCCTACAAATGCAAGCCTCAGGGTTTTAGCGCTTTCTTCGGATAGATGTCGTACCGGCTGGACTTGCCCTCCAGGGTATAGCCCGGCTTGGCACCTTCGATAGGCGGGGCCTTGCGCGGGCGTTTGACCACCACCCGATGGCTGGCCAGCGCCAGAGCGGCATGCAGCAGCGCCGGGGCATCGAGGTCGTCACCGACCAGCGGGCGGAACAGGCGCATTTCCTTTTTCACCAGCGCGCTCTTGTCGCGGTGCGGAAACATCGGGTCCAGGTAGATAACCTGCGGCGGCTCGCCCTGCCAGTTGCGAATCAGCTCGATGGAATTACCGCTCAGCAATTGCATGCGGCGCAGGATGTCGCCCACCTCGGCGTCTTGCCGGCCACGGGCCAGACCGTCTTCGAGCAGTGCGGCGATGATCGGCTGACGCTCGATCAACTGCATTTCACAGCCCAGAGTAGCAAGTACGAAAGCGTCCTTGCCCAGCCCCGCCGTGGCATCCAGCACCCGTGGCCGCACACCGGGTTGCAGGCCCACCGCCTTGGCAATCATCTGCCCGCTGCCACCGCCGAACAAGCGTCGGTGCGCTGCCGCACCGTCGACGAAATCCACCCGCACCGCACCGGGCGCATCCTTGCCCAGTTGCTGCAACTGCAGGCCGTCGGCGCTGATCTGCAAGGCAAAGTCGGCCTGTTCGGCCTGCAACGCCAAACCGAGACGCTGCGCCCAGTAATGGGCTTGTTCCTGCCCGGCCGGGTCCAGGGCTTCGACCCGGATCACGCTGCCACCTGACTGCTCGCTCATGGCTTTACACACTCGAAAAATAAATTAATGATCGGCCAAAGCGGCCGATAACTTCGGTATCAGGCATTTTGCCAGAGCCAGAGTCAGTACTGATCGCCATGTCAGATAATGTTCAATCAATCGGGTACTTGTCGCACAGTGGCGACTTCAGTCTGCGCAACAACCGGGTCCTGGGGGATGTAACCCAGCTCTGGTCAGATGCGTTTGCCCGAGCAATGGCCGAACAGTCTGGCGATGACAAGGCGGTCACTACAACCGCTTTCCCTGAAATTCTGGATCAAAGCACCGGTGAGCCGATTGCTGGCGCCCAAACCCTGAGCAAAATCGTTGAACAGCGCGCCTGCCCGGTGACTGACACTCAAGTGCGTCCTCCTGAGCCGCTGTTTCTGCCGATTGCCGAATTTGAACTGGATCTGCTGCCACCGGCTGCCGAACCATTCAGTGCCATGGAACTGATCGAGCAGCAGCGTAACCTGGAGTTCGATACCGAGTGGGTTCGCCCGACGGTGTTCCATGCGTACGATGACAGTGGCAAGTCGCCAAGCGCCGCCCCACGACCTCGCCCGCTGCATTTGCCGATCGCCGAGCTGGAATGGGATCTGGCCGAGAAGCCGGCCGAGCCTTACGACCAAGCAACCCTGGTCAGTCAGCAGCGTGCACTGGACTTCGACAATGGCTGGGCACGGCCCCTGATTCTGCAAAACCTGCGTCAGGTCGCCTGACCTTCCCTGCTGCTCGCTTCGCGACCAAGCCCGCTCCGGCGCTAAGCCAAGTACTCTGGACAGCGAACTACGGCTATGAATCTGGCCGCCTGATCAGCCGATTGATTATGCTGCTCAGGCCACGCCTTAGTTCCCGCCGTTCGGAGCCCCCCCCCATGTCTTTACGCGCCTTGCGCACGCTGGTCGCCATTGCCCAACACGGCTCCTTTGCCAGGGCCGCCGAGGCGGTGCATCTGACCCAGTCGGCAGTCAGCCTGCATGTACGCGGCCTGGAAGAGGAATTCAATGCGCCGCTGTTCGACCGTGCGCGGCGTTTGCCGGTACTGACCGAAGCCGGCCATCTGGCGGTGGAGCGTGCCCGGGAAATCCTGGCCCTCTACGACAGCATCGCCGCCGAACTGGGTGATGGCAGCGAATTACGCGGGCGGCTGCGCATAGGCGCGATCCAGACCGCGCTGGCCGGTGTGCTGCCAGCAGCGCTGGCGGCGATGGGCGCCAGTCATCCGCACTTGCGGGTCAACGTCTCATCGGGGATGTCGGCCGAACTGGCGGGGCTGATCGACGCCGGTGATCTGGACGCCGCCATTACCACCGAGCCGGTCAAGCCTTACCCGCATGGCCTGGTCAGCACCACATTGTTCGAGGAGGGCTTCTGGATCATTGCCCCACCCTCAGCGCCAAGCCGCGATGCCAAACGCCTGTTGCAGAGTTATCCGTTTATCCGCTTCGACCGCCGCGCCTGGGCCGGGCGCACCATCGAACGCGAACTGCGTCGCCAGCGTTTGCGGGTCCAGACCAGCATGGAGCTGGACAGCCAGGACGCGATCATCCGCATGGTCGCCAAGGGTTTGGGAGTTGCCGTGATTCCGATCTCGGCGCATAACCTCACAGTCTTCGCTGAGCTGGTGTGCCTGCCGTTCGGCGAGCCGCAACGGATGCGCCGTGTGGTACTGCTGGAACGCGAAGACCGCCCCGCCGGACGTCTGGCGGTGGCGCTGGCAGAGGCGGTGCGGGCACAGGCCATCGATCGGTCATTCGCAGGGCAGCCCAACCCATGAGAATTACTTGAGAAAGCCTCAAGTTAATATCGATTTTTCTTGCCTTTGGCTGCCGTTATCGTGACTCGACTCTCTGTGTTGAGGCACGCCATGACCACCGCCCTGATTCTGGCCCTGTTGCCCATCGCCTTACTGATTGCTCTGGGCGCCTGGCTGCGCCATCGGCAGTTTCTCAGCGAGGCCTTCTGGCCGCAGGCTGAACGCCTGGGCTATTACCTGCTGCTGCCGTCGCTGTTCCTGCACAGCCTGGCGACGGCACAACTCGATGAGGTGCCGGTACGCGAGATGGTCAGCGTTCTGGTGCTGTCAACGGTCGGGGTCGCCGTCGCGTTCGTCACGTTGCGCGGGCTGTTCAAGGTCGATGATGCAGCCTTCACCTCGCTGTTTCAGGGCAGTATCCGCTTCAATAACTATGTGGGAGTGTCGGCGGCGGCCGGCTTGTTCGGGAGCCACGGTATCGCCCTGGCAGCGGTGGCCAACGCGACCATCGTACCGACTGTGAATATTCTCTGCGTGCTGGTGTTTGCCCGCTACGGCAGTGCCGGACGGTTGTCGCTCAAGGCCACACTCAGGCAACTGGCGCTCAATCCGCTGGTGCTGGCGTGCTTTCTCGGTATTTTCCTGCAGTGGGCTGAAGTCCCCCTGGTCGCAGGACTTGAGCCCGCACTCAAGGCGCTGGGCCAGGCTTCATTGCCGCTGGGACTGTTGTGTGTGGGGGCGGCGTTGAATTTCTCGACCGCGGGCAGTTGGCTGAAGCCAGTGGGCATGTCGTCACTGTCAAAATTCCTGGTGATGCCAGGGGTGACGCTGCTGGCCTGCCATGCACTGGGCTTGCGCGGTGAGGCGGCAATCGCAGCGATTATGTTCCAGAGCCTGCCGACCGCTTCGTCGTCTTACATCATGGCCCGGCAACTGGGTGGCGATGCACCGTTGATGGCCGGGATCATTGCGATGCAGACGGTGATTGCCGCAGTGGCGTTGCCGGTGGTGATGATTGGCTTGTCGGGCTGGATCTGATTTCTCGTGTCATGCCCGGGCGTTGATCCTGCCCGACCGCCACCACCAGCCTTGCTGCATACCGGCGGCGGCCAACAGGATCGCAGCCACGCCAAGCCATTGCTGCCAATCGAGGCGATGATCGAAAGCCAGCCAGTCGACGAAGATCGCCGCCACCGGGTAGATGAACGACAAAGCACCGGTCAACGCGGCCGGCAGCTTCTGGATCGCGCCGTAGAGCAGCACATACATCACCCCGGTGTGCACCACCCCCAAAGTCAGCAGCGCCGCCCAGCCGCTGCTCGACGCGTGCAGGCTGTGACCTTCGACCAGCGGCGCCAACAGCACAATGCCGGTGCCCACCTGAATCAGCGCCAGCAGGTGCGGCGGTGTGCCTTTGAGTCGTTTGATAATCAGCGCGGCGATGGCGTATAGCAGTGCCGCGCCCAGCGCCAGCGCCACACCGACCAGGTATTGGTCAGCGGACTGCTGCGCAGCGCCGTGGGCGCTGACCAGCGCCAGCATGCCGGCGAAGGCGACGCCCAGCCAGGTCAGCTTCTGCACGGTGATCTGCTCTGCGAGAAACACGCCGGCCAGCAGCACCAGCATGAACGGCTGCAGGTTGTAAACTGCGGTGGCAATCGAAATGGAGGCTTTGGAATAGGCCGCGAACAGCAGCAGCCAGTTACCGACGATGGCCACGCCACTGAACATCGCCAGCGCCACGATGCTGCGGCTCAGCAGGTCACGGCGCAGGTAACCCAGCCAGGCACAGATCGCCAGCAACGTCAGCGCGCCGATCACGCAGCGCCAGAACACCACCTCCAGCACCGGTACGCCAGACACCAGCACAAACCAGCCGATGGTGCCGCTGATCAGCATGGCACCGGTCATTTCCCACGAACCGCGACGTATCAGGTTGTCCATTGTCAGGCTCCTCGAATGAGCCATGAGTATGGCAAGCTGCATCCTGCTCTCACTATGGCAAGAACATGGTTGAAAGCCGCATTTACCTTTACTAATTAGGCAAAAATCCAAAAACACCTTACGAGGACGCCATGACTGATCTGATCGACCAACAACTGATCGCCGCCCTGATGGACGATTCGCGGCTCTCGCTCAAGACCCTGGCCGGCATCACCGGGCTGTCATCGCCCAGTGTCGGCGAACGCTTGCGCCGCCTCGAAGAACGCGGCGTGCTCAAAGGCTATACCGTGGAAATCGACCCGACACATTTTGGTTACCTGCTGCAGGCCATTGTGCGTATTCGCCCGCTGCCCGGTCAGTTGCAAGAGGTCGAACGGCAGATCAAGGCCATCCCGGAGTTCACCGAGTGCGACAAAGTGACCGGCGAAGACTGCTTCATCGCCCGTATGCATGTGCGCAGCATGGACCAGCTCGACAGCTTGCTCGACAGACTCAACCTGTACGCCGAAACCAACACCGCCATCGTTAAGAAAACCCCGATAAAACGCCGCCTGCCGCCGCTGCATGAGTGATATGGGCCCTGGACGACCACCCCAGGGCAAGTGCTGAACTACAGGTTGACATCCTCCCCGGCCTGAAGGCCGGAGATTCCTACGGCGCTCAGGCGCGGCACCGAGCCGCCCCCGAGTCGCTTCGGTGGGTTCCTGCTGCTGGCGCCATGACCTCTGCGCTCACTTCACAGGCTAACCGGGCGTGTCCCGCCCTTAGTACATTGATCGCGCCGACCACATCGGCGTTGCCTTCGAAACCACATCCCACACACCTGAACAGCGCTTGCGTCTGGCGGTTGGCCGCCGACACATGGCCGCAACACGGGCACCTGCGGCTGGTATTTTGCGGCGGCACGGCAATCAGCCAGCCGCCGCGCCACGCCAGCTTGTAGTCCAGCTGGCGGCGGAACTCGAACCAGCCCTGATCGAGGATGGCCCTGTTCAGGCCAGATTTGGCCCGGACGTTTCTTCCCGGTGCCTCGGCCGTACCTGCCGCCGACCTGGACATATTGCGTACCTGCAAGTCCTCGATACACACCATCGCGTGGTTTTGGCTGATCGTGGTCGAGCACTTGTGCAGGTAGTCGCGGCGGGCATTGCCGATGCGCGAGTGAATGCGCTGGACGCAGGCTTTCGCCTTCTTCCAGTTGCGGCTGAATTGGACCTTGCGGCTCATCGCCTGCTGCGCTTTGCACAGCGCGGTTTCATGGCGTTTGAAGCTGTTCAGGGGTGCGTAGAACGAGCCATCCGAAAGCGTGGCGAACCGGGCAATGCCCATGTCGATGCCAACTGCCGCCCCCTGTGCCGTGGGCTGCTCATCGATCTCGCGTTCGGTCTGGATGCTCACGAACCACTTGCCACACGACTGGCTCACGGTGATGTTCTTCACCGTGCCAGGCACCTCGCGGCTGTTGCGGTAGCGCAGCCAGCCCAGCTTGGGCAGAAACAGGCGACTGTTGGTCTGGTCGAGCTTGATCTGTTTCGGGTCGGGATAGCGGAAACTGTCGCGCTGTCCCTTCTTCTTGAACCGGGGAAAGTCGGCTCGCTTGGCGAAGAAGTTGGTGTAGGCCCGGTCCAGATCCTTGAGGCTCTGTTGCAATGGGTGAACAGGCGCATCGGCCAGCCATGCGGTTTGCGGGCTATTGCGCCATTCGGTCAGCAACTTGCACAGGCCCGCATAGCCGAGCTTGTTCTCGCCTTGCTCGTGGCGCTCCTTCTGCAACGCCAGCGCCTTGTTGAAGACGAAGCGACAGGAGCCCGCAAAGCGGCGCATTTGCCGCTCCTGCTGGCCGTCTGGCATGAGTTCGTACTTGAAGGCTTGAAGTCGTTGCATGCTGCTCTTGAGCCATGAGCAATGAAGACGACATTAGGCGCGGACGGCACGGTGTTTTCAAGCTGCATGACCATGGGGTCTTTGTAACGAAAGATCGCCGTATAAGGGCATCTGTGTCGCCATGTTACTTCGCATCATCCTGTGGCGGTGCGTCCATCGAACAGCAGCAGACACCCCATTGCAACCAGGGACGGCTACGCCGTCCGCGCTATCCTTCCCCGCCCTGAACGGCGGGGCTTGTCGCGCCTCGATGGTCAGGACAATGCGGGAAAGCAGTCGTGATTGGCCTCGACTGACAGGCATTCACCCCTAACAGGCGTGTTAATGCGTTACCCGCGTCACCAGGTAATTGACCAGCTCCGGGTCGTCGTCCAGTTCGATGGCCCTGGCCGGGCGCGGCAGATCCTCCAGCACCTTGTTCCAGAACGCATTGGCCGCATCGTCCTGCTGGGAGTAGCGCACCAGCCAGTTCTCGTGACCGCTCATCAGCACCTGGCCCATCAGTGCCCGACCGATTCCGCGACGCCGGTACTTCTTGAGGATGAACAGGTCGGCCAACTCCAGTGCATCGATACCCGGCAACTCGCTTCGCTCCACCAGCATGAACCCCGCCACCTCGCCATCGATCAGCAACACGCTGGCGCTCCAGTCAGGCTCCTGCCAGTAGCGCACCAGATGCTCTTCATGAATGTAGTAACGGCCATCGAGCTCGACGTCCTGTTGCTCCCAGTCGGAAGACTCGTAGGCATAGAACTGGTACAGGTTGCGGATCAGATCAATCTGGTCAGGGGCGGTGGGGATCAGCTCGACGGTGAGGTCGCTCATCAACGGACCTTAATGTAATGAAGATAAAGAAGGCACAGCATGCCGATTGGCGCGGCCATGAAATCAGGGCCGCTATTGTTAACAAAATATGGCCGATAGCAACCCTGTCATCGCGCGGCCTCCAGGACTTCGCGCAGCGCGTCAATGCAGCGCAGCGCGGTATCGCTCATCGAACTGCGCCCGGCCATCGCCGCCACTACGGCAACAGGCATGGCCGGCTCGAACGGCAGTACCGCCAGGCCTTGGCGCGGCGTGCCGGCCAGGGAAAACTCGTCGACGATGGTCATCCCCTGGCCTTGACGAACCAGGTTGATGGCCAGGCTGTAGCGGTTGGTCTCCAGCGACGACACCGGCCGTTCACGAAAGCCCGGAACGGCACTGGCCATCATTGCCACCAGGCGCGGGTCGGTGGTGATGTAGATGACCTCACGCGGGTCCAGGTCAGCCCAGTTGACCGCCGCCCGCCCGGCCAGCGGATGCCCGTCCTGCATCACACAGACCATGCGCCCGGCGCATACCAGCCCGGCCGGTGGCGCCTGCTCGTCCAGCGGCTGGATGAGAAACCCCAGATCGTACTGACGACGCGCGATGGCGTCCTCGATCTCGTTGTTGAGGTACATGTCTAACACCAGCCCATGATCGGGAAAGGCCTGGCGCAGCTTGGGCGCGATCAGCGGCAACACGTTGATCGCCAGCGCCGGGGTGGCACAGACACGCAACTGCCCCACCCGGTAGCGCTTGACGTTATCGACAAACCGCTCGAAGCGGGCAATGCCCTCCTGCATACGCAGCGCCTCGTCGAACATCTGGCGGGCCTCGGCGGTGGCTTTCATCTTGCCGCCGCTGCGCTCGAACAGGGTGAAACCCAGCTGCTGCTCGGTGAGTGCCAGGCTTTTGCTTACCGAGGGTTGAGACATCCCCAGGGCCTGCGCGGTGGCGGTCACCGAACCGAGCTGCACCACCCGGACGAACACCTCAAGCTGCTTATTGCTCATCGCCATAACGGAATAAACTTATGCTAAATATGAATTTCAATACATGAACTATAGTTCATAGACTGGATTTCTTTATAGCCTACAGGGAATGTCATGAAGCCGTTCATTACTCGTTTGACCACCTTGGTAACGTTGCTGGGCACCTTTGTCGGTGCAAGCCTGGGCAACGTTCAAGCCGCTCAGCCTGCCGATGCTCTGGGCGGTCATCTGTTGCGCGTCGGTGCGGTCAATGCCGCGCCCTGGTATCAGAAGGATCTGTTGAGCAACCAGTGGACCGGTCTGGTGCCAGATATCGTCCAGGCCGTACTCGAAGGTACCGATGTGCAGGTCGAGTACGTTGACACACAATGGGGCACCGCGGTGGCCGGCCTGCAATCGAATCGCTTCGACCTGCTGGGCGGTTTCAACAATACCCCCGAACGAGCCAAGGCCGTGGACTTCACCCGGCCGATGGGTGCCCACAAGATTGGCGTGCTGACCCTGGAAAAAGACGCCAGCCGCTATGCCACCTGGGACAAGATCAACACCTCCGCCATCAAGCTGTCGGCCATCGATGGCTCGGCTGCCGCGAACCTGCTGCAACCGAAGCTGACCCACACTCAATGGGTGATCGTGCCCAACAATGATGCCCTGCAACTGGAAGTGGAAAGCGGCCGCGCCGACGCGATGCTGACCAACGATGTGCAGATGGCGTTGTACATCACCAAGCGCGGCCAAGGCACCATGGTCATCCCGTCGCCGGTGCAGGAGCAACCGACCAACATGGGCCTGCGCAAGGACCGTGAGCAACTGCGTGCCTGGCTGGACCAGCGTCTGGAAACCCTGGAAAAAGACGGCACTCTGGCGCGTATCTGGGCCAAACACGTGCCGGTGCCTCAGTGAGCAACGCCCCCCTGCTGCGCGTCAACGCACTGGGCAAGGCCTTTCATGGCCGTCCGGTGCTGCATGAGGTGTCATTCGAACTGGCCGCCGGCGAAGTGCTGGGCATGATCGGCTCCAGCGGCTCGGGCAAGTCGACGCTGCTGCGCTGCCTGAACCGGCTGGAGCGCCCGGACAGCGGCCAGGTGTGGCTCGACGGCGAGGAAATCGGCGTTCACGGGCCACAGCGGCGTCCGGTCCCGACTCGCGTGCTGGCCCGCCAACGTGCTGCCATGGCCATGGTTTTTCAGCATTTCAACCTGTGGCCGCACCGCACGGTGCTGGAAAACGTCACCGAAGCGCCGCGTATCGTGCGTGGCGTGCCCCGCGAGCAAGCCATCGAAGAGGGGCTGGCAGCCCTGCGGCGGATGGGCCTGGAGCACAAGGCAGACGCCTACCCGGTGACCCTCTCCGGCGGTCAGCAGCAACGGGTGTCGATTGCCAGGGCGCTGGTCATGAAACCGCGGCTGATCCTGTTCGACGAGCCCACCTCGGCGCTGGACCCGGAACTGGTTGGCGAAGTGCTGGCCGTGATGACCGACCTGGCCCAAAGCGGCACCACCATGATCGTGGTGACCCACGAAATGAACTTTGCCCTGCAGGTTTGCCATCGCATCCTGCTGCTCGACCAGGGCCGTATCATTGATGAAGGCTCACCGCAGGCGCTGCTGGCCCGGCCTGCCTCGGCGCCGGTGCGACGCTTTCTCGGTGCGCAACCCGTGGTGCAGGAGCGCCCCGAAAAATGATCGACTATCAGTGGGACTTCAGCGTCCTGTTCACCTATCGGGAACTGCTGCTGGGCGGCATTCTCACCACGCTGCGCATCCTTGCCGTGTCACTGACCCTGGGCATTGGCCTCGGCGTGCTGCTGGCGCTGCTGCGCGGCGCCCAGGCCCGGGTGCTGCGCCTGCCGGCCCAGGCGGTGATCGAAACCGTCCGCGCGGTGCCACCGCTGGTGCTGGTGGTGTGGGCTTATTACTGCCTGCCAATTCTGGTGGGCCTGAAGCTGTCGGGCTACTGGACCTGCGCCCTGGCGCTGGGCTTGTACACCAGCGTGTTCTTCGCCGAGATCTTCCGCTCCGGGCTGCAAGCAGTAGACCCTGGGCACATCGAAGCGGGCCTGGCCAACGGCATGACACCGTTGCAGGTGCTCTGGCGCGTCAGTGCGCCGATTGCCTTTTTGCGCATCCTGCCGGCCTTCGTCGGGCAGTGCGTGATGGCCGTGAAAAACTCGGTACTGGGCAGCTACATCGCCGTGGGCGAGTTGCTGTACGAAGGACAACGGTTAAGCACCGCAACCTTCCGACCGCTGGAAACCCTGACCTTCGTTGCGCTGTTTTTCATTATTACCATCCTGCCGTTGTCGCTGCTGGCCAGCCGTATCGAACGACGTGTGCAGGCCCGATACTTCAAGCGTTGACCTCTCATGACCCTGACGACAACCCTGGCGCGCTTCGCCTGCCAATTGCAACTGAGCGACGTGCCGCCCACCCTGGTTACCAAGCTCAAACTCCACGTGCTCGATGCCCTGGGCTGCGGCTGGGCGGCCAGCGGCACCGGGCTGGGTGACCAGGCCCGGGCGCTGGCGCGGGCCAGCGGCGGCCTGGGCCAGTGTCAGGTATTTGCCGGCAGCAGTGACTACAGCCCGGCGGCGGCAGCCTTTGCCAACGCCTTTATCATCAACGCCCTTGACCATGACGACGGCGTGGAAATCGACGGCAAAGGCATGGGGCATCCGGGCTCCAGCCTGGTAGCCGCCGCCATGGCCGCGCTGGACAGCCATCCGGGGGCGATCAGCGAAGCCGACCTGCTGGCCGCCCTGGCAGCGGGTTTCGAGATCAACAATCGCCTGATCAACGCCCTGCAACCGAGCGCCGAAAGCTTCGCCAAGGCCTACGGCGTGGCCCAGCACCAGGCCATTGGCGCCGCGGTGGTCTACGCCCGCGCCTGCGGCTTCGATGAACAGCAGATGCACCATACCCTGGGCTTCGCCGCCACCCTGGCCTGCGTGCCGAGCCTGCACAAATACAACTGGCAACAGCGGCCTATCGTCACCCTCAAGGATGGCGTGGCCCCGGCCGCCCAGGCCGGGGTGCAGGCCGCGCTGATGGCTCGCGCCGGGCTGGCCGGCAGCCAGGATGTACTGGACGGGCCGCAAGGCTACTGGCGCATGATCGGCTCCGACCGCTTTGCCGAACGGGACCTGATCGAAGGCCTGGGGTGCGACTGGTATCTGCGCTTCGGCAGCTTCAAGCGCTACCCGGCCTGCCGCTGGTTGGCCACCGCACTGGAGTGTGCACAGCAATTGATTCGCACCAGCGGCTGGGCGCCAGAAGACATTGCGCAGATTAATGTGCGCACCTTTGCACGCCTGTGCGACGACTTCATGGTCTACGCGCCGGCCAGCGCCACCGACGCGCAGTTCAGCCTGCCCTACACATTGGCGGCCACCCTGATGCAGTTGCCGGCAACCGACTGGTACAGCGAAGCGAACCTGCATTCGTCAGAACTGCGGGCCCTGGCGGCGAAAGTCCACGCCGACGTCGACCCGGAACTCGATGCCCGCTGGCTCAGTGCAGATCGTCAACCGGGTGCGCAGGTGACTCTGGTTCACAGCAATGGCGAGACGATACAGGCCGCCCAGGCGACGCCCTATGGCAGCGAGAAACGGCCCATGGCGGATATGGAAGTGATCGCCAAGGCGCAGGCCAACCTGCTGGGGCGGGTCCGCGAGCCTGAGCGGTTTATTCGTAACCTGCTGGCAAGCGGAAGTGATGCGAACTATCCGGCCGGAAGTGGCCAATGGATGGGCTGCACCGAGACATAACCGCCTGCAACAGCGTCAGGCCTGCGCCTGCCTGCGCAGCATCTCGACAATCACCTGATACAACTCATCCACCGCCTGCTGCTCGCTGATCTCGCCTTCCACCGCCACAGCCGCAAGCGAATCAGCCGCCCCCAACATCGCCCACAAGGCCGCCTGCGACAACCCTGCCGCTCCGGTGAAAGGCGCCAGCACCCGTCGGCACTTTTCGATGTAGCTTTTCTGGCAGGCCTTTCTCAGGGTGGCGAGCTCCGGCGAGCCGCTGAGCGCGGCCAGCACTTCGGGAATCTCGCGGCCTTCGGTGAGTACGCAGGCGATATAACTGGCCGCAATGACCTGTGCCTTGCCCTGCAGGGTTGGCTCACCGGCCGCGATGGCCTCATCGATGATGTGGTTCTGACGGCTTTCAAAATCCTGGTACAGCGCCGCCAGCAAGCCGTTACGGGTGCCGAAGTGTTCGTACACCGTGGGCTTGGTGATGCCCGCCGCTTCCGCCAGGCGCCCCAGAGTCAGGGCATCGGTGCCCTCCTCGCTGACCAGTTGCCAGGCCACCTGCAGCAACTGCACGAAGCGGTCTTGCCGGGTCATGCGCGTGCGCGGGCGGGGCGTGCTGTGCTGGCTTGGCTCTGGCTGAGTCGACATGTCTGGCCTTTGCTTATCGAATGCGCCCGCATACTGCCGCACCTGCCCGGCTCAGGCAAATACCCGACGGCCGATGCCTTGTGCTATCTGCAAGTGCGCCTCGGGAAAACTCCCTTCGGCGGGCAGCAGCAACTCCGAGGTACGCACCGACGCGCCGACATAATCGAAAATGCCATGGTCGATCTGGGTACGCATCGCGCCAAAGTAACCGTGACGGGCAAACGTGCGCAGGTTCGCCCCGCCAATCGCCAGCAGATGCACATTCAGATCACCGAGTTTTTTGTCCAGGCCACCATCGGCCCGCTCCTCATACGCCCAGCCATTGGTGAACACCCGGTCGATCCAGCCCTTGAGCAACGCAGGGAACGACCACCAATAGATCGGATAGACCAGCACCAGCGCGCCAGCGCGTTCGATACGCTGCTGTTCAAACCGGACATCGTCAGGCACCTGGGCCTGATTGCGGAACTTCGCCAGGTCTGGCGCGCCGAAGCGTGGGTCAAAGCCCTGCTCACTCAGGTCGGCGACCTCAAGGGTGTGGCCCGAATCGGTGATGCCTTTTGCGACTTCAGCCGTCACCGCGTGGGTGAACGACTGCTGATCGGCATGGGCGACGACAATCAATGCATGCATGGAATGGCTCCTGAAACCCGTTGATTACGCGTCGCTGGCCGCAACGCACTAAATACCAAAGGTAGGATACTTTTGGTATTTAGTAAGCTCGGCACGCATCAACGGCTTGAACCCGACCTGTCAGATCCTGCCTTTTTTCCGATCACGCCTGCCATCTGTCATCCGTGGATGTTCTAATCGCCGGTTCATTCACCAAGAGTGCCCTGTCGTCGCAATGGATACCAAATCACTCATGCTCCGTGCTCAAGAGCTATGGAGCCTGCTGGAAAAGCACCCATGGGTACAAGCCGGCCTCGGCCTGCTGCTGCTGGTGGTCGCAGCGCTGATACTGGGTCGCCTGGCACGCTTTGTGGTGCTGCATACGGTCAAGGCCCTGGGCCGCCAGCACTCGCTGCAGTGGCTCAACGATCTACGTCACAACAAGGTCTTTCACCGGCTGGCGCAGATGACCCCGTCGCTGGTCATCCAGTTCGGCCTGAATCTGGTGCCGGAGCTGAGCACTGCCGGCAAGAACGTGCTGGGCAACATTGCCATGGCGTTCACCATCCTGTTCATGACCTTCGCCATCGGCGCGCTGCTCAACGCCTTGCTGGATATCTACGCGCGCACCGTGCACGCGCGCACCCGCTCGATCAAAGGCTATGTGCAACTGGCCAAGATGATTCTCTACATCTTCGCCACGATCATCATCATCGCCACCTTGATCGACCGCTCGCCGCTGCTGCTGTTGTCGGGTCTGGGTGCAATGTCGGCGGTCATCCTGCTGGTCTACAAAGACACCCTGCTGTCGTTCGTCGCCAGCGTGCAACTGACCAGCAATGACATGCTGCGCGTCGGCGACTGGATTGAAATGCCCCAGGTCGGCGCCGATGGCGACGTGGTCGACATCACCCTGCACACGGTCAAGGTGCAGAATTTCGACAAGACCATCGTCTCGATCCCTACCTGGCGGCTGATGAGCGAGAGCTTTCGCAACTACCGGGGCATGCAGCAATCGGGCGGGCGACGCATCAAGCGCAGTCTGTTCATCGACGTCAGCGGCATCCGCTTTCTGACCGACGAAGAAGAACAGCGCCTGTCCGGCGTCAAGCTGCTCACCGAGTACATGACCCGCAAACAGGCCGAGCTCAAGGAGTGGAACCACGCGCAAGGCAACGTCGCCGCGATGGCCGCCAACCGCCGCCGCATGACCAACATCGGCACCTTCCGCGCCTACGCCCTGGCCTACCTGAAAAACCACACCGAAGTGCACCAGAACATGACCTGCATGGTCCGCCAGATGGCCGCCGACGAGCATGGCGTGCCACTGGAGATCTACTGCTTCACCACCACCACGGTGTGGGCGGAGTACGAGCGGATTCAGGGCGATATCTTTGACTATCTGTTGTCGGTGTTGCCCGAGTTTGGCCTGACGCTGTATCAACAGCCGAGCGGCGCGGACATGCGTCTGGGGCTGGCCGGGCGCGAGCCCGCGCAGGGAGGGTTGGCGTTGCCGCCGGTGAAGGAGGCGTCGCATATGGCAGAGAATGCGTAGGCTGGCTGCGCAACGATGCCCGAAATGGGCAGCGTGAGAGGTTATCAACGTGTCATTGTGTGCCGCCATCTGAAGTGTTAAAAAAATCGGCACACTCGCACAAACTGAAGACTTTCGTCGGGCGTTGAAAAAATCTGCGCCCCAGGTAAACGACAGGAAAAATTAATACGTGCCGGAGGGCAATGCAGTGCTATCACTGCTTTAAGCCTTACAAGCGGAGGCCACTGACCTGCCCTTATACTGAACCGAGTGACCGACCGATTCCCTACCGCGACTGCTGCGAGCCGACGACCGGGTGCTGTTGCTCGACGTTGACGGTGTGCAGCCGACTTTACTGGCCCTGTCGCGAGCAGACCGGTACGCCGCCCCGCCCCCTAAAAGATATCCACTAAAATCAATGGTTTGCGTTTTTCCTGATGAGAGGCTGCTCTGTCGGCGACAGTTTCTACAGGCTGTATGAGCTGCACCCGATTCCCGCCTGACGGGATTGTCACTTCCAATCCGGAATTAGCCGATTGCCGTCCCCGTCATTTTTTCACACCCTGATTGCAGTCCATTTCTATCCAAAAACAATCAAGGAAATGCAAAAAATGAAAGTATTCATCACCGGTGCCACCGGTCGCGTGGGCAGCCAGGTTGCCAGGGCTTTGACCGCTCGCGGCCACACGATCAGCACCGTTGTACTGCCGGGCGACCCCAATCTTGCCAAGGCTCAGGTAGCGGGTATCGAGTGCATTACCGGCAACCTCGCCGATCGTGATGCCGTGCGTCAGGCCATGGAAGGCGCTGAGGCGGTGTTCCATCTTGCGGCACTGATCTCGTTTCGTACTGAAGATCGCGACCGTCTTTGGCAGGCCAATGTCACTGGAAGCTACAACGTGTTCGACGCCGCCGCACAGCAAGCGGCGGTGCGTCCGGTGCGGCTGATCTTTGCCTCCAGCGACCAGGTGTACCCCACGCGCTTTGCCCGTTACCGCCCGGTCGATGAAAATCACCCGCGTGAGCCGTACAGTTTCTACGGCATGACCAAGCTGCTGGGCCAGGACATGCTGGACTTCTTTGCCCGTACCACCGCGAACCTCAAGGTCAGCACCGCAGTGTTTTCGCACATCGAAGCGGCGGCCGAGGTCATCGACCCGAACGGCGAATACTCGCGTCCGGCGTTCTCGTTACAGGGTCGGATTGATTCGCTGCGCGCCGCCAGCAGCCACAATGCCAACTCTGCCGCCAGCGATGTGCAACGCCTGCTAGATATCCTCGAACCCTTGGCCGACGACGACAACCCGCTGCTGCTGGCCCGCGATGCCGATGGTAATGCCCACACCCAGGAACTCACCGACGTACGCGATATCGTCGATGCGCTACTGCTGATGCTGGATAAGCCAGCAGCCATCGGCGAAACCTTCAACCTGGCGCCACCGAGCCTGGTAGGCCTGGACACTTTCATTCCTTACCTAGCCAACGCCACTGGCCGTCGTTATGTCGAAGCCAGCCTGCCTGCCGATCTGGGCCAACCGCACAGTACGGCCGCCAAAGCTCGTGCCCTACTCGGCTGGGTGCCTCGCTACACCCTGTTCGATATGGTCGACGAAGCCGTCGCAGCGCAGAACCAATAACTCGTCCCGCTTCATCCAAAACGCACGCAGGCTCCCGCGAGCTTGCGTGTGCCTGCACAGGCGAACTTCAATGGAAAAAAATAAAAGCCGGTACCGTTGGTTCATCGTAACCATGCTGTTCATTGCCATGGTTATCAACTACATGGACCGTGCCGCACTTTCGGTGGCCATGCCCTTCATAACCAAGAGCTTCGAGCTGACCCCGGCAGAAAAAGGCTTGGTATTCAGCGGTTTCTTCGTCGGCTACGCCGCGTTCAACTTCATCGGCGGTTACCTGGCCGACAAGTACGGGCCCAAACGGGTGTTTCTCTACGCCATGTGCATCTGGTCCGGACTCTGTGCCATGACCGCCATGGCGTACAGCTTCTGGACGCTGCTAATCGTGCGAGCGCTGTTTGGAGTGGGTGAAGGTCCGGTACCAACCACAGCCAACAAGGTCGTCAACAACTGGTTTCCGATCCGTGAACGCGCCCGCGCCGTGGGCATCAACCAGGCGGGAGGGCCATTGGGCGGTGCGTTGGCCGGTCCAGTCATCGGATTTCTGGCCATTTCGCTTGGCTGGCAATGGTCGTTCGTGATTGTCGGTGCCATCGGCGTGCTTTGGGCCGTGGCCTGGAAGTTCATCGCCACCGATAACCCGGCCGACCATCCAAAGGTCAGCGCCGAAGAACTCGCCGACATCCAGGCCGGCCGCGAGGTCACGGCCAATGTCGACGACCAGCCTGCCAACAAGCCCAGCCTGCTGTCGGTGCTGCTGCGGCCCTCGGTACTGTGCACCGGTTTCTCACTGTTTTGCTACAACTACACGCTGTACTTTTTCATGACTTGGTTCCCCAGCTACCTCATCGACACCAAGGGCGTCAGCCTGCAGCAAATGAGCTGGATCAGCGCGTTCCCATGGCTGGTCGGTGCCTGCGGCATGGCCGCCGGGGGCTTTCTGATCGACCGCATTTACCAGAAAACCGGTCGGCAGTTGTTCTCGCGCAAAATAGTGCTGGTGACCTGCCTCACCGTGGCGGCGCTGTGCATCGCCATGAGCGGGCGTGCCGAGTCCATCGAGCTGGTCGTCGTGTTCATGTCAGTGGCCATCGGTTTTCTGATGCTCACCGCATCAGCCTACTGGGCGCTGATCCAGGACACTGTTCCAGGCTACTACGTGGGCACTGCCGGCGGGCTGATGCACGGTATGGGCAACTGCGCCGGCCTGTTCGCACCGACACTCACCGGCTTGATCATTCAGGCTACCGGAACCTACAGCGCGGCGTTTGTCGTGACCGGTGTACTGGGAGTGTGTGGCGCGCTGGCGGTCGGGTTGTTTGTGCGAGAGCAACACGAAAATCGTGATCGGCCCTCGGTGAGCACTTGTTGAGCCTGTCGCCGGAGCCACTTGAGCCGCTCGGCACACGACCACCCGTCGCCCCACATGGCACCCTCGCCCCGCTTACGCAGCCGAATCGTTGGTGATCAACAAAAAGGAGTACCACCATGAAATTGATTCGGCCTCACCAACTGGCCCTGGCTCTGTGCCTGGGCGTTATCACTCCCCTGAGCTTTGCCGCCACCAACACCGACGGCACGACCACCAGCCCATCCGGCACCACGGCTAACCCCGGCATGTCGCAAGACAGCGGCAACCCCAGTGGCGCCACCACCCCCGGCACCAACTCTGGTGGCAACGGCGGGATGAGCGGCAGCAGCGGCAACGGCGGTCAATCAAGCGGTACCCAAAGCGGCAGCGGTTCGACCGGCAGTGGCACCAGCGGCAGCACCGGTGAAGCGAGTGGCGCAGGCAGTGCCGGCCCAGGTGGCGCCAGTGGTGCCGGTGGCTCCAGCGGCGGCGGCTCTGGAGGTGCTGGCGGCGGCGGTGGCGCAGGTGGCGGTAGCTGACGCCTATACCGTAGCCGCTTTAGCGGCAGTACTGTTCGGTTAAGTATCACAAATCTCTGTGGGAGCAGCCGGCCTCTGCGCTACCAAGGTCGCTCCCACAGAGATATTTTCCCGGCTAAAGCGGATCGCCGTCCGGCCGCTCCTACGCCACTCGGGTCAGGTAATCGATGAACAACCGAAACAGGTCAGCGTTGTTGGATATTTCTAGGCGCTGGTAGATGTTGTGCTTGTGCACCTTTACCGTTCCTTCCGAAATCCCCAGCACCGCCGCGATGGACGAACTGCTATGGCCCTGCAGGATCAGCTTGGCAATGTAGCGCTGGGTTTCAGTCAGTTGCCCTTGAAGAATCTCCATAAAAGCATCTTCTGACTTGGCGTCGCTAGGGTCGCTGGCTTTGCAGCTGTCGCTGTAGCGGATCCGGCAGTGCAGCTCGAACAATGAGTTGATCAACGGTGCCAGCGCCTCTAGGGCACGCATTTCCCAAAGCTGAAACGGGCCACCGCTGAGGTTGCGCATCAGCGAATAGACGATGGCAACACGCGGCTGCAGAGGGATGATGAAGCCGATTTCTTCGATCAGCGTGCCGTGCCCGGACGATACACAGGGATGGATGTCCTGAGAGATGGAAAACCCTGAAGAAAAAAAGCAATCCGGCGCCAGCTCACTCATGCGCCATAGCCCGGCCGGGTGGTCGTTTATGCAAGCCACGTAGAACGGGTCAAGCAAATAGCCGCCACGGATATAGGCGTTGAGAGTGCGTTGCGGTACGCACTGGTTGTAGCCGTCGTGCACCAATACAGCGTTGTGGTTGAAGCGAAACAGGTACACGCAGCTCATGTCGAAATCGAGCCATTGGCGTAATAGTGAATCGATTGCCGGACCGAGCCGATCGGTGCCTACCGCGTTGATCAGGGGGGCCAGCCGCTGTGCATCATCGGCGTTTATGCTTGCCATGCTCATGTCCGGAAAATCCTTGCTGCGCACCCTCTGCGGGCAAGATACCCCAAAATGGTACGTAACCGCTCAGCGGTGAATATAAGGGGCCGACGCAGGTGCGCCGGCCCTTATAGCACTTTATTGGCGTGGGTCAGGACAGACCGGGGGCTGCACTGAAGCGGCGCTCGGACTCATCCTGTTGACCCAGCTCGATCGCCTTGGGCACCGCCAACCACCAAGCAAGGCCCATGCCGATCACGCCGCCCACCAGCTTGCCGATAATCAGCGGCAGGATAATCGAGGGCTGGAAGTTGGCTGAATAGGCCAAGTGGTCACCAAAGGTGAACGCCGCGCACACGGCAAAAGCCACCACCAGTACCTTGTCTTTGGGCGGCATGTCGGCCAGCAGACGGAACATGGCCAGGATATTGGCCGACGCGGCAAGAATCCCCGCAGCGCCCACCGGCGACAGCCCTACCCGACCGGCGACCTTCTCAATCGGACCTGACAGGTAGCGCTTGATCAGCCATACCATGGGGAAAGCGCCACAGAGCATGATGCTCACGTAACCGGCGATTTCCAGTGCACGCATCTGGTCCTCTTTATCGGCGATGATCGGCGCAAAACCCCAGCGACCGAAGGTCGAGCTGAAGAAGCCGGTGAAGTACTCGACAATCGAGGCCACCAGCACCAGGGTCACCAACGCATACATCAGTTGGCCGAGCTTGAGGAAGATCGCCACCATCAGGTTCGGCAGGTAACGCAAGGCAGCGGCCAGGGCGCAACAGAACAGGATCAGCGGCATCAGGTTCTGGATCAGCCCCGTCAGCGTGAAGTGCAACGCCTGAGTCGGTATACCGGTGGTGGCAATGTCCGGGCGCACGTTCAGGCCCATGCCCTGCATCAGCAGGGCAATCATGATGATGCTGACCGGGATGCTCAGCAGCCCAGCCATAATGCCCAGCGCCATGTATTTGTGGTCGCGCTTGTCGAGCATCGCCAGGCCCACCGGGATCACGAAAATCACCGTCGAGCCGCATTGAAAGCCGGTAATCAGCCCGACTATCCAGCCTTCGGGGCTGCTCGACAACGCCTGGGCCAGTTGATAACCGCCCAGGTCTGCGGCAATGAAAATCGGCCCGGCAATCCCAGCATCGGCGCCCATGGCCTGGAACACTGGCGCGATGAACACGCTGATGAACTGTGAAATATAAGGGATGGCGGCCATGATCCCGGCCACCGGCAAGAAGATCGGGCCGATGCTGTTAATGCCGGCGGTAAACTCCTTGCCCAGCTCCGACTCGGGGTTGTAGATCGATGCGATGGCGCCGATCACGGCGCAGACCATGATCAGGTAAATGACATAAGTGCCGATGTTTTCCATTGCTGCCTCTTCTATTGTAAGAGTTTGTTTTGGCAGGAATTTTCAGTGCAGCGTTGCAGCTCTTTTTATTCTGGTGCGCGGTTCAGATCGCGGTGTAGCCGTTGTCGACGAACAGGTGAGTGCCATTGACGAAGCTCGACTCGTCGCTGGCCAGAAACAGCGCAGCGGCAGCCACTTCGGCCGGGGCGCACAGGCGGCCCTGCATGCTGGCGATGGCTTGCTCGGAGACATCCACACCATGGCCCTGCAGCAGCTCGATTTCGCGCAGGCCATGGGCCGTGCCGATAAAGCCTGGGCATACCGCATTGCTGCGGATATTGCGGTCGCGATACTCCACGGCAATCGCGCGGGCAAACATGTGGCAGGCGCCCTTGGTGGTGCAGTAGGCGACTTCCATCGGCGTGCCGACCACCGCCGAGATGGACGAGGTGCAGACGATGCTGCCGCCACCCGCCGCAAGCATGCCGGGCAGTACCGCCTTGGTGACCAGGAACATGCCTTTGACGTTGATGCCCATCAGCCGGTCCCAATCGGCTTCGGTGGTTTCCAGAAACGGACCGGCAGCAATGGTGCCGGCGTGGTTCATCAACACGGTGACCGGACCGAAATGCGCCTCGGCCTGGCGCACGGCGCGCTCGACCTGCGCGGCATTGGCAACGTCGGCGGCAAAGAAATACGCAGTACCGCCCGCCTCGTTGATCCGCGCGGCAACGGCTTCACCATCGCTGCCCGGCAGATCGAGAATCGCCACCTTGGCGCCCTCTTTGGCAAACAGCTCTGACGCGGCCAGCCCGCAACCGCCTGCGCCGCCAGTAATCAGCGCGACCTTGCCTTGCAATCGACCCATTTCGTTTTTCTCCTGGTTGCAGATGTAACTTGAGATTTCCAAGGCTCAAGCTATGACCGGCAGCAGCAGGAGTCCATATACCGAGCGGTATATGCGCAATTAACCTTTTGTTTTAAAAAGGATTTTTGTCGAAAAAGACAGGGAATAAATCAGCTCGCTTCGGGGCTGAAGCCCCTCCTACGGGCTGGGGCTGCTGAGGTCTGGGCTAGACCTGGGCCAGAATCGCATCCAGCAAGCCGGGAAAGCGCTCGCTCATTTCGTCTTTGCGCAATGAGTTCATGTGCGTAGTACCGACATTGCGGGTGTGCACCAGGCCGGCATCGCGCAGCACGCGAAAGTGATGGGACATGCTGGATTTAGGGCGGCCGCCGTCCAGTTCACCGCAACTGGCCTCTTCAACGCCCGCCAGGCAGCGGACAATTTGCATGCGCACCGGGTCGCTCAACGCGTAGAGCACACGTTCGAGGGTGAAGTCCTGAAGGATGGGGTGTTTGAAGCTTCTCATAGGGCGGCATCATAACGGGGGGCTTCAACATTCGCCATATTTCGAATACTATCGAACTATCGTATTAACAATTGTACCGACTGTAACGGAGTTTTCCATGACCGCCCTGTTCGAACCCTTCAGCCTTAAAGACGTGACCCTGCGCAATCGCATCGCCATTCCCCCGATGTGCCAATACACCGCCGAAGAAGGCGTGGTTAACGACTGGCACCATGTGCATCTGGCCGGTATGGCGCGTGGTGGTGCCGGCCTGGTGGTGGTCGAAGCCACTGCGGTGGCGCCCGAAGGCCGTATTACCCCAGGTTGTGCCGGTATCTGGACCGACGAGCAGGCGCAGGCATTCATTCCGGCGGTCAAAGCGATCAAGGCGGCTGGCTCCGTGCCCGGCATCCAGATTGCCCACGCCGGTCGCAAGGCCAGCGCCAATCGCCCGTGGGAAGGTGATGACCATATCGCAGCAAACGATCCACGCGGCTGGCAGACCATTGCCCCGTCGGCCATCGCTTTCGGCCACCACCTGCCGAAAGTGCCACGCGAGATGACCCTCTCGGACATCCAGCGAGTCAAGCAGGACTTCGTCGATGCCGCCCGTCGTGCCCGTGACGCAGGCTTTGAATGGATCGAACTGCACTTCGCCCACGGCTATCTGGGCCAGAGCTTTTTCTCCGAACACAGCAACCAGCGCACGGATGCTTACGGCGGCAGCTTCGATAACCGCAGCCGCTTCCTGCTCGAGACCTTGGCGGCCGTGCGTGAAGTGTGGCCAGAGAACCTGCCGCTGACCGCGCGTTTCGGCGTGCTGGAATACGACGGCCGTGACGAACAGACCCTCACCGAGTCCATCGAGCTGGCGCGCCGGTTCAAGGCCGGCGGCCTGGATCTGCTGAGTGTCAGTGTCGGCTTCACCATTGCAGAAACCAACATTCCGTGGGGTCCGGCATTCATGGGGCCGATTGCCGAGCGGGTCCGCCGCGAAGCCGGTATTGCGGTGACCTCGGCTTGGGGCTTTGGCACCCCGCAACTGGCCAACGAAGCCGTGAAGGCCGGTCATCTGGATCTGGTCTCGGTGGGCCGTGCGCACCTGGCCGACCCGCACTGGAGCTACTTCGCCGCCAAGGAACTGGGCGTGGACAACGCCTCCTGGACCCTGCCGGCGCCGTATGCCCACTGGCTTGAGCGTTATCGCTGAGTAACCGGCGCGGTTGCTTGCCAGCGATCAGCGGCGCTGGCTGGCGCTGCTGCGAAACTGCTGCACCAGCCCGTGCAGGCGGGTGCTCAGTTGCAGGACCTGGCTGGCACGGCCACGGTTGTTGCCGCTGGCCTCGACATTGCGCTCCGCCGCCCGGCGAATGCTGCCAATGTTGTGATTGATTGCCTCGGTGCGGCGGCTCTGCTCGTGCATGGTCGCTGCCACCTGGGCATTCATGCGGGCGATGGCTTCGACCCGCAAACCGATATCGCGCAACGCATCAGTCGCCTGGCTGGCCTGGCCGACACTGGCCGCCGCCTGTTCGCGGCTGCTGCCCATCACGCTGACGGCGCTCAGTACCTTGCTGCGCAACCCCTCGATCATATGATGAATATCCATGGTCGATTGCTGGGTACGCGCGGCCAGACCGCGGACTTCGTCGGCGACCACCGCAAAACCGCGGCCCTGATCACCGGCCCGCGCCGCTTCGATGGCGGCATTGAGGGCCAATAGATTGGTCTGTTCGGCAATGCCACCAATCACATCCAGGACCGTGGCAATCTCGCTGCTATGGCTTTGCAAGTGATTGACCACTTCGACCGCCTGCTGGATGTCCGCTTCCAGGCTGGCAATCGATTCACAGGTGCGCGCCACGATGCGCTGCCCGCACAGGGTCGCCTCACCGGCCTGGCTGGCCAGCGTGGCGGCGCTCTGCTCATGACCGGCCACTTGCAGGGTACTGCTGGCCACGGCATTGACCAGCTCCGCCACCTGATCGGTCTCGGCCTGCTGTTGCACCGACAACGCATTGCCGGCATCGATTTCATCGAGCAGCCCCTGGGTTTGCTCACCGACCTTTTGCGAGGCATCAGCGATACGGCCGATCACTGCGCCGGTTTCGTTGCGTAGCATGCGCAAAGCAAATTCGATCTGGCCAAGCTCGTCACTGCGACCGGTGTAGAGCAACTGACTGACCGGATTATCGGTCAGGGCCTGGGCGTGCTGCGCCAGTTGCTGCACCGGCCTCAAAATACTGCCCACCCCGAGCATGGCCAAGGCACTGCACAGACCGCCCAGCACCAGTACGCTGCTGGGCGGCAACGCCAACGCCCAACCTGCGGCCACGGCCCCGCTGCCGATCAAGGCTCCCACTCGGGCCATTGAGCGACGGCGAAAACCGCCTGCACGCAGCACCACCGGTCCATTGCGCAACCGCTCATACAGCCGCTCGGCAGCTTGCCAGTGCGCGGTTTCAGGCTTGCTGCGCACCGACTGGTATTCGACGATCTGGCCATTACGCAGGATCGGCGTCACATAGGCACTGACCCAGTAATAGTCGCCGTTCTTGCAGCGGTTCTTGACCAGTCCCATCCATGAGCGGCCACTGCCCAGGGTTTGCCACATGTGTTTGAACACCGGCGCGGGCATGTCCGGGTGCCGCACGATGTTGTGCGGCTGCCCGAGCAGTTCTGCTTCGGTGAAGCCACTGATCTCGACGAATTCGCCATTCACATAGCTGATACGGCTTTTGCCATTGGTGGTGGAAAGAATATTGGCGTCGGCAGCAAGTTCGATATGACGGCCGCCGGCTGGCAGTTCAGAGGGCATGAGGCGTTCCTTGAGACAGGGATTTCAGAGCCTCCCTACCCATCAGGCAGCGCGGCGCAGGCCGACGTTCTACCTGCTCGCCATAGTGGCCAGTTGACGCACATCAACCCCGCCACAAATTTTTGACTCCACGCCGACCAAACGTCTTCTCGCCCTCAAACCCGCTATTTATTTGACGGCGCAAAGCCGTCACCTGAGCGCTGACGGCTCGCGACGGCTGCCCAGACGGCTGAGCCATACCGAGGCAATGATCACCCCGCCGCCGATCAGTAACCGGGTGTAGTCCTGGTCCTGATTCCAGATCAGCAGGTTAATCAACAGCCCCAGCGGCACATGCAGATTGCCCATCGCTGCCAGGCTGGCAACCGGCACCAGGCACGCGCCTTTGTTCCACCAGTACATGGCCAGCGCCGTGGAACACAGGCCAAGGAACACCAGCACCCACCATTGCTGCCCCGCATCGGGCAGCTTTTGCAGATTGCCGAACGCCAGGCAGGCCGGCAGCACTACCAGCAGTGCGCCGACAAAGAAATAGCCGAAGCGCCGGTAATCGGGCAGATCACTGGGGTAACGAGCGACCAGATGCTTGTACAGCACCTGCCCGGCGGCATAGGTGAAGTTGGCCAATTGCAGCAGTAGAAAACCGCCGAAAAATTCGCCGTCCAGGCCGTCGTAGCGAATGACCCCGGCCCCCAATACCGCAACCAGTGCGGCCAACAATGCCCAAGGGTTGAAACGCCGGTTCAGGGCATCTTCGATCAGGGTCACATGCAACGGGGTCAGGATGGTGAACAGCAACACTTCCGGCACCGTCAACACCCTGAAACTCAGGTACAGGCATACGTAGGTAATGCCGAACTGCAGGGCACCGATCAGCAGCATGCCGCGCATGAAGCCCGGTTCGACCTGGCGCCAGCGGGTCAGCGGGATGAACACCAGCCCGGCCAGCAGCACGCGGATCAGCACGGCGACATAGCTGTCGACATGCCCGGCCAGATACACACCGATCAGGCTGAAAGAGAGCGCCTGAATCAGCGCGACGGTAAATAGATAACCCATGATTGCCCCTTGTAGACCGGTGGCGACCATAGCGGGTCAGGCGAGGCACTGTCCAGACGAGCACCAACGTGAGCCATGTAGCAGCGGCGGGCGGTGATCCGCATCAGCCGCGAAAGCCTGTGAAAGCTTCGCAGCTGAAGCTGCTCCTACAGAGGCTCCTTGTTGGCGGTATGACAGCGTGGTATCAGGCCACTTCGGCCAGCTTGGCCAGTGCCTGGTTCAAGCCTTTTTCGCTGAACTCACCACCCATGTTCAAACCTTCGGCGTGGATGAACGTCACTTCATGGATGCCGATGAAGCCCAGCACCTGGCGCAGGTAGGGTTCCTGATGGTCCATGGCGCCGCCGGTGTACAGGCCACCACGGGCGGTGAGGACCACAGCGCGTTTGCCGGTCAGCAGACCCTGCGGGCCGGTCTCGCCGTATTTGAAGGTCACACCGGCACGCAACACATGGTCGAACCAGGCTTTCAGGGTGCTGGGGATGGCGAAGTTGTACATCGGTGCGGCAAGCACCAGTACATCGGCAGCGACCAATTCATCAGTCAGCAGGTTGGAGCGCTCAAGGGCGGCCTGCTCGCTGGCATCACGCTGATCATCGGGCTTCATCCAGCCACCGAGCAAGGTGGCGTCCAGGTGTGGCGCTGGCTCGACGGCCAGGTCACGGACGCTGATAGCGTCCTGTGGGTGGGCGGCCTTCCATTGCTCGATGAACTGCCGGGTCAACTGGCGGGATACCGAGCCTTCCTGGCGAGCGCTGCTTTCGATGATCAGTACGCGAGACATGGTTTGTGCTCCTTGAAGTCATATTTGATGTGATGGAGCACAGCTTAATCATCGACTCATCCGTTAAAAAGCGCAAAAAATTGCTACGACCAATCGAATATTTTGCTTGATTGCTTTACGCTGCCGGTTCGCATTCCAGCTTGACCCGCAGCTTGATGATGCTGCGATTGAATTTCGACACCACGTTGAGACTTTGCCCGGCCTTGACCTCGACACGGCGGACACGCGGCGCTTCCGGGCCATTGATGAATTCCACCCGGCAACGCGCGTCGACCTGGCCATAGTTGTCCAGGGTCAGCGACCCGGTGTCGTGGTAGGTGTCGTGGCTGCGGTAATCGACCTGCACCCCGGGCGTGCTTTTCTGCACTTCGATGGGATAGGCCAGCGCGGCAGTCGGCAGCATGGCCAGCACAACGCAACAGATTCGGTTCATCGGGCAGTCTCCTTACTCAGGGGTGCCTCTAAAAACGTAGGCGAGGCAGTCAGCGCTAGGCGAAATCAGGCGAGAAAGCGGAGTTTACATGTTGTAAATGAGCATTTTGATCGGACTCGCGCACGAGCCTGATTTCAACAACGCGATGGCCACGCAGGTAGTTTTTAGAGGTGTCCCGGTGATGACCGGACAATAAACAGGAGCAACAGCCGATGAAAGCCCCCCGCGTCACTCTTGATCAATGGCGCACCCTGCAAGCTGTGGTCGACCACGGCGGCTTCGCCCAGGCAGCAGAAGCCATGCACCGCTCGCAATCGTCGGTGAGCTACACCGTGGCGCGCATGCAGGAGCAACTGGGCGTGCCGCTACTGCGTATCGACGGGCGCAAGGCCGTGCTCACCGAGGCCGGCGGTGTGCTGCTGCGCCGCTCACGGCAACTGGTCAAGCAGGCCAGTCAGCTGGAAGACCTCGCTTACCACATGGAGCAGGGCTGGGAAGCCGAAGTACGGCTGGTGGTCGATGCGGCCTACCCCACCGCACGGATTGTCCGCGTGCTGAGCGCATTCATGCCGCAAAGCCGCGGCTGCCGGGTGCGCCTGCGTGAAGAGGTGTTGTCCGGGGTCGAAGAAGTGCTGCTCGAAGGGGTCGCAGACCTGGCGATCAGCGCGCTGAGCATTCCCGGTTATCTCGGCACGGAAATGAGCCGGGTCGAATTCGTTGCCGTGGCGCACCCTGAACACCCGCTGCATCAGGCCAATCGCGAGCTGACCTTTCAGGACCTGGAAAGCCAGTTACAAGTGGTGATCCGCGACTCGGGCCGCCAGCAGCCACGTGACGTCGGCTGGCTGGGCGCCGAACAGCGCTGGACCGTCGGCAGCCTGGGAACGGCAACGACCTTCGTCAGCAGCGGTCTGGGCTTTGCCTGGCTGCCCCGGCACATGATCCAGCGTGAACTGCGTGAAGGCGTCCTCAAACTGCTGCCGCTGGATAAAGGCGGCAATCGCAACCCGGCGTTCTATCTTTATTCTTCCAAAGACAAACCGCTGGGTCCGGCAACGCAAATTCTGATCGAGTTGATCCGTACCTTTGATACCGCGCCGCTGGATGCGCCATTCGCGGCCCCACCCCAAGCCTGACAGGAGTCACGCATGGCCTTTTTTGAACACGACGGTTGTCCACTGCACTACGAGGAGTACGGCCAGGGCAGCCCGGTGCTGCTGCTTCACGGTCTGGGCTCCAGCGGCCTGGACTGGGAATACCAGATCCCGGCGCTGGCCGCCCAGCACCGGGTCATCACCCTGGACATTCGCGGTCACGGCCGCTCCGACAAACCCCGCGAGCGTTACAGCATCAAGGGCTTCAGCGCCGATGTCGAAGCCCTGATCGAGCACCTGCACCTGGAACCGGTGCATGTGGTGGGCCTGTCGATGGGCGGCATGATCGGCTTTCAACTGGCAGTGGATCATCCGCAATGGCTTAGAAGCCTGTGCATCGTCAACAGCGGCCCGCAGGTCAAAGTGCGCAGCGCCAATGAGGTGTGGCAGTGGTTCAAGCGCTGGAGCCTGGCACGCCTGCTGAGCATGCAGGCCCTCGGCCAGGCGCTGGGCAAACTGCTGTTCCCGCGCCCTGACCAGGCCGATCTGCGGCGCAAGATTGCCGAGCGTTGGGCACGCAACGACAAGCGCGCCTACCTGGCCAGTTTTGACGCGATTGTTGGCTGGGGCGTGCAGGAACGCTTGTCGCGCATCAACTGCCCGACCCTGGTGATCAGCGGCGACCGTGATTACACCCCGGTGGCAGTCAAGCAGGCTTACGTGAAGCTGATCCGCAATGCCCGGCTGGTGGTCATCGAAAACTCCCGGCATGCCACACCGCTGGATCAGCCCGAGGCATTCAACCGTACCCTGCTGCAATTCATTGCCGCACAGGAAGTCTGAGGCAAGGCTCGCACTGGTGTTTACCTGGCTAGCTGTGGTTTGCTAGCCGACCTCAGTCGCAACCACCACCGAAGGACTCACTGCATTATGTTCAAGACTCTCGCCCTCGCCGCCTGCACCGTGATGTTCTCGGCCAACCTGATGGCAGCCGAGCCAGCCAAGAGGACGCACGTGGTGCTCGACACCAGCTTCGGCCAGATCGAACTGGAATTGGCCGACGACAAAGCGCCGATCAGCACCAAGAACTTTCTGAGTTACGTCGACAGCAATTTTTACAGCAACACGGTTTTCCACCGGGTGATTCCCGGCTTCATGATTCAGGGCGGTGGTTTCACCCAGCAACTGAGCCAGAAGTCGACCCAGGCGGCGATCAAGAACGAAGCCGACAACGGCCTGCACAACGTACGCGGCACCATTGCCATGGCCCGCACCAGCAGCGTGAACTCGGCCACCAGCCAGTTCTTTATCAACACCAATGACAACGCCATGCTCGACCACGGTGTGCGTGACTTCGGTTACGCGGTGTTCGGCAAGGTAGTCAAAGGCATGGACGTGGTCGACCAGATCGTCAATGCCCGTACCGCCAACCAGAAAGGCATGCAGAACGTGCCTGTCGACCCGATCCTGATCAAGTCCGCCAAGCGCGTGGAGTGATCGGGGGCCAGCCTGCCCTGCGGGGCAGGCCGGACGGGACCGCTTCCCACCCTCAAGGAGAGCCCGCTGCCGGCGGGAATCAGACCCCATGCTTTATCGTCGTTTCGAGCAATTAATCGACATCTTCCGGGACGATCCCGGTGCCGCACCGCCCAATCGGGTTCTGCCCTTCTATCTGCACTACCTGCGCCAGGTCTGGCCCAGCTTCGCCGCCCTGCTGGTCGTCGGCCTGGTGGTTTCGCTGATCGAAGTGGCGCTGTTCAGCTACCTGAGCAGGATCATCGACCTGGCACAGACCACCGCGCCTGGCGAGTTTTTCAGCGTACACCGTAACGAACTGCTCTGGATGGTGGTGGTCACCCTGCTGCTGCGACCGATCTTTGTCGCCCTCCATGACCTGTTGGTGCACCAGACCATCAGCCCCGGCATGACCAGCATGATCCGCTGGCAGAACCACCGCTATGTGCTCAAGCAGAGCATCAACTTCTTCCAGAACGACTTTGCCGGGCGTATCGCCCAACGCATCATGCAGACCGGCAACTCGCTGCGCGATTCGGCGGTGCAGGCCATGGACGCACTGTGGCACGTGCTGATCTACTCGATCAGCGCGCTGGTGCTGTTTGCCGAAGCCGACTGGCGGCTGGTGATCCCGCTGGTGCTGTGGATCGCTGCCTATGTCCTGGCGCTGCGGTACTTCGTGCCGAGGGTCAAACAGCGTTCAGTGGAAGCTTCCGATGCCCGCTCCAGACTGATGGGGCGTATCGTCGATGGCTACACCAACATCACCACCCTCAAGCTGTTCGCCCATACCAATCACGAACAGCGCTACGCCCAGGAAGCGATCCGCGAGAACACCGAGAAGGTCCAACTGGCCGGCCGCGTACTGACGGCCATGAACGTGACCATCACTGGCATGAACGGCCTGTTGATCGTCGGTACTACCGGTCTGGCATTGTGGCTGTGGACCCAGTCGCTGATCAGCATGGGGGCCATCGCTCTGGCCACGGGCCTGGTGATCCGTATCGTCAATATGTCGGGCTGGATCATGTGGGTGGTCAATGGCATTTTCGAGAACATCGGCACCGTGCAGGATGGTCTGGAAAGCATCTCGCAACCGGTGGCGGTCACCGATCGCCCGGATGCCCGGCAACTGCAGATTGGCCAGGGCGGCGTGAAGTTCGCTGCGGTCGATTTTCACTATGGCAACGGCCGGGGCATCCTCCATGGCCTGGATCTGGACATCAGGCCCGGCGAGAAGATTGGCCTGATCGGCCCGTCCGGTGCGGGCAAATCGACCCTGGTCAATCTGTTACTGCGTCTGTATGACGTACAAAGCGGGCGCATCCTGATCGACGGCCAGGACATTTGCGAGGTGACTCAGGAGAGCCTGCGTGCGCAGATCGGCATGATCACTCAGGACACCTCGCTGCTGCACCGTTCGATCCGCGACAACCTGCTGTACGGCAATCCCGGCGCCACGGATGAGCAACTCTGGGAAGCGGTGCACCGCGCCAAGGCTGATGAATTCATCCCGTTGCTGTCCGATGCCGAGGGGCGTACCGGCTTCGACGCGCATGTGGGTGAACGCGGCGTCAAGCTGTCTGGCGGCCAGCGTCAACGCATTGCGATTACCCGGGTGCTGCTCAAGGATGCGCCGATTCTGATTATGGACGAAGCCACCTCGGCGCTGGACTCGGAGGTTGAGGCGGCGATTCAGGAGAGCCTGGAAACCCTGATGCAGGGCAAGACCGTGATCGCCATTGCCCACCGCTTGTCGACCATCGCACGGATGGACCGCCTGGTGGTGCTGGATAAGGGGCGGATTGTCGAGATCGGCAACCATGCCGAGCTGCTGGCCAAGGGCGGGCTGTATGCGCGGTTGTGGCAGCACCAGACGGGCGGGTTTGTGGGGGTGGATTGATCCGCATCTGCGGCAAACGGCAGCTCGGGTGGGCGGCGGTCTTTTCCGGCCCACGCTCTCCCGAGCTGCGCTCGTGCCTGAAGATTTTGGTGTGGCAAGCCGGTCAATTATCGCGCGTGTTGAGCCGGCATTGGCCTTGCCCGACTTCGCGACGAAAGCTGTCGGCAGGCTTGCCGGTGCGAGTATCGATAATGCTGATCGCGCAATCTCCGGCCCTGAGCTGTTGGCTCACCCGGTAGGTGATTCCGGCAGCGGGGATGAAACTGCCCACGTTGGCGCAGTACTGCGAATAATAACCGTCCGTTTTTCTCAGCCCGCCCGATCCCAATACATTGATGAAAATGCGCCGGTCAGGTTTGAGCAGAAAGCGCGCGCCAGCACCTTCCTTGCGTTGCCCCAGGACACCTGTTTCCTCAGTGTCGGTGCAGCCCACGTCATAGAATGCCCAATAGGCCTCGAACCTGCTGAACAACAATTGACTATCACCCTCTTCAGCCTCTAGCACGGCATGAGGAGCATGAATGTCAGGTTGCGGATAATGCCCAACGCAACCAGTAAGTAATGCCGCAGCAAACGACATCCACAAAACTTTTTTCACAGCATCTCCCTGTATCGACTTGTCTCTCAGCGGTTCGCTCATTACGCCTGCCGATACGGCAGCGCGTTGCGGGCATCCTCGGCATAGGCCAGTACACCGACCCGCTCTTGCTCAAGAAAATCCGCCACAGCGTCTTTGAGTCCTGGATGCAGCAGGTAGTGCCAGGAATGAGTGATTTGGGGTTCGAAGCCGCGAATCAGTTTGTGCTCGCCCTGGGCACCTGCGTCAAAGCGTTGCAGGCCATGGGCGATGGCGTAGTCCATGCCCTGATAGAAGCAGGTTTCGAAATGCAGCCGGTCAAACTCGGCCAGGCAGCCCCAATAGCGACCATAGAAACTGTCGCCGCCGACCAGGCTGAAGGCCATGGCCACCGGGCGGTTGCCTTGCCGGGCCAGGACCACTCGAATCGCTTCGGGCATGCGCTCGGCCAACAGGCTGAAGAACTCGCGGGTCAGGTACGGCGTCTGGCGGCGCACGGCGTAAGTATTGGCGTAGCAGGCATAGACAAAATCCCATAGCGCCTCGCTCATCTGCGACCCGCTCAGCCATTCGAACTCAATGCCCTGCCCTGCCACTTGCTCACGTTCTTTGCGCATCTGTTTGCGCTTGCGAGAGCTCAGCGCATCGAGAAAATCCTGAAAATCCCGATAGCCGCGATTGTGCCAGTGGTACTGGCAGCCGTAGCGCTGTAGCCAGCCGTCCTGTTCGGCCAACAACGTATCGGCAGCCGGGTCGGTGAAGTTTACGTGGGCACTGGACAGCCCTTGGCCATGCAGATAACCCGGCAGCCCTTCGAGCAAGGTCATACCGGCCTGAGCGCTACTGGCAAGGATTCGTGCACCGCTGACCGGGCTGAACGGCACGGCGGCCAGCAGCTTGGGGTAATAGGCAATGCCCGCGCGGCGACAGGCATCGGCCCAGCCGTGATCGAACACGTACTCGCCATAGGAATGCCATTTGCGATAGGCCGGCATGGCTGCGACCAACTGCCCCGCCTGCTCATGCAACACATGCTCGGCACGCCAACCGGAATGGGCCCCCAGGCTGGCGCTGTCTTCCAGAGCGCTGAGAAAGGCGTGGCGTAAAAACGGCTGCTGATCTGGCAGCAAGGCATCCCAGTCAGCCGCAGAAACCGCGCTCAGGCTATCGACGACATGTACGGACATCTGCGGGTTCTCTCTGGCCAGTGGAGGTCGCCAGTATCACCGATTGCACGCCCGGTTTCCCAGAAAGACATTACCGACCGCTCTATTCCGGGCATCACAGCCCATCAAATGCAACGAGATTGTCATCCACATGCCACCACTTTGCCACTTTTCTGTAATGCCTGGCAGTAATACTGGCGCCTGTTTTTAGAACCGGTTGAAAGACCTGAACCAAATCCCGTCAGGGATGTCCTGCGCCATGGCAGCCGCCGGCGCACCCAGCCTCGGAGATATTTATGCGTCCTGTTTCTACTCGTACTGCGGCAGCCCTGTGTGGCGGTCTGGTATTGGCCATGAGCGTTCCGGCCAGTGCCGCAGTCGACGCCAAACTGCTCGACATGCTGAAGGCAAACGGCTCGATCAGCACTGCCCAGCACGCTGAGCTGCAAGCTGACCTGGCCAAGGAGCAACAAGCTGCTGCCACCAAGTCTGCTGCTGCGCAGAGCGATTTCGAGAAGAAAGTTGCATGGGCTGCCAAGACGCAGATCAAAGGCGACGTACGTGTGCGTCAGGAAAACATCGACATCGCTGGCGAAGCCGACAACGGCGGCCGCGACAAGGATCGTCAGCGTATCCGTGCCCGCCTGGGTGCCTACACCGAAATCAACCCGCAGGTTAACAGCGGTATCCGTATCGCCACCGGCGGCGGCAACGATGCGCGCTCGACCAACCAGGACCTGGACGGCTACTTCTCGAAGAAATCCATCTGGCTGGACCTGGCTTACATCGACTACCACCCGGACGCCATCAACGGCCTGTCGATCATCGGCGGCAAGATGAACCAGCCATGGGTGAGCATGGGCGACGTGATCTGGGATAGCGACATCAACCCCGAAGGTCTGGCCCTGACCTACAAGCTGCCACTGGCAGGCAAGACCGAGCTGTTCACCAGCGCCGGTCACTACACCCTCAAAGACAACGTGGACGGCAACGGCGTCGAGTTCAAGAACGACCTGCGCCTGTACGCTGGCCAGGCCGGTGTCAAATTCGCCCCGCTGGACAACCTGAAAGTCACTCTGGGCGGTAGCGTCTACGGCTTCGACAACGACACTGATAGCGCCTGTGGCACTGCCACCACCACCCCTTGCGCGCTGCGGGTGAACGGCAACACTACAGAAGAGTTCCGTCTGTACGAAGGTTTCGGTCAGATCGACATCAGCGGCCTGGCCGTGCCACTGGGCCTGTACGGTCAGTACGTGGTCAACGACGAGTCCACCGACGGTCACGATACTGCCTGGCTGGCCGGTGTGAAGACCAAGGCATTCGGCTTCAGCCTGGACTACAACTACCGCGACGTGCAGCGTAACGCTGTAGTCGGTGCCTTCACCGACTCCGACTTCGCCAACGGCACCACCGGTTCGCGCGGCCACAAGTTCAAGGTCGGTTACGAAATCGACAAGAACTTCTCGCTGGGCGCGACCTACCTGATGGCCGAAGCTGACTTCGCCAGCCGTGCTGGCCGCGACAAAGACGTTGACGTCCTGCAGCTGGACGCCGAAGTCAAGTTCTAATCTGCTGTAGCGGGCCTCTGGCACAGCCAGAGGCCCAACCCGAGTGTGCTAAACCGGGCGTTTGAGTATCGTTCCCCATCATCCGACGATACCCTGAACGCCCGGTTTTTTTGTGCCTGGTGCGGTGGATCAGCGTTTGCGCAGGATCACACTGCCAATCGAATAGCCTGCACCGAACGAGCTAAGCACACCCAGTGCGCCTTGCGGCAAATCATCCTGATGGCTATGGAAGGCGATCACTGAACCAGCCGAACTGGTGTTGGCGTAGCGATCGAGAATCACCGGCGCTTCTTCACTGCTGGCATCACGCCCCAGCAGCTTCTTGACGATCAACTGGTTCATGCTCAGGTTGGCCTGATGCAGCCAGAAGCGCTGCACGTCAGCGACGTTCAGGCCGTTGTCCTGCAGATGGCTGCCGATCAGCTGCGCGACCATGGGGCACACCTCACGGAACACTTTGCGGCCTTCCTGCACGAACAGCTTGTCCCACGCATCGTTGCCCTCTTCGGCAGTGCGGTTGAGGAAGCCGAAGTTGTTGCGGATGTTGTTGGAGAACTGAGTCAGCAAACGGGTGCCGACAATCTCGAACTGGTGCGCCGAGGTAGCCAGGTCGGCGCGTTCCACCAGCACAGCAGTGGCGGCATCGCCGAAGATGAAGTGGCTGTCGCGGTCGCGGAAATTCAGGTGCGCGGTACAGATTTCCGGGTTGATCACCAGCAACGCCCGAGCCTGGCCCAGATGCACGCTGTTGTAGGCGTTTTGAATACCGAAGGTGGCTGAAGAACAGGCTACGTTCATGTCAAAACCGTAACCCTCGATCCCCAGAGCCGCCTGAATCTCGATGGAAATCGCCGGGTATGCCCGCTGCAGGTTGGAACAGGCGACGATTACCCCGTCGACATCCGCTACGGTTTTGCCCGCGCGCTCCAGCGCCTGGCGCGCTGCCGCCACGCCCATTTCACAGAGAATCGACGGCTCGTCGTTGCTGCGCTCGGCCAGCAGCGGCTTCATGCGTTGCGGGTCGAGAATGCCCTGCTTGTCCATCACGAAACGGCTTTTGATGCCCGAGGCTTTCTCGATGAACGCCGCATCGGAAGGCGCTTGTGCCTGGACTTCACCGCGCTCGATGGCTGCCGCGTTGTCCGTGTTGAATCGGGTCACCCAGGTATTGAAGGATTGCACCAGCTCTTCATTGGAGATGCTGTGGGCCGGGGTATACAGGCCAGTGCCGCTGATGACGACGTTATGCACGGTCGTTCCTCTCTTGGATTATGGGTCTTGCTGGCCTTAATGGCACCAGCGTACCAACTTGCTGGCGTAGCGCGAATACCCACGGCGCTCAATGGACGTCAGCAGGGCACCACGGCAATAGCACGCAAGGCGTGAAGTGTGCCACAGCGCCCCGGCTGCGAGCTATCGCGGCCGCTCCTACCAGCGTTTAGCCTTGCACCTGACTCCACTGTTTGCTCAGGCGTTTGTCGGAGACCGGAATGCGGGTGCCGAGCTGCTGGGCGAACAGCGAGACGCGGTACTCTTCCAGCCACCAGCGCCAGGTGGTCAGTTCCGGGTCACGCTTGCCTTCCTGGGCATGTTTGTCGGCGCGGGCCTGGTACTGCGCCCACAACTCGCCCAGTTCGATGCTCCACACCCGGTCCTTCTGCAACTGGCCCGGGAGTTTCTCCAGACGCAGTTCGATGGCCTTGAGGTAGCGCGGCAATTCCTTGAACCACTGCGCCGGCGTCTCGCGGACAAAGCCTGGGTAGACCAACCGGCCCAGTTGCGCCTTGACATCGTTGAGTGCCACGGCTCGGGCCAGGTCGATCTTGCCCTTGAAGCTTTTCTGCAGACCGTGCCATAGCTTGAGGATTTCCAGAGTCAGGCGCGCCAGCCGCTCGGCATGCTCGGCCCACTCGCCGCGCTTGCGCTCGGCCAGCGACAACAGCCCGGCGCCGTCACGCGGCAGATTGGCTTCGCCTTCAAGCACACAGCTGTCCAGGCTGGCCAGCAGAATGTCTTCGATCAGCGCCTCGACACGGCCCAGGTCACGGTGCAGCAGGGCCAGTTCAGTTTGCCCCGGCAGCTTGCCGCGCAAGAATTTGGCGGTATCGCCCAGTTGCTGCAACAACAAGCGCTGCAAAGCACGGCGGTGCTGGTAGTCGGCCTCGGCCTGGGTCGAAAAGCGGCCTTCCTTGACGTTGCCGCCCTCTTCGACCAGTGCCGGATACACCGTCATCGACAGCCCGGCGACCTTGTGCTGGGTCTTTTCATCGACCTTGGCGAAGCCCTTGGCTTCAACTGGCTGCTGGCTTTTGGCAGTCTGCGGCACCGCCAGGGCGGCCTGGCCGGCTTCGGCAAAGCGGGCGGTCAGGGTATCCAGATCACGCCCTTCGCCGAGAAACTTGCCATTACCGTCGACCACCTCCAGGTTCATCTTCAGATGCCCTTCGAGCTGTTCGGCAGCTTCAATCCAGGCTTCGTCCGGCACCCGGGCGCCGGTCATGCGCAGCAACTCACGGCCCAGCGCCTCAGGCAGCGACCCCTCGCCAAAACTGATGCGCTGCAAAGCGGCCTTGATGAAGTCCGGCACCGGCACGAAGTTTTTGCGGATCGCCTTGGGCAGGTTGCGCACCAGGGCAATGCACTTGGCTTCCAGCAGACCCGGCACCAGCCACTCCAGGCGCTCGGCCGGCAGCGACAACAGCAGAGGTGCAGGCGCACGCAGGGTGACGCCGTCGCGTGGATGGTTAGGCTCGAAGTGATAACTCAGCGGCAGGGTCAGTTCACCGAGGCGCAGGCTGTCGGGGTACTGCGCGGCCGTGACTTCCTTGGCCTCGCGGGCCAGTACGTCTTCTTCGCGCATGATCAGCAGGTTCGCGTCCTTCTGACTGCCCATGCGATACCAGCTGTCAAAGGTCGCCGTCTGATGAATTTCCGCAGGCAGGCGCGCCTCGTAGAAGCCGTACAGGGTTTCTTCGTCGGCAAGAATGTCACGGCGCCGGGTCTTGGCTTCGAGTTCGTCGAGCTGTTCGAGCAACCGCGCATTGGCGCTCAGGCACTTGGCCCGCGAGTTGATATCGCCGCGCACCAAAGCTTCGCGAATGAACAGCTCGCGCGACACCACCGGGTCGATAGGCCCGTAGTGCACTGGACGGCGGCCGACCACAATCAGGCCGTACAGGGTGATCTGCTCAAACGCCACCACTTGCCCGCGCTTTTTCTCCCAGTGCGGCTCGAAGTGGTTTTTCTTGATCAGATGCCCGGCCAGCGGCTCGATCCAGTCGACGTCGACCTTGGCTACCATACGCGCGTACAGCTTGGTAGTTTCCACCAGTTCGGCAGCCATCACCCACTGTGGCCGTTTACGCCCAAGGCCCGATGAAGGGTGAATCCAGAAGCGCCGTTGCCGGGCACCGAGGTAATCGCCCTCTTCGGTCTTCTGGCCGATCTGGCTCAGCAGGCCGGAGAGAATCGCCTTGTGGAATTTCGGATAATCAGCCGGCTCCGGGTTGATCGGCAGCTTGAGTTCGCGGCAGATCAGGGTCAGTTGCCGGTGTGCGTCGCGCCACTCGCGCAAGCGCAGGTAATTGAGGAAGTTGCGCCGGCACCAGTTACGCAGCGGGCTGGACGTCAGCGCCTGGCGCTGCTCTTCAAAACCGCGCCACAGGTTGACCAGCGCAGCGAAGTCGGAATCGGCGTCTTTCCATTGCGCATGGGCCTGATCGGCGGCCTGCTGACGCTCGGGCGGACGCTCACGCACATCCTGCACCGACAGCGCACTGGCGACGATCAGCACTTCCTGCAAGCTGCCCTGTTTCGCTGCTTCAAGCAGCATCCGGCCCATTCGCGGGTCCACCGGCAGGCGTGCCAGTTGACGGCCCAACGGCGTGAGCTGGTTCTCGCGGTTGACCGCTGACAGCTCCTGCAACAGGTTGAAACCATCACTGACCGCCTTGCCATCCGGCGGCTCGATGAACGGGAATGCGCTGATATCGCCCAGACGCAGATGAAGCATCTGCAGAATCACCGCCGCCAGGTTGGTGCGCAGAATTTCCGGGTCGGTAAATTCCGGCCGCGACAGGAAATCTTCTTCGCTGTACAGACGGATGCAGATCCCTGGCTCGACCCGGCCACAGCGCCCCTTGCGCTGGTTGGCACTGGCCTGGGACACCGCCTCGATAGGCAGGCGCTGGACCTTGGCGCGGTAGCTGTAGCGGCTGATGCGTGCAGTGCCGATGTCGATCACATAGCGAATGCCCGGCACGGTCAGGGACGTTTCCGCCACGTTGGTGGCCAGCACCACACGACGACCCGGATGCGACTGGAAGATCCGTTGCTGCTCGGCCGGTGACAGCCGCGCATACAGCGGCAGGATTTCGGTGTGGCGCAGTTGCGCCTTGCGCAGCACCTCGGCAGCGTCACGAATCTCGCGCTCACCCGGCAAAAACACCAGCACGTCGCCGGGCGTCTTGCGCTCGCGACGTTCCAGCTCGGCCAACTCGTCAAGCGTCGCGAGGATCGCCTGATCGACAGTCAGGTCTTCCTCGACGCTGTTGCCTTCTTCGTCCTGCTCGCTGGTCAACGGCCGGTACCAGGTTTCGACCGGGAAGGTGCGCCCGGAAACCTCGATGATCGGCGCGTCGTTGAAATGCTCCGAAAAGCGCTGCAGGTCGATGGTCGCGGAGGTGATGATGACCTTCAGGTCCGGGCGACGCGGCAACAGGGTCTTGAGAAAGCCGAGCAAGAAGTCGATGTTCAGGCTGCGCTCGTGGGCCTCGTCGACAATGATTGTGTCGTAACGCTCAAGAAAGCGGTCATGCTGGGTCTCGGCCAGCAGGATGCCATCGGTCATCAGCTTGATCAGGGTGCTTTCGTCGCTCTGATCTTCAAAGCGCACCTGATAGCCCACCAGCGCGCCCAGCGGTGTGCCCAGCTCTTCGGCCACGCGGCTGGCAACACTGCGCGCCGCGATCCGGCGTGGCTGGGTATGGCCGATCAGGCCATGCTGACCGCGACCGATCTCCAGGCAGATCTTCGGCAACTGGGTGGTCTTGCCCGAGCCGGTTTCACCGGCAATGATCAGCACCTGATGCTCGAGCAGTGCGGCCTTGATCTCGTCGCGCTTGGCCGCGATGGGCAGGTTATCGTCGTAACGAATCGCCGGCACACTGCGCTGGCGCGACTCGACCCGCGCACAGGACGCCTGCAAACGCTCGACCCACTGCGCCAGCTTCACTTCGTCGGGGTGCTTGCGCAACTCATGAATCTGCCGCCGCAAGCGATGCCGCTCGCGGGTTTCGACGTGATCGAGTTTTTTCAACAATTGGTCGATAGGAGGCGATTCGGCGGTCATCAGCTGCGCAGGGTCTTTTCGAAAGGGGGCAAAGCGGGGATTGTCGCAGATTTGATGCAGATAGGGGGATGGCTGCGGGAACGGCCGGGGCTTGTAAGAGCTGCTTTAGCTGCGAAGACCGAAGAATTCGCGGCTAAAAAAAAAGAATTCGCGGCTAAAGCCGCTCCTACAGGGCTAACGGGGTTACTTCTTGACGCCGAGTTTCTTGAGTTCTTCGTCACGCAGCTCACGGCGCAGGATCTTGCCGACGTTGGTAGTCGGCAACGCGTCGCGGAACTCAACCGCACGCGGCACCTTGTAACCGGTCAGGTTGGCCCGCATGTGCTCCATGACCTGATCCTTGGTCAGGGTCATGCCCGGCTTGACCACCACGAAGACCTTGATCGACTCGCCTGATTTCTCGTCCGGGATACCGATGGCCGCACACTGCAATACGCCCGGCAGGGTTGCCAGCACGTCTTCCAGTTCATTGGGGTACACGTTGAAACCGGAGATCAGGATCATGTCTTTCTTGCGGTCAACGATGCGCAGGTAGCCGTCCGGCTGGATAACCGCGATATCGCCGGTTTTCAACCAGCCTTCGGCGTCGAGGATCTCCTCGGTGGCTTCCTGGCGCTGCCAGTAGCCCTTCATCACCTGCGGACCTTTGACGCACAGCTCACCGACCTCGCCAAACGGCAGCTCGTTGCCTGCATCGTCGATCACCTTGCACAGGGTCGACGGCACCGGGATGCCGATGGTGCCCATCTGGATGTTCTGGATCGGGTTGACGGTGGCCACCGGGCTGGTTTCAGTCATGCCGTAGCCTTCACAGATCGGGCAATGGGTAACCTCTTTCCAGCGTTCGGCAACAGCCTGCTGCAAGGCCATGCCCCCCGACAACGTGACCTTGAGGGCGGAGAAGTCCAGGTTGCGGAAGTCCTGGTTATTGCACAGGGCCACAAACAGGGTATTGAGGCCGACGAAACCGCTGAACTTCCATTTCGACAGTTCCTTGACCATCGCCGGCAAGTCGCGCGGATTGGTGATCAGGACGTTGTGATTGCCACAGCGCATCATTGCCATGCAATGAAAGGTAAACGCATAGATGTGATACAGCGGCAACGGGGTGATAAGAACCTCGCAGCCTTCATTGAGGTTCGAACCCATCAGCTCGCGGCATTGCAGCATGTTGGCGATCAGGTTGCGGTGGGTCAGCATCGCCCCCTTGGCCACCCCGGTGGTACCACCGGTGTATTGCAGTACCGCCACATCATCGCTGGCCGGCGAAGCTTCATTGACCGAACGGCCCCGTCCCTTGGCCAAAACGTCGTTGAAGCGCACGGCCTGCGGCAGGTTGTAGGCCGGGACCATCTTCTTTACGTACTTGATGACGCTGTTGATCAACAGACGCTTGAGCGGCGGCAACAAGTCTGCCACCTCCGTGATGATCACATGACGCACCTGGGTCTTGGGCAGTACCTTTTCTGCCAGATGCGCCATGTTGGCCAGGCACAGCAAGGCTTTGGCTCCGGAGTCGTTGAACTGGTGTTCCATCTCCCGCGCGGTGTACAGCGGGTTGGTATTGACCACGATCAGCCCGGCACGCATGGCCCCGAATACGGCTACCGGGTATTGCAGGACATTGGGCAATTGCACGGCGATGCGATCGCCAGGCTTGAGGTCGGTATGCTGCTGGATCCAGGCGGCAAAGGCGCCGGACAATTCGTAGAGGTCGCCGTAAGTGAGGGTCTTGCCCAGGTTACTGAAAGCAGGTTTGTCGGCGAAACGCTGGCAGGACTGCTTCAGCACGCTCTGGACATTCGGATACTCGTCGGGGTTGATCTCGGCTGCCACACCGGCCGGGTATTTATCCTTCCAGAAGGTTTCGATCATGCAGGCCTGCTCCTAGCGATAGCGAATTCCACATCGCGCGCTGCGATGCCGAGTGAACGTAATTAGAGTTATGCGATTCACGTTTTAGCGTCAAAAAACGGCCCGAGATTAGCAGTTTTGCCAAATAGCGCCTAGAGGCAAAGATGGCACTTGCGGTCACAAATGCGACTGAAATGTAAAATTTAGTCACATCTTTGATTTTTGCTCCAGCCCGCGAATTCTGTCTCGATCAATCCAGGCCCGCCTTCACTTTCCCTGCCGAAAACCCCGACATCTCAGTCCCACATTATTGACGGAAATTTCATACACAACACGTTGAGAAATAATCCCCCGTCAGCATCCACGCCTTACACCATTAACCCACGCAATCCGACCGTAACCGAGCCCTCGGTATACACTCATTCCTATCTCGCACTGTGCAGGTAAGTGCCATGCAGCAACATTCCTTCTGGCTCGATGCCACCGATCATACCCGCCTGTACGTGTATGCCTGGTTACCCGACGACGAACCTCGGGCGGTGCTGATGCTTGCTCATGGCATGGCAGAACATGCAGGCCGCTATGCCCGGCTCGGCGCCGCGCTGAGCGAGGCCGGCATCGCCCTGTATGCCCATGACCAGCGCGGCCATGGCAAGACCGCTGCGCAAGGCACGCTGGGCCACTTCGCCCAACAGCAAGGCTGGAGCAAGGTGGTTGGCGATCTGGCAACGCTGGCGCAGACCATCGATGAACGTCATCCGCAATTGCCGCTGTTCTTGCTGGGCCACAGCATGGGCAGCTACATCGCCCAGGCCTGGCTGATGCATCATGGCGCCAGCTTGCAGGGGGCGATCCTCAGTGGCTCGAACTACCAGCCTGCAGCCCTGTACCGGGCGGCCCGGCTGATCGCTCGGCTGGAGCGTTTGCGCCAAGGCAAGCAGGGGCGCAGCGCATTGATCGACCGGCTGTCCTTCGGCACCTTCAATAAACGCTTCAAGCCGGCACGCACCCGTTTCGACTGGCTGAGCCGCGACCCGCTGGAGGTCGACAATTACCTGCGCGACCCGCTTTGCGGCTTCCATTGCACTAACCAGTTATGGATGGACCTGCTCGGTGGCCTGCAAAAAATCAGCAAGCCCACCGCACTGGCGCAGATTGACCCTGGCCTGCCACTGCTGATTATTGGCGGCGGATGTGATCCGGTCAGCGATGGCAAGCGTCTGAAACATCTCACTCATGCGCTGTCTGAGGTGGGCCACAGTGCATTAAGGCTTAAACTGTACCCCGACGCTCGGCATGAGCTGTTCAATGAAACAAACCGTGATGAGGTGACGCGTGACCTGCTCGAATGGCTGAACTTCGCCCTCGAACAACCGCGCCCGCACCGGGCTGAATGAATCGCCCGTTTTTTCAATTATCAGGAAAACCGCATGACTCAAGTCACCAATACGCCCTACGAGGCTCTCGAAGTCGGCCAGACTGCCAGCTACAGCAAAACCGTCGAAGAACGCGATATTCAACTGTTCGCTGCCATGTCTGGCGACCATAACCCGGTGCACCTGGATGCCGAGTATGCGGCCAAGACCATGTTCAAGGAGCGTATTGCCCACGGTATGTTCAGTGGCGCGCTGATCAGTGCGGCGGTGGCGTGCGAGCTGCCTGGGCCGGGCACTATCTACATTGGCCAGACCATGAGTTTTCAGAAGCCTGTGAAGCTGGGTGACACCTTGACTGTACGCCTGGAAATCCTCGAAAAGCTGCCTAAATTCCGGGTGCGGATTGCTACTCGTGTGTTTAACCAGAATGATGAGTTGGTGGTCGATGGTGAAGCGGAGATTCTGGCACCGCGCAAGCAGCAGAGTGTTGAGTTGACGGTGTTGCCTGAGATTACTTTTGGCTGAGTTTTTTCGCCTGCCTTAATCCACGAACGACGGAGTTAGGTGTAAGGATCATTGTCGCGGTTGACTGGACTGCGGGTTTCGCCCCGCCCTTGGAGGCGGGGTTCCCTCCGGCGCCAATTGTCTCATCCGGCGGCGTCTGTGATGTCTCGGTTCGAAGAGCAGAAGCTAAACAGCGGCTTGGATCACACATCCTGCACGCAAAAAAAATGGGCGACCGAAGTCGCCCAAAATGCCTTGCGTGCTCGTTGTGAAAAGCTGCAACTCTTAGTGCTGCGAGTCTTTCCAGAGGAAGAGGCCCATGCTGATGAAGAACAGGGTCAGCATGCTGGCGCTGACGTAGGCCACGGTTACGACGGTCTGTGGGTTGTCCAGAAAAAACATGGTGGCTTGCTCCGGTTGCTGCTGTTCGATGGGGTTAGATTAATCCCCGGCGTACGGGCAGGCATTGACCTGGATCAGTGATCCGGCCAGTGCGCACAATGATGGAGAGTTTTTTCGGGCTGACGACAGCCAGCCTGCGTGCAGCAGCGCCTCCGATTGCCGGGGGCGCTTGATACTTCAGCGTTTTTTGGGCTTTTTCTTTGGCTTTTTGCTGGTCAGCGGCATGGCGTGCTCGAAGGCTTTACGCATGTCGTCCAGGCGTTTGTCGTTGATGTCGTGGATGCGCTTGGCGCGCTCGGCACCTAAATCGATCAGCTTGCTTTCATCGCTCATGGCGCTGGGTTCTCGAACGGGCGGGCTCAACCGCGATGATGCGCAATAACCGGTAGCCGGACAAGCCCGGATCAGACCTCGACATCCACCCAAAGACCCTGACGCGGCTCGTTGTCGATCAGCGGCACCACCGGCACTGTATTGTCGGCGTTGAGCGAATCACCCGGAACGGCCAGTTGCCCGGCTTCTATTTGCTCGGCTTCTTCTTCGAACTCTATCGGGGGCTCACCGCGTTGCTGGCGCTGCTGGCGCTCTTGCTCTTCACGCAGGCGCAACGCTGCACGCTCGGCATCTTCGTGGCGCAGATCAATGGTGCTCTCGCTGGAGCTCGGTTGCACCGGCGCGACGGGGGGAACCTCTGGCAGGCGCTTGGCAGGGTCCATTTGCGAGGTCACAGGCACCACACTTAATGGCAGCATTGGTTGCAACATGATTGTGCCCTCCTCTACTTAGGCTGTCGGCGGCCTTTTCGTCGTCTTTAATGCTTTGGTTCGAAGCTTTTCGACTATGTTTTCTGCAATAAGTGCCGGCAGGCAGCAAGACACCCGTAAATACGGGGCCAAAGGCGTCGTTTTTTCTTCACCGTCTTTGGTCATGAGGGTTCGCTTGCGTTACCATAGCCGGCTTTTTTCATCGCGGAGACACGCAGCATGGCGCAGCAGTATCAACCGGGGCAACGCTGGATCAGCGACAGCGAAGCCGAGCTGGGATTAGGCACCGTTCTGGCACAGGATGGCCGCTTATTGACCGTGCTCTACCCGGCCACTGGCGAGACCCGCCAGTATGCTCTGCGTAACGCTCCATTGACCCGTGTGCGATTCTCGCCGGGCGATGTCATCACCCATTTCGAAAACTGGAAGATGACGGTCCGCGAAGTCGACGATGTCGACGGCCTGCTGGTCTATCACGGCTTCAACAGCCAAAACGAGCTGGTGACACTGCCAGAGACGCAGCTGTCGAATTTCATCCAGTTCCGGCTGGCCACCGACCGCCTGTTCGCCGGGCAGATCGACCCGCTGGCCTGGTTCTCGCTGCGCTACAACACGCTGGAACATACCAGCCGCCAGTTGCAGTCCTCGTTGTGGGGCCTGGGCGGGGTGCGCGCACAACCGATCGCCCACCAGTTGCACATTGCCCGCGAGGTCGCTGACCGTATCGCACCACGGGTTCTGCTGGCTGACGAAGTGGGTCTGGGCAAGACCATCGAAGCCGGCCTGGTGATCCACCGCCAGTTGCTCTCCGGCCGCGCCAGCCGGGTGCTGATCCTGGTACCTGAAAACCTCCAGCACCAGTGGCTGGTGGAAATGCGTCGCCGCTTCAACCTGCAGGTTGCGCTGTTTGACAGCGAACGCTTCATCGAAAGCGATGCCGGCAATCCGTTCGAAGACACCCAATTGGCGCTGGTTGCCCTGGAGTGGCTGGTCGAAGACGAAAAAGCCCAGGACGCGCTGTTTGCCGCTGGCTGGGACCTGATGGTGGTCGACGAAGCCCACCACCTGGTCTGGCATGAAGACAAGGCCAGCCGCGAATACTCGCTGGTCGAGCAACTGGCTGAAGTCATCCCCGGTGTGCTGCTGCTGACCGCAACCCCGGAGCAACTGGGCCAGGACAGCCACTTCGCCCGCCTGCGCCTGCTCGACCCGCATCGTTTCCACGACCTGGCTGCCTTCCGCACCGAGAGCGAACACTATCGCCCGGTGGCCGAGGCGGTTCAGCAACTGCTGGATCAGGGCAAACTGTCCGCCCCTGCAACCCAGACCATCCAGGGCTTGCTCGGTGCCGAAGGCGAAACCCTGATCAGCGCTGTCAATAAGGGCGATGAAGAAGCCAAGGCACGCCTGGTGCGCGAACTGCTGGACCGCCATGGCACCGGCCGGGTGCTGTTCCGTAACACCCGTGCCGCTGTACAAGGTTTTCCTCAGCGTCAATTGCACCCCTACCCGCTGCGCAACCCGGTGGAGTACATGGAGCTGCCGCTGGGCGAACATGCCGAGCTGTATCCGGAAGTCAGCTTCCAGACCCAGGCCGAAGACGGCGACGAGAACCGCTGGTGGCGCTTCGACCCGCGTGTCGAGTGGCTGATCGACACCCTGAAGATGCTCAAACGCACCAAAGTGCTGGTGATCTGCGCCCACGCCGAGACCGCCATGGACCTGGAAGACGCCTTGCGCGTGCGTTCAGGCATCCCGGCCACGGTGTTCCATGAGGGCATGAACATCCTGGAGCGTGACCGCGCCGCGGCTTACTTCGCCGATGAAGAGTTCGGCGCCCAGGTGCTGATCTGTTCGGAAATCGGCAGTGAGGGTCGCAACTTCCAGTTCGCTCACCACCTGGTGCTGTTCGACCTGCCCTCGCACCCGGACCTGCTGGAGCAGCGCATCGGCCGTCTGGACCGGATCGGCCAGAAGCACACCATCGAACTGCACGTGCCCTATCTGGAAACCAGCCCGCAGGCGCGGCTGTTCCAGTGGTATCACGAAGCACTCAATGCCTTCCTCAATACCTGCCCGACCGGCAACGCCTTGCAGCACCAGTTCGGCCCGCGCCTGCTGGCGCAACTCGAAGGCGGCGACGACGATCAATGGCAAGCCCTGATCGACGAGGCGCGCACCGAGCGTGAGCGCCTCGAAGGCGAGCTGCATAGCGGCCGTGACCGACTGCTGGAACTCAACTCCGGCGGTGCCGGCGAAGGTGAGGCGCTGGTCGAGGCGATCCTGGAGCAGGACGATCAGTTCACCCTGCCTATTTATATGGAAACCCTGTTCAATGCCTTTGGTATCGACAGCGAGGACCATTCAGAGAACGCCCTGATCCTCAGGCCCAGCGAGAAGATGCTCGATGCCAGCTTCCCGCTTGGCGACGACGAAGGCGTGACCATCACCTATGACCGCAATCAGGCGCTGAGCCGCGAAGACATGCAGTTCATCACCTGGGAACACCCCATGGTGCAGGGCGGCATGGACCTTGTGCTGTCCGGTTCAATGGGCAACACCGCAGTGGCCCTGATCAAGAACAAGGCGCTCAAGCCCGGCACTGTGCTGCTGGAACTGATCTACGTCAGCGAAGTGGTCGCCCCGCGCGCCCTGCAACTGGGCCGCTACCTGCCACCGGCCGCCTTGCGCTGCCTGCTGGACGGCAACGGCAACGACCTGTCGGGCCGGGTGTCGTTCAACACCCTCAACGATCAGCTCGAAAGCGTACCCAAGGCCAGTGCCAACAAGTTCATCCAGGCCCAGCGCGATGTGCTGACGCCGAAGATCAACTCCGGCGAAGCCAAGGTCGCACCGCGCCACGCCGAGCGGGTCGCCGAGGCACAACGCCGTCTGGCTGCCGACACCGATGAAGAGCTGGCGCGCCTGACCGCCCTGCGCGCAGTCAACCCGACCGTGCGCGAGAGTGAGCTGGAAGCCTTGCGCGATTTACGCGAGAAAGGCCTGGCGATGCTGGATAAAGCCGCGCTGCGCCTGGAGTCGATTCGGGTGCTGGTAGCGGGTTGATCGACGCTGCATCTTCGCGGCTGAAGCCGCTCCTACGCTCTGTAGGAGCGGCTTGAGCCGCGAACACCAACAACAGCTCTATAACCCCGCCTGCATCCGCACCTTCATCGCTTCGGCATCCCGGCCAAAGCTGCCAGTGGCCAACAGCAGAAAGATCAGGGTCGCCAGCAACGCCACCGGGATCAGGTACATGGCCCCGTGCAGCCCTACAGCCTTGAACACTTCGGTCATTTCGCCTGCGCCTGCGGCGAGCATTGCCTGCTGGGCAAAATGATCGGACAGCAGCCCCACCACCACCGGCCCCAGGCCACCACCCAGCAAATACAACCCGGCAAAGAACACCGCCATGGCCGTTGCGCGCAAGCGCGGCTCGACCACGTCCTGAATCGCCGGGTAGACACAGGTATAGAAGTTATAGGCAAACAGCCAGCCCAGGCTGAACACCGCCACGAACAGGCTGATCGCCACCAGCCCGGCATGCAAGGCATAGGCAGTGGCCAGCGTTGCCACCAGCATGCTGAATGCGGCGAACAACAACCGACCGTTGAGCGAGCGCTCATGTAATTTGTCGGCCACTACGCCGCCCAGGGTCAGGCCGATCAAGCCGGTCACACCGACGATCACACCGGTCGCGACCGCTGCTTCCTGCAAGGACACCTGAAAGTAGCGCTGCAGCATCGGCACCATGAACGAGTTGCACGCATAAGTCGCGAAGTTATAGGCCAACCCGGCCAGCACCAGCCAACGGAAGGTGGCGATACTCAACAGCCGCCGGATCGGCCGCTCGATCGGCGCTTCGCTGACCACCACGCTTTCGGCGGCACCACGTCGCGGTTCGCGAATGAAGAACATGAACAGCGCCAGGATCAAGCCCGGTACCGCAGCGATGAAGAACGGCGCCCGCCAACTGTCGAAAGCCTTGACCATTGAGCCGATGGTGAAGAATGCCAGCAGCAGCCCGAGCGGCAGGCCAAGCATGAAGATGCCCATGGCCCGCGCCCGGCGCTGAGCCGGGAACAGATCGCCAATCAGCGAGTTGGCGGCCGGCGCATAACTGGCCTCACCAATCCCCACCCCCATGCGCACCAACACAAAGCTCCAGAAATGACTGACCATGCCGTTCACGGCCGTCAACCCGCTCCATACTGCCAGCCCCACCCCCATGATGGTCTTGCGCGACCCGGTATCGGCCAGACGCCCCAGTGGCAAGCCGGCAATCGCGTAGACCAGGGTAAAAGCGGTGCCCATCAGGCCCACCTGAAAATCGCTGAGCGACCACTCCTTGCGGATCGGCTCGGCCACGATGGCCGGGATGGCCCGGTCAAAAAAGTTGAACAGGTTGGCCAGGAACAACAGAAACAATATCCGCCAGGCGTTATCGGCCTGATTGGCAACATCCGACAGAGGCTTGTTCATCCGGGCATCCTTGCGAAGGGAGTCGAGTGGTACACAGACTAGTCACGATCCGGCCAAGCACTCGGACATAGTCTGTAAACATTCATTACTGAAACCGGCCATTTGAGGCGAATGGCGGCAGACAACTTGCTTGGCAAAATAAATTTCGACGGAACTGGCAGCTTTTTTTCTGCTTCTATAATGGTATCGACGCGCCATTGCCCCCGCTGCATGGCGACCCCGGCAGTGAACACACAGGGCTCGCTATGGAATGGCCGAGTTTGCATGTCTACGTTGGCGTACCTGATTCGGGTCAATTGCTGCTCAACTGCAGCCATAACATCTTTCTGGTCGCGCTGGCCTTTGGGGTCATCTGCGCCGCCTGCTACGCAACCCTGGAAATTGCCGAGCGGACCGTCAATGTCGAGACCCGCCGTCACCAGCGGGTCTGGCGCGCACTGGGCGCGTTGTGCCTTGCCGGCGGGGTGTGGGCCATGCATTTCATCAGCATGCTCGCGTTCGAGGCGCCACTGAGGATTACTTTCGACCTGGGCATTACCCTGGCATCGCTTTCATTTGTAATGTTTGCCGGCTACGTGGCGATCCGCAGCCTGAGCCGACCCGGGCTGACTGCCCTGAACTGGCTGGCCAGTGCCGTCTTGATCGGCCTGGCAATCAGCGCCATGCACTACACCGGCATGGCGGCCATGCGCTCGGATGCCTCGCAGTATTACGAACCGAAGCTGTTCAGCCTGTCGATTCTGATCGCCATCATGGCCAGCGGCGCTTTGCTGGTTATACCGCGCCGTTTGCGCAAAGGCAGCGGCATGTTTCATCAGATGTACCGCTATGCTGCCAGCGTGCTGCTGGGTGCCGGCATCCTGGCGATGCACATGACCGGCATGCAAGCCTTGCAGCTGGTGCTGCCGCTGGACGCGCCACTGCAATTGCCCAGCACCGAGAACGGCCAGCAACTGGGCATGACGATTGCCGCCATTACTCTGCTGATCATTGCCGGCAGTATCAGCGCCGCTATGGCCGACAAGAAACTGCAGAGCAAGGAGCGTGACCTGGAGCGGGTCAACACCCTGCTCAGACAGCTTGACCAGGCGCGGGTCTCGCTGCAGCAAGTGGCGCATTACGATCCGTTGACCAACCTGGTCAACCGTCGTGGTTTCAACCAGTTGTTCACCGAACGGCTCATTGAGCACAGTGCAACCGGCGCTCTGCTGGCGGTGATGTTTCTCGATATCGACCACTTCAAACGCATCAATGACAGCCTTGGCCACGATGCCGGTGACGAATTGCTCAAGGTGATTGCCGAGCGGATCCGCAGTGCCACCCGAACCCAGGATGTCGTGGCGCGCTTTGGTGGTGACGAATTCTGCATTCTGATCAGCCTGCCGGAATACGACGAGGCCCGGCACCTGGCGAACCGGGTCATGCAAAAGATGAAAGAACCCATCGCCCTGGCCGGCCGACGCATGGTGATGACCACCAGTATCGGCATCGCGGTGTTTCCACGCGATGGTGAGACCAGCGACGAACTGCTCAAAAATGCCGACCTGGCCCTCTACCAGTCCAAAGGCAACGGTCGCAACCGGGCGCACTTTTTCAGCCCGGCACTCAAGACCCGAGCCAGCCTGGAACTGCATCTTGAGGAAGAACTGCGTAACGCACTGCGCGAAGAAACCGGCCTGCAGGTGTTCTATCAGCCGATCATCGACTTGCGTACCGGACATGTAGCCAAGCTCGAAGCGCTGGTGCGCTGGGAGCATCCGCAACACGGCTTGCTCAGCCCGGACCGGTTCATTGGTATCGCCGAAGCCAACGGCCTGATCTGGGAGCTGGACAACTGGGTGATGCGCCGCGCCTGCAAGGATCTGGGCGCGCTGCGCCTGGACGGTTTCGACAAACTGATCATCGCGTTCAACTGCTCGGCCCTGAACCTGAGCCGCGATGAGCTTGCCGATGAAGTGGAGGACGCCCTGCGCCAGGCCAATGTCGCCCCAGGGCGTCTGGAACTGGAGGTGACCGAGAACGCCCTGATGGGTAACATCAGCAACACCATTTTGCTGCTCAAGCGCATTCGCAGCATGGGTGTATCCCTGTCGATCGACGACTTCGGCACTGGCTACTCTTCGCTGGCGTATCTCAAACGCTTGCCGCTGGACACCCTGAAGATCGATCGCTCATTCATTCAGGACATTCCTCAGTCACCCCAGGACATGGAAATCGTCCACGCAATCATTGTCATGGCTCACACCCTGCACCTGAAGGTCGTCACCGAAGGCGTGGAAACCCCCGCCCAACTGGACTTTCTCAGCCAGTACGCCAGCGATTACGTACAGGGTTATCTGTTCAGCAAACCCCAGCCGCTGGAGCGGCTGCTGCCGATGATCAAGCAGATGAATGAACGCGATCCCGTCAGCCTGTGGCCGGCCTCGATGATGCTTCAGGTCCGCCAACAAGACGCCGAAGCCCCCCGATCACTCGACCTGTTCAGCGAGCTGCCCGCCAGCCAGGACCATTACTCGCAAAACAGCCCGACCCGTACCAAACGCTCGCGCTGGTCGGATTGAAGTACCGGACATGGATGCCGTTATAGCCTTTTGCTACCCTTCCAGCCTATGGATGAAGCAGCTCCCTGAATCGGCGCAAAACCATGCACCGTTATTGTGCGCAAATCACGCAAGCGCCCTTTCCTGGATCACAACCCAAGGTGCGACGACCACCGCCCACAGTTGCGGATCACGTTCGACAAAGTCCAGAGCCCTTGTTTCAGAGAGCTTGCTGACGCGCTCTTCGGCCATCCAGGCAGAGATTTTTGCGGCATCGTTTTCGGCCATGGCTTCGGCCACGGCGATCAGATCCAGATCGGGTGCGACCCACAACAGGGCACCCTTTGCAAAGAATGGTTGCAATTGCTGCCAGGGGATAACCGCCGTTTCACCGAGGAGTTTGGCATAGAGGGTGCTAGGGTCTTGGCTCATGGGTCTCACCGAAGGGAAAATCGGCGCAATCATAGCGCTGCCAACCCCGGAGAAAAACCCGCCGATACTGGTCCGGCCCCGCTTCGGGCGGCGCATTGCGCGATCTGAGGCAAACGATTGCATGAAGCGGGCGCCCTTAAGCGCCAAAAAAGCGGAATTACAGAGAAATTCTATAAGTTTCTGTCAATCAGGCGACATACATCGGTTCAGCCTCGAACAGTCAGCTTTTCAAGCGATCCAGCCGCGCTCTAAACTGTGCCGGTACAGTTGGCGTGGTGGTCTGGACCGGTATCGAGCAATTCGGTCCTGCAGCCTCGGCCGTCAGGATTATAAAAATTACAACGCAAGAGTGGAGCATCATGATCAAGGGTACCAAGAAGCTTTCCAAGCTGTTCGCAGCACTGGTAATGGCCGGCGTGGCCAGCCATTCGTTCGCAGCCGATACCATCAAGATCGGTATTGCGGGTCCCAAGACCGGCGCTGTCGCCCAGTACGGCGACATGCAGTTCAGTGGCGCCAAGATGGCGATTGAGCAGCTCAATGCCAAAGGCGGCGTTGATGGCAAGAAGCTCGAAGCGGTCGAATACGATGACGCCTGCGATCCCAAGCAAGCCGTTGCCGTGGCCAACAAAGTGGTCAACGACGGCGTGAAATACGTCATCGGTCACCTGTGCTCCAGCTCCGCCCAGCCAGCTTCGGATGTCTACGAAGACGAAGGCATCATCATGGTTACCCCGGCCGCCACCAGCCCTGAGCTGACCGCACGTGGCTACAAACTGGTGTTCCGCACCATCGGCCTGGACAGCGCCCAGGGCCCGGCCGCTGGCGAGTACATCGCCAAGCAGGTCAAGCCTCAGGTCGTTGCGGTCATCCACGACAAGCAGCAATACGGTGAAGGCATCGCCACCGCGGTCAAGCAGACCCTGGAAAAAGACGGCGTCAAGGTCGCCCTGTTCGAAGGCATCAACGCCGGCGACAAGGACTTCTCTTCGCTGATCGCCAAAATGAAACAGGCCAACGTCGACTTCGTCTACTACGGTGGCTACCACCCTGAGCTGGGGCTGATCCTGCGCCAGGCCAAGGAAAAAGGCCTGAAAGCCGGTTTCATGGGCCCAGAGGGCGTGGGTAACGCGTCGATCTCGCAGATCGCCCAGGACGCTTCCGAAGGTCTGCTGGTGACCCTGCCAGCTTCCTTTGACCAGGACCCGGCCAACAAGGCACTGGTCGATGCGTTCAAGGCCAAGAAAGAAGACCCGAGCGGTCCGTTCGTGTTCCCGTCCTACGCTGCCGTTCAGATCCTTGCCGAAGCGATCGGCACGGCCAAGAGTGAAGACACCGACAAGGTAGCGGCCGTGCTGCGCGCCAACACCTTCAAGACCCCAACCGGCGACCTGTCGTTCGACGACAAGGGCGACCTGAAGAACTTCAAGTTCGTGGTCTACACCTGGCACAAAGACGGCACCAAGACCGAAGCCCCTGTGAAGTAACTTCACACCTTCGATCAACACCAGAGCCCACTGCAACCGCAGTGGGCTTTGTTTTACGAGGTGCGTGGGCTCCACAAGACTCCATCGCCACCTGAACAACTCGAAGCCACACTGGCTCACTGGATTTGCGTCAACGCGGGAGCAATACCTTGACGCGCAACGGGGACACGATTGGCCAGTGAACCTCAGTGTAGGCCTTCAGGAGCGCTGTAATGCCCGAGATAGACATCTATCATTTCTTTCAACAGCTGGTTAATGGCCTGACCATTGGCAGCACCTACGCCTTGATCGCCATTGGCTACACCATGGTCTACGGCATCATCGGCATGATCAACTTCGCCCACGGCGAGGTGTACATGATCGGCTCCTACGTGGCCTTCATCGCCATCGCCGGGCTGACCATGATGGGCCTGGGCAGTCTGCCCTTGATCATTACGGCGGCCTTCGTGGCCAGTATCGTGGTGACCAGTGCCTATGGTTACAGCATCGAACGGGTCGCCTATCGACCGCTGCGTGGCAGTAACCGTCTGATCCCGCTGATTTCCGCGATCGGCATGTCGCTGTTCCTGCAGAACACGGTACTGCTGGCGCAAGACTCCAAGGACAAGTCGATTCCCAACCTGATTCCGGGCAACTTCGTGTTCGGCTCGGCCAGTACCCATGAAGTGGTCATTTCCTACATGCAGGTGCTGATCTTCATCGTCACCGTGCTGACCATGCTGGGCCTGACCTGGTTCATCTCCCGCTCTCGCCTGGGCCGCGCCTGCCGTGCCTGCGCCGAAGACATCAAGATGGCCAACCTGCTGGGTATCAACACCAACAACATCATCGCTCTGACCTTCGTCATCGGTGCCGCCCTGGCCGCCGTTGCAGCAGTGCTGCTGAGCATGCAATACGGGGTGATCAACCCCAACGCGGGCTTTCTGGTCGGGATCAAAGCCTTCACTGCCGCAGTATTGGGTGGTATTGGCAGTATTCCGGGCGCAATGCTCGGCGGTCTGGTACTGGGTGTAGCCGAAGCCTTCGGCGCCGATATCTTTGGCGACCAGTACAAAGACGTTGTGGCGTTCAGCCTGCTGGTTCTGGTGCTGCTGTTCCGGCCGACCGGTCTGCTGGGCCGTCCGGAGGTTGAAAAAGTATGAGCAAACAACTCAAATCGGCGTTTTTCAGCGCCTTGCTGGTGCTGGCCGTGGCCTACCCGGTGCTGGGTCTGAAGCTGGAAATCGTCGGCGTCAATCTGGCGGTGCTCAATGCCAGCAGCACGACCATCGCGGTGATCCTTTGTGCAGCACTGGCAATGTTCCTGCGCGTACTGTTCAGCGAGCAGATCTCTGCCGCCTGGCGCTCCTCGCCAGGCCTGCCGGTGATGCCGGCCAAGGCCAGCAACTTCCTGACCCTGCCGAGCACCCAGCGCTGGATCATCCTGGCGATGGTCATGGTCGCTCTGGTCTGGCCGTTCTTCGGCTCACGCGGCGCGGTGGATATCGCCACCCTGATCCTGATCTACGTGATGCTGGGCCTTGGGCTGAACATCGTGGTCGGTCTGGCCGGCCTGCTCGACCTCGGCTACGTGGGCTTTTACGCCGTGGGCGCCTACAGCTACGCGCTGCTGTCGTTCTATTTCGGCCTGAGCTTCTGGGTCTGCCTGCCGATTGCCGGCATGATGGCGGCGCTGTTCGGCTTCCTGCTGGGCTTTCCGGTGCTGCGTCTACGCGGTGACTATCTGGCAATCGTGACCCTGGGTTTCGGTGAAATCATTCGTCTGCTGCTGCGTAACCTGACCGGTTTCACCGGCGGCCCGAACGGTATCAGCAACATCGAGAAACCGACCTTCTTCGGCCTGTCGTTCGAACGCAAGGCGGCTGAGGGGATGCAGACCTTCCACGAGTTCTTCGGCCTGCCCTACAACTCGATCAACAAGGTGATCTTCCTCTATCTGGTTGCCCTGATGCTCGCGCTGTTCGCTCTGTTCGTCATCAATCGCCTGCTGCGCATGCCGATCGGCCGCGCTTGGGAAGCGTTGCGTGAAGACGAGATCGCCTGCCGTGCACTGGGCCTGAACCCGACCGTGATCAAGCTTTCCGCCTTCACCCTGGGCGCTGCGTTCGCAGGTTTCGCCGGTAGCTTCTTTGCCGCCCGCCAGGGTCTGGTGACACCGGAATCGTTCACCTTCATCGAGTCGGCGATCATTCTTGCCATTGTGGTACTCGGTGGCATGGGCTCGCAGCTTGGCGTGATCCTGGCAGCAATCGTCATGATCCTGCTGCCGGAATTGATGCGCGAGTTCAGCGAATACCGGATGTTGATGTTCGGCGCCATGATGGTGCTGATGATGGTCTGGCGTCCTCAAGGCTTCCTGCCGATGCAGCGCCCCGAAATGAAATTGAAATCGGAGCCGAGCAAATGAGCCGCCCACTTCTGCAAGCTTCGGGTCTGTCCATGCGCTTCGGCGGCCTGCTGGCCGTCAATGGTGTGGCCCTGACCGTCAATGAAAAACAGGTGGTGTCGATCATCGGCCCCAACGGCGCCGGCAAGACCACGGTATTCAACTGCCTGACCGGTTTCTACAAACCGACTTCCGGCAGCATCCTGCTCGACGGCGAGGCAATCCATGGCCTGGCCGGTCATCAGATTGCCCGCAAAGGCGTGGTGCGGACCTTCCAGAACGTGCGGTTGTTCAAAGACATGACCGCCGTGGAAAACCTGCTGGTCGCCCAGCACCGCCACCTGAATACCAACTTCCTGGCCGGCCTGTTCAAGACCCCGGCGTTTCGCCGCAGCGAAAGCGAAGCGATGGACTACGCCGAGCACTGGCTCGAAGCGGTCAACCTCAAGGAGTTCGCCAACCGCCCGGCCGGCACCCTGGCCTACGGTCAGCAGCGCCGCCTGGAAATCGCCCGCTGCATGATGACCCGTCCGCGCATCCTGATGCTCGACGAGCCGGCTGCGGGCCTCAACCCGCGGGAGACCGACGACCTCAAGGCGCTGATCGGTGTCTTGCGTAACGAGCACAACGCGACCGTGCTGCTGATCGAACATGACATGAAACTGGTCATGACCATCTCTGACCACATCTTCGTGATCAATCAGGGCACGCCGCTGGCTGACGGCACGCCACAGCAAATCCGTGACAATCCCGACGTGATCAAAGCCTACCTGGGGGAAGCGTAAATGCTGCAGTTCGAAAACGTTTCTACCTTCTACGGCAAGATCCAGGCGCTGCACAGCGTCAATGTCGAGGTGCGCAAGGGCGAGATCGTCACCCTGATCGGTGCCAACGGCGCCGGCAAATCCACTCTGTTGATGACCCTGTGCGGCTCGCCGCGCGCCCATAGCGGCAGCATCCGCTACCTGGGTGAAGAACTGGTGGGCCAGGAGTCCTCGGTGATCATGCGCAAGAGCATTGCGGTAGTGCCGGAAGGCCGCCGGGTGTTCGCCCGCCTGACCGTCGAAGAAAACCTCGCCATGGGCGGTTTCTTTACCGACAAGGGCGACTATCAGGAACAGATGGACAAGGTCCTGCACCTGTTCCCGCGCCTCAAGGAGCGCTTCAGCCAACGCGGCGGCACCATGTCCGGCGGCGAACAGCAGATGCTTGCCATTGGCCGCGCGCTGATGAGCAAACCCAAGCTGCTGCTGCTCGACGAGCCTTCGCTCGGCCTGGCACCGATCATCATCCAGCAGATCTTCGACATCATCGAGCAACTGCGCCGTGATGGCGTGACGGTGTTTCTGGTCGAGCAGAACGCCAACCAGGCCCTGAAAATCGCTGACCGCGCCTATGTGCTGGAAAATGGCCGGGTGGTGATGCAGGGCAGCGGTGAAGACCTGCTGGTCGACCCGAAAGTGCGTGAGGCTTATCTGGGCGGCTGACGTTCCATTCGCCAGCAGAGCCGCCTCCCACAGGTACCTGTCGTTCGCCAGATTCCGGCTCGACGCAGGCCTTGTGGGAGGCGCGCTCAAATAGTAGATACACCTGCGACTCGGTGGGAGGCTGCTCCGCAGGCGACGCTCTTCACTTGAGATCCATCCCCGCTGTGCGTAACGTGTCGGCATCTGTCTGTGAGGCCGTCGCATGTCCGCTTTCCGCTCTGCCCTTCTCTTCTCTATGCTGCCGCTGTTCGCGGGCTGCCAACTGCTCAATCTGCAATCCAGCGCCCCGGTCAAGGTTTCAACCGCCGGCATGACCCGTATGCAGGGCACCCTCACTGGCGATAACGGCAAGTTGCTGTTCCAGCCCTGCGGCGAGCCGCGCCGCTATGTGGTGCTGGACCGGGGCAATACCGCCATCCTGCAGGAAGCCGCCGGCCTGGCCGATGCCCAAGGCAAAGTGTTCGCTGATCTGCGCGGCCGCTTCAATGCCAGCAAGGCCGAAGGCGGCGACGGCCAGTTGGACCTGCATCAGTGGTACCGGGTTGAACGCACAGGCCAGGCCTGCGAAGACCCGAACTTCAAGCGCCTGACCCTGCATGCCGATGGCGAGAACCCGGTATGGAACGTGAATGTCAGCGGCAAGGGCATGATCATCGATGTCCAGGGCCAACCACCGGTCGCCCTGCCCTACCTGGAAGAACAACTGCCCGATGGCCGCTTCAACCTGAGCAGCGAAGCCAACGGCCAGCGCGTCGAGCTGTGGGTTGCCCCGCAACGCTGTGTCGACAGCAAGAGCGGCGCGCTGCGCCATCTGAGCGCAGAGTTGCGCATCAACGGCCAGGCAGTACGCGGCTGTGGCTATTACGGTGGCTCAAGAAATGACTGACGCATAACATCTAGGCATCGATGCCGCATATAATGCCCGGTTCTTGTAGTGCTGCCGGGCTGAACCTGCGGCCCGAAACCGGATGTGCCTCAATGTTACGAATCAACGAACTCAAGCTGCCCCTCGATCACCCCGATGAAGAGCTGCGTGCCGCCCTGGTCCAGCGTCTGGGCATCACCGACAGCGACCTGCTGGATTTCACCGTGTTCAAGCGCAGCTACGATGCGCGCAAGAAATCCACCGAGCTGTTCTTCATCTACACCCTGGACTTCACGGTCCGCGACGAAGCAGCGCTGCTGGACAAACTGGCCAACGACCGGCAGATCGGTCCGGCGCCAGATGTCAGCTATAAGTTCGTCGGCCACGCCCCACAAGGCTTCGATCGCCGTCCGGTGGTCATCGGTTTCGGCCCGTGCGGTATCTTCGCCGGTCTGCTGCTGGCCCAGATGGGCTTCAAACCGATCGTGCTGGAGCGCGGCAAGGAAGTCCGCCAGCGCACCAAAGACACTTGGGGTCTGTGGCGCAAAAGCATCCTCAACACCGAGTCCAACGTGCAATTTGGCGAAGGCGGCGCCGGCACGTTCTCCGATGGCAAGCTCTACAGCCAGATCAAGGACCCGTTGTTTCATGGTCGCAAAGTGCTGCATGAGTTCGTCAAGGCCGGTGCGCCGGACGAAATTCTGTATGTCAGCAAACCGCACATCGGCACCTTCCGCCTGACCGGCATGGTCGAGAACATGCGCGCCGAAATCATCGCGCTGGGCGGCGAGGTGCGTTTCGAGCACAAGGTCACTGACCTGCTGATCGAAGACGGCCAGCTACAAGGCGTCGAACTGGCCAACGGCGAGCGCATCGACTCGCAACATGTGGTGCTGGCGCTGGGTCACAGCGCCCGTGACACCTTCCGCATGCTGCACGGGCGGGGCGTGTACATGGAAGCCAAGCCGTTTTCGGTAGGTTTTCGGATCGAACACCCGCAGACCCTGATCGACCAGGCGCGGCTGGGCAAGTATGCCGGCCACCCGAAACTGGGTGCGGCCGACTACAAGCTGGTGTATCACGCCAGCAACAACCGTTCGGTATACAGCTTCTGCATGTGCCCGGGCGGCACGGTGGTGGCAGCCACTTCCGAACCGAACCGCGTCGTGACCAACGGCATGAGCCAGTATTCGCGCAATGAGCGCAATGCCAACTCCGGCCTGGTGGTGGGCATCGACCCCGAGCGTGACTACCCCGGCGGACCACTGGCGGGTATCGAGTTCCAGGAGCGCCTGGAGTCGCTGGCCTATGAGCTGGGCGGCAGCAACTATGAAGCCCCGGCGCAACTGGTCGGTGATTTCATTGCCGGCAAGGCGTCCACCGCACTGGGCAGCGTCGAGCCGTCCTACAAGCCCGGCGTGAAACTGGTGGACCTGGCCCAGGCCCTGCCGGCCTTCGCCATCGATGCGATCCGCGAAGCACTGCCGGTGTTCGACCGGCAGATCAAGGGCTACGCCCTGCATGACGCCGTGCTCACCGGGCTTGAAACCCGCACCTCGGCGCCGGTGCGCATCACCCGTGGCAAAGACATGCAGAGCCTCAACGTCAAGGGGCTGTACCCGGCGGGTGAAGGCGCAGGCTACGCTGGCGGCATTCTGTCGGCAGGTGTGGACGGTATCCGCATTGCCGAAGCGGTAGCGCGAGATCTGCTGGGTCTCGCTGATTGATGACAGGCGGCTGGGCGGTTCTCCGCTCAGCCGCGACCAACGATAATTTACAGAAACGTCCTACAGTATTAAGAGACGCTTCCACCACAGAATCTGTGGGGGGGCCGTTAAACTTTTCGCAACTCCGGACACCCCCGTAGCTGTGCAAAATGCTGGCGCAATGCCTGCTGTTACGAACCCGGTGTCTTTTCTTCCCTCTGGAGAGCGATCCGGCCCATGCGCACTACGATCATCCGTTTCTTTCAACTCGAAGCCGCCGGTGGCCTGCTGCTGATCGCCGCCGCTGCGGCTGCGCTGATCATCAACAATTCGCCACGGTCCTGGCTGTACAATGCCTTTCTCGAGGCCCCGGTAGTCGCCCAGATCGGCAGCCTGCAAATCGCCAAGCCGGCATTGCTATGGATCAACGACGGGCTGATGGCGCTGTTCTTTCTGGTCATTGGCCTGGAGGTCAAACGCGAGATCCTCGAGGGCCATCTTTCCAACCCTGCACAGATCATCCTGCCCGGCGCGGCCGCCATCGGCGGCATGGTCGTGCCAGCCGCCATCTACGTGCTGCTCAATATGAACAACAGCACGGCATTGGGCGGCTGGGCAATCCCCATGGCCACTGATATTGCCTTCGCGCTTGGCGTGCTGGCGCTGCTCGGCAAGCGCGTGCCGTTGTCGCTCAAACTGTTTCTCATGACCCTGGCGATCATCGACGATCTGGGCGCGATCATCGTCATCGCGCTGTTCTATTCAGGTGAACTGTCGCACCTGGCACTGGGCCTGGCGGCGCTGTCATTGCTGACGCTGATCATCCTCAATCGCCTGGGCGTCGTGCGTCTGGCGCCTTACCTGTTGGTTGGCCTGGTGCTGTGGGTGTGCGTGCTCAAAAGCGGTGTACACGCGACCCTGGCCGGGGTCGCCCTGGCAATGTGTATTCCGCTGCGCACCCAGGCCGGTGAAGACTCGCCGCTGTTGAGCCTGGAGCACGGGCTGCACCCCTGGGTGGCGTTCGCCATCCTGCCGCTGTTTGCCTTCGCCAATGCCGGCGTGCCATTGGCCGGGTTAAGCCTGGAAAGCTTCACCCACCCGGTATCGATGGGCATCAGCGCCGGGCTGTTGCTGGGCAAGACCCTTGGGGTATTCGGCCTGACCTGGCTGGTGGTGGCTTGTGGGCTGGCGAAGTTACCGAGCGAGGCTAACTGGGGTCAGGTACTGGGCGTGTCGATCCTGTGCGGGATTGGCTTCACCATGAGCCTGTTTGTTGGCTCACTGGCCTTTGTGCCGGGTGTCAGCCCGTTTGCCGGTGTAGACCGAATGGGCATTCTGACGGGCTCGTTGCTGGCCGCGCTGATTGGCTATGCGGTAATGGCCATGGCCAGCGCCAAGCGCTGACAGCCCGAGTTGAGTGGCCGCTACACAAGGCTGCAGCGCCACTCATCAAGTTCAGGCCAGCCGCCGCGCCCAGAACGGACGCTCACGGTGACGTACCGGGCCCGCATAGGTGGCCGCCAGATGAGTAAAGTAACGGTCCTGGACCTGCTGCATTTCGGACCAATAGGCGTGCGCAGCAAGGTCGTTGCCTTGCAGATAGCCTTCAATGGCGCTGGCCGCACTGTCAGCCGACGCCAGCGTGTGGAATAAACCTTGCGACGACAGCGGATCGAAAGCCAGCACAGCGTCACCGACCGCGTAGAAGCCTGGCCGCTGCGCGCACCCGCTCAAGTCCAGCGCCACACTGCCTGCCGGGCAGACATGAGTCTGCGCAGCCCCGACATCTGGCGGCAGCACCGCCGCCAACAGCGGCAGACGCCGGGCGCGTTCGAGCAACACCCTGGCGTTACGCAACTCACGCAGTGCCGGATCATCGGCATCCAGATGACAGGCCAGCACCCGTTCACCTGACGGCACACGCACGCTGTACCACCAGCCATCCTGGTCTGCACAAGTGCGGGTACTGCGGTCGACATCGTCCACCTGCGCCGCCAACAGAACATGTACACACACCAGATCATCCGCCGCCTGCCTGCGCAAACCCAGGCTGCGGCACAGCGCTGCATTGCGCCCGGTGGCATCGACGACCACCCTGGCGCGATGCTGCGCCCCCGAATGCTCATCAGCCAGTTGCCAATGCGTGCCATCGTGCTGCACCTCAAGCCGCCCGCGCACCGTAGCGTTCGCGGCCCCTGCTTGGTGCGCAGCGTCGCGCAGCATGGCATCAAAACGCATGCGGTCCAGATGCCAGCCTGGACCTGCCGGGTCGCGCAAGGCGTCGAACCAGACCGGCTCGACGCTATCCCAGACAGAGACACTGGCACAGCGCTCGGCATGGCCGTCAGCCAGGAACCGCTCCAGCAGGTTTTGCCGCCGTAACAGCACGGCAGCCGAACCTGGAAGTGATTCACCGATGCGCCATGTCTGCGCCGTGCGCGTAAAGCCAGACGGCAATTCACGATCCACCACAAGCACCCGATGCCGCCCGGCCAGTCGACGCGCCAGCGCCGAGCCCGCAGGCCCGGCGCCGCACACGATAACGTCCCAGTGCTGTTGAGGTGCGCACCGTGCTGGCTGAATCACACCCTCGGCGTCCCGGCGATGAGCATTTCACGGATGTCGTGATCAACCAGCTCCTGCGCTTCGGAACTCAAATCATCGCCACCGCGATCCTCGACCTGCATCACATCCGGGAAGTCCGGATCGTTGAGGTCCTTATAACGAACCTCGACGATGCCTTGGCGATCAAAGTGATCCACCATCGTCTGCAGTGGATCCGTGATCCCCAGAGTACGGTTCCAGTCAGAACGCTCATTGAAGGCCCGCAGCCGCTCTTCCTTACTCAGGCTGGCATCCACAACCTTGCGGTAGTTATCGGCACTGAGGACCTGATTGGGCACCCGCGCCGGCCAGAAGGTCGGCAAGTGCGGATCATATTGCTTGTCGTAGCCGGAGCGGCAACTGGCGGTATCGGTCTGCCATGGCACCGCCATCCAGCGCGTGATCGAGCCCGGGAACTGCGCATACAGTGGGCCATTGTAGGAAGCCACGCTGGTCGGCGTCAGGTTGGCTCCGTAGTCAGGCTCGGGATTGTCGGCACTGCGGTGACGCCAGCGGTAGGGTTCCATGTACATGGTCGCGTGGCGCACTGGCCAGGTCACTTCACAACCGGGGTGAAATGCATCGGCCAGACAGAATTCCAGCGCGGCACGGTCGAGCGTGGCCGGTTGCTGCTGCAACGGGATCTTGTCGAATTCATACTCCGGAACGTGCTTGGGATCGTAATCGGCAATGAATTTGCCCTCTGCCCAGCGATCCAGCAAAGCCAACTGCGTCGTGCTCAGTGCATTCATCGCACGCGGCGACAGCGGCATCGGCACATTCATCGCATCACCGTAAACCCACGGCCATGGCTTCATCGAAATATCGCCATCTTCCGGGTTACGGAAACTGTTTGCCACCGTGCGGCGCAGTTCGGCATAGGTCTCGCCCGGCTGCGACAGCTTGTGCAAATAGTCCGGCGCCAGGAAATGTTGCGCCATGCCATGGCCGAAGCCGGCCGCAAAGCCGCTGTTCATCCATTGCAGGTCACACATGGCCTTGAAGATCGGCAGGATGTCATCGCGGAAAGAGGGATGCAGCGGAGCTGGCAGTTGCCCTGCCTGGACCGCCAGATCAGTCATCAGCGCATAGAGGGTGCGCACTGACTTCTGCTGAGGTCCGTAGTTGGGTGGCGCAACGACCACCCAGGCCGGAGCGACCTCCAGCTCGCGTCCGTCCAGTCGCACGCGGGCGGTCACCGGGCCGTCGCTGGTATCGTCGTACCAGCCATCATTGTTGGCGAAGGTTACCGGTGCCTTGCCGTCGCAGGAGCCGGATTTGCCATGACCGCCGAAAACTTGCAACCGACCATGGGCGTCGGTGCGCAATTCGCCCAGCGGGACCTCGATGTCAAAAAACTTGCCGCCGCTAAAGCGGTACTCATCACCCTGCGCATTCGGCGACTTGATCGTCCGTGCACCCGGCAAGATCGACAGCGCACTGCGTTGCGGGGCTTTCACGTCCGCGTTGCGCCTGGTTGGCGCCAAGCTTGCAGCCTCAGGAATGTCCAGCGCCAGTTCGAAGTTGTACCAGGCAGCCTTGTGGTTGGCGAGTTCCACCGTCCACTCGACCTGTACCTCCTTGTCCATATACAGCTCGCGGACCACTTTGCCCTGTGCGTCATAGCCGTATATCCGAAATTGCGCGACCTCGCGCTTCAGCGCGCCGGTGCTATCGCGATAAAACCCGGCTGGCTGCGGCTTGGGTTCGACGACCTGCGGTCCGATATAAAACTCGTCCTTTGAATTACCGACCCGTGCAATGCCAATGGACGGGTGAATCTTTGCGTAAACGATATCCTTGTCGCCACTTCTGTCGCCCATTTCGTTTTCCCTTGAAAGAAAAGTCACCATCCGATGTAGGTTTGGCACAGCGAGTAAAGCACAGTAAAAGCATAATGCCATCAACCTTACATTCGAACGTGCGGGCTGGCGGGAAAACAATCTGGCGGGCAAAAAAAACCCGATCACAGTGGATCGGGTTGTTTTTTTGTGAAGCGGATCAAGCTGCGATCAGTGGGTCACCCGGCTGGTGCCGTTGACGGTCATCACCCGGACCCGGTCGCCCACCCGGAATATCTCGTTTTCCTGCACCTGCTGAACATAGGCGCGCATGCTGCCGTCGTCTTCGCGTACGGTGATTTCGACGCCCTGGGTGCGGGTCAGGCCCTCTTCGGTCATCGAGCCGAGCAGGCCGCCGGCGACCGCACCGATCACCGCCGCAACCACACTGCCGCGTCCACCGCCGATAGCGCTGCCGCCCACCCCACCGACCACCGCACCTGCACCGGCGCCAATCGGGGTTTTGGTGCCTTCGATCTTCACCGGACGCAAGGACTGGACAACCCCCAAGCGTACAGTCTGCACCGCCCGCGCTTCGTCACGCGAGTAGGAATCGCCAGTGAGGTTCGAGGTACAGCCGCCCAGTGTCAACGCCATCGCAGCGAACGAAGCAGCCAGCAATACAGATTTGCGCATGAGGGTATCTCCTGAAGATCGAGTAACCATTAGACTCCCGGCCAGCGATGCCGTCACGACCAGGCAGGCTGCATATCGAGTTCATTCAGGCGCCATACAGACAGGCGCCGAGTGATATTCAGACGGCTGCGGCGGGAGATAATTCAGTTGCGATCCTACGGAGCCAGCCGCTCACGAATCCAGCCATCATTTGTTAAACGATAGTTCAAACGGTCATGCAGGCGACTCGGACGCCCCTGCCAGAACTCGATCCGGTCGGGCACCAAACGGTAGCCGCCCCAATGTGCAGGGCATTGCGGCTGGCTGTCAGCGAAGCGCTGTTCAGTGGCGTGCAGCAGTTGCTCAAGCTCGGCGCGGTCGGCAATGACCCTGCTTTGCGGCGACGCCCAAGCCCCCAGCCGGCTGCCCAGCGGACGGACCTGGTAATAATCATCGGACTCTTGCGCGGTGACCTTCGCCACTCGCCCTTCGATGCGTACCTGACGTTCCAGGGTCGGCCAGAAAAAGGTCATGGCGGCAAACGGCTGCCCGGCCATCTGTTGGCCCTTGGCGCTGTCGTAGTTGGTGAAAAAGGTGAAGCCCTGACTGTCCAGAGCCTTGAGCAGCAGCACCCGACAATGCGGGCGACCGTCGGCGTCCACCGTTGCCAGGGTCATGGCATTGGCTTCCACCGGCGCGTGTTCGGTCTTCACCGCTTCAGCGAACCATTGATCAAACAGGGCAAAGGGTTCATCCGGCGCCTGGGCTTCGGTCAGACCGTCGCGGGCGTAGTCACGGCGCATATCGGCCAGGGATGAGGTCATCGGCGGTGCTCCTTCAAGGCTTTGCTGAGCCGGGCAGTTAAGCATAACAGCACGGCACAGGACAGCTTGAAGCGCTGGCGACCTGCTGGCGGTCAATGTTGGCCGCCAGCAGGTCGCCGCTCAGGTCAGTTGCTGGCCTGGGCGTCGGTCTTCTTGGCGACAGCCTTGGCAGGCTCGGCCTTTTTCGCAGTGTCTTTCTTGGCCGCTTCTTTCTTGGCTGGCGCTGCCTTTTTGGCGGTTTCTTTCTTGGCCGGTGCGGCCTTTTTAGCGGTGTCTTTCTTGGCTGGGGCAGCTTTTTTGGCCGGCGCTGGAGCGGCAGCCGCCGGTTTGACGTCCTGTACCGCGACCAGCGTTGGCGCGACCGCCGGTACGTCATAGCGGCTCATCAGCGCGCGCATGGTGTCTTGGCGGGTCAGCAGGATTTCGACGCGGCGGTTCAGGGCACGGCCCTGGGTGCTGTCGTTGGCGGCACGCGGCATCACCGCGCCCATGCCGCGCTGGCTCAGGCGGTTACGTTCCAAGCCGCTGAGGCGGAAGATTGCCGCGACCGACTGGGCACGCTCCTGGCTGATCTTCTGGTTGGTTTCTTTGGCACCGCTGGTGTCGGCGTGACCGAGAATCAGCACGGCAGTCTTGGCATCGCCCTCGACGGCCTTGGCCAGACGGGTAATCGGACCCAGGGTCACCGGCAGCAGCATGGCCGGCCGATCCGGGTTGAACGAGGAGTCGACCGGGGCGGTGATGACCAGCAGGTCGTCACGGCGCTCGAACTGGAAATTGCTGTCCTTGATTGCGCTGCGCACCCGTGGTTCATATTCGTCCAGCCACGCTTGGGTCAGCTTCGGGTCGGGCATCGGCAGAACCTTGGCTTCTTGCGTGGCTTGCTTGCTGTCACTGGAACCGAACGGCCACCACCAGCGGCTGTCGGTCTCGGACTTGGCCACCATGGACGGTGCAGGCTTGGCAGCGGGTTTGTCCTCGGGCTTGCTGGCAACCTTGTCGGCCGCCGCGTCAGCTTTGCCATCGGCAGCAGCTTCGGAGCCAAACGGCCAGTACCATGGGCTGGAGGCGTCAGCCGCAGCATCGGTTTTCGGGGTCTGGGCGCAACCGGTCAGGGCGGCGATGCACAAAGCGATGGCAAGAGTTCTTTTCGAGGACATGGACGACCTACAACGAAAGTGGCAGACAAAAGGACGCGAGCAACGTCGTATAACACGCATCAAGACAGAGTGGAAAAAGAAACCGTTCTACGGTTGGCTTTTACCAGAGAAACTGACAATCGGTATTAAACAAGCACTTATGAGCAATACTTACTGCAAAGACTCACGCAGTATACCCGCCAGTTTCTGGGCACGGGGGTCCATTAGCACGTACGGGCCCAAGGTACTGGTGACAAAGCCAAAGGCCACGTCGTAATCGGGGTCGGCAAAGCCCACCGAACCGCCCGCCCCCGGATGACCGAACGCCCTGGGGCCCAGGCCATAAGTGGCATTGGCGACCGTCGGTTGATCGAGCATGCAGCCCAGCCCAAACCGGGTAGAGGTCAGCAGGGTCTTGTCCTGGCCGAGGCTGTGCTCACGGGTCATCTGACCGAGCAGCTCCGATTCGAGCAGGCTGCCATCCAGCAAACCGCTGTAGAAGCCGGCCAGGCTGCGGGCATTGCCATGACCATTCGCCGCCGGTTGCTGGAAGCGCCGCCACTCAGGTTTGTTGGTACTGGTCAGGATAGAGGGCGGATTGGTGAAGGCCTTGCAGGTAATCGACTGCGGTTCGCGCATCGTGGCTTGCAGCAGGCGCTGCGCGGCTTCGTCACCGGCGTTGCCTTTGCCACGCGCGATGTGCGCAACACGGTGAAACTCTTCATCGGCCAGGCCGATATAAAAATCCAGCCCCAGCGGTTTGGCGACCCGGCCGACGATGGCATCACCCGGCTCGCGGCCATCGGCGCGGCGCAGCATCTCGCCCACCAGCCAGCCGTAGGTGATTGCCGCATAGCCATGGCCCTGCCCCGGCGTCCACCACGGAGTTTCGGCCGCCAGAGCGCCGGTCATGGTGTCCCACTGATACAGCGCTTCGGCCGGCAGCAGGTCACGCAGCGCCGGCAGACCGGCCTGATGACAGAGCAACTGACGCAGGGTAATGGTGTCTTTGCCGGCAGCGGCGAACTCGGGCCACAAACGCGCGACCGGCTCGTCGAGGCGCAGCTTGCCTTCGTCTACCAGTTGCAATGCAGCGACTGCCGCCCATGGCTTGGTGCAGGAAAACAGGTTGGCGATGGTATCGCTGTGCCAGGCCTCGCTGCCGCTCTGGTCAGCCGTGCCGGCCCACAGATCGACGACGGTTTCGCCACCGATCTGGATGCATAGCGCAGCGCCACGCTCCTGAGGATCGTCGAACAGTGCGGCAAACGCCTCACGTACGGCTTCGAATTCAAGCTGGAAATGACCCTGGATCTGCAACGCTTGGCTCCTGGCTGGCGGTTTCGCGGCGGGCTCAGCCGCGCCTGTCAAATGTCGGTTCGCATTGTTTCAGCGATCAGAGCCAATGTGAACCGCGCTTCATGAAATCTCGCGATGAAAGGGTGGCAAGGCATTGAGGATGGCTTTTCCGTAACGCTGGGTCACCAGGCGCCGGTCGAGCAAGGTAATGGTGCCCCGATCAGACTCGGTGCGCAGCAAGCGGCCACAGGCCTGAATCAGTTTCAGCGAGGCGTCGGGCACGGAAATCTCCATGAACGGGTTGCCACCACGGGCTTCGATCCACTCGGCCAGTGCCGCCTCAACCGGGTCGTCCGGTACCGAAAAAGGAATCTTGGCGATCACCACGTGCTCACAGTACGCCCCCGGCAAGTCGACCCCTTCGGCAAAACTCGCCAGGCCGAACAGCACGCTGGACTCGCCGCCGTCGACCCGCGCCTTGTGCTTGTTGAGGGTTTCCTGCTTGGACAGGTTGCCTTGAATGAACACCTGCTTGCGCCAGTCGCGGTCCAGGCCGTCGAACACGTCCTGCATCTGCCGCCGCGACGAGAACAGCACCAGGCTGCCCTTGGAGCCTTCGACCAGCTCCGGCAGGTCGCGGATGATCGCCGCGGTATGCTCGGCGGCATTGCGCGGGTCGGCCTTGAGGTCCGGGACCCGCAATACACCGGCGTCGGCATGGTGAAACGGGCTGGGCACTACCGCTGTCACGGCATCTCTGGGCAGGCCGGAGCGCATCCGGTAACGGTCGAACTTGCCCAGCGCGGTCAGGGTTGCGGAGGTGACCAGCGCGGCATGGGCGACATTCCAGAGGTTGCGGCGCAACATCTCAGCGGCCAGGATCGGGCTGGCATTGACCTCAATATCGAACATCGCGCCACTCTCGGCCAGGCTCAGCCAGCGCGCCATGGGCGGGCTTTCGTCCGGGTCTTCGGCCGTGAAGGCGGTCCACAGCTCCCAGTTGCCCTGGGCACGGGCCAGCAGGGCACCGAACAGGGGATACCATTCTTCGGCCTGATGGCTGGCGATGCCGATATTCACCTCGCCGTCCATGCCCTCCTTGAGCAGGTCAGCCAGGCGGGTAAACAGGTCGTTGAGCCGCGAGAAGCCCTTTTTCAGCTCGATGCCGATGTCGCGGATATGCTCGGGAATCACCCCACCGACGAAGCGGTGGCGCGGCCGTTCGCGGCCTTCGGTGTCTTCACCGGCACGAAAGTCCGCCAGTTGCTCGCAGGCCGCGAACATGAACTGCTGCTGGTTTTTCACTTCGCGGGCCAGCTCCGGCACCTGCTCGATATAACGCCCCAGGTCGCCCGGCAGCGGATTCTGGGCCAGTAACTTGGTGAGGTTCTTGGCGGTCTGTTCCAGCCAGTCGGCGGTGGAGCGCAGCCGCGTGTAATGGGCGAAGTGGCCGATGGCTTTGTCGGGCAGGTGGTGACCTTCGTCGAACACATAGACGGTGTCGCGCGGGTCGGGCAAGACCGCACCACCGCCCAGCGCCAGGTCGGCAAGGACCATATCGTGGTTGGTGACGATTACATCGACCTTGCCCATGCCTTCGCGGGCCTTGTAGAAGGCGCACTGCTGAAAGTTCGGACAATGGCGGCTGGTGCACTGGCTATGGTCGGTGGTCAACCGTGACCAGGTCAGGTCGTCGAGTTCCTGGGGCCAGCTGTCGCGGTCGCCGTCCCATTTGTTGCCAGCCAGTTTCTGCAGCATGCTGTTGAACAGCTTCTGGCTGACTTCATCGACCTCGATCTTGAAGCCCTCTTCCTCGAACAACTGGGCAGTGGCGCTGTTCTGGTTACCCTCCTGCAACAGCAGGTCGAGCTTGGACAGGCACATGTAGCGACCACGCCCCTTGGCCAGAGCAAAGCTGAAGCTAAGGCCGCTGTTGCGCATCAGGTCGGGCAAATCCTTGAAAACGATTTGCTCCTGCAACGCCACGGTAGCGGTGGCGATCACCAGCCGCTTGCCGGCCGCCTTGGCCGCCGGAATCGAGGCAATGGCATACGCGACGGTCTTGCCGGTGCCGGTTCCGGCCTCCACTGCAACCACCGCCGGGTCCCCGCTACGCCGCCCTTCATCGTCGGTCGCGACATCGCCCAACACCTTGGCGACCTCCGCGATCATCAGGCGCTGGCCGTAACGAGGCTTGAGGCTCTTGGCTTCGAGGAAGCGCGAATAGGCGCCCTGGATCTGGGCTTTGAGTTCGGTGCTGATCATTGGCTCGGGATACGGCAAAAGGCTGGATAAATTTTCAGTGTTTCAAAGTGGGCGCTATCATAGCGCGCTAATGCCATCTGCGCTGAACGCATCGCAGCAAATGCATCGTCAGCGGTCGGACAAATCGCCATCAGGAGCCTTCATGAGCGTATCGACTCTTGCCTACACCCTGCATGTTCTGGCGGCCCTGGTCTGGGTCGGCGGCATGTTCTTCGCCTGGATGATTCTGCGCCCGGCAATCATTGCAGCACTTGAGGGTCCCCTGCGCCTGAGATTATGGGTCCAAGTGTTTCCGCGATTTTTTACCTGGGTGTGGCTCGCCATCGTGATCTTGCCGGTTACCGGGGTGGTGTTTGCCCGCCTGAACTACCCGAGCCTGGAGCTGGCGCCGCGTTATGTGCAGGCGATGATGGGCCTGTATGTGGTGATGGTCGCGGTGTTTCTACGCATTCATTCGTTACAGTTGCCCGAGCTGCGTCAGGCGGTGCAAGCCGAACAGTGGGCCGAAGGCGCCGGGGTGCTGGGGCGCATCCGCCGGCTGGTGGGTATCAATCTGTTGATCGGCCTGGCGGTGGTGGCGCTTGCCGCAGCGCGGCCGGCGCTGTGGTCATAGGTCGGCGCAGCCGCTCAGGCGGCGCCGGTCAGAAACGCTGTACGTTCACCACCCCGGCAGGTCCTGCGGCCCCTGCCTGCCCCGCAGCTCCGGCGGTGCCGGCCTTGCCGCCATCGGCGCGGTAGACGATGCAGCCCTTGGACTCACCGCCCTTGCCTGGTTTACCGCCTTCACCGGCCGCACCACCGGCACCGCCGTCGACGTTAACCTTGACGCGCTCGGCGGCAAAGCCCAGTGGCAGCTCCAGACGCACCTGGCCGCCCGCGGCGCCATCATGGCCATTACCACCGGTATCACCGTCATAACCCCGCCCGGCACTGCCCCAGGTGCAACCCGGTGGCTGGCCGTTGGCACCGTCCAGGCCCACGTAGCCTGGCGCGCCGGTACCGCCACGGGCATCCACCGAGAGCTCATCAGCTTGCAATGCCTGGATACGCAAGGTCAGGTTGCGTCCCGGTGTCGGCGCTTTCTGATAAGTGCCCGGCGCACCGCGTGCCGTGATCTGGCTGCCGGTGCCCAGTTGCGCCGTGCCGATCAGCACGTTCAGTGGCTGGCTGCCAGGGACGATCGCGATCCGGGCTTCGTGGCCGAGCAGCAGTTGTTCGACCTTCAGGTCTGTGACCCCGCCGGGAACCAGCAAGGTGCCGTAATCGGCCACTTCCAGGCGCTGAACCTGCAAGACGGTGCCACTGGCCGGCAGGCGCAACAGCGAATGGGACTGCACCTGAATGTCCTGAGCCATGGCCAAGGGGCTGCACAGGGTGGCGAGCAACAGGAATTTACGCATGACGAGCCTCGACGCGTGGACGGCCGATGGCCTGGAGATGAAAGATACCGAATACAAGAATCTTGCCGCGATCGCGCCAGGGCTGGGCGCGGCCACGCAGGCTGGCATTGAACAGCACCAGCTCCAACAGATGGGTCAGCAGGATGAGGCAACCTGCCATGTCGATTACCACGTCAAAGGGACCGGGAGCACCAACCAGCAGGTTGATCAGCACCACTGCCCAGAACCCCAGCATCAACACTTTTCCCAACCCCCAGAACAGCTTCATTTCAGGCCCCTGATCATGTCGTGTATGCAAACGCTTGGCTTTCGCATCATGTGCGCAGCGCGCACAGTAACGCCAAGCCAGCACACAATGCCAGTGACGACAGGGAAATGCAGGGGGCAGAGCAGATAACCGGCCCGGCAACATAGCCGGGCCGGTACAGGGAGCGGTGGATCAGCGGTTGATTTTCACTTCAACGCGGCGGTTGAGCGCGCGGCCTTCAGCGGTCTTGTTGTCCGCGACAGGACGCGACTCGCCTTCACCGGACACCGACACGAACGAGGCGCGTGGCACGCCCGAACTGATCAGGTAATCGGTTACCGAATGCGCACGACGCTCAGAGAGCTTCTGGTTATAGGCATCGCTGCCGACGCTGTCAGTGTGGCCAGTGACGCGCAGTTGCACGGTAGCGGCTTCCTGACGCAGACGGCTGGCAACCACGTCCAGATTGGTGCGGTCGGAAGCGGTCAGGCGCGCCGAGTCGAATTCGAACAGCACTTCCTTGTTGATGTTGATTACCTCTTCACGCGGCAGTGGCGCTGGCGCAGCGGGAATCGGCTCAGGTGCAGGCGCGGCCACGATCGGGCAACCGGTGGCATCGACCGGCGTGCCGCGCGGAGTATCCGGGCACTTGTCGCGGCTGTTCGGTACGCCGTCACCATCATCGTCGCCGTCGCCATGCACCCAGCAATAAGCACCGGCCATCACGCCCACTGCGCCGCCGAGGCTGGCCGCCACCGCTGCGGTCTGGAACGCCCCCACCGCCGCGCCACCGAGGAAGCCGCCAGCGGCACATTTTGGCCAGTCTTCTTTCTGCAAGCCCGCACAACCGGTCAGCACACTGCTCACCAGGATCAAAGGTACCGCTGTCCTAAGCATATTCATTGTTCTGCACTCCCGAGGGGCGGCCGGTTTGCCGCGGAGGTTTTTTGCGACGGCACTTTGCCAGTGCGCTACCGTTTGTCCTTTGCGAAATCGAGAAGGTTCACCGCCGCGGCACAATTAAATTGCCCGCCGAACCGGCGTTTGGTCCCCTGCCACACTGGGTATCGTCGCAAAGGTCCAGACTAGACGATGTGCAGGCATACGGCGAAAAGCCATTTCCCTTACCGGCCGATCCAGTAAACTTTCAGGCCTTGCCCGTTGCCGATAACGCTACGCTTGCACAGTCAAGAGGAACGATAATGACCGCTGCTTTCTCCACCCGCACACCGCAACAGGCGCTGGCCGCCCTGCTCGACCGCTACGCCCCGCAACGCCTGCTGCTGATCGGCAGCGAAACGTTCCCGGCCCTGCAGGCTTTTCGTGAGGCGCACCCAGACACCGAACTGGCCGTCGCCGCGCCCGGGCAACTGCCGACCGAACTGGCCGCCCAACGCTTCGACCTGGCGCTGGTGGTCGATTGCCTTGAACACATCCCGCGGCGCGACGGCCTGCAATTGCTTGGCGGCATCCGCAACCTCAACGCCAGCCGCATCGCGGTGCTGGCTGACCTGCAGGCCTGCGGCTGGCAGGAAACCGACTTCTTCGCCCTGGCCCTGCAAGCCAGCGAACGCTTCAGCCGCGATGAACAGGTGCTGACGCTGTTTACTTACGATTTGCGTGAATACAAACAGGTGCCCGACTGGCTGAATGCCAAGTTCTGGGCCAACCCGGAAAATTTTGGCAAGTACTGGTGGTGATGCATGAGTAGTGCAAGTTGCCCCTGCGGCAGCGGGGATCTGTTGCTGGCCTGCTGCGGTCGCTTTCATGCCGGCCAGCCGGCACCCTGCGCGGAAAAGCTGATGCGTTCGCGCTACAGCGCCTATGTCTTGAGCCAGGTGGATTACCTGCTCGACACCACGCTGCCGGCCCAACAACATGCGCTGGACCGCAACGCCATCGCCCAGTGGAGCGCGCATAGCACCTGGCTGGGCCTGGAGGTGGAAGACACCGAGGTGTTGGGCGGCAAGCCGGAACACGCATTCGTGACCTTCACCGCACGCTGGCACGATGAACACGGCGAACACAGCCACCGCGAACGCTCGGCCTTTGTACAGAATCAGGGGCGCTGGTACTTCATCGACCCCACCGTGCCGCTCAAGCCGGGCCGTAACGATAACTGCCCGTGCGGCAGCGGGCAGAAATTCAAGAAATGCTGTGCCGGCTACCTGCTGTAGCAAAGGCTTGCTCAGAGCAGCTTGAGGTGTGAAGTGTCCGGCGCAGGTCTGGCCTGGGGCTGCTTGTGCTGGCCCATGTCACTGCCAGCCGGCGCCAGAGTGATACCGGACAGATCCAGTCGCGGCGCCTGTGGTGCAGGTTTGGCATCTTGCAGGTCGCTGCCGACCTCGGCCAGCGGCAGGTCGGGGGCATCGACATCGACGAATGCCGCCATGTACAGGTCGCGGGGCGTGACCTGCAACCGCCCGTCACCCGGCTTGGGCTTTTTCAGCCAGGTCGGCGCATCCGGCGGCGGCGCCAGTTCCACTTCCTCGATGCGCGGATGCATATCCACCACCTCGGCCAACGCACCGGCACGCTCCAAAGTCGCCCGGTACTTTTCGGCGGCCTGAGCGTCGAGGTTGTTCTTCAGAACCAGCCGGCGTCCGGAGAACAACAGCGCCATGCGTTGCTCGTCGGCCTGGAACAACCGCGCCAGATTGGCCTTGACCTTGTCTGGCTGGGCACCTGCTACCAGCCGACCGCTGAAGACGATTTCGTAAAGACTCATCACTGCCTCTCTTCAAGCCTGTATCCAAAGTATGGCGCAGGCTTGTCCGCACGAACAACCTGATAGCCTACACTCTGCCAATACTCTCGCCCCTGACGGTCATCGGCATGACACTGACATTCCCACGACTCTGGCTGCTGGCCCTGCTGCTCGGCACCTTGAGCGGCTGCTCAAGCGGATGGGGTTCACGTGCCTGGCAGCCACCACAACTGCGCCTGCTCAAGGTTGAGACCGTCAAAGTGCAGCTATTGCAGCAAGACTTTAAACTGCATTTCGAGGTCGACAACCCCAATGACTCACGCCTTCTGGTGCGCGGTTTGCGCTACAAAATCATGCTGGGTGAGCTGATCCTTGCCGAAGATCAGGTCACCGACTGGTTTCTGGTCGCCGGGCACAGCCATGAAATCTTCGTGGTGCCGGTGCGTACCAACCTGTGGCGCCACGCCAAACCAATTGCCCAGAAGCTCAAGCAGCGCGGGCAGCCGATCCCTTATCGCCTTGAGGGCAAACTCAAGACTGGTCTGTTGTTTCGCGACAGCGTGCGTATTGGGGTCGACGGCGAGATATAATGGCCGCCGATTCAATTTTGGAGCACACCCCGATGAACCAGCCCCACGTCCATGGTCCTGACTGCAACCACGACCACGACCATCATCACCACGAGCACGACGGTCATGTCCATGGCCCGCACTGCAACCACGGCCACCAGGAGCCGGTGCGCAATGCGCTGAAAGACGTTGGCCGCAACGACCCTTGCCCGTGCGGCAGCGACAAGAAATTCAAGAAGTGCCACGGCGCCTGATCGCCAAGCACACCTGACGGCCTGCCTTGCAGGCCGTTTTCATTTGCAGGCCGGTCCTGTGCCGGAGTACAACGACGTCTTCGGGTAAACCGCATGGAGCTGTCAATGATCGACCTGCACTACTGGACCACCCCCAACGGCCACAAGATCACTCTGTTTCTTGAAGAAACCGGCCTTGAACACCGGATCATCCCGGTCAATATCGGCAACAACGAGCAGTTCGAGCCGTCATTTCTGAAGATCGCCCCCAACAACCGCATTCCGGCCATTGTCGACCACACCCCGGCCGACGGCGGCGAGCCGCTGAGCCTGTTTGAGTCAGGCGCCATTTTGCAGTACCTGGCAGAAAAGACCGGCCGGTTCCTGCCTGCCGATTTGCGCGGTCGCCAGGAAACCCTGCAATGGCTGTATTGGCAGATGGGCGGCCTGGGGCCGATGGCCGGGCAGAATCACCATTTCAACCGCTTTGCACCGCAGCAAGTGCCCTACGCCATCAAACGCTATGTGGACGAAACCGCGCGGCTGTATGGTGTGCTGGACAAGCGCCTGGCCGACCGTGAGTTTGTGGCCGGCGACCAGTACAGCATTGCCGACATGGCCATCTACCCGTGGATCGTGCCGCACAGTTTCCAGCAGCAGAACCTGGATGATTTCCCGAACCTCAAGCGCTGGTTCCATGCCATCGAAGCTCGCCCGGCGACCCAGCGGGCCTATGCGCTGGCTGCGCGGATCAACCCGCCCAAATAAACCAGCATGTAGCGCCCTGAAAATATTCCTCCCCTCCCGGCTTGCGTAGCGCCTGCCCGCTCACTAACGTAACAACTTTTTGCAGTTGCCACGCCGCCGGAGTTTCGCCATGGCCTCGCCCGCCCGTTCACGTTTGTCTTCCCGATTTGGTTTTGCCGCCGCGACCGCCGGTTTTCTCGGCCTTGCCGGCTGCCAGTTGGGCGGTGAGGATGCCTCGACCCTGCTGCCGTCTGCCGGCACTGTGGCCATCAAGGGCCTGGAGCAAAACGTATCGATCCGCCGCAATCCGCAAGGCATGGCGCTGATCGAAAGCCACTCGTTCCACGATGCGTTGTTCAGCCTGGGCTACCTGCATGCAGGTGAACGGGTCGGGCAGATGCTCGGCATGCGTCTGCTGGCCCAGGGACGGTTGGCCGAGGTGGTCGGTGCCGAAGCGCTGCCGGTGGACCGGCTGATGCGCGCTGCCAACCTCAAGCGCAGCGCCAGCGAGCTGTACAAGGGTTCATCGCCGCGCCTGCAGAAATTCTTCGAGGTCTACGCCCGTGGCGTCAACGCCTACCTGTTCCGTTATCGCGACAAGCTGCCGGGCGACCTGGCCAGCGCCGGTTATCGGCTGGAGTACTGGCAGCCGGAAGACTCGGCGCTGATTTTCAGCCTGCTGAGCTTCAACCTGTCAGTCAACCTGCAACAAGAACTCTCAGCGCTGGTGCTTAACCAGAAGGTTGGCGCTGACAAACTCGCCTGGCTGCTGCCAAGCGCACCTGACGAAGCGATCGCGTTTGCCGAGGCCGACAAGCTCAAGGGCTTGAGCCTGGCCGGTCAGGGCAAGGAACTGAACGACTTGAACCGCGTGGCCCTGCAATTGGCCGACCTCAACCTGCTGGGCAATGCCGCCTCCAGCAATTGGGCCATCGCCCCGCTACGCAGCCGCAGCGGCAAAAGCCTGCTGGTCAGCGAGCTGCAGGTGCCATCGGGCGCCGCATCAGGCTGGAGCCTGGTGCAGATCAACGCGCCCAAGTATCAGGCCTCCGGGGTCACCATCGCCGGCCTGCCGCTGTTTCTCAGTGGGTTCAACGGCAAGCTGGCCTGGAGCATGGGCAACCTCAAGGGCGACAATCAGGACCTGTTTCTGGAGAAACTCAAGCGCGAGAACAATCGCCTGATGTACCTGGCCGACGGCAAATGGCAACCGGCTGTGAGTCATCAGGAAACCTTCATGGTCAAGGGCAGCCAGCCGGTGCGCGAAACCGTCTACAGCACCCGCCACGGCACGCTGTTGCAGGCCGGGGAGTCCGCCAGCGCATTGGGCGTGGCGTTGCAGATCCCGGACTTCAAGGACGACAAGAGCCTTGATGCGCTGTTTAACCTGTCGCGCGCCAACAACGTCGAACGCGGTTTTGATGCCAGCCGGGAAATCCGCGCCATTGGCCTGAACATGGTATTTGCCGACGCCAGCAACGTCGCCTGGCAGGTCACCGGGCGTTACCCGAACCGCCGTGATGGCCAGGGCCTGTTGCCGTCACCGGGCTGGGACAGCCGTTACGACTGGGACGGCTTTGCCGATGCCATGCTCCACCCTTACGACCAGGATCCGCGTCAGGGCTGGCTGGGCACCGCCAACAACCGCGTAGCCCCCAAAGGCTACGGCATGCAGTTATCCAACACCTGGGGCTACCCGGAGCGCGCCGAACGCCTCGCGGAACTGACCAACGCCGGCAAGCAGGACCTGCGCAGCAGCATCGCCGCGCAATACGACCAGCGCACCCTGTTCGCCGCCAAACTCAAAGCCATGTTCGAAGCACCGGGCATGGCCAAGCCGCTCAAGCAGGCCATTGAGGCCCTGCCCGACGCTGAGCGCGGCAAAGCCCGCGAAGCCTACAGCCGGTTGATGGCCTTCGACGGCAACCTGACCGTAGGTTCTGCCGACGCTGCCATCTACCAATTGTTCCTGCAAGAAAGTGCCCGGCTGACCTTTCAGGATGAACTCGGCGGCGCCGACAGCCCGGCCTGGCAAGCTTTGGTGGCGAATGCCCGCTCGTCGTGGTCGGCGCAGGCCGACCACCTGCTGGGCCGCGACGACAGCCCGTTCTGGGACGACCTCAAAACCCCGCAAAAAGAAGACAAACCAGCGATCCTGGCGCGCAGCCTGGCTGCAGCCATCAGCGCCGGTGAAAGCCAATTGGGCAGCGACCGTAAAGCCTGGCAATGGGGCAAGCTGCACCGCTATGACTGGGCCCCGTCGCGTAACCCGCTGGCCCGCCACCTGGGTGGCGAAGGCCTGTTCCAGCGCAGCCCGGTGCCTGCCGGTGGCGACCACAGCAGCCTCAACCCTGCGGCCTACGCCTGGGGCCAGAGCTTCGACGTACTGCCAAGCGCCAGCCTGCGCATGATCGTTGATTTCAGCCAGGCCGAGCCATTGCAAGCGGTGGTCAGCAGCGGCCAGTCCGGCAACCCGGCCAGCCCGTTCTATGCCAACAGCATTGATGCCTGGCTCAAGGCGCAGTACAGCATCCTGCCGGTGCAGCAGCAGAACTACGAGCGCGGCTATGGCAAGCAACGCCTGACCCTGACTCCAGGCAAGTAACCGACCGCCCGGCCCTTATGCGGGGCCGGGCAGCCACTCCCGATAAAGCGCCAGGCTGGCCAGGTTCTTGTGTTTGGCCTCGATCATGATGTCGAAACGCTCAAGAAACTGCCGCGCATAACCGTTGGTCCAGTGATTCCACATCCGCTCGCTGTGCCCATACAGTTCACGCTTGGTCACGACCTTGAGCAGCTCGCTCATTTCCAGTTTGTCTTCGGCAGCAAAGCCCAGCGCCTGCAAACGCTCCGGGGGTTGTGAGTAATGCATCACCGGGCGCACCCCGCGCCAACTGTCGATGATCTGCGCGACCCGTGGATCAGAGGGGTCGATGTACTGCTCTTCGTTGATCCAGCAGTGATGAATATCCAGCACCACAGGCGCCAGATCGGCCAGTTGCAGGCAGTCATCAACGCCATAGCTCTTCTCTTCGTTCTCGAAGGTGATGCATGTCTGCGCCACCTCAGACAAACGCGGCCACAGCGCACGAATACCCTCGACACCGAAACGCCCGGCGATATGCACGTTGCATTTGAAATCCTGAAAGCGCCGGCCATAACCGAGCATGCGGATCATGTCGGCGTGATACTCGAACTCGGCCAGGCTGTTTTCGACCACCGAGGCATTGTCCGACCCTAGCACGCAGAACTGACCGGGATGAAACGACAGCCGAATGTCTGCCGCCCGCGCCCGCTCGCCAATCGCAGCGAAACAACTGCCCAGCCACTGCTGGATGGACGGCTGCTGGTAAAAATCGCGCAGTTGCGGATGGCTGTAGAACGGCAAGAGATCGCTCGACAACCGCAGCATGCGCAGCGCCGGTGGCAACTGCGCCACGTAATCGAGCAGGCGCAGTTGCGCATCCAGATTGTGCGTAACCACCTCGACCAGCCTGGCCTGGGCCACGGCGGGCTCGACGCTGTTAATCCAGCGCAAGGTGGTGGTACGTGGGTTGAAGGGGCTCTCCACCCGTTTGATCTCGACCTCAGAGAGGCCGCGTTCAGGGTGGCGGTACTGACAAGCGAAACCGATGCGCGCAAGCGTCATGACTCTATCCAGGTTGACGTCATTGCCGTCAGACCACCGACAGCGTCACTCGTCCTGCGCAATGTTCGATGAATTTCGGGCCGCAGGCTTAACATTGCCGGGAGCGGCCGGGCGGCGATCCGCTTCAGCCGCGAAGAGCTTCGCGGATGAATCCGCTCCTACGGTTCAAACCACAAACTTGCCCACCAGCGTATTGAGTTGCACCGCCAGACGGGACAGTTCCTGGCTGGCGATCAGCAAGTTGCGAGTGACGATGGGCAAGCCCCTTGACATCCTCCCCGGCCTGAAGGCCGGAGATTCCTACGGCGCTCAGGCGCGGCACCGAGCCGCCCCCGAGTCGCTTCGGTAGGTTCCTGCTGCTGGCGCCATGACCTCTGCGCTCACTTCACAGGCTAACCGGGCGTGTCCCGCCCTTAGTACATTGATCGCGCCGACCACATCGGCGTTGCCTTCAAAACCACATCCCACACACCTGAACAGCGCCTGCGTCTGGCGGTTGGCCGCCGACACATGGCCGCAACACGGGCACGTGCGGCTGGTATTTTGCGGCGGCACGGCAATCAGCCAGCCGCCGCGCCACGCCAGCTTGTAGTCCAGTTGGCGGCGGAACTCGAACCAGCCCTGATCGAGGATGGCCCTGTTCAGGCCAGATTTGGCACGGACGTTTCTTCCCGGTGCCTCTACCGTGCCTGCCGCCGATCTGGACATATTCCGTACCTGCAAGTCCTCGATACACACCATCGCGTGGTTTTGGCTAATCGTGGTGGAGCACTTGTGCAGGTAGTCGCGGCGGGCATTGCCGATGCGGGAATGAATGCGCTGGACGCAGGCTTTCGCCTTGTTCCAGTTGCGGCTGAATCTGACCTTGCGGCTCATCGCCTGCTGCGCTTTGCACAGCGCGGTTTCATGGCGTTTGAAGCTGTTCAGGGGTGCGTAGAACGAGCCATCCGAAAGCGTGGCGAACCGGGCAATGTCCATGTCGATGCCGACTGCCGCACCCTGTGCCGTGGGCTGCTCATCGACCTCGCGTTCGGTCTGGATGCTCACGAACCACTTGCCACACGACTGGCTCACGGTGATGTTCTTCACCGTGCCAGGCACCTCGCGGCTGTTGCGGTAGCGCAGCCAGCCCAGTTTTGGCAGAAACAGGCGGCTGTTGGTCTGGTCGAGCTTGATCTGTTTCGGGTCGGGATAGCGGAAACTGTCGCGCTGCCCCTTCTTCTTGAACCGGGGAAAGTCGGCTCGCTTGGCGAAGAAGTTGGTGTAGGCCCGTTCCAGATCCTTGAGGCTCTGTTGCAAGGGGTGAACAGGCGCATCGGCCAGCCATGCGGTTGGCGGGCTATTGCGCCATTCGGTCAGCAACTTGCACAGGCCCGCATAGCCGAGCTTGTTCTCGCCTTGCTCGTGGCGCTCCTTCTGCAACGCCAGCGCCTTGTTGAAGACGAAGCGACAGGAACCCGCAAAGCGGCGCATTTGCCGCTCCTGCTGGCCGTCTGGCATGAGTTCGTACTTGAAGGCTTGAAGTCGTTGCATGCTGCTCTTGAGCCATGAGCAATGAAGACGCCATTAGGCGCGGACGGCACGGTGTTTTCAAGATGCATGCCCATGGGGTCTTTGTAACGAAATACCGCCGTAAAAGGCATACTGTATCGCCGTGTTACTTCGCATCATCCTGTGGCGGTGAGTACACCGAACAGCAGCAGACACCCCACTGCAACCAGGGACGGCTACGCCGTCCGCGCGATCCTTCCCCGCCCTGAACGGCGGGGCTTGTCGCGCCCCGATGGTCAGAGTGGTCTACAAAATGGCTGCGTTCGCCAATACTGCGTTGAAATCAGCCTGGATCGCCCGCTGATCCTGCCTGCCAATGTCATGGCGTTTGAGCCATCACAAGGCGTGGCGCAGGGATGCAATCTGCTCCTTGATCCGCTCACAGGTGCTGTCCCACGACATGCCCTGCAACGCACGGTCAGCCAAGGCCTGGAGCCGCGCAGGCTGGCGGGTCAGATCCAGCGCCAGGCCGATGGCTTCGATAAACGCCTGCGGGGTGGCAGCGATGCTCACCACGCCGCTGTCGGCGTAGCACTCAACCACATCATGGATGGGCGTGGACACCACCGGGCGCCCACCGGCGAGGTATTCCAGAGGTTGAGTCGGGCTGATGTAGCGTGTCGATTCATTGATGGCAAACGGCATCAGCGCCACATCCCAACCTGACAGATAGGCCGGCAGCGTCTGGTAGTCGCGCGGCCCCAGGTAATGCAGGTTGGGCTGACGTGGCAGGCTCGCGGGGTCGATCCTGGCCACCGGCCCGATCAGGATGATCTGCCATAGCGGCCGACGCATGGCCAGCTCGCGCAACAGCACAAGGTCCAGTTGCTCATCGAGCACGCCGAAAAACCCCAGCCGCGGTCGGCCGATATCAGCCTGATCGGCAGGCTCGGCCTGGACCAGGCGGGCATGGGCAAAATGCGCGATGTCGACGCTGCCGGGCATCAGGTGCACGTTGTCATGCCGCTCACGCCGCGACTCCCAGAGGCTGAGCCCGCCGGTAAACACCACATCGGCGCGCTCCAGCAGTTGTCGCTCCAGCTCCGCCAGGGCCGGCGGGGCATGGCGCAGCGCCGCCAGTTCGTCCATGCAATCGAAGACCACCACCTGGCCGACCAGATGCCGGGTAAATCGCAGCCCCATGGGGGTGAAGTACCACAACAGCAGGGGCGCTTGGTGATGCTGCGCCAGCCAGCCATCAAGCAACTGCCGTTGCAGGCTGATGATGCGCTGCTCGCCCAGGTCCTGCGGCAACCATGGCACCAGCACCGTGATACCGCCGGCCACCTCACGCACCTCCAGATACGGTTCCGGTCGCTCGTCGAACTGCGGCTCTTCAAAGAACCACACCTCGTAGTCAGTGGCCAACCGCGACATCAACTGTTGCGGTCGCTGCCAGACAAAGTCCCAGCGCAGGTGGCTCAGGCACAACAGCGTCGCTCGTGGCTGGACGGCGGGCGCTGGGCTGAACTGGATGGGCGAAGGGTCGGGTGGTCCGGGCGGTTGTTCAGGTTTCATGTGAGTGTCCTCAGTGCAGCGGCCGAGCGCCCGTCACTACTGCGGTGACGGGCACTCGGCTGCTTGCCAGGCAAGGACCGGGACCACTGAAACTCCGCCTTGTATGGAGTTGGAACACTGCTGGCGGGTGGCGTTCAGGAGATCGCACCAGCATCCGATGAAGGGCCATGCCCGCCGGCAATCACCGCCATCGCCTCGATTTCCACCAGCATGCCGTCCAATGCCAGGCGCGGCACCGGAATCAATGTGCAGGCCGGTTTCATTGCCGCCCCCCAGGCCTGATCGATGGCCGCCGCCCACTCACCCAACCGCTGCTGGCTGTGATCGACAATCAGCAGGGTCAGCTTGAACACATCGTTGAAGTCCGCACCCTGGACCTGCAAGGCGATACGGACATTGGCCAGCGCCTGACGAGCCTGGGCGGCGAAACTGTCGGCCAATAGGCCCTGACTGTCTTCACCGCCCTGCCCGGCCAGAAACACAAAGCGCGCCGGGGTTTCGACCCGTGCGCCATGGGAATAGCCGTTACCGGTGGGGTCGTAGAGGCCTTGCGGGTTGAACAGTTCGAATGCAGCGCGATGAGTCATGAGGGCAGCTCCTGGTGTGAAGGAGCGCGAGTATCAGACCTCAAGTTAAGTGGAGGTCAAGCGCTCGCCGCGTGCACGACCATAACCAGCAGCAGGTCAGTTCGCCAGACCATCAGTGTCCGGCACCACCGGCTGCAACTGATCGAGCAGTTCATGGACCATTTTGCGCGCATGGCCGATCAGGTGCATGCTGCCCATGGCCAGATCGCGGGGCTGGCCCTGCAGGTTATCGGCACATTCATAGGCAATCGCGGTGGCGCAGCGCAGCACGTCGTAGACCTGGTTGAGCTGCATTTCGAAGTGGTTGAGATCGTGCGCCGCAATGGGCACGGGGCTGGAAGTCGGTGGATCGGGAACGAGTTTTTTGGTCATCGCGAAACTCCTATGCACTTGAGGAAAGCACCACCCTTCGCGGCCAAGCAAATTGGTGGCAACTGCACAAGGGTTGGCCGACCGAGTCATAGGCACCTCGGCACACCCGAAGGTGTCCCTCGCACAGTTGCCATGAAGCAACACTGAGAACCAGGTCCACAGTGAATTTTATGGCACGCTGCGCCTATGAATGGTTGATCGGGCGGCCAAGCCCTGTCGCTGAAAGCAGCGACGCGGGGCAGCCTAGACAGCCCGGAGCACAGGCGCAAGCGGTCAGGATTTTCTCGGAAATTTCCTTCAAGAGAAAGAGAGGCATCTTGCAATCAGGCGGATTTTCGAGCCAGAAACCGGCCTTTTTGCCATCACCAAAGCCTACCCGCATAGCCGTCACAAAGCCATGGCCGCTGGCCTTCAACGTCGTATAGGATGCCCGCCTGCTGACAAGTAACCCTTGACATCCTCCCCGACCTGAAGGCCGGAGATTCCTACGGCGCTCAGGCGCGGCATCGAGCCGCCCCCGAGTCGCTTCGGTGGGTTCCTGCTGCTGGCGCCATGACCTCTGCGCTCACTTCACAGGCTAACCGGGCGTGTCCCGCCCTTAGTACATTCATCGCGCCAACCACATCGGCGTTGCCTTCAAAACCACATCCCACACACCTGAACAGCGCTTGCGTCTGGCGGTTGGCCGCCGACACATGGCCGCAACAAGGGCACGTGCGGCTGGTATCTCGCGGCGGCACGGCAATCAGCCAGCCGCCGCGCCACGCCAGCTTGTAGTCCAGTTGGCGGCGAAACTCGAACCAGCCCTGATCGAGGATGGCCCTGTTCAGGCCAGATTTGGCACGGACGTTTCTTCCCGGCGCCTCTGCCGTGCCTGCCGCCGACCTGGACATATTGCGTACCTGCAAGTCCTCGATACACACCATCGCGTGGTTTTGGCTGATCGTGGTAGAGCACTTGTGCAGGTAGTCGCGGCGGGCATTGCCGATGCGCGAGTGAATGCGCTGGACGCGGGCTTTCGCCTTGTTCCAGTTGCGGCTGAATCTGACCTTGCGGCTCATCGCCTGCTGCGCTTTGCACAGCGCGGTCTCATGGCGTTTGAAGCTGTTGAGGGGTGCGTAGAACGAACCATCCGAAAGCGTGGCGAACCGGGCAATGCCCATGTCGATGCCGACTGCCGCACCCTGCGCCGTGGGCTGCTCATCGATCTCGCGTTCGGTCTGGATACTCACGAACCACTTGCCACACGACTGGCTCACGGTGATGTTCTTCACCGTGCCAGGCACCTCGCGGCTGTTGCGGTAGCGCAGCCAGCCCAGCTTGGGCAGAAACAGGCGACTGTTGGTCTGGTCGAGCTTGATCTGTTTCGGGTCGGGATAGCGGAAACTATCGCGCTGCCCCTTCTTCTTGAGTCGGGGAAAGTCGGCTCGTCTGGCGAAGAAGTTGGTGTAGGCCCGTTCCAGATCCTTGAGGCTCTGTTGCAACGGGTGAACAGGCGCATCGGCCAGCCATGCGGTTTGCGTGCTATGGCGCCACTCAGTCAGCAACTTGCACAGGCCCGCATAGCCGAGCTTGTTCTCGCCTTGCTCGTGGCGCTCCTTCTGCAATGCCAGCGCCTTGTTGAAGACGAAGCGACAGGAGCCCGCAAAGCGGCGCATTTGCTGCTCCTGCCGGCCGTCTGGCATGAGTTCGTACTTGAAGGCTTGAAGTCGTTGCATACTGCTCTTGAGCCATGAGCAATGGAGACGACATTAGGCGCGGACGGCACGGTGTTTTCAAGGTGCATGCCCATGGGGTCTTTGTAACGAAATACCGCCGTATAAGGGCATCTGTGTCGCCATGTTACTTCGCATCATCCTGTGGCGGTGCGTCCATCGAACAGCAGCAGACACCCCACGGTAACCAGGGACGGCTACGCCGTCCGCGCGATCCTTCCCCGCCCTGAACGGCGGGGCTTGTCGCGCCCCGATGGTCAATCCATCGCTATTCGGCGAAGTACTCGCCTGAACAACTGACGCTGTTGCAGCGGGTCATGGCTGGGTCCAGGACCCGCCGCGAAATCATGATTGGCGGACTGACCACGAGCGATGTTGCGGGCTTGCTGAAACATCGTCTGGTCTGCGACAAATCGACCGGGAATTTACAATATGCAACCGACCCACCAAGGCAGCTGCCTGTGCGGTGCCATCCACTACCAGCTATCTGCGCCGCTCAAAGCCTTGAGCCACTGCCACTGCACGCAATGCCAGAAAGCTCATGGCGCGGCATTCGCCAGCTATGCCAGCGTGGCGCGCAGTACCTTGCTGATTGACCGGGGTGAACACCTGCTTGCCACTTACCGGTCATCGCCAACAGTGGCCCGGCAGTTTTGTTCGCAGTGCGGCTCGACGCTGTTCTGGAGCAACAGCGGCGGGCAGTTCGCGGACTGGGTCAGTGTAGCGGTGGCTACCCTGGATACGCCCCTGGAGGCCCACAAGGCGAAACACCTTTGGGTCGAGTCGCGGCCGCAGTGGCATCACACCACTGGGCTGGCGCAGCAGCCATGAGACGACATGGATGGGTTTCGGTTAGCTGATGGAGTCAGAGCGTCCAGAGTATCCCGCTGGCCTTGGCCCGCTCATGGCACAGCACCAGCACCTCACGGCGCTGGTGGTTGCTCATGCGGCTCCAGCCAGTGATTTCCTGGACGCTGCGCTGACAGCCGGTACAGATGTCGTTGTCATCCAGTGCACAGATGCTCACGCAGGGTGAACGCACCGGTTTCTCGGCAGGGGCTTCAGTATTCATCGTCATCCTGCACCACCAGATCACTGGCGTAACGCTGAGCATTGTGCACATAGTGGGCGGCACTGGCTTCGAGCATGCTCTTCTGCGCATCGGTCAGTTCGCGCACCACCTTGCCCGGCGAGCCCATGACCAGCGAGCCGTCCGGAATGACCTTGCCTTCGCCGATCAATGAATTGGCGCCGATGATGCAGTGCTTGCCGATCTTCGCGCCGTTGAGGATCACCGCGTTGATGCCGATCAGGCTGTAATCGTCGACCGTACAGCCATGCAACATGGCGTTATGGCCGATGGTCACGCCCTTGCCGATGGTCAACGGCCAGCCCTTGTCGGTGTGCATCACCGTGCCATCCTGGACGTTGCTGTCCTCACCGATATGGATCAGTTCGTTGTCACCGCGCAACACCGCGCCGAACCAGACGCTGGCGTTCTTTTCGAGGCGTACATGGCCGATCAGCGTGGCGTTGGGCGCGCTCCAGCTTTCAGGGTGGGTCTGCACACGGGCAGATCCCAGGCGGTATTTCATGGCAGGTCCTCAGGCGTTCTTGTAATAGGCGGTTCAGGAACCGGACAGCCGCGGCGGACGTTGCAGGCTGATATTGGCGTCGTACAGCACGTTGATCAGCTCGACGATCATGATCGCGGTCAGGCCCCAGATCTTGTACTCGCCATAACGATAGCTGGGTACGTACCAACTGCGGCCCTGATAGTCGATGCGGTGGGTGTGTTCGCGCACGTCCTGGCGGAAGAATTCCAGCGGCACGCTGAACACCGCTGCGATTTCACCGTCATTGGGCTGGTATTCGACAAAATCCGGGATGATGCCCACATAGGGCGTGACTTTGATGCCGTAACGGGACACGACCGGGGTCAGCGGGCCTATCACCTCCACCAGCCCTGGTGGCAGGCCGATTTCTTCGTCGGCTTCACGCAGGGCGGTGAACACCAGGTCAGGATCTTCCGGGTCGCGACGGCCACCGGGAAACGCCACTTCACCGCCGTGGGTCGACAAGCCACTGGCACGCAGGGTCAGCACCAGTTCCGGCTCGGCGCTACGGGTCACTGGTAACAGAACCGCCGCCTCAGGAAAGCGCTCATCGGTCTCCAGGACACCTGGCGTGTGACTGCCTACACGGCGAAGTAGCTCATCCAGCATGGGGAATCTCGATCGTGTTGTACCCGGCATCATGCACCAAAGCAGCGATGCGCCCAAGCCTTTGCAGGACTCTCTTCATAGCAACTGTGTATGAAAACTTGCTGACTGCCTGTACGAAAGGCCAAGATGAGCGTCGGCTTTCACTGATCGAACACCCATCATGAATTTCTGCAGTCACTGCGGCAAACCGGTCACATTGCGCATCCCCGAAGGCGACAGCCGCGCGCGCTATGTGTGTGACCATTGCCAGACCATTCATTATCAGAACCCCAACATCGTCGCTGGCTGCCTGGTGACTTCGGGCAGCAAGGTGCTGCTGTGCCGCCGCGCCATCGAGCCGCGCCTGGGCTACTGGACCTTACCGGCCGGGTTCATGGAAAACGGCGAGACCGTCGAGCAGGCCGCGCGCCGTGAAACCGTCGAAGAAGCCTGCGCCAGTGTGCAGCAGCTTTACCTGTACTCGATGATCGATGTACCGCACATCAATCAGGTGCATGTGTTCTACCGTGGTGAACTGGTCGGCGAGAGCTATGCCGCCGGGGTCGAGAGCCTGGAAGTGCGCTTGTTTGACGAAGCCGACATTCCGTGGGATGAGCTGGCTTTCATGACGGTCCGGCGTACCCTAGAATGGTTCTTCGCAGACCGGCGCGAACAGCTCTATCCTGTCCATAGTCAGGCGCTGCCCCCCTCTCGTCCTGTCCAATAATCCCAAGCCCGGCCCGCGAGCTACGCGGCCTCAGGAAAACGTCAATGCGCTGGTTGTTCGCTGTAGTGTGCCTGTCGTTCGCATCCGCCTCCCAGGCGGCTTTCACCCAGACAATCGTGCCCAAGGGCAGCGAACAGAAGATCGTTGGCGAGAAGGTGATCAACACCGGCAAATTGTCAGAGCGACGCATCGATAAGGTGCTGGTGATCAAATCAACCCGGCAACTGCAGTTGATCAGTGACGGCGAAGCGTTGAAGACCTATCGCGTTTCGCTGGGCAAGAACCCCAAGGGCACCAAGCTGCAGGAAGGCGACAAACGTACCCCTGAGGGTTTCTACTGGCTCGACTGGCGCAAGCCGAGCAACAAGTACAACCTGTCGATGCACATTTCCTACCCCAATGCAGCTGACAGCGAACGCGCCCGCAAGGAGGGCGTCAAGCCCGGCAGCATGATCATGATTCATGGCACGCCCATCGATGAAGAATACCCGGAGTGGTATTTCCATACCCTGGACTGGACAGAAGGCTGCATTGCGCTGAAGAACAACGACATGCGCGAGGTGTGGGATCTGGTGAAGGACGGGACGCTGATCGAGATCAGGCCCTGAAGGGTAGCCTGTAGGAGTGGGCTTGCTCGCGAAAGCCATTTGCCAGGCACAACATGGGCTGCGTCTGGTCCGGCTCCTTCGCGACCAAGGTCGCTCCCACCGGTGATCGACGGTCAATCGTCAGAAGTCTTCCAGCCGCCAGACCTCATAGGCTGGCGTTTCATACGGGTGGCTGAGCTTGAGCGCAGCCACTGTCGCACCTATCAGCTCGTCGGCGACGACCAGCTCGACCTTCCATTCAGCAACCTGTTCGACCACCCCGCTCTGCCCGATGAACGGCTGACTGCCGTCCAGCGGGCGGAACTGGCCTGTGCCCAGCGTTTGCCAGGCACAGTGGTCGTAAGCGCCAATGCGCCCGCCGCCAGCGGCGAAGACTGCCGCCTTCACCGGCTCCAGATGACTGGCGGGCACGAAGAAGGCGAGCTTGTACACCGGCTCAGTTCACCCAGACGCGCGCGTTGCGGAACATACGCATCAGCGCGCCGTCTTCGTTCCAGTCGTCAGGACGCCAGGAGTTCTGCACGGCACGGAAGACCCGCTCAGGGTGCGGCATCATGATGGTCACGCGACCGTCGCGAGTGGTCAGGCCGCCGATACCGCGTGGCGAACCGTTCGGGTTGGCCGGGTAGGCTTCGGTGGTCTTGCCATGGTTGTCGACATAACGCAGCGCCACGGTGCCGGACGCATCAGCCTGTTGCAGCGCATCGCTGCTGGCGAACTCCGCATGGCCTTCGCCGTGAGCGATGGCGATCGGCATGCGCGAACCGGCCATGCCCTGCAGGAAGATCGACGGCGACTCCTGGATCTGCACCAGCGCTACACGGGCTTCGAACTGCTCGGAGCGGTTACGCACAAAGTGCGGCCACAGCTCGCTGCCCGGAATCAGCTCGTGCAGATTGGAGAGCATCTGGCAGCCGTTGCACACCCCCAGGGTGAAGCTGTCGCTGCGCTCGAAGAAGCCCTGGAAGGCGTCACGGGCACGGGCGTTGAACAGCGCCGACTTGGCCCAGCCTTCACCGGCACCCAGCACGTCACCGTACGAGAAGCCACCGCAGGCCACCAGGCCCTTGAACTCGTTGAGGTCGACACGGCCAGCGAGGATATCGCTCATGTGCACGTCGATGGCGTTGAAGCCGGCGCGGTCGAAAGCGGCGGCCATCTCGACCTGCCCGTTGACGCCCTGCTCGCGCAGCACGGCAACCTGTGGGCGCACACCGGTCTTGATGTAAGGCGCTGCGATGTCTTCGTTGACATCGAAGCCGAGCTTGACGTTCAGGCCCGGATTGTCTTCTTCGAGCAGCAGAGCGAATTCCTGGTCAGCACACTCGGGGTTATCACGCAGACGCTGGATCTGGTAGCTGGTCTGCGCCCACTCGCGGTGCAGCGCGTGGCGCTGGCCGGTGAAGATCGCAGCGCCGTTGTAGCTGATCGACACTTCGTCGTTGTTGACCGGCTTGCCGATCACCGAAACGCAATCGGACAGGCCGGCAGCGCTGAACTGGGCCAGTACGCCCGCCGTGGAGTCCTGGCGAACCTGAATGACGGCGCCCAGTTCTTCGTTGAACAGGATGCCCTGCACTTCACTGGCGTTGTCGGCCAGACCATCGAGCGACAGGTGCAGACCGCAGTGACCGGCAAAGGCCATCTCCAGCACAGTGGTCAGCAGGCCGCCATCGGAACGGTCGTGGTAAGCCAGCAGATGGTTATCAGCGTTCAGGCCCTGGATGACGGCAAAGAAGGCCTTGAGGTCTTCGGCGTCGTCCACGTCTGGCGCGCTGCTGCCCAGTTTGCCATGCACCTGGGCGAGGATCGAGCCGCCCATGCGGTTCTGGCCACGGCCCAGGTCGATCAGGATCAGGTCGGTCTCGCCCTTGTCCATGCGCAGTTGCGGGGTCAGGGTCTGACGGATGTCGACCACTGGTGCGAAGCCGCTGACAATCAGCGACATCGGCGAGGTCACGCTCTTGTCGACGCCCTCGTCGCTCCAGCGGGTTTTCATCGACATGGAGTCTTTACCCACCGGAATGGTCAGGCCCAGCTCAGGGCACAGTTCCATGCCGACGGCTTTGACCGTGTCGTACAAGCGAGCGTCTTCACCCGGGTGACCGGCGGCGGACATCCAGTTGGCCGACAGTTTGATGTCGGACAGCCTGGCGATGCGCGAGGCGGCCAGGTTGGTCAGGGTTTCACCAATGGCCATGCGGCCAGAGGCCGGGGCATCGAGCAGGGCCAGCGGCGTGCGCTCGCCCATGGCCATGGCTTCACCGGTGTTGACGTCGAAGCTGGTTGCAGTCACGGCGCAGTCGGCCACCGGCACTTGCCATGGACCGACCATCTGGTCACGGGCCACCAGGCCTGTGATGCTGCGGTCGCCGATGGTGATCAGGAAGCTCTTGCTGGCCACAGCCGGGTGGCGCAGTACGCGCTGCACGCTGTCGGCCAGGTCAAGGCTGCTGGGGTCGAAATCATCGCCCAGTTCGGCTTCACGCTGTACCGAACGGTGCATGCGTGGCGCCTTGCCCAGCAGCACCTCCAGTGGCATGTCCACCGGGCTGTTGCCGAAGTGACTGTCGGTCACGGTCAGGTGTTGTTCTTCAGTCGCCTCACCGACGACCGCGAACGGGCAGCGCTCACGCTCACAGATGGCCTGGAAGCGCTCGAAGTTCTCGACGCTGACGGCCAGCACGTAACGCTCCTGGGATTCGTTGCTCCAGATTTCCAGCGGCGCCATGCCTGGCTCGTCGTTAGGCACGTTGCGCAGCTCGAAACGACCGCCACGGCCGCCGTCGTTGACCAGCTCCGGGAAAGCGTTGGACAGACCGCCGGCACCCACATCGTGGATGAAAGCAATCGGGTTGGCGTCGCCCAGCTGCCAGCAGCGGTCGATGACCTCCTGGCAGCGGCGTTCCATTTCCGGGTTCTCGCGCTGCACCGAGGCAAAGTCCAGATCAGCCGAGCTGCTGCCAGTGGCGACCGACGAAGCGGCGCCGCCGCCCAGGCCGATAAGCATGGCCGGGCCACCGAGCACGATCAGCTTGGCGCCGACCGTGATCTCGCCCTTCTGCACGTGATCTTCACGGATGTTGCCCAGACCACCGGCCAGCATGATCGGCTTGTGGTAACCGCGCACTTCGCTGCCGTGCGGGGTCTGGATGCTTTGTTCAAAGGTACGGAAATAGCCGGTCAGGGCCGGGCGACCGAACTCGTTGTTGAACGCCGCGCCACCGAGCGGGCCGTCAATCATGATGTCCAGTGCGGTAACAATGCGCTCAGGCTTGCCGTAAGCGACTTCCCATGGCTGTTCGAAGCCAGGGATGTGCAGGTTCGACACGGTAAAACCGGTCAGGCCGGCCTTGGGCTTGGAGCCGCGACCCGTCGCGCCTTCGTCGCGGATTTCGCCGCCGGAACCGGTCGACGCACCGGAGAATGGCGAGATGGCGGTCGGGTGGTTGTGGGTCTCGACCTTCATCAGAATGTGCACCGGCTCCTGCACCGCGCCGTACTGACGGGTCTCAGGGTTCGGGAAGAAGCGGCCGGCCACGCTGCCGACGATCACCGAAGCGTTGTCTTTATAAGCAGACAGAACGCCTTCGCTGTGCATCTGATAGGTGTTCTTGATCATGCCGAACAGGCTTTTTTCCTGGCTCTGGCCGTCGATATCCCAACTGGCGTTGAAGATTTTGTGACGGCAGTGCTCGGAGTTGGCCTGGGCGAACATCATCAGTTCGATGTCGTTCGGGTTGCGCTTGAGCCCGATGAAGCTGCTCACCAGGTAGTCGATTTCGTCTTCGGCCAGGGCCAGGCCCAGCTCGACGTTGGCTTGCTCCAGCGCGGCGCGGCCACCGCCGAGAACGTCGACGCTGGTCAGTGGCTTGGGCTGCGCCTTGCTGAACAGGCCATCGGCCTGTTCAAGGCTGCCGAGCACCAATTGGGTCATGCGGTCGTGCAGGACGCTGGCAATCGCCTGGGCGTCCGACTCCGCGAACTGGCCTTGTACATAAAAGGCAATGCCGCGCTCGATGCGCTGGATCTTCTCCAGGCCGCAGTTACGGGCAATGTCGCTGGCCTTGCTGGACCACGGCGAAATGGTGCCGAAACGCGGCACTACCAGAAACAGGCGACCGGCAGGCTCTTGAACCGGCACGCTCGGGCCGTACTTCAGGAGACGGTCGAGCACCTGCTGTTCCTGGTCGCTCAGGGCGCCGGTGACTGCAGCGAAGTGAGCGAATTCGGCGTACAGGCCACTGACAGCTGAAACTTTTTGTTTCAGTTGTTCCAGCAATTTGCTGTGGCGGAAAGCAGAAAGGGCAGGAGCACCACGCAGGATCAACATCGTCGGGACAGCCTCGGGAAGGGGGGTGTACTTTGAGGCCACGCATTCTAGCCTAAAGCGACATTTCTGGCACCCAAAACGGCTACACGGCATGCGCCCGGATGTCACGGGCTGCCAAAAAGCCCTTTTGCTTATCAGACACGAGCTTTGCTGTCGATATATGGCGCCGGGTGCGCTTTGCGTATACTGCGCCAATGTTCTCCCGACCTGATTTTCGCACTCGTTGCGTCAGATGGCTCATCGCAACCGGACTCTTCCTGATGCTCGGCGCCTGTGTGGATAAACCCAACACACTGGAGCGAGTCAAGGAGGATGGCGTCCTGCGCGTCATTACCCGCAACAGCCCGGCCACTTATTTTCAGGACCGCAACGGCGAAACCGGCTTCGAATACGAGTTGGTGAAGCATTTCGCGGACGATCTGGGGGTGAAACTGCAGATCGAAACCGCCGACAGCCTCGACGAACTGTTCGACCAGATGAGCAAGCCCGGCGGCCCGGTGCTGGCCGCTGCCGGCCTGATCGAGACGCCGAACCGCAAACAGCAGGCGCGCTTCTCGCATCCGTATCTGGAAGTCACCCCACAGGTGGTGTACCGCAACGGCCAGTCACGACCGACCGACCCCGCCGACCTGGTGGGCAAGCGCATCATGGTGCTCAAGGGCAGTAGCCATGCCGAGCAACTGGCCGAGATCAAGAAACAGTTCCCGGCCCTGGACTATGAAGAGTCCGATGCGGTTGAGGTGGTCGACCTGCTGCGCATGGTCGATGAAGGCCAGATCGACCTGACCTTGGTCGACTCCAACGAACTGGCGATGAACCAGGTGTATTTCTCCAACGTGCGGGTTGCCTTCGACCTGGGCGAGACCCGCAAGCAGCGCTGGGTCGTGGGTCCGGGCGAAGACAACAGCCTGCTTAACGAAATCAACGCGTACCTGGTCAAGTCAGAGAAGAACGGCACGCTGCAGCGCCTCAAGGACCGTTACTACGGGCACGTTGACGTACTGGGTTATGTCGGCGCGTATACCTTCGCCCAGCACTTGCAAGAGCGCTTGCCCAAGTACGAAAAGTTCTTCAAGACCTCAGCCAAGAAAGAAGAAGTCGACTGGCGCCTGCTGGCTGCCATTGGTTATCAGGAATCGCTGTGGCAGCCCACGGTGACGTCCAAGACCGGCGTACGCGGCCTGATGATGCTGACCCAGAACACCGCCCAGGCCATGGGCGTGTCCAACCGTCTCGATGCCCGGCAGAGCATTCAGGGCGGCGCCAAGTACTTTGCGCTGGTCAAAGAGCAACTGAGCGAAGTGCCGGAGCCTGATCGCACCTGGCTGGCCCTGGCAGCCTATAACGTGGGTAGCGGGCACCTGGAAGATGCGCGCAAGCTGGCGGTCAACGAAGGGCTGAACCCCAACCGCTGGCTGGACGTGAAGAAAATGCTGCCGCGCCTGTCGCAGAAGAAGTGGTACAGCAAGACTCGCTACGGCTACGCCCGTGGTGGCGAGCCCGTGCATTTCGTAGCCAACATCCGGCGTTACTACGACATCCTGACCTGGGTGACCCAACCACAACTGGAAGGTAATCAGGTCACCGAGGGCAGCCTGCACGTGCCCGGCGTGGACAAGACCCCACCGCCGGCACAACAGCAACAGCCTGGCTCCTGATCGCCACTTTTCGCCTGAAAAAGATAATCCACCGCCTGACACAAAACCTCGTAGGGGCCGCTTTAGCGGCGAAGGCTTCGCCGCTAAAGCGGCCCCTACAAAGCCACCTCAGTTACGGGCGGCCGCCACGATCAGGGCTTTCATCTCGGCCACGGCGGCCTTGAAGCCGACGAACAGTGCGTGCGCCACCAGCGCATGACCAATGTTCAGTTCATTGATGCCCTTGATCGCCGCCACAGCTTCGACGTTGTGGTAATGCAGCCCATGCCCGGCATTGACGATCAGCCCCTGCCCCACCCCAAAAGCCACACCGTCGGCGATGCGCTGCAGCTCTTCGGCCACCTCCGTTGGCGTCTGGGCATCGGCATAACGGCCGGTATGCAGCTCGATAGCCGGCGCCCCTACACGCCTGGATGCGGCAATTTGCCGCTCGTCGGCATCGATGAACAGCGACACTTCACAGCCCACCTTGGCCAGACGCTCCACCGCTGCCTGAATACGAGCCTCTTGACCTGCGACATCAAGGCCGCCTTCGGTGGTCAGCTCCTGGCGGGTTTCCGGCACCAGACATACGTGGGCCGGGCGCAGGCGCTCGGCAAAGCTGAGCATCTCTTCAGTGACACCCATCTCGAAGTTCATGCGGGTCTGCAACACTTCGGCCAGCAACAGCACATCACGGTCCTGGATGTGCCGGCGGTCTTCGCGCAGGTGCACGGTAATGCCATCAGCGCCGGCTTCTTCGGCGTCCAGGGCTGCTTTGACCGGGTCTGGGTAACGGGTGCCGCGGGCCTGACGCAGCGTGGCCACGTGATCGATGTTCACGCCAAGGAGGATGCGGGAGCTTTGGGTCACGGAGGACTCCTGAAAATGGGACGAAGCGGGCCGCAAAGCATAAAGCCTATTCAAGGCTTGCGAAACAACTCCCGGCTCACCAGCGGGCGCCCCCCCAAGTGCACCGCCAGCGCCTGACGCATCAGCCGCTTGGCGGCGGCCAGCGTACCGGGAGCACTCCAGTCGGCCTGCGCCATGGCCAACAGCTCTGCGCCCTGGAACACACCTGGTTGCAGCAACCAGACGCGCTCCAGCCCCGCATCGACCAGCAGCCGATAAAGGCCGCCGGCTTCCAGCGGATCGCCATTGGTGTCGGTGTCCAGGGCAAAGCCATACCCCAGGTCGTCCAGCAATCGCCATTCAAACGAACGCAACAGCGGCTCCAGCGGCAAGCCCTCGGCCAGCGCCAGCAGGGTTGCAGCGTAATGCTCGAAGACCGCCGGATGCGGATCCTCGGCAGGCAGCAGGCGAATCAGCAGTTCATTGAGGTACATGCCGCTGAACAGCGCTTCACCGACCATCCAGCTACCGACGCCGGCAGCTTCCATACGCAATACGTTCTTCAGTTCGCCCTTGCCGCGAAACTCGGCTTCGAGCGGCAGAAACGGTCGCGCCAGGGTCCCGGCCTTGCCACGCGCATTGCGCAGCACGGCGCGCAACCGGCCTTGCGGCGTCAGGAAGTCGACCAGTGCGCTGTTTTCGCGGTAGGCCCGGCTGTGCAATACATAGGCCGGTTGAGCGTTGGAATTGCTCATGGGAGAGCTCGTAGAAGAAGATTGCCGGCCATGACTGGGCATGGCCGGAGCACGGCCTGTTAAAGCTCGTTGTAGCCCAGCGAACGCAGGGCACGTTCGTCGTCCGACCAGCCACCCTTGACCTTGACCCACAGGTTGAGCATGACCTTGGAATCGAACATCACTTCCATGTCGCGGCGGGCATCACTGCCGATGCGCTTGATTCGCTCGCCCTTGTCACCAATGATGATTTTCTTCTGCCCGTCACGCTCGACCAGAATCAGCGCGTGGATATGCAGGGTATGGCCCTGCTGCTTGAACTCTTCGATTTCCACGGTGATCTGGTACGGCAGTTCGGCACCGAGCTGACGCATGATCTTCTCGCGCACCAGCTCAGCGGCCAGGAAGCGGCTGCTGCGGTCGGTAATCTGGTCTTCCGGGAAGAAGTGATCATTCTCGGGCAGGTTCTTGGCGATCACCGCCTCCAGCGCTTCGAGGTTGTGACCGTTTTGCGCCGAGATCGGCACCACCGAAGCGTTGGGCAGTTGCTCCTGCAACCATGACAGGTGCGGGATCAGGTCGGCTTTTTCTTCAAGACGGTCGGTCTTGTTGACCGCCAGGATCACCGGCCCTTCGATGTATTGCACACGCTCCAGGACCATCTGATCTTCGTCAGTCCAGCGCGTGCGGTCCACCACGAAGATCACCACATCGACGTCTTTCAACGCCGCCGAGGCGGTCTTGTTCATGTAGCGGTTCAGCGCTTTGTCGCTGTTTTTGTGCATGCCGGGGGTATCGACGTAGATCGCCTGTACATCACCCTCGGTCTTGATCCCGAGCATGGTGTGACGGGTGGTCTGCGGCTTGCGCGAAGTGATCGCAAGCTTTTGGCCGAGGATGTGGTTGAGCAGGGTCGATTTGCCCACATTGGGGCGGCCGACAATGGCGACATAGCCACAACGGGTCACGTTTGTTTCAGTCATTGCCATTCTCCACGCCCAGGGCGATAAGGGCCGCGGCGGCGGCGACCTGCTCTGCAATACGCCGGCTGACACCCTGGCCGCGGCTTTTTTCGTTCAACAAGGTCACTTCGCACTCGACGAAGAAGGTCCGGCAATGCGGCTCACCCTGGATATCCACCACTTCGTAGCGCGGCAGATCACAGGCCCGCGACTGGAGAAATTCCTGCAGCCGGGTTTTCGGGTCCTTATTGGTGTCGACCAGCGTCAGACTGTCGAACTCATTGGTCAGCCAGGCCAGCACGCGCTCGCGCGCAGTCGCCATGTCCGAATCCAGGTAGATCGCACCGATCAGCGCTTCCAGGGCATCGGCCAGAATCGACTCGCGACGGAAACCGCCGCTCTTCAATTCACCTGAACCCAGCCGCAGGTACTCGCCCAAGGCAAAGCCCCTGGCCAGCAGCGCCAGGGTCTCGCCTTTCACCAGCCGGGCACGCAGGCGTGACAACTGGCCTTCACGCGCCTGTACGAACCGCTCGAACAGCGCCTCACCCGCGACGAAGTTGAGGATGGCGTCCCCAAGGAATTCCAGGCGCTCATTGTTGCGACCCGCATAGCTGCGATGGGTCAATGCCAGGATCATCAGGTCCTGGTCCTTGAATGTATAGCCGAGCTGACGCTCCAGGCGACTCAGGGGTGCACTCACGGTTTGGCCACGCTGAATTGCTCGTCGAACTTGATAACCAGATCGAGGTTGAAAAACAAATGTTCACGCTGCTCATAATTCAGGTGGGCGCTGAACTTGCCGCCTTCCTCTTTCACGCTTAACGCCTTTTTCAAATCTACATCCTGGATGTTATTGACCTGCATGTTCTTACCGACATAACTATAGAAGTCATCGACAGTTTCGATACCAAGGGCTTGTTGATGACCGGCCAGCTGAATGCTCTTCTTCAAGGAAAAGTAGTCGAGATAGTGAGGAATTGTCTTGAGTGCCATCGTCACTGCCAGGCCGATCAGCCCCAGCAACAGCAACAATCCCATCAGCGACATCCCGTACTGCCTGTTGTTGAATGTCATGTTTTTCCCCAAGGCCGTCTGACTGATGCTTCAGACATTCCCAAATGACATACGGCGCTGTCCGAACAGCGCCGCAGTAATTACTTGATCAACCCTACCCGTGAGAACGTAGGGAAATGGCTGAGCTTGGGCTCAGGCCAGCTCATCCAGACCGCGAAGGCCTTGCCGACGATATTGCGGTCCGGAACCATGCCCTGCTCGTCTTTGGGAATATTGGGATCATCCCAGTAACGGCTGTCGTTGGAGTTGTCACGGTTGTCGCCCATCATGAAGTAGTGGCCGGCCGGTACACTCCACTCGGTGTCAGGCGGCGTACGGTAGCGGCTCATTTCCTGACGGATCTGATGCTCGACCTCACCGAGTTTCTCGCTGTACAGCTCAGCGCTGCCCAGCGTGCCCGGCTCGCTGCCAATCAGGGTTCTGGCGACTGGCTGGCCATTGACGAACAGCCGCTTGTCGCTGGTGTAGCGAATCTGGTCACCCGGCAAGCCTACTACACGTTTGATGTAGTTGACGCTCGGATCACTCGGGTAGCGAAACACCATGACATCGCCACGCTGCGGATCACCGACCGGGATCACCTTCTTGTCGAGCACCGGCAGGCGGATACCGTACGAGAACTTGTTGACCAGAATGAAATCGCCCACGTCGAGGGTCGGCTTCATCGAGCCCGATGGAATCTGGAAGGGTTCAACCAGAAACGAGCGCAATACCAGCACGATGAACAGCACCGGAAAGAACGACTTGCCGTATTCGACCAGCAGCGGCTCTTTGCTCAAGCGCTCAACGACCGCCATGTCCGGCTGACCGACGCTGCCCTGATAGCTGGAAATGGCCGCCCGGCGCCGTGGCGCCAGGAAGACCAGATCAAGCAGCGCGAGCACGCCGCAGACGAATACAGCGATGACCAACAACAGCGGGAAATTTAGTGACGACATAGGACCCTGACTATTCCAACCTGAGCACTGCGAGGAAGGCTTCCTGTGGAATCTCCACGTTACCGACCTGCTTCATGCGTTTCTTACCGGCCTTCTGCTTCTCGAGCAGCTTGCGCTTACGACTGACGTCACCGCCATAACACTTGGCCAATACGTTCTTTCTGAGTGCCTTGACCGTTGTCCGGGCAATGACCTGACCACCAATGGCAGCCTGGATGGCCACGTCGAACATCTGCCGCGGGATCAGCTCTTTCATCTTCTCGGTCAACGCACGGCCTTTGTAGGCGGCGTTGTCACGGTGCACGATCAACGCCAGGGCATCGACCTTGTCGCCGTTGATCAGGACATCGAGCTTGACCAGGTTGGCCGATTCGTAACGATCGAAATGATAGTCCAGCGAAGCATAGCCACGGCTGGTGGATTTCAGGCGATCAAAGAAATCCAGCACCACTTCGTTCATCGGCAGGTCGTAACGCACCTGTACCTGGGTGCCCAGGAACTGCATGTCGCGCTGTACGCCACGCTTTTCGATGCACAGGGTGATGACATTACCCAGGTGCTCTTGCGGCACAAGAATGGTGGCCTGGACGATCGGCTCGCGGAAGTCTTCTACCGACGACACATCAGGAAGCTTGGACGGGTTGTCGACGTAGATGGTTTCACCGGTCTTGAGCTTGAGCTCGAAGATCACGCTTGGCGCGGTGGTGATCAGGTCCAGGTCGTACTCGCGCTCCAGACGCTCCTGGATGATCTCCATGTGCAGCATGCCCAGGAAGCCGCAACGGAAACCGAAGCCCAACGCATCGGAGCTTTCCGGCGCGTACTGCAGGGAGGAGTCGTTGAGGGTCAGCTTCTGCAATGCATCGCGAAAATCTTCGAAATCATCGGAGCTGACCGGGAACAGGCCGGCATAGACCTGCGGCTGAATACGTTTGAAACCTGGCAGTACATCGACCTCAGGGGTCGTGCTCAGGGTCAGCGTATCGCCCACCGGGGCACCGAGAATTTCCTTGATACTGGCAATGATGAAGCCCACTTCACCGGCCTTCAGATCAGCGGTGGCAGTGTGCTTGGGGTTGAACACGCCAACGCTGTCGACCAGGTGCACCTTGCCGGTGGACTTGACCAGAATCTTGTCGCCCTTCTTGACCCGGCCCTGACGCACGCGCACCAGCGACACGACGCCGAGGTAGCTGTCGAACCAGGAGTCGATGATCAAGGCTTGCAGCGGCGCGTCGATATCGCCGGTGGGTGCCGGGATGGTCGCGACCAGGCGTTCGAGCACTTCATCCACACCCATGCCGCTCTTGGCACTGCAGGCCACAGCGTCGGTGGCATCGATACCGATGATCTTTTCGATTTCGTCTTTGACCCGATCCGGGTCGGCCTGCGGCAGGTCCATCTTGTTGAGGACCGGCATCACTTCCAGGCCCTGCTCGATGGCGGTGTAGCAGTTGGCTACCGACTGGGCTTCAACCCCCTGCCCGGCATCGACCACCAGCAGTGCGCCTTCACAGGCCGCCAGCGAACGGCTGACCTCATAGGTGAAGTCGACGTGGCCTGGCGTGTCGATGAAGTTCAACTGATAGGTGATGCCATCTTTGGCCTTGTAGTACAAGGTGACGCTGTGCGCCTTGATGGTGATACCGCGCTCACGTTCCAGGTCCATGGAGTCAAGGACCTGAGCTTCCATCTCACGGTCGGACAGACCGCCGCACATCTGGATGAAGCGGTCGGCCAGCGTCGACTTGCCATGGTCAATGTGGGCGATGATGGAGAAATTGCGGATATGACTCAAATCACTCACGGATCAACACTCAAAAAAGTCGCAGGCAGGTCGCCCGCCGAAAAATAGCCGGGAATTGTACCTGAAGCGAAGCGCAGGCGTCACGTTTGCCGCAACGCCCTCCCATGTCTGACGGCTACAGGCACGACAAGGGCGGCTTGCGCCGCCCTCTTTTCTTCTCAGCCTGAGTGAATCACTCCGCAAGCTTGAAGGTAATGAAGCTGGCCCGGCCCTGACGCAATACGCGCATGGACACCGAACGGTTCTTCGGCAGGCTCTTGGCCACCTCGGTAAACTGCTTGGCCGACACCACTTCCTGATTATTCAGGTGGGTGATGACATCTCCGCCACGCAGGCCGATCAGCGCGGCAGGGCCGCCCTGCACTTCTTTGATGACCACGCCGCCCTTGAGCTCCAGGCTCTTCTTCTGCTCGGCGGTCAGCTCGATCACCGACACACCCAGGCGATTGCTGCTGCGCTCGGCGCCGGTGCCCGGGATACCTTCTTCCTGACCCTCGTCAGGTAGCGCGCCTACAGTGATGGTCAGATTCTGACGCTTGCCCTCGCGGATCACTTCCAGCTCGGCCTTGCTACCGTCCTTGAGGTTACCGATCAGGTGTGGCAGGTCAGCCGACATGACAATAGCCTGGCCGTTGGCACTGAGGATCACATCGCCCACCCGCAGCCCGCCCTTGGAGGCCGGGCTGTCCTCAAGCACCTGAGCGACCAGCGCACCCGCCGGACGATCAAGCCCGAAAGACTCGGCCAGGTCTTTGTTGACCTCTTGAATCACCACGCCCAACCAGCCGCGATTGACCTTGCCGGTCGCCTTGAGCTGATTGGCAACATCCATGGCCACATCGATCGGGATGGCGAACGACAAGCCCATGAAACCACCGGAACGGGTGAAGATCTGCGAGTTGATACCGACCACTTCGCCTTTCATGTTGAACAGCGGACCGCCGGAGTTACCCGGATTGATCGCTACGTCAGTCTGGATGAACGGCACGTAAGTGTCGTTCGGCAGGCTACGCCCCTTGGCACTGACAATACCCTTGGTCACCGAGTGATCGAAGCCGAACGGTGAGCCGATGGCCAGCACCCATTCACCGACCTTGAGGTTGGTGGTGCTGCCCAGCTTGGCGACCGGCAGGTCCTTGCCGTCGATTTTCAACACTGCAACGTCGGTGCGCGGGTCGGTCCCCACCAGCTTGGCCTTCAGCTCGCTGCGATCAGACAGGCGGACAATGATTTCATCGGCACCATCAACCACGTGGTTGTTGGTCAGCACATAACCGTCATTGGAAATGATGAAGCCCGACCCCAATGACTGCGCTTCGCGCTGGCGATCGCCACGCCCCGGCGCACGCTGCCCCGGCGGCATGCCGCGCTCAAGAAACTCGCGGAGCATCGGCGGCAGGCCTTCGAGATCCGGCATCTGCTGGCTGGCCATGCCACGCTCTGGCATTTTCTGGCGGGTGCTGATGTTCACCACCGCTGGCGAAGCTTGCTCGACCAACCCTGTGAAATCCGGCAGGTCCTCGGCCTGAGCAGCAACAGCCTGACCCAGCACCAGCACAGCAGCCATGACTGAGAAATAAGATTTCAAGCGTAGTATCGACATACGGCTCCCGTTCCTGACGAGCAAAGTTAAGCAATACAAAGCGACTGTTCCATGAACCTGGCCCTTAGGCCCAGGCACCGCGCTCTGGATTCAGATTCCGGCCGGACTCATTTCTGACAATGCCAGAAACGACAAAGGCCAGAGCTGCAAAGCTGTGACCTATAGAAAAAAACGCGTTTGATTGCAACTTGCAAAGCTCACCAAACATTTCAGCGGTTTATTTCCAGCTCAGGCAAATCGTAGGCCGCAGGACAGCCGGGCGCAAAGTGAAACCTTTTACATTCTGCGCAACGGCTGCCCGCTCGCCTCATTTACTGGCAGGCGTATCGGAGTGACGCATCGACAACGCGATACGCTCGGCAGTGCCGACGGGAATCTCGCCGACCACAGTGACCATCGCCTCGTTCTGCCCGACGCCCAGACGACGTGACACCACCGCCGTGGGACCGAACTGGGTACGAATGTCAGAAGACCGGGTACCGTCAACCGGCTCGACAAATACCGAGAAGCGCGCCAGACCGTCGCCGTATAGCTGACTGATGACCCGCGCATGACTGCCCTGCTCTTCGCGAACCGACTGATTGGTCAGCTCGAAGCCCGACGGCAGCCAGTCTGTGTGCCAGGCATTGGAAACCACGGGCTTTTCAACCGGTTTGCTCTTTGCCACCTGCAGAGGCTGACAGTCCCCACTGGCTTGCAAGACCTTGTCTTCAATCGGCCGCGCAGAGTCGTAGTCGACAAACTGGAAGCGCTCCAGCAACACGCCCCGCTCACTGAGCAACAGCGATTTGAGGGCCATGCCGGTCTGGTTATCCAGATGCAGCTCGATACCGTAACGGTGCTGATCCTTGGGCGACATGACCAGAATCGTGGCAGGCCGCCCGGCAACCCGAGAGGTTCCAGCGACTTTCATGTCGTACCAGGCAGATAATTTACGCGCATCGAGAACCCGGCCCGAAGGGTCCGGAAGATTGGCTAGCCCTTCTACGAGCGTGCCGCTGACGCATTGCGTCAGACCATCGACACGCACGATTTCCTGGGCAGAACCATCGAGCTGGAGCAGACGCTCACGGACTTTGCCATCAAGGACCCTGTGCCAGATGCGATGGGTAGAGAAGCTACCGTTACGCTCGTAGACGAAGGCCCCTTGAAAGCTTTGCTGCTGCTCGGCTTGCGCAAGACGCTTGAGCAGATCTTGCGCATTGTCAGCATACGCTGGAACGGCTAGCCATCCACTGAACAACAAAGGTAATAGTAGAGGAGTGGCTCGCATAGGTTTCCTTAGCGGTATTAGCGGTTTTCCAGACTCGCTGCACGGGCATAAGGCAGTGCACTTTCAGTTTCTTTCAGTGCGGCCTGTTGTGCGTGCTGGCGCAGATAACCCGGCACACGCTGATCATCAGCACCTGCCTGACCTTCGACCGCACCATTGGCAGCAGGACCGGCCTGCTCAGTGGTGTAGCCAGCCAGAACTGCCGGGCCTTGCGGCTGAGCGACAGACAGGTTCACTGGCTGCTGGTTCTGTTGGGCCAGTTGTGCACCGGTAATTTCGTCCTGGTTGTACAGACGTACGCCAGCCAGCACCGCCACGGTCACCGATGCGGCGACAGCCAGGCGACCGAGAGTCCGCCATGGACCACGACCGGGCTTAAGTGGCGAGGCCTCATCGGCGATCGCTGCCGATACAGCCGCCGAGATGTCCAGGTGAGGCATCAGGAGCTCCTTGTGCATCGCTGCACGTGCTACCTGATAACGCGACCAGGTGGCGCGAGTCTCAGCATCGTCAATGGCATTCAATACCCGACGTAATTCCAGTTCGTCCGCTTCGTTATCCATTACCGCGGACAGCGATTCCTGCAGGGCTTCACGACTCATGGCGGGTTCCTCTCTTGGCTAGCGCCGCTGTCTCAGGATTCCTGCAACAACGGCTGCAGGGCTTTATCGATGGCTTCCCGAGCGCGGAAAATCCGAGAACGCACGGTACCCACCGGGCATTGCATGACGCTCGCAATGTCCTCATAACTAAGACCGTCGAATTCGCGCAAAGTTAGAGCCGTACGCAAATCTTCCGGGAGTAACTGGATGGTTCGATGCACGGTGCCCTCGATCTCATCCCTCAACAATGCACGCTCCGGCGACTCGATGTCCTTGAGGCCGTGATCGCCATCGTAGAACTCCGCGTCTTCAGATTTCACATCGCTGTCCGGTGGCCGCCTACCGCGGGACACCAGATAGTTTTTCGCCGTGTTGATGGCGATGCGGTACAGCCACGTGTAGAAGGCGCTGTCGCCGCGAAAATTGCCGAGCGCGCGGTAGGCCTTGATAAAGGCTTCTTGCGCAACGTCTTGAGCTTCATGGGTGTCGTGCACGAAACGCACGATCAACCCGAGAATCTTGTGCTGGTACTTCAGCACCAACAGATCAAATGCTCGCCGGTCGCCGCGCTGAACGCGCTCTACCAGCTGCTGATCCTCTTCCTGGGTTAGCATGAACACTCCTCATTGAGCCTGAAGGAGTGTTGCAACTGCCATCGTTCAGGCTTGCAAACATAGACTCGGGCTTTTGACAAAAGTTCTCCCCCCTCAGGCAAAGTTTCCTGCGGACACTGAGCTGCCCCGCACGAAAAACGCAGCACGAACGAAGCCGGCTGCGCCAAATAATCTTTACGTCGAATCAGCCGCGGATACTGCTCGCGCATGGCCGACGCTGTCCCTTTACAGGCATCCTGCTATTGAGCACGTGGCTCATTGAAAAGTTCCCGTTGCACCAATAACCGCAGGCGTGAGCGCCTGCATGCAGTGACACTCAGGCAATCGACAACGACCACACTGAAAAACGGTATGCACGCACCCGGAGTCTGGCGCACAATCCGGACCCGCCTCTGGTCTCACAATGCCATGAAAGCGCGGGTATTGTGCCGATCCCACCTTACTTATACTAGTGGCCGCTCTACGCGGAATTCATACATGAGCCAACATTTTCAGCATGATGTCCTGATCATTGGCAGCGGCGCGGCAGGATTGAGCCTGGCCCTGACCTTACCCGAGCATCTGCGCATTGCCGTCCTGAGCAAGGGCGACCTGTCCGACGGCTCGACATTCTGGGCCCAGGGCGGTGTGGCTGCGGTGCTCGATGATACCGACACCGTGCAGTCGCACGTCGAAGACACGCTCAACGCCGGTGGCGGACTGTGCAACGAAGACGCCGTGCGCTTTACCGTCGAGCATAGCCGCGAAGCCATCGAGTGGCTGATCGAACAGGGCGTGCCATTTACCCGTGGCGGGGAAGGCGACGAACGGCCTCAAGGGTTCGAGTTTCATCTGACCCGTGAAGGCGGCCACAGCCATCGGCGCATCATCCACGCCGCCGATGCCACGGGCGCCGCGATTTTCAGGACCCTGCTGGAACAGTCCCGGCAACGCCCCAACATCGAGCTGCTCGAACAGCGGGTGGCCGTCGATCTGATCACCGAGCCGCGCCTGGGCCTGCCAGGCCAACGCTGCCTGGGCGCTTACGTGCTCAACCGCAACAGCGGCGAAGTCGACACCCATGCAGCGCGCTTCACCATTCTCGCCTCGGGCGGCGCGGCCAAGGTCTACCTTTATACCAGCAACCCGGATAGCGCTTCAGGCGACGGGATTGCGATGGCCTGGCGCTCCGGCTGCCGGGTGGCCAACCTGGAATTCAACCAGTTCCACCCCACGTGCCTGTATCACCCGCAGGCCAAGAGCTTTCTGGTCACCGAAGCGTTGCGCGGTGAAGGTGCGGTGCTCAAGCTGCCCAATGGCGAACGTTTCATGCCGCGTTTCGACCAGCGAGCCGAACTGGCGCCTCGCGACATCGTGGCCCGGGCCATCGACCATGAGATGAAACGCCTGGGCGTCGACTGCGTTTATCTGGACATCAGCCACAAGCCGGCCGAGTTCATCAAATCGCACTTTCCGACGGTTTATGAGCGCTGCCTGAAATTTTCCATCGACATCACCCGCGAGCCGATCCCGGTGGTGCCGGCGGCGCACTACACCTGTGGTGGCGTGGTGGTTGACAGCCATGGTCGCACTGACGTCCCCGGCCTGTACGCCATCGGCGAGACCAGCTGTACCGGCCTGCACGGCGCCAACCGCATGGCCAGCAACTCGCTGCTGGAGTGCTTCGTCTACGCCCGTTCGGCAGCGGCGGATATCGTGGGGCAACTCGACCAGATCGATATGCCTGCCCAATTGCCGGGCTGGGATGCCAGCCAGGTAACCGACTCGGACGAAGATGTGATCATCGCGCACAACTGGGATGAGCTGCGGCGTTTCATGTGGGACTACGTGGGTATTGTGCGCACCAACAAGCGCCTGCAACGCGCCGAGCACCGGGTACGTTTGCTGCTCGATGAGATTGACGAGTTTTACAGCAACTATAAAGTCAGCCGCGACCTGATCGAACTGCGCAACCTCGCCCAGGTGGCCGAACTGATGATCCGCTGCGCGATGGAGCGCAAGGAGTCCAGAGGCTTGCATTACACACTGGATTATCCGCAACTGCTGCCTGAAGCCCTTGATACCGTATTGGTCCCTGCCAACTACAACGCCTGACTCAAGGACACCTCTCAAGCGTAACGGGCAAACTTGAGCAGCACGCGCAGGCGTCGGTGGGTATCCGGCGCCAGCGCATCACGGGGAATACATACAGAGCGGGTCAACCAGCCACTACCCTGCCCTGCTCGCGGACGAAAGCGCAAGACGATGATCAGCGGCAGAGCCAGGCTGTCGGCAACAATCTGCACGGGCTGCCAGCCACGTGCTTCGCTCCAGACCTGCCAGCCATCGCGGCCATGGCGCACACCCCGAAAGGCCCGGGCATGGCTGAGCAGAATGGCTCTGGGCAAGACCCAGGCCGCATGCCCGGCACAGACCAGCCAGCCGAACAGGGTCAACAGAACGGGAACATCAAGCAGCCAGACAGCCAGGCAGGCCAGCGTCTGGGCCACAAGGTAAGCCGTCAGCAGACTCCTGGAAGCCTGCCAACGGCATTCGAAAGCTTTACTTCGGCTGGACACGATCCAGGATCATACGCACCATGCGCTGCAACTCGGCATCGTCAGATTCGCCACGCTGCATGAACCAGACGAACATGTCCTGGTCTTCGCATTCAAGCAGCCGACGATACAAGGCGCGGTCGACCTCGTTCAGGCTCGCGTAAACCTCCCGGACAAACGGGACCAGCAGTACGTCCAGCTCCAGCATGCCACGACGGCTGTGCCAGAACAGGCGATTGAGCTCTACATCGTCGACCATGAAACGCTCCTCGAAATCCGGCGGCGAGTATACAGGTTTTTTGACATCCTCCCCGCCCTAAAGAGCGTGGATTCCTACAGCTAGACGGCGATGCCCCGCCGCGAGAATGTTCAGGGCCGCGTTTACATCGCGGTCGTGGGCTGTACCGCAGCACACGCAGGTCCATTCTCTTATTCGCAAACCGGCTCTACCTTTCGGACTGCTGGTGGAAATGCTTCCACAGCACGAGCAGGTCTGGGTGGTATAGCGCTCGGCTACAACCTCAAAAACAACGCCTGCCCGTTGGCATTTCTGCTCCAGCATTGTCTTAAGTTGGCCCCATCCTGCATCAAGCGTGGATTTGGCCATTCGGGTCTTGATGAGTTTTGCGCTGGCTACATCGCCAACGAAAATGGCGGCGCAGCGCTCAACCAGAGCGGTTGAGAACTTGTGTTGCGCATCCTTGCGCCGGTTCCTGATCCTGGCATGGAGGGCGCGAACACGTGCCCTCTTGCCAGCACGCTGAGCGATGCCCAGCTTCTGCTCCAGGGTGCGATATTCACGCCCGACCAGCACCTGGCCCTCAGACGTTGTTGCCGCCGCTTTAAGGCCCAGGTCGATGCCAACTGCGGCAGTGCCGATGCACGGCTTGCTCTCAACCTGCACGCAGATATTGAGATACCAGCGCCCCCTGGAATCTTCACTGAAACTTCCGGCCCGCAGGGCGTACTGGCTTAAACCGTAGCTGTCCCACAGGCCAAACCTGAACCCGGCGAAATGAACCTGACCATTCTTGTATTGCAAGGCACGAGCCTTGAATGGAATCCAGCCCAGGCTGTACTTGGGGCTGCTCCTGCTGGACACCCGCCAATTGAGCCTGGAACGCTTGAACTGCTTACGGGCCTTGGCGTAGTCCTCGCAAACCTGCTGCACGGTTGGCGAGCCGATCTGCACGCCGTCGCATTTGCTTAATCCATTGGTCAGCTTTTGCAGGTCAAAACCGGAGAGCCACTGGTGGTGTTCCCGGATGGCGCGATGACTCGTTTCATTGCAGTAGTTCCACACCAGATTGACCTCGCGCGCCATCGCAAGCAGCGTTTTCGCGTGCTTGTCTTTGATTCGGAGCTTTAGGGTCTTGGTGTGGGTCATGGAATGAATTATGGTTTGGTCTTTCCAGCTATGGGGGGCGTTGTCGAATCGGGTGGCTTCACTCAAGAGGGTATCATCCAGACTGCTGCGTGAGCAGTTCGGGGATTTCCACCCCTGGCTCAAGCGAAGGGGTGTCCTCTGGTCGCCATCCTGCTTCGCCTCTAGCTGCGGCAGTGTGCCGATTGAAATCCTGCGCCAATACATCGAAGAACAGTAGACTCCCAACCAGGACGCCTGCGGCGTCCGCGCTCTCGACCTCGGGCTAAACCCCGAGGCTTCTCGCGCATAGGGTGACCTGGCTCGAATCAGGCTATTTGACATCCGCCCCCTGCGACCGAGGACGGCTACGCCGTCCGCGCTATCCTTCCCCGCCCTGAACGGCGGGGGCTTGTCGCGCCCCGATGGTCAAAAAGCCTTGCATATACCTTTATCGTCATCAGACCACTATGATGTAGGTCATTCCTTTTAGATTTTGCGATGACCATGGCCGAATCAGCTTTTTTCTGCACGTTGTCCCATGAGGGCGTTCTGGCAGTACGCGGCGTAGACGCCGGCAAGTTCCTTCAGGGGCAACTGACCTGCAACATCAACTACCTGAGCGCAACCCGCTCCGGGCTCGGCGCGCGCTGCACCCAGAAAGGCCGGATGCAGTCGAGTTTCCGCATCCTCTTTGAAGCCGATGGCTGCCTGCTGGCCATGGCCAGCGAACTGATCGAGCCGCAACTGCTGGACCTGCGCAAGTATGCGGTGTTTTCCAAATCCAAACTGACCGACGAAAGCGCTGCCTGGGTGCGCTTCGGCCTGCAAGATGGCGATCAGGTGTTGAACAGCCTGGGCCTGGAACTGCCGGCCGAAACCGACAGCCTAGTGCAGGTCAATGAGCTGCTCGCCACACGGGTCAGCCCTGGCCGGGCCGAACTCTGGGTCAAGGCTGAACAGGCCGAGCAGGTTCAGGCACAGCTGGTTGCGCAACTGCCGCAAGGCTCGCTCAACGACTGGTTGCTGGGCCAGGTCCGCGCAGGTATTGGCCAGGTGATGCCCGCGACCCGCGAAGAATTCATCCCGCAGATGATCAACCTGCAGGCAGTCGGCGGGGTCAGTTTCAAGAAAGGTTGCTACACCGGCCAGGAAATCGTCGCGCGCATGCAATACCTGGGCAAGCTCAAGCGTCATCTGTATCGCCTGAGCCTGCAAGCCGAGGAAATCCCCGAGCCGGGCGCCGCGCTGTTTTCACCGGTGCATGCCAGCGCAGTAGGCAATGTGGTGATCGCCGCACGGGCCGCCAGCGGCGTTGAACTGCTGGCCGTACTGCAGGATAACGCCATCGAGGGCGGCCAGGTTCACTTGGGCAGTGCCGAAGGCCCGGCCCTGGAGCTTCTGGATCTGCCTTACAGCCTGGACAGCAAGCTGGAAATCCAGCGCTGAGCCAATCCGGCGGGCCTGCAAGCCCGCCGCATACATATAAAAGCCCACAGCTACGAGATTTGACATGAGCAACATGGCTGCCGAGGTACAAAAGGCCCTGATCAGAGCGATTGAACGGGATGCCTTGTTCCTGCCAACCTTGCCGGAGGTAGCTCTGAAGATTCGTCAGGCTGCGGAAGATACCGAGATCAGTGTGGCCGCACTCAGCCGGGTAATCGGTAATGACACAGCACTGTCGGCGCGCCTGATCCGGGTCGCCAATAGCCCGATGCTGCGTGGTGCGGTAGAGATCAGCGACGTGGTTTCGGCCATTCGCCGTCTTGGCGTGAATTACACCAGCAATCTGGCCATCGGCCTGGTAGTGGAGCAGATGTTCCACGCCAAGTCGCCGGTGATCGAACAGAAGATGCGCGAAATCTGGCAACAGAGCCTGCAAGTGGCCGGCATCTGCTATTCGCTGAGCCAGCGGCATCATCATCTCAAGCCGGACCAGGCCACCCTGGCCGGGCTGGTACACCTGATCGGGATCCTGCCGATCCTGACCTATGCCGAAGACCACTTCGAGCTGCTGGCCGATCCGGTCAGCCTCAACCATGTCATCGACAATATCCACCCGACCATCGGCGAACGCCTGCTATGCACCTGGGATTTCCAGGAGTCGCTGGCCAATGTGCCAAGCCAGTTCCAGAATCTGCAGCGGGTATCGAAAAAGGCGGACTACATCGACCTGGTACAAGTGGCCAGCGCGCACATCAACAGAGGCACCAGCCATCCACTGGCCCAGGTAGACATCGTCGACCTTCCGGCCTTTACCCAGCTAGGGCTTGACCCGGCTGGCGGACAACTGAGCGTGCACATGGATGAGGCCAGCAGGATGCTGTACTGACCGCACCCTGCAGCGTGGCCGCTACAGAGAACGCTTCGCGGCTGAAGCGGATCGCCGCCCGCCCCCTCCTACGGGAAACTCACCCGCACCTTCAAGCCCCGCTGCTCCCCGTCATGTAACGAGATCTGCGCCAGGTGCGCCCGGCAGATCTCGCCGACGATCGCCAGGCCCAGGCCAGTTCCGGCGCTCTGCTGATTACGCCGATAAAAGCGTTCGAATACCCGCTCACGGTCTGCTTCAGGGATGCCTGGGCCGTCGTCTTCGACTTCCAGAATGCCAGGGGCGATGACCCTCAGTACGACGTTGCCATCAGCAGGCGTGTGAGCCATGGCGTTGTCGAGCAGGTTGCTGAGCAATTCGTTGAGCAGGGTGGGTTCGCCACGCAGCCAGACCGGCTCGTCAGCCTCCAGCGCCAGGGCCACGCCCCGGGCATGGGCCAGCGGCGCCAGCGCCATGCCCAACTCACGGGCCAACTGGCTGAGATCAAGGGTCTGCGCGCCCCCCTCGGCAATCGCCCGTGCGCCGTTTTCGATTCGCGCCAGTGACAACAACTGATTGGCCAGATGGGTGAGCCGGTCGGTGCTTTGCGCCGCCGACTCCAGCGTGCTGCGCCACTGCTGCGGGTCATGCTCGCGCAGGCCCAGCTCGACTCTGGCCTTGAGCGCCGCCAACGGGGTGCGCAGCTCATGGGCCGCGTCGGCGATGAACTGTGCCTGGCGTTCGAACTGATGGCGCAGGCGTTCGGTAAAGTGATTCAGCGAGCTGACCAGCGGGCGCAATTCGTGCTGGACCTCGACCATCGGCAGTGGCCGCAAGTCATCCGGCTGACGGTCTTCCACCGCACTGCGCAAACGCTCCAACGGACGCAAGGCGGCGCTGACGGTGAACCACACCAGCAACATGGCACCGGCACCGAGCATCCCCAGCCGCAACAAAGTGTCGGCCATCAGACTGCGAGCCATGCCGACCCGCGCCTCCTGGGTTTCGGCCACACGAATTTCCGCAATGCCGTTCATGCCCGGCTCGCTGACCGGCTTGAGCAGGCTCACCACCCGCACATCCTGCCCACGATAAACACCGTTATAGAAGCTGGCCAGCGCCGGGTAGTCATCAGTGCGCAAGGTGCCGGGCGGCGGTGAAGGCAGATTCTCGAAGCCCGAGATCAGACGCTTGTTGATGTCATTGACCTGATAGTAGATGCGCCCTTCGCTGTCGTAGGCGAAGGTATCCAGCGCCACGTAGGGAATCTCGGCGCTGAGGGTGCCATCACGCTGGGTCAGGCCGGCCGCGATGGTCCGTGCCGAGGCCAGCAAGGTTCGGTCATAGGCGGTGTCGGCCACTTCCCGACCGTTCCAGTAGGCGCTCATGCCACTGGCCAGCATCAGTACCGTGAGCAGCAGCGCCAGGCTCCAGAGCAACCGCCAGCGCAGGCTGTCATTGCGCATCGCGGCTTTCCAGCAGATAGCCCAGGCCGCGGAAGGTCACGATGGCCACCGAGTGGCCGTCCAGCTTTTTGCGCAGCCGATGAATGTAGATCTCGATCGCATCCGGACTGGCTTCTTCATCCAGGCCGAACACCTGGCCGGCCAATTGCTCCTTGCTCATCACCCTTCCCGAGCGGGCAATCAGCACTTCCAGCACGGCCTGCTCACGGGAGGTCAGGGTCAACAGTTCGCCGTTGATGGTGAAGCGCCGGGTATCCAGGTCGTAGACCAGCGCACCGCAGCGCTGCTGCCGCTCACCGCCCAGCACACTGCGCCGCAGCAGCGCCTTGACCCGGGCTTCGAGCTCGGACAGCTCGAACGGCTTGGCCAGGTAATCATCTGCGCCCAGGTTCAGGCCGTGCACGCGGTCTTTGACATCGCTGCGCGCGGTGAGCATCAGCACCGGTGTGTGACGCCCGCGTCCGCGCAGGCGGGCGAGTACCTCGAAACCGTCCATGCGCGGCAGGCCGACATCCAGCACCACCGCTGCATACTCCTCGCTGCTCAGCGCCAGGTCTGCCGCCACGCCGTCGTGCAAAACATCGACGGTCAGCCCGGCCAACCTGAGCGCCCGGGATACGCTTTCAGCCAGTTGCAGATGATCTTCGACGAACAGCACGCGCATCGTGGTCTCCAGAAATGCCTTTGAGGGGGTGAGTCGGCTGGAGTGTACAGGGGCGTACATGGCTGTGAAGCCCCGAAACAATTTGAGGTTGCTTGGTTCATTTGGCAACCAACATTGAAAGGTTAGTGAAAGGTTGGTGATTTAGCATCGCGCAAACGCCCGAAAAGCTGAGCGTTCCACAAGGTGCCAACGAGCATCTGCATAACAAGAAAAATAAAAAGGATTTACTCATGACCACGCCATGCATGGCTGCGCGCTCATTGACCCGAACTGCACGATGCGCTGCGCTCGCGGTACACCGCCCCCATTTGTCTACATCCCGTCTTCCAGAATTCCGATGCCAGTGATGACACCGGTGCACGCTGCTGCCTGAGATTTTCTCAGCAGCCCTGCTTCACCCTTTAAAAACAAGAAACGCTTCAGGAGACTGCCCCATGAAACGACCCTTGCACCATCTTGCCCTCGCGGCCGGCGCCATGCTGATGGCCAGCCAGTTGTTCGCTGCTGAACCCAAACGCCCCGAATGCATCGCGCCGGCCTCCCCCGGCGGCGGCTTTGACTTGACCTGCAAGCTGGTCCAAAGCGCGCTGATCAACGAGAAGATTCTCACCTCGCCGATGCGCGTGACCTACATGCCGGGTGGCGTGGGTGCGGTAGCCTATAACGCGGTGGTCGCCCAGCGGCCGGCCGATGCCGGTACGCTGGTGGCCTGGTCCAGCGGCTCGCTGCTCAACCTGGCGCAGGGCAAATTCGGTCGTTTCGATGAAAACGCTGTACGCTGGCTGGCAGCCGTAGGCACCAGCTATGGCGCCATCGCCGTGCGCAGTGACTCGCCCTACAAGAACCTCGACGATCTGGTCAAAGCCTTGAAGGCCGACCCGAGCAAAGTAGTGATCGGCTCCGGCGGCACCGTCGGCAGCCAGGACTGGATGCAGACGGCACTGATCGCCAAGGCCGCCGGTATCAACCCGCGCGCCCTGCGCTATGTCGCTCTCGAAGGCGGTGGCGAAATTGCCACGGCACTGCTCGGCGGCCACATTCAGGTGGGCAGTACCGACATCTCCGACTCGATGCCGCACATCCTCAGCGGTGACATGCGGCTGCTGGCCGTCTTCGCCGACAAGCGCATCGACGAGCCGGAAATGAAAGACATCCCGACCGCCAAGGAACAGGGCTACGACATTGTCTGGCCGGTGGTGCGTGGTTTCTACCTCGGCCCGAAAGTCAGCGACGAAGACTACAACTGGTGGAAAGCCTCGTTCGACAAAGTGCTGGCCTCGGAAGACTTCGCCAAACTGCGCGACCAGCGCGAGCTGTTCCCGTTTGCCATGACCGGCGCCGAGCTCGATACCTACGTCAAGAAACAGGTGGCTGACTACAAATTGCTGGCCAAGGAATTTGGCCTGATTCAGTAATCAGAACCCACTTGTCTGACTAGCCGTTGCGTCTCAAGAGGCGCAACGCAGGAGATCATCATGGTCTTGCAACGACTTCTTGCTGCCGTGCTGCTATTGGTATGTGCGGCCCTGGCGCTGATGGCCTGGCCTTATCAGGCGCCATTTTCTTACGAACCGGTGGGCCCACGGGCTTTCCCGCTGCTGATGCTGGGGCTGATGTCCGCTGCCCTGTTGTACATGCTGTTTCGTCCCACGCCCATCGTCCATACCGAGGACGAACCGCCACTGGATCGTGAAACCCTGGTCAAGATCGCGGTGTGCATCGGCCTGCTGCTGGTGTTTGCCGGCTTGTTCGAACCATTGGGCTTCATTCTCAGCAGCGTCCTGATCGGCATTCCCATGGCCAGGCTGTATGGCGGCCGCTGGCTGCCCGGTGCCGTGGTGGTCACCCTGATGAGCATCGGCCTCTACTTGCTATTCGATAAAGCCATGGACGTTCCCCTGCCCTTGGGCTTGCTCAGCGTTCTGGAGAATTGATATGGATACTTTCAGCTATCTGGGCCAAGGCTTCGGCGTTGCCCTGACCCCTTACAACCTGGTCACCGCTCTGTCTGGCACCCTGATCGGCACCATCGTCGGCCTGCTGCCGGGCCTGGGCCCGATCAACGGGGTGGCGTTGCTGATCCCGATCGCCTTCGCCCTGGGCCTGCCGCCGGAGTCGGCGCTGATCCTGCTGGCAGCGGTGTATCTGGGCTGCGAATACGGCGGGCGGATCAGCTCGATCCTGCTCAACATTCCGGGTGAAGCCTCCACGGTCATGACCACCCTCGACGGCTACCCGATGGCTCGCAAGGGCATGGCCGGTGTCGCGTTGTCGCTGTCTGCCTGGAGTTCGTTCATTGGTGCCTTCATCGCCACCTGCGGCATGGTGCTGTTCGCGCCATTGCTGGCCAAATGGGCCATCGCTTTCGGCCCCGCCGAATACTTTGTCCTCATGGTGTTTGCGATTGTCTGCCTCGGCGGGATGGCCGGTGACCGACCGCTGAAAACCTTCATCGCGGCCCTGATCGGCCTGTTCCTGTCGGCGGTCGGCATCGATGCCAACAGCGGTGTGTATCGCTTCACAGGAGACAACATCCATCTGACTGACGGCATTCAGTTTGTGGTGTTGGTGCTGGGTCTGTTTTCCATCAGTGAAATCCTCCTGCTGCTGGAAAAGACCCATCGTGGCCAGGAAGCGGTCAAAGCCACCGGGCGCATGCTGTTCAACTTCAAGGAAGCGGCGGCGGTATTTATCGTCAACCTGCGCTGTGGCTTGCTGGGCTTTATTCTCGGCGTGCTGCCGGGGGCCGGCGCGACCCTGGCCAGTGCTGTGGCCTACATGACCGAGAAACGCATCGCGGGCGCCAGCGGCAAGTTCGGCCAGGGCGACATGCGTGGCCTGGCGGCACCGGAAACCGCCATTGGCGCAACCGCCTGCGGCGCGCTGGTGCCGATGCTGACCCTCGGCGTGCCGGGTTCAGGCACCACGGCGGTGATGATCGGCGCCCTGTCGCTGTATAACATCACCCCAGGGCCCATGCTGTTCCAGCAGCAGCCAGACATCGTCTGGGGTCTGATCGCTTCGCTGTTCATCGCCAACGTCATGCTGGTGATCCTCAACATCCCGATGATCCGGATCTTCACCCGCATCCTCGCCGTGCCGAACTGGGCGCTGGTGCCGGTGATCGCGATCATTACCGCGATTGGCGTTTATGCCGTCCACGCGACGACCTTCGACCTGTTCCTGATGGTCGGCATCGGCATCTTCGGCTACATCCTGCGCAAGATGGACTTCCCGCTGTCACCGATTCTGCTGGGCTTCATCCTCGGTGGCCTGATGGAGCAGAACCTGCGCCGGGCGCTGTCGATCTCCAATGGCGAACTGGGCATTCTGTGGAACAGCCCGATTACCATGGGCGTCTGGGTAGTCACAGTGTTCATGCTGCTGTTCCCGCTGTACCGCATCTGGCGCAAGCGCGCCAAACAACGTGCAGCCGTGGCTGATGCCTGATAGCTCTTGGCGCAACTGGTGGGCCACCCCGTTTGTAGCCGTAGCGGGGGGCTACCTGGCCAGCCTGATCGGCTGGCCATTGCCATGGATGGTCGGCTCGCTGTTGGCGGTCATCCTGGTGCGCTGCCTGACGCCGTGGCAACTGGGCCCGGTGCCGGGCGGGCGCAAGTTCGGGCAACTGATCATCGGCGTGGGCATTGGCCTGCACTTCAACCCCGCCGTGGTCGAGCAGGTCATCGACCATTTCGGCCTGATCCTCAGCGGCGCGCTGATCACGGGCCTGTCTTGTCTGATCGGTGTGTGGCTGATGCTGCGCACCGGCGAAGACCGGCCTACTGCGTTCTTTTCCAGCATGCCGGGTGGCTCGCAGGAAATGGTCAACCTGGGCGCGCGTAACGGCGCCATCCTCAGCAGTGTGGCAGCGGCGCAAAGCTTACGGGTATTGGCCGTCGTGCTGTGCGTCCCGGCCATTTTCAAATACCTGATAGGCGATGGTGCGCTGCTCAGCCATCCAGTCAGCGTCGACTGGCGCTGGCTGCTGGGTCTGAGCCTCGGCGGCGCAGTGGTCGCGTGGTTATGGCAACGCCTGAAACAACCCAACCCCTGGCTGTTCGGGCCGTTGCTGCTCACCTCGGTGGCGAGCATCAGCTACGACCTGCAACTGGGCCTGCCCAACGGTGCCAGCCAACTGGGGCAACTGCTGATCGGCAGCGGCCTGGGCTGTCACTTCAACCGGGCATTCTTTCGTCGCGCGCCGTCATTTCTGGCCCGCACCCTGCTGGGCACGTCACTGATGATGCTGGCCGCCAGCCTCGCGGCCATTGGTCTGGGCGCCCTCACCCATCTGGATGTGCGCTCGCTGACCCTGGGCATGATGCCCGGCGGGATAGCCGAGATGAGCCTGACTGCGGAGGTGTTGCAACTGTCGGTGCCGCTGGTCACCGCCATGCAGGTCATGCGCTTGCTGTTCGTGCTGTTTCTGGCCGAGCCGCTGTATCGGCGCTGGGTTAGAAACAGCGCTTAGCCGCAGGAGAGTAGCGCCGATCTCCGGCGCTCTTTTGAGCAATGGAAAATCCATTACCGAGCTGCCTGAACCGCAGGTTTCGCCCTGCTGGGCGACCCCATTTTGAAAGCGGCAAAATGGGGAAAAACCGCTTGCTCCTGGTTTGGGTCCGCCCTGCGGGCAGACTTCCCTCCGTCCGGCGCCGATTCGGGGGCCGGCGCGATGGGCGTCCTGCCCAGCGCACCTGAAACCGACATCCATGTCGGTTTCTCCCCCGAATCGACGCCTACCCTCGGCCTGCACCCAAGTCGCGTTCGGCGTCGTTTGTGCCATCTCGGCTCGAAGATCAAAATCAACGGCAACAATGAGCCAATTCCCTTAACTGATCGGCATTACCCCTACAAAACCCCGTTCATGTGGCCCAGCTCAAAGCACCGGCAGCCGCCAGTCAATCGGCGTCAGGCCGTTCTGTTCGAGAAACTTGTTGGTCCGCCCGAAATGGCCGTTGCCGATAAAGCCTTTGTAAGCCGACAGCGGTGACGGATGCACCGAGGTGAGGATCAGGTGTTTGGTGGCGTCTATCAGCTTGCGCTTGCCCTGCGCATGCGCGCCCCAGAGCAGGAATACCAGGTTGGGCTGATGAGCACTGACCACTTCAATCACTTTGTCAGTGAAATGCTGCCAGCCACGCCCGGCGTGTGAAGCGGCATTGGCCCGCTCGACTGTAAGGGTGGTATTAAGCAGCAGCACGCCCTGGTCTGCCCAGGATTGCAGACAACCATGGTTGGGAATGTCGATGTTCAGGTCGCGGTGCAGCTCTTTATAGATATTGACCAGCGACGGCGGCGTCGCCACGCCCGGCTGTACCGAGAAGCACAAGCCATGGGCCTGGCCCGGACCGTGGTACGGATCCTGGCCGAGAATCACCACTTTCACGTTGTCCAGCGGGGTTGAGTTCAGCGCATTGAAAATCAGCGGCCCTGGCGGAAAGATCTGCTTGCCGGCGGCATGTTCCTGCCGCAGGAACTCGCGCAGCTCAGCCATGTAGGGTTTTTCGAACTCTTCACGCAGTGCGTGCTTCCAGCTGGGTTCGAGTTTGATCCGGTCGTCGCTTGTCATGAAGGTGCCTGCTAAAAACGTTGCGCGGACACTAGAAAAGCTCGCAGGCAAAGTCAAATGCACCTGATCGCCGCCGCCCTGAAAACGGCGCCGTATCAGGCGCCGTCAGTCATCAGGCAAGGTTAGCGCCGGTTATCCCAGCGGTTGTGGTCACGCTGGCGTTGATCATCCCAACGGTTGCGGCCGCGACGATCGTCCCAGCGGTTACGATCACGCCGGTCATCCCAGCGGTTGCGATCAGGATGGCGGTCATAATCGCGGCCACGATGCTCCCAGGCCTGGCCCGGCGGGCGGCCGGGTACGTAGAGCCGCGGCCCCGGTGGCGGCCCGTAATAACGCGGCTGTGGGGCGTAATAACGGGGCGGTGGCGGACCGTAATAGCGCGGTGGGGGTGCTACATAGATGCGTCGCTCCTGGTAGTAGCCCGGGCCGTCGTAATAGCCGCGTGCGACCGTAGGCTGGGTATAGACATCCGATTCATAGTAACCGGCGCCTCCATAACAGCCGGCCAGTGAAAGAACCAACAGAACAAGCAGGGATCGTCGATACATGGCGGCCTCCTGGACCGCGAGTGGTCGCGAATCAGCGCCGCTGATCGCGTATCCGCCCGATTCTGGGGGACGTTACATAAGACCGGAAAAACCGATTCTGGTGCGGTAAGCATTCGTCGCCAGGCCGTCGAAAACCGCCTGAAAGTTGCGCGCATCCCACGCCATCGGCCTCTCGGCGCTTCGTGACAATGCAACAAAAAATTTCATAACCGTTATTCTGCGCGATCCATAAATAATTACCCTCATCGGCACTGACAACAACGACATAGTGCGTGGCTTTTCTCATTCGAGTCTCTGCCATGCATGATCCCGGTTTCATCCCTCCCAGACCGATACTGCTTGCCGGTCAGGATCAGGAACGCACCGACAGTTTGCCCGCTGCCAATGCCTTTGCGACTTCACCGTTTTTCGATATCCGCCTCCCTCTGCCCGAGCCAGAACCGGCCACCGACGATACCCGCCTTTTGAATGCCCGGCGCCTTGAGCAACTGGCCCGTCTGCGCAGACGTCCGGGCTATGCCTTGCTGGCCGACTCGGTACTGCTGCTGCGCAGCCTGCAACTGGACATGGACGCCCCTGCGGCCTGGCCGCGCTATGTGCGCAAGCGCCTGACCGACTGGCTGCATGAAACCGCAGGTAAACCGCTGGACCCGGACACGCTGCGGTTGCGCATCGAGAGCCCCTATAGCGGCGTCGATCCGGACCAGCAAAGCCTGGAATTGAGCCTGAGCCAGCTGGCGGTGACGGCCGGAGATCAGTCAGAGCTGCCGTATCTGGTGCGGGCCAAAGCGATTGACGATGCGCCGCTGGCGGAACTGCCGTCATTCAAGCGCAGCGACTTGCTGCGCCACATAATCGACCAACCCTGGGCAGACGACTACCAACAACAGCTTGACAGGTTCTGGCGCCTCCACGCTGACACCTGGCGTCAACTGGCCCGTTTGTCCTGGCTGGATGAACTGGCCCGGCAATTCAAGCGCAAACACCTGCACCGCGAGGGTTATTACCTTGCCCTCGATGCGCTGGGTTATGCCCAGCCGCCCGAGACGCCTGAGGCAATGCTCGACACTGGCCCGTCGCGCAGTGCGCAGATCTGGCTGTTGCATTTTGGTGATGAGGTAGTGCCTGGGCTGTTTCAGGTACGCTCGCCGTTAACTGCACACTGCTTCATCCACCAGCCTGGTTCAGGACGGCGCCCTGTCGAATACATCAGCGACAACGCCAGCTACATGACCGAACGTCTGCTGGGCGAACTTAACGACTCTGCCATCCACCGCCATTGGTTGTATCACCAACAACCCGGCCAGATCGAAGCACGCCTGTATGTGGGGGACCCGATGCACGCCCTGCAACGGGCCGGCCAGCGCGCTGCCGAGTCTTTTACGCGGACCGGCAGCGACGCATTCATGTGGCAGCCAGCCAGACCGGCGCTGGCACTGGCCGGCGCCGCAGAGCTGTGGCAGGCACGGCCAGCCATTCTCGACAGCCTGCCCGCGCCAATGAACATCGCCACCGGCCTGATGCGCGACTGGCTGCACAAGCAGCACGGGCTTGATCTCAACCCACGCCTGGTGTTCGTCGCCTGGCGCCCTGGCCAACGACGAACCCCGCTGGGCGATGTACGTCAGGCTGGCAATCGTATTCATACGCCCGAAACCCGGCCGATGAACATCGCCAAGGCATTGATCAGCCGCTATCAGGCTGAACAGCCCGAGGGCTACATCGATGAAGGTGGCAAGTGGGCAATCTGGCACGACCCTACTGGTAAGGGTCAGTGGCAAGCGGATAAACAACTGCCGCTCAGTGCCCGACAACTGGCCGGGCACATCGAGCGAACTGACTTCCTGACACTGGTCAGCCGGCGCATTGAAACATTCTGGACGCAACAGCAAGCCCAGGTGGAACACGCCTTGCGCGCCGCGATGATCAGCCAGGCGATCGTCGCGCTCAAGCAGGGCAATTTGCAGCGTGGCGGCTTCGACCGCGTGGTCGAGGCCCTGAGCGACCCGGCCGCCAGCTGGAGCGTACTGGGCTTTGAAGTGCAGAGTTCGTTCATCGAAGGCCTTGAGCAGCAACCGTGCTGCAGCCTGTTGATGCTGGCACCGGCCCAACTCAAGCAGCGGGTGTTGTACCAGGCCGGGCAGGCCAACGGCTTTATCGAGTTCGCCGACGCCGATCAGATGAACCGCTACCTGCTCAACGCGATGGCTGATTCCGACTGGCGCACGACGGTAATGCGTTACGTACCAGACCGGCATCAGCAACGCCTGGATTATCTGTTCAGGTTCTGGACCAGCCAGGCACCGCTGCAGACACCGCCCTCGATTCTGCGCCCCTGGTCCGACATTCTGTATCAGCCCGATCGCCACCAACGCCATGATCAGTCACTGTACGAACAGCCGCTGCCAGCCGGGCAACCGTTTGCCTACATGTGCCAGACCCTCAGGGCCAACGCGCTGGAGCACGCCCGTCAGCAGATTGTCACCCCTACGCAACAGACCCTGCGCTACTGGAGCGGGCAATTGCGTCATCTGCAATGGCTGCTGGCGCCCATGTCACTGGCAATGACACCGGCGGCCATCGCGACACTGGCGACCGAACTGGGAGTGCTCGGCACCGATATCGCCATGGCCAACCTGCCCGGCCGTCGCTACCCGGAAAAACAACAGGCACTGGCATCGCTTTTGAGTTTCGCGCTCTGGCGCGTGGGCCCGGCCACTGTCCGGATACTGGACACCCAGCGCAAGCTCATCGACAACGGCCGGCGCGTGTTGCGTACCGCTGCTCAGGCTCGGGCGCCGGGACAACGGATCGGCGGCCCGAGCATGCCCCGCCAGACCCGCCTGGAGCCGTTCTTTCATAATGGCGGCCGGCTCAAACGCTGGACATACAGCGGCCCGCAGTACGGCCAATTGCCGGTGCATGTCTGGAAGCTGGGCCGCAAGTTCCTGCTTTGGACCTCAGACCGTGGCCAGGCGCGCACCTTGGTGGTCAGCACCCATGGCTACCACCTGCCGTGGAGCAAAACCGTGAAAATCCCGAACGGCACGCAAATCCACACCTATGCGCCTCACGGCCATATATTGATCGATCCCGGATTGCACCGGGTTGTCAGCCAACGGGTCAGCCCGTTTGCCATTTCCAGCCCGGTCGGTCACACACCCGCGCTGCCGCCGTTGGTCGCCACCGATAAACTGTTGGCCGGCACCTCGCTGCCGGGGCGCCTGAAAAACTACACACTGGCGAAATACCAGGGTGCCGGGGCAGAAAGCTACGACGATGTCGGCCGGACAGTGCGCAATAGCAACAGCGGTTTTTTCTCCGGACAACTGCCACCGACCCCGATGGACGTGCTGACGGTACGCAACCGGTTTGGCCGCCTGCCGGCGACCTTGGACGAGTTGTTCGGTAACCTTTTTCAGCAGGGCATTCATTACGACCGGATACTTCTGGTGCATTGCCGCTGCGCCGCGCTGCAGGGGCTGATCGGCCAGGCACCGGTCTACACTGTGCCTGCACGGCTGCCGGGGCGCCCGATCAGCCCTTGAAGAACTCTGGCCCGATAAATGCTGGCCACGCGGTGATAGAGCACAGCAATAGGTTTCGTCTACTATGCCGCCCTCAGCGGTTTACCAGCCACCCGGAATCGTTATGCCTTTTCCCAATGCCATCACCTCACAGCGCACCTTGTTGTTCACCTTGGCATTGCTATTGGCAGGCGGTTTTCTGGTCACCTCGTTGCTGAGCTATTACGCCTCGCGCAGCTCGATCCGCGACAACATCATTCATACCGAGCTGCCACTGACCTCCGACACGGTTTACTCGGAAATCCAGAAGGACCTGGTGCGCCCAACCCTGATCGCCTCAATGATGTCGCGTGACACCTTCATGCGCGACTGGGTGGTGAGCGGCGAGAACAACCCCGAGCAGATCATCCGCTACCTGCGCGAGGTGCATGACCACTACGGTGCCTATACCTCATTTTTCATTTCCGAAAAGACCGGGATCTACTACCAGGCCAAGGGCATCCTCAAGACCATCAAGCCCGGCGAACCCCGCGATGCCTGGTACTACCGGGTTCGGGACATGAGCGAGCCCTACGAGATCAGCTTCGATCCGGACATGGCCAACCAGGACCGGCCGAGCTTCTTCATCAACTACAAGGTGTTCGACTACAACAATCGCTTCATCGGCGCCGCCGGGGTCGGGCTGACCGTTGATGCAGTGGTCAAGCTGATCGACCGCTACCAGCAGCGCTATGATCGCGGCGTATTTTTCGTCGACACCCGCGGCGTTGTGGTGCTCACCGGCACCAGCAGCAGCCCGCACGATCCGCAGGCCGGCCAGACGCTGCTGGACCTGCCCGGCCTGGGCACGCTCATGGAAAAACTGCCCCAGGCCAACAGCGATAGCTACGAGTACACCGCCGAAGGCGCTGACAGCTTCGTCAATGTGCGCTTCATCCCTGAACTGAACTGGTTCCTGTTCGTCACCAAAAAGGAAAACGGCGCGCTGGACGGCATCCGCCATTCACTCTACCTGAACCTGGCGATCTGCCTGGCGGTGACCCTGATCGTCATGCTGTTACTGAACAAGACCCTGCACCGCTACCAGAGCCGCCTGGAAGCCCAGGCCACGCTCGACCCCCTGACCGGCCTGCCCAACCGTCGCGGTTTCAATCTGCTGGCCAGCAATACCCTGGACAGCCCCGGCCCGGTGACCGCCCTGCTGCTGGACCTGGACCACTTCAAACACCTCAACGACACCCATGGCCATTTGGCAGGCGATGCAGTGCTGGCGGGCTTCGCAGAAGACCTCAAGAGTTGCCTGCGCCAGTCCGACGTGATTTGCCGCTGGGGTGGCGAGGAATTCATCGTGTTGCTCAAAGACAGCGACCTGGCCGGCGGCCAGCGCGTGGCCGAGCAGATTCGCCGGTTGGCTGAGCAACACGATTACTTTTTTTCCGGAAGCATGCTGCAGGTCACCGTCAGCGTCGGCCTGACCGAGCGCCTGCCCAACGACAACCTGCACGATCTGATCGCCCGCGCTGACCGGGCGCTGTATCAGGCCAAGCTAAGCGGCCGCAATCAAGTGTGCGTCGAGCGGGCAGTACCGGTATGAGTGCAATACCGCAGAGCAGCGCCATCGCCCAACGCTGCCCATTATGCGGCTACAGCAACGATTGCTCGCTGGCCGATCCGCGTACCGCCGCCCAGGCTTGCTGGTGCTTCAGTGTCAGCATCGACCCTGCCCGCCTCGCCGCCCTGCCCGATGACCTGCGCAATAAAGCCTGCCTGTGCCCGCGCTGCGCAGGGATTGTCGATACCCTGGCGCAGGACGGCGCCTGACCATGCGCCTGGATCGCTTCCTTGGCAACCTGCCCCAGTTCAGCCGCAAGCAAGTGCGGCTGCTCTTGATTGCTGGCCGGGTCCGGGTCGATGGCAACACCACCCGTGACCCGCTGCACGAGGTCCGCGAGTTCAGCCTCGTGCAACTGGACGACGAGGTGTTACAGGCAGGCAAGCCGGCGCGTTACTTCATGCTGCACAAACCGATGGGCTGCGTGAGTGCGACCCAGGATGATCAGCATCCGACGGTGCTCGACCTGCTGGATGTGCCGGACCGGCATGAACTGCACATCGCCGGGCGCCTGGACTTCAATACCACCGGCCTGATGCTGCTGACCAATGACGGCCAGTGGTCGCGGCGACTGACCCAGCCGCAGACCAAACTGCCCAAGGTGTATTACGTTGAAACCGAGCAGGTAATCGACGAACGGTATGTGGCGCGCTTCGCTGAAGGGTTCTATTTCGCCTTCGAAAACCTCACCACCCAGCCCGCTCACCTGACCCTGCTCGGCCCACGCCAGGCACGGCTGAGTATCGTCGAGGGCCGCTATCATCAGGTAAAGCGGATGTTCGGCCACTTCGATAACAAAGTGATGCGCCTGCACCGCGAAAGCATGGGCCCTTTGCTACTGGATGAGCGGTTGAAACCGGGCCGGTTTCGCGCACTGACGGCCCAGGAAGTCGACTCGATCTGACCGTCAGTCGGCCCACACCCCACGAAATGTGACTTCATACGAACGGCACTTGCGGGTTCCCGGATCGACTGCTTGAATCCAGACGTCGGTCCACATGTGACCGACAAGTCATACCCGCATTCTAAGAAACCTTTTTGCCGTACCAGGGCCATTCAGGCCCACGACAAATCGCCCGCCTAATAACAATACCTGTCGGACAGATGGTTCGGATCGACATGGGCTTTTAACCAAGGCATATGCCTACCTGTCACGAAACTCGTGCAAATTGATTTGCGCGTAACAAGCCGTTGAAAAACGCCGGCCGTTTTCGACTGCTTGGTAACCCTTGTCTACGCCAGGAGAAGACATATGAGCCCAGAAATCGCTGTGCTTGATATACAAGGACTGTTCAGGGTTTACACGGAATTCTATCGTGCAGACGCTGCGGAAAAGACCATCATCATGGTCAATGGCTCACTGGCCACCACCGCGTCCTATGCGCAGACCGTACGTAACCTGTACCCACAGTTCAACATCGTCCTGTTTGACCAGCCGTACGCCGGTCGTTCCAAACCGCACAACACCCACGAAGCACCGCTGAGCCGTGAGATAGAAGCCCATCTGCTGCTGGAACTGATCGAGCACTTCCATGCCGATCATGTCATGTCCTTTTCATGGGGCGGGGTGGCAACCCTGCTGGCCTTGGCGCAGCGTCCCAAGCGCATCGAGAAAGCCGTTGTCAGTTCGTTCTCGCCGGTCATCAACGACGCCATGCAGGACTATCTGCTGCGCGGCGTGAAACACCTGGGCGAACGTAACCGTTACGAAGTCGGTCACCTGATCAACGACACCATCGGCAAGCACCTGCCCTCGTTGTTCAAACGCTTCAACTATCGGCATGTCAGCAGTCTGGACCTGCACGAATACGACCAGATGCATCATCACATCACCCAGGTGCTGGCAGTCGACCCGCAGAACTACCTGGCAGCCGCGAGCAATATCAAAATCCCCGTCCTGTTCATGAACGGTGCGCTGGACGAATACACCAGTGGCCAGGATGTCCACCATTTCACCAAGTACGTGCAAGACTGCAGCTTCAGCACCATCCAGGACGCCGGTCATTTCCTCGACATGGAAAACAAGGCCGCCTGCCGCGACTCGAAACACGCCCTGCTGGGATTTCTGCAGCCAGGTGCGGTATCTGCCAGCAATACCCGTCATGCCTACCACCAGCCACAGGGAACTCACGCATTTGCTCTTTGAAACCTGCCGTACCCGGCCCCAACCAAGCACATACATTCGCCGATGCCCACCAAAGCCTCTCGGCGAATGTTGCCTGAATGATCGGTCAGTAAATCAACGCTTCATTTAACCCGCTCTATCTGGTACAAAGTCAGGCGCACAAAGCGGGTGTCGTATAATGGCATTACTCCAGCTTCCCAAGCTGATAACGAGGGTTCGATTCCCTTCACCCGCTCCAGTCTCCTCCCGGTGACCATAGCTCACCGACGATAGCCTCAAAGCCATGCAGTATCTGGCTTTGGCTATTCGCGATAAGCATCGCAACCTTCCCATCCCGACCGTCTATTGCGCCTAACCAAACCAGCCAGTCATCCAGCGCGGCCACAACGACGCTCGTACTCGCTTGTGTTGAATCTGTACCAGCTCCGGCAGATCGCGCATCTTGACCCACAACTCCGAGTGCCAGTGCAGTGTTCTGAGCACACCGCCCTTCCAGTGCATATCCGCCATAACCGGCCTGTCAGCCCGCGACTCGGCAACATAACCGTCCAGAGCCGGCAGGACTTCCTGGGCCAGCCAGCGGCGCAGTGCACGGTTCTCGGGGACATAGTGATAGACCAGCAAAGCGAAGGCACCGGACTCGCTGATCAGCAGACACTCTTCCCAATTGCCCTTGGTCAGCAGCCAGACAGTGCGGTACTGGTCAGAATCGAGTTTCTGGGTACAGCGCTCGGTCAGGGATCGGCCCATCAGGCGGGCCAGGTCAGACAGTGGGAACCAGGCCTGGCCGTGTTGGACTACGGCGCGCAGGGTGCGCTGGTGGCGGATGAAGACGACAGGTTCGAAAGCGTCGTGGGTAGGGGCAAGTGATAAAAAACTTTCCATTGATAGAGCTCCTTAGGCATAAAGCCACATCCTCACGTCGCTAAACATGAAAGGTGGCGACTGTGTGACGGTTAGCGAACCGGCTAAGGAGTCCACCGGCAGACCATAGGTCTCCGGCACACAGCCGCCATGGAGCATGCCTCAAGCAGACAGTTGCCTGAGACGGTCGGTGGCACTCAAACACTCCTTTTTCCGGCTCGCTAAAACCGGTCACTCAAACAGCGAAGCCGCACGTTATGCCTGGGAAATCGGGTAGACAACACGAGGGAGAAAATTCAGAAGTTTCGTACAGGCCAGGAGGATCTTTCTGACGCATCGATGAACAGTGAAGTGAAGCCATAAAACATAGATGCCAAACGAAGCCGAATGGCCACCTACAAGGGAGTTGAACAACCAGCTGTACCAGCTTTAAGGCTCCTCGACTTGGGTCGGAACACTCAGCCCAACTTTCACATTCTTCATTGAAACCATTGTCTTGAATCGCTTGACGTTATTGCTTTCAAAGAAGAGCGCCTTGGTCAGCTCTGTATATTGCTCCATGTCCCTGACCGACATAATCAGGACGAAGTCGCATTCGCCGGCGACGTAGTAGCATTGCTGTACCTGTGGACAGGCCAAGAATGCCCGCTTCATTTCATCGAGAAGATCCAATCGCTCGTTTTCAACTTCTATCTCGGTCACCACGGTCAGTCTGTAACCCAGACTGGCCGGATCCAACACCGCCACGGTCTGCCGGATCACGCCCTCAGTGTTCAGTCTTTTCAAGCGACGATTGACGGCAGCAGGAGACAGGTTGACCCGCGCGCCCAAATCTTGCTGCGAGATGGAGGCGTCCTCCTGAACGGCTTCTAGAATTGCTACATCAAAATGATCAAGGTTCATTAGCGCCCTCTGAAAAAAAACATCATGAAACGAGAATTTTTCTCAATAATATTTCATTAAAAGGCTGAGATTAAGCAAAAAAACTATTTATCCGAAATATAATTTATCCAGCGTCACCGTGAGCAACGTAGCGTGCTCATTCAAAATCTCAGTCAGTCGGACTATCCATACCCAAATGGTTTTTTGGCCACGAGCTACCTCGGCCTTTGGTATTGGCTGTGTCAGCCCGTGACCCGAAGGTCAGCAGGCGACACATGTTGCTCCCACCACCTCGAACCGTGGCCCTAGATGTAGAGGGCTAAACCTACGGCGAAAAAAAAGATGTCTAACACTAACGGTAAAACAGCCCTTGGCGTGGTTTACAACGTGCTTGCTTCGGTGCTGTTCGCCGTCATGTATGGATATACGAGCCTGCTGACCGCGATGGATGCAGAAGAGATTTATGGTTGGCGAACGCTGCTGACTCTGCCGTGCTTAACGGTACTGGTGATCACAACAGGTCACTGGGGCGAGGTGAAGACGATACTTTCACGGCTCCGTCGGGAACGTTGGTTTTGGGCAAAGCGGGTGCTCTCTTCGGCGCTATTGAACGCACAGCTTTGGCTATTCATGTGGGCCCCGGTTAACGGTCACGCTCTCGATGTTTCGCTTGGGTATTTCTTGCTCCCGATCACCACTGCGGTAGTGGGGCGTGTGGTCTTCAAGGACAAGCTTTCCCGCTTTCAATTGTTGGCGTGTGCGCTCGCGGCATTAGGAGTGCTCAACGAACTGGTGGTTGCCAAGGAGATCGCTTGGCCCGCGTTTGCGGTATGCGCGGGTTACCCGATGTATTACGTGTGGCGTAGGCTGATTGGTACGAATAATCTTGGCGGACTTTGGTTCGACTTGGGCCTGACCCTGCCGGTCAGCCTCTATTTCATCACGCACGGTTCATTTCTTGGCAGTTGGGACGGCGATGCTCGCCTACCACTGCTGATCGTCGGCCTTGGTGCGATCAGTGCAACCGCTCTCTCACTCTCAGCCCTTTCGGCTCCAAGGCTGAATCTTTCGCTATACGGTCTGCTGACTTACGTCGAACCCATCCTGATGGTATGCGCGTCCCTGTTGTTGGGCGAAGTGATCAAGCCAACTCAGTGGCCGACCTACTTAGCCATAGGCGCAGCAGTCCTGGCCTTGTGTCTGGAAGGCGTCTTATCCATCAGAAACACTGTTCGCCACCGCCGTTTAAACGAGACCATTCCGCCGAGTGCGTGAGCTCAGAGACCCTCGTCCTGATAGTGAACCTGTTTCATGGCTGGTATTGCTCCGCTGGCACCAGAAAGGTGCCAGTCAGGCTGGCGATCAAGGCGCAGCAGCGTCCAAATGAACGGGCCGTGATTGGTAGATCATCCGCTCACTTGGATTGATACGATTTGGCGATCCCTGCGAAAAGCCTCACGCCAACAGGGATCAGTGCATCGTTGAAGTCGTAATTTGGGTGGTGAAGGGGCTTAGAGTCCGTATGCCCATCAGCACCCAACCAAAAATAAGCTCCCGGAGTAACCTGCAACATGTAGGCGAAATCCTCGGAGGCCATCGAGGCACGGCAGTCCCAGCTCACGCTTTCTTCCCCGAGGATGGTGTTTGCAATCTCACGGACATGCTCAGCGCACTGCGGATCATTCTGTGTAACAGGGTATCCCTCACGGTACTCCACAGTTCCAGACGCGCCGAAAGCGGTCGGCAGTGTTTGAGCCATTGTGGTGATCTTATCCTGGATGAACAGACGCACAGCCTGATCAAGACAACGCACGGTGCCACGGATGGTAGCCGTATGGGGAATCACGTTGTATGCAGTCCCGGCCTCGATCATGGTGACGCTTAAAACAGCTGAGTCCAGTGGCGAGATCTGCCGGGAAACGATGGTCTGAAGTGCTGAAACAAGCTGGGTTGCGATCACCACCGGATCATTACCCCGTTCTGGCATCGCCGCGTGCGCACCGGATCCTTGAATGCAAATTTCAAACGTATCTTGCGATGCCATCATCGCCCCAGGATTTACCGCGACCATGCCTTGTGAGAGCCCCGGCCAATTGTGAAGTCCATACACCGCGTCCATGGGAAACCTTGCAAATAGACCATCCTCGATCATCTTCCGGGCGCCGGCGCCGGTCTCTTCAGCAGGCTGAAATATGAAATGAACACGCCCCTGAAAATCTCGGTCATCATAGAGGTGCTTTGCGGTCGCCAAGAGGATGGTGGTATGCCCGTCGTGCCCGCAGGCATGCATGCACCCCTCATTGACTGATCGATGAGAGTGCTCACTTTTCTCCTGCATCGGCAGGGCATCCATGTCGGCTCGAAGCCCAATGAAGGGCCCTTGGCCTCGGTCAAGGGTAGCGACGATGCCCGTACCACCAATATTGCGATGCACCTGCAATCCAAAGCTTTCCAAGTGCTCGGCGATTTTGCCGCTGGTACGGTGTTCCTGGTAACCCAGTTCAGGATGAGCGTGGAGATCTTTGCGCCAGCCGCATGCATCGGTGATCAGAGACGTGGACGGAAAGTCATGGTATGAAGACATGCTCAAATTCCTTCAGATGTTGACGCAGGTGGGCGATGACGTTTCGGGCACCACTTGTCTGGGCTTAAATAGAAATAACGAAATCACTAAGGTCATTGTGTGCGTAACGGGATCCCGAGCCTGGGTGCACTCCAGGCATTCGAAGCTGCGGCTCGACATCAAAGTTTTGCGAAAGCGGCGGATGAGCTGTCGCTCAGCACCGGCGCCATCAGCAGGAGCATCAACGAGCTCGAAGCGTTGCTGGCGGTGACATTGTTTCGGCGAGAGCGCCAGCGGGTACTTCTCACCGAGGCGGGTGCTCGTTACGCGGTGAGAATCCGCATCCACCTTGAGCAAATTCGTCGAGACACCATGGAACTGGTTCGCCAGAGCCGCGAAACCATCCTGGACATTGCCATTGGCGTCAGCTTCAGCGCGCAGTGGCTGATACCGAAACTTCACGGGTTTTACCGTCAATATCCGCACATCCATCTCCATCTGATTGGCCGTGACCAACCCATTTTCTTCAACGACTCAAACTTCGATGCTGCGCTTTACTTCGGTCGGTCACTCTGGCCAGGGATGCAGGGGCGTTGTTTGCTCAATGACGACGACCTCTTGATGGTGTGTTCTCCGGCTCTCATGGAGGGGCGCAAAGCGCTTTCACTTGAGCAGATAGATCAGTTACCACGTATCAGCCTCAGGGACATTCCCAATGCCTGGCGTGACTGGAGCCTTACCGCAGGACTTCATCACTCCGGCGAGGTACCAGCGGCCAACCACCGTTTTGAGATGTACGTCATGGCGATCAACGCTGCCTTGGAGTCGCTGGGCGTAGCATTGTTGCCTCGCTCGCTTATATGGAGAGAGCTTGCCCAAGGACGCTTGATCCAGGCACATCCAACCACTCTCCCCAACCCAGACTTCATCTATTGCGCGTACCCCGACCATACCGCGCTGAACCCTTCGTTTAAGCTCTTTGAACAATGGCTCATTGAGACAGTCGACAGCTACCAGCGGGAATCTGCCGAGCACCGCATGCGGGGTTAATCATCCAGGTGCGCGGACATCAACCCTCTGAAGCCCAACCATGCGACATAGTCGGAACCGATCTGGGCTTTGACCAGCCGAGCTTCCTCATCCGGCAGGGCTCGCACCTCGCCAGCGGCCTGCGCCAGCAACTGGATTTGGCAGCATCGCTCCATTGCGATAAATCGATAAGCCGCAGCTTCGACGGAATTGCCGACGGTCAGCAGTCCATGGTTAAGCATGATTACGCTTTTGCTGCTACCCAACGCTCGACCAATACGCTCGCCTTCATCTCCGGATAAAACGACCACGTCTCCGCTGAACAGCACTTGGTTCTCGAAGTAGACACAAGCCTCTTGGTTTAGCGGAAGCAGCGGTTGGTGCAGTGTAGAGAACGCACGGCCATAGACTGAGTGCGTGTGTACGGCAGCGATAACCGAGGGATTGGTTCGGTGTATCCCGCAATGAATCGCAACTGCTGCTGCGTTTACCGGCCCCTCACCTTCCACGACCTCTCCAGCCTCAGTAATGCGGATGAGGTCTTCAGGCCTGATTTTCGAGAAGTGAACGGCATACGGATTGACCCATAGGTGATCGTGGAACTCTGGGTCGCGAACGGTGATATGGCCAGCGATCCCTTCAGCGAGGCCGAGTTTGCCGAACACACGGAAAGCCGCAGCAAGACTTCGTTTGCGATGCTCTCTCTCCTGGGAAGCGTTGGTGAACGCCTCTGGGACTGGCAGAGAACCGCCCAGAGGTTTGGGAATGTACATATCGGCTTGGCTGGTCACGTTGATACCTCATGGCAGCGCGGCGCACGGCACCGCGTGTCTCAATAGCGGACTTAGTTTTTTATGGTTGTCAGCGCAACTCGGCGTTGCGCTTCAAGGCTTGCGACAAGGATGGCGCTCAGTGTCATGAAACCTGCTACTACCAGCATCGCCAGGTTGTAAGAGCCCGTGGCGTCTTTCACAGCACCGATGAACCATCCCACAAACATGCCCGACGCCACGCCAACGCTGGTAATAAGAGCGATGCCGGCTGCAGCTCCCCGATCACTCAGTAGCCGGGAAGGCAATTGCCAAAACGTGCTGATGCTGCAGAAACATCCCGTGGCACCAATGGAGAAGGCGATCATGGTCTGTATAGGTGAGCTCATGTAGAGCGCGCTGGCTAACGAGATCGCACTGATGACCATCGGAATGGAAACGAAGGCGACCGTGAAAGGACGACTACGCACGTAGCGACCGTAGAAGCACATCGCAATGATCGACGCCGTGAAGGGAATGGCGGTGATCTGCCCAACCTCAAATACGCTGTACTTGACGTTAAAGCTGGCCTCGAAACCCTTGACCACTTGCGGCAAGAAATAAAGGAGACTGATGATCGTAGCGTTGATGCCAAAGTAGACAAGCCCTAACGCCCAGACTTTGATGTTGCGCAGAACGTCGGTGACACTGGCGTTAACCGCACCCGGTACATCTTTGCGCTCCTGCGCCAACGCTTCAGAGACCTCGTCCTTCTCCACAGTGGTTAGCCACTTGGCTTTGCCGGGATTATCTGGGAGATAGATGAAGACGACGAAGCCCATAATGATCGCCGGAAGCGCTTCCAGCAGGATCATGCTCCTCCAGCCGCTCATTCCGAAAAGAGACAGGTTCTGCATGATGAACGTTGAAATGGGCGCGCCCAGCATTCCAGTGATCGGGATTGCCATGACAAACAACGACATCAACCAGACCCTGTCGCGAGTAGGCAGCCACAGCGTCAGGAAATAAACCACGCCAGGGAAAAAGCCTGCCTCGGCTACGCCCAGCGCAAACCGCGCGATATACAGCCATGTAGCGTTGGTAATCAGACATGACGCGGCGCTGATTAGCCCCCAAGTCACCATGATGCGCATCATCCACATCCGGGCGCCGAATCGATGAAGACAAAGGTTGCTGGGGACTTCGAACAGGATGTAGCCCAGGAAGAACAGACTTGTACCCAAGCCGTACTGGGCCATCGTGATACCAATTTCCTGGTTCATGGTAAGCGATGCGTAGCCAACGTTGGCTCGATCCAACTGGTTGATCACGTACATCAACATAAGAAGGGGAGCAAGCCGCCAGATTATTTTTCTAGAAAGCTCTGGACTGAGGCCAGGGGAGATCACGGGTGCGTTCATAACAGGCACTTCCTGTAGTCTAGGTTGGTAACCACATGAGCACGATTCGAATCGATGTCGATTTCAGCACTGGTATAAGTGTTACCGCAAACCATCGTTTTTCAGTGCTTGTTGATATTTCCTGAACAACCCCTCTACATTCACTATTGTGGTGCGATAACGGTGGCGTATGCACACGTTTAGTTCGATTTCCAGGTAACAGCCTCGCATCCGTGCTTAAGCATCATAGCGAGAATTGAGAATTTGATGCCCAGGCGCAGCTATAGCGGAAGTGGAGTGTTACTTTCTCGGACGCCTAACGCTTGTATCTCGTGGTTTTAGTGGATGGGAGCAGCAAGGTAGCGGGGCCACAGCCCCAGCCTCCGCTTTCGGTTATTGATTTTCGATGGGCACTGCAAACGTGCGCTTATTGTTTTGCATTGCAACGAAGGTTTTAAATTGCTTGATGTTGCCGAAAAAGAAAAGCTCACGAGTGAGTTGCTCGTACTCACCCATATCCCGCACATTCATCACCAGCAAGAAGTCAAAATCACCAGTAACGTAATAAACTTGCTGAACCTGCGGGCAGCTCACAAAACGTTTTTTGATTTCATCTAGAAGATCAAGCCTTTCATTCTCTAGCTTGACTTCAACAATGATAGTGATGGGTCGCCCTACGAGCGCGGGATCAACAATGCTGACGTTGAATTGGATGACACCCGCCGACTCCAGCGCAGAAATCCGCCTGTTTACGGCAGACGGGGAAAGATTGACCTCCTCCGCCAACTCTCTCTGAGAAATACGGTTATTGACCTGGAGGAGGTTGAGGATTTTTCGGTCGTAGCTATCAAGGTTCATGGGATTCATCTCACACGTGACTCAGCCATTACAGCAGAAAAAAACCAGCTTTGGCGATTCCTTGCGTCGACACAGCATTTTCACGTGGAGAACACGGCAGCCAACGCAACAAAACGCCAAATTTGCAACATTGATGCATTTCAGAAGGGAATTTTCGGCCAATCGTGCGGAGCAGGAGCCGTAGGATCATTTCACCCCATCCTGCTGATCAGGTATGGACTGCTCCCAACTGCAGAGAACAATAAGAAATGGAGAAAGCATGAACAAAGCGATCCCAAAACACGCCGCAGCTTTTAGTTTGGTACTGCCCGCCACCATTCAACTGGGAATCATGCAATGAATCTGAAAAATCACGCGCCGAAAAAAACTTTAGCGTCACGTGCTGGTAACCTACTGGCTGCGGGCGCAGCAGTTGTTATTTTGAGTGCAAGCATGTTTACGTCGTCTGCCAGTCAGGCGGCGACGCTTAAAGAGGTCGAGGCAAGAGGCGTCCTTAATGTGGCAACAGAGGACAATTATTACCCCTTTGAGTTCATCAAAGACGGCGAGTCAGACGGTTTTCACAAAGATGTGATCGTCGAGCTTCGTAAGTATGCGAAATTTCAAGTTAAACAAGACATCATGCCATGGACAGGATTACTCGCAGGCATCACGTCCGGCAAATACGACGGAGCAATTACTGGCGCAGGCGTAACTGAAGAGCGACTGGGCGCTTTTGACTTTGTGGCTCCGGTAGCCCCAGAGGTCTCGCATTACATCAAACGTGCGAACGATGATCGCATCAAGGATCTTGCCAGCCTCTCGGGTTTGACTGTAGGTGTTCAAGCCGGTGGCGCACAACTCGCACGTCTGACACAGCTCGACGCTAAGCTCAAAACAATGGGCGGATCACTGGGCAAGATTGTCCAGTACCAATCCTACCCCGAAGCCTACGCGGATCTGGCAAATGGTCGCCTGGACTATGTCGTGAACTCGATTGTCCCAGCGAACATGCTCGTCAAGGAACGCCCTAAAGTCTTCGCAGTCGGCGAAGCCACCTCCGGAAAAGGCTTCATCGCATGGCCGGTCGCCAAAGGCAATACAGAGCTCCTCGAATACCTTACCGGGTTTGTTAACCACCTTCGCGATACTGGGAAATTGGCAGAGCTTCAGAAGAAGTGGTTGGGGCAATCGTTCGACGATCTGCCACATGAGTCCATATCTTCCGTGGAGCAGTTCAGGAAGCTGACTGAGCAATAAAGCCAACCACACTCCCCTGCTCAGCGACGACGCACGAGCAGGGATGCTGTGTCGAAATCCCTCTTTGACTGAGCACGACTGCCTAAGTCAATGAGCACGTCGAAGGAAATACCGATGGAAGACAGTGACTGGTTCACTCTGCTTCACGCCGCCTGGACGACAGTCTGGATCTCCGGCATATCAATTGTTCTAGGGGTCGCTCTGGGCCTTGTGGTCGCAATGCTTCGTGCAGCAAAAATCCCGGTAGTCAGTCAGTTTCTTGCTGTTTACGTTAGCTTGATTCGAGCGACGCCCATGGTGACGCTGGTGCTCTTTCTCTTCGTTATCGCGCCATCAATGGGCTGGGAGGTAGACCCACGAGTCGTTGCAATCGCTGCAATGACCATCAACACCACGGCTTTCAATGCAGAAATCTGGCGGGGAGCGCTGACCAGCTTTTCCAGAGAGCAACTTGAAGCCGCAAAAGCAGCAGGCATGACGACAGGACTCACGCTTCGTCGAATCATGCTGCCGCAGATGATGACTACCAGCCTGCCCGGTCTGGTGAATGAGATGTCTCTTCTGGTGAAGAGCAGTCCCGCGATTGCCATGATCGGGATCGTTGATTTGACACGGGTCACCAACCGGATCGCAGCCGTGACGTACGACCCTCTGCCACCCATCTTGGCGGCTGGATTGCTGTACATCTTAATCATTGGTGGCCTTGTCCGATTCCAGCGAATCGCTGACTCGCGCGCCAAGCGCCTGGCCATGTAGGAGCGCCCATGAACGGTTTTAAAATGATCTGGGACAACATGAGCCTGTTCGGTGAGGGCCTGCAAAATACGCTGGTGCTATTTTGCGTATCCGGTGTACTGGCTTTCATCCTGGCGTGCTTCTTGGCGTTCCTTCTGGAGGGTACCGAGAACATCCCAAGAAAGCTCATTCGCTGGGGGTTAGACCTCATGCGCATGCTTCCCTTCCTGATCTTCCTGTACCTGCTGTACTACGGGCTTCCTAACGTTGGTCTGAGGCTGGATGTCTGGTCGGCTGGTTTCTTCGCGCTGATTACCTACCACGGTGCCTACTTTGCCGAAATTCTGCGTGCTGCAAGAACATCTCTGCCGACAGGCCAGGCTGAGGCTGCGTACGCCCACGGGTTCATCAACTCAACTATGTACTGGCGGATTCTACTGCCGCAGATGGTGATGCGCTCAGGCCCGCTCTTCGGTAACCAACTCGTGTGCCTGCTCAAAGACACGGCGTTTCTGTCGATTATCACCCTGATGGACTTAACAGCTGCCGCGTCGGCTGTGCAGGCCAAATATTTCGTCCCTCTCCCACCTTTCATCTTTGTGATTGCCTTGTATTGGTCAGTCACGCTGGTTGTAGAGACATTGCTCCGTCGCCTGAGCCGCCGAGCACAGAAACGAGGTTTAGTACATGAATAAGAACACTCCCGTCGTTGAGGTTTGTGACCTCCACAAACACTTCGGTGGTATCGAAGTTCTCAAAGGCATCAACCTGAAGGTTGAACGGGGTCAGACAGTCAGCGTCCTTGGCTCATCCGGGTCGGGCAAGTCCACCATGTTACGTTGCATCAACTGGCTGGAAGTCCCCGACGGCGGCGAGATCTACATTGGTGGTGATCGGATGGGCGTGAAAAGCGCCAACGGAAAAGCAATGTCCAACCGAGAACTGGCAGCAATGCGCGCACGGACTGCCATGGTGTTTCAGAGCTTCAACCTGTGGCCACATCTGACTGTCCTGCAAAACGTCACTGAGGCACCCATTCATGTCATGAAGGTTGACCGCAAGGAAGCCCATGACCACGCGGTTCAGTTGTTGGAAAAAGTGGGACTGTCCCATAAACACGACGCCTATCCATGGTCGTTGTCAGGCGGTCAGCGTCAGCGCGTTGCTATCGCACGGGCCCTTGCGATGAATCCGGAGGTGATCCTGTTCGACGAGCCTACTTCAGCACTGGATCCTGAGTTGGTCGGGGAAGTCCTGGCCGTAATGCGCTCACTCGCCGAAGACGGGTTCACGATGATCATCGTGACGCATGAAATGGAGTTCGCTCGTGCCGTATCCAACGAAGTCGTGTTCATCGACAAAGGCACCGTAATCGAGCGCGCTGCCCCTGAAAAATTCTTCACCAACTCCGACAGTGAACGCGTTCGGCAATTCCTAGGCAGGTACCGAACTGCCACAGCTTGACCATAGGCATTGCCTCATTGGTACCCCATTCACTACTGGCGTCCTGCGGCTGTGCAAGAGCCGATGGACGCTCGTGTTAAGAATTAAGGAAGACAAGATGCTGTTCTGCAACCCGCGTGCGAGTCGGGAAAGCTACCCGGAACGTTTGAAGTCGGTCATGTCCGTCGAAGTTGCCCATCAGTCCCGCGAGTGGTTATCGAATTGGGATCAACTTAGCAAATCGCCCACGCCTCTATGGAGCCTCCCTGGCATCGCACAGAAGCTAGGGGTTGCGCAGTTCATGGTGAAGGATGAGTCAACTCGATCACCCCTCGCGAGCTTCAAGGCCCTGGGTGCTCCCATCGCTCTGATCAGGCTAATTCTGCGCACCATGCCAGAGAAGTCTTTTGATCCCAAAGGCCTCATCACTGGTCAATTCAAAGCTGAATTAGGTGATTTCACCGTGGTGAGCGCCACCGACGGGAATCACGGGCGAGCACTTGCAGCCGCTGCCCAGAGCGTAGGGTGCAAGTGTGTCATCGTCCTGCACGCCAACGTGAGCGTAGAACGAGAGTTGGCCATCGCCGCCTTTGGCGCCGACATCGTCCGTATTGATGGCAACTACGACGAGTCCGTTGAATACACAGCTCAGGTATCGAAAAAACACGGTTGGCCAGTAGTCTCGGACACCTCCTACGAAGGTTATGAAACCGTGCCTCGCGATGTGATGCAGGGCTATGGAACCATTGCTGAAGAGGTCATTGCCCAGACCCAAGACTCACCGCCTGGCGAGTGTCCATTTACTCACGTCTTTTTACAGGGAGGAGTTGGGGGCATGGCCGCAGGGATCGCCAGTTATCTCTGGGAGGTTTATCAGGATAAAAGGCCGACTTTCGTCATGGTGGAACCGCAGCAAGCTGATTGTCTTTTCCAGAGTGCAGTGAACGGTTTGGCATCAAGGGCAACCGGTTCGGTGGACTCAGTAATGGCCGGACTGGCTTGTGGTGAAACGTCACCCTTGGCATGGCGCTTCCTGGAAAACAGCATTGATTTCTTCCAGACCATCTCCGATGAAAACGCCATTAGCGCGATGCAGTTATTGGCCAAAGGCGGCCCAACCGATATCCCTGTAATCGCTGGCGAGTCGGGCGTCGCAGGTCTGGCGGCACTGCAACTTTTGGCGATGGCGCCTCATGAAGCGAAGACGCTGGGGCTGAGCGGCGAATCCAAGGTACTGATCATCAACACTGAGGGAGCCACTGCACCCTCTGTCTACAGCGCCCTAGTCGGCGAAACAAGCGAATCCGTTTTAGCTCGCCAGCAGGACTGGCAGCGGCATCGCTCTTTGTAATTTCAAAATTGAAGGAGGCACCCGTGATTAACGAAAATGAACTGCACCAGCAACTGGTGACTTGGCGACACCACCTGCACCAACACCCAGAGGTCGGATTTGAGGAGTTGCAGACATCCGACTACGTCGCTGCGGCTTTGCAGGAGATGGGACTTCAGGTGCATCGAAGTATTGGTGGCACCGGTCTCGTGGCGAGCTTGTCAGTAGGTGATGGCACGGGCGTGATTGGTCTGCGTGCTGACATGGATGCTCTGCATATCCACGAAGATGCTCCGGATCGTGATCATGCTTCAACTACGGCGGGCAAGATGCACGCCTGCGGTCACGATGGTCACATGACAATGATCCTGGGTGCAGCAAAGCTCCTGACCGAGAGTCGAGACTTTAACGGCACCGTTCGCTTTATTTTCCAACCTGCTGAAGAGCATGGCCGGGGCGCCAAGGCCATGATTGCCGATGGTCTCTTTGATCGCTTCCCGGTAGATGCCCTGTTTGGGGCGCATAACATGCCTGGTTTGCCTGCAGGCACTATCGCTACGCGCTCAGGCGGCATCATGGCTAGCGAAGACAACTTTGTCATCAGCATCAAAGGCAAGGGAACCCATGCCGCGCGACCACATATGGGCATTGATCCTATCGTGATCGCTTCGGAAATCGTCCTGGCACTTCAGACCATCGTGTCACGTACCCTCGATCCTAGCGTGCCCGCCGTCATTTCCTGCACCGAGTTCATCACCGACGGTATTCGCAACGCGATTCCTACGCACGTGACGATCAAGGGCGATACCCGTAGCTATGCCCCAGAAGTCCAGGCGATGCTTGAAAAGCGTATGCGCGAAATCAGTGTGGGAATCTGCGAGATGCACGGCGCCACCTGTGAGTTCGAGTACACGCATGAGTTTGCTCCAACGGTGAACTGGGAACAGTGCACACCGATTGCCGTTGAAGCCGCCACAAAGGTTGTGGGTGCTGACAAGGTCAATGCAGAGGTACATCCGATGATGATCTCCGAAGACTTTGGCGCTTTCCTCCAGGTCGTGCCAGGCAATTTCGTGTTCATCGGCAATGGTGAATCGAATGCCACTGGCGGAATCCCCTTGCACAACTCGAAATACGATTTCAATGATGATGTACTGACCACCGGCGCACGTTATTTCGCCGAAGTAGTACGCACAGCCCTCGCGCGCTAACATCGAATCAGAGCCGTTCAGGCTTTTTCTCCCTGCCACGATGAAAGTGGGGCTCAGAGCAGTACTGTCTGAGCCCCGCCCAAAACGTCTCATCTCAGCATTTCCTTCAAAACTCATTCGTCACTGGGAATCGACGAAGGAGGTCTCACCCTTGAGCCCAGGTAGATTAGCCTTCCTAGCTTTATCCAAATGCAAAACAAGCAATCTGTGAAAATACTGCTGAAAACGAAGAACAGACTTGCGTTTTTGCTACCGAATACAAAACAAAAATGAGCGTTCAGCGAGATATTATTTCACCAGATCAATTAATAAGACTGTGTTCTGGGAATATTTAATCCTTAAAGACGCCATGAACAATTCAACTCATTGGTGATTACCGAACGCACAGCCCAATGTTCACGCTGAATCGGCCCTTGAACCTGAATCGTTAGTCATCCCAAGTGCTTCGGCTGCTGCCTGTATGAGCCGAGGCCCCCTTTTGCCCGTAATTTGGAGTAATCAATGTTGATCGCTAATAAAAATGCAACTCGCAAAGCCTATCCGAACGAGCTTAAGCAGACCATGAGCGTCGAGAAAGCGGCTGAGAGCCGCAATTGGCTGGCTCAGTGGAAAGGGATCAATCCAGGCGCCACCCCATTGGTAAAACTCCCTGGTCTGGCGACAACCTTGGGCGTGGGTGAGCTTTGGGTGAAGGACGAATCAGCTCGCTCCGAACTTGGCAGCTTCAAAGCTCTGGGGGCACCTATAGCGTTGGTGCGTTTGATCCTGCGTGTCTTCCCTGAGCAGCGCTTTGAAGCCAACGGCCTGTTGTCTGGCGAGTACAAAGAAGCGCTCGCCGATTTCACAGTCATCAGCGCTACGGACGGGAACCATGGCCGAGGCTTGGCTGCTGCGGCTAAAAGCATCGGTTGTCGTTGCGTTATCGTGCTTCACGCCAATGTGAGCATCGAGCGTGAAGAAGCGATTGCTACCTATGGTGCGCAGATCGTACGGATTGCGGGCAACTACGACGAATCGGTTGAAAAAGCGGCTTCCTTAGCCATTGAGAACGATTGGACAGTAGTGTCGGACACGTCCTACGAAGGGTATGAAGAAATCCCCCGTGACGTGATGCAAGGCTACGGCACCATTGCGGCAGAAATCGTTGAGCAAACGCCTCAGGCAGGCCCTAACGAATCAGCCTTCACGCATGTGTTTCTTCAGGGAGGCGTAGGTGGGTTGGCAGCAGGCATCGCCAGCTACTTCTGGGAGGTCTACGGCGCCCAACGTCCCGCCTTCATCATGGTTGAACCTCAACAGGCTGACTGCCTGTACCAAAGCGCCCTCAGTGGGGAGGCTGCCAAGTCTGAAGGTTCTGTTGACTCGGTCATGGCTGGTCTGGCCTGTGGCGAAACCTCTCCTCTTGCTTGGAAGTTCCTGAAGGAAAGCGTTGACCACTTCATGACAATTGAAGACGGCGCAGCTGTCGACGCCATGCGCATCCTCGCCCAGGGCAACAATCAGGATATCCCACTGGTAGCCGGCGAATCAGCCGTAGCTGGCCTCTCTGGCCTTATTCAAATCCTCAAGTCTTCAAACCTTGCCGCAGACGTGGGCATCAATGCCGAATCTCGCATCTTGCTGATCAGCACGGAGGGGGCGACCGCTCCATCGGTGTATGCCGAGCTGGTGGGCGAGCCAGCGGAAGCCGTACTGCGCCGCCAGAAAGCCTGGCAATCGCTCAACGTCGCCTGATCCCTACTCATTCGCGCTCTGATCCCAGGCGAGCTTCGCTCGCCTTGGGCTTACTCCGCATAAAAAAAATAAATGGAGAACCACATGCACACCTCAAAGCGAAACATCGGCGCGATGTCGCTGATGTTCACCGGCTTGGGCTCGATCATCGGCTCAGGCTGGTTATTCGGTGCTTGGCACGCATCCATGATCGCGGGCCCCGCAGCCATATTGGCTTGGGTCATCGGTGCAGTTGTCATACTGGCCATTGCACTGACGTACGTCGAAATGGGAACTATGTTTCCGGAGTCGGGCGGTATGGTTCGCTACGCCCGTTATTCTCATGGTGGGCTAGTCGGCTTTATGGCCGCCTGGGCCAACTGGATTTCAATCGTTTCAGTCATTCCTATCGAGGCGATTGCCTCCGTCCAATACATGGCCTCCTGGCCATATCCGTGGGCACAGGGAATGCTAGAGAAGGGTGAGCTGACCAACCTCGGCGTTGCTGCAAGCGCCGCATTGGTGCTCGTCTATTTCTTCCTCAACTACTGGGGCGTCAAGCTTTTCATCAAGACCAATACTGCCATTACCGTTTTCAAGCTGGTCGTCCCGGCGCTGACAGGTGTCTGCCTTATCTGGAGCGGCTTTCATCCTGAAAATTTCGCAATGACGTCAACCGCCAGCTTTGCACCTTACGGTTGGTCAGCCGTTTTTACTGCAGTAGCTACCAGCGGCATCGTATTCAGCTTCAACGGTTTTCAAAGTCCTGTCAGCCTGGCAGGGGAAGCGCGTAATCCTACACGTAGCATCCCTTTCGCACTCGTGGGAGCCATCCTGATCGCGTTGGTGGTCTATGTTCTACTGCAGGTGGCCTTCATTGGGGCTGTTGAGCCATCAAGCATTGCAGGAGGGTGGCATGGACTGGACTTCACCTCTCCATTTGCACAGTTAGCCTTGGCTCTTAACCTGAACTGGCTGGCGATGCTGCTGTACCTCGATGCGTTCGTCAGCCCCTCCGGCACCGGCTCAATCTACACCGCCACCACCGCCCGCATGATCTATGCAATGGAGAAAAACAACACGATGCCGAAAATCTTCGGCAGTTTGCATCCGATTTATGATGTGCCTCGTCCTGCGATGTTTTTCAACCTCGTGGTTTCCTTTGTGTTCCTGTTTTTCTTTCGGGGGTGGGGAACCCTCGCTGCGGTGATTTCAGTCGCGGTCATCATTTCATTCTTGACCGGCCCAGTTAGCCTAATGTCTTTGCGCAAAAACGCTAGCGACGTAGCACGCCCCATCAAACTCAAAGCCATGGGATTAATCTCCCCTTTTGCATTCATCTGTGCATCCTTAGTTCTGTACTGGGCAAGATGGCCTCTAACCGGTCATGTAATCTTCCTGGTGATCGCTGCCCTCCCTATCTTCCTTTACTACCAAAGTAAAAACGGTTGGCAGGGCTTCGCCAAAGACCTGCGCGCCGCGCTGTGGCTAGTGTTCTATCTGCCAGCCATGGCGTTGCTTTCGTACGTCGGAAGCGATGATTTTGGTGGAATAGGTGTCCTGACTGGTGGCTGGGACATGTTGGTAGTAGCCCTTGTCGCTACAGCTTTTTACTACTGGGGCGTATCGAGTGGATATCGAACCCAGTACCTGAAGGAAAGCGTTGCGCTACGGGAAGTAACCGGTGCTAAGGCAATGAAGCACTCAGATAGATTCACAGAAACTGCAGGGGACACACCACCCGTTCTCACTAGCACCGTCATTCGTTAAACCGTCTTGAACGCGCCCAGCAAGTCTCATAGGCTCTGGGCGCATGCGCCCTACCTCACAACACACGCGAACAAGCTTAGGCGTGGCCGCTTCAGCAACTGCAGAAAAAACGTTGCGGTGCATATGGTCAATCGCCAGTGCCCCTCATCCTCCAGCGCCTTGTTTAAGCATCACCGGAATGACTGCCTGGGTCGCGAAGAAGAAACCGTCTTGAAAAAGGCGCAGCCACTCGAAAAGGCATGATCGGCAGCATTGCAGTCAAGCCAGCCTGAGTATTCTCGAATTAGCTTTGGGAGAGTTAGGTTCAGCGCCCCCTAAGTGAAATCAAGATCGCACCTTTCGACACAAGCAACAACAATTCGCGATAAGCATCGCAACCTTCCTGTCCCTGCCTTCTACTGCGCATTAACCAAACCAGCCATAGCGCCGTCGAATAAACGTGCGCAGCGTCTGCCTGCATCAACCCTCTCCCGATCCAATATCGACGGCTATCTGCAACAAAAAGCACAGCACCCAAGAAATGATGGCGATGTGCCAAATATTCGTTTTACCGTAATCAGATCCGGAGTACATTTCCGAACTCGTGAAGCCCGCTTTGAATCCGCAGCCGGTTCCAAGCAAAAGCCTTTCGACTCAATCCATCCGTACATCACAGTCGCGCAGCGGTATTACGCGAGCGGCACGAATCCAGGGAAGGCATCAGGATGGTCCATGCCAGCAAGCAATCCAGGTCGCAGCGTAATCACCACGCGGGCTTTCTATTGGCCCTCTGGTCTTGGGTGCGTTCAGCCCGCCAATGACTCGCCAGGCGTTGCATCCGTTCTGCGATATCCCGGCAGCCGGCTAATCCAGATTCGGCTCAAAGACATTTTCGCGTATTGGACGCGGACGTCGTTAGCGAGCACCTGATTGATCAACTTGCATCGATCCGCGTGATTAACACTTATTAAAACAACACTTGATCAGCAACACGTGATGAAAAAAAGCCCAAGGAGTGCGCGATGTCATATAAGCATATAGTGTGTTCAGTCATAACAGCGGTGGCCGCTGTCTATGGGCTTAACGCCCATGCCCTGTCCAGCGATAGCGGCTACGAAAAGGCCGCCATAGAACAGTTCAATACCTCCGCCAAAGCGCCCTGCATCAGCGATTTCCCCTGCTTCAGCATCAGCAATCAATACCCCCGGCAACCGCCCGCTTCTGTCGCGGCGTTCCCCTGGAGCGGCATTGATTACAAAACCGAACCAGAGAAGTACATGGCCGCGGTCCTGAGCTATGTTGTCGAAGGTAATACCGAAGTTGATTGGCAATTGCAGAACAACGCCGTACGCCCTTGGTACCACGCCCCCTGGATGCACGATAAACGTGAACCCGTCCACGGACTGACCATGGAAAGGCGCAGCCGCTTTCATGAATTGGGCGCCAACCAGACACGGCGGGCGAATAACTGGGCGGTAGGGTTCTACAACGAATTGGGCGCCAGCACCTTCGGCAACGTATGGGCAGACCCGGCACGGCCCGTAACCACCAACACGCTTTTCCCTGTAGGCACGGTCACCGCCAAGCTGTTGTTCACCGATGCCACCGATAGCGAAGCGCCCTATCTCAAGGGTAACAATCTGGTATGGAAAGCCGACATCGATGGTAACGGCCAGCCAAGGGCAGTTCGCCTGCTGCAAATGGATATCGCGGTCAAGGAACAGGCAGACGCGACTCATAGCGGCTGGGTGTTCGGTACCTTTGTATTCAACGGCGACCGTCAAGCGGCCAACTATTGGGATAATCTGATTGCTGTGGGTCTGGAGTGGGGCAACTCGCCGAACCTGACCTACGCCGATTACCAGGCAGGCAAGCGTCCTGAAGAGAGCTGGATCAACCCCGAAGCCAAGCGCATGTTCGCCAAGCGTGCACCCGATGACCAGATGGGGTACTTGGGCCGCATGAACGGCCCGGTCGACAGTCCACTGTCCAGCTGTATGAGCTGCCACGGCCGAGCCATGGACACTCGGGGCGAACGTGCACCAGAGTTCAACCCCAGCTACCCGGATAGCTGCCTCAGAGCAGTCGCGCTTCCCGGCAGCGACAATGAAACCTACGAGCGCGTGGCCGGCTGCAAGGTCAATGAAGCGGCGGTAGCGCCTTTCTACCGTAACCTCAAATCCGGCGAGCCTTTTACGCCAGGATTCAACTCACTGGATTACTCGCTGCAGATGATGATTGGCGTCTCCAGCTGGCGTACCTGGACCCAGAAGAACTACCCGACGGTGCTCATGAACGACAATGCCAACCCCGGCATCAAGGGCACGGGGAACGAAGTCTCCACGCCAGTGAAGCCTGCTTTACCCAAAGCCGAGACACCCCTTAACCGCGGCAATTAAACCCTGCGACTGCCCGTGGTTCATCAGGTAAACACCACGGGCAGTGCAGCATGCAGGGCCAAGGCCGATCAGTTCAGGACAACAACTGATCCGGAAAAAGCCGCCGGTCAGGCCCGCGCCTGCCCCACCAGTGTAGGCTCCATCGCCGTTTCATCGGCCGGCATCGGATCAAAGCTGTCGGCCCGCGCCGCCCGCCACATCCGCTCGTAAAACTCACCCTCAACGTGGCCGCCAAGCAATGCTCCAGGCTTGAGGAACACATGCATTTGCGAGAACAGCTTGACCTCTGTGGCAGACATGCGCCGGACCAGATGCCGTGCGGTCAGTTGCCGTGGATGGGTCAAACCGGCGGCGGCGAGCATTTCGGCCAGGGCCTTCAAGGTACTGCGGTGGAAGTTATAGACCCGGGTCGCTTTGTCTTCGACCACCAGCGCGCGCTGGCGCAGCGGGTCCTGGGTGGCGACACCGGTCGGGCATTTGTTGGTGTGGCACGACTGGGACTGGATGCAGCCGATGGCGAACATGAAGCCGCGTGCGGCGTTGCCCCAGTCGGCGCCGATGGCCAGGACACTGGCAATATCGAAGGCGCTGATGATCTTGCCGCTGGCGCCGAGTTTGATTTTGTCGCGCAGGTTGATACCCACCAAGGTGTTGTGCACGAACAACAGGCCTTCGCGCATCGGCACGCCAAGGTGATCGGTGAACTCCACTGGCGCGGCGCCAGTGCCGCCCTCTGCACCATCGATCACGATGAAGTCTGGCAGGATGCCGGTTTCCAGCATGGCCTTGGCGATGCCCATGAACTCCCAGGGGTGGCCCAGGCACAGCTTGAAACCCACGGGCTTGCCGCCGGACAACTCACGCAGCCGGGCAATGAAGTGCATCAGTTCCAGCGGCGTGGAGAAGGCGCTGTGGCTCGATGGTGAGATGCAGTCCTGGCCCATCGGCACGCCACGGGTGCTGGCGATTTCCTGGGTAACCTTGTGCTTGGGCAAGATCCCGCCATGGCCGGGCTTGGCGCCCTGGCTGAGCTTGATCTCGATCATCTTCACCTGGGGGTCGCCGGCCTGGCGGGCGAATTTCTCGGCATCGAACTTGCCGTCGTCTGTCCGGCAGCCGAAGTAGCCACTGCCCAGTTCCCAGACCAGATCACCACCGTGCTCGCGGTGGTAAGGGCTGATGCTGCCCTCACCGGTGTCATGGGAAAAATGGCCCATCTTCGCGCCTTTGTTCAACGAGCGAATCGCGTTGGCGCTGAGCGAGCCGAAGCTCATGGCCGAGATGTTGAACACCGAAGCCGAGTAAGACTGCGTGCATTGCGGCCCGCCGATCTCGACCCGAAAACTTTCAGGGTCTGACAAGGGCGCGGGGCGCATCGAATGGCTGATGAATTCGTAGCCGGTCTGGTAGACGTTCATCAAGGTGCCGAACGGTTTGTCCGAGGCTTCACTTTTGGCCCGGGAGTAAACCAGCGCGCGCTGGGCGCGGGAAAACGGCGTGGCCTCGTCGTCGGCTTCAAGCAGATACTGGCGAATCTCCGGGCGGATGCCTTCGATCAGGTAGCGGATGTTGCCAAGAATCGGGTAGTTGCGCCGTACAGCATGACGCGACTGTAAAAGATCAAAGATGCCCTGCAGGCTCAACAACCCCAGCACCAGGGTGAATATCCAGAGCCATTCATGCTGGTGCACGAACGGCAGGGTCGCCAGGGTAAACACGACGCAGCAGACAAAGAACGCATAACGACTGAGCAGCGAAAAACTCATGGGATTTCCTTCTGGCATGGCACGGTAGGATCACCATAGCAATAATCCTCTGCTCTTGATGGATTCAAGCAACAGAGTGCCAGAAGGTTTACATGCCCCGCTCCGGTACTGGACGACTTCAAAGTTTGAAGCGACCCACCATTTGATTGAGATCGACAGCCAACCGCGACAACTCCTGGCTGGCGGAGTTGGTTTGTTTGGCTCCGGCCGAAGATTGCAGCGACAGGTCACGGATATTGACCAGGTTACGATCAACCTCTCGCGATACCTGTGCCTGCTCTTCGGCTGCACTGGCGATCACCAGGTTACGATCGGAGATCAGGTTGACGCTCTTGGTAATCTCCTCAAGAGCCTCGCCAGCACTTCGAGCGGCATCCAGAGTGGCCTGAGCACGGGCGTTGCTGTTCTGCATCGAAACGACCGCCTGGCTGCTGCCTTGCTGGATGCCCCCGACCATCACCTCGATCTCTTGGGTCGACTGCTGAGTACGATGGGCAAGAGCCCTCACTTCATCGGCGACGACCGCGAAACCGCGCCCGGCTTCCCCCGCCCTTGCCGCTTCGATAGCCGCGTTGAGTGCCAACAGGTTGGTTTGTTCGGCAATGGCCCGGATGACATCCAGTACTTTACCGATGTCACGCGTCTGTTCAGCGAGGTTGCGTATCTGATCAGCAGTGTTGCCGACGTCTTCGTTCATTTTCTGGATGGCAGCGACGGTCTCTTGCACACGTTGACGGCCATGCAACGCAGAGGTACTGGATTGTTGCGACGCCGTAGAGGTGCTGACCGCGTTGCCGGCCACTTCTTCGACCGCTGCCGTCATTTCATTTACTGCGGTAGCCGCTTGCTCTATCTCGTTGCTTTGCTGCTGCAACGAACGTGACCCTTCCTCGGTGACGGCATTGAGTTCTTCGGCAGCAGAAGCCACCTGCGTTGCCGACCCGGAAATCTGCTGCAAGGTATCGCGCAGATTCATTTGCATCTTCCGCAATGCCTGCTGCAAGCGCGAAACCTCATCATGGCCATCGGGCTCGACAGTTTGCGTCAGATCGCCGCTGGCCACTGTTTCGGCAGCCTGCACGGCTTCATCCAGAGGACGCACAATGCTGCGGGTAAAAACCACCGCGAGCAGGGCCGTCATGATCGCAGCCAGCACCAGCACGGTGATAACAATGTTACGCGCCGATAGATACTGGTCAGCGGCATCGGCAACAGCCTTGTCAGAGTCCTGGCGATTCACGTCCAGCAACCATTGAATCAACGGCGCCATCTGATCGGAGTAACGCTTCAGATCACCATTGATCAGGCCCAGAATTTCTCCGTCACGCTTGTCAATGGATGCTTTGCGCAGCGTGTCCTGCGCAAGCAGATAATTAGCGAGTGCTTCTTTGAGCTGACGAAATTTATCGGCCTCTTCGGCACTGCCTACCAAAGGCGCATACTCGTCCATACTGGCGTTGACCTTTTTGGTCAGCACCTCAAGACGCGCTTCGCCTTTATCAATGTCTGCCTGCGAGCGACCTACCTGGATAACGTACGAAACAGTACGCAGGCGGGTGGTGGTATCGGCCAGCTCACCGAGGATCCGAGTCGGTTTCAGGCTGTCCTGAGCAATGCTCGTCGTGGCGTCGTAAAGGCTGGACATTTTATTGAGACTCATCAGCCCCAGAAAAAGGACCAGCAACGCCATGATGCCGAAAAAAATCGACGCTCGTGGTGCAATACCAAAGTTACGCAGTCCCATCATTGCCGATCCCTTCGATTGATATTGAGAGGCTATCGGCATGACATGTCATAAATTGAAGCAATTGATGAATTGATTCATCAACCAAAATGTATGCTGGAAAGGCGACTTCAATAATCCTTGGCAGTCAACGACTCAGGCAGGCTGAACGTCACCTCCAGCCCATCGGCCCGATTGCTGAACACCAGACTGCCGCCGCAACGCTCGGCAATGGCTTCGACGATCGACAGGCCAAGGCCACTGCCGTCACTGCCGGTCTTGCGCCAGAAGCGCCGGGTCATGTTGGGGATCTGCTCTTGCGCCATTCCCGGTCCCCGGTCAGACACGCAGAACTGCAACCCCGCCTCGCTGTGACGCACCCAAAACTCGACCGGGCTTTGCGCCGAGGAGTGACGCAGGGCGTTTTCCAGCAGGTTGCGCAGCGCCGACACCACCAGCGTGACCGGCGCCTGAATCGGCGCGGCGGGCAAGTCGGCCGCCAGTTGCAGGACCACTCGCGGGCGCTGCGCCGGGTCGATATCGGCAATGGCCATGCGTGCCACGTCCTCGGCCGAACCCTGCATGCCATCGTTAAAGTCCTGGCTGCCTTCGACCCGTGCCAGCAACAGCAATTGCTCAAGGGTGCGTTGCAGGCGATCGGCTCCAGCCTCGGCATGGGCCAACGACGGGTCGTCTTCGCCGTGCACCATCCTTGCCACTTGCAGGTGGGTCTTGATCGCGGTCAGCGGGCTGCGCAACTCATGGGCCGCATCGCCGCTGAAACGCCGCTCGCGCTCGATGGTCTGGGCAATGCGCGCAAACAATTGGTTCTGGGTGTCGACCAGCGGTTGCAGTTCACCGGCCAGAGCGCCCATCTGCAAGGGATGTAACGAGTCGGCGTCGCGCCGGGTCAAGGCTTCGCGCATGACCTGCAAAGGCTTGAGTCCCTGCCCGACACAGAACCACAACAGCGCCAGACTGCCCAGCAAGGCGACCAGGACCGGCAAGGCGGCGGCGAACAGCACCGAGCGATTGAGATGGTCGCGGTCATTGAGTTTGTCAGCTGTGGTGATGCGTAAATTCCCCGCGACCAGGGTAAAGGTGCGCCATACGACATCTTCGATCACCTGCTGACTAAAACCGTGAGCCTCGGGCTCAAGGGCCTGATCAGGAGCGGTCTGGCTGCTGAGCAGCACCTCACCACGCAAGGAGCTGACCTGGCAGGCCATACCGTTGGCCACCGCCAGTTGCTCGGCACTGATCGGCACGCGCGAACCGTCCTTATCCTGAATATGGGGCAACTGGGCAAACAGACTCGCGACCATATGCGCCGATGCCTCCAGCCGGCCATCGAGCGAGCGCATCATCTGCCCGTGCAGGTTCTGTAACATCCAGGCTGCCGCCAACAGCCAGAGCAGCACGAAAAACGAGCCCAGCATGAGGGTCAGGCGCAGGCGCAGACTCATGACTCCACTTCTCGACCGGCCGGGCCTAATCGATAGCCCAGCCCGCGCACGGTTTCGATAATGCTGTTGCCGAGCTTGCGCCGCAGATGATGGATGTGCACGTTCAGCGCGTTACTCTCGACGTCTTCGCTGAAGCCGTACAGGGCATCTTTGAGGTTGTCGCTGCTGAGCACCCGGGTCGGGTTGTTGAGCAGCACCTGCAAGAGTGCCAGTTCACGGCGTGGCAAATGCACCGGCTCACTGTCAAGCCAGGCCTGGCACGTCCCCGGATCGAAGCGTAACGGGCCATGCTCGACGATGTTCACACTGCGCCCGGCGGCACGGCGCACCAGCGTATGCAGGCGCGCTGCCAGTTCGCGCAGGTCGAAGGGTTTGAGCAGATAATCATCGCCACCGGCCTGCAGACCGGTGACCCGGTCGGTGACCGCATCGCGTGCTGTGAGGATCAGCACCGGCAACTCCATGCCCTGCTGGCGCAGGCGTTGCAGCAGACGTATGCCGTCTTCATCGGGCAGGCCCAGATCGAGAATCAACACGTCGAAATGCCCCATGCGCAGGCTGGCCTCGGCGCTGCGTGCATCGGCCACATGGGTCACGGTAAGACTCATGGCATTGAGCCCGGCCACGATACCACTGGCGATCAGCGCATCGTCTTCGATCAGCAATACGTGCATGGGGCAACTCCGGTATCAATATCAGCCAATCATCGGCCATTTCGATTAAGACGGCATTATCGGACATGTCCGCGCCGTAAAACACTGCATCGCCCGCTATTAACCCGCTGTTAATGCCTCACTCGCATGCTGCCCGTCCACCGTGACTGAAACAGGGGCTCCCATGCGTACATTGATGTTGCTAATCGTGCTGCTGTTTTCTAGCGTGGTATCGGCCAACGGGTTGCTGGGCAGCCGGCAGGCTGAGTTTTTGCCCGCCGACCAGGCCTTTGCCTTGAGTATCGATGCGCAAGCCGATGGTTCGACCCAGCTGTACTGGCGAATAACCCCGGGCTATTACCTGTACAAGCAGCGCCTGCAATTCTCTGGGCTGACGCCTGAGCAAATGCCTTCGTTGCCAGAAGGCGAGGCTCATCATGATGACTACTTTGGCGACAGCGAGGTCTATCGTCACAGCTTAAGCCTGAGCATCCCGCCGGGTTCGGCCAGTTTGGTAAAGCTGAGCTGGCAGGGCTGCGCAGACGCCGGCCTGTGTTACCCGCCGCAAAGCCGGGAAGTGGCCTTGCAGGCAGACCCGGCTGAAAAACCGCCATTACAGGCCACAGATCAGGCGCTGTCCGGAATGCTGGAGCAGCAGACCCTGAGCTGGAGCCTGTTGATATTCTTCGGCCTGGGCCTGATGCTGGCCTTCACGCCCTGCTCACTGCCCATGCTGCCGATCCTGGCCGCGATTGTGGTCGGCAAAGGCACTGCACCCGGTCAGGGGTTGTTGCTGGCCGGTGTCTATGTGTTGAGCATGGCACTGGTATACGCCGCCATGGGCGTGGCGGCAGCATTGCTCGGCGCCAACCTGCAGGCGGCGCTGCAACAACCCTGGGTGCTGGGCAGTTTTGCCCTGCTGTTCGTCATCCTGGCCTTACCGATGTTTGGTCTGTTCGAACTGCAACTGCCCGCCTTCTTGCGTGACCGGCTCGACAGTGCCAGCCAGCAGCAACGCGGCGGCAGTGTGTTGAGTGCCGGCCTGCTCGGGCTGTTTTCCGGGCTGATGATCGGCCCGTGCATGACCGCCCCCTTGGCCGCCGCGCTGCTGTTCATTGCGCAAAGCGGCAGTGCCCTGCACGGTGGCCTGGTGTTGTTTGCGCTGGGTCTGGGGATGGGCCTGCCGCTGCTGTTGCTGGTCACCGTAGGCAATCGCTTGCTGCCCAAGCCTGGGGCGTGGATGGAACAGCTCAAGGCGCTGTTCGGCTATGTGTTTCTTGCCACCGCACTGCTGGTCGCCCGCCCGCTGCTGGCTGATACCTTGTGGTTGGGGCTGTGGGGCGTGCTGGCAATCATGCTCGCAGCCTGGCTGCGCGATCTGGCCAGGCAGCGCAGCGCTCGCCGAGCAGCAGGCCGCGCCGCTGCCGGTGTATTGGGGGTGTGGGGCGTGCTGATGCTGGTCGGCGCTGCGGGCGGCGCGAGTGATCCTTGGCAGCCACTTTCGGTGTATGCCGGCCGCAGCGCGCCGCTGCTCAGCAGTGCGCCTGCCAGTCAAAAACTCGACTCACTGCAGGCGCTTGAAGAGCAACTGGCTCAAGCGCGTAATCAGGGCCAGTGGGTGCTGGTCGACTATTACGCCGACTGGTGCGTGTCTTGTAAAACCATGGAAACCAAGGTGTTCGCCAACCCTGAGGTACAGGCCAGTCTCAGTGGCGTGCGCATCGTAAAACCTGATGTCACCCGCGCCGATACCGCCAGCCAGGCGCTGCTCAAGCGCTTTGAAGTACTGGGGCCGCCGACCCTGCTGTGGATCGGCCCGGATGGCAAGGAACGCCGCGAGGCGCGCATCACCGGTGAAGTAAGCGCTGACGAATTCATCCGCCATGCCAACGCCACCCTGAACCGAGGTTAAATCCAATACTTGTCAGTTAGACCAGTGGGAGCCAGCTTGCTGGCGAAGGCGGCGGCACATTCACAGCAGATGCAGTGTTTTTACTGGCCTCTTCGCTACCAAGGTAGCTCCCACCGGGGACATAAAGCGCCTAATCGAACAGTATTGAGGTGGGCCCGTCAGATCCACACGTCGTTCTGCGCGGTGCGCTCGCCACCTTCATGCCCGGTGTTGAGCACCCCGCGAGGTTCGATGAGCAGCAGTTTGACCTCGTGCTCGGCGTACGGTTTATGCTCGACACCTTTAGCCACCACGTACAGCTCGCCAGCGCCCAACAGCACATGCCCGTCACGAAAATCGATGCGCAGATTACCGTCGAGCACCAGAAAGGTTTCGTCGGTCTCGGCATGGCAATGCCAGATGAACTCGCCCTGAATGCGCACCACCTTGAACTGGTAGTCGTTCATCTCGGCCACCACTCGGGGTGACCACTGCTCGTTGAGTAGCGAGACCTTGTGCAGCAGGTTGATCGATTGCGTGTTGAGCGGATTCATGGACTGACACTCCTGGCTGATTGCGTGGTGTCAGCTTAATGAGGCCAGGACGCTGGCTTCTTGTACGATCCTGCAACCTCAGCCTTGCATCTTCAACCAGCGCGACGGCGACAACCCATAACACTGTACAAAGTGCCGGGTCATATGGCTCTGGTCGAAGAAGCCGGCCGCCAGCGCCGCATCGACCAGGGTAAAGCCCGAGCGCAGCAGTTGCCGACATAGCGCCAGGCGGCGCTGGGTCACGTAGCGATAGGGGCTGGTGCCGTACAGCGCACGAAAGTCACGCGACAGACTCCAGCGCTCGCGGCCGCTGACCCGCTCCAGTTCATCCATGCTCACCTGGCCGCCCTGACAATCATGGATGTACTCGCGAGCGCGCTCGGCGGCCTGATAATCGAAACTGCGTCGGCCCTTGGGGTGACCGGACACCGCTTGCAGCGCCTGGGCCAGGTCGAACAGCGCGTCCTGTTCTTGCAGCGGCTCCAGCGGGCAATCCATGGCCTGCATGAACGTTTCGTTGGCCCGGTACAAACGCGGATCGGTCGACAGGCCGCCCTTGATAAACGGCAATGGCTGGCCGCCTAGAATCTGCTGGATCAACACCGGCTCGATATAAATCATCCGGTAATGAAAGCCCTCTTCGGTGCCCGCCATGCCGTCGTGCAATTCATCGGGATGCAACACCATGGTGCCGCCCGGCAGGCTGTGACGCAGGCTTTTGCGGTACAGAAAACTCTGCACCCCTGACAAGGTACGGCCAATCGCGTAGGTATCGTGGCGGTGCGGGTCGTAACCGTGACCACCGAAAAACGCCTCGATGCGCTCGACCCTGGAGGAGTGACCGCTGTGCACGACCCAATCAGTGCGCGGCGCCATGGATCACCTGCACAATGGGCTCGATCACGCCACTGGCCAGTGGCAGATCAGGGTCGCCATAGGCCGCGACATTGGCTTCATGATCGCCTTGCGGTACCGCCTTGAACACATGATTGACGCCCGCCAGGATACGCAACACCGAGCCCGGCCGGGCCGCATGCAGCGCCTCGGCGTCGTTGATCCCGACCTGCAGGTCGCTGTTACCCTGCAGGATCAGCACTGGCTTGTTGACCCGCGACAGCAACTGCGCCGGGTCGAGCGCGAAGCCACTGATCAGAAAGCTCTGCACCTCAGGTCTTAGCAACGGTTGCAACACGCCCGGCACCTCAGCCACCGGCACCCCGCGCTCCAGCGAGTCGATCACCGCCAGCGCGGCGTCCAGTTGCTTGCGCTCGACCGGGTTGCGGGCCAGTTGGCTGCGCAACACCTGCCCCATCGGTCGGCCGGGGGCGGCCAGCAGGATCACCCCGCACAGGTCCGGGTTGTTCTGCGCCGCCAACATGGCGACCAGGCCGCCCTCACTGTGGCCCAGCAACCAGACGCAGCGATAGCGTTCACGCTGGGCCAGATAGCTCATCCATAAGCGCACATCGCTGGCGTAGTCCTGAACGGTCACCTGATTGGGATTGGCAATCGCTGCGCGGCTGCCAAACAGCCCGCGCTTGTCGATGCGCAAGCTGCTGATGCCTTGCCCGGCCAGCCCTTGGGCCAGCAGCCGGTAGGTGGCGGCACGAATGCCCAGCGGATTGTTACCGTCGCGGTCAGTCGGGCCTGCGCCTGGCACGATCAGCACCACCGGGGCCTGCGGGTCGGCGACAGCAACAAGGCTGCCCGAGAGCGCCCCCAAAGGACCTGGGACCTGCACGGTTTGCTCGGCAGCGAGCACCGGGATCGACATCAATGCCAGAGGCAATAGCAGCCTCTGCGTCCACTTCAAGAACATCTTCAACCTCAGCTCAGGCGCCGTTGGATCGGTCACGCCGCGCATGCTGCCTGCCGCCGCCCGGATTGGCAAATGTCCTGATCAACAAGCCCGGCTTCAGGCTGACCGGCGGATATCGAACTTTAAACCGGGCCGCTTCGAACCCAGTGCCATGTGCGCCAGGCCCGCCAACCACAGGACCGACACGCCGTAGTTGAGCCGCTGATACAGACCAAATAGATGCCCGGCCTCCAGCGCTTGAGCCATAAACGCCACACTCACAAGCGCCAGCACGGTACAGAGCGCGGAATAACCGCCAAAGCCGCGAGAGTGCAGCAACCGTTTGCCCAGCAAGATCCAGAGGGCACTGGCCAGGGTCAGCGACAGGAACATGACCAGCCCGGCCAGGTTGTGCAGTTGTTGGGATGAGGACGGCTGCTCAGGTGCACAGCCCTGATCACAGGCAAAGTAGCCGGTGGCAAAACTGGCCAGACCATGCAGCGCAATCAGCGCGGCGCTCAGCTGCGCCAGACGCGACCCGCGAAAACGTTGGCTCACACCCAAGGCAAACAGCACGAACAACACGCCAAGCGGGTAGTTGTTGACCCATGGCGAGTAGCCGTGAGTAGCAGCGCCCTGCGCACCCAGTTGACTCATGGCCTGGTCGAGATGGCTGTAGCCGGGATAACCAAGCGCCGTGAACAGCACACCGAAAAACAGCCAGACGGGAATCAGCCGGCCCAGATTCAGGAAAATCGTTTGCATTGTTATTCCTTTAACTTACTTGCGCAGATTGGCTGTCAGTTCATTTCAGATACGAACGCAACAATGTGGAAATCTGCTCGATTTCGACCTGACGTTGTTCAGCGCTCAGCTCGGCATCGCCGAGGTGGTCGCGAATGTGCCCATCCATCACCTCGGCCATCAAGCCGTTGACCGCGCCGCGAATCGCCGCAATCTGCTGCAGGATCGCCATACAGTCTTTTTCATCTTCCAGCGCAGTTTCCAATGCATTGGCCTGGCCACGGATCTTGCGGACCCGGGTCAGCAACTGCTTCTTGCCCTTTACGGTATGAGCCATTAGCCTTCCTAAAACTATACTGGGGTATAGTATAAAACTTCATTTCTGGAGCACGCTGCTCATGATCACTCGTGACACCGGGCATTGCCTGCATTCGCATGAGTTTCACCAGCCCGATCTGTCAGCCGAACGCAAGACGCGAATCGCCATGTGGATCACGGCAGTGATGATGCTCGTGGAAATCGTGGGTGGTTGGCAATTCAATTCTATGGCATTGCTCGCCGATGGCTGGCACATGAGTTCCCATACCCTGGCACTGGGCCTGTCGCTGTTCGCCTATGCGGCCTCGCGACGGCTGGCCAGTGACCCGCGCTTCACCTTCGGCACCTGGAAAATCGAGATTCTGGGTGGCTACACCAGTGCCATCCTGTTGCTCGGCGTGGCCGGGCTGATGGTCTTTCAGTCCGTCGAGCGGCTGCTGTATCCCGGGCCAATCCACTACGACGAAGCCATCGTCATTGCCGTGGCGGGGCTGGCAGTGAATCTGCTGTGCGCCTGGTTGCTGCGTGACGACCATCACCATCACGGCCATGACCACCCTCATGACCACGGCCAGCATCACCACGACCTGAACCTGCGCTCGGCCTATCTGCATGTCCTGGCCGATGCAGCGACCTCGGTGCTGGCGATCATCGCCCTGCTGGCCGGCAAATTCTGGGCAGCCGGCTGGCTGGACCCGGTAATGGGCATTGTCGGCGCGATACTGGTGGGGGTATGGGCCAAAGGCTTGTTGCGTGACACCGCACGGGTGCTGCTGGATGCAGAAATGCAGGCACCGGTGGTGGCCGAGGTGCGCGAGGTGATCGAACAGTTGCCGGTCAGCTCGACATTGACAGACCTGCATGTATGGCGGGTCGGCAAGGACCAGTACGCCTGCATGCTGAGCCTGGCCTGTAACGAGCCGCTGGAAGCAGAAACGGTGCGCAATGCCTTGTCGATCCATCAAGAGCTGGTGCATGTGACGGTGGAAATCAACCGCCCGGCACCGGTCTGAAAAGCGCTTGAGCCGCACCGACCAGGCGGCGCGGCTGACGGTGGCTCACCCCTTGGCGGCGAGACACTCCACTTCTACCCGCGCATCCTTCACCAGACTGATACCGCCCAAAGCACTTCTGGACGGATAACGGTCAGCTTCGAAGTAGCGGGTGTAGACCTCGTTGAACTGGCCGAACTCGGCAATATCGGCCAGAAACACCGTGCATTTGACGACGTCCTGCATGCTGTGGCCATGGCTTTGCAGGATACGCTGGATGTTATCCATGGCTTGGCGCGACTCGGCTTCGATGCCGCCGCTGGCCAGCTTGCCGGTGCCTGGCAGCATCCCTAACTGGCCAGACAGATAGAGGGTATTGCCAACCTGGACAGCATCGGAAATGGGAAAGCCGCTGGCACCGGAATTGGCGAATTTGACCTGAGCTACGGCAGTCGTGGCGCCGAACAGGGCCAACAGGCCGAGCAGCAGTGAACGGGTGGTTTTCATGAAAGGTCCTTGATCTGATGAAACTGCATGCGGGCACTTCATAGTGAAGCGCCCGGCAGGCTATGTTTCCGATCAGGCCCGGTAAACCGGCAGACTGTCACGCGGCGCTGCTTGCACCCACAGCATGTAACCGCCCCCTCCCCGGCAATTACCTGAAGCGGTAGCTGGTGCTGAACATCAGCATGCGCGGATCACCCGGGAAGCACTGCGAGGTACTGGCACAGCTGGCGGTGTAATCCTTGTTGCTCAGGTTGCTGCCATTGACCGCAAAGCGCCATGGGCCGGTCTTGTAGTCGACCATCATGTCGTACAGGGTGTACTCGGGCGAATTGAAGCTGTTGGCCTGATCGCCGGCCTGTTCACCGATGTAACGTACTCCGGCACCGACTCCCAGGCCCGGCAGCAGGCTGGAGAGGTCATAACGCAGCCAGGCATTGGCCATGTGTTCGGGCACTTGCACCGGGCGATTGCCCTGGAAGTCATCGTTGCTCTTGGTGATTTCGGCGTCGATATAGCTATAGGTCGCCACCAGGTCGAGCTTATCGGTCAACTGGCCATGCAACTCGACTTCAGCGCCGCGGTGGCGCTGTTCACCCACCTGCACACTGAAACCGCTGTTGTTCGGGTCGGTGGTGGTGACGTTCTGGCGCTTGAGGTCATACACCGCGAACGTCACATCGAAGGCCTTGCTCGGCGACTGGTACTTGATGCCGGCCTCGACCTGTTCACCGGTTTCCGGCTCGAAGGCCTTGCCACTGAAATCACTGCCAGTGACCGGCACGAACGACTCGCTATAGCTGATGTACGGCGACCAGCCGCTCTCGAAGGCGTACAACAGCCCCACCCGGCCGGTGGTGGCGTTCTCGTCAGTGGTGGTGCGGGTCGTGCCGCGATGGGACTTGAGTTCCGAGTCATCGTGGCGCAAGCCCAGCAGCAGGTTCCAGCCGTCACCGAACTTGATCTGGTCTTGCAGGTACAGGCCGCGCTGCAGCAGGTCTTCGGTGCCGCTGGTGGCAGCCTGAAAAGTCTTTGCTCCGGGCGTCACGTTGTAAGACGGGTTGTACAGGTCGATCGCCGCCAGAGTCGAGGTGTGACGGGTGTCATCGGTATGGAAGTCGAACCAGTCCAGCCCAACCAATACGTCGTGGCTCAGCGGGCCACTGTCGAACTGCACGTTGAGCTGGTTATCCATGGTGAACACTTCACCTTTGACATCTCGCCACTGGATCTGGCGGTTGTAGTTGCGCTTGTTGGCGGCCAGCGAGGTGGGGCTGGCGAACGCGCCGTCCAGGTCGTATTCGTTGTAGCGCAGCTTCTGGCGGAAGCTGACGTTGGGTGCGAACCGATGCTCCAGCTCATAGCCGAACATCCGCTGCTCGGTGGTGTAGTTGTCGATGCCCGGCACCCCGACAAAACGGTCGCGGTCGATCTTGCCGTTGGGGTTAGCGAGCACGGTGCCCTCAGCCGGCAGGCCACGGATCGGCACATAGTGGCTCTTCTGGTAACTGGCCAGCAGGGTCACGCTGGTGTCGTCATTGATGTCCCAGGTCAGCGACGGGGCGATGTAACTGCGGTCGCGGTCGACGTGATCGACGATGTCATCGCTGGAGGAGTACAGCGCCACCAGACGATAGCGCAGGCTGGCATCGGCATTGAGGCTGTCAGACAGATCGGCGGTGTATTTGCGCTGGCCGTAGTTACCCAGGCCCATGCCCACTTCGGCCTGTGGCTGATCGGTGGGCCGCTTGCTGACCTGGTTGATCACCCCGCCCGGTGCGATCTGGCCATACAGAATCGAGGCCGGCCCCTTGAGCACTTCAATGCGTTCGAAGGCAAACGGGTCGCTCTGGATCCACATGTCCGAATCCATGCGCATGCCATCAACGAACTTGTAGGCACTCTGGACGAAGCCGCGCACGATAAAGTCATCCAGCCCCCGGCGCCCGCGCTGGCCGGCATTGACCCCGGCGGTATAGCGCAGGCTCTCGGCCAGCGACTGGGCGTTCTGGTCACGCAACTGCTCGCTGCCGATCACACTCACCGTTTGCGGCGTTTCGTTCAGCGGGGTATTGGTCTTGGTCGCACTTTGCGCGCGGTCAGCCTTGTAACCGGTGAACGGGGCGGTGCTGGAGGTCTGTTCATAGCTGGACTGGACAGTGGTATCGGGCAGCTCCAGTGCCTGGCCAGCCGACGTCGGGCTGTTGTCGGCCATGACCGCCGGGCTGATAGCCAGTAAACCAATGGCCGTACCACGGGCAGCCGAGACGAGGGGGCGTGAAAAATGCCGCATGCGGGTGTACCTGAAGAGGAGAAATAGGCGGAGTGCGCGTATTAAATAGAAACAAATATCATTTGTGAATCTCTTTTATATACACCACCGCTAACCCATCTGCCAGCCGTCAGTGCTCGCCATAAACTCACTGTCCAATGCCAGTGCTGCCTTGAAAACCGGGTCATGGGAGACCACCACCAGTGTCCCGGTATAAGCCCGCAGCATGGCTTCCAACGCCTGAAGGGACGGCAGGTCCAGGTGATTGCCCGGTTCGTCGAGCAACAGCAGTTGCGCGGGCGTCTCGGCGTACAGGGCCAACGCCAGCGCGGCCTTGACCTGTTCGCCACCGCTGAGCCGGGCGCTGGGCATCAGGATCTGTTGCGCATCAAGCCCCAACTGCGCCAGACGCATGCGCAGCACAGCTTGCGGCTCGCGCCGGTTCAGCGCTTGCAATTGCTCAAGCACCGAACGATGCGGCAGCAACAGGCTCAGTGGCTGATCCAGCAGCACGCTGGCGACTGACACCCGACAATGCCCTGCCAGCGGTGCCTGCTGACCGGCCAGCAGGCGTAACAGACTAGATTTGCCGCAACCGTTCGGCCCGCTGATTGCCAGCCGCTGACCGCTGCGCAGGGCCAGGTTGATCTGTTGCCTGACCGGGACATGCGCCAGTTCGACATCAAGCAACTCGGCCACCCAACGTTGCGGCGGCGTATCGACCGGTGGAACGTGCAGGTTGATCAGCCGCTCGTCGTCCAGTTGCCTGGCGGCCTCACGGACATTGGCTGCCAGGCGGGCGGTCTCGTCCAGTTGCCGTTGCTGTTGTCGGCCTGCCGACTGTTCGCTGCGCTGCTTCTGGCGGCCCAGCAGGATCCTGGCCTGATTGGCCTCGCGCCCTTGGCGCCGGCCTTGCGCCTGACGGCGCTGCTGGCATTGCTGCTGCTCACGCAGCGCTTGCTGGCCGCGTTTGAGCTCCAGACGCCGCTGTTGCAAGTGCTGTTCGGCACCGTGCTGTTCGGCGGCCTTGCAGCGGACGTAGTGCGGGTAATCGCCGCCATAGCTGTGCAGCCCCGAGGGGGTCAGCTCGACGATGCGCTGCATGGCCCCCAGCAACTGCCGGTCGTGACTGATCACCAGCAAACCGCCCGGCCAGCGTTGCAGTTGCTCGATCAGCGCCGCTCGGCTCGACGCATCAAGGTGGTTGCTCGGCTCGTCGAGAATCAGAAAATCAGCCTGCGACAACATCGCGCCCAGCAGCGCCACGCGCATGGCTTGGCCCCCGCTGAGCTCAGACGCCGGGGTGGTGGCTTGCAGATGCCCAAGGCCAACCGATTGCAACGCCTGCTCCAGGCGCTGACGAATATCCCAACGCTCGCCGACGGCGTCGAAATCCTCAATGGCCGTGCTACCGGCCTCAATGCGCTGCAACGCCTCCAGCACCGTCTGCACACCGGCCAGTTCGGCGACACAGGCGCCATTGGCCTGCTGGGCCAGGTAATGCACCCGCCCGCTGCGCAGGCAACGGCCACTGGCAGGTTGAAGCTGGCCGACAAGAATCCGCGCCAGCATGCTTTTGCCGACACCATTGCGCCCCACCAGCCCGGTCGGCTGCTGGTCGAACTGTGCACTGAGATGCGTAAAAAGCGGTCTGCCATCAGGCAACACAAAACAAACGCTATCAAGCGTCAGACAAGGGCCCGTCATATGAACTCCACAGATGCCGAAAACACCCCGCAGCAAAGCGGGCTAGTTAAACGAGCCGTCAAAGGACGGCGGCATCAATAGCGCATCGGACGAACACCTCAATCGGAGGAAACAAGCGCCACACTTTAGCGCCGATCAGGCATGGGTCAAGTGCCGGTGGTCTTCAAGCATTGCACCTGCAACAAGTCGCTGGACAATTCCCTGCATTCGAAACGTACCGGCAAGAAACACTCGATCACGCTGATATTGCTCTGCAAGTGCTCGCTCACATGCGTGGTGCTAAAGCTGCCGCCGCCGGCCAGCGCCATGGGCAACAGCAATTGATCGGCCAGATGCTCAGCCACCGCCGCCTCACTGGCCAGCCAGCGCCGTGCGCCGTCCACCGCCAGGTCAGCGACCTTCTCGGCCCGCAGGCTGGCCTGACCCAGCGCACTGAACAGCTCAGTCAGGTGCTCGCAGGTGAACTCCAGCAACAGGGCATTGCCCGGTCCGCGTTCGGCATCCAGCACCTGGCGCAACAACTCTGCCGGCTGCAGGTCCAGCCGCCTGGCCGCCCGCCCCAGTTCACGCTCGGCCACATGCCCGGCCACTGCGGCACTGAGCGCCGTGGCACGCCGCGCCAGCACGCGACCACGCTCGTTCAGTTGCAGCGGCTGCAAGGCCGAAGGCTGAATGATTGCCTGTAGCTCACCACCACCGGCCGGCACAAAACCATGGCGCAGCAACTCAAGCTCGACCTGCGCGCCCATACGCTGCAACAACGGCACAAAGGCCCGCTGGAGAAAATCCGCCGGTGGTGCCAGCGGGTTATGGGTGCCGCCCGTGACATTCACCCGGCTAGGTGCAGGTGCCTGTAGCAGCGCAGGCAAAAGGGTCTGCAATACCAGGCTGCAACTGCCGGCAGTGCCGATGCTGAAGCGGTAATCACCGCCACGGACCGGGCCGGGTACAAAGCTCAGCGATTGAGAATGCAACTGCGCACCTTCGGTGTGTGCAGTGCAGATCTCGGCCGCTGCCAGTACCGCTGTCAGATGCTGACGCAACAGTCCGGGCCGACTGCGCCGGGCGCGGATATTGTGGATATGCAGCGGCTGGCCGGTGATCATCGACAGGCTCAAGGCACTGCGCAGCACCTGCCCGCCGCCGATGGCGCCGTCCAGTTCAATGACGTTTTTCATCGTTCCCTCTGATTCGATCAAGGCCGCCGGCCTTTACCCAAGCCGGCAGCCCAGGCGTGCCGCTCAGGCATCTGGCGGCAACGCGAGTGGCGCTCGGTGCGGTGCATTTCATGAGCCCAGCTCACCCTTTCACGCACACCACCTGACGCAGGGTGTGCAGCACTTGCACCAGTTCGCGCTGGGCGTCCATGACCTGGTCGATGTCCTTGTAGGCCATCGGAATCTCATCGATCACATCGGCATCCTTGCGGCACTCGACATGGGCGGTGGCGCGAATCTGGTCCTCGACGGTGAAGAGCTTTTTGGCTTTGGTACGGCTCATGGTTCGCCCGGCGCCGTGGCTGCACGAGCAAAACGCCTCCTCGTTACCCAGACCGCGGACAATGAAGCTCTTGGCGCCCATCGAGCCTGGAATGATGCCCAACTCGCCCTTTTTCGCTGATACCGCGCCTTTACGGGTGATAAACACGTCCTGGCCAAAGTGCCGCTCTTTCTGCACATAGTTGTGGTGGCAGTTCACCGCCTCCAGTGCCACCTCAAAGGGCTTGCTGATGACCTGCCGGGTGGCATGGATCACCGCCTGCATCATCAGCGCACGGTTCTGCCGGGCGAAATCCTGGGCCCACCCCACCGCCTCGACGTAATCGTCGAAGTGCTGGCTGCCTTCCTCGAAATACGCCAGGTCACGGTCCGGCAAATTGGCGATGTGCTGACGCATATCCTCCTGAGCCTTGTGGATGAACAGGTTGCCGATGGCATTGCCCACCCCGCGCGAGCCACTGTGCAACATGAACCAGACCCGGTTGGCCTCATCAAGGCACACCTCGACAAAGTGGTTACCGCCGCCCAGGGTTCCCAGGTGGTTACGGTTATTGGTCTTGCTCAGTTGCGGGTTCTTGTCGGTGATCAACTTGAAGCGGCTGGCCAGCGCACCCCAGGCGTCATCGGCCTGCTGCGGCACATTTTCCCAGGCGCCTTTGTCGCGTCCTCCGCGACCGGAAGTACGCCCGTGCGGCACGGCCTTCTCGATCGCACTGCGCAAGCCATGCAGGTTATCCGGCAGGTCCTGGGCAGTCAGCGTGGTGCGCGCGGCAATCATGCCGCAGCCGATGTCCACACCGACTGCCGCAGGAATGATCGCCCCGACCGTGGGGATCACACTGCCGATGGTCGAGCCCTTGCCCAGGTGCACATCCGGCATCACCGCCAGGTGCTTGAAGATGAACGACATCTTCGCGGTGTTCATCAACTGCTCACGGGCTTCGCTTTCTACCGGTACGCCCTGGGTCCACATCTTGATGGGCTTGCCGTTGGCGACTTCGAGTAGCTGAAAGGTTTTCTCTTGCATGATCGGGTTCTTCTCTAATTGGCCGATTACTCGGCGTCTATTCACAGCCTCAAGGCGACAAAAGGGGGTGAAACATGTACCGCGCTCTGCCATTGAGCTACCGCCTCACGGCGGGCGGGGATCGAACCCGCGACCTCGGCATCCTGTAGTTCCACCGGCATTCGCCGGGCAAATTCAAAAAAGTGGCACGACTAAAGGGGGTGACTGAAAGCAGGTCCAGGACCTGCTGCCGGAATCGAACCGGCTAAACCAGATGTACAGCCACCGGCATTCGTGCCGTTCACAGGCGCTGACCAGGGTTTGACGAGACGTCTTGGAATGTAGTCCCGTCAGCATTCAGCACCGGTGAAGCAAAAAACTCATTTCCGGCCCAAGCCGGTCCCGCAGGTTTCGATGGCCCGCACCCAGTGCCGGGCAGCATATTGGCCCAGGGCGAACTGCTCGATCACATCGAACACCGCATCACTGAAGCCGCCGACGTTGAGGATATCCTCACGCTCTGGCGCCTGGGTGGTCGCGCCGGGCTGCATGTCGATGCACACCAGCCGCGCCTGCGGATTGATCCGCTTGATGCGCTCCCATTGGCGCATGGTCTCGGTGGCACCATGGCGCCGCGCATCGATCCATGACTCGTTGTCCGAGACCAGGATCAGCGTATCGACCCTGGCCTTTTCATCAGCCAGGCGCGCCAGCGGTGCCGAACAATTGGTGCCGCCACCGCCAATCGAGGCCAGCTTCTGTGCGTTGCTCATCACGCTGTCACGCGGGTTGAGCCTGACCTTGACCACCTCGAACTCAAACGGCAACACCCGGGCCTTGGGCTGCTTGCGCAGCACGGCGGCGGCGACCAGTGCGGCCACATCAATGCAACGCACCGCCGTGGTCGCGCCCTGCCGATAGCCGGTGACCGGGCTGTGCATCGAACCGGACACATCCGGGCAGACCACCACCGCGCCCGGCAGCGTCGGCACGTTGGCCAGCGATAACTCCAGCGCCTCTTGCAAAGCCTCACGCACCACCTGCGGGACTTCGTCGCCGGCCATTCGGTAAGCGGCCAGCAACTGGTACGGATAGACCCGCGCCTTGGCCACCTGTGCAGCATCGGCCAGCCGCGCCGCCACTTGCTCAGCGCATCCCGGCACCTGGAACGCAGCATGCCGCGCCAGGGTATTGAGGTTCATCCGCAATGCCTGCCAGCCCATGTATCGGGCCTGCTCAGCCCATTGTTCGGCACTGAGGGTTTCATTGCCGAGCAACTGCAATGGCACCGCTGGCACCTCGGTCGTGGCACCGCTGCGAAACGCCAGCAAGTCACGGGTCAGCTCCGGCAAGGCCTGCACATCCACCGGTTTGCCGAGCAACCAGGCAAAGAACGCGGCACGCCAGGCTTCGGCAGGTTTGGGGTGGACCATCTTCACCACATCAGCCAGCGAAGGCTGAGTGCCTACCGATGCCTGCAACAACTGGTACTCGCTGGCATTGTTCAGCCAGTCCTGCACCAGACGCTTGGGCTGCGAGCCCAGGGAGCGACGCCCGGTCACGCCGCTGCGCAGAATCTGCACGAAGGTGCGCAGCATCTTGCCGCTGTCCACCACCTGAGCGAACAGTTCGGGCACCAGCGCCGAGCGCTGAGCCACCAGCGCAGCCAACAGCAGTGCCGGCATGTCCTTCATGTGTCCTCGCTGGCGGGCATACACCGCCGCCTTGGCCACGTAGCGGCTGTCCAGCTCAGCGACCAGTTGCAGCACGCTGTCAAGCTGGGCCTGGGCCGAGGCATGGAAGGTCTGGTTCAGGCAACCGGTCACCGCCAGTTGTGCCAGCTTGTGACGGGCGTTGTAGGCATAGGCCGGCGCCTGGCTTGCATTGAAAGTATCAGTGACCGGTAAGGTCGCCGCCTGGCGATTGAACAGTTTGAAGTTGGCCATCTTGGCGTCTCGCTCTGATGTTCCGTTGTTATCAGAGGTATTGCAGCCGCTGTGCCAGCTTTCGAAAATCACTCTAAATAAATTTATAAGTATTTGATTAATAACGAATTAATTTTAAAAGATGAATTTTATTGGTCCGTCAGCGAGACAAAACCGCCGGCAAAAATTATCCTTGGTTATCGTCATTTATCTAAAAGGATAAAAATGCCAGGCAAGCGCACTGTGGCTGTAGGGTTTATCGGCTCCAAGCTTGACCGGGTCGGCAAAGGCGCCAACCGCTGGTCCGTCTGGCGGCCTACTGTCGGCCTGTGCCAGCAACCGGACCTGCTGATTGATCGCCTGGAGCTGATCCACAGCATCGACGCCCGTGACGTTAGCCTGGCCCAGCGCGTGGCCGATGACATCCGTCAGGTCTCGCCGGAGACTGAAGTCCGCCTGCAGCCGATGGACCTGAAAAATCCCTGGGACTTTCAGGAGGTGTATGGCGCCCTGCATGACTTCGCCGCAGCGTATGCCTTCGACACCGAGCATGAGGACTACCTGATCCACATCACCACCGGCACCCACGTGGCGCAGATCTGCTGGTTTCTGCTCACAGAGGCTCGCTACCTGCCGGCGCGCCTGGTGCAGACCTCACCTGCCCGCCGTCTGGAACCGGATCTGCGCGCACCGGGTACCCACTCGATCATCGACCTGGACCTGTCGCGCTACGACCACATCGCTTCGCGCTTCGCCGGCAAGCGCCTGGAAGGCCTGGCGTTTCTCAAGTCAGGCATTGCCACCCGCAGCACCACCTTCAACCGAACCATCGAACAGATCGAGCGGGTCGCGCTGCGCTCCACCGCACCGATGTTGCTTATCGGCCCGACCGGTGCCGGCAAGTCGTTTCTGGCCCGGCGCATCTTTGAGCTCAAGCGCAGCCGGCATCAGGTGCAGGGCCGTTTCGTGGAAGTGAACTGCGCGACCTTGCGCGGCGACGGCGCCATGTCGGCACTGTTCGGCCATATCAAAGGCGCGTTCACCGGCGCCCAGAATGCCCGCGACGGCCTGCTGCGTGCGGCAGACGGCGGCATGCTGTTTCTCGACGAGATCGGCGAACTGGGCGCCGATGAACAGGCCATGCTGCTCAAAGCCATCGAAGAAAAACGCTTCTTCCCCATGGGTTCGGACAAAGAGGTCGACAGCGACTTTCTGATCATCGCCGGCACCCATCGTGACCTGCGCGAGCGAGTGGCCCAAGGGCTGTTTCGTGAGGACCTGTATGCGCGGATCAACCTGTGGACCTTCAACCTCCCCGGCCTGAGTGGCCGCCGCGAAGACATAGAACCGAACATCGACTTCGAACTGGAACGTCATGCCCGCGAGCAGGGCCGGTTGGTTCGCTTCAACCTTGAAGCGCGGCGCCGCTACCTGGATTTCGCCAGTTCCAGCCAAGCCGCCTGGCTGGGCAATTTCCGTGAGCTTTCAGCGTCGATCACGCGCATGGCGACCCTGGCCGACAGCGGGCGCATCGACCAGAGCCAGGTCGAGGAAGAAATCCAGCGCCTGAGCTATGCCTGGGGCCTGGTTGCCGAACAGGACGACCTGCAACCGCTGCTGCAAGACGACCTTGAGCTGGACCTGTTCGACCGCCTGCAACTCAAGGCGGTGATCGACGTCTGCCGCCACGCAGGCAGCCTGTCCGATGCCGGGCGCAAATTGTTTGGCGTGTCCCGCCAGGGCAAGGCCAACCCCAACGACGCCGACCGGTTACGCAAATACCTGGCACGCTACGGGCTGGAGTGGAAGCAGATTCGCGGGTAAGCCTAATATTGTTCAGACAAGCATTGCGGACCAAGTGGGAAGAGCCGGCCGGCCGCTCATGGCGGAACCGGAACCATCAGGCAGATGGCTATGGTAAATTCAGCCAACCAGACTTTTGACTATCTGCAACAGGGTGCCATGAGCCCAGTTCTGACCATTCGCCGTTATCAGGGTGAATCCCCTCACCACCAGCACGCATTTACGCAATTGGTGCTGCCGATCCATGGGCGGATGGAAATAGAAGTACAAGGTCATGGCGCCAGGCTCGACACCTCAACGGCAGCACTGGTGGCCCCCGGCATGGCACACGCGCAACAGGCGGATGCAGACAGCTGTTTTCTGGTGCTCGACTGCCCGAGCAGTTGGTTGCAGGACAAAGCCCTCGACACGTTGGCCCAACGCATTTATGTGCCTGTTTCGCCAGCCGCCAGACGACTGATTGAATTTGCCGAGCTGGCAGGAAGTCAAGCCCTGATCAATCACGCCGAGCAACTCGCACCGCTGCTACTGTCCGCACTCGCCGCCGGGCCTCAATCGGCAACTGGAGGTCTCCAGCGCCTGCTTGCGCAAGTACAGGCCAATCCGGCCGCAGCCTGGAGCAATGAAGCGATGGCGAGCCTCGCGGCCGTCAGCCTGAGCCAATTACACCTGCGCTTTCGTGAACTGCTCGATACCACCCCGCAAGCCTGGCTGACTCAGGTTCGCTTGCGCCAAGCCCAGCGCTGGTTGACCGATACGCACCTGCCGATTGCCGAGATTGCCCTGCGCTGCGGCTTTTGCGACCAGGCAGCGCTGACCAGAGCAATGAGCCGGCAGTGCGGTACCACACCGGCCGTCTGGCGCAAAACCACTGGCATGAAATCACCCCGGTAAAAACAGCCTGGGTAAAAAATCCGGAATTTTCGAGCAATATCCACCCGCTCCCCCCACCTAGACTCGCAGCCTTGCATTTGAATAAGGCGACAGGCTCATGCTGGCAGATCGGGTTGTGCTCAAGGGCATGTTTTATGGGGTTGGCGCCGGATTATGCTGGGGGGTGATATTTCTCGGCCCCAAGCTCGCACCGGAACTGTCTGGCGCCCAGTTCGCCATCCTGCGTTTTCTTTGCTACGGCCTGATTTGCGCCGTGTTGCTGACACCGCGCTGGCGCATCGCGTACGCCGCATTGCGTCGCGAAGACTGGATTTCGTTATTCTGGCTGAGCCTGATCGGCAATCTGCTGTACTACACACTGGTCGGCAGCGGCGTACAACTGGCCGGAGTCGCCACCACATCACTGATCGTCGGCTTGATTCCAGTGCTGGTTGCGCTGGCCGGGCGCAATGATGACCAGGCCGTCCCCTTGCGTCGTCTGGCACCATCACTGTGCTGCGCCGGTGCGGGAGCGGCGCTGATCAGCCTGCACACCCTGCAAACCGGCGCTGCTGGCCAGTCAGCCCATATCGGCCCCGGCCTGCTCTGTGCCTTCGGCGCATTGCTGACCTGGAGCTGGTTCGCGGTCAGCAATGCCCGACGCCTGAATCGCATGCCGGGCGTATCAGCCTACGATTGGGCGTTACTGGCCGGCGTCATGACCGGCGCCCAGTCCCTGCTGCTGGCCATTCCCCTGTTGGGGCCGGAGATAACCCACCATGATCCCCAGAAGTGGCTCAGCCATCTGATGGTTGCCGGCGGCGTGGCCCTGCTCGCTTCGCTGCTTGGCGGGGCACTGTGGAATCAGGCCAGTCGCCTGCTGCCACTGGCACTCAGTGGCCAGGTGCTGGTCATCGAAACACTGGCCGCGTTACTGCTGGGCTTTGTGTGGGAGGGGCACTGGCCGGATGCAATGCAGTGGTCAGCCATTGTCCTGCTGGTAACAGGCGTGGTCTGGTGCCTGAGATGCCATCAAGCCAGGCCGCAAAGCGTTTGACCCAAGGGTGCCTGAAAAAACGTAAGCGAGGCAGCCTGCGCGATTTCAACACCATATTGGCGAGTGCGGTCATTTCGTAGATACCCTTCAAAGCTCAAAGCCAATGGAACCACCCGCTCCACAGCGCCACTCAGGGGGCTTTAAGCGATCCTTCTGCTTGAGGTGTGTATGGCCACTCTGCCCGTCAAGGCGTTCCAGTACATCCAGTCGTTTTCCTGCCTGGCCGAACAGTGTGAAGACACGTGCTGTCAGAACTGGCCCATCGCCGTGACACCGCGCTGGGTAGAACGCGCAGGCCAGACGGCGCCCGAATTGCTCAACCTGATCGCCCGGGAGCATGACGACTACCGGATAAAGAAAAATGACCACAATCAGTGCCTGGCCCTGCAGCACGGTCGTTGCTCGATTCATGCGGCACGCGGTGAACCGGCCCTGCCGGACATCTGCTCGACCTACCCGCGCATGTACCGGCGTATCAATGAGCTGACCGTCAAGTCGGCAACCATGAGCTGCCCGGAGGTGACCCGGTTGGTGCTGTTCAGTGACGCACCGTTCCAGCTCGAAGAACAGCTTGAGGATGACTATCGCTCTTCAGCCAGCAGCCTGAGCACCTTTGACGGCCTCGATGATCAGGGCTGGGTCAGCACGGTCAATTTCTTCAATGAGCTGGTGCTCGGTTCGCAGCGATCCGCCGGTGACGTTCTCGTGCAACTGTATGAGCTGGTCGGGCAACTGAACCAGGTGCCTTATGCACAATGGGGTGCAGCGGCTGCGCCGCTGACTCGGGGCTACAAGTTACCGGCCGCCGATCCGGCCCTCATCGTCACCGATCCACTGCTGCTGGTGCTGTTCGAAATCACTCAGGCACCGTTCGTGCCAGACAGTTTGCGCCAGAGCGTGATGGCCGCCATCGACATCGAAGCTGGCCAAACCCCGCAACACAACCGCGTGAACCTTAAACCGCAGGTACGCGAACTGGCCTACAGCGCGGCAGGCGCAGCGCTGGAACCGGTACTCAAACGCTTTATGGCTGCCGAGATGACCCGCACCGGTTTTCCCTTCATTTCCACCACCAGCGCCGGTCAGGATTATGGTGTGACCCTGGTCGAATGGGCTGCGACCCTGGCAATCCGCACCCTCGCCCTGCGCTATCTGTTACTGGTACAGGCCGCTGCGGCGCTGCCTGAAGCACCTGACCAGCAACAGATCGTCGACCGGGTCTATCGCTACTGCCGCGCCGCCAGCCACAACGGCGCCACGGTTTCGGAAAAGGTTCTGCGCCAGGCCATCAGCCAGCAGGGAGCACCTTACCTGTTGGCTCTGGTGCGCCAGACCCAGCAGGCGCTTCATTAAACTGCTCAGCCCGCCTTTAGCAAACGCTCGGCGCGAATCGGTGGCAGGTCATGGCGGTGCAAATAGACACGCAGTGGTTCACTGATGCCCAGGCGGCTGTCGATGTTCTGGTTGACCAGCATCTGCAGCCGTTCGCGGTCCAGCGTCATGGGCGAGCCTTCAGCGCCCGTCCAGACGAACTCACGCACTGGTGTGATGCTGTGTTCATCGACATCCATGCCGAACGAGTCTTCGCTGAAGCGCACGATATATGTCTGGATCTTGCGGTGATAGCCAACAAAGCCTTCGAGTCGTTCGGCGGCCTGGCAAATGTCCATGGAGGTTATGCTCATCAAGAATCCCTCTTGCAGGGCACCCGGCCGTGGTTTGAACCCGCCACCGGCTGCCGGTAAGGTCACAGGGCCTGGCGGAAAATGTCTTCGATCTGCTGCTGATCGGCAGGTCGTGGATTGGTCAGCCCGCAGGCGTCCTTCAGCGCGTTGGCGGCCAGAATCGGGATGTCGGCTGCCAATGCCCCCAGCTCGCTCAGCCCGGCAGGTATGCCGACGCTGGCAGACAACTCGCTGATCGCCCGGATCGCCGCCTGGGCACCGGCTTCGGGGGACAAACCGCGAATGCTTTCGCCCATGGCGTGCGCCACATCAGTCAATCGCACAGCGCTGACCGAGGCATTGAAGCGCTGCACATGGGGCAGCAAGACCGCATTGCACACTCCGTGGGGCAAATCATAGTAGCCGCCCAACTGGTGCGCCATGGCATGCACATACCCCAGCGAGGCGTTGTTGAATGCCATACCAGCGAGAAACTGGGCATAGGCCATGTTCTCCCGCGCCTGCAGGTCATCGCCCTGCTCTACGGCACGCAGCAGGTTACCTGCAATCAGGCCGATGGCTTTCAAGGCACAGGCGTCGGTAATCGGCGTGGCAGCCGTGGAAACGTACGCTTCGATTGCATGGGTCAGCGCATCCATGCCGGTGGCGGCCGTCAGCGCTGGCGGCATACCCACCATCATTTGCGGATCATTGACCGACAGGATCGGCGTGACATTGCGGTCGATGATCGCCATTTTCACGTGCCGGGTCTGGTCAGTAATGATGCAGAACCGCGTCATTTCACTGGCTGTACCGGCGGTGGTGTTGATCGCCACCAGCGGTAACTGCGCACGTGCAGAACGGTCAACGCCTTCGTAATCGCTGATATGCCCGCCATTGCTGGCACACAGGGCAATGCCTTTGGCACAGTCGTGGGGCGAGCCGCCTCCCAGAGAAATGACGAAATCACACCCGTGTTGCTGGAGCAGCGCCAGACCTTGCTCAACATTGGCAATGGTCGGGTTGGGCCGGGCGCCATCATAGATCACCGAATCGATCCCCTGCTCGACCAACAGACCCGCGACCCGACTGGCCACGCCGGCCTTGGCCAGCCCCGCATCGGTCACGATCAACCCCTTGAGCAAACCGTATTTACCGATCGCGTCCATCGCCTCATTTATACAGCCGGCACCGATCAGGTTCACTGCTGGAATAAAAAAGGTGCTGCTCATGCTGACTCTCCTGACGTGACAGGCCTCCAGCATCGCCGTAGTGCATGACAAAGGTATTGATTCAGCTCAATGAACAGTTTCCCGCTCGCCAGCCAGAGTTCCTAACTGTACTGCTCAATCTGCCGCTAGCTGTAGAAGGCACGGCCGCCGGTTCTATGGCCTGATGACGATCCTGTTCTCTTCTGGCATTTGGCGTTTCCCATGTCTTCTCGTGAAAATACCGGTATGGCCCTGGGCCTGCTGGGCGTGATCATTTTCAGCCTGACCCTGCCGATGACACGCATCGTGGTTCAGGACATCCATCCACTGCTCAACGGCATGGGCCGCGCCTTGCTGGCGGCGATTCCGGCGGCACTGCTGCTGTTGTGGCGCCGCGAAAAGCTGCCCACCTTCGCCCAGCTCAAAGGCCTGCTGCTGGTGGTGCTGGGGGTGATTGTCGGCTTTCCGGTGCTGTCGGCCTGGGCCATGCAGAGCCTGCCGGCCTCGCATGCCGCGCTGGTTAATGGCATCCAGCCCTTGTTCGTCGCCCTCTATGCCGCCTGGCTGGCTCACGAACGTCCATCACGCTCGTTCTGGGGCTGCGCGGCGCTGGGCAGCGCCCTGGTGTTGGGCTACGCATTGATCAATGGTGCCGGCAGCATCCAGTTGGGCGACCTGTGGATGTTAGCTGCAGTAGCCGTCGGTGGCCTGGGCTATGCCGAAGGTGGGCGGCTGGCACGGCAGATGGGCGGCTGGCAGGTGATCTGCTGGGCATTGGTGCTGTCGTTCCCGCTTCTGCTGGGGCCAGTGGCCTGGCTGGCCAGCCAGCACCAGGGCGCGATTTCGCCGCAAGCCTGGTGGGCGTTCGGTTACGTCACCTTGTTTTCGCAATTTCTGGGCTTTTTTGCCTGGTATTCGGGGCTGGCAATGGGCGGCATCTCCCGGGTCAGCCAGATTCAGTTGCTGCAGATTTTCTTCACCATCGCCCTGTCGGCCCTGCTGTTCGGCGAACAGGTCGAGCCGGTGACCTGGATTTTCGCCGCCGCGGTGGTCGGTACGGTGATTCTCGGGCGCAAGACTACGGTAGTCAGTGCGCCCGCTACGACAGTGAAGCTCAGCTAAAGTAGCCGTCAGCCCGCAACAGAGTTTCCAGGCACTGCTCGTCGATGGCGTAGAAGCTTTTCAGTTCGCCAATGCGCGCCAGGATGGACGCCGGATCAACCGGCCCGGCGCGTTTGACGGCCAGGATCATCTTGTTCTTGTTGGTGTGCTCCAGCGAAATGAACTCAAAGACCTTGGTCTCGTAGCCACAGGCCTCCAGCAGCAAGGCACGCAGGCTGTCGGTGACCATCTCGGCCTGCTGGCCCATGTGCAAACCATATTGCAGCATCGGTTGCAGCAGGCCCGGGCTCTGGATCTGCTGGCGAATCTGCTTGTGGCAGCAAGGCGAGCACATGATGATCGCCGCCCCGGAGCGGATGCCAGTGTGAATCGCATAGTCAGTGGCGATATCGCAGGCGTGCAAAGCGATCATCACCTCCAGCTCGCTGGGCGCCACACTGCGCACGTCACCACAGCGAAACACCAGGCCCGGATGCTCCAGGCGTGCGGCCGCGTTGTTGCACAGGGTGACCATGTCTTCGCGCAACTCAACACCGGTGACCTCGCCCTGCACCTGCAAGGTATTGCGCAGGTAATCGTGGATCGCGAAGGTCAGATAGCCTTTGCCGGAGCCAAAGTCGGCCACCCGCACCGGCTTGTCCAGGCGGATAGCCGAGCTAGCCAGGGCATGGGAGAACACTTCGATGAACTTGTTGATCTGCTTCCACTTGCGTGACATGGCAGGAATCAATTCATGCTGGCGGTTGGTAACGCCCAGGTCGGTGAGAAACGGCCGGGTCAGCTCCAGGTAGCGTTTTTTCTCCCGATCATGGGCCGCCGCAGGTGCCACACGCGATTGCCCGGCCTGGCTGCGTGACAGATTGGCCTTGCCCTTCTTGCTGAACTCCAGCTGCACTTCATCGCTGAGCGACAGCAGGTGAGCATTGCGAAACGAGCCTGGCAGCAGATCGGCGATCAGCGCCACAGCCTCAGCCAGCGGATGATTCTTGGTGATGTCGCGGGTCTTGTAGCGGTACACGAACGACAGGCAGGCCTGGCCCTTGAGGGTCACCGGCGCGATGAGGATACGCTGCAGGTCGGTCTCGGCACCGACATAGCGGGCCAGGACCAGCTTGACCAGCGCACTCTGCGCCAGGCAATCGTCCAGCAAGGTGAAGAATTGGGCACGCTGATCCACTACAGAGCCGGTAGCGGCATCGTTGGAAACTGACATTGACTACGCCTCGGGTGTCCCTTCGGGACCTTGAAAATCAGTGCGCAGTTTAAGCATTTAAGGCGGGAAACGGGACATTATTTTGTCGGAAGTTTCAGCAACACAATGGCGACCATTTAAAAAGTTACACATATAACAAATAGTAAACACGCCACTCAGTTTATACACAGCGCCATGATTGCCGCCCATCAAACACCCGTGTTACTTATAAAACAGCCTCACCCACATTGTTGATCAGCAACGAGATCAGCAACGGAGCAACTTCATTTATCAACACAAGGAACGTGCACATGATGCTGAAAACACTGATATCCGATGACACCCAGGCCACCCCCTCGGATATCCCGATCATCTATATAAAAACAGCGCTGCTGGATGAAGAGTTCGAAGGCCGCAGCCCGGCCCTGATCTTGACCAAAGAAGACATCTTCAACATCAAGCGTTATGAACGGCACAGCCTCAATCTGCCCGTCACGCTAACCGGTGTAGAACACGCTTTGGGCTTTAAAAAAAGCAACGTACCCGGTCTTGAACCTCAGGACATACTGCATACCTACCGCCAGATTCGCGACCATGCCTTGAGCTGGAGCCCGATTGAAAACAACATAAAAAGCGTGACCTTCACGATCGACCGGTTCGCGGGCAGCTTTTACAAAAACGGCAGCGCCATCATCGAAAGCATTGAGCAGATGAGCATCGCTCAACGTTTAAAACTCAAGGTTTCCGATCTGAGCGTGGCGTTCATCAATGACCTCGACCCGTCGGCCCTCGACGATCAGGACCTGAGCATTCGCAACGAGCTGTCAGCCTTTCTGAAAAGCATCGCTGACGAGGTGGAGCAGCATCGCCAGAGCGCCAGCACATTGAGCAACTCCATTGAAGTCTTCGCCAATACGTTGACTCAGACACTGATTCCGGACATCAATCAGAAATTCAATCAGGCAAACCAGTCCGGGTTGGCCTCTGAAATCACCGAACTGGAAAGGTACATTGATGACCTGACCCAGCAGATCGCCGAAAAAGCAGCGGAGTACAAAAAGAATGTAGCGCTGGCGTTCAGCGGTGCGCCAGGGGGAGCGTTTGGTCTGATTATCACCGGCGGTATATTTGGCAAAAAAGCCGAAGATGCCCGCAAGGCAAAAAATCGCCTGTTGAAAGAGAAGGACGCCGCCCTTGAAAAGCTGAAGGTCTCGCGCCCGCTTCTCAATACAGTTGCAAGCCTTGCCATCTACTTTGAGGACATGCAGTTCCGCATGCTCGATGCTCATCGCAGTGCCGTCAATCTGCGGGATATCTGGATGATGTTGTCTGAGTACATTCAGGCTGCTGCCAATGAACTGGAGACGATAGAAGACAACCAGTCTCTGCTGACCTTTGCCTTGAAATTCTCAAATGTCGTAACCCCCTGGAACGACATCAACGGCTTCACCAACAAGTTGCTGGCTGTTTTCAACAGCGCGCTTGAACAATTCAATAACCAATGACACTTATCGGTACAAGGATATGACCATGCTCGCTCCCGTTTCGCAGACTTTTAAAACACCTGACTTAAAAGCCATGACTGAGGCACAGACACTTATCTATAACCAGATCAAGTCATTATCACTTGATTTTCTACCGGTCATGAAAGACAAGCTGCCGTTCGTTAAAGCGGCCGTGAGCCAGGCGAGCTATACGTTTCGCAAAGAGCTCAACAAGGTATTGTCTACTGCACGTACTATCAACCTGAATCAAACCGATCAGCTTCGCGTGCAAATCGAGTCTGATGCCAGCCTGCATGCCGAGCAAAAACAGGAAGCGCTTCGGCAAGTGGAGGCACAACGTACCCACATCTTGTTGGCACTGGCCAACACCATGCGCCAGGCTGAAAGCGCCATGCTGCAAGGCATTGATGACCTGTCGCAAATCGATCTGAAACCGGCGAGCGAGCGGCTGCAACAGACGCTACAGAGCCGGCTCGACACCTATCAGGAAAGCATCACCGAACTCGGCAAACAGATGGCCGCCCTGATGGAAGACAAGCAAATCCTGGATGCGGCCATCACGGCATACGAGAAGAACAACCTGGCTGACGTTTTCAAGAATGTGTTGCCCAGCCCTGAAGAACTGGCGGCACTGACCAGCACACCTATTGCTGAAGTCGCCATAATCAATGCAGGCATCGCCCGCCTGGAGAAGTTACGGGACGAGATCAGCAAAGGCCTGAGCTATCTGGACCTGACGACAGAACGCGACAGACTCCGGGCACGTTACGATCAATTGCTCCGGGAATCGACCCGTATCAATCAACTGGCCCAGGAGGTCAGCCGTGATCTGCTGCAATTGAGCGCACTGTCCGACCTGGACCAGGGCAAGACAACCTGGGTAACCGAAGCACGCAAGGCGGTTGATTCACTGCATATGTTTAGCGACAGCTACTTGTCCGACACTCGCACCAGCAGCCTGATTCAGCAACAGCTGCAAGAGCTGATTGCTTATCTGAACAAGCTCATCGGCATACAACGAGAACTCTGACAGGCCGTTAAAAAGCGCAGGTGAGGCAACCAGTACAAGGCAGTCTTAACCGCCGGCCAGGCACCTGCGATCAAACCAGAACCACCACGCGCCGGGCGCTCTCGGCGTGTGCACGCGTACGCGGAACATGGTCGGCCAGCAGCTCGCCACAGGCATGGATACAGCCTAGAAACCCACTCAGGTTCTGGCCGTTGCGTATCTGCTGGGTAAAGACGTTGATCATGGCTTTCCAGGTCTGGTCGTTGAGACGACTGGAAATGCCATGATCGACGAGAATTTCGACATAACGTTCGGCTTCACATACAAACAGCAGAATTCCTGTACCGCCCGGCGCGGTATGCAGGTTCTGTTCAAGAAACTGCCGGCGGGCCAGGTTGCCTGCCCGCCAGCGGCGCACTGAGGACGGTACCAAACGGCTGGTGACCGGGGGAATACGGCACACCAGCGCAACCAGCAGAAATGTGACCAATTGGGCCAGCACCAACTGGCTGGCGTTGAACCAGTCAGTGACATAGTTGAAGACACCCGGCCCCAGCAGCGCCATGGCTCCGGCCCATACCAATGGCACGTAAGCGTAATCATCAGCCTTGGCCGCCAGCACAGTGACCAGTTCGGCATCGGTGCGCTGTTCAACGCGGGCAATCGCCTCGGCGACCTGCCGCTGTTCATCCTCACTGAGTAAAGCCATGTATCCCTCTTTCAGAGTCACACTCACCAGTTGCCGGAGGCACCACCGCCGCCAAACCCCTGATCGTCATCATGCCGGGTTGCCGCACTGCTACCTTTCAAACGCATGCGCCGGCCCAGATTGGTCATGGCGCAGGTCGACATCATCAGCACCAGCGCTGCCAGTACCAGCAATGCCGGCCATAAGGTGCTGGCAGGCTGTCCTGGATAAAGATTTTCGGAACCAGGTTCAGGCCCATCCGGCACATGCCCGCCCAATGCCGTAACGATGGCCTGCGAGCCTAGCTCGATGCCAGTGGCAAAATTGCCCTCACGGAACTGGGGAGTCACCAGCATGTTGATGATCAGCGCCGACTGGGCATCACTGAGCTGATCGCGCAGGCCACTGCCGGCCTCGATGCGGACCTTGCGGTTGTCCCGCGAGACGATCAGCAGGACACCATTGTGTTTACCCTTCTGGCCGATCGACCAGGTCTTGGCCAGGCGCACACCATACTCTTCGATGGTCGCGCCTTGCAGATCAACCAGGGTGACCACCACGATCTGTTCGCCGGTCGCCTGTTCATGCTCCTGGAACATCTGCGACAACCGTGCGGTGGTCGGCATGTCAAGCAACTGCGCAGCATCCACCACCCGACCGGTCAGCGGCGGAAACAACAAAGCGGGCTCATCGGCCCGTACCACCTGGCTGCATATGCAGCACCACAGCACCCATCCCAGCACAAACTTCAAGGCTTCACCCGCACACACGACCCGCATAGCCGGACATCGTATACCAGTGCAGGGCCGCTTGCCGCTTTGCAGCACAGCTTCGAGGTACTTGCGTCACCCTCTGGATGCATCCTGGCGGGTCTCCTCTTGTAGTTTTTACGTTTCATGAAACGACGTGCCTTAGCCAAACGGCAAGTTCCCCGGCATAATCTGGCGCCTACCACGGAGTATCAGGCAAAAACCGTTGTCTATGCGAAGCATGATGCAACAATTAGCCCAACGACTACCCTGCACTCTGTCCGGACAATAACGCCAAAGGTTCAGATTCCCCACCTGCAAGCCTGGTATTCAATGCAAGTTGTCGGCAAAAGCCTTGAGAAATCATTCATGAACAAGTTGTGCCTAATAGGTCTGGCGGTCGCTCTGACCAGTCAAACGGCGCTGGCAGCTACACCGGCCAGAGCTTCGCAGCAAACACCTTTGCAAGCCAAGAATGCTTTCATCAATGACCTGATGAAGCAAATGACCCTGGATGAAAAAATCGGTCAACTGCGGCTGATCAGCATCAGCAAAGAGATGCCGCAACCGAAGATTCTCAAGGAAATTGCCGCCGGCCGCATTGGCAGCACGTTCAACTCCATCACCCGCGCGGAAAACCGCCCGCTGCAGGAAGCGGCAGTGGCCAAGAGCCGGCTGAAAATTCCGATGTTCTTTGCCTACGACGTGGTCCACGGCCATCGCACCATTTTCCCGATCAGCCTGGGTATGGCGGCCAGCTGGGACATGGACGCCATCGCCCTGAGCGGGCGTATTTCGGCCAAGGAAGCTGCCGCCGACGGCATCGACATGACCTTTGCGCCGATGGTCGATATATCCCGCGACGCGCGCTGGGGCCGCAGCTCTGAAGGCTTTGGTGAAGATACCCACCTGGTGTCGAAAATTTCCGAGGTGATGGTCCGCTCATTCCAGAGCAAGGACCCGGCTGAAAAGACCAGCATCATGGCAGCGGTCAAGCACTTCGCTCTGTATGGTGCCGTTGAAGGCGGCCGCGACTACAACACCGTGGACATGAGCCCGACGCGCATGTACCAGGACTACCTGCCGCCGTATCGTGCCGGTCTCGATGCCGGGGCCGGTGGCGTGATGGTTGCCCTTAACTCGATCAATGGCGTGCCCTCCAGCGCCAACCTGTGGTTGATGCAAGACCTGCTGCGCAAGGACTGGGGCTTCAAGGGCGTGACCATCAGCGACCATGGCGCAATCGGCGAGCTGATCAAGCACGGTGTGGCCAAGGACGAGCGTGAAGCGGCCAAGCTGGCGATCAAGGCCGGTGTCGACCTGAGCATGAACGATGAAGCCTACGGCGAGCACTTGCCAGGCCTGGTCAAGGACGGCGAAGTCTCGATCACGGAAATCGACAACGCAGTGCGTGAAGTGCTGGGTGCCAAGTACGACATGGGACTGTTCGCTGACCCGTACCGGCGCATTGGCAACGCCGCCGACGACCCTGCCGATACCTACTCGGACGACCGCCTGCACCGCGCCGAAGCCCGCGATGTGGCGCGCAAGACCATGGTTCTGCTGAAGAACCAGAACGACACGCTGCCACTCAAAAAGCAGGGCACCATTGCCGTGATCGGCAGCCTGGCGCAAAGCAAACTCGACATGCTCGGCAGTTGGTCGGCGGCCGGTCGCCCCCACCAGTCGGTCACGATCTACGAAGGCCTGAGCAACGCTGTGGGTGACAAGGCCAAGCTGGTTTACGCACGTGGCGCCAACGTCAGTGACAAAGAGTATGTTCTCGATTACCTGAACTTCATCGAAAAAGAAATCGAAGTCGACCCGCGTCCGGCCCAGGAAATGATCGACGAAGCGGTCAAGGTCGCCGAGCAGTCCGATGTGATTGTCGCGGTAGTCGGTGAATCACGCGGCATGTCCCATGAGTCAGCCAGCCGCAGCACGCTGTACATCCCTGGCAAGCAACGCGACCTGATCAAGGCGCTCAAGGCAACCGGCAAGCCGCTGGTGCTGGTGTTGATGAACGGCCGCCCGCTGGCGCTGGGTGAAGAGCTGCAGCAGGCTGACGCGATGCTGGAGACCTGGTTCTCCGGCACCGAAGGCGGCAACGCGATTGCCGATGTGCTGTTCGGTGACTACAACCCATCCGGTAAACTGCCGATGACCTTCCCGCGTTCGGTGGGTCAATTACCGATGTATTACGCGCACCTGAACACCGGCCGTCCGTACACGCCGGGCCACCCGGGCAACTACACCTCGCAGTACTTCGAGGAGCAGACCCAGGGCCCGCTGTTCCCGTTCGGCTACGGTTTGAGCTACACCCGCTTTGAGCTGTCTGACGTCAAGTTGTCCACCGCCAGGCTCAAGCGTCAGGACAAGCTGACTGCCAGTGTGACCCTGAAAAACACCGGCAAGGTCGCCGGCGCCACCGTCGTGCAACTGTACCTGCATGACGTCGCCGCTTCGGTCAGCCAGCCGGTCAAGGCGCTCAAGGGGTTCGAGAAAGTCAGCCTGGAGCCGGGCGAAGAAAAAGTCGTGACCTTCACGTTGAGCGAAAACGACCTGAAGTTCTACGACCAGAAACTCAAGTACGCTGCCGAAGCCGGTGAATTCAAAGTGATGATCGGCCTGGATTCGGCCGACATCAAAGAGGCCAGCTTCACCCTGCTGTAAGACGTTTGACGAAACACTGGCGGCCTGGCTGCCAGTGTTCCTTGCCAAGGCAGTCCGTCCATGACCTCTACCCAGCGTACCCTGCGCCTGCTCACCTATGTTCTGATCATCGTCAGCGGCGCGGTGCTGTGCGCGGGGCTGGCAATGCACCAGGCGCAGCAGCATGTTTTGAGCGAAGAGGCCCGCCGCGCCAACCTGCAACTGTCGTTGTACGCCAATACCCTGCACACGCTGATCGAGCGCTATCGCGCCCTGCCGGCGGTACTGGCGCTGGACAGCGAGATCCGGGCAGCCGTCAGTGGTCCGCTCAGCGAGCAGGCGCAAGCCGAACTCAACCGCAAGCTGGAAAGCATCAACGGCGCCGCCCACTCATCGACACTTGAACTGATGGACCGCCATGGCGTTGCAGTGGGCGCCAGTAACTGGCGCACGCCACAGAGCTACGTCGGCAACAACTACGGCTTTCGTCCGTACTTTTCACAAGCCCGCGCCAAAGGCGTGGGCCGTTTCTATGCCGTTGGTGTGACCACCGGCATTCCGGGTTACTTCCTGTCCAACGCGGTGCTCGACGACCACGGCGAATTCATTGGCGCCATGGTGGTCAAGCTGGAGTTCCCGAGTCTGGAACGCGAATGGGCACTCAATACCACTGACCTGTTGATGGTCAGCGACACCAAAGGCATTGCGTTTCTGGCCAACCAGCCTGAATGGCGCTACCGCGAGCTGCTGCCGATTTCTGTCGAAGACCGCGCCGAATTGCTCAGCACCCGTCAGTACGACAAAAAACCCTTGTCGCCACTGCGCAGCCGCGTGTTGCAGCGCTTCGGCCCCAATAGCCACCTGAGCCGGGTCGAAGCACCATCAGGTACGGCCGATTATCTCTGGCAGTCCATGAGCCTGCCGGATGAAAACTGGACCCTGCACCTGCTGCGCAAGCCTGAAGCCGCCAATGAAGATGTGCGCAATGCCGCACTGGCCGCCGCCGGGCTGTGGCTGACGCTGGTGTTCCTGTGCCTGTTCCTCTCCCAGCGCTGGCGCATGGCACGCCTGCGTGAGCGTAGCCGCGATGAACTGGAGCAGCTGGTGCAAGAGCGTACCCGTGACCTGCGCACGGCCCAGGAAGGTCTTGTGCAATCGACCAAGCTCGCCGCACTGGGGCAGATGTCGGCGGCGTTGGCCCACGAAATCAACCAGCCGCTGACCGCCCAGCGCATGCAACTGGCAACGTTGCGCCTGCTGCTTGACCAGGGTCGTATCGAGGATGCCAATCAGGCGCTGGCGCTGCTCGATCAGCAACTGACCCGTATGGCCGCCTTGACCGGGCACTTGAAAACCTTTGCCCGCAAAAGCCCGGACGGGCTACGCGAACGCCTGGACCTGGCCCATGTGGTCGATCAGGCACTGCTGCTGCTCGACACCCGCCTGCGCGAAGAACAGATCGAATGCGTCCTGCATCTGGCTCGACCGGCCTGGGTACGCGGCGATGCCATTCGCCTCGAGCAAGTGTTGATCAACCTGCTACGCAACGCGCTCGATGCCATGCGCGAGCGGCCACGCAAGCGCCTGGAAGTAAAGATCGAAGCGGTCGGTGAGCAATGGCAACTGAGTGTGACCGACACCGGGACCGGGATCGACAGCGCGCACCTGTCCAGCCTGTTCGATCCGTTTTTCACGACCAAGCCTGTCGGTGACGGCCTGGGTCTGGGTCTGGCGGTGTCTTACGCCATTATTCACAGCCTGGGCGGGCAGCTGAGCGCGCGCAATGTCGCTGGCGGTGCCATGTTCAGTTTCAGCCTGCCCAATGACTTTCTGGAGTCGGAGCCATGAGTCTCAACTCAGTGATTGTCGTGGATGATGAAGCCGCGATTCGCCAGGCCATCGAGCCCTGGTTGACGCTTTCAGGATTTGAAGTGCGCCTGCACCCACGCGGCGAAGAATGCCTGGCCCAGTTACCGGAACACTTTCCAGGTGTGGTGCTCAGCGATGTGCGCATGCCCGGCATGGACGGCCTTGAGTTGTTGTCACGCCTGCGCGCGATAGACAAGGACTTGCCAGTGATTCTGCTCACTGGCCACGGTGATGTCCCCATGGCGGTGGAAGCCATGCGTAACGGCGCCTACGATTTTCTGGAAAAGCCCTTCAGCCCTCAGGCCTTGCTCGACACCCTGCGCCGCGCGTTGGAAAAACGCCAACTGGTCCTCGAAAATCGCCGCCTGCACGGACAGGCCGACGCCCGGGCTCAGCTTGAAGCCACGCTGCTGGGCGTTTCGCCAGGGCTGCAGACGTTGCGCCGCCAAGTGCTGGAACTGGCCGACATGCCGGTCAATGTGCTGATCCGTGGCGAAACAGGCAGCGGCAAGGAACTGGTCGCCCGCTGCCTGCACGACTTTGGCTCGCGGGCAGCTCAACCATTCGTCGCTCTGAACTGCGCTGCCATTCCGGAGCACCTGTTCGAGGCCGAACTGTTCGGCCACGAAAGCGGTGCATTTACCGGCGCCCAGGGTAAACGCATAGGCCGCCTCGAATATGCCCATGGCGGTACGCTGTTTCTCGATGAGATCGAAAGCATGCCGCTGGCGCAACAAGCCAAGTTGCTGCGGGTTCTGCAAGACCGACAACTGCAACGTCTGGGCTCGAACCAGAACATTGCCGTGGATGTGCGGATCATCGCCGCAACCAAGCCAGACTTGCTTGAAGAGGCACGGGCCGGACGTTTTCGCGAGGACCTGGCCTATCGCCTGAACGTCGCCGAGCTGCGCCTGCCGCCCTTGCGTGAACGCCGCGAAGACATCGCCCTGTTGTTCAATCATTTCGCCCAGAGCGCAGCCGAACGGCTGAGCCGCCCGGCACCGCAACTCAGCGGCCAGCAGCTTGGTAACCTGCTCAGCCACGACTGGCCAGGCAATGTCCGCGAACTGGCCAACGCCGCCGAGCGCGAAACGCTGGGGCTCAATCCACAACCAAGCGAAGCGGTAGCACAATCGCTTGCCGACCAGCAGGAGGCCTTTGAGGCCCAGTGCCTGCGTGCTGCCTTGAGCCGGCATAAAGGCGACATCAAGGCGGTGCTCAATGAACTACAACTGCCGCGGCGTACTCTGAACGAGAAGATGCAGAGGCATGGGCTGGTGCGCGATATGTTTCTTTAAGGCACCTTCAGTCGCGGCAACAGCCAATGACAAAGCATAATGCCACTATCCGTTACCTGATAATGCCTTGCTGCCAATAGCGCTGGATTCGAGACTGTGCCTGCCGTGACCACCTCCCTGAATAGCTCCATGGCGAATGCATCTGCCGGACGTTTTATCCGCGAACATGACTGGAGCGCCAGTACGCTGGGGCCAAAGGAACACTGGCCGCCTGCCTTGCCCGCCAGCCTGAACCTGATCCTCTGCTCGCCACAACCGATGCTGCTGTTCTGGGGCGCACAGCATCTGCTGCTGGCCAATGATGCTGGCTGCGCGCTGCTGGGCCTGACCGCGCAACAGGCCCTGGGTCATCCCGCCGCAGCGCTGCCCCAACTGCCGTGGGGCAACCTCGAACCGCTCATTGCCCAGAGCCTGACTGGCCAGGCCAGCCGTTGCGAATTGCTGCAGATCCACTCCCCCGTACCCGGTTGCTGGTCACTGTCCTGCTCGCCAATTGCCGATGATGATGGCCAGGTTCTCGGCGCCTTCTGTGTGGTGCATGACGTAACGGCACAACGCCAGGCCCAGACTCGCCTGCAGGAAGAGTTGGCCTTCTCGCAGAGGGTGCTGGCCAGCCTCAATGATTGCATCAAACTCATGGACCTCGATGGACGGCTGAGCTACATGAACGAAGGTGGCCAGCGGTTGATGGAGGTCAGCGACTTCAATGCCATCCGCGGTTGCCCATGGCCGGATTTCTGGGAAGGTCAGGGCCAGGCAGATGTGCATCGGGCAATCAGCACCGCGCGCAATGGCCAGAGTTCCAGCTTCAGTGGATTGGCCCGCACCATGGGCGGCAGCGAGAAGTGGTGGCACGTACAAGTCAGCCCGGTGTTTGGCAGAGACGGCAAGCCAGAAAAAATCCTCAGCGTCTCACGTGACATGACGCCCTTGTATGAAGCTGAAGAAGCGCTGCGCACCCTTAATGAATCCCTTGAGCAGCAAGTGCAAGAGCGCACCCGTGAGCACGACAGGATCTGGCGCCTGTCTACCGACCTGATGCTGGTCGCGCGCTTTGACGGCACCATCCATGCGCTCAACCCTGCCTGGAATACGGCGCTGAACTGGAGTCCAGAGCAACTGCTGGGCAGCGACTTTATGACGCTTGTGCACCCTGAGGATCAGCCCGGCACCCGTGAGGCTATGGCTCAGCTCATGAGCGGGCAGAGCATTTCCGACTTCAAGAACCGCTACCGGCGCGCCGATGGCGCTTATCGCACCATTGCCTGGACAGCCGTACCCGACCAGCAATTCATCCATGCCGTGGGCCGGGATATCCAGAATCAGGAAGAAGCAGGCGAGGCCTTGCGCATCTCCGAGGAAGCCTTGCGCCAGGCTCAGAAGCTCGAAGCCATCGGCCAGTTGACCGGTGGCGTGGCCCATGACTTCAACAATCTGCTGACCATTATCAAGTCCTGTACCGACCTGTTGAAATCGTCGCAGCTTTCGCCAGCCAAGCGGGTCAAGTATGTCCAGGCCATTTCCAGTACCGTGGATCGCGCCGCCCGGCTGACCGGCCAGTTACTGGCTTTCGCCCGCCGTCAAGCGCTGCAGCCGGAAGTCTTCGACATCAACGAATGTGTGTCGCGCATTGGCGAAATGATGGACACCCTGACCGGTTCACGCATTCAGGTGTCTATCGAGCTGCCCGCCGAACCTTGTTATATCTATGCCGATCAGAGCCAGTTCGACACAGCGCTGGTCAACATGGTGGTCAATGCCCGCGACGCCATGGCCGGCGTGGGCCAACTGACGATTCAGGTCGAACGGCTGCATGCACGGACTGACTCGCCATTACCCGACCTGGCCGAAGGCGATTACGTGACCATCACGCTGACCGACACCGGTGCCGGGATTGCTGCAGATCAACTCAGCCTGATCTTCGAGCCCTTCTACACCACCAAGGCCGCCGGCCAAGGCACCGGTCTTGGCCTGTCACAGGTGTTCGGCTTCGCCAAGCAGTCTGGCGGCGAAGTGGTGGTCGACAGCGAGCTGGGCCATGGCAGTCGCTTCACGCTTTACCTGCCCAGTGCCCGCCAGGCCCCGCAGCCTCGCCCACGCCAACCGGCCACCGTCACGGCTGGCGAAAGTGGTTTGCAGGTGCTGATGGTCGAGGACAACCCGGAGATCGGCACCTACACTTCGGCCATGCTCGAACAGTCCGGCTTCAAAGTCTTATGGGTGCCTGGCGCCCGTGAAGCCTTGCAGGAGCTGAAGAATCGCCCGGAACATTTCCATGTGGTGTTTTCCGATATCGCCATGCCCGGCATGAGCGGCCTCGAACTCTGCGCACAGATCCATCGCCAATGGCCAGACCTGCCGGTAATCCTCACCACCGGTTACAGCACCGAGTTTGTCGACGTCAGCCATGAGCAGGCTGAGCGCTTTGACTTGTTGCCAAAGCCCTACCGGGTTGAAGAGCTCAGCGCACGACTGCATAGCTGCGTGCAGCGTCACCGTCGCTGAGGCTTTTATAAGCAAGAATCCGCTTATGGCTGGCCGGTCAATAAGCGGATTCTTGCTTATCCGGACTGCCATAACGGCTCTATTCCGGGCTTTCTCTATGTGGCACAGGTTCTGCAAAAGGGTCATAAGGCTGCACGACGGCTTTCTAAAAACAATGACCGGACAAGGATCACTATGGCCCTCCCCAACTCCCTCTCAGAGTCGGCTGGCACCTCTGCCTCCGAAAAAACCACCTCCTCGCGCCTGAAGTCGATTTTCAGTGGTTCAGTAGGCAACATGGTCGAATGGTACGACTGGTATGTCTATGCGGCCTTTTCGCTGTATTTTGCCAAGGCTTTTTTCCCTGCTGGCGACACGACCGCACAGTTGCTCAACACCGCCGCGATCTTCGCCGTAGGCTTCCTGATGCGCCCGATCGGCGGTTGGCTGATGGGCCTCTACGCTGACCGCAAAGGCCGCAAGGCCGCACTGATGGCCTCGGTCATCCTGATGTGCTTCGGCTCACTGGTCATTGCCCTGACCCCAAGTTATGAAACCATCGGCATCGGTGCGCCGATCCTGTTGATCATCGCCCGTCTGCTTCAAGGCCTGTCGGTCGGGGGCGAGTACGGCACCTCGGCCACCTACCTCAGCGAGATGGCGACCAAGGAGCGTCGCGGATTCTTCTCCAGCTTCCAGTATGTGACCCTGATTTCCGGCCAGCTCATCGCCCTGGCTGTATTGATCGTTCTGCAACAGACGCTGACCGAGGAACAGCTGTACTCCTGGGGCTGGCGTATTCCGTTCATCATCGGTGCCCTGTGTGCGGTGGTAGCTCTGTACCTGCGTCGCGGCATGGAAGAAACCGAGTCGTTCACCAAGGCGAAGAAACAGGAACCCAAGGAAAGCCTGATGCGCACCCTGATGCGTCATCCCAAAGAGCTGGCGACCGTGGTCGGCCTGACCATGGGCGGCACCCTGGCGTTCTACACCTACACCACCTACATGCAGAAGTACCTGGCCAACACCGTAGGCATGAGCAAAAGCGACTCGACCATGATCTCGGCCGCGACGCTGTTCCTGTTCATGTGTCTGCAGCCGCTGGTCGGCGCGCTGTCCGACAAGATCGGCCGCCGTCCAATCCTGATCGCCTTCGGCGTACTGGGGACTCTGTGCACCGTACCCATCCTCACCACTCTGCAGACCATCCAGACCTGGTGGGGCGCGTTCTTCCTGATCATGGGCGCACTGATCATCGTCAGTGGCTATACCTCGATCAATGCCGTGGTCAAGGCTGAGCTGTTCCCTGCCGAAATCCGTGCCCTGGGTGTCGGCCTGCCTTACGCCCTGACCGTCTCGCTGTTTGGCGGCACTGCCGAATTCATCGCCCTGTGGTTCAAGAGCATCGGTATGGAAAGCGGCTACTACTGGTACGTCACGGCGTGTATTTCCTGCTCGCTGCTGGTGTACATCTTTATGAAGGACACCCGTAAGCACTCGCGGATCGAGACCGACTGATCTAGCGTCACAGTGATATCAGGGGGCAGTCCACCAGCGTGGGCTGCCCCTTTTTCGTTCAGCGAGCAGCCACTGCACGAGCCGGCGCTGAACCCGCAGGCCTTGATTTAATAGTGCTTCTTGATTTGTCAAGGTGCTTTCCCGTGAGATATCCCGAAAAATGCACGTCAAGCGTTCGATTTCTTGTACAAGGCCCGAAAACCGGGCATCGAGGCCAACTATCATTTTCAGCAATGATCGCTAACAACCCTATTAACTTCTTAATAATCCTTGGACACGTAACATGGCCTCCATACCGGGAACACAACTGAACCCGAACCGACTTCCCGAATTGGAGCTACCATCATGAAAAAGACCACTCTGTTTGCCAGCATCGCTTTCTCCGTAATGGCTACCAGCGCTTTCGCCCTGCCGGTGACTGATGCCGTTCAACAACCTCTGAGCGCTGACTACATCGCAGCCGATGGCTCGGACAACGTTGGCCCTAACCGCCAGCCGGTTCTGGACACCAATAGCAGCGCCGATCAAGGTCTGGCTGCTGACGGTGCCGACCACGTAGGCGCCAACCGCCTCACCTCCGACGGTGCCGACCACGTAGGTGCCAATCGCCTGACCTCCGACGGTGCCGACCACGTAGGCGCCAACCGCCTGGCCGCCGATGGCGCTGACCGTGTCGGTGCTAACCGCCTGATCTGATTTGCTTCATCGCTTCATCCTCCTCCCTTGATGCTCCTTGTATGCCAGTCAGCCCCCCTGACTGGCATTTTTTTGGCTTCGGGCTTTCACGAGGACTGAACTGATGAAACTCTGCGGTACTGCAGTATCGGCCACGCTTATACCAACACGGTCCCTGTCCTCGACAGGCTCTGTGAGGCGATAATCCATAGGCTTTACCAGTCCTCCGGCAGCAAGGAAACCCGCCATGTCAGACGCGATTTACTCTTACGAACCCGCTAAAGGCCATGGCCTGCCGCACGACCCGTTCAACGCCATCGTCGGCCCTCGGCCCATCGGCTGGATTTCTTCTCAGGATGCCCAGGGGGTTCTGAACCTGGCGCCATACAGCTTCTTCAATGCCTTCAACTACACTCCGCCGATCATCGGCTTCAGCAGCGTGGGCCGCAAAGACAGCCTGAACAACATCGAGCAGACCGGTGAGTTCGTCTGGAATCTGGCCACACGCTCGCTGGCCGAGGCCATGAACCAGAGCTGCGCGGCAGTACCGGCCGAGGTCGACGAATTTCGTCTCGCCGGCCTGACGCCCCTGCCTTCACAGGTGATCTCGACGCCCAGAGTCAAAGAGACGCCGGTGTCATTCGAATGCAAGGTGACACAAATCATCCAGCTCAAACGTGCAGATCAGGAACCGGTGCCCAGTTGGCTGATTCTCGGCGAGGTGGTGGCCGTCCATATCGCCACCTGGCTACTCAAGGACGGTATTTATGACACGGCTGCCGCCGAGCCGATTCTGCGAGGCGGTGGACCGGCGGACTACTTCCAACTGGGCCCTGAAGCGTTGTTCAAGATGCACCGCCCGGTGGTCTGAGCCCGGACTCAGGAAACCTGACGCCACACCAGGTCGGCGTCAGCGTCCACGTCGAGCAAGCGCTCCAGCTCGTCGCTGGCAGCCTGGTCAGCGTCATCAGCAGTCTTGAACAGCTGACCCGGCAACACCGCATGAAAACGTGGCGCACCGCCGCCCTCCAGCGATTTGACAGCGATTGCGGCCTGATAGCCGCCCTGGGTCGGGATCATCGCGGTGACCGCTTCGTAATACTCGAAAACCTTGCGTGCCATGGATCTTTTGCCTGTCCTGAAAATCGGGCTGCAATTCTAACCTGCGGTGCCAGCAGGTTTGCCAGCATGGCCTAGACTCTAAGTAACTCTTCCTCTACTCCACGGTTGGTCCAAGGGGTGCCTTATGAGAGTCACAACAAGAAAATGCCTGGCTGCACTGGGTCTTGTCGCCGTAGTCGCGCTCTACGCAGCAGGCGCCTACCGCATTGAACTGGCGCGCCTGTCGCCACATAGCGTGGTCTGTATGTTCGGCCACTGCGCCCCGGCAAATGCTTCCCTCGTGGTATTGCGATGACGACCTACGCATTACTTCGCAGGGCTATCGATTAGCAAGCTAACGCAATAGACTGCGGGCACAACAGCCTTCAGGTTTTGCCGTGACCTGCCCTAGCCCATCGACACCCGCAACCACGCCGGGAATTCGCAGCATTCTGTTCGCCCTGATGCTGGCGATCTTTCTCAGTGCGCTGGATCAAACCATCGTTGCCGTTTCGTTGCCTGCCATTTCCAGCCAATTGCACGATGTCGAGCTACTGGCCTGGGTGATCTCGGGTTATCTGGTGGCCATGACCGTAGCCGTGCCGATCTACGGCAAGCTGGGCGACCTCTATGGGCGCAGGCGCCTGATGCTTACCGGCCTTGCGCTGTTCACCCTCGCCTCGTTGTTTTGCGCACTGGCGCAAAATATGGAACAACTGGTTCTGGCCCGGGTGCTGCAAGGTATAGGCGCCGGCGGCATGGTATCGGTCAGTCAGGCAATCATCGGTGACATAATCCCGCCTCGTGAACGCGGCCGTTATCAGGGTTATTTCAGCAGTATGTACGCCTTGGCCAGCGTCGCAGGCCCGGTATTGGGCGGGCTGATGACTGAGTATCTGTCGTGGCGCTGGGTGTTTCTCATCAACCTGCCGCTGGGCATCGCCGCCTGGCTGGTCGCCCGGCGCACCCTCAGGGGTCTGCCAACACCGCAGCGCAAACCGGTGATCGATTATCTGGGCAGCATGTTGATGATCATCGGCCTCAGCGCGCTGTTACTGGGCATCACCCAGATCGGCCAGGGCCATGCGTTGAACGACCGCCCGGTGCAGTGGTTGCTCGGCATAGCCTTGCTGAGCCTGGCGCTGTTCATTGCTTACGAACGCAAAGCCATCGAGCCGGTGCTGCCGATGCATCTGTTCGCCAGCCGCAGCGCAGTGCTGTGCTGGATCACCGTATTTTTTGCCAGTTTCCAGTCGATCTCCCTCAGCGTCCTGATGCCGCTGCGCTATCAGACGCTGACCGGTTCAGGCGCCGACAGCGCAGCGCTGCATTTGCTGCCGCTGGCCATGGGCATGCCGTTGGGCGCCTACTGTGCCGGGCGTCATACCTCCTTGAGCGGCCGCTACAAACCGCTGATTGTCAGTGGCGCCTTGCTGATGCCACTGACGATCATGGGCATGGCCTTCAGTGCACCGCAGGATGTACTGCTGACCAGCCTGTTCATGATCCTGACCGGCATCGCCACCGGCATGCAGTTCCCCACCTCGCTGGTGGGTAGCCAGAACGCCGTGCAGGCCAAGGATATCGGGGTGGCGACCAGCACCAGCAACCTGTTCCGCTCGTTGGGCGGGGCGCTGGGCGTGGCATTGATGTCGGCACTGCTGCTGGCCATGCTGCAGGATACCGGGATCGGACATATGGGGGCTGGCAGCCTGGGTGGCGAGGGACAGTCGGGTAATGCCCTGCTCGACAGCCTTAACGCCAGTAGCGGGCCGGCCCTTGAAGCTTTGCGGGCCGAGCTGGCGGTGACCTTCCGGCAGTTGCTGATGGTCAGTGCGGCAATCGCCCTGCTGGGCCTGGCCGCCGCACTGGCCATGCCCAATCAGATGCTGCGTGGCCGCGAATGACATCTATCTGCCATGACAGGCTGGCCAACAGCGGCTATAACCGTTAACCGGCCGATAATACTGCCGGGGCTACCGTAGCAATACGCAACGCGGGGCTGAAGCGCAGCATGTCCATACACACATCGACCCATTGCTCAGCCTGCTGGTCCAGCGAGAAACCTTCAGGTATCAGTAACCACTGGGCAAGGATGCCATCGACAAAGGCATGCAGGCCGATGGCGGCTTTGTCGATGTCCAGTTCCGCCGGGAGCTGACCCTTGCGCACGGCATTGCTTAATGAAAGACCGATACGTTCGTTACACCACAAAGCGTTATCACGTCGCTGACGGCGGAAGTCGCACATTTCATCGGTGAACTCGCACTTATGGAAAAGGATCTCATTGATGCGCCGGGTTTTAGGGTCTCTGGAAACTTGGCGAAACAAATGAATCAGCAGCTTTTTCATGCAACCCAACGGGTCGGTCTCGTCCTCGCTCAGACTGGCCTGGGACATTTCTTCAAGAGGCTCGTGCAAGCTGTCGAGCATGGCCTGTACCAGTTCGGCCTTGTTGGTGAAATGCCAGTAGATGGCACCGCGCGTCACACCGGCCAGGGTGGCGATATCGGCCAGGGTGGTACGCGCTACGCCGCGCTCATAGAACGCCTGTTCGGCGGCCTCGAGAATCTGGGCGCGAGTAACTTGGGCTTCCTCTTTGGTACGACGAACCATGGCATAAAACCTCTAAAAATGCTCCAGCCCTTGCTGCACGTGGCCTGGAGATGTGCTCGGGCGGCCTTTGTTACGCCTTGTCCCGATCGCGATTACAGCTTCATGAAGCGTAGTGGCAGGTTGTTTACAAACAGCCGTGAATGTAAGTATATTTATTAGCATGCTACGTATCTAGCTGCAAAATTTTTTTACACCTTTACTTTCTTGAGCAATCAAGGCTTTCGGCCCCCGAGGATCTTCATGCAATTCAAGCCAGCTGTTCCCGTTCTGGTCACTGCCGTCGCCCTGGCAACACTGCTCAGCGGTTGTAGCAAGAAGGAAGAAGCGGCCCCGCCCGCTCAGACTCCTCAGGTCGGCGTTGTTACCCTCAAAGCACAGCCCTACACCCTGACCACCGAGCTGCCAGGCCGCACCACCGCGTTCCGGGTGGCCGAAGTACGCCCACAGGTCAACGGCATCATTCTCAAGCGTCTGTTCACCGAGGGCGGCGACGTCAAGGCTGGCCAGCAGCTTTATCAGATTGATCCGGCCATGTACGAGGCCACGGCCAACAGCGCCCGTGCCACCCTGCAATCGGCCAAATCGCTGGCCGACCGCTACAAATTGCTGGTCAACGAGCAAGCCGTCAGCCGCCAGGAATACGACCAGGCCGTGGCCACCAGCCGCGAAGCCCAGGCGTCGCTGCAAACCGCCGAGATCAACCTGCGCTACACCAAGGTCCTGGCGCCGATCTCCGGGCGTATCGGTCGCTCTTCGGTGACTGAAGGTGCGCTGGTCAGCAATGCGCAAACCGAAGCCATGGCGACCATCCAGCAGCTCGACCCGATTTATGTGGATGTAGTGCAGTCCTCCGCCGAAATGCTCAAGCTGCGTTCGGATCTGGAAAGCGGCAAGTTGCAGAAAGTCGGCAGCAATGCCGCCAAGGTCAAGCTGACCCTGGAAGACAACAGCGCCTACCCGCAGGAAGGCACGCTTGAGTTTTCCGAGGTTTCGGTCGACCAGGGCACCGGTTCGGTCACCCTGCGTGCCGTGTTCCCAAACCCTGAGCATCGTCTGCTGCCAGGCATGTTCGTTCACGCCCAGTTACAGGCGGGCACTAACGCCAAGGCCATTCTCGCGCCGCAGCAGGGCGTGACCCGCGACCAGAAAGGCACGCCGACCGCACTGGTCGTCAATAAGGACAACAAGGTCGAGCTGCGCACCCTGGTGGCCAACCGCACCGTGGGCGACAAGTGGCTGATCGAAAAAGGCCTGAGCGAAGGTGACCGGGTAATCACCGAGGGCCTGCAGTACGTCAAGCCTGGTGCCGAAGTCAAAGTATCCGAAGCGACCAACGTCAAAGGCGCCAACCCGGCACCTGCTGCGGCCACTGACAAAGCCGCTGGCAGCCAAGGGGAGTAACCCATGTCGAAATTCTTTATTGATCGCCCTATTTTTGCCTGGGTGATCGCCTTGGTGATCATGCTGGTGGGCGGCCTGTCGATTCTCAAGCTGCCGATCAACCAGTACCCGAGCATCGCCCCGCCAGCCATCGCCATTCAGGTCACCTATCCGGGTGCCTCGGCGCAGACGGTCCAGGATACGGTGGTTCAGGTCATTGAGCAGCAGCTCAACGGCATCGACAACCTGCGTTATGTGAGTTCGGAAAGTACCTCCGACGGCAGCATGACCATTACCGTGACCTTCGAACAAGGCACCAACCCTGACACCGCCCAGGTTCAGGTGCAGAACAAGCTGAACCTGGCCACGCCTCTGTTGCCGCAGGAAGTGCAGCAACAGGGTATTCGCGTTACCAAGGCCGTGAAAAACTTCCTGATGGTGATCGGTCTGGTATCTGAAGACGGCAGCCTGACCAAGGAAGACCTGGCCAACTACATCGTCTCCAACATGCAGGACCCTATTTCGCGGACCTCAGGGGTAGGCGACTTCCAGGTATTCGGTGCCCAGTATGCGATGCGGATCTGGCTCGACCCGGCCAAGCTGAACAACTTTCAGTTGACCCCGGATGATGTCAGGACTGCGGTCAGTGCCCAGAACGTCCAGGTTGCTTCCGGCCAGTTGGGCGGCCTGCCAGCCGTTCAGGGCCAGCAACTCAACGCGACCATTATTGGCAAGACCCGGCTGCAGACTGCCGAGCAATTTGAAAACATCCTGCTCAAGGTCAACACCGACGGCTCTCAAGTACGCTTGAAAGATGTCGCGACCGTGGGCCTGGGTGCACAGAACTATAGCGTCGACTCGCAGTTCAACGGTAAACCGGCTTCTGGTCTGGCGATCAAACTGGCACCGGGTGCCAACGCCCTGGATACGGCCAAAGCGATTCGTGCGACCGTGAGCTCGCTGGAGCCGTTCTTTCCGCCGGGCATGAAGGTCGTATTCCCGTATGACACCACCCCGGTGGTCAGCGAGTCGATCTCCGGCGTAGTCCACACCCTGCTCGAAGCCGTGGTTCTGGTCTTTCTGGTGATGTACCTGTTCCTGCAGAACTTCCGCGCCACGGTGATTACCACCCTGACTGTGCCGGTGGTACTGCTGGGCACCTTCGGTATCCTCGCGGCATTCGGCTTCACCATCAACACCCTGACCATGTTCGGTATGGTACTGGCCATCGGCTTGCTGGTGGACGATGCCATCGTTGTGGTGGAAAACGTCGAACGGGTGATGATCGAAGATAAACTCTCACCACGCGATGCGACGATCCGCTCCATGGAGCAGATTCAGGGCGCGCTGGTAGGTATTGCCCTGGTGCTGTCGGCAGTACTGCTGCCCATGGCGTTCTTCGGTGGTTCTACCGGGGTCATCTATAAGCAGTTCTCGATCACCATCGTCTCGGCCATGGCCCTGTCGGTGATCGTGGCACTGATCTTCACCCCGGCGCTGTGCGCCACCATGCTCAAACCTATCGACCACTCCCACGATCTGGAGAAACGCGGGTTTTTCGGCTGGTTCAACCGCACCTTCGACCGTGGCGTTCACGGTTACGAGCGCGGCGTGGCCGGGATGCTCAAGCACAAGTGGCCAGCCTACCTGGGCTACGTACTGATCTGCGTCGGCATGGTCTGGATGTTCAACCGCATCCCGGCCGCGTTCCTGCCAGAGGAAGACCAGGGCGTGATGTTCGTGCAGGTGCAGACCCCGGCCGGTTCCACTGCCGAGCGCACCCAGCAGGTCATGGACACCATGCGTGAGCACTTGCTGAGCAAGGAATCCGATTCGGTACAGTCGGTGTTTACCGTCAACGGCTTCAACTTTGCAGGCCGGGGCCAGAACTCGGGTATCGCCTTCGTATTGCTTAAACCGTGGGGTGAGCGCGAAGGCGCGCACAACAGCGTGTTCGAGCTGGCCAAGCGTGCACAGGGCTACTTCTTTACCCTGCGCGATGCAATGGTGTTCGCAGTGGTCCCGCCTTCGGTACTGGAACTGGGTAACGCCACCGGTTTCGACGTCTACCTGCAGGACCAGGGCGGTGTCGGCCATGACAAACTCATGCAGGCACGCAATCAGTTGCTCGGGGCAGCAGCGCAAAGCAAGATCCTCGCGGGTGTACGCCCCAACGGCCTGAACGATGAGCCGCAATATCAGCTCAGCATTGATGACGAGCGCGCCCGCGCCTTGGGCATCAGCCTGGCGGACATTAACAGCACCCTGTCGATTGCTTTCGGTAGTAGCTACGTAAACGACTTCATTGATCGTGGCCGGGTCAAGAAGGTTTACCTGCAGGGTAATGCCGATGCGCGCATGACCCCTGAAGACCTGAACAAGTGGTACGTGCGTAATGGCTCCGGGCAAATGGTGCCGTTCTCGGCGTTCAGCAGCGGCGAGTGGGTGTTTGGTTCGCCAAAACTGTCGCGTTACAACGGTGTACCTGCCGAGGAAGTACTGGGTACTCCGGCACCGGGCTACAGTACCGGCCAGGCCATGGCCGAGATCGAGCGGCTGGCCAAGGATCTGCCTGCGGGCATCGGTATCTCCTGGACCGGCCTGTCGTACGAAGAACGCTTGTCCGGCTCTCAGGCGCCGGCCCTCTACGCCCTGTCGCTGCTGGTCGTATTCCTCTGCCTGGCGGCCCTGTATGAGAGCTGGTCGATCCCGATTGCAGTCATGCTGGTCGTACCGCTGGGGGTTATCGGTGCACTGATGGCAACCAGCTTGCGCGGCTTGTCCAATGACGTGTTCTTCCAGGTCGGGCTATTGGTGACAGTGGGTCTGGCAGCGAAGAACGCCATTCTGATCGTCGAGTTCGCCAAGGAACTGCACGAACAGGGCAAAGGCCTGGTAGAGGCTACAATCGAAGCCTGCCGGATGCGTTTGCGCCCGATCATCATGACTTCGATGGCGTTTATTCTGGGTGTTGTACCACTGGTCATTGCCAGCGGCGCAGGCTCGGGTAGCCAGCATTCGATTGGTACTGGCGTAATTGGCGGTATGATTACCGCCGTCGTTTTGGCGATCTTCTGGGTGCCGCTGTTCTTTGTCTCGATTTCGGGGCTGTTCAAGAGCAAACAGAAAAACATTCCACAGCATGAGGCTGGCCAATGAGCAAGTCCCTGATCTCTCTGGCAGTCACCGCGTTCATTCTCGGCGGCTGCTCGCTGATTCCCGAATATCAGCAGCCGGCCGCTCCGGTGGCCGCGCAATACCCGCAAGGTCCGGCTTATGGGCCGGCCGAAGCGGCCAACATGGCAGCAGCCGAACAAGGCTGGCGGCAGTTCTTCCGCGACCCTGCGTTGCAGCAACTGATCCAGACCTCGCTGGAAAACAACCGCGACCTGCGCGTCGCGGCGTTGAACATCGATGCTTATCGCGCGCAGTACCGCATTCAGCGTTCTGACCTGTTCCCGGCGGTCTCGGCCACCGGCAGCGGCAGTCGCCAGCGCATGCCGGCCGACATGTCCAGCACCGGCCAGTCGAGCATCACCAGCAGCTATTCGGCCACCCTGGGCGTCAGCGCCTATGAGCTGGACCTGTTTGGTCGGGTGCGCAGCCTCAGTGAACAGGCCTTGCAGACCTACTTCGCCAGCGAAGAAGCGCGACGCTCGACCCAGATCAGCCTGGTCGCCAGCGTTGCCAACGCTTACCTGACCTGGCAGGCCGACAAGGAACTGCTCAAGCTGACCCAGGACACCCTCAAGACCTATGAGGAAAGCCTGCGTCTGACCAGCCGTAGCAACGAAGTGGGTGTGGCCTCGGCGCTGGACCTGAGCCAGGCGCGTACGTCGGTGGAAAGCGCCAAGGCACGGCTGGCCCAGTATCAGCGTCTGGTTGCCCAGGATCAGAATAACCTGACCCTGCTGTTGGGCACCGGCCTGCCGGCCAACCTGCCTGAAGCCCAGCCATTGAGTGCCGACCTGCTCAGCGAAATGCCGGCCGGCCTGCCATCGGATCTGCTGCAACGCCGCCCGGATATTCTCCAGGCCGAGCATAACCTCAAGGCGGCCAACGCCAATATCGGTGCAGCCCGTGCAGCGTTCTTCCCAAGCATCAGCCTGACCGCCAATGCCGGATCAATCAGCCCTGATCTGTCGGGGCTGTTCAAGGGTGGTTCGGGTACCTGGTTGTTCCAGCCGAGTATCAACCTGCCGATCTTCAACGCTGGCAACCTGCGGGCCAGCCTGGATTACTCGAAAATCCAGAAAGAGATCAACGTTGCCAACTATGAGAAGGCGATCCAGACGGCGTTCCAGGAAGTGTCCGATGGCCTGGCAGCACGCAAGACCTATGACGAGCAGTTACAGGCACAGCGTGACTACGTGGCTGCCAGTCAGGACTACTATCGTCTCGCAGAACGTCGCTACCGGATCGGGATCGACAGCAACCTGACGTTCCTGGACTCACAACGTTCGTTGTTCAGTGCCCAGCAGACGCTGATTACTGATCGTCTGTCGCAGCTGACCAGTGAGGTCAATCTGTACAAGGCGCTCGGTGGCGGCTGGTACGAGAACAGCGGGCAGATTCAGCCGCTGGCCAAGGAAAAACCTTCGGTGCAGTTGTTCTGAGTTTCTGTTTTTGACATCCTCCCCGCCCTAAAGAGCGGGGATTCCTACCGCTAGACGGCGATGCCCCGCCGCGAGAATGTTCAGGGCCGCGTTTACATCGCGGTCGTGGGCTGTACCGCAGCACACGCAGGTCCATTCTCTTATTCGCAAACCAGCTCTACCTTTCGGACTGCTGGTGGAAATGCTTCCACAGCACGAGCAGGTCTGGGTGGTATAGCGCTCGGCTACAACCTCAAAAACAACGCCTGCCCGTTGGCATTTCTGCTCCAGCATTGTCTTGAGTTGGCCCCATCCTGCATCAAGCGTGGATTTGGCCATTTGAGTCTTTACGAGTTTGGCGCTGGCTACATCGCCAACGAAAATGGCGGCGCAGCGCTCAACCAGGGCGGTTGAGAACTTGTGTTGCGCATCCTTGCGCCGGTTCCTGATCCTGGCATGGAGGGCGCGAACACGTGCCCTCTTGCCAGCACGCTGAGCGATGCCCAGTTTCTGCTCCAGGGTGCGATATTCGCGCCCGACCAGCACCTGGCCCTCAGACGTTGTCGCCGCCGCTTTAAGGCCCAGGTCGATGCCAACTGCGGCAGTGCCGATGCACGGCTTGCTCTGAACCTGCACGCAGATATTGAGATACCAGCGCCCCCTGGAATCTTCACTGAAGCTTCCGGCCCGCAGGGCGTACTGACTTAAACCGTAGCTGTCCCACAGGCCAAACCTGAACCCGGCGAACTGAATCTGACCGTTCTTGTATTGCAAGGCACGCGCCTTGAATGGAATCCAGCCCAGGCTGTATTTGGGGCTGCTCCTGCTGGACACCCGCCAATTGAGCCTGGAACGCTTGAACTGCTTACGGGCCTTGGCGTAGTCCTCGCAAACCTGCTGCACGGTTGGCGAGCCGATCTGCACGCCGTCGCATTTGCTTAATCCATTGGTCAGCTTTTGCAGGTCAAAACCGGAGAGCCACTGGTGGCGTTCCCGGATGGCGCGATGACTCGTTTCATTGCAGTAGTTCCACACCATATTGACCTCGCGCGCCATCGCCAGCAGCGTTTTCGCGTGCTTGTCTTTGATTCGGAGTTTGAGGGTCCTGGTGTGGTTCATGGCATGAATTATGGTTTGGTCTTTCAAGCCATGGGTGGCGTTGTCGAATCGGGTGGCTTCACTCAGAGGGTATCATCCAGACGGCTGCGTGAGCAGTTCGGGGATTTCCACCCCTGGCTCAAGCGAAGGAGTGTCCTCTGGTCGCCATCCTGCTTCGCCTCTAGCTGCGGCAGTGCGCCGATTGAAATCCTGCGCCAATACATCGAAGAACAGTAGACTCCCAACCAGGACGCCTGCGGCGTCCGCGCTCTCGACCTCGGGCTAAACCCCGAGGCTTCTCGCGCATAGGGTGAAAACAAACCCGCCTTTTGTGGCGGGTTTGTTTTTTCTGAAGGCATGTAGCGGATCGCTCACGCCACAGCGCACTGCAAATCAATGATCATGATGCAAATAGGCCGGCTGTTTCGGCAGCCGCAGGCTGAACAGAAACGCCACGGCCATCATGATCGTCACATACCAGTAGAAGTAGTTTTCCACCCCCTGGCTCTTGAAGTTCAGCGCCACATATTCCGCCGAGCCACCAAACACTGCATTGGCCACGGCATAAGCCAGGCCAACACCCAGCGCACGTACCTGAGGCGGGAACATCTCCGCTTTGACCAGGCCGCTGATCGACGTATAGAAACTGACAATGGCCAACGCCAGGGTAATCAACACGAACGCCATGAACGGGCTTTCGACGCTTTTCAACGCGGTCAGAATCGGCAGCGTGCACAGAGTCCCCAACGCGCCGAACCACAGCATCGAATTACGTCGGCCAATACGATCGGCCAGCATGCCGAACAGCGGCTGCATGCACATGTACAAAAACAGCACCCCGGTCATGATGAAGCTGGCGGTCTTGGGCTCCATTCCACCGGTGTTGACCAAGTACTTCTGCATGTAAGTGGTGAAGGTATAGAAAATCAGCGAACCACCGGCGGTGTAACCCAATACCGTGATAAACGCTGCTTTATGGTGTTTGAACAACGCAGCCACGCTGCCGGCGTCTTTGTCATCGCGGCTTTCGGCGGTAGTGGTTTCGTTCAGGCTGCGGCGCAGCAACAGCGCAATGACTGCCGCACAGGCACCGATCACGAACGGAATCCGCCAGCCGTAGGCACGCAGTTCCTCGGTGCTGAGAAACTGCTGAAGAATGACCACCGTCAGCACCGCCAGCAACTGACCGCCAATCAGCGTCACGTACTGGAACGAGGCAAAGAAGCCGCGCTGCCCGCGCAGGGCCACTTCACTCATGTAAGTTGCCGTGGTGCCGTATTCACCACCGACCGACAATCCCTGGATCAGGCGCGCGACCAATAGCAAGGCCGGTGCCCAGGCGCCGATGGAGGCATAGGTCGGCAAACAGGCGATCACCAGCGAGCCTGCACACATCATGCTCACCGAAATCAGCATGGAGTTCTTGCGCCCGTGCTTGTCGGCGACCCGGCCAAACAGCCAGCCGCCAATCGGCCGCATCAGAAATCCGGCAGCGAAGACACCAGCGGTATTGAGCAACTGCACGGTAGGGTCGTCGGAGGGAAAGAACGCCGGCGCAAAGTAGATGGCGCAAAAAGCGTAGATATAGAAGTCGAACCATTCGACCAGGTTGCCCGAAGAGGCCCCCACGATAGCGAAGATTCGTTTGCGGCGCTCTTCGCCGGTGTAATGCATGGTGGTTGCCATTGGCTGGTCTCCCCGTGTGATATCGGCAGCGTCATCCCTGAGCAGACGAGGCCACCCCTGAAACAATTGGTCACATTCATCGAACCTAAAGTTCAATGCGAGCAGCTATCCCGGCGGGAAAAAGCGCAGGCCAGAGCCTGCGTTGAGGAAGGAGGAGTCCAGCAGAAAGGGCAATCCGCCAGCCCCGGAGCCTGCCTGTTCGTGGAGCCAGGGCCGGATCTGGAGGATTGCCGGGTGAAACGTGAAACTCAGCGCTCGATGGCCAGTGCCAAGCCTTGGCCCACGCCGACACACATGGTCGCCAGACCTTTGCGGCCACCGGTCTTTTCCAGATGATGCAAGGCCGTCAGCACCAGACGCGCGCCACTCATGCCCAACGGATGGCCCAGGGCGATGGCGCCGCCGTTAGGGTTGACCTGCGCCGCATCGTCAGCCAGACCCAGCTCGCGCAGCACCGCCAGGCCCTGGCTGGCAAAGGCTTCGTTCAGTTCGATGACGTCAAAGTCAGTCACCGCAATGCCCAGACGCTCGACCAGTTTGCGCACCGCAGGTACCGGGCCGATCCCCATGACCCGGGGTTCGACACCAGCACTGGCCATACCGAGAATCCGCGCACGCGGGGTCAGGCCATGTTTCTTGACCGCTTCGGCGGACGCCAGGATCAACGCCGCTGCACCGTCGTTGACCCCTGAAGCATTACCGGCGGTGACGGTCTTGTCCGGACCGTTGACCGGCTTGAGCCGTGCCAGCGCCTCCAGCGTGGTTTCGGCACGCGGGTGTTCATCGGTGTCGACAATGGTCTCGCCCTTTTTGTGGGCAATGCGTACCGGCACTATTTCCTCGGCAAAGTAACCTGCCGCCTGCGCCGCAGCCGTACGTTGCTGGCTGCGCAAGGCAAAAGCGTCTTGGTCGGCGCGGGAAATGTTGTAATCGTCAGCCACGTTATCGGCGGTTTCCGGCATCGCATCGACACCGTACTGGGCCTTCATCAACGGGTTGATGAAGCGCCAGCCAATGGTGGTGTCTTCCAGCTTCATGCCTCGCGAATAGGCCGCATCGGCCTTGCCCATTACGAATGGCGCACGGGACATCGATTCCACACCACCGGCAATCACCAGCTCCATTTCACCGGCAGCGATGGCCCGAAAAGCGGTACCGATAGCATCCATACCGGATGCGCACAGGCGATTGAGGGTCACCCCAGGAATGCTTGGCGGCAGGCCGGCCAGCAACGCTGCCATGCGCGCCACGTTGCGGTTGTCTTCGCCGGCCTGGTTGGCGCAGCCGAAAAACACTTCGTCGACCTCCTGCCAGTTGACCGACTGATTACGCTCGATCAACGCCTTGATCGGAACGGCTGCCAGATCGTCAGCGCGTACGCCGGCCAGCCCGCCACCGAAGCGGCCAATCGGCGTGCGGATGGCATCGCAGATGAATACATCACGCATCAGGCTTCTCCTGCCACTTGACCATGAGCAGCCGCGGTCCGGGCTTCCAGGTCACGCAGGGCGGCCAGTTCAACCTCGGTCGGCTCGCCAGATACCGTTACGTTTTCAGCAAAGCGCACCGGCCAGCCAGTGGCTGCAACCACCTGCTCACGGGTTACACCTGGATGCAGGGTAGTAACCACGAACTCGTTGCTGCCCTGCTCCGGCTCCATGATGCACAGGTCGGTGATGATCCCCACCGGGCCGGCACCTGGCAGACCCAGACGCTTGCGCGAGTCGCCGCCTTCGCCATGGCCTACGGAGGTGATGAAATCCAGACGTTCGACGAACGAGCGCGGTGACTGCTTGAGGATGATCAGCACCGACTTGGCAGAACCTGCGATCTCCGGTGCACCGCCTGCGCCCGGCAAGCGAACTTTCGGCGCGTGGTAGTCACCGACCACCGTGGTGTTGATATTGCCGAAGCGGTCGACCTGCGCCGCGCCAAGGAACCCCACGTCGACCCGGCCACCTTGCAGCCAGTAGCGGAAAATTTCACTGGTCGACACCACGGTGTCAGCCGTTTCGGCCAGTTCACCGTCGCCGATCGACAGCGGCAGCACGCTCGGCTTGGCGCCAATCGGGCCTGACTCGTAGATCAACACCACATCAGGGCTGGAAGTCAGGCGCGCCAGGTTGGCGGCTTTGGACGGCAGGCCGATGCCCACGAAGCATACGCTGCCGTTATTGAGACGACGCGCGGCGGCAATGGTCATCATTTCACTGGTCGAGTAAGTCATTGCTTTGCCTCCGCGGCGCTGGCCAGCTTGCGTTGAAATTCACTGAAATCCGCTGTGCCATGGATGTATTGGTCAATCCAGGCCTGGAACGTCTCACGGTCACGGGCGATCGGGTCCCAGTCCTGATAGAAGCGGTTGTCACGCTCGTAGTAGCCGTGGGCGTAGGACGGATGCGCACCGCCGGGTACCAGGCAGACCGCACTCAGCGCCCAGGTTGGCAGCACGCAGGCGTTCATCGGCGCCTGCAGGTCGTCGACGATCTCCTCGACGGTGACGATGCAGCGCTTGGCCGCCAGGGCCGCCTCCTTCTGCGAACCGAGAATACCCCAGACCAACACGTTGCCTTTGCGGTCGGCCTTTTGCGCATGGATCACGGTGACGTCCGGACGCACCGACGGCACGGCGGCCAGCACTTCACCGGTGAACGGACAGGTGACTGTCTTGATCAACGGGTTAACTTTGGACAGGTCGGAACCGGCGTAGGCGCGCAGTACCGCGAACGGCAGCCCCGATGCGCCGGCGACGTAAGCGTTGGCCAGGTCGGCATGGCTGTGCTCTTCAAGTTCCAACGGCCGCGGCCACTGTTTTTCGACGGCATCACGCAGGCGGTGCAGCGAACCGACCCCAGGGTTACCGCCCCAGGAAAACACCAGGCGCTTGACGCAACCGGCACCGATCAACTGATCGTAGATCAGGTCGGGAGTCATCCGCACCAGAGTCAGCTCACGCTTGCCCTGGCGAATGATTTCGTGGCCCGCTGCCGAGGGGATCAGATGAGTGAAACCTTCCAGCGCAACGGTGTCGCCATCGTTGACCAGTTGTTTCACCGCATCGCGTAAAGACATGATTTCAGCCATGAGGTGCTCCCGAACCCAAACATCACGTTCAATGATCGGCGCGTTGATTCGCGCCGCGATGGACATGAGGTTATGCGCGAGGCACCCAGGCAAACAATCCGATAATCGATTATTCGTTCGATAATCGAACGAATTTGATCGACCGAATCAGGTAAAAATCTGCGCGCTCAGTTCCCGGCTGGCGTCGAGCATGATCGGTAAAAAGCGCTGTTCCAGTTCGCTACGCGCCACTCGCGCGGCACTGGTGCTGACGTTCAGTGCCGCCAGTACTTGGCCGGAAGCGTCATACACCGGCACGGCGATCGAGCGCAGGCCTTGCTCCAGTTCCTGATCGACAATGCACCAGCCTTGCTGACGAACCTGCTGCAGGCATTCATAAAGCGCTTCAACAGTACGGATGGTCCGGCTGGTTTTGGGTTGCAGGTCGACATGGTCGAGGTATTCACGCAGCGACACGTCGTCGAGTGCCGCCAGCAGAATCCGCCCCATGGACGTGCAATAGGCCGGCAGTCGCCCACCCACCGAGAGGTCTACCGAGATCAAGCGCTGAGTGGTCGCCGAGCGGGCGATATACAAAATGTCCTCGCCCTCCAGCGTGGCCATATTGCAGGCCTCATGCAACTGATCGCTCATGCGGTCCAGATAGGGTTGCGAAGACACTGCCAGCGGGGTGGACGACAGGTAGGCATGCCCCAGCGTCAGGACTTTAGGCAACAGCGAGTAGGTGCGACCGTCCGTCGTTGCGTAGCCGAGCTTGATCAGCGTGTGCAGACAACGCCTGACTGCCGCACGCGGGATCTCGGTACGGTGGCTGATCTGGGCAATGGTCAGGTGACGCTTGCGCTCTTGAAAGGCATGAATGACCGCCAGGCCGCGAGCCAGCGAGGTCATGAAATCAGGATCGCCGGTCAGCGCCTGAATACGTCGCGCAGGTGAAGCCACGATCGGAGGTGCCAGCGAGACAAAAGAATTGCGCAGTTCTTCATTCATGACAACACCTCGGACTTACCCTTGCAGGCCTTGTATATCAACGGTTTCAGGCCTGGACACTACAGATGGGCACAGGTCAGACCGTCCGATTATCGAACAAGTGGCCGATAATCGCAATTGACCCATGACAAATATACTTATACCTTTAGGCCTGCCATGAAGTGGCTTCTTGGAAATCCTGGTCAGGTACCCACTGAGAAGTCCTAGGCAACGGCCTTGTCCACGAAGCAAGGCCGTTTTTATTTGCCCTCTGCTGCGCCGCGCTCTGCCTCTTTTGCAAGCTCACTGCAACCTTCGATGCCATGAAAGTTCTTTCATGATGCGTTCGCTATAAACTTCAATAGGCCGAACACTAACAAAGCATCCTGAAAACGACAGTGCCTGTAGTTGACGTCCGCAGACTTCTTGGAGATAGTAGCTTTCATCTGGTTGGCAATACCTTGTGCCGTGACGGTGCCCATCGTGTCATTCAGGGCCTGAGCGCCTTTTCGATGTGCCACGCAATTCCCTGTTGCGTTGATCCGACACAAGCCAGCCCGGCAACCGCCCCGCGGATGCGCAAATACCCATGTCGCTACGACAGATGTTTTTTTCTGGTGCCCGTAGCCGCCAGCCACCGAATGTGGCATGACGTTCAAAGTGTCCAATGGGCCTCGATGGTTCAATACCCTTGGCCAATCGCCCTGTAAGGACACTGAACGAGTGCACATTCCCGATGCCTGACGTTTGCACCAGAGTTCATTTGACTTGACCAGGTAACATCGTGACTAAAGATGAAATGCGCGCGGAACTTGAGCGCCAGGAACAACGATTCAAGGAGGTTTATGGCGGCGAAGTCACTACCTACGCCGCACAACCGGACCCGGAACGCAAACCCTGGCGTAAAAGAGCCACGGTTCAGGACCAGGCGTTCAAGCAAGAACTGCAACGCATGGAAAAAGAACTGAAAGAAGAGCAGTGATCGTCCGGCTGTTGTAAGCCCACCGGCGCTTTTCTGATGCTTGCCACTGTCCTGCTGGACCGGCGATGTCATGACCGCGAAACAGATCTGATCGATACCGACCAGCAGTCGGTGCGTCGAAGTGTATTTTTTCTGTCATAATCTCGCCCCCTTCAGAACGCATCAGAAAACCTACATGATCGATTTATTCAGCGGGCTTGATCCCTGGGTGCTTGTGAGTCTGCTGCTCGCCCTGGCATTCGTCCTATCGTTCGAGTTCATCAATGGCTTTCATGACACCGCCAATGCGGTAGCGACAGTCATTTACACCAAGGCCATGCCACCGCATCTGGCGGTCTTCGCCTCCGGCGTCTTCAACTTCCTGGGGGTATTGCTCGGCGGGGTCGGTGTGGCCTATGCGATTGTTCACCTGCTGCCGGTGGAGTTGCTGATCAACGTCAACACCGGCCACGGGCTGGCGATGGTCTTTTCATTGCTGACCGCCGCCATCGCCTGGAACCTCGGCACCTGGTACTTCGGTATCCCGGCTTCCAGCTCGCATACCCTGATCGGTTCGATTCTCGGCGTCGGCCTTGCCAATGCACTGATCAACGGCATCCCGGTGAGCGAAGGCGTCAACTGGCAGAAGGCAGCCGATATCGGCATGTCTCTGGTGTTCTCGCCGCTGGGTGGTTTTCTGGCTGCCGGCCTTGTGCTGCTTGTACTGAAGTGGTGGCGCCCGCTGTCGAAAATGCACAAGACCCCGGAGCAGCGCCGCGAACTCGACGACAAGAAACACCCGCCGTTCTGGAATCGCCTGGTGCTGGTGATTTCCGCCATGGCGGTAAGCTTCGTGCATGGCTCCAACGATGGCCAGAAAGGCATCGGCCTGATCATGCTGGTGCTGATCGGTATCGTGCCAGCACAGTTTGTGCTCGACCAGAACAGCACCACTTATCAGATTGAGCGCACCCGCGACGCCACCCTGCATCTGAGCCAGTTCTACCAGCGCAACAATGCCACTCTGGGCGAGTTCCTCGCCATGGGCAAGACCGACAAAGGCGACCTGCCTTCCAGCGCGGCATGCGACCCCAAACAGACCGAACCGACCATTGATGCGCTGCTGGCCAAGCTTCAGGGGGTGACCGACTACCGGGCACTGAGCGCTGAAGACCGTATCGAAGTACGCCGTTACTTGCTGTGCCTGGACGATACTGCGCGCAAGGTCAGCAAGCTGCCTGATCTGGCCGCCCGCGAGAAATCCGACCTCGCCAAGTTGCGCAAGGACCTGACTGCGACCACCGAATACGCCCCGTTCTGGGTGATTCTGGCGGTCGCCCTGGCGCTGGGTATCGGCACCATGGTCGGCTGGAAACGGGTCGTTCTGACCATCGGCGAGAAAATCGGCCGTCAGGGCATGACCTATGCCCAAGGCATGTCGGCCCAGATCACGACCGCAACGGCTATTGGCCTGGCTAACATCTTCAGCCTGCCAGTATCCACTACCCACATTCTGTCTTCGGGTGTGGCCGGTACCATGGTTGCCAACCGCAGCGGTCTGCAGTCCAGCACCGTGCGTACCATCCTGCTGGCCTGGGTCCTGACCCTGCCAGCGACCATCGCCCTTTCCGCCGGCCTGTTCTGGCTGGCGTCCAAGACGCTGGTCTGACGCACAAGGCCCCCAGGTTCTGCCTGGGGGCCTGTCAGGCTGTCAGCGGCGCTTCTTGCTGGCGCCCAGCAATGACCCCATAACCCCACGCAACAACTGACGGCCCAACTGATTGGCGGCCTGACGCATGGCGTTTTTCATTGCCCTGCCCGCCAGAGCGCCGAGAAAAGCCCCGGCCTTGTCACCGAAGTCATCCGCACCTGACGATGCCGTTGGCTCAGGCGGTTCGCCAGCAGGCGCGGCCACGCTGCGCACCGCCAGCCGCTCATAGGCAGACTCGCGATCAAATGCCTGGTCATAGTGCCCGGCCAAAGGAGACTGGCGCACCCATGCCGCTCGCTCAGACTCATTAAGCGGACCGATGCGTGACTGCGGCGGGGCAATCAATACTCGCTGTACCATGGCTGGGGTGCCCTTGCTCTGCAGCGTACCGACCAGTGCTTCACCAATGCCCAGCTCCGTCAGTACCGACAGGCTGTTGAACTGCGGGTTAGGCCTGAAACCTTCAGCCACGGCGCGCAAGGCGCGTTGTTCTTTGGCGGTGAAAGCCCGCAGGCCATGCTGGATACGCAACCCCAACTGAGCAAGAATCGCATCCGGCAAGTCACCGGGCGACTGAGTGACGAAATACACCCCGACACCTTTGGAGCGGATCAATCGCACCACCTGCTCCAGCCGCTGCTGCAGCGCCTGCGGTGTATTGCCAAATAACAGATGCGCCTCGTCAAAGAACAACGCCAGCACCGGTTTATCGGCATCACCGCGCTCGGGCAATTGCTCGAACAACTCGGCCAACAGCCAGAGCAGAAAGGTCGCATAGACCTTCGGTGCCTCGTGCACCAGGCGGCTGGCGTCGAGCAAATGAATACGCCCGCGACCATCACTGGCCGGCTGCAGAATGTCCTGCAACTGTAACGCCGGTTCACCAAACAGCGCCTCGGCGCCCTGCTGCTCAAGCCCTGCCAGACGGCGCTGTAATGCCTGGCTGGAGGGCGCGGTCAGTAATGCCGCGTCTTCGCCCAGCAGGTTCGGGTGCTCGCGCAGATGATTGAGCAGCGCCTTGAGGTCCTTGAGATCCAGCAACAACAAACCTTCCCGGTCGGCGACCTTGAAAGCGGCATACAGCGCCGACTGCTGACTGTCGGTCAACGCCAGCAGGTTGCCGAGCAACAACGGTCCCATTTCGCTGAGGGTGGTACGCAGTGGATGGCCAGACTTGCCATCGATATCCCAAAGTACCAAAGGATAGCCTTGCGGCCGATGCCCCAGCCAGGGCATGCCGGCAATGCGCTCAGCCACTTTGCCTTGCGCATTGCCAGCAGCGCCCAGGCCGCACAGATCGCCCTTGATATCAGCGGCGAACACCGCCACCCCGGCATCACTGAAGGCTTCGCTCAGGCGCTGCAAAGTGACGGTCTTGCCAGTGCCGGTCGCGCCAGCGATCAGCCCGTGTCGATTGGCCAGACGCAGATCCTGACCGACCGGTTGTCCGTACGGATCTGCGCCCAGCACCAGTTGCACAGTATCGGGCATGACTTCACCCCTCTTGTTCAGGATCTGCTCAAGTATTGACCCGTTACGTCATCTCTTCGAGGCTGATGGCTGCCATCCGGCGGGCGGTAGCCGGTCGTCACGAACAACCGCAGTTGCCGGTGGTCAGCAAGAGAGGTCCACTCACCTGAGGAGTCCCTCACGTGCATATCGCCGACATGACGATGTTCTACGCACCGGCCAGCGGTGGCGTGCGCACTTATCTGGATGCCAAACACCGGCGTTTGCAACACTATCCAGGCGTGCAACACAGCCTGTTGATTCCTGGCGCGCGCTCCAGCCACAACGACGGCGTGCATCAGGTTCCGGCAACCCCATTACCGTTTGGCAACGGTTATCGCTTTCCACTGCGGGTCAGCCCCTGGCGAACCATGCTGCACAATCTCAAACCGGATCTGATTGAAGTCGGCGATCCTTACCTGACCGCCTGGGCCGCGCTGGATGCACGGCGTCAGCTCGATGTGCCGGTGATCGGTTTTTATCACTCCGATCTGCCTCTGCTAATCAGCAACCGGATGGGCCAGTGGATCAACAGCAGCGCCCAGGCTTACATCAGCAAGCTGTATGGCAACTTCGACCGAATTCTGGCGCCCAGCCAGGTCATGGCCAGCAAACTGATCGGCATGGGCCTTGAACAGGTCCATGTGCAACCGCTGGGTGTTGATCTACAGATCTTCGCCCCCACCCGACGTGACCCTGATCTGAGGCAACGCCTGGGCTTGCGCCCGGATACCCGGCTATTGGTGTTTGCCGGCCGCGGCTCCCGGGAGAAGAACATCAATGTTCTATTGCACTGCATGAAACACCTCGGGCCGCGCTACCACTTGCTGCTGATAGGCTCGCACATGCCGACCCAAGTGCCGGACAACGTCTCGGTGATCGGCCGCTTCTGCAAGGCAACCGAGGTCGCGCAATGGCTGGCCAGTGCCGACGCGCTGTTGCATGCCGGTGATCAGGAAACCTTCGGCCTGGTGATACTCGAAGCCATGGCCAGTGGCATTGCGGTGGTCGCCGTCGACGCCGGGGCGTTCAGCGAGATCGTCTCTGGTGAATGTGGCCTGCTGTGCGCAGCCAATCAGCCCAAGGCCATGGCCAGTGCGGTACGCGAGCTGTTTGAACACGATGTCAGGGCTGTGGGGCAGATTGCCCGGCGGCATGTCGAAGCACATTACAACTGGGACAGGGTCGTTGCCGGATTGCTTGAGCACTACCAGGCCGTGCTGGGCAGCCATCTGCCAGTGACAGCCAATGGCTGAGCAATCAGTCCTGCTGCTGGTGCTGCACGATGTTGCGCCGTGCACCTGGCGCAGCTACCTGCCTTTCGTGGCGGCGGTGGATGCACTGGGCAGCGTTGCGATGACCTGGCTGGTGGTGCCGGACTTTCATCAGCGTAATCCTCTGGACAACGACCCGGCACTGCTTGATTTTCTCGACACGCGACTGGCGCGCGGGGATGAATTGGTTTTGCACGGTTATCAGCATTGCGATACCGGCCCGCCACCACGCCATGCGGCTGATTTTCTGATGCGACGGGTTTACACCCGCGAGGGCGAGTTCTACTCGTTATCGCACGATCAGGCATCGATGCGCCTGGATGCCGGGATTGGCGTTTTTCAGCGCCATGCATGGCCGCTGCACGGATTCGTGGCGCCGGCCTGGCTGATGAGCCCCGGTACTCGCCTGGCATTGCGCGAGCGACCGCTGAGCTACACCAGCAGCCCGCACCACTTATACCGCCTGCCAGACTTCACTGCGCTGCGGGCTCCGGGCCTGGTATGGAGTGCCCGCAGCGCCTGGCGACGCGGGGCTTCATGGGTGTTCAATCGCTGGCAGGAAACGCAGTGGCGCCAGGCTCAGGTCATTCGCCTGGGCCTGCATCCGGTGGACATGCATCACGAGCTGGCAAGGCGATATTGGCTCGCAGCGCTGCAGAGACTGCTTGAGCAAGGTCGTGTAGCGCAGACCAAATACGTCTGGCTGAGTGCTCAGATATCGGCTTCGGTATCGCAATGAGGCTCGTTGTCAGCGGCGTTGGAAACCTCTTGCAACTGACGCCACAATTGGGCGGCTGCCGAAAAATCAGCGCCATCCTCGGGGCTCAAGGCATCGGGATCATAACGACTCAGGCAACCTTCGCCGATCACCGGGGGCGGGCTTGCAGTGGCTTTATTCAGAGGATCGCTCATGTCCTGGCTCCGGCAGTGGAAGACAGACCTTAAACCGATCAGTCACCACCCGCCAGAGCCTGGAGGAGTTACCGGCAATCAGTCGAAGATCACGGTCTTGTTGTCGTGCACCATCACCCGGTCTTCCAAGTGAGCACGCAAACCGCGAGCCAGCACCAGCTTCTCAACATCACGCCCCAGACGCACCAGCGTCTCGATGTTTTCACGGTGGCTGATACGCACGACGTCCTGTTCGATGATAGGGCCGGCATCCAGCTCTTCGGTTACATAGTGGCAAGTGGCGCCAATCAGTTTCACGCCGCGCATCGCCGCCTGGTGGTACGGTTTGGCGCCCACGAACGATGGCAGGAAGCTGTGGTGAATGTTGATCACCTGGTTGGCGTACTCCTGACACAGCTGTGGCGGAAGGATTTGCATGTAGCGGGCCAGGACCACGACGTCAGCCTGATACTCACCGACCAGACGAGAAACCTCTGCGAAGGCTGGCTGCTTGTTGGCCGGGTCCACAGGTACGTGATGATAAGGAATGCCGTGCCACTCGACCATGCCACGCAGGTCCTGATGGTTGGAAATCACACAGGCGATCTCGCAGTCCAGTTCATCGCTGTGCCAGCGATGCAGCAGGTCCGCCAGGCAGTGAGACTCACGGCTGGCCATCAGCACCACACGCTTTTTCTGGGCCGAGTCAGTAATTCGCCACTCCATCGAGAACTCTTCGGCAATGGGTGCAAACGCTGCACGCAAGCCTTCCAGGTCCAGCGGCAGACTGTCGGCACGAATTTCGTGGCGCATGAAGAACCAGCCACTGAGACTGTCAGAATGGTGACTCGACTCGGTAATCCATCCGTTGTAGGACGCCAGAAAGTTACTGACCTTGGCAACGATGCCGACCCGGTCCGGGCAAGCACTCACCAGGCGAAAAGTGCGCATGGGCAAAACTCCAGACTACGTAAAAAAGGCGGCCATTCTAGCCGCTATGCGGCAAAACTGCAGTAATGACGTCATGTAAACACCGCCAGGGATAGCAAAAGGCCTTCGGCCGCAAATTGCACCTTGCCATCATTGCATCGAGACTCCGCCAGCACTGAAAACAACGCCATTTAACCGGTACTTTTCGTGCACTGAAGCCGTGCATTCAGGGACTCATGAAGGATTCTTAAAAGAGCCTCGGCACGGCAGGAGCGGTGCAGACTAATGCAACAAGATGCCGGGTATTTCTGCCGCCCTCAGCCGCCACAGGCTCGCGCCAATACTGCTTAAAGCAACATCTTTTCAGGTCAATTAGGCCGCCGCCTAGTTTCTCGCTTTCTGTAGGAAATCGGTATATCACCTGCTATTTCAGACAAAACAACTATTTGATGTTTACTTGCTCAAGTCCACTGACTATTATTACCTGACTGCAGCCCTGACGCCCCTCCCAACATAGGTATACCCCATGTCGCTGATCAACGAATACCGCGCTACTGAAGAAGCCATCAAAGAACTGCAAGCCCGTTTGAAAAATCTGTCCCAAGATGACAAATTGCAGGCCGAGCTGGAGTTTGAAGGCAAACTGCGCACCCTCATGGGCGAGTACCAGAAATCCCTGCGTGACATCATTTCCCTGCTTGATCCGGATGCCAAAGTTAACAAGGCACCTCGTGGCGTGGTGAAAACCACCGGCACCAAACGCGCTCGTAAAGTCAAGCAGTACAAGAACCCGCACAATGGCGAAGTGATCGAAACCAAAGGCGGCAACCACAAAACGCTGAAAGAGTGGAAAGCCAAGTGGGGCGGCGACGAAGTCGAAAGCTGGTCGACCCTGCTGGGTTAATCACCGTCTTGTAGTGCAAAACGCCAGCTCGCTGGCGTTTTTTATTACCTGCTTTTTACAAACATCATGACACGTTCAATATGCTGACAGCTTAAGGGTCGCTCTTTTGTTGATAAGCCTACAAGGCATGTACGAAAACTCACCCGCGCCCTCAACTTCACAGCGGGCTTCAGGCAAGCACCGCCTCCAGGCCAACCCGTTTCAGATCCCCAGCCGGCCTCGCAATACCTGCACATAATCCTGCCACTGACTCAATACCTTCAACTGCTCAGGCCTGGCATTGAGCGACAACTCGATCAGCGCCTTGGTAAAGCTTTGCAGCGTGTTGGGAGCGCCGAACTCCGGGCGTGTCAGACGTGCCTGGCAAAACTCCAGCCAGCGTTGCTGCTCCTGCGCATTCAGGGTTTCGGCAAAGTTACGCGCCCGGTAGCGAAACAACAGCTCCGGCAAACGCGCGTCATCAAAAGGCCAGACCGGTTGCGCCAATTGCTGCGGCTCGGCTTCACGCACTTGCTCACACAGTCTTCGATCACGGTCACCAATAAAACCGTCATACAGCTGCTGCTCGGGATCTTGCTGAGCCGTGAACTCTTCACGCCCATAGAGGTTTTGCAAACGCGGCTGCCAAAGTTCCTGCTCCTGCACCAATGCCGTGGCCCGTTCACGAATCAGCGTCATGTCCAGTTGCAAACGTTGCTGGTCTTCTTCACGCAACACACTTAGCGGTGCGAGCACCGGGCAGCGATTTATATGCACAAGTTTCAGCGGAACCGGTAGTTCTCCCTGCGCCAACTCTTCACGACGCTTGTACAGCCGCTCGCGCAGCGTATCGGCATCGAGTGCCAGCAGTGGCGAATGATCCAGGTGCAGGTCGCAGACAATCAGCGCATTGCGATTGTGCGGATGCCAGGCAAGAGGCAGCACCACCCCCAGATAGTGTCGGGCCGCCGAAAAACGCCCGGATATATGCACAACAGGTTGCAGCAAGCGAATCTGCTCTTGAACCTTTTGCTTACTGCGCAGTGTAAACAGATAGTCATAAAGTTTTGGCTGACGCTCACGGATCAGCCGCGCAAGCGCAATAGTGGCGCGCACATCGGACAACGCATCGTGAGCCTGACCATGCTCAATACCATTGGCAGCGGTCAAGCGTTCGAGTTTGAGCGTGATGCGCCCCTCTTCTTCAGGCCAGACAATGCCTTGCGGGCGCAATGCACAGGCAGCGCGTACAACATCAATCAAATCCCAACGGCTGTTACCGCCCTGCCATTCCCGGCCATAAGGATCAAAGAAATTGCGATACAAGCTGTAACGGGTAACTTCATCATCGAAACGCAACGTGTTGTAACCCGCACCACAAGTACCTGGCTGCGCCAGTTCGGCATGCACACGAGTCATGAAGTCGGCCTCGCACAAGCCCTTCTCTGCCAGACGTTGCGGAGTGATCCCTGTGACCAGGCAGGCCGCAGGATGCGGCAGGATATCGTCGCTCGGTTGGCAGTACAGGTTGACCGGAGCGCCGATTTCGTTGAGTTCGGCATCGGTGCGGATCCCGGCCATCTGCAACGGTCGGTCACTGCGCGGGTTGATGCCGGTGGTTTCGTAGTCGTGCCAGAAGATGCTGGGATTCACGGGTTATTCCTGAACGGTAGACCGATAAAGTGTAGGGCTATCAACACGTAAATGGCTAATTTGCCAAATTCAACAATGAACACGGACATATCCTGCATTGTCTATCGACGTATTCCCATTGCCTCGATAAGCCAGTCAGGATAGGTTCACTGCATGCGGGAATCGCCCAGTTTTTTAGACACCCCCTTGCAAGGCAGCAGCATAATCCCCCCTCTCCTTTTACTCTCAAGTACCGCACATCATGTTTCCAGTTTCGCCAAGGCAGGCAGCACCTCTGGACACCCGGCTCGGGATTGAAACGCCAGAAGGCATCGATTTGCTGTTACGTCCGGCAGGCCTGACAGTGCGTGCCCTGGCGTTCAGCATCGACCTGTTGCTGCGTGGTCTGCTGCTACTGACCGGCTATGGTGCCCTGAGTCTGTTCGGTGATTTGGGCATGGGACTGTCGGCCATTGGCTTGTTCCTGATCAACTGGTGGTATCCGGTGTTGTTCGAAGTGCTCAATCAGGGTCGCACCCCGGGCAAGCAAATGATGGCCTTGCGAGTCATTCACGACGATGGCACACCGGTCGGCTGGACCTCATCGCTGATCCGTAATCTGTTGCGCATGGTCGACATGCTGCCTTTCGGGTATGCCGCAGGCGCCCTCGCATGCCTCAATCACCCGCACTTCAAACGCTTGGGCGACCTGGCAGCAGCCACACTGGTGGTCTATAACGAACCACTGCGCCAACCTCCGGTGCTGCCCGATGCACCGCCTGCTATTGCACCGTTCGCTCTGCAACTGGCCGAACAACGTGCCATCCTCGATTTTGCCGAGCGCCAGGGCGAGCTGTCGGACTCGCGAACCCGAGAGCTGGCCGGCTTGCTGGCCGAGCCGCTGCAAGTTGCGCCCGGGCAGGCGGCGAGCCGGATCAACGGCATAGCCCGTGGCCTGCTGGGGGCGCCATGAAACAAAGCCTGTTTGAAAACCTTCATCAGGCCGACTGGCAGCGTTTCGCCACGCGTCTGACCCTGCTCGAAAAAAACGCTCGCACCATCACGGCCAGCGAGACCTTCAGCCTGGATTACCGACGCATCTGCCAGCATCTCGCATTGGCCAGAGAGCGTGGCTACAGCAGTTATCTGGTCGACTCGCTGCAGCAATTGGCATTGCGTGGCCATCAGCAGCTGTACCGGCATCGCAGCAATCAGTTGATGACGATGCTGACCTTCGTACTGGCAGGTTTCCCCCGCAGGGTCAGGGCCGAGTGGCGGTTTGTGGCGGTCTCGGCCCTGCTGTTTTTCGCCTGCCTGCTGGGCATGGGCCTGCTCGTGCATGCCGTTCCTGCAATGGTCTACAGCGTGCTCGCTCCGGAGCAGGTGCACCAGATGCAGGGCATGTACGACCCGGGCTCAAGGCGCATCGGCGTGCCGGCAGAACGCGGCTCCGGCGAGGACTGGGTGATGTTCGGTTACTACATCATGAACAACATCGGCATCGCGTTTCAGACCTACGCCAGCGGCTTGCTGCTCGGCCTGGGCAGCCTGTTCTTCCTGGTCTATAACGGTTTGCTGATCGGCGCAGTGGCCGGTCACCTGACCCAGATCGGCTACGGTCAGACCTTCTGGCCATTCGTCGCGGGCCATGGCGCCTTCGAACTGACCGCCATTGTCATCGCTGGCGCAGCAGGCCTCAAACTCGGCTGGGCGCTGCTGGCACCGGGACGCATGACCCGCGCCCTGGCATTGCGTAACGCAGCCCGGCAAAGCGTGCAAATGATGGGCGGGGTCATGTTCATGCTGCTGATCGCGGCCTTCATCGAAGCCTACTGGTCATCGATGACCTGGCCTGCGCCATGGATCAAGTACCTGGCGGGCGGGATCCTGTGGAGCCTGGTGGCCGCCTGGCTGCTACTTGCCGGAAAAAACGCCCATGCGCCTGACTGACGCCAGTATCGCCATCCGCCCGCGCCCGGCCTGGGAAGCCCTTGATCTGGGTGTCCTGCTGGCCGGCCGGCATCGGAGCCTGCTGATGCTGTCCTGGGCATTGGTCACCCTGCCGATTCTTGGCGTATTGAGCCTTGTGCTATGGGATTACCCCAGCGTGGTCATCGCGCTGTTCTGGTGGTTCAAGCCGCTTTACGAACGACTGCCACTATGGATCCTGTCACGCGCCCTGTTTGGCGCAACGCCGACCCTCAAGCAAGCACTCAAGGCCTGGCCCGGTCTGCTCAAGCGCGAGCTGCTGCCAAGCCTGCTCTGGCGCCGCCTGAGCCTGCTGCGCAGTTTCACCTTGCCGGTCCAGCAACTCGAAGGGCTGAGCGGCCAAGCACGTCGCCTGCGTCTGGCGGTGCTGTGTCAGGCAGACACCCGTGCCGCGCGTTGCCTGACCCTGGCAGGCGCGCACCTGGAGCTGGTCCTGTACACCGCAGCAATCATGCTGGTCTATGTCTTCATGCCTCGGCAGATGGATGTCGACTGGAGCTGGCTACTGATATTGGGCAGCGATGACCAGCTACTGTGGGTCGATCATTTGTTCAACCTCTTGTACGCAGTGGCCCTGATGGCCTGGGGGCCGGTCTACGTGTCTTGTGGTTTCATGCTCTACCTCAACCGCCGTACCCGGCTGGAAGCCTGGGATATCGAACTGGTGTTCAAACGCCTGCGCCAGCGTCTGGCCGGTAGCGCTGCAACTCTGGTGGTCGGCGCATTATTGCTGCTGGGCGCGCTACCGCACAGCGGTTGGGCCTACGCCTCGCCTGCCCCGGAATCCGTACAGCCCTCGCCCCAGAGCACGCGCCTGACGCACCAGCCGCTTAACAGCCAGCAATCACATGCGGCGATCACTGACCTGCTGGAGAAGCCGCCCTTCAAGAACCCAGAAACCGTAACCGGCTGGCGGCTTCCAGAGGCGCAGGAACAACCGCCCACCGCGGGACAAGCACCATCAACATGGTTCGACTGGCTAAACCACCTGCTCAAAGGCGCCAACGTACTCGCCCATCTGTTCGAGATCCTGCTGTGGAGCCTGGCCATCGGCCTGCTGGGCCTGGTGATCTGGCGCTACCGTCAGTGGCTGCGGTTGTTCATCGCCTCACCCGGCAGAGACAAACCAGTCACTGCCCATCCCCCGGCGCAGTTATTCGGTCTGCAAGTCAGCGCCCAGAGTTTACCCGACGACATCGCAGGCACTGTCCTGGCGCTCTGGCCAGACCAACCTCGTGAGGCTCTGAGCCTGCTTTACCGGGCCTTGCTCAGTCGTTTGATCACTGATTACCAACTGCCATTGAAAAGCGCCGATACCGAACAACAGGCGCTGCAGCGCATCGCCAGCCTCAACAAACCGGCCCTGAGCGACTTCAGCCATGAGCTGACCGGGCACTGGCAGAATCTTGCCTATGGTCATCGGCTACCCGCCGCGCATGTACTGCCCGAGCTTTGTGAACGCTGGCGCAGCCTGTTCGAGACCGGAGCACGCCCATGAAGCGCGGCTATCTACTGCCGGGCTTGCTGGTCTCGGTTGTGCTGGCAGTGGTGATCGTACTGTTCATCAGGCAGCTGGAACCTTACGAGGAAACCATCGATCGCGGCCCGTCGCCAGAAGCCAGGACCAACCCCTATCTGGCAGCCGAACAGTTCTTGCTCCAGCGCTCGATAACGGTTCGCTCAGCCGATACCTGGACCGAGCTGCCCGAACCCACAACGCAGCGCCAGACCCTGCTGATTCTCGATGATCGCTCGCGCATGACGCCCGAGCAGGTCGACCCGTTGCTGGCCTGGGCCGATGCAGGTGGTCATCTGGTAGTGGTCGCCGAACAACTGTGGGACGAGCAGCAACAACGCAGCGGCGACCTGCTGCTTGACCGTCTGCAGATTCGCCAGTCATTGACCCGCGACCTGCCCAAGACACAAGCGGAGGATTCAGGCAGCGCACCGGCCGTTCCGATGGCGCGCCCCACACCGGCCAAGACGCCCTGGCCACACCTGACCCGGCTGTATCTTGAAAACGAAGATGCCCCGGCCTACATGAGCTTCGACCCGGCCTATCATCTGGAAGACCCGCAAGACCTGGCCGCCTACTGGGCCAACAGTGCCAATGCCACCCACATGCTGCAACTGGAGCATGGCGCCGGCCTGGTCACAGTACTTACCGATTCACAATTGTGGACCAACCACAGCATCGGTGAATACGACAACGCCTGGCTACTCTGGTACCTGACCCAGGACAGCAGCGTGACGCTGATCGCCCAGGCCCGGCACGATACGTTGCTGAGCTTGCTGCTGCGTCACTTTCCACTGGCGATAGTGACCCTGGCCTTGCTGCTGGCGCTCGCCGTATGGCGGGTGGCAATGCGTGAGGGGCCGCTGCAATGGCCGGCACCTGCCGGTCGTCGGCAACTGGTCGAACACCTGCGTGCCAGCGCCGACTTCCTGCTGAGGCATCGCGGGCAACAGGCGCTGCTGAAAAACCTGCAACAAGACATCCTGCGTCGTGCCCGTCAACGTCACCCCGGCTTCGAGACGCTGGTTGTCACCGAACAGTGGCAGGTTCTCGCCAGGCTCAGCCGCCAGTCAACCAGTGCCATAAGCCTGGCGATGCGCCCGCGTCCGGCGCAACGCCTGTCCAGCGCCGACTTCACCCGTCAGGTAGCCCATCTGCAAACTCTCAGGAATGCCCTATGAGCGAGTCCAACAGCGCACCGTCTGATCCCGTTGAAAACCTTGACAAGCCACCGCTGCAGGCCTCTTCCCAAGCGGCTGAACGCCAACAGGCGAGCCAGCGGGCGCAGACCTTGCGTCGTGAACTGCAAAAAGCCCTGATTGGCCAGAACAGCATGATCGACGACGTACTCACCGCCCTGATCGGTGGCGGCCACGTACTGATCGAGGGCGTTCCCGGACTGGGCAAGACCCTGCTGGTACGGGCGCTGGCGCGCTGTCTTGGCGGCGAGTTCGCCCGGATCCAGTTCACCCCGGATCTGATGCCCAGTGACGTCACCGGGCACGCGGTGTACGACCTGCAGAGCGAACAATTCAAACTGCGCAAGGGTCCGCTGTTCACCCATATGCTGCTGGCCGACGAAATCAACCGTGCACCGGCCAAGACCCAGGCGGCGCTGCTTGAGGCCATGCAGGAGGGGCAAGTCACCCTGGAAGGCAAGACCCTGCCTATCCCGCAGCCCTTCATGGTACTGGCCACCCAGAATCCGATCGAACAGGAAGGCACCTACCCGTTGCCGGAAGCCGAGCTGGATCGCTTCATGCTCAAGCTGCACATGGACTACCCACAGGCCCATGAAGAGGTCGAGATGGTTCGCCAGGTGACCCGCTCAAGCCGCGCCGACATGCTCGACGTACAACCTCTGCTGGTGGTGATGCAACCCCACGAAGTGCAGACGCTGCAACAGGTTGCCAGCGAACTGCCAGTCGATGAGCAAGTGCTCGAATACGCCGTTCGGCTGGCCCGGGCAACCCGTAACTGGGCAGGCCTGACGCTGGGCGCCGGCCCCCGTGCTTCCATCGCACTGGTACGCGGTGGACGCGCCAGAGCCTTGCTGCGCGGCGGTGAGTTCGTGACCCCCGATGACATCAAGAGCTGCGCCATGGCAGTGCTGCGCCACCGGGTACGCCTGGCTCCGGAACTGGACATGGAAGGCCTGTCGGTGGATCAGGTTCTGCGCCAGATATTCGATCAGGTCCCGGCTCCGCGCCTATGACCCAGCGACTGCGACCTGCGCTGCGCCTGTTGGGCGCACTTGCCCTGCTGGCAAGCCTGGCTCTGGTGCCGGGCATACTGTCTGCGCTGGCGATCAGGGTTCCCGAACTCGCCATCACCCTCTACTGGGCGACCTTGCTGGCGCTGCTTGGCATCGCCTTGCTCGACGCCGTACGGGTTGCGCGCCTGCCCTCCCCGCGGCTGCAGCGGCATATGCCCGCCAGCCTGGCGCTGGGGCGCTGGAGCGACGCGCAACTGGAGGTGCAACACGACGCCGGCACAGTCATGCAACTGCGCATCTTCGACCATGTACCGGACGGGCTGGAATTTGAACACCTGCCACAAAACCTGAACCTGCCCCCTCAGCAGACGGCACGCCTGAACTGGCGCTTGCGTCCACTGCAACGCGGGCGCTTCAACTTCGAACGCTGCGAGGTGATCCTGCACAGCCCGCTGCAGCTCTGGGAAAGCCGCCGTTACCTGGCCCTGCCTGACCCCGTCAAGGTCTATCCCGACTTTGCCCGTCTCTATGACGGACCGCTGCAGGGTATCGAAAACTGGCTGAGTCAGATCGGTGTGCGTCAATTGCAACGCCGTGGCCTGGGCCAGGAATTTCATCAGTTACGGGAGTTTCGTGAAGGCGACAGCCTGCGGCAGATCGACTGGAAAGCCACTGCCCGGCATCGCACACCGATAGCCCGCGAATATCAGGACGAGCGCGATCAGCAGATCATGCTGATGCTCGATTGCGGACGGCGCATGCGCAGCCAGGACGATGAGCTGGCGCACTTCGATCACGGCCTCAATGCCTGCCTGCTCCTCAGCCACATCGCCCTGCGCCATGGCGACGCAGTCGGCCTGTCGACCTTTGCCGGCGAACAGCAACGCCACCTGCCGCCCGGCAAGGGCCAGCGCCAGTTGAACCTGTTGCTCAACGCGCTGTTCGACCTGCAGAGTACCCGGCGCCCCGCTGACTACAACGCCGCTGTACAGCAGCTATTGAGCAGGCAGAAACGCCGTGCCCTGGTGATTCTGGTCACCAACCTGCGCGATGAAGATGATGAACAACTGCTGTGCGCCGTACGGCAACTGGGCCAACGTCACCGGGTGCTGATCGCCAGCCTGCGCGAAAGTGTGCTGGACCGCCTGCGTGAAGAACAGGTCGAGCGCTACGATCAGGCGCTGGCCTACTGTGGTGCGGTCGACTTTCTCAACTCTCGCAATAGCCTGCACGAGCGTCTCGAAGCGCTAGGGATACCCGTGATCGATGTACGCCCCGAAGAACTCGGCGCGCATTTGATAAACCGCTATCTGGGATTGAAGAAAGGCGGCGTTCTATAACGCCGCACTCCCATGCCTGCTGTCGATCAGGCTGAAGCTTCCAGAGGATAGAAGCTGAAATAATGCTGCAGGCTGTGCATCAGATCGAAGTACTCCTGCGGCGCTTCCTGGATATGAAACCCCGAGTCATAACAACCCGGCGTCACGTCCTCGTGACACCACTGGCACGTCGCACTGACATCGACCATTCGAAAGCCGTCGTTGCCCGACGGCACTTTCAGACGCAGGTCGAAGCGCCCGCCCACCAGCATCGGCAAATCGCTGATGAGCATCAATCCATCTTCGGAGACGTTGCCCAGACACCCCATGGGTCGATCGGTATACCGATTGAACACCTGGAGAAAATACTGCAGCTCGTGCCGTTCTATTCTTCTGTCCTTAAGCATGGCAGCCCCTTCAATGACCACGGGTGGCATTCATGATGACGTTGTAAACGCTGCACGAGTGCCCCGGCCCGCTGCATGAAAATCCCTGGATGCAGGGCTTTTCAGCCCTTTCATTCCGTTAACACACAGACTAGCGCAATTTATATTTAGATCCACCCGATTACAGTACCAATCATCCAATCGGGTGTAACTAGCGTGAAGCAGGAAAAGTTTTCGCCGGCTCACGTTGCGGGTAGTGGCCCAGTTGCGCCAGCGTATCGAGCCGCGCCCTGGCACGGAACGCATATTCGTTGCCCGGATACTGGTTGATGATGAACAGATAGGTCTGCGCGGCATCGACATACAGTTTTTGTTTTTCCAGACACTGGCCACGCAGCATCGACACCTCAGGCTGCACATAACGGCGCGCCCGGCTTTGTCGATCCACCTTGGACAAGGACAACAGCGCACTGTCGCAGTCGCCACGGTCATAGGCGCGGTAAGCACTGTTGAGGTTGGAGTTCATCGCCCAACGGGTACAACCACTGACGGCGGCCAGCAACACGATAATCATCAAGATACGCATGGGTCATCTCCTGTTCTGTGCCTGATATCGGCGGCAATGCAAATTTCTTCAGCCCGCCTGATCAACCAGCTGTCAGACGATTGCCCTGTCTGATGACAGCAAGGTAGTGCAAAGGAACAATGACTACAGGTCCAGAGAGGAGTAGCCTCTCGCTGCGCTTCAATCAAGGAGTTTGTGCATGACCGTTCGCCGTACCAAAATCGTCGCCACACTGGGCCCTGCGAGTAACTCGCCGGAAGTCATCGAGCAACTGATCCTCTCGGGTCTGGATGTTGCCCGCCTCAACTTCTCCCATGGCACCCCGGACGAGCACAAGGCTCGCGCCAAGCTGATCCGCGAGATCGCTGCCAGACACGGCCGCTTCGTCGCACTGCTGGGCGACCTGCAAGGTCCGAAGATTCGTATCGCCAAATTTACCGACAAGCGTATCGAGCTCAAGGTCGGTGACAAGTTCACTTTCTCCACCGCTCACCCGCTGACCGATGGTAACCAGGAAATCGTCGGTATCGACTACCCGGACCTGGTCAAAGACTGTGGCGTGGGTGACGTACTGCTGCTGGACGACGGCCGCGTGGTCATGCGTGTCGATACCCAGACCGCCACTGATCTGCACTGCACCGTACAGGTCGGCGGCCCGCTTTCGGACCATAAAGGCATCAACCGCCTCGGTGGCGGCCTGACTGCGCCGGCCCTGACCGACAAAGACAAGCGTGACATCAAGCTGGCCGCCGAGATGGACCTGGACTACCTGGCCGTGTCGTTCCCGCGTGACGCCTCAGACATGGAATACGCTCGTCAGCTGCGCGATGAAGCCGGCGGCACTGCCTGGCTGGTGGCCAAGATCGAGCGCGCCGAAGCTGTTGCCAACGATGAAACCCTCGATGCACTGATTCGCGCCAGCGATGCAGTCATGGTTGCCCGTGGCGACCTGGGCGTTGAAATCGGCGACGCCGAGCTGGTTGGCGTGCAGAAGAAAATCATTGCCCATGCGCGCACCCACAACAAGGCTGTGATCGTCGCCACGCAAATGATGGAGTCGATGATCACCAGCCCGATGCCGACCCGCGCTGAAGTCTCCGACGTGGCCAACGCCGTGCTCGACTACACCGACGCGGTAATGCTCTCGGCAGAAAGTGCCGCCGGCTCCTATCCGGTCGAAGCCGTCCAGGCCATGGCACGTATCTGCCTGGGTGCTGAACGTCACCCAACCGGCAAGAGCTCCAAGCACCGTATCGGCGAAAGCTTCACCCGTTGCGACGAGAGCATCGCGCTGGCCGCGATGTACACCGCCAACCATTTCCCTGGCGTAAAAGCGATCATCGCCCTGACCGAAAGCGGCTACACCCCGCTGATCATGTCGCGGATTCGCTCGTCGGTACCGATCTTCGCCTTCTCTCCGCACCGCGATACTCAGGCCCGTGCGGCCATGTTCCGCGGCGTGTACACCATCCCGTTCGATCCGGCTTCGCTGCCGCCAGGCCAGGTCAGCCAGGCTGCGGTAGACGAGCTGCTCAAGCGCGGGCTGGTCGAGCAAGGCGACTGGGTCATCCTGACCAAGGGCGACAGCTACCACACCATCGGTGGCACCAACGGCATGAAGATCCTGCACGTTGGCGACCCGCTGGTCTGAGACGGCTGCACGTTGTAGAAAAAAGCCCCGGCGCGTGAGCGACCGGGGCTTTTTCATGTGCTCAGCGCACCGTATCGCCCGCCCCCAGAAACACATCCGTCAGCACCCGGTTACGTGCGACCCCGGCCAGGTAAAGACTCTTGGCAAAGGTCTCGGCACTGACGGCGCTGCCACAGACCAACGCCACGGCCTGACGCGCCAACAAACGCAGTTCAGCCAACGCCGCCTGCAACTCGACCGCAGTGACCAGCCGCACCTGCAGTTGCGGATGTTGCTGCTCAAGCTGGCGCAAATCGCCGGCCAGATAGTGCTCGGTGCTGTCATGCGCCAGGTGGATAACCCGAATACTGCCTTGATGCTGCTGACGCAAGGACTCGCGCAACACGCCCCACAACGGCCCAAGGCCACTGCCACCCGCCAGCAACAACAGGGGGCGCTCCTGCCAGTCCAGGTCATAGTGCAAAGCGCCGCCGCGCAACTCACCCAGGCGCAGATGATCGCCAGGCTGCAACTGGCGCGCAGCCGAACAAAAAGCCCCGCGATGGCGGCAATCGATATGAAATTCGAGAAAGGGGTCTTCGCCGGGCAGGCTGGCCAGTGAGTACGGCCGAGCGATGCCGTTGGCACTCCACAGCACTTGATGCTGCCCCGCGCGATAGCGCTGCATACGCTGCGGTTCCAGACGCAGACGCAACAGGTTGGCGCTGAGCCAGTCACAGCCGATGACCTGCGCCGGCATGCCGTCTTTCAAGGGGTCGAAGACTTCCACGGCAAGGTCGGCAACCACCCGACACTGACAAGCCAGGCGCCAGCCCTGCTCTCGTTTGGCGGCGGCCAGCGCCTCGGGGCGCGCATCCAGCGGCTCGCCTTCAAGGCAGCGCACCAGGCAGGCATGGCAACTGCCTGCCCGGCAACTATAAGGAATGGCAATCCCGGCCTGATGCAGTGCATCGAGCAGGTTACTGGCAACATCGACCGGCCAGCGCCGCTCACCAACTCGCAGATTGGGCATCGAGAATTCCTGACACCACCGGTAAAAATATCGGCGATTGTACAGGTTGGCTGGCCGGGCGGGTTATACTGCCGCGCCTTTTGCGCCCGCTACGACGTGAGACCGAACGCGCTGGACCGGCCCTAACCTGCCGCCAGAGCCACGCCGATTAGCGTAATCAATGTTCCCGACCCTGAAGAGGAGCGCGCTGCATGACCGTGATCAAGCAAGACGACCTGATACAGAGCGTTGCCGACGCCCTGCAGTTCATTTCCTACTACCATCCCGTGGACTTCATCCAGGCGATGCATGAAGCCTATCTGCGTGAAGAGTCTCCGGCAGCGCGCGACTCCATTGCCCAGATCCTGATCAACTCGCGCATGTGCGCCACCGGCCACCGGCCGATCTGCCAGGACACCGGTATCGTGACCGTGTTTGTGCGCGTGGGCATGGACGTGCGCTGGGATGGCGCGACGCTGAGCGTCGACGACATGATCAACGAAGGCGTACGCCGCGCCTACAACCTGCCGGAAAACGTCCTGCGCGCCTCGATCCTGGCCGACCCGGCCGGTAGCCGCAAAAATACCAAGGACAACACTCCGGCGGTCATTCATTACTCCATCGTGCCGGGTAATACCGTCGAGGTGGACGTTGCAGCCAAAGGCGGCGGCTCGGAAAACAAGTCGAAGATGGCCATGCTCAACCCATCCGACTCGATCGTTGACTGGGTCCTGAAAACCGTACCCACCATGGGTGCTGGCTGGTGCCCACCGGGCATGCTGGGTATCGGCATCGGCGGCACCGCAGAGAAAGCGGCAGTGATGGCCAAGGAAGTGTTGATGGAATCCATCGACATCCACGAGCTCAAGGCCCGCGGCCCGCAGAACCGCATCGAAGAGATCCGCCTGGAGCTGTTCGAGAAGGTCAACCAGTTGGGCATCGGTGCCCAGGGGCTGGGCGGCCTGACCACCGTGCTCGACGTCAAGATCATGGACTACCCGACCCACGCCGCTTCCCTGCCGGTGTGCATGATCCCCAACTGCGCCGCCACCCGTCACGCGCACTTCGTGCTCGACGGTTCCGGCCCGGCCGAACTGGAAGCCCCGTCGCTGGACGCCTACCCGGAAATCGTCTGGGAAGCCGGTCCGTCGGCCCGCCGCGTGAACCTCGACACACTGACCCCGGAAGAAGTACAGAGCTGGCAGCTAGGCGAAACCGTGCTGCTCAACGGCAAGATGCTCACCGGCCGCGATGCCGCGCACAAGCGCATGGTCGAGATGCTCAACAAGGGCGAAAGCCTGCCGGTGGACCTCAAGGGTCGCTTCATTTACTACGTCGGTCCGGTCGACCCGGTTCGTGAAGAAGTGGTAGGCCCGGCTGGCCCGACCACCGCAACGCGGATGGACAAATTCACCCGTCAGATCCTTGAGCAGACCGGCCTGCTGGGCATGATCGGCAAGTCCGAGCGCGGCCCTGCTGCCATCGACGCGATCAAGGATCACAAAGCGGTTTACCTGATGGCGGTCGGCGGCGCGGCTTACCTGGTGGCCCAGGCGATTCGCAAATCGAAAGTGGTTGCCTTCGCCGAGCTGGGCATGGAAGCGATCTACGAGTTCGAGGTCAAGGACATGCCGGTCACCGTTGCGGTGGACAGCAAGGGTGAGTCGGTGCACATCACCGGTCCCGCGATCTGGCAGAAAAAGATCAGCGACAGCCTGGCGGTAGAGGTGCAGTAAGCACTGCGTCAGAGTAGAGCCCGGCCAGAAATGGCCGGGCTTTTTTATGCCCGCCCGTCAGGGCCTGTCATTTCTGTCAGTAGACCTGCGCCGTGGCAGCTCGCACACTGGCGCCGCAGTGCTGGAAAAGTGTCAGGGATGACAAGCCCTTCTCCCTTCTGGTCAGGTCCGTCAGGTTATCGGGCGTGGCCGAGCAACAGGATGGTGCTGGCAACACTGGTGGTGTTGCTGCCAAAAGCGATCAGCTAGACCACTCGGGACAATGCGCATGGTCAGGCGTGTCTTGATCGGTGAACTGGTGGCCATCGGCAATGCCGAGAGGGAGAAGGCTCAATTGATTGACCTGCCAGCGGCAATGCTGTGCAGGAGTGATCCTGCGCCACCTCTAAAAACGTGGGCGATGGCAACGGCATAACTCATCAGGCAACTTCGGTTCAACCACGTCTGTCCAGCAAATTGACCACCAGCCGGTCCAGCCAGCCCCAGACCCGCTGTTTGACTCGCCGCCACAATGGCCGGGATTTCCAGTCAGCCAGGGTGACCTGTGTGCTGTTGGCAAAGTCGGCGCTGAAGCTGGCACTGACTTGTGCGGTGAGGACCGGGTCGATGGCTTCGACGTTGGCTTCCAGGTTGAAGCGCAGGTTCCAGTGGTCGAAGTTGCACGAGCCAATGCTGGTCCAGTCGTCGATCAACACCATTTTCAGGTGCAGGAAGCACGGCTGGTACTCGAAGATTTTCACCCCGGCGCGCAGCAGTCTTGGGTAGTAACGATGACCTGCGTAGCGTACCGAAGGATGATCAGTGCGCGGCCCGGTCAGCAGCAGGCGCACATCCACGCCACGCAGCGCCGCCTTGCGCAAGGCCCGGCGCACACGCCAGGTCGGTAGAAAATACGGCGTCGCCAGCCAGATACGGCGCTGGCCGCTGTGCAGGGCGCGGACCAGTGACTGAACAATGTCACGGTGCTGGCGGGCATCGGCATAGGCCACCCGCCCCAAGCCCTGCCCGGATGTCGGGACTCTGGGTAAATGGGTGAGGCCGAAATTCTGCTCGGGTCGCCAGGCGGTGCGCCGTTCGTTGACGTGAAACTGCCGGTCGAACAACGCCTGCCAGTCGATCACCAGCGGCCCCTGAACCTGCACCATCACCTCATGCCACTGGCTGACCGGTTTGTGCGGCTCCCAGAACTCATCAGTGACCCCGGTACCACCGACTACCGCCAAGCGCTTGTCGACCAACAGCAATTTGCGGTGATCACGGTAGAAGTTACGCAAACCACGCTGCCAGCGTATCGGGTTGTAGAAGCGCAGGATAACCCCGGCACTCTCCAGACGCTGGCGCAAGTCGTTACCAAACGCCTGGGCACCATAGCCATCGAACAGACAACGAACGATAACCCCACGCTGCGCGGCAGCCGTCAGCGCCTGCACCACGGTTTCGGCACACGCGCCCGCCTCGACCAGATACAACTCCAGATCGACCTGCTGCACAGCGCTGTCGATGGCGGCCAGCATGCGTGGGAAAAATACCGGACCGTCGATCAGCAGTTCGAACTGATTGTCCTTGCGCCACGGAAAAATCGCACCGCCCATGCTCAGTGCGCCGCGAACATCAGCATGGCGCCCACCGGCATCGTGAAACGCGGCGCATCGAGGCCTGCGGTAAATGGCAACCGTAAGGATTCATTGTCTGGATACCCGTTGGCCTGGGCGGGCAAAAGACAAAGGCGTTCGAGCATGCAGACTCCGCAAAGAAAGGCAGTGACAGCCACATTGAGGTGGCTTGTCTGTGCCTGTCAGACCACAGGCAAACCGCCCGGTTCGCTACCAGAACTACAGCAGACGACAGCCCTGTCGCTGCCCCAGCCACATGGCCCGACTGCTACGCCCCAGGCCACTGGCGGTCACGGTACGGGTTGCCTGATCTTCCTGCAAGGTGGCGGGCAGGTACTGTTTCACATAGCTGCGACAGTATTGGGCAGGGTTGCCCGTGACATAGCGGCACGAACAGTACTCCTTGGCAGTGTAGGCACTGATGATGTCGGGAAACACCTGTAGCGCGACCCGATGCTGCCATGCCCAGACCGCCAGCACGATCAGCACCGGCAGCACCATGCTCAATAACGGATGGCGGCGGATCAGGTTTTTCTGACGGCTCATGGGCGGGCCTGCGGGCCAAACGCGGCCAGTACATGGTTCAAGAGTTCAGCGTGCTGATAGCTGCCGTCCCGGTCGTCGCCATAACGCACCACTACCAGCCCGGCACTGGGGATCACATACAAGGCCTGCCCCCAATGCCCCAGCGCGGCAAAGGTATCAGCCGGTGCCTGTGGCCACGGCCCGGCAGCACCGGACGCGGTGCGGTTGAGCCACCAATGCCCGCCAATGACTTCGCTGCCCGCCTCGGCGTTATGACCGGCGAAGGGCGCCAGGACAAAATCGACCCAGGCCTGAGGCACCAACTGTCGCTGCTGCCAGCGCCCGGACCGCTGCATCAGCAAGCCGATCCGGGCCAGGTCGCGGGCGGTCATGTACAGGTAGGACGAACCGACAAAGGTGCCGCTGGCATCGCGCTCCCACACCGCACTGCTAATGCCCAGCGGCTCGAACAGCGCCGTCCACGGGTAGTCGGGGTAAGCCTGCTCGCCGACCATGCCCTTCAATGCTGCCGCCAGCACATTGCTGTCACCACTGGAGTAGCGCCATGCAGTACCTGGCGCCCAGGCCTTGGCATGGCTGGCGGTAAAACCGGCCATGTCTTGCCGGCCACGGGTGTAGAGCATCGCCACCACCGAAGAGTTGAGCGGCGCGTACTCGTAGTCTTCCTGCCAGTCGAGTCCCGATGACCAATGCAGCAGGTCGGCCAGGGTGACATCCGGGTGCGCCTTGAACGGCGGATAAAATCTTGCGACAGGGTCCTGCAAGCGCAACCGGCCTTCACCGAATGCCACGCCCAGCAAGGTGGCCAGCACGCTCTTGCTCACCGACCAGGTCAGGTGTGGTGTGTTCACGCCGGTCACCCCGGCATAACGTTCGTAGACGATCTGCCCGTCACGGATGACCAGCAAGGCATCGCTGCGCACGCCTTTGCGCTCAACCTCGTCACGTGCAGGGAACGCGTAGCTTTCAAGCCCCCCAAGGGCCGGCGTTGCCACCACAGGCGCGCGGCTCCACTGCGCATCTGGCCACTGCTCGGCATGGCTGAAGGCGCAGGCGACATTCAAGACAAGAAGCAGGCCGAGCCTGACCAGGCGAGCTGCCATGAGGGAATGTTCCACTGGAGGTTTGCGCGACGTTAGCAACTTTTGATGACAAAACCGATTCGTCAAGACAAGGAAATGCGCCGTAACACAAGCATCACCAAATCTTCACGGGCATGACACGGCACCTCCCTAGCCTGCAAGTACAGCAATGCGCTTGGACAAATCAGTCGACCGGCCCCTTGCATGGCTGGCTCCCGGAGAGTTCGCATGACCCAGATTGCCCGCATCCGTGACAACAGTTCCGAACGTCGTCTGCAGGCCGAACGCCTGGCCGGGCCACGCGCCCTGCTCGAAGCCCAGGCACTGCGCTTCAGCGTATTCAGCGAAGAGTTCAACGCCCGGCTCAAAGGCGCTGAACAGGGCCTGGACGTCGATGACTATGATGTCCACTGCATGCACATCGGCGTACGCGACTTGAACACCGGGCGCCTGGTGGCCACCACCCGCCTGCTGGATCACAAAGCCGCCAGCACGCTGGGACGCTTCTACAGCGAAGAAGAATTCAGCCTGCATGGCCTGGCCCATCTGCAAGGCCCGATCCTGGAACTGGGGCGCACCTGTGTCGACCCGGCCTACCGCAACGGCGGCACTATTGCCGTGCTGTGGAGCGAACTGGCCGAAGTGCTCAACGAAGGCGGCTACAGCTACCTGATGGGGTGTGCCAGCATCCCGATGCAGGACGGCGGCGTACAGGCCCACGCGATCATGCAGCGGCTGCGCGAGCGCTACCTGTGCACCGAACACCTGCGCGCCGAACCCAAGACCCCGCTGCCGAGCATGGATGTACCTGGCAACGTGATCTGCGAAATGCCGCCCTTGCTCAAGGCCTATATGCGGCTGGGCGCGAAGATCTGCGGCGAGCCATGCTGGGATCAGGATTTCCAGGTGGCCGACGTGTTCATCCTGCTCAAGCGCGATGAGCTCTGCCCGCGCTACGCCCGCCATTTCAAGGCGGCCGTGTAATGAGCCGGCTGCGCAGCCTTGCGCGCGTGGCCCGTGTGTTGCTGGTGATCGGGGCCGGCCTGCTGCTGGCAACGCTGGTGGCGACACTCGAACGCCTCAGGCTCGGCGGCTCCATGCGTCTGCGGCAGAACTGCAGCCGCTGGTTCATGGCACGTCTGAGCAACGCCCTGCCGTTTCGCGTGACGGTACACGGTGAGTTGCCCCGCGAGCCGATGCTGTGGGTCTGCAATCACGTGTCATGGACCGATATTCCACTGCTGGGCCAACTGACCCCGCTGTCGTTTCTGTCCAAGGCCGAGGTACGCACCTGGCCCATCGCCGGCTGGCTGGCGCTCAAGGCCGGCACCCTGTTCATCCGCCGCGGCGCCGGTGACAGCCGCCTGGTGCAACGCCAGATGAGCGGCTTGCTGCAACAAGGCAGCCCGCTGATGATTTTCCCGGAGGGCACCACCACCGATGGCCGCGCCTTGCGCACCTTCCATGGTCGTTTGCTGGCCAGTGCCATAGAAGCTGAAGTGGCTCTGCAGCCGGTGGCCATTGAATACCGCCGCGATGGCCAACCCGATCCGATTGCGCCGTTTATCGGTGATGATGACCTGCTGTCACACATCCGCCGCCTGTTCGCCAACCCACAGAGCGACGTGCATATTCACCTGCTCAAGCCGATTGCCAGTAGCGGCCAGGAACGTGCCGCCCTGGCCTACCAGGCGCAACAGGCGGTTCAGCACGCGCTGTTCGGTACGACCAGCGAAGACGTCACCGTCGCCGCCTCGTCGGCCAAAGCGGCCTGAGCAAATGCCTGCAAGTATGGGTAGAAGGTCTTGAAGTCGGCGCTCAAGGGCCGGTACAAGCCAGGCAACTCACGCATGGCTTCGTAAAGGCCCGCAGGCCGCGACAGGCGCCGGGCGATGCCACTCAAGGCCGCCTCAACGACCTCATAATCGCGGTATGACCCCAACCAGTCCTGCGCCGCCATGCGCGGTGCCACCAACGCCAGCCGCTCTGGCAAGTCGGGCTCGGCAGCCAACAAACCATAGACCTTGCCGGTAAAGTCATCCAGCGACTCATCGGCATACTGAGCCCAATCGCGGGCCAGGCAATGGTCGAAGAACACATCCAGCGCGATCCCGGCATAGCGCCGATTGCCTTCAGTGAACCGGGCCAATGCTGCCTTGATCAAAGGGTGCTGGTCAGTAAAGACATCGATGCGTCGATGCAGGCGAATCGAAGCCTCCAGCTCCGGAGCAAAACGCCCGGCCAGGGTTCCTTTGACGAAATCACCGTACAGGCTGCCAAGCAGTTGCGCTGGACGCTGACCGCCAACATGAAGATGTGCGAGGTAGTTCATGGCTGCAAGCCTACGCCGGTTTAGCGCCAGGGTCACCTCTATATCGTCATAACCCGATATACCGATTTATGCCGTACTTAGTCACTCTGGATATTTGTACATCGCGATACAACGATATATGGTTCTCGCTACCGAGACGCACCGCAGCACTCTCAAAATGACCCTGAACATCGACCTCGACGAAATCATCAAAGCCCTGGCCCACCCGGTCCGCCGCGACATTCTCGTGTGGCTCAAGACCCCCGAGGCGTTTTTTCCGTCCCAGCAACATTGCCATGAGCATGGCGTATGCGCCGGGCAAATCGATCAGCGCACCGGGCTTTCGCAATCGACCGTGTCTGCGCACCTTGCCACCTTGCAACGCGCCGGCCTGATCATCAGCAAAAAGGCCGGCCAGTGGCATTTCTTCAAACGCAATGAAGACACCATCCAGGCGTTCATTGCCGCGTTGGTTCAAGAGCTCGACAACCCGTGCTGAACAGCGTGTTTTGAAAAACCAACAGATTAACCATTAGAGGGTTTCGTGCATGACTACACTCTTTGACCCGATCACCGTGGGCGAGCTGCAACTGCCCAACCGCATCATCATGGCCCCATTGACCCGTTGCCGCGCCGACGAAGGCCGGGTACCCAATGCAATGATGGCCGAGTATTACGTGCAGCGGGCCTCGGCGGGCCTGATCATCAGCGAAGCCACTTCCGTAACGCCGATGGGCGTGGGCTACCCTGACACCCCCGGCATCTGGTCCAGCGACCAGGTGCGCGGCTGGAGCAATATCACCAAAGCGGTGCACGGCGCCGGTGGCCGTATCGTGGTGCAGTTGTGGCATGTCGGGCGCATCTCGCACCCCTCTTATCTGAATGGTGAAGCCCCGGTGGCGCCCAGCGCGGTTCAGCCAGCCGGCCATGTGAGCCTGTTACGCCCGCAGGCAGACTACCCGACACCGCGCGCCCTGGAACTGGCCGAAATCGGCGACATCATCGACGCCTATCGCAGTGGTGCAGAGAACGCCAAGGCCGCAGGCTTTGACGGTGTCGAACTGCATGCCGCCAACGGTTACCTGATCGACCAGTTCCTGCAAACCAGCACCAACCTGCGCACTGATCGCTACGGCGGTTCGCTGGAAAATCGTGCACGCCTGCTGCTGGAAGTCACCGATGCGCTGATCGAAGTCTGGGGCGCAGGCCGGGTCGGTGTGCATCTGGCACCGCGTGCCGATGCTCACGACATGGGCGATGACAACCTGACCGAAACCTTCAGCTATGTGGCGAAAGAACTGGGCAAGCGCGGCATCGCCTTTATCTGCTCGCGCGAGCACGAAGCTGCCGACAGCCTGGGGCCGCGCCTGAAAAAGGATTTTGGCGGGGTGTACATCGCCAATGAGAAATTCACCAAAGCCAGCGCCACCGCCTGGCTCGAAAGCGGCAAGGCGGATGCCGTGGCCTTTGGTGTGCCGTTTATCGCCAACCCGGACCTGACCGAGCGGCTGGCGCAGGATGCCCCGCTAAACCAGGCCAACCCGCAAACGTTCTACGGTAAAGGGCCGGTTGGCTATATCGACTACCCGCGCCTTTGATCACACGACAGCCTCGAACAGGGCTGCCACCTGGGTAGGGTCGATCACCCCCAGCTCATTGCCCTCGGTATCGGTCACGGTGCCGTCCGGGTACAGCCAGCGCTCCTGGCCATTGGCATCCGGGTAAAAGATCGGCCCGTCCTGCTTGCGCCAGGAACCGTCCGGATTTTCGATATCACCATTGGGGTACTGCTTGATCCCGTCGGGGTGCAGGATGGTGCCGTCGGCATATTGCACCGCACCATTGGGGTGGGTGGCGGCCTGGGCCTGTTTGTCGATGACGACACCATCGGGTAACACCACGGTGTCGCGATCAGGAAAGACACTGCCAACCGGATACAACACACCGGCCACTGTCGCCAAATTGGCCAGGATACCAGTAACGTTCAGAACGTTTTCCAGCGGCGCCGGGCGGGCAGGCAATTCAGGCAGCGTCGAGGCATCGAGCCGGTTACGCGGCGTACCGCTGACCATGGGCAGCATGCCCGGTGTGGTGATCGAGCGGGGTGGTGCCTTGCGCGGTGCAGGCACCGGTGCGCTGTTTTGCGGTTTTGGCGGGATGACAAGGCGGGTACCGGCAGTGGCGGAACCTGGCGTCTGGCTCCCAGGACGCTGAGTGCCAGGGGTTGGCCTGCCCCCTGGCAGCGGCGGCCTGGGCAGCGCAGGTTTCGTAGAAACGGGCGGTTTGGGTTTGCCAGGAGGAACGCGCGGGGCGAGGCTTTTATTGAGGCTGCTGATTGCACTGGGTCCTTTCATCTTGACATCCTCCCCGCCCTAAAGAGCGGGGATTCCTACCGCTAGACGGCGATGCCCCGCCGCAAGAATGTTCCGGGCCGCGTTTACATCGCGGTCGTGGGCTGTACCGCAGCACACGCAAGTCCACTCTCTTATTCGCAAACCGGCTCTACCTTTCGGACTGCTGGTGGAAATGCTTCCACAGCACGAGCAGGTCTGGGTGGTATAGCGCTCGGCTACAACCTCAAAAACAACGCCTGCCCGTTGGCATTTCTGCTCCAGCATTGTCTTGAGTTGGCCCCATCCTGCATCAAGCGTGGATTTGGCCATTTGAGTCTTTACGAGTTTTGCGCTGGCTACATCGCCAACGAAAATGGCGGCGCAGCGCTCAACCAGGGCGGTTGAGAACTTGTGTTGCGCATCCTTGCGCCGGTTCCTGATCCTGGCATGGAGGGCGCGAACACGTGCCCTCTTGCCAGCACGCTGAGCGATGCCCAGCTTCTGCTCCAGGGTGCAATATTGGCGCCCTATCAGCACTTGGCCCTCAGACGTTGTCGCCGCCGCTTTAAGGCCCAGGTCGATGCCAACTGCGGCAATGCCGCTGCACGGCTTGCTCTCAACCTGCACGCAGATATTGAGATACCAGCGCCCCCTGGAATCTTCACTGAAACTTCCGGCCCGCAGGGCGTACTGGCTTAAACCGTAGCTGTCCCACAGGCCAAACCTGAACCCGGCGAACTGAATCTGACCGTTCTTGTATTGCAAGGCACGAGCCTTGAATGGAATCCAGCCCAGGCTGTATTTGGAGCTGCTCCTGCTGGACACCCGCCAATTGAGCCTGGAACGCTTGAACTGCTTACGGGCCTTGGCGTAGTCCTCGCAAACCTGCTGCACGGTTGGCGAGCCGATCTGCACGCCGTCGCATTTGCTTAATCCATTGGTCATCTTTTGCAGGTCAAAACCGGAGAGCCACTGGTGGCGTTCCCGGATGGCGCGATGACTCGTTTCATTGCAGTAGTTCCACACCAGATTGACCTCACGCGCCATCGCAAGCAGCGTTTTCGCGTGCTTGTCTTTGATTCGGAGCTTGAGGGTCTTGGTGTGGTTCATGGCATGAATTATGGTTTGGTCTTTCAAGCTATGGGTGGCGTTGTCGAATCGGGTGGCTTCACTCAGAGGGTATCATCCAGACTGCTGCGTAAGCAGTTGGGGGATTTCCACCCCTGGCTCAAGCGAAGGGGTGTCCTCTGGCCGCCATCCTGCTTCGCTTCTAGCTGCGGCAGTGCGCCGATTGAAATCCTGCGCCAATACATCGAACAACAGCAGACTCCCAACCAGGACGCCTGCGGCGTCCGCGCTCTCGACCTCGGGCTAAACCCCGAGGCTTCTCGCGCATATGGTGAAACTCCATCTGGTTGAGGATGGCCGCACGATAAAACACCCTGTCTGACACGGTGCGCTACATATGTAACGCACCGCCAACTACCGCAACCAGATCAACGCCTGCGGGCCCATCACTGCCCGGACCCGATGCGCTGCGACAGGTTCTGCAACTGGCTGGTCAAGGCATTGATGTTACGGGTGACCTGGGTGCGGAACGCATCGAACTCGGCGTTATTCGGACCATTGCCAGCGCTCGGCGCCGGACGGTTCTCCTGCTCGCTCTTGAGCACCAGCAGTTCCTGCTCCAGACGCTCGATGGCAGCCGTGGAACTGCCCTGCTTCTTCAACGCTGCAACGTCGGCAGCCAGCGCCTTGAGCTGGGTATCGAACTTACCCTGCTCGCCCTGCGCCGCCTTGAGCTGTTCAGGCAGGGCCGTTTTGAACGCGTTAAGTTCGGCCAGCAACGTCTTGAGCTGCTCCTGCAGCTGGCTCAGTTCGCTCTGCTGCTGGGTCGCCTGGCCACCTAGCTGCTCAAGGCGCTTGTCCAGGCTGCCCTGCTGGCCCTCGGTGCTTTCGCGCTGTTTTTCCTGGTCTTGCAGTTGCGCTTCCAGCAGGCCCAGACGCTGCTTGAGGACTTCGCCATCGCTGCTCAGCGCTTCGGTGGCCACTATCTTGCCGGAGATGTCCTGCAGGCGGCCTGCCGCGTCTTCGCTGATCCTGGCAAAGCTCTCCTGGGTTGCCACCAGTTGCTGCTCCATCAGCGAAATCTGCTGAAAGCTCCACCAACCCAGGCCACAAAAAGCAATTACCAGCGCGCCGATCAGCGCCCAAAGCGCACCGGTGCTGGCGGGCCTGACCTTGACCACTGGCGTGTCGCGGGAATACACCGTGGTGCGCTCACGGGCGCCTTTGGCCGTTACGAAGTCGTCATCGTCATCATCCCTGGCACTCAGGCTGGGGATGTCATCGATGTCGTCGTGTGGATCGTTACGCATACTCAATCCTTAAAGTGGTCCAGCCCGAGGCAGTATAAATGCCCGAATACGGCGCTACGGTTAATAGCCTTGATACAGATGCCCCGCCTTTGACCAGGCACAGAACTCATCGAGCGCCGACCACAAGCTGATCTGCGGGTCATAACCCAGATAATGCCGGGCACGGCTGATATCCAGGGTGAAATCCTTGCTCATCATCTGCACCCCCAGACGTGACATCGTGGGTTCCGGCTGGCCAGGCCAAAGCAGGCACACGGCCTCGTTGAGCATCGCCATGCTGCTGGCCAGTCCGACAGAGCGGTAGCGCCTGACCTGCGGTAACTGCATCTGGCGCATGACGTAGTTGATCGCATCCCAGAGCGGCACCGGCTGACCGTTGCTGATGTTGTAGACCTGCCCCAGGGCCGCATTGCCGACTTCAAGGCAACGCAGCAATGCCTGGTTGAGGTTGCCGATGCTGGTGAAATCCGCCACGTTCAAACCGTTACCGACGATCGCCAGGCGGTTCTTGGCCTGCATTTTTATCAGTCGCGCAAAGATACTGTGATCGCCAGCGCCCGTCACCAGCCGGGGACGCAGGGCGATGGTCTGCAAACCAAACTCTTGGGCGCCGAAGACCTTTTGCTCCGCCAGGTACTTGGTGGCGGCATAGGCATTGGCAAACCGCCGCGGCACCTGATCTTCCTTGAGACCGCGGTGCGAGCGGCCATCAAAACAGATCGACGGCGAAGACAGATGGACCAGCCGCCGGACTTTTTCTTTCAGGCAGGCTTCGACCACATTTTCGGTCAATTGCACGTTGGCCTGCATGAACGCCTGGCGCCGCCCCCAGAAGCCCACCGCACCGGCGCAATGCACAACGCTATCGACCTCCTTGCACAGCGCCCTGACCCGCTCGGCATCAGCCAGATCAGCGGGCATGAACTCGGCCCCCAGGCTGATCAGTTGCTCAACGGCCTCACTGCGCCTGGCAGTGACCCGTACGTCGAGCCCCTGCTCCAGAGCGAACCGCGCAAAGCGCCCGCCAATGAAGCCGCCCGCGCCGGTGACCAGAATCTTCATCTACCTATCCTTTCAACCCAAACCTGGAGAGAAACCTCAAACAAGGGTGCAGTGACGCTCTATAACGCCATCACGGCACCAGCCACTGACCAGACTGTCGGGCCAGATGCTCGGTAAGCCGGTTCAGAAACTGGCCGCCATTGCGCCAGTGATGCCAGTACAGCGGCACTTCGATACTGTGCCCGGGCAACAGATCCACCAGTTGTCCGCCGCGCAACTGTTCGACCACTTGCAGATCAGGCACCAGCCCCCACCCCAGTCCGGCCTCCAGCATACGCACGAAGCCTTCCGAGGACGGGCACAAATGATGCTCGAAACTGTCGTGCAGACCAAGTGAGGCCAGATAGCGATGCTGCAAGGTGTCGTCAGGGCCGAACACCAGCACCGGTGCCTGAATCAGCTTCGCCGCTTCGACGCCATCGGGAAAATGCCGGGCGATAAAGCGCGGGCTGGCCAACGCCAGGTAGCGCATCGCACCCAGCCGCAGGCTGCGGGCACCGGCCACCGGCCGCTCGCTGGCACACACACAGGCTGCCACTTCGCCGGCGCGCATGCGTTTGAGGCCCACCTCCTGATCCTCGACCACCAGGTCCAGCATCAACCGATGGGCAATACAGAACTCACCCACCGCCGCCGCCCACCAGGTGGCCAGGCTATCGGCATTGAGTGCGATACGCAGCCGCTCGGGCAGGCCGTCTTCATCCAGGCTGGGAACCTGGCCTTGCAGGTCGCGCTCCAGCAAGCGCACCTGCTGGACATGGTTGAGCAGGCGCCGGCCTATATCGGTTGGCCCCGGCGGCGTAGTGCGCACCAGCACCGGCTGACCGACCCGCGCCTCCAGCAGCTTGATGCGTTGTGAGACAGCTGACTGGGATAACCCCAACACCTGCGCTGCGCGCTCGAAACCGGCCTGTTCGACCACTGCTGCCAGCGCCGCGAGAAGTTTGTAATCGAACATCATTTTTCCTAATGAGTGATGACGATGATTGATTTTTCTTATACAGGCAATCTGCGCAGAATCGCCAGTCAAAACCCGGATCTGGACACTCTCATCATGTGGCAAAGCTATTTTAACGGCCTGCTGGTCGCCCTCGGCCTGATCATGGCGATCGGCACCCAGAATGCCTTTGTTCTGGCCCAGGGATTGCGCCGTGAGCACCATGTGCCGGTGGCATTGCTGTGCATCTTCTGCGATGCGGTGCTGGTCGCCGTCGGCGTGTTCGGTCTGGCCAGCGTACTGATGCAGAACCCCACCCTGCTGACCGTCGCCCGTTGGGGCGGGGTGTTGTTTCTCACCTGGTATGGTTTGCAAGCCTTGCGCCGCGCCTGCGCCCGACAGAGCCTGGCGCACGGTGCCGGTCAGGGGACGCGCTCGCGGCGGGCAGTGCTGCTCAGCGCGCTGGCCGTGACACTGCTTAACCCCCATGTGTATCTCGATACCGTACTGTTGATCGGCTCGCTAGGGGCCCAGCAGAGTGTGCCGGGGGCTTATGTTGCCGGCGCTGCCAGCGCATCGCTGATGTGGTTTTCCGCACTGGCGATCGGGGCTGCATGGCTGGCGCCCTGGCTGGCCCGCCCAACGACCTGGCGGCTGGTCGACCTGATGGTCGCGGTGATGATGTTCAGTGTCGCCATACAACTGATACGCAATGTTTGAATCGATTAAAGGGTGCGTTGGATACGGCAGCGGAACCTCTATTCCATACAGTTGTTACGTGGTTAAGCCGCAGGCCCGGTGCTATGATCCGGGACCTGCGCCGCATAAGAGTGGAAAACTCCCGGCGCAACGTTGTTGAACGGCCGCACCGTGAGCGGCCCAGCGATTGACGCACTCGACCTGAAAGGAGATAGACCATGGCTTTTGAATTGCCGCCGCTGCCGTATGCCAAAGACGCACTGCTGCCGCACATTTCCGCTGAAACCCTGGAAATTCACCACGACAAGCACCACAACACCTACGTCGTGAACCTGAACAACCTGGTCCCTGGTACCGAGTTCGAAGGCAAGACCCTGGAAGAAATCATCAAGACTTCTTCGGGCGGTATCTTCAACAACGCGGCCCAGGTCTGGAACCACACTTTCTACTGGGAATGCCTGTCGCCAAATGGCGGCGGCGAGCCTACCGGCGCACTGGCCGATGCCATCAACAGCTCGTTCGGCTCTTTCGAAAAATTCAAGGAAGAGTTCAGCAAGGTCACCATCGGCACCTTCGGTTCCGGCTGGGGCTGGCTGGTCAAGAAAGCCGACGGCAGCCTGGCGCTGGCCAGCACCATCGGTGCCGGCAACCCGCTGACCAACGGCGACACCCCGCTGCTGACCTGCGACGTCTGGGAACACGCTTACTACATTGACTACCGCAACCTGCGTCCAAAGTACGTTGAAGCGTTCTGGAACCTGGTCAACTGGGACTTCGTGGCTCAGCAGTACGCTGCCTGATTCCCCGCTCCCCCAACAAAAAACCCGGCGCGTCCGGGTTTTTTGTTGTCTGCATTTTGGCACCCTTTTTTGCGCCTTGGCGCACACCGGTGACCGCCGGACGCTCTGGCAGGCGGGTTATGAAAAAAACGGGAAAAAGATTGAGCAGCCCGTCACAGACTAGAATAGAGGCACACTTTTTAGCTCATCAGAAAGCGATAGCGTAGTAATGTCACTTTTTGTATTTTGCTGGTTCCCGCTCAAGTTCCATACCTGTGTGTCCGACACAGTGATATGCCCGACTCCCGCAAACCGGTCGGCATACGTCGCGAGTGGGCGAGCCTGATGAGTCGCTCCTTGAACCACAGGCAGTTCGAATGGTTATCGAAGAACGCTAGGTTCCCGAAACGGATTAAGGAATGACCACTTGAAGCTGGAACTCAAACACAGCCTGTCAGTGAAGCTCTTGCGCGTCGTACTGCTTTCAGCGCTGCTGGTAGGCGTTGTGTTGAGTTGCGCCCAGATTGTCTTCGATGCCTACAAGACGCGGCAGACGGTCGCCGCCGATGCCGAACGCATCCTTGATATGTTTCGCGACCCGTCGACCCAAGCGGTGTACAGCCTGGACCGGGAAATGGGCATGCAGGTCATTGAAGGTCTGTTTCAGGACGCTTCGGTGCGCCAGGCCTCAATCGGCCACCCCAACGAGACCTTGCTGGCCGAAAAGGAACGCCCCCTCAAAAGTTCGTCCAGCCGTTGGCTGACTGACCTGATTCTTGGCCAGGAACGCAGCTTCACCACCCAACTGACCGGCCGTGCACCGTACAGTGAATACTACGGCGACCTGCGCATCACCCTTGACACCGCCCACTATGGTGAAAGCTTCCTGACCAGCGCCTTGATCATCTTCCTCTCCGGGACGTTGCGCGCACTGGCCATGGGGTTGGTGCTGTATCTGGTCTATCACTGGATGCTCACCAAACCGCTATCGAAGATTATCGAGGCACTGACCGAGATCAACCCTGACCGGCCAAGCGAACATCAGCTTCCTCAATTAAAAGGCCACGAAAGAAACGAGCTGGGCCTGTGGATCAATACCGCCAACCAGTTGCTGGCCTCCATAGAGCGCAATACTCATCTGCGCCATGAGGCGGAAAACAGCCTGCAACGCATGGCCCAGTACGACTTTCTCACCGGGCTGCCCAACCGCCTGCAATTGCAGCAGCAACTGGATCAGATCCTGGACGCCGCCGGCCGCCAGCAGCACCGCGTGGCGGTGCTCTGTGTCGGCCTGGATGACTTCAAGGGTATCAACGAGCAATTCAGCTATCAGGCTGGCGACCAGTTACTGCTGGCCCTGGCTGATCGTCTGCGGACCCACAGCGGTCGGCTGGGGGCACTGGCCAGGCTGGGCGGCGACCAGTTCGCACTGGTCCAGGCGGATATTGAACAGCCCTATGAGGCCGCCGAGCTGGCCCAGAACATTCTCGATGGCCTGGAAGCTCCCTTTGCGCTGGAACAGCAGGAAATCCGCCTGCGCGCCACCATCGGCATCACCCTCTATCCAGAGGATGGCGACAGCACTGAAAAGCTGCTGCAAAAAGCCGAACAGACCATGACCCTCGCCAAGACCCGCTCGCGCAACCGCTATCAGTTCTATATCGCCAGTGTCGACAGCGAAATGCGCCGTCGCCGCGAACTGGAAAAAGACCTGCGCGAAGCCTTGCCGCGCAATCAGCTGTATCTGGTCTATCAGCCACAGGTCAGCTATCGCGATCATTCGATCATGGGCGTTGAAGCCCTGATCCGCTGGCAGCACCCGGAACACGGCATGGTCCCGCCTGATGTGTTCATTCCGCTGGCGGAACAGAACGGCACGATCATCGCCATCGGTGAATGGGTGCTCGACCAGGCCTGCCGTCAGTTGCGTGAATGGCACGATCAAGGCTTCTGCGAACTGCGCATGGCAGTCAATCTGTCGACCGTACAGTTGCACCACAGCGAGCTGCCGCGGGTGGTCAACAACCTGCTGCAAATCTACCGCCTGCCGCCACGCAGCCTGGAGCTGGAGGTCACCGAAACCGGCCTGATGGAAGACATCAACACTGCCGCACAACACCTGCTAAGCCTGCGCCGCTCCGGCGCCCTGATTGCCATCGACGATTTCGGCACCGGTTACTCATCACTGAGTTACCTCAAGAGCCTGCCGCTGGACAAGATCAAGATCGACAAGAGCTTCGTGCAAGACCTGATCGATGACGATGATGATGCGACCATCGTGCGCGCCATCATCCAGCTGGGCAAGAGCCTGGGCATGCAGGTCATCGCCGAGGGGGTGGAAACCGCCGAGCAGGAAGCTTACGTCATCTCCGAGGGTTGCCATGAAGGCCAGGGCTACTACTACAGCAAGCCGCTGCCGAGTCGTGAGTTGCTGGCTTATCTGAAGCAGGCCAGACGCAGCAGTGCGCCAGCGTTCTGAGTCCCGCTGATAGACACCTCTGGCACACTGTATCCCGCCATCCTGTAAACATTAGTTACATCCGTTTGCGACCAACACGAATGTTTACCGGCGTTATGCCTTTACACCGAATGCAAATCTTTCGCATCATGTCGCAGTTTTCAGGGCGCCCGGCGCCCTCCCCCCTTTCCCAGACGCAGGATTTCGTCATGATTCGTACGCCCCTGGCTTATGCCAGTCTGCTGGCCATCGCTATCTCTCTCGCCGGTTGCGGCGAAGGCAAGGACAAAGCAGCAGCGCCAGCCGCCAGCCCCGCTCCAGCCACTGCACCGGCCGCAGCGGCTCCTGCTGCCGCGCCGGCAGCCGCTTCTGCCTCGCAACTGGACGAAACCGCTGCCAAAGCCGTAGTCGCCAACTACGCCGGTATCGTTTATGCGGTGTTCAGCGACGCCGAAGCCGGTGCCAAGAAGCTGCAGACGGCCATCGACGAATTCCTCGCCACCCCGAACGACAAGACCCTCAAGGCCGCTCGCGATGCGTGGCTGGCTGCGCGGGTGCCTTACATGCAGAGCGAAGTGTTCCGCTTCGGCAACACCATCATTGATGACTGGGAGGGTCAGGTTAACGCCTGGCCGCTGGACGAAGGCCTGATCGACTACGTCGCCAAGGATTACCAGCACGCGCTGGGCAACCCGGGCGCCACCGCCAACATCATCGCCAATACCGAGATTCAGGTAGGCGAAGACAAGGTAGACGTCAAGGAAATCACTGCCGAGACGCTGGCCAGCCTCAATGAACTGGGCGGTTCGGAGGCCAACGTTGCCACCGGCTACCATGCCATCGAATTCCTTCTGTGGGGTCAGGATCTGCACGGTAACGGCCCTGGTGCCGGTGAGCGTCCGGCCACTGATTACCTCGAAGGCGCTGGCGCCACCGGCGGCCACAATGAGCGTCGCCGCGCCTACCTGAAGGCGGTGACCGAGCTGCTGGTAACCGACCTCGAAGAGATGGTCAACAACTGGAAGCCGGGCGCTGCTGACAACTACCGTGCAACCCTGGAAGGCGAGTCCGGCGAAAACGGTCTGCGCAAGATCCTGTTCGGCATGGGCAGCCTGTCGCTCGGCGAACTGGCCGGCGAGCGCATGAAAGTCGCGCTGGAAGCCAACTCCAGCGAAGACGAGCACGACTGCTTCAGCGACAACACCCACAACTCGCATTACTACAATGGTCTGGGTATCCGTAACGTCTACCTGGGCGAATACACCCGTACCGACGGCACCAAGATCAGCGGCCCGAGCCTGTCGTCGCTGGTCGCCAAGGCCGATGCAGCCACCGACACCACCCTGCGCGCCGACCTGGACAGCACCCAGGCCAAACTGCAGGTCCTGGTTGACCGCGCGAACAAGGGCGAGCATTTCGACCAGTTGATCGCTGCCGGCAACACCGAAGGCAACCAGGTGGTGCGTGACGCCATCGCAGCCTTGGTCAAACAGACCGGTGCCATCGAGCAAGCCGCTGGCAAGCTGGGCATCACCGACCTGAACCCGGATAACGCCGATCACGAATTCTGATCACGTTGCAAGGTGCGTCATCCAATGCCGGTCAGTTCGCTGACCGGCATTTTTGTTTGTGAACACGCTTACTGGCCGCGTCAGGCTGCGACCTTTCTGCAAATACTGTAGGGCTATTCCTAAAGCACCTACAGCCCATTGCCCGCCTGCGCATCCCTGACGACTATCGCGCTTCTCGCATTTTTTGAAGCCGCGCCCATGTCCGAACTCGAATCCGGCCCCGCCAATCTTCCCTGGTCAAGCTGTAACGCCTTTGTGCTGTTCAACGCAGTCAACGTCCCACAACTGGCCAAAACGCTTTACCAGTGTCGGGGCGATATTGATGCGCATCCGGTGTTTCTGATGACCCGCTTCAAGGACCTGGTAGACAAGTCCCCCTACCTGGCGGCGATTACAGACAGCCATGATCCGGTCTATCAGTTGTTTCTCGAACAGGCAGGCAAAGAGTGGGGCTTACTGCTGTTCAGCCAGGCAACGACAGACGCCCTGCTCCAGCATCTGCGCTGGCTGCTGTTTGTCGATGAGCCTGGACGTAAGCCGACCTATCTGAATATCTCTGACCCGCTCGTCGCCAACGCCCTGTTTGGCCTGTATCCCCGGCACACGGATAACCGCCTGTTCGGCCCAATCGACCAGTTGTACGCCGTCGACGTCATCGATCAGCGCTGGATACGCCACGTCCGTGAGGGCTGCGCGGCACCTGATCATAACGCTGCCTTGTACTGCCTCAACCCGGCCCAGACCCAGGCCTTGGGTGACGCCGACCTGCGCATCAAGGTCGTCGAACTGGAGCAGCACATGCACCGGTTCTTTCCCGACTATTTGCCCGACGCCAGCCTGGCGCACCGCTACCAGCACTTGTACAGGCTTGCCCGGCAAGCCTGCGAAATGGGCTTCAGCACCGAGATTGATCTGTTTCATTACGCCAACGTCAGCCAGTTTCTCGACCGCCAGCCACCCGAAGCTCATGCCGATATCCGCCAACTGGTGCTCAACGTGTCGTCATTGACTCACTCCCAACGTATTCAGCAGGCCAACGCCCTGGTGGTGGAACGAGCGCGTACTGGAGCCCTCTCATGAGTCGCAAAACCACCTTGAGCCCGCTGGAAAAAGCCTACTGGGAGGCGCGGGCAAAAAGTCATCTGGACGTGATGAACAACGTCAGTGCCTGCCCGCTGACGGGGGACAAGGTGCAACTGATCCCGCTTCGTTACGGGCGAGTGGAGCGCCTGCACAGCAAACCCGACGGCGAGCGTTATCGAAACCTCAAAAGGCCGCTGGGTCTGCGCCTGGTCCGCGACGGCTACCTGTACATCATTGAAGAAAGCAGCCGCCTGCTGCATGAATACCGCCTTGCCGACGGGCTATTGGAGGAATGTCTGTGGCGGGGTGGCGAAGTCACTCAGGATCTGCGCCAGACACCGGTTGGCGAACCCGAGCTGATTTTCGCCAAAGACGCCATGTTGCATGTGGCGTACGCCGAGCTGCAATGGAGCGCCGCCAAGTGCTCACAGGTGCTGCACAGCGCAGCAGACCGCTACTACTTCATGCAACAAATCCATCTGGCCAAGGCCGACTGCCAGCATGGCGGCAAGCATCTACGGGTCGAGATGCAGGTTGCGCTGCAATTGGCAGAAGTCGCTGAACCACCTGCGGCCCAGTGCGCCGTACCCGGTACGCCTGAACAGGAGCGTGAAGACTACTGCTGGGAGCACCAGAGGCTGTTTCGTGAGGCCCATATCGGTGAGCTGAAGCAGATTCTGGTGAGCCGCTACGAGCACGACCATCTCTACCTGGTGCTCGAAGACAGCCTGGGCATTCTGCAGGACCTGGCCCAGGAGCAAGACACGATCGTCGATTGGATCAGCAATTGGCGCGAAGAGCACGACAACGAACTGCGTTACATCACCGCCAGCTACATCGACACCCTGATGACCGTGGGTGAACACACCGCGCGCAAGACCCCGGCCGACCTTCCCCTCCTGCTGCACGCCACCACCGAACAGGAGCGCACGCGGATCTATGCCTGGGTCAATGCCCGCAACAAATGGCTCTGGGAACACCGCCAGGACCTGACACCGCCCTATCGGCACGGCATTACTTACTCAAACCGGGGAGAAGTCATTCCCATGCAGACACCTGCTACGCAGTTGGCCAGACAAACCATGGACCTGCGTCAGCAAGAGATGATCAAGGCGCTGGGCAAGCAGCGTTATGAGGACCTGAAAAGTGAAATAGAGGCACTCAACGACACCAGTCAGGGCGTCTTGAATGGTGTTGGGATCGGCGCCAGAGGTATTCACGACCTTGTTCGCCATGAAGAGATGCAGAGCTATCTGCAACAGGAACGTGCCCACCTCAAGCGCTGGCAGCAGCGTCTGGATGAGGTGAGCGAAGATCGTGTCGAACTGTTTGCCAGCGGCGAATTTCATCGCAGCGCCTGGTACTTCAACCCCGCAGAACGCAAAGGGCAACTGCACCACGCGCTGAGCCTCGAACAAAACTGCATGCGCGACCTGTGCCGCACTGACGAAGGCCTGCGCAAGGTGGGCGAGTTCTTTGACAACAATCCGCACTTCATCTTGCCGGCTTTTCAGACCCGACTGGATGTCAGCTACCTGAAAACCAAGGTGGGCGACCTGACCAAGTGGCTGGACGACACGCGCAACTTCACCTCCGGCCTGGCCGACGCCAGCAGCCGGCTCGCGCAAATCGAACGGATCATGAACAACCACTGGTCCACCAGCCTGAACCTGCCACCGCAGTTGCAGGCGCTGCATCAGGGGGTTCTGGCCAGCTACATCCCCGCCATTGCCAACAGCCTGAATGACTGGCACGCGCAAACCCAGTCACTGCTCGACAGCCAGGACCTGAAAGCGCATCTGGACAAGATGGCCCAAGCCACCAACCGCGCCCAACGACTTGGCATGCTGGTCGCACTGCAAACCGAAGGCCTGCATCTGCAAATCGCCAACGAGTCGGATATCGCAGAGTTCAAACAGCGCTTGGTGCGCTTTCATCAGTGGACGGAGGAAGAGACGCAATTGCGCCGAACGGCCAACCGTCTGAGAAAACGCGCCCAGAGCCGAAGACTGACACCTGAAGAGCGGTATGAAATAAAACAGGAAAGGCACCTTGTTCAGCAGAAACTTTCAACTGTCCGCCATCAACGAAGGGCGTTGGGGCGTTTGATCGACAGCTCGACATCACCGACCAATACCTTACCAAGTGGGTATATAGGGGTCAGGCTGGATATGCCAGAGTCACAACGCATGGCCTTGCAGGATGAGGTTCGTCGAGTACAGGCGGGGGCGCTTGGCGGATACGGCACTTCGGGAACTTATCGGGCGGCGTTCAAGAGTGGGTTGGTGCCTTCGATACTGAGCGTTTTTCAACTGATGAATTTGAAAGCGGCTGTGGAAACGGTACTGAAAGACTCTGAAAAAGAAGAGCTGTACCGCCAAAATCTGATACTGATAACTGTTGCACTTATCAGCTTTACCAATAGTAGCCTGACCGTCTACCAACTGACCAACATTGCGATGCTGGATAGAGCAATGGCAAGAGTAACGACGCTTGCCAGCCACTCAGCAGGCGCTCTGCCTGCGGTCAAGATAGGCAAACTTGGCTTGGGTCTCGGTGGCGGCGTGGCCATATTGAACGTCATACCGTCCGCCTACATACTCGGCAAAAATATGAACAAGTGGCGCGATGCAATATCCACAGGCACATGGGAAGAACGCACCGCTGCGTTTATCGGCTTGAGCGGCGACCTGATCGCCTCAGGAGTCGCTGTAACTCAAAGTGGCGCTGCGGTTAAAGAATTTGGTGGATTACTGAGGGAAGTCCTCAAAGCCGATCCGTCACAGCGAAAACTGGTGGCCAATCAGGCGTGGGCTACCCGAGGGACCAGATTCTTAAGTCTCTCCGCTCGCTTGAATCTTTGGGGGCTGGCCGCTCTGGCTCTACAGCTGGCCGGCGAGGCTCTCTATAACTTCTACCATCTTGACCACTTGCAACGCTGGTTGGTCGGCTGCGCATGGGGCACTCAACCTCAGGGATGGAGCGATGCTCAATCACGGCAGAAACTGGCAGAGTCGACCCTGCGCCCAACGATCATCGACAAAGGCATCGCAGAAGACCCTGCCACGCAAGAGTCGGCCAGGGTATTGCAGTTAATCCTGCCAGCAATGACACCCGGCACGCTGGACAGCGACTCGCTGCGCTGGAGAGTCACCTGGCTGAACGGCCCGGACAAACGAGAGTTCAGCGAGTCTTTCCGGGAAATGCTGAGCATTGCAGGCATCATGCCACTGACTCTACAACTCAGCATTCCCACGGAGCTTCAGGGACATCAAGTAACTCTGGAGCTGTGCCTGGCGGTAAAGCCTGCGCTGGCCGAGGACTTTCTTAATGCGGACACCGGCTACCTGAATTATCGCGTTACGCTCACTCAGGACATGCTCAATAAATCGATCACCCCGCTGATTGTACCGCCCAGTATTACAGCTGAACTTCCTCCGACCCAGATCACCAGAAAGCTTATCAATGAAAACCGATAATAAATACGACCGACTCCCTCGTGCCGGCGATACCGAGGACGAGCCAGACCAGCAAGTTTTTTATCTGGCCCCACTGCCATTACCGACTGGAGTCAAACCCTTCAGTGGCAGGGAACTGCAAAAGAACGCTAACCAAACCTACATGGATTTTATGCTAGGTAAAGCTTCTTTTGAGCTTTCCATCAGATTCTTTATTGGCAGTGTTCTGGGAGTAAGCCTAATCTTTTTCCTGGTAGCCCTGAGTCTAGACATTTACATATTCTTTGTATTTAAACGCCCTTTCTTTGAAGCGCTCAGCTTATTGTTCTCTGACCGCGGGTTCATTCCATTCATTCTGACACTTATAGCATCAATCACCGGCCTCCCCATCCTCCACGCCATCTGGGTCCTGTCCCGTATCCCGCCCATCCGCTTCAACCGTCAGCGTCGCGAAGTGGCCTATGTGGCCAAGCGCGGTGACAAACCCTGCATCATCCCTTGGGAAAGTGTGATTGCCTGTCTCAGCAGCCGTCTCGTGCCAACCAAATATGGCACTCAGCAAAGCCACGAACTGCTGCTTTGCCTGCGCAATAGCGAAGCGACCCAGCAAATGTGGGTAAACATTGCCTGCTACAGCCCAGCCTTTGCCATCGCCGAGTGGGAGGCGATTCGGGTCTATATGGAAGAAGGCCCCGAAGCCTTGCCGGGACGCTTTATCGACCCCAAGTACGAAGAAGGGACGGTGGAATACTTTGAGCTGTGCCGCCATGTCTACCGCAGAGACCACAACTACCTCGTTTACCTGCTCGGCTTCGTGCTGATCCAGGGTGTCAGCGGCTGGCACCTGCCCTGCCGCCTGGCAGCCTGGATCAACGGCCTGCCGAGGAAAAGCCTGCCGCGTGAGGTCGCGCAATGGTCCAGGCCGCTGCCGCCCGAGCAATGGCAACAGCCCAGTGCTGAGCTGCTTGAACAGAGCAAAGAGGTGCACAAGGTGCTGCATCGGGGCAAGACCTTGGTTGATTACTTTCAAGAACTGTCCGCACCGCCCGAGACCAAGAGCAAAAAGTCTTTGTCAAAGAAGTCACGCAAAAAGCAAATAGCGATCGTCCTCGCCCCTGATTATCTCCCCCAAGATAGCCGCGAAAAGCCCATCAATGACAACCGATAATAAATACGACCGCCTCCCGCGTGCCGGTGATACTGAGCACGAGCCAGACCAGCAAGTTTTTTATCTGGCGCCACTGCCATTACCGACTGGAGTCAAGCCGTTCAGTTGCAGAGAACTGCAAAAGAACGCTAACGAAACCTACATGGACTTCATGTTAGGCAAAGCTTCTTTTGAGCTCTCCATCAGGTTTTTCATAGGCAGCGTCTTGGGGATGAGTCTATTCCTGTTCCTTATTGGCTTTTCCCTTGGACTCTATGCTTTTGTCAACTTTGATCGTCCCTTTTTTGAGGGACTAGATATTCTGCTGTTCGACGGTTATTTTACACCTGCCTATTTAATAGGTATTTTTCTAATCACCGGCCTCCCTATCCTCCACGCCATCTGGGTCCTGTCCCGTATCCCGCCCATCCGCTTCAACCGTCAACGGCGGGAAGTGGCCTATGTGGCCAAGCGCGGTGACAAACCCTGCATCATCCCTTGGGAAAGTGTGATTGCCTGCCTCAGCAGCCGTCTCGTGCCGAGCAAATATGGCACGCAGCAAAGCCACGAACTGCTGCTTTGCCTGCGCAATAGCGAAGCGACCCAGCAAATGTGGGTAAACATTGCCTGCTACAGCCCAGCCTTTGCCATCGCCGAGTGGGAGGCGATTCGGGTCTATATGGAAGAAGGCCCCGAAGCCTTGCCGGGACGCTTTATCGACCCCAAGTACGAAGAAGGGACGGTGGAATACTTTGAGCTGTGCCGCTATGTCTACCGTAGAGACCACAACTACCTCGTTTACCTGCTCGGCTTCGTGCTGATCCAGGGTGTCAGCGGCTGGCACCTGCCCTGCCGCCTGGCAGCCTGGATCAACGGCCTGCCGAGGAAAAGCCTGCCGCGTGAGGTTGCGCAATGGTCAAAGCCGTTGCCGCCCGAGCAATGGCAACAGCCCGGTGCTGAGCTGCTTGAACAGAGCAAAGAGGTGCACAAGGTGCTGCATCGGGGCAAGACCTTGGTTGATTACTTTAAAGAACTGTCCGCACCGCCCGAGACCAAGAGCAAAAAATCTTCGTCAAAGAAGTCACGCAAAAAGCAAATAACGATCGTCCTCGCCCCTGATTATCTCCCCCAAGATAGCCGCGAAAAGCCCATCAATGACAACCGATAATAAATACGACCGCCTCCCGCGTGCCGGTGATACTGAGCACGAGCCAGACCAGCAAGTTTTTTATCTGGCGCCACTGCCATTACCGACTGGAGTCAAACCTTTCAGTGGCAGGGAACTGCAAAAGAACGCTAACCAAACCTACATGGACTTTATGCTAGGCAAAGCTTCTTTTGAGCTTTCCATCAGATTTTTCATAGGCAGCGTTTTAGGAGTAAGCCTTCTCTATTTCTTGACTGCGCTGGGTTTAGATTTGGTCGGCGTTATAGCATTGGATCGTCCCTTTTTTGAAGTCATTGTAGTTATGTTCACCGGAGGCAATTTCCTTCCGATTATTTTGGCACTTATAGCATCAATCACCGGCCTCCCCATCCTCCACGCCATCTGGGTCCTGTCCCGTATCCCGCCCATCCGCTTCAACCGTCAACGGCGGGAAGTGGCCTATGTGGCCAAGCGCGGTGACAAACCCTGCATCATCCCTTGGGAAAGTGTGATTGCCTGCCTCAGCAGCCGTCTCGTGCCGAGCAAATATGGCACTCAGCAAAACCACGAACTGCTGCTTTGCCTGCGCAATAGCGAAGCGACCCAGCAAATGTGGGTAAACATTGCCTGCTACAGCCCAGCCTTTGCCATCGCCGAGTGGGAGGCGATTCGGGTCTATATGGAAGAAGGCCCCGAAGCCTTGCCGGGACGCTTTATCGACCCCAAGTACGAAGAAGGGACGGTGGAATACTTTGAGCTGTGCCGCTATGTCTACCGCAGAGACCACAACTACCTCGTTTACCTGCTCGGCTTCGTGCTGATCCAGGGTGTCAGCGGCTGGCACCTGCCCTGCCGCCTGGCAGCCTGGATCAACGGCCTGCCGAGGAAAAGCCTGCCGCGTGAGGTTGCGCAATGGTCCAGGCCGCTGCCGCCCGAGCAATGGCAACAGCCCAGTGCTGAACTGCTGGAGCAGAGTCAGGAGGTTCAAAAAGTGCTGCGCTGGGGCAAGACATTGGTTGATTACTTTGAAGGCTTGTCCGCGCCAACACCGACGAAACGCAAACAACATTCGGCAAAGAATTCGTAACAGCAAATTGCACCAGCCCTCGTTAACGATAACTCCTCTTATTCCTGCCCCACAGGACTGTTAAGCTTGCTCGCCTTGAATTTCGGCTGTTTAAAGATTTCACATGACTGCGCCACTGCGTACATCTCTGGCTCTGCTGTTGACCCTGACTCTGAGCGGGTGCGATGAGGCGCCGCGTTTCACTCAGGCGGAGCCCGGCGAGGTGTTGTCGGGAGGGGCGGCGACGGTGCATCGCAGCGACCAGAATGCCTTTTCCCTGCCGTCGGCCAACCTGCCACCGGTACGCCGGCTGGATTTCAGCGTTGGCAACAGTTTCTTCCGCAACCCTTGGGTAATCGCACCGTCGACCACCACCGCCCGCGATGGACTCGGGCCGTTATTCAATACCAATGGTTGCCAGAACTGCCATATTCGCGATGGTCGCGGTCATCCGCCCGAGCCTGGTGACAGCAATGCGGTGTCAATGCTGGTCAGGCTGTCGATCCCCAACAGCGCAGGCTCTGCAGAGCAGCTGCAGCGCGGTGGCGTAATACCGGAGCCGGTGTATGGCACCCAGTTGCAAGATATGGCGGTGCCCGGTGTACCCCCGGAAGGTAAAGTCCGGGTCAAGTACGAGCCGCTGGTAGTCAGGTTTCGTGACGGCAGCGAGGTCGAGCTGCGCCAGCCGACCCTGAGCATCACCCATCTGGGCTACGGCCCGTTGCATCCGGACACGCATGTTTCCGCACGCATAGCGCCGCCCATGATCGGCCTGGGTCTGCTCGAAGCCATCCCCGAGGCGGCGATCCTGGCTGGTGCCGACCCTGACGACAAAAATGGCGACGGCATTTCCGGGCGTCCCAACTGGGTCTGGGACGATGCCCGTCAGCAAGTCGCGCTGGGCCGTTTCGGCTGGAAAGCCGGCCAGCCCAACCTGAACCAACAGAATGTGCATGCGTTTTCCGGTGACCTGGGGCTGACCACAAACCTGCGTCCCATGGATGACTGTACAACGGCGCAAACTGCCTGCAAGGAGGCGCCAAATGGCAATGGCCCGAACGGCGAGCCGGAAGTCAGCGACAACGTCCTGCGTCTGGTGGAGTTCTATACCCGCAACCTCGGCGTACCGGCCCGGCGTGACGTCGAAGATGCGCAGGTGCTGGCTGGCAAGAACCTGTTCTTCAAGGCCGGCTGCGACCAATGCCATACCCCGCAATTCACCACCCGTGCCGATGCCGCCGAGCCGGAGCTGGCCAACCAGATCATTCGCCCGTACAGCGACCTGTTGCTGCATGACATGGGCGAAGGCCTGGCCGATAACCGTACCGAGTTCCAGGCCACCGGTCGCGAATGGCGCACCCCACCGCTGTGGGGGCTGGGCCTGACCCAGGCGGTCAGTGGCCATACCCAATTGCTACATGATGGCCGTGCCCGCAATGTGCTGGAGGCGATTCTCTGGCACGGTGGCGAGGCTCAGGCAGCCCAGCGTCAGGTGCTGGCTTTCGACGCAGAACAACGCGCGGCCTTGCTGGCGTTCCTTAATTCATTATGATTGTGTCAATTTAATTCAAGGAGCCGGAGATGTTCCGTCCCAAGCTGTTGTTCACCAGTCTTGCCGCCCTGGCGCTGGGCGCCTGTACACCTGCCGATCCACAGGCGGTGACTTCGGCTGCGATCGCCAAACAGGTGATCCTGCCGACCTACAGTCGCTGGGTAGACGCCGACCGCCAACTGGCGAGCAGCGCTTTGGCGTTCTGCGAAGGCAAGACCGATTTGCAGACTGCCCGTGCTGACTTCCTCAAAGCGCAGAAAACCTGGGCCGAACTGCAACCGTTGTTGATCGGCCCGCTGGCTGAAGGCAACCGCTCCTGGCAGGTTCAATTCTGGCCTGACAAGAAAAACCTGGTCGGCCGGCAGGTTGAACAACTGGTCACTGCGCAGCCGTCGGTCAGCGTTGAAGAGCTGACCAAGGCCAGCGTTGTGGTTCAGGGTCTGTCTGCCTATGAATACATTTTGTTCGATGCCGGCATCGACATGGCCAGCGCCGAACACAAAGCCCGTTATTGCCCGCTGCTGACCGCCATTGGTGCCAGGCAGAAACTGCTCGCCGAAGAAATCCTCAACGGCTGGAACAGCAACGACGGCATGCTCGCGCAGTTGAGCAAGTTCCCCAACAACCGCTATGCCGACTCCCACGAGGCGATCGCCGAGCTACTGCGCGTGCAGGTCACAGCCCTCGATACCCTGAAGAAGAAACTCGGTACGCCGCTGGGCCGTCAGTCCAAGGGCGTGCCGCAGCCATTCCAGGCCGACTCGTGGCGCAGCAAGGCCTCGTTAAGCAGCCTGGAAGCCAGCCTGCTGAGCGCTGAAAGCGTCTGGACCGGGGTGGACAACAAAGGCTTGCGTGGCCTGCTGCCCGCCAACCAGAAACCGCTAGCCGACAAGATCGACGCTGCCTATGCGAACAGCCGCAAACTGCTCTCGGCACTCACTCCGCCACTGGCTGACCTGCTCGACAGCGAGGCCGGGCGCCAGCAGCTCAATGCGTTCTACGACAGCTTGAATGTCGTGCATCGTCTGCATGAAGGTGAGCTGGCCAAGGCTTTAGGCATTCAGTTGGGCTTCAACGCCAACGACGGCGACTGACGCAGAGGGGATAGATGATGTTGCGACGCCAGGCTCTGGCGCTAGGCAGCCTGCTGCTCAGTGCATTCACACTCGGTGGCTGGAGCCTGTTCCGGCAAAACGGCAGCAGCCCCTTGCTGCTGTCCGCCCGCGATGACGCCGACGGCAAGCACTACGCCGTGGGCTATCGGCTTGATGGCAAGCAGGTGTTCGCCACTGAAGTCGCCCAGCGCTGCCACGACATCATCAATCATCCCGAGCTGCCGCTGGCAGTGTTCATTGCCCGCCGCCCCGGCACGCAGAGCTACCTGATTGACCTGCGTGACGGCAAATTGCTGCAAACCATCACCGCACAGCCGAACCGGCACTTCTATGGCCATGCGGTGATCCACAGCAGCGGTGAATGGCTGTACGCCACGGAAAACGACACGCGTGATCCTGGTCGGGGTGTGCTGGGGGTCTATCGTTTCGTCAATCAGCGCCTGGAACACAGTGGCGAAATTTCCACTCATGGTATTGGTCCGCATCAGGTTTCGTGGATGCCGGATGGCGAAACCCTGATCGTCGCCAATGGTGGTATCCGCACCGAAGCCGAAAGCCGGGTCGAGATGAACCTCGATGCCATGCAACCGAGCCTGGTGCTGATGCAGCGTGACGGCACTCTGCTGAGCAAGGAAACCCTGAGCCAGCAGATGAACAGCGTACGGCACCTGGCCGTGGCCAGCGATGGCACCATCGTTGCCGGCCAGCAGTTCATGGGGGACTCGCAGGAGTTGGCCGAGTTGCTGGCGATCAAGCGGCCCGGACAGCCGTTCGAACCCTTTGCCGTGGCCGAACAGCAATTGCGCGCCATGAACCACTACACCGCCAGTGTCGCGATTCATAACGAACTGCGGCTGGTCGCCCTGACCGCGCCGCGGGCCAACCGGCTGTTTATCTGGGATCTGGACAGCGCCGCCCTGAAGCTGGATGCCTCAATGCCGGACTGTGCTGGCGTCGGCGCCGTACAGGACGGCTTTGTGGTGACCTCTGGCCAGGGGCGTTGCCGTTTCTATGATTGCCGTCAGGCAACCTTGCAGCCCAAGCCACTGGCGCTGCCTGGCGCGTTCTGGGATAACCACCTGCACCTGGCTTGATAGCAGCGTCGCACCGCTCCGAAACATCCAGGCTGCTGTCAGGACACCTGAAAACCGGCACCCGCCTTGATGCGCTCAAGCACTGCGCTGGCACTGCTACGGTCGTAAATTACCGAAGCGTCGCGCAGGCGGCGCTCCAGATCCTGATCGCGCAAACACAGCATCTCTTCTGCCTGAAGCTGGGCTGCGGTTTCCTGCTGCTGCTGACGGATGGAATCGAGGGTATCAGCCACGACCTGAAGGCGTGCTGCCGGTTCACGACGTGACGTGGAAAGGCTGGTCTGGGCCTGCTGGACAAAGTCGGTGTCGCGCAAGAGTTCGATCTGTTTTTTCAGCGCTCGAAGTTTGCTTTCATTCATTTCAAGTGCCTGACGCAGGTTATCAACGCTCCTGGCATATTCGTTGGCAATCCGGGTGTCTTCAATCAGCAACAGTTCAAGCCGGCCGACCTTCCCGGCAACATCCATGGCCAGTTTCTTATCGCCGGTTGCCAGCGCGTTGCCGACCACCCTGGTGAGTTCGTTCAGTTGCTCACGGGTCTGTTCGGCTTCCCTGGCGGCCAGTATCTGTTTAGTCATCAGATTGGCAAAGTTCGAGCGCCCGACCCCGACTTGCTCTTCTGCTGCGCAGATTTCCTGATCGAGGATACGCAATGCCTGACGAGCCATAACGGCTTCGGCAGTATCATTGGCGCCGCCGCGCAACGCGATCAGCAGTTTCGTCCAGATCCGGCCCATGAGAGTTTCCTTGTGCTCTGACACAATAGATAAGAAAGGAGTCAGCAACTAACCCGGACAAAACGATGGCATATTTAAATTTATTAATATGCAAGAAACAGTATTTATATTTGTATGAATATTCCACAGAGTAAAACGTTATTTACTCGACACTGGAAACCTGACCCGCTCTATCAGCGTATCAATGAGAGTTTTCAAGAAAATTCGGAGAGTGAGGGGCAGGCAAGGCAAACACCGGCGTGAACACCACCCCGGTCAAATACTCAGTAGACAGCACTTTTAAAAACCAGGGCGAGACCGCCAGCGTAATACCGATAGCGGTCCCGCAAAACAGGCTCGGAGGGCCCCTCTAAAAACCACCTGCATTGCCATCGCTACGATGTCGCGCGTAGCGCCGCAGAGCCCAGATGTTCAGAGCTGCGCGTTCAGCTTTTCGTACCAGTCCCTTGCAGCAAGCTGTACAGCAACAGCAGAAAGTCATGATCGGGCTGCGCCGTTTGCAGCGGCTTGGCGGCCCGGGGCAACGGGCAATAGCCTTCGCCATGAGGCGTACTGAGTATCCTGGTTGAGGGTTGCTCCCATGCAGCGACCGCCATGGTGGTAGTCGCCAAGGCTGCAACCAGAAACAAACCTCTAGCCATTTCTAGTTTCATTAACCTAACCCCTTGAGAGCGCTGCCAAACGCTGTCTGGTAAAAGTAGATCAACTTATCCCAGTCGCAGAGGCTAAATGACGAATGGCGTCGTAACTGCCGCAGATCATGCCGGGCCGCCCGGCCAGCCGTCAGGCGCTTGCGGGCTTTTTCCAGATCAAGCAAGGCCACCTGAACCTCGGCCTGCTCGCCTTCGCCGGTGACCTTCACGAAAACATGCTTGCTGTACAGGCAACTGTGTTGCCAACGCCCGCGGTGCATCCGCGCCAGGCTTTCAGCCAGTACCTGGAGCAGGCGGTCGTGCACTTGTTCACCGTGTCGCTCACGACCACCTGAGGCATACCAGTGATCGATTTCTTCAAATCCGTTCAAGGCCTCGGTGACCAGCAGCGCCCGCCACTGCCCCTGTTGGTCGCGTTCGGCGCCACAAAAGACAATGTTCGGCACACTGACGCCCAGGCTACGCAACCCTTCCAGAGCATCCTGCTCGCGCAGGACTGTAGGCCGGCCCAGAGGGTAGCGCCAGCTGCGATAGACATGCCCGGCCTGACGTTTGACATACAACAGTTGACCGTTATCGGCCCATACCCGCTGCACCCCGCTTTCACCGCCGCGGCGCACATTGGGCTGCTCAACCCATTCGCCACGCAGCCCCCAAAAGCGTCCGAAGCTGCTGTCAGCTACTTCCAATGTCATCTGTCCGGCCATTACCTGCCCATCCTTTTATTGTTTGCGTAGTAGATAGACTCGCCACATCGCATACATCGGCAGGAAGTCCAGACGCTTCTGGATGTTGAAACCTGCCTGTTCAAATTCTTTCTCGACCGTTGCTGCCGGTAACACAAAACGGTTCTGGTAACCGTCGGCCCCACTTTGCGGGGTATCGGAACCATTGCGCTTGCGCTCAAGACGCTTGCGTTTCCATGCCTTGAAATTGCCGTCGACCCACAGCGAGACGATGACACTGTCTCGCGAGACCCGGTGAAACTCCCGTAATAGAGCAGCCCGATGCTGCGCCTGACCAACATGGTGCAACAAGCGCATGCAAAAGATGCTGTCTACTGCATTGTCCGGCAGGTCGATGGCAAAGGCTGATGTCTGCAAAGGTTGTACCCGTTGTACGACATCTTCCGGCTGAGCATGACGCGCGGTTCTGAGCATATCGGCCGAATTGTCCGCACCGATGATCAAACGCTCTGGTTTTTCTGCCAGCAATGGCCAGAAGCGCCCTGCGCCACAAGGCAAATCCAGAACCAGACCAGGGTCACCGGCAAGGCGCAATGCCTTGCGGGCCAACTGCTCGTCGCGCTGATGGGACAAGCGACGCCACAAACCGTTCCGATGTTTTTCCAGATATTGGCGGGCGTGGCTGTCGTCGTATTTGTTGGAAAACTCCAGTTCGATGCGCTTGTTCATAAACGTCTCCGATTCAGATGGCGCCACGATAGGTGCCCGTCCGTCTGCATCAGGTCATGTTTATGTGAAAAAAAAGTCCCGCAAGCCCATGGAATGTTTCTATAGATTACAGGTAGTTACGAGCCTTTGAAGAACACTGCCAGTCCCTCAGGGCCTGGCAGTCTCCAGGCTGACCTTGAACCGGCAGCCGTTGGGCTCCATCGGGCTCAGGCTGACGGTCCAGCCCTGGTTGGCACAGATACGCTGAACCAGCGACAACCCCAGCCCCAGGCCTTCACCGCGCTGCTCATTGCCCCGTACGAAAGGCTCGAACATGGCCTCACGCTTCTCTTCCGGAATGCCCACGCCGCTGTCTTCGACCATAAAGCCTTCACCCTGCAGGGTCAAAGCGATGAACCCCTGATCGGTGTAGTGCAGCGCATTGCGCAACAGATTGCCCATCACCGCCAACAAAAAGGTCGCGTTGTAGCTGATATCAGAAACCTGATCGGGCTCGGGCGGGTTGTAGATCAGTTGCAGCCCTTTGCTTTCGATCGGCCCGCGCCACTGGGCAATCAGTTGCTCGGCGGTGCCGGTCAACGTGGCCCTTGGCGTCATGGTCGGATCTTCACGCTGGGTACGTGCCAGCATCAGGAACGTCTGCACCAGGTCGCGCATTTCTTCACAGGCCCGCGCGATACGCTCAACCTGACGCCGGGCACGCTGGTCCAGCGCCGGATTCTCCAGTAACAATTCGCAGGAGCTGGCCAGGACCATCAGTGGTGTGCGCAATTCATGGCTGACATCACTGGTGAACATCCGCTCACGGGTCAACGCCTGACGCAAACGCCCCAGTGTGGCGTCGAACGCACCCGCCAGCTCACCCACTTCATCGGCGGCATAATCGGGTGCCAAAGGCGGAGCCAGGCCCAGCAACTGGTCGCGGTGGCGCACCTGACGCGCCAGACGCACCACCGGTGCCATTACCCGACGGGCCAGCACCCAGCCAAGGAATACCGCCAGGGCCAGGGCCAGCACGAAGCCCACCAGCACCACGGCAAACAGCACGCGCTCGCGCTCTTCAAAATCGCTCTGGTCCTGCAGCAGCGCATAATGCCGACCGTCGACCACTTCGATCATCGCGTGATAGGAAGACGGTCCGCGAAACACTTCGTGAAAGCCTGGCTCCAGATGACGAATGTCCTGTGGCAGGTCGAAATCGCCCGGACCATTGCTGAAATAGAACAGTTGGTCCTGTTTCGGACGATGGCTCCAGTCGCTGACGCTGTCGGCCAGCAACAGCCGATTGAGATCACCGCCCAGGCCGGCGGAAATGAGTTTTTCTTCGACCAGGTGAACCGTGGAGATAATGCCCACGGCGAAGGATCCGGCCACCAGTGCACTCATCAGCGCAAAGGCGATGATGATCCGTTGGGCAAGACTTTGCTTAAACTCCATCCCGGCCCTCGGCCAACCGATAGCCTACACCGTGCACAGTCTGCAACAAGGCTTTAGGAAAGGGTTTGTCGATCACCTGGCGTAACTGGTGAACATGGCTGCGCAGGCTGTCGCTGTCCGGGCAGTCGTCGCCCCACAGTGCCTCTTCAAGAATTTCCCGACGTAACACGTGCGGGCTCTTTTGCATCAACACCGCCAGCAGCTTGAGGCCCACCGGGTTGAGCTTGAGCATCCGCCCGTCGCGGGTGACTTCCAGGGTATCAAGGTCGTAGACCAGGTCAGCGACCTGGAGGGTACGCCGACCGCCCCCCTGGGCACGACGCAGCACCGCTTCGATACGGGCTGCCAGTTCAGACAAGGCAAAAGGTTTGAGCAGATAATCGTCGGCCCCCGAACGGAAACCTTGCAGACGGTCATCCAGTTGATCGCGAGCGGTGAGCATGATCACCGGAGTATCACGGCGGGCATCTTCACGCAGGCGCTTGCACAGCGTGTAGCCATCAATGCCCGGAAGCATGATGTCCAGCACGATCAGGTCATAGTGTTCGGTCGCCGCCAGATGCAGTCCCGAGAGGCCGTCCTGGGCACAATCGACTGTGTATCCCTTCATACTCAGGTAGTCGGCCAGGTTCGCCAGAATATCGCGGTTGTCCTCGACCAGAAGAATTCGCATAGGGCTCTCCGCATGCAATTAAGGCTGGCGCAGCTTAGGCAGATACCCCAACGCGGTGCAAGCCGCCACCGGGTATCGATTAATCTGCTGAAACGCTTTTCGGGTCAGCCAGCAGAAATGAAGAACCCCGCACAAGGCGGGGTTCTGCGGTGACGCAAAGGGGTAAGGCTGGCTTACATCATGCCGCCCATGCCACCCATGCCGCCCATGTCAGGCATACCGCCTGCAGCAGGCTTGTCTTCAGCGATATCGGCAATCATCGCTTCAGTGGTGATCATCAGGCTGGCAATCGACGAAGCCGCTTGCAGAGCCGAACGAGTCACTTTGGCAGGGTCCAGGATACCCAGGTCGATCATGTCGCCGTATTCACCGGTCGCAGCGTTGTAACCGAAGTTACCCGAACCTTGCTTGACCTTGTCGACAACCACGCTTGGCTCGTCGCCGGAGTTGGCAACGATCTGACGCAGAGGCGCTTCAACGGCACGACGCAGCAGAGCGATACCGACGTTCTGGTCGGCGTTGTCGCCTTGCAGACCTTCGATAGCCTGCAGGGAGCGGACCAGTGCCACGCCACCGCCAGGTACCACGCCTTCTTCAACGGCTGCACGGGTAGCGTGCAGGGCGTCTTCAACGCGGGCTTTCTTCTCTTTCATTTCGACTTCGGAACCGGCGCCGACCTTGATCACAGCAACACCGCCGGACAGCTTGGCCAGACGCTCTTGCAGTTTCTCTTTGTCGTAGTCGGAGCTGGTGTCGCCGATCTGCTGACGGATCTGGGCGATACGCGCATCGATGTCGGTCTTGTTGCCCGAACCGTCGATGATGGTGGTGTTTTCTTTGTTCAGTACAACGCGCTTGGCGTTACCCAGGTGCTCCAGAGTGGTGCTTTCCAGGCTCAGGCCGATCTCTTCGGAGATCACGGTGCCACCGGTCAGGACCGCGATGTCCTGCAGCATGGCCTTGCGGCGATCGCCGAAGCCTGGGGCCTTGACCGCAGCAACCTTGACGATACCGCGCATATTGTTGACAACCAGAGTCGCCAGGGCTTCGCCTTCGACGTCTTCAGCAACGATCAGCAGCGGACGGCCGGCTTTGGCAACGGCTTCCAGCACTGGCAGCATTTCGCGGATGTTGGAGATCTTCTTGTCAACCAGCAGCAGCAGCGGGCTGTCGAGCTCGGCAACCATGGTGTCGGGCTTGTTGATGAAGTACGGCGACAGGTAGCCACGGTCGAACTGCATGCCTTCCACGACGGACAGTTCGTTTTCCAGGCCCGAGCCTTCCTCGACGGTGATAACGCCGTCTTTGGTCACTTTTTCCATGGCTTCAGCAATGATGTCGCCGATGGAAGTGTCGGAGTTGGCCGAGATGGTACCCACCTGGGCAATTGCCTTGGTGTCAGTGCAAGGCTTGGACAGCGCCTTGAGCTGAACAACGATGGCCGCAGTGGCCTTGTCGATGCCGCGCTTGAGGTCCATCGGGTTCATGCCGGCAGCGACGGCTTTCAGGCCTTCGTTGACGATGGCCTGGGCCAGTACGGTAGCGGTGGTGGTACCGTCACCGGCGTCGTCGTTGGCGCGGGACGCTACGTCCTTGACCAACTGCGCGCCCATGTTTTCGAAGCGGTCTTTCAGTTCGATTTCTTTGGCGACCGATACGCCGTCCTTGGTGATCAGAGGAGCACCGAAGCTCTTCTCGATGATCACGTTACGGCCTTTCGGGCCCAGGGTAGCTTTTACTGCGTCAGCCAGGACGTTAACGCCTGCGAGCATTTTTTTACGGCCGGCATCGCCGAATTTAACTTCTTTAGCAGCCATGATCGTTATTCCTTGAATACTGTGTAGTAGCGGGAAATTGAGCGGGGAAGACTCAGCCTTCGATAACCGCGAGAATCTCGTTCTCGCTCATTACCAGCAGGTCTTCGCCGTCTACTTTCACGGTGTTGCTGCCGGAGTAAGGGCCAAATACGACTTTGTCACCCACTTTCACGGCCAGCGCACGGACTTCACCGTTGTCCAGAACACGGCCGGTACCTGCAGCGACGATTTCGCCACGGTTTGGCTTCTCGGCAGCCGAACCTGGCAGCACGATGCCACCGGCAGTTTTCGTTTCTTCTTCGCTGCGACGGATTACGACGCGGTCATGCAGAGGACGAAGCTTCATTGTCGATCTCCTGATTGTGTTTGTAAGTCCGGTGAAGGCACCGGCGAGTTAAAAATCCGGCCTTGCCGGTTACGGTTCGATAGGCGAACCGCAGAAAACGGTCTGGCGTCTGAGCCAGAAACCTTGCGGTGACACATAGATAAGGGCGCCGCAGGTGATTACAAGTGCAGCCCGAAAAAAATTTTACAACGGCCTCAAACGCATACGGCACCCGAAGGTGCCGTATCGAGCGAACACGGGGGATTACTTGTCGCGATGCTCGAACTCACCTTCGATGACATCGGGCTCACGGGTTGGCCGATGAATAGCCCCATGCTGACCGGCGCCGGGATGCTGGTGATGACGCAGATCGTCAGCAAACGCACGCTGGCGCATGGCCTGGTCTTCGGCACGCTTGCGCAGCTTGCCGATCAGCAGGCGACGGGTGAACGGCAACAGACACAGCACGCCCAGCACGTCACTGATGAACCCCGGCAGCAGCAACAGACCACCGCCGACCGCGACAGTCAGCCCCTCCAGCATCTGCTGTGCGGGCAATTCACCGCGAGCCAGGCTCTCACGCGCACTCAGGGCGGTGGCCAGACCGGCGACACGCATCACAAAGAACCCAAGCGCGGAGGTCGCCAGCACCAGCAGGAATGTCCACAGAAAACCAATGGACATGCCGACTTTTACCAGAACGAACAGCTCAAGCACCGGGAACAATAAAAACAGCAGCAGAAAAGCACGCATCGAATAGTTTCCTCTACGCAAGAACGTCTTGCTGTAGACCTTAAGTGATGTCGGAAAGTCGTTAAATCAAGCCACAGGCGACTCGGGAACCGGCCATTCTGCCGCGCGGGCCAGATAAACCAAGGCTTCGCGAACCTGTGTCGGTGTGTTGCAAACCTGTGCAAAGGGCAACCAGTACAGCGCCTGACCGATGCGCAAGTGCATGCCCTCACTGTCCAGGCCGACCATCTGCGCCGGCTCGGTCTGCGGCAGGCCGGCCAGTTGCACATAATGGGCAATGGCCTGCGCATGGTCCTGATTCATGTGCTCGACCATACCGGTCTCGCTGGCCCCGGCGAACGGGTTGGCCAGCGCGACCTCATCGAGCCAGTGGATGGCACCGAAACCACCAATATAGCGATAGCGGACCGGCGTCAGCAGCCAGAAGTCGAAATCGTGGGCACTATGGTAATTCTGCGACTCCGGGAAGTAGCGGTAGTAGCGCTGCGCGGCCGCCTCGATAGCGGCCGGGTCGGTCAGCTTGTGTCCTTCAGCCATCATGGTAATGCGCCCCACGGCCTGAACGTTGGCCGCCTCACGCTCGCCCACCAGCAACGAACACTTGGGGTCCTGGAGCAGGTTGTGAGTGTGCTGAGCGATGCGGCTGATCAGGATCAGCGGCCTGCCCTGCTCGTCCAGGCAATACGGGACGACCGAGCCGAACGGAAACCCGGGCATCGACTTCGAATGCGTGGACAACACGCCGCGGTACTCGCGCAACAACAGCTCACGCGCCGACCTGGATGCTTTGCCGCTCATCATGACTCCTCTATCAGTTATTACCGGTCCGGTAGTCAGCAGTGCCGAAGGGCTGCTATACCTGTCACGAGCCCCGGCATGGCCGACATGCCATCACTATGATTTGCTAGTGAGCACGTTTATGGAACTGAAAGGCAAGTTAATCATTATTACCGGTGGATGCCAGGGTCTGGGACTGGCCATGGCCCGCGACCTGGCCGGGCGCGGCGCGAATCTGGCGCTGCTGGACCTGGATCAGGCCAAACTCGATCAGGCAGTCACCCGCCTCACGACCCAAGGCGTGCAGGTCCGCGCTTACCTGTGCAACGTCGCCAACGAGACGCAGGTCATCGACACCGTTACGCGGATTGCAGAAGACTTCGGCCCGATTCATGGCCTGGTGAACAACGCCGGGATTTTGCGCGACGGCATGTTACTCAAGGTCAAGGACGGACAAATCAGCACCATGAGCCTGGCCCAGTGGCAATCGGTGATCGACGTCAACCTGACCGGTGTATTCCTGTGCACCCGCGAGGTGGCGGCAAAAATGGTCGAACAGCAGAGCCAGGGCGCGATCGTGAATATTTCTTCAATTTCGCGTGCCGGCAACATTGGCCAGACCAATTATGCCGCCTCCAAAGCCGGCGTGGTGGCCGCCACCGTGACCTGGGCCAGGGAACTGGCGCGTTTCGGTATTCGCGTAGCCGCGGTGGCGCCGGGCTTTATCGAGACTGAAATGACTGCCAGCATGAAACCCGAAGCACTCGAGAAGATGACCTCGGCCATCCCGCTCAAGCGGATGGGCAAGCCCGAAGAGATCGCCCGCTCAGTGGCATTCATTCTGGAAAATGACTATTTCAGCGGACGGGTGCTGGAGGTGGATGGGGCAATGCGGATCTGACACCGGCATCGCCCGAATGATGTATTACCAGGTCACCCCAAAACCTGCGGTGTAGCGGGTCTTGTTGATATCACCGTCGTTGGATCCGCTGATGATGTCGCGCTCGGCCTTGACGTTCAGCGATGCCCAGTCAGTGACCTTGTAGCGCAGGCCGACCTCGACATCCAGCGAGTAATCGGCCACGCCACTGAGCGGTTTGCCCAGTTCGCCGTTGGTGAAGAACTCGAATTTCTTGCCAACCAGGTAGCGGTTGTAATCCCACGTCCCGGCCAGCGCATAGAAGTTTTCTTTCTGGCCGTTAGAGAACTCGTAGTCGGTGCGGTTGAGTAGCCCGCCGACCTTGAACGCACCCAGCTCGTCATCCCAGAACTGATAACCCGGACCGGTACCGACGGTACGCTCGCGGCTCAGGTCTTCGATCTTGTCGCGTTTGTAGTTGACCCGGCCGTCCCAGTAAAACTTGTCGGTCAGGAAGTAATCGAGCGAGTAGTCAGCGCTCCAGTTGTCGGTGCTGACCACATCGTCCTGAGTCTCGCGGTTGTACTCGCCCTTGGCGTTGTGCCGCCAGCGGTCGTGACGCGCCGTGGTCTTGAACGACACCGCATAGTCATCGGTATTCTTTTCCGCACGCTGGAAATCGATTGCCGCGTCAATGTTGCCCTTCCACACCAGATCGGTGATGACCGGTTTTGGCTTGACGATTTGCTGGATGCTGGCCAGCTCGACAGTCTTGGGCGCATCGCCGTTGGCCAGTACCACTTGGCCGTCTTCACCGGCCTGCAGCGACTTGGCCACCTCGCCGGTGTACTGGTTCTGCTTGACCAGCAGCGGTTCCTTGCTTTCCAGGGTCTTGATCTTGCTCCAGTCCAGCGGGATCGCTCCGCCGTAGTCAGTCTGCAGCAGCAGCTTGCCGCCGTCGAAGAGCTTGATGGTACCGGTCAGCCGGTCACCGTTTTTCAACCAGACGGTATCGGCGAGCAATGGCGTGGAGGCGGTAGTGATGGCGAGGCACAACAGGGTTCTGGACAACATAAGCAACGACTAGGCTCTGTTTGGCGGAGAATTCAGGCATTATCCGTCGGATCGCTCCAGTAGACCGAATACCGCGGGCGCGAGTAGCAATGACCGCACGAACGGTCTGTAGTTCAAACACTCGAATCTCTGTGCAGCCTGCACGGGTGGACAAGATAGCGCCGTGACCATGCCCCCTGCATCCTCTGAATCCGAACCGTCGTCGGCCCAGTTGCGCCGCGACGCCCTGTACCTGACGCTCGCCCAGATTCCGGCCGGCTGCGTCACCAGTTACGGGGAACTGGCGCAACTGGCCGGGCTGGGCCGGGCAGCACGCTGGGTCGGCCGAACCCTGAGCCAGTTGCCGCAAGGCTCCAGCCTGCCATGGCACCGGGTGATTGGGGCCGGTGGCCGGTTGAGCCTGCCAGCCGGCACCGCCTCAGGTGACGAGCAGCGTGCCCGGTTACGCGCCGAAGGCATTACCATCCGCAACAATCGGGTCGATATGCAACGCCATCGCTGGCGTCCCATGTAGCAGTGAGGTTAGAGTGCGCCCTTTGTTTTTCAGTTACCTGAGGCAGTCCCTAGCTCATGCCCCGTAAAACCTGGCGCGCCGCGCTCGCCGCTTATGCCAGCCCATCGACGCTCGTGCTGCTACTGCTCGGCTTTGCCGCCGGTCTGCCTTATATGCTGGTGTTCTCGACCCTGTCGGTATGGCTGCGTGAAGCCGGGGTTGCTCGGGAAACCATCGGTTACGCCAGCCTGATCGGGCTGGCCTATGCCTTCAAATGGGTCTGGTCACCGCTGCTCGACCAGTGGCGCCTGCCAATGCTCGGCAAACTCGGCAGGCGCCGCTCCTGGCTGGTGCTTTCGCAGATTCTGGTGATCCTCGGGCTGATTGGCATGGGTTTTTGCGACCCGCAACAGCATCTGTCCTGGCTGATCGCGATTGCCGTGGTGGTCGCCTTCGCCTCTGCGACCCAGGATATCGCCATTGATGCCTATCGCCTGGAAATCGCCGACGACACCCGGCAGGCCGCGCTGGCAGCCAGCTACATGTCCGGTTATCGGGTCGCCGCACTGCTGTCGACCGCTGGCGCGCTGTATTTCGCCGAGGGCTTTGGCTCTACCGGCTTTGCCTACAAGCACTCGGCCTGGACCGGCGTCTATGTGTTATTCGGCCTGTTGATGCTGCCGGCGCTGATCACCACGTTCATCATGCGCGAGCCACCGGTGGCTCTGCGTACCCAGTTGTCGGCGGCGCGCTACGGTTTCATTCATCAGTTGGCCTCGGTTTTCGTCTTGATCGTGCTGCTGGTCTCGGTTCCGGCGCTGTTTACCCAGCTGTACAACACCGACTTTGCCAGCGTGCTGTTCGGCAATGTCGGCTGGGTGGATCTGCTGCTGGAAGACCGCGCCTTTCTGCGCGCCATCCTCTACGCGCTGCTCAGCGGCGCTTGCCTGTCGGCGATGGGCCGTCGCGGCCTGGCGCCGGTACTGACCCCGATCAACGACTTCATCCTGCGTTATCGCTGGCAAGCGCTGCTGCTGTTGGGGCTGATCGCAACCTACCGGATGTCCGATACGGTGATGGGGGTCATGGCCAATGTGTTTTATATCGACCAGGGCTTTACCAAGGAGCAGATCGCCAGTGTCAGCAAGATCTTCGGTCTGATCATGACCCTGATCGGCGCCGGTGCGGGCGGGCTGCTGATCGTACGTTTCGGCATCATGCCGATTCTGTTCATTGGTGGCCTGGCCTCGGCGGCGACCAATATCCTGTTTCTGATGCTCGCGGACATGGGCCCGAATGTGCAGATGCTGGTGGTGACCATTTCGCTGGACAACTTCAGTTCAGGACTGGCGACTTCGGCGTTCGTGGCGTATCTGTCGAGCCTGACCAACCTGAGTTTCTCGGCGACCCAATATGCGTTGCTCAGTTCGATCATGCTGTTGCTGCCGCGCCTGATTGGCGGCTATTCAGGGGTGATGGTAGAGAAGTTCGGCTACCACAATTTCTTCCTGATCACGGCACTTCTGGGGGTGCCGACGCTGATCATGATTATCTTGCAGTGGAGCCGCGAGCTGCGGCAAAAGCCTGCCGTGACGCTTGAGAAGACTGAGGTTTAACGCGGCAGGAGCAGCTTCAGCCCCGAAGACTATTCTTTTTGTACAAGGGTCTTTGCTGCGGTTGTCTGAACTGCGGGTTTCGCCCCGACGGGCGACCCTATTTTGTGCTTGGTGTACGGACCGGAGACATCGCTGACACGTGTGCGGGGACATGGTTGACACATTATCGCTTGCTATCGGGCTGGTTGAAATCGATCGTTCTTAGTTTGTGATGGCAGAAGAACACATCGAAGTGCTCGGGCCCTTTCTTGCTCGGCCGCAGCGCCAAAGTATGACCCGACAGGGCATGGGCGATGCGGAACGAGCGCTTCTTGAAGCGGAACTGGCTGTCATAGGGCTTCACCAAAACATCCTCCGGGCCGTACTCAAACTCGCCGAGCTGCCTGGGGAACGCTCTCTGGCTGATGCGATAACGATGCATGGGCGTCTTGTAATTCAGAGCTTCATGCGGGCGCCGATGGTTGTAGATCTCCCGCCACTGATCAAACGCCTGCTGGGCCTCATTCAGGTTACGGAACGTGCAACCATTTAAGACTTCAGCCTTGAAACTTCGGTGAAAACGCTCGTTCTTACCGTTGGTTTGCGGGTGCCTGGGGCGGCTGAAACTAAGGTGAATGCCCAGTCGCACAAGCCAGATGCCAAGGGGCGTGAGCTCGCCGGGGTTGCGAGGCGCTCCCCAGGGTGCGCCATTGTCGACATTGATCTGCAACGGTATTCCATAGCGCCTAAATACCTCCGTCATGTGCTCTTGAACCAATGGTCCACGCTGATGCGCGCAAGCTTGAATCACCAGGTTGAAGCGCGAGTGATCGTCGATCATTGTCAACGGATGACAAACACCCTGACCTGTTTGGAAATATCCTTTGAAATCCATCTGCCACAGATCGTTGGGCGCTTCATGTTCGAAGCGTTTCCAGGGGGTGGCTGCGGCACTGGCCTCAGGTGTTATCAACCCATGCCGATGCAGAACATTGGTGACGGTGCTGGGCGAAATGCGCTGATCTAGCACGTGACTGATCTTGCGACCACCCCATGCCGGGTGAGCTTGGCGTAGCGCAATGACTTCCGCCTCAAGCCCGGGGGCCGTTTGCGTGGGGCTGGCAGCCGGTCTGCGGGACTTCTCCTTCAGGCCCTCCTCACCGTCTTGCTCAAAACGTCTGAGCCACTTGTAGCCCGTTTGCGGGCTGATGCCGTACTGGCGGCATAGCGCTCTGATGTTGGCGCTGGGCTGGCGCGCCAGGGTAATGAACTCTTCTTTCAGGCTCATGGCGTCTCTCGTGTTCCAAGGCATGGTCGAAACATTCCGGCAAATGTGCTTGCCGAAAGTGTCAACCATGTCCCCGTACACGTGTCCACCATGTCTCCAGTCTATACAGCTTGGCAAAATAGGGGAAAACCGCTTGCTTCTGGTTTGGGTCCGCCCTGCGGGCGGACTTCCCTCCGTCCGGCGCCGATTCGCGGCGTCTGTGCCATCTCGGCTTGAAGATCAAAAGCAACATCAACGGCAGCGGCTACAGCAAGAGCAGCTTGCGGTGGCCCGTTACCGATCTCAACCCTTGCTCAACTGCACCACTTGTTGCTGGTACTGGATTTCAATGCCAGCCGCCTTGAGGCGGTCGCGGGCTTCGAGGTTGAACTTTGACAGCACATCACCGAGGTCGCCGGTTTTGGCCCATACCCGCAGTTGCAGGGCGATGGCGTTGTCGCCCAAGGCATTGACCACCGCCTGGGGCGCCGGGTCTTTGAGCACACGTGGGTCGTCGGCCATTTCCAGCAACACTTGCAGGGCGGCTTTGAGGTCGCTGTCGTAACCAACCTTGACGTCGAACACGCCTTTGCGGGTCGGCTGGCGGTTGGTATTGGTGATGATTCCATTGGATAACACGCCATTGGGTACGATGACGGTACGGTTGTCGCCGGTGCGCAGGATGGTGTGGAAGATCTGAATGTTATCAACCGTACCAGCCATGTTCTGGAACTCGATCCAGTCACCAATACGGAACGGCCGGAACAGCAGAATCAATACGCCACCGGCAAAGTTCGACAGGCTGCCTTGCAGCGCCAGGCCAATGGCCAGACCGGCAGCACCGATGGCCGCGACGAAGGAGGTGGTTTCGACACCGATCATCGATGCCACGCTGATGACCAGCATTACTTTGAGCGCAATATTGGCCAGACTGCTGACAAAGCCCTGCAACGCCCGATCAGCATTACGCAGCGCCAGCAAGGCGCCAACCCGGTCGGTCAGACGGTTAATCAGCCACCAGCCGATGGTCAGGGTCACCAGTGCCAGCAACAGTTTGCTGCCGTATTGCATGACCATCGGGATCCAGGCTTGGGAAATCTTCCACAGCTGGTCCACTTCGGCATTCAAATCCATACATCTACTCCTTAAAACCTGTTTTTCGCCAACGCCAAAACCCTCCCGCACCAGAGCAAAGGAGTCGTTTCAGGGCTGATACGCTGCGTGGGACGCGCTCAGGCCGCCAGGGTTCCCTGGCCGACCAGTATCAAGCGCTGAGCCGGCCGGCCTGGCAGGCCAGCCGGACGGAACACTCAATCGCGGAAGTTGTTGTATTGCAGCGGCAGTTCAGCGTCGTAGGCACGCAACAGGGCGATGGCGTCCTGCAGGTCGTCTCGCTTCTTGCCGGTGATGCGCAGTTGCTCGCCTTGAATGGCGGCCTGGACCTTGAGTTTGGAGTCTTTGATGTGGGCAACGATCTTCTTGGCCTGCTCTTTGTCGATGCCTTCGCGCAGGGTCGCTTCCTGCTTGCTGACCTTGCCGGAAGCGTAGGGGTCTTTGACTTCCAGGCATTTGACGTCGATCTTGCGCTTGACCAGCGACAGTTTGAGAATCTCGATCATCGCTTCGAGCTGAAACTCTGCCTCGGCGGTCAGGGTCACGACCAGGTCTTTATCGTTGAATTCGAAAGAACCCTTGCCCTTGAGGTCATAACGGCGGTCCAGCTCCTTGATCGCGTTGTCGACGGCATTGGTGACTTCGTGTTTATCCAATTCGGACACTACGTCGAACGAAGGCATGTATTTTCTCCAGATGAACGGCGTGTTCGGTAATTCACCCACACGCGTGACTTGACGGTACGAAAGAGCGCTCATTATAACGGGACTTTTCCAGCCTTTACTGCGAGCCTTCATCTGCATGCGTGCATCTTGTACCCCATTTTCGGTTGCGAACGGCTGATGAAGACCTGGCACATCCTCGGCGCCGGCAGCCTCGGTACACTGTGGGCCACTCGGTTGGCCCGTGCCGGCTTGCCGGTCTGCCTGATACTGCGCGATCAAGCTCGCCTGGCGCAGTATCGCAACCACGGCAGTCATCTGACTCTGGTGACTCAAGAGGGTTGCGAGCGATTGTCCATCGACGCCCGGACACTCGATGACCGTGCACCGATCGAACGCCTGCTGGTGGCCTGCAAGGCTTACGATGCCGAGCAGGCCGTTGCTCAACTGGCAAGCCACCTGGTCCCCGGCGCGCAGGTCATCCTGCTGCAGAATGGCCTGGGCAGCCAGGAGGCAGTAGCGGCCCGTATTCCCGAAGCACGCTGTATCTTCGCCTCCAGCACCGAAGGCGCGTTCCGCGAAGCCGACTGGCAGGTGCGCTTTGCCGGGCACGGCTTCACCTGGCTGGGCGATGCCGCCGACCCTGCCCCACCGCTGGCGCTGCTCGAAGAGCTGCACAGCGCTGGCATCCCCCACCAATGGACCCCGGATATCCTGACCCGCCTGTGGCGCAAGCTGGCACTCAATTGCGCGATCAATCCGCTGACCGTGCTGCACAGCTGCCGTAACGGCGATCTGTTGCAACACCCCTGCGAGGTCGCGACCCTGTGCGATGAACTGACCGGCCTGCTGCAGTGTTGCGGCCAACCGGCAGCCGCGAGCGATCTGCATGAAGAAGTGCTGAGGGTGATCCGGGCCACGGCGGCGAACTTCTCGTCGATGTACCAGGATGTCGCGCACGGCCGCCGCACCGAAATCAGTTACCTGCTCGGTTACGCCTGTGCGGCGGCGCAGCGCCATCAATATGCGCTGCCTCATTTGCAGCAATTGCACCGGCGTCTGGCACAACATCTGGCCAGCAAGGGTTTGCGTAGCGACTAGCCCGCGCTACCCTGCGCTTTCCAATCCTCGCTCCGTGACGTGCCTATGCAACTGCGCCAGCGCCTAGACAACCTGCCGGTAGGCCAGAAGCTGCTGGCCGCGCTGCTGGTCCTGCTGACCACCGTATTACTGGTCGCCAACCTGACCTTCATCAGCGCGGCCTATTACATCTCTCAGGAAGCCATGGCGCCGCAAGCGCTGCAAACCATCGGCCGTTTGATTAGCAGTGCTTACCTCAACGAGCGGGCGCTGAACTCCCCCGCCGACGCCCAGGCCTTGCTCCACGAACTGAAAAGTTACGGCCCGCTGCGCGCAGCGGCGGTCTACGACAATGACGGCACTCGCCTGGCACAACACCAGCAGGGCGATCCACTGGAGCTGCCGCTGCTGTATGACGAGATCCAGAACTGGCGCCTGACCGAATTTCGCAGCACCCAGCTGATCCCGGTGCCCAAGGGCGACCAGGCGCCTGGCCATCTGTTGCTGGTGGCCAGCAGCGAGTTGCCCGGCGCGTTCTACAGCGGCACGCTGACCGCCAGTGTCGGCATCCTGATCTTCAGTATCCTGCTGTGGATCGTGGTGGCCCGGCAGATTCGCCGCTTGATCACCGAGCCCATTTACCAGCTTGAACAACTGTCACGTCAGGTGACCCGTGAAGAAAACTACGCACTGCGGGTGCGCACGGGCAACAAAGATGAAATCGGCAGCCTGGCCTCGGCGTTCAACACCATGCTGGCGCGCATTGAAGCCCGGGAGCAGCAGCTCAAACGCGCCCGCGATGATGCTCAGGAGGCATTCGACCAGGCCCATGGGTTGGCTGAAGAAACCCGCCGCACCAACCGCAAGCTGGAGCTGGAAGTCCAGGTGCGCAGCAAGATCGAGAAGAAACTCACCGGATTTCAGAATTACCTGAACAGCATCATCGACTCGATGCCCTCAGCGATGATTGCCCTGGATGAACAGCTCTACGTCACCCAGTGGAATCAGCAAGCCACGCTTCTATCGGAGACGCCGCTGGACGAAGCGCTCAACCAGCCGATTTTCATCGCCTTCGAACCGATGCGGGCGTTCATGCCACAACTCAAACACACCGTAGAACAACACAAGGTCACCCTGATCGAGCGGGTGACCTGGATCAAACACGATGTCCCGCGCCATTACGCAGTGACCTTCTACCCGCTCAGTGGCGATGCGGGCCGCGGCGTGGTGATCCGTATCGATGACATCACCCAGCGCATCTCGCTGGAAGAGATGATGGTGCAGTCCGAGAAAATGCTCTCGGTCGGCGGCCTGGCAGCCGGCATGGCCCATGAGATCAACAATCCGCTGGGCGCGATCCTGCACAATGTGCAGAACATCCGCCGTCGGTTGTCTGCGGACCTGCCGAAGAATCTTGAACAAGCCCAGAGCGACGGCATCGACCTGCAACTGGTCAATCAATACCTGATTGGCCGCGAGGTCCCGCAGTTGCTCGACGGCATCCAGCAGGCCGGTGCACGGGCGGCGAAGATCGTCAGCCACATGCTCAACTTCAGCCGCCTGAGCAATCGGCAACTGGCGCCATGCGATCTGCCAGCGCTGATCGACCAGGCGCTGGAGATCGCCAGCAACGACTTTGATCTGACCGTGGGCTTTGATTTCAAGGGCCAGCACATCATTCGGCAGTTTGATCCGCAACTGGGGCCGGTGCCCTGCACCGCCAATGAGCTGGAGCAGGTGCTGCTCAACCTGTTGAAGAACGCAGCCCAGGCCATCCACCAGCGCCCGGAAAACAGCGAACCGGGTCGCATCACCCTCAGAACCCGGCTCAACCCGCCGTGGGCCGAAATCCAGGTCGAAGACAACGGCATAGGAATGACAGAAAACGTGCGCAAACGCACCTTTGAGCCGTTCTTTACCACCAAGGAGATTGGCCAGGGCACCGGGCTGGGCCTGTCGGTGTCGTACTTCATCATCACCAATAACCACAAGGGCCAGATGGAGGTGCAGTCGACTATCGGTCAGGGCACCTGCTTCACCCTGCGCCTGCCGCTGGACGCCAATCAAGTCATGGTGCCGGCGCACATCATCAGCAAGCTTTGATCAGGAGCGACGTACATGGGCTTTCGTCTGTCGAAAATCTACACACGCCAGGGTGACCGTGGTGAAACCGGGCTGGGCGACGGACGCCGGGTGCCCAAGGATCATCCGCGTATCGAGGCCATTGGCGAGGTCGACACCCTCAACAGTCAGTTGGGCTTGCTGCTGGCGGGGTTAACGCAACAGAGCGAGAAGTACCCGGCGCTGGCCGAACTGATCCAGGTTCTGGCGCCCTGCCAGCACCGGCTGTTCGATCTGGGCGGTGAATTGGCGATGCCGGCCTATCAGGCGCTGGACACTAACGAAATTGAACGCCTGGAGGCCGCGATCGACCTGTGGAATGAAGAACTGGGGCCGCTGGAGAATTTCATTCTGCCCGGTGGCTCAGCACTCATTGCTCAGGCCCATGTGTGCCGCAGCGCCGCGCGCACCGCCGAACGCCGCTGCCAGCAGCTCAACAGTAGCGAGCCGTTGCAGGGCGTGGGGCTGGCCTATATCAACCGGCTGTCAGACCTGTTGTTCGTCGCCGCCCGGCTGATCGCCCGCCGCCAGGGCGTGGCAGAGATTCTCTGGCAGGCGGCGCCCAAACCGTAGGAGTTGCCGGGCGACGATCCGCTTTAGCAACGAAAAGCTTTCCGGCTAAAGCCGGTCCTACAGGCTAATGCCGATCAGTCAAGGATCAACGCGATCCGGTGGGAGTGGCCGGCAGGCGCTCCGGTTGCCGACGAATGCAGTGGTACATCCACGGCAGATGTGCCGGTTTTACTGGCCCTTTCGGGGTGGTCCGGCATCCCGGCTAGCCCCCTCCCACCGAGACCGAGCTGAGCCGGAAATCGCTTAACTGATCGGCATTAGTCCTACAGCCGGTATCAATTATCCGCTGGCCAGAACGCGCGGATACCGGCCACACCCTGAGCACCGCAGTCCCAGGCGCGCTGAACATGTTGTGGGCCAACCCCGCCCAGCAGGAACACAGGCTTGCCAAAACCGGCAATCAGTTGCGTCGCCTGCTCCCAGCCCAATGGTTGCGCCTCAGGGTGGGTCTGGGTCGGTTGCACCGGCGACAGGGTGACGAAGTCCACCCCCATCTGCGTCGCCAGGCTCAGTTCTTCAGCGTTATGGCACGAGGCGGCCAGCCAGCGCTCGACCGGGAACGGGCGGCCACGGCTGGCGTATTTACGCAGTTGTTCGGCAGTCAGGTGCCAGCCGGCAGACGGGAAGTCGCCTAGCCACTCCAACGGCCCCTTGAGCATCAATTGCGCCTTGCCGGCGCACAAGCCAACGGCATCCACCGCCAGGTCGCGATAGGCCGGATCGTAGCCACGCGGCGCCCGCAGCTGGAGCAGTTTGGCACCCTGGGCGATGGCCTTTTGCATGCCGCGCAACAACTCGCCGTTCTCCAGCCCCTCTGGAGTAATCAGGTACTCGCTGGGCAAGCGAGCCGCCGCGACGATCGGTGCATTGGCGGCTGGAAACTCGTAATCGGCCAACTGCCGAGGTGCGACCCAGGCCAGCGGCTGGCCTTCGGCGCCGTGGGGTTCACCGCTGAATGCCGATACATCCCAGACATCCAGTAACACATGCTTGTCCGGATAATCGTGGGCAATCCGGATCAACGGCCGCGCCATCTCGACCTGAATGCCCAGCTCTTCCTGCAACTCGCGGCCAAGGGCGGCACGCGGTGTTTCACCCTGCTCGACCTTGCCACCGGGAAACTCCCACAGGCCACCCTGATGCTGGGTATCGGCGCGTCGGGCAATGAGAATTCGGCCATCGTGACCGCGAATCACGGCCGCCACTACGTGGACTCGTTTCACAACTCGGGTTCCTCCTGGCCTGCCTGCAACCAGCGCTGGAAAGCAGGCCATTGGTAAATGGTGTCGGTGTATACCTGAAAGGTCATCAGCAGTGCCGCTCGCAGGACGTGAGGCGCGCAGTAACCAGCAGAAGTCGCACGGATGACCAACGATCAGGTGCCGCGACATGTTACATGGCTCACAGGGTTGAGCCGGATGGGCGATGTGCCGCTCCTGTACAGCAGACAGGAGCGGCTACCAATCAGGTGCGGTATTCGGCGTTGATCTTCACGTACTCGTGAGACAGGTCGGTGGTCCAGATGGTCTCGCTGCAATCACCACGGCCCAGCTCGATGCGGATGGTGATTTCTTCGCGGGCCATCACCTCGGAGCCCTGGGCTTCGGTGTAGGTCGCGGCGCGGCCACCCTTGCTGGCGATGCACACTTCGCCGAGGAACACGTCGATCTTGCTGACATCCAGGTCCGGCACGCCAGCACGGCCAACGGCAGCCAGGATCCGGCCCCAGTTCGGGTCCGAGGCAAACAGTGCGGTCTTGATCAACGGCGAATGCGCTACGGCGTAGCCGACATCCAGACACTCTTGGTGGTTGCCGCCACCGTTGACTTCGACAGTCACGAACTTGGTAGCGCCTTCACCATCACGGACGATGGCCTGGGCCACTTCCATGCAGACGTCGAAAACGGCTTTTTTCAGTGCCTCGAACAACGGCCCTTTGGCTTCACTGATTTCTGGTACATCAGCCTGCCCCGTGGCAATCAGCATGCAGCAGTCGTTGGTCGAGGTATCGCCGTCGATGGTGATGCGGTTGAACGACTTGTTCGACCCGTCGAGGATCAAGTCCTTCAGCACGCTCTGCGCAACTTTGGCGTCGGTGGCGATGTAGCCGAGCATGGTGGCCATATTCGGGCGGATCATACCCGCGCCCTTGCTGATGCCGGTCACAGTGACCGTCACGCCTTCGTGCTGGAACTGACGGCTGGCACCCTTGGGCAGAGTATCAGTGGTCATGATGCCAGTGGCAGCAGCAGCCCAGTTGTCGACCGACAGATCGTCCAGGGCGGCCTGCAGAGCGCCTTCGATCTTTTCGACCGGCAGCGGCTCACCGATTACACCGGTAGAGAATGGCAATACGGCCTCAGCAGGCACGCCGGTCAGCTGTGCGAGCTTGTCGCAGGTACGCTTGGCCGCGATCAGACCTGGCTCGCCAGTGCCGGCGTTGGCGTTGCCGGTGTTGGTCAGCAGGTAGCGAACGCTGCCCTGAACGCGCTGTTTGGCAATGATCACCGGCGCCGCGCAAAAAGCGTTGAGGGTGAAGACACCGGCAACGCTGGAGCCTTCGGCACAGCGCATCACCACTACATCCTTGCGCCCCGGACGCTTGATACCGGCCGAGGCGATACCCAGTTCAAAACCGGGAACCGGGTGCAATGTAGGCAAAGGACCAAGACCAACAGCCATGCGTGCGCTCCTTGAGCTTTATCTGCGCCGTCCGCTCATCGGTACGGCGATCAATGGTAAAACGCCGCGACGGCAAGACCGGTCGCGGCGTGGGTGTAAACGCTCAGAACTTAACTGATCTGACCGTGGCAGTGTTTGAATTTCTTGCCCGAACCACACCAGCACACTTCGTTACGACCCAGCTTCTGGTCGTTACGCACCGGCGCGCTGGCCACAGCAACCTCGGCGCCCTCCTCAACCTCGCCAGCGGCTACCTGTTCAAGACCTGGCGCTTCGGCATGCTGAAACTGCATGCGCTGAGCCAGCTCTTCGGCGTCGCGGCGCAGACGGGCTTCTTCTTCCTCGGGGTCTTCGCGGCGGACCTGAACGTGCGACAGCACACGGATGGTGTCGCGCTTGATCGAGTCGAGCAGTTCCTGGAACAGGTTGAACGACTCGCGCTTGTACTCCTGCTTCGGGTTCTTCTGCGCATAACCGCGCAGGTGGATGCCGTGGCGCAGGTGATCCATGGTCGACAGGTGGTCTTTCCACAGGTCGTCGAGCACGCGCAGCAGAATCTGCTTCTCGAAGGTGCGCAGCGCGTCGGCACTGGCCTGTTCTTCTTTCTCGTTGTAAGCAGTCAGCAGTTCGGCCAGCAGTTTTTCACGCAGCGTCTCTTCGTGCAGGTGGTCGTCTTCGTCCAGCCACTGCTGCACAGGCAGCTTGACGGCAAAGTCCGACACCAGCGCAGATTCCAGGCCAGCCACGTCCCACTGCTCGGGCAGCGACTGCGGTGGAATGTGCTGGCTGATCAGGTTGTTCAGCACTTCTTCGCGGAACTCGGCAATGGTGTCGCCAATGTTGGTGGCCGACAGCAGGCTGTTACGCATGTGGTAGATCACTTTACGCTGCTCGTTGGCAACGTCGTCGAACTCCAGCAGTTGCTTGCGGATGTCGAAGTTACGGCCTTCGACCTTGCGCTGAGCCTTCTCGATGGCGTTGGTCACCATGCGGTGCTCAATGGCCTCACCAGACTGCATGCCCAGCGCCTTCATGAAGTTCTTCACCCGGTCAGAGGCAAAGATGCGCATCAGGCTGTCTTCCAGCGACAGGTAGAACCGGCTGGAACCGGTATCGCCCTGACGGCCGGCACGACCGCGCAACTGGTTGTCGATACGACGCGATTCGTGACGTTCGGAGGCGATCACATGCAGACCACCGGCCTCGATCACTTGCTGGTGACGCTTCTGCCAGTCAGCCTTGATCTGGGCGATCTGCTCAGGCGTCGGGTTCTCCAGGTTGGCGACTTCGACTTCCCAGTTACCGCCGAGCAGAATGTCGGTACCACGACCGGCCATGTTGGTGGCGATGGTCAGCGCGCCCGGACGGCCCGCCTGGGCGATGATCTCGGCTTCTTTTTCGTGGAACTTGGCGTTGAGAACCTTGTGATCGATGCCTTCCTTGCGCAGCAGGGCCGACATGTGTTCCGAGGTCTCGATGGTCGCGGTACCGACCAGGATCGGCCGGTTCTCGGCCACACAGGCCTTGATGTCGGCGATGATCGCGGCGTACTTCTCTTCGGCGGTCAGGTACACCAGGTCATTGAAATCCTTGCGCGCCAACGGCTTGTTGGGCGGAATGACCATCACTTCCAGGTTGTAAATCTGCTGGAATTCGAACGCTTCGGTGTCTGCCGTACCGGTCATGCCAGAAAGTTTGGTGTACAGGCGGAAATAGTTCTGGAAGGTGGTCGATGCCAGGGTCTGGCTCTCGGCCTGGATGTTCAGGTTTTCCTTGGCCTCGATGGCCTGATGCAGGCCTTCGGACAGGCGACGGCCGGGCATGGTCCGACCGGTGTGCTCGTCAACCAGCAGCACCTGACCGTCCTGGACGATGTACTCGACGTTGCGGTTGAACAGCTTGTGCGCGCGCAGACCGGCATAAACGTGGGTCAGCAGGCCCAGGTTGTGCGCCGAGTACAGGCTCTCGCCTTCGGCCAGCAGGCCGGCCTCGGTGAGCATCTCTTCGATGAACTGGTGACCGGCCTCGTTGAGTTCAACCTGGCGGCTTTTCTCATCGATGCTGAAGTGGCCTTCCTGGGTCACCTGGCCTTCGACTTCCTCGATGTGCTGACGCAGCTTTGGAATCAGGCGGTTGATTTCGGTGTACAGGCGCGAGCTGTCTTCGGCCTGGCCGGAGATGATCAGCGGCGTACGGGCTTCGTCGATCAGGATCGAGTCGACTTCGTCGATCACGGCGAAGTTGAGTTCACGCTGGAATTTGTCTTCGACACTGAACGCCATGTTGTCGCGCAGGTAGTCGAAACCGAATTCGTTGTTGGTGCCGTAGGTGATGTCGGCGGCGTAGGCTGCGCGCTTCTCTTCCGGCGGCTGGAATGGCGTGACGATGCCTACGGTCAGGCCGAGGAATTCGTACAACGGACGCATCCAGTTGGCGTCACGCCGGGCCAGGTAGTCGTTGACCGTGACCACGTGCACGCCCTTGCCGGACAGCGCGTTCAGGTAGACACCCAGAGTACCGACCAGGGTCTTGCCCTCACCGGTACGCATCTCGGCGATCTTGCCCTCGTGCAGGGTCATGCCGCCAATCAGCTGGACGTCGAAGTGGCGCATGCCCATCACCCGCTTGCCGGCTTCACGCGCAACGGCAAAGGCTTCAGGAAGCAGTTGATCGAGGGTTTCGCCTTTCGCTATGCGGGCCTTGAACTCTTCGGTCTTGGCGCGCAGTTGCTCGTCCGAAAGAGCTACCATTTTCTCTTCGAAGGCATTGACGATCTGTACCGTCTTGAGCATGCGCTTTACTTCACGCTCGTTCTTGCTTCCAAAAAGTTTTTTTAACAAAGGCGCAAACATATCGACAGGATCTTCCACACATAGGAATGGAGGGCGGCCCCGTGAGTCGCCCGTGCGACCCTCATGGTCGCATGCGAACGAGCATTCTACCCGGAAACGATGGTGAGGAAAGTGGCGTTATTCCACGATGCTGGCACAGCGCTGTTAGGGGGCAGTGTTTCAATGGGGGCTTTTTATCCGACTTCAAGGCTCGACGTTGATGAAACTTGTCACCCGCCTCGTTCGCAGCCCGGCACAGCAGCAGCCCGCCGGGCAAGCACGCCACTTTCTGTTAATATTGCAGCCTCGCTTTCCCAAGGCAACGCATCAATGGCCTTCCGCCCCCTCGACGCCCGCTCCCCTGCCGTACTGCTACGTGACGCCAAGCCGCTACGGGCGATCTTCCGCCAGGCCGAGCGCCTGACCCATCTGCAGCGCCTGCTTGAAAGCCAGTTGCAACCGGCAGCCCGCGAACACTGCCGGGTGGCCTCCTGGCGCGAAGGTTGTCTGCTGCTGGTAGTGACCGACGGCCACTGGGCCACGCGCTTGCGTTACCAGCAACGGCGGCTGCAGCGCCAGCTGGCGATGTTCGACGAGTTCGCCAGCCTGATGCGCATCCAGTTCAAGGTCCAGCCCCCCTCGCCGCCCCAGGGCGCAGCGACCCATACCATCGATTTGTCGATCAGCGCTGCCGAAAACATCCAGGCCACTGCCGAGGGTATCAGCGACCCCAAACTGCGCGCCGCCCTCGAACGGCTGGCCAGCCACGCCAACCCCAAGCCATAGCGCTGGTCATTAGCCACTGGCAGGGGCCTTGAGTGCCACACGGCAAGAATCCAGCAATAGCTGTTCCATAGCCCGACGGTTGACTGCTGCATCAAAGTGCTCGCGTACATAGGCCTGGCCACGTCGGCCCATCAACAAACATTTTTCCGGATCATGGCGCAGTTGCTCGATCAGCTCGGCAAGGTGCTGGCCGTCGTTGGCGGAAAAGTTCAGGCCGGCGCCAGCTGCCTTGACGATTTGTCCGGCCTCCCCGGCCACGCCGCACAACACTGGCCGCGCACAGGCCATGTAATCGAGCAGTTTGGTGGGGATTGCCCCCCGAAACAGCGGAATATCCAGCAACGTGACAACACACAGGTCGGCAGCGTTAATGTAGGCCCGCGCCTGATCCTTGGGTATGGGCGGCAAAATCAGCACGTTATCGAGCCCAAGCGCCTGTGCGCGCGCCTGTATGCAGGGCTTGCGCATGCCATCACCAATCAGCAGGTAACGCACCGGCTTGCCGTGGCTTTGGCGTGCGGCATCGAGGACCACATCCAGATTATTGGCCTCGCCCATCGCCCCCAGGTACAGAACGATATGGCAGTCTTGCCAGCCCAATTGACGGCGTATCCGCTGCCCGGCCGGCAGGTCGGTAAACAACATGTCGCGGTCAACGCCGCAGGTCACTACCTGCAGTTTTTCGGCGGGCCAGCCACGGGCGACGATGTCATCGCGTATTCCCGTGGTCAGCGCGACAATTCGCACCGCCTGGTTATAGAGCAGCCGCTCCATCCATGACATCACTGAAATCAGCAGCCGGTTGCGCAGGATCCCCATCTGCACGGCAGACTCCGGCCACAGGTCGCGCACCTCCAGGACCAGCGGGATACCGCGTAGTTTGCATACCAGCCAGGTCGAAAACATCGGGAAGATCGGCGGCGAGGAAGCCAGTACGACGTCCGGCCGGCGCAGGCCCAGCAGGCCCAGCGGAGCGCTCAGGGAAAACGAGATAAAACTGAGCAGGCGACCTGAATAGCTACGGTGCAGTTGGGTATAGGTGAAGGTGCGAATAACCTTGACTGCCCCATCGCGCTCACGGCGCAACAGACGCCGGTACCAGGGCAGCACAGCCGGATCGGCCTGCATATAGCCGGTCTCACCGGATACTACCGTCACTTCATGCCCTTGCCCGGCCAAATGCTGGGTCAACTCGAAGACCAGCGAATGCCCTGGCGCCTGATGGCCTTGGTAATACTGATAAACCACTGCGACTTTCATCGGAGTTCCTCATAGATCTGCTTGAGCTTCTCGCCTTCACACTGCCAGCTCTGAGTCTGGCGTACCTGTTCCACGGTATTGCGCCAGGCCTGCAAGCGGGGTCGATCAGCGAACAGATCATCGATTGCAGCCGCCAGACGGGCCACACTGCTCAGGTCCTCGACCTTGCCAATCTGCTGGTCATGGACCAGGCGGCGCAGTTCAGGAAGATCACTGGCCAGGATTGGCAAGCCGGCCGCAATGAACTCGAACAGCTTGTTAGGGGTGCAGTAATAGTTGTTCAGGCAAATGGGCTGATAAGGGATGATTCCGGCATCGGCCGCGCTGCTAATCGACAGCAACCGGGCCTGGGGCACTGCCCGATGCAGATGCACCCGATCCTGTAGCCGCAGGCGGACCACCGTGCGCTGCAGGGCCTCGGCCAGTTGGCCATCACCCAGCAGAACCAAGTGCACATCGCTGCTCTTGAGCAAGGCCATGGCCTGCACCAGTTGCCCCAGATGGCGACCGGCTGACAAGCCGCCCTGAAACAGCAGAATTCGCTGGCCGGCCGCAATGCCAAAATGCTCATGCAAGTAGTTGGAACGCGGCGGCAACGGGCCGATACGCTCAGCGTTATGGATGACCGACACCCTGGCCAACCCATAGCGCCTTTGCAACTCACCGGCAATCGACGGGTTGACGGTGATCACCCGGTCGCAGGCTGATATATGTCGTTGCTCTATCTGTGCCCAGGTTGCCCGCTGCCAGCGCGCAAACTCCTGCTCGCAATACAGTTCATGGCTGTCGTAGACCAGCCGGGCGCCAAACTCGGCGGCCAAGGCACGCCCGACGGCCAGCATCGGCAGATCGTGGGCAACCACCACCTCGGCCAAATGCCTACGGCCAGTTGCCAGAAACAGGTTCAGATAGAAGCGCTCCTGATCGACTACAAAGCGCCAGGCCGCCGATTTCAGCAGCCGCATGAACCAGCCATTCATCGGCAGGTAACGGCGCACCAGGCGGTAGAATTCCAGAACGCGGTTTTCACGGCGTGCTGCCGCCTCACTGGCAGAACCAATGCGCAAGACTCGCGAGTCGTCCGGGGCACCCGCTTCATCGAGCGGCATGGCCAGAATCGTCACCTGCCAACCAGCCTCTTGCAGGCTGTCGGCCTGCAATATGATCCGTCGATCAATCTGCCGATCGTTGCAGAGCATCAACACCCGGCGCATTTCAATCACCTCCAGGCTACGCATCTGCATCGATGAAGTTGCGGTGCCACAGTTCAAGACACAGCAGCCCCCACACCACCCGGCCGAACTCTCGCTCGCAACCCAGGGCTTTTTCGACCGCGGCCACGTTATAAAGGCCGCGCTGGCGGGCCCGCTGGCCAAGCAGGGTGTCGCGGACAAAATCCCGGGCCACACCTTTGGTCCACTGGGTCAAGGGAGTCGGAAACCCCATCTTGTCCTTGCGCTCGAAAATGCTCGTCGGCACGGCGCTGCGCACCGACTCCTTGAACAGGTGTTTCATCCGCCCATTGGCAAACTTGACGTTGGGAGGGATGGTCGCCATGAACTCGACAATCCGGTGATCGAGCAACGGCACCCGCGACTCGATGGACGCCGCCATACTGGTGCGGTCCTCGACATGCAGCAGCGCTGGCAACGAACCCTTCAGGTCGAAGTAGGTCATCTGGTTGACCAGCGAGTGCAGCCCATCGCGGTTGAAGATGCGCTGGAACGACGCCAAGGGCGAGTAATCACCATTACCGCGCAACACGTCCTGATTGAACAGCTGGCTCATGCCCTCGCTGCGATCCAGCAAACGGAAGTAACGCAGGTCATGGGCGCCAAACAGGCCATCCTTCCACAACCCCTGGAGCATCGGCTGATAGCTGGCCAGCAGCGGCAGGTTAGGCACGATTGACTCCAGCGATACCGCATAACGCCGCTGGCTGGCAGTCTGGTAAATGGCCCCGGACAGGCACTTTTCCAGGTAGGCCGCCATGTAACGGGCGTAACCGACAAACAGCTCATCACCGCCCTGCCCGCCCATGACGACCTTCACATGCTGGCTGGCCAGTTGCGCAACGTAATACTGTGGAATCACCCCTGGACCGGCCACCGGCTCGTCCATGAAATGCATCAGACGCGGCAGTAGATCAGCCAATTCATCACCGGCCGGAATGTAGACTTCGTTGTAGGCCGTGCCGGCAAATGCCGAAACCTCCTTGGCATAGCGTGTCTCATCGAACTGCGGACCTTCGTGAAACGCCCCGGTAAAGGTGTTTATCGACTCACTGCCGAGCATGCGCGAGGCCAGGCAAACGATGGCACTTGAATCCAGACCACCAGACAGGTGGGCCCCCAATGACACATCCGAACGCAGGTGCAGGCGAATCGAATCGTCGATCAGGCCTGACAGCGTATCGATGAAATAGCGCTCGTCATGTTCTTCGTCGATGTTGTACTGCACATCCCAATACTGGCGGCAGCGGATCCTGAGGGCATCGCCTTGATACCAGGCCGTCAGGCAATGACCGGGTTCGAGCTTTTCAATACCTTTGAACAGGGTTTTCTGATCGAGACAGAACTGGAAGGTCAGGTAATCCTGCAAACCTTGGTGGCTAGCCTGGGCCGGCACCGAGCCATCAGCCAGAATCGCCTTGATCTCGGAGGCGAACAGCAGGCGCTTGCCATCAAAATGGTAGTAAAACGGCTTGATGCCAATCCGGTCCCTGGCGCAGAACAGTTTATGTTCATGGCGGTCCCAGATGGCGAAAGCGAACATGCCCACCAGGTGATCCACCACCGACTCGCCCCATTCGCGATAGGCGTGCAGCAAGACCTCAGTGTCCGAATAGCTGTGAAGCGGGTGGCCCTTGCCGATCAGTTCACGACGCAACTCCAGGTAGTTATAGATCGCCCCGTTGAACACCACGATAAAACGCCCATCTGCGGTGAGCATGGGTTGCTTGCCGTGTTCGGGGTCGATGATGGCCAGGCGGCGATGCCCCAACGCTACAGGCAGGGCAGAGTCCACCCATAGCCCTTCCCCGTCCGGCCCACGGTGAGCAATGGCATTCATCATTCGACGGGTTGAATCCGTGATCGACTCAGCTGATCCCGAAATACTGATAATCCCTGCGATTCCACACATAAAACACCTAAGGTCAAACGGATTAAAGACTGATCCGGGGCAATCGACAGCCAAGCAAAGAGCGCTGGATCAGCCTGTAAATCGTTGGTAGATAGCCAGTAGCTTCTGGCCTTCTACGTCCCAATTGAGATCCTCGCGAGCAACCGCAGCGCCGCGTTTCAAAAATGCCAGGTGCGCCTCATCGGCAAAGAGCTGGTTGACACTGTCGGCAATGGCCTCAGGTGAACCAAGGTCTGCCATCACACCGTTACCGTATTGATTGGCAATATCACGAAGAAAGGGCAAGTCATTGCTGATAAAGGGAAGTTCGGCAATCGCAAATTCGAATAACTTGTTGGGACTGCAAAAGTAGTTATTCTCGTCGACGCCATGGTAAGGAATGATCCCCAGATCGGCATCACAGGTCAGCGCGTGTAACTGGTCAGACGCAACACCGCCGAAGAACAAGACACGGTGGCTAAGATTCAACTCGGCAACTTGATGCTTCAGTGCGTCTTCAAATGCGCCATAGCCCACGATCACAAAATAAATCTGATGGTCAAAACGTGCCGCTGCCTGAACAATTTTTTCAATGCCGCGATGTTCGCAAATCCAACCCTGATACAGCAGAATCCTGGCATCTGCGCTGAGACCAAAACGCTCACGCAAAGGCGAACCCGGCAACACAGGTACTCGCGCCGCAGCATTCATGATGACCTCCGGGGCCGGCACGCAATAACGATCAGCCATCAGCCTGGCGATATAAGGGTTGACCGTAATTGCCACATCCGCCTTTTTTATCAGCGCGGCTTCTTTCTTCTTGTAGCGCGCTTGAACAGCCTTGGGCAGTTGTACCTGAGCATAATATAACTCGTGGGCATCATAAATCAGGGGGACCTGGCGGGCAGTTGCCAGTTTGATCGCCGGGGCAAGCATGGGAAAGTCATGCACATGCAAAAGGTCAACCTGATACTCCATCATTCGTTCAAAAATGAAATACTCAAACGAATCAAGGGCTGCATAGCGATTGGCCCAGGCGCGAAACACACGCCATGCCTGGCGGTATATGCCAGAACCGGGCAGCCAGTGAACACGCCTGGCAATTCGTGAAAAACGCGAGTCTTGCCAGTCGAAAGCGAAACGCTCAATTCTAATACCATCATGAACATAAGATTCACGCCGCTGGCATTCAAAGCCCGCCAGCAGGATCACCTGATGCCCCTGACCGACAAGCGTTCTGGCTTCCTGCAGAATACGCCTGTCGATCATTAGATGGTCGGCGGTTGCCATGAGTATATTCATAATAGTTCGTTCAATTCACTGTATTTATTTGCAACCGGCCATATCAAGCTTGCTCGCCAGCGCGTGAGGATCATAAGTTCCGATGCCTATTTGCCCACCTACAGGCACGCCATGCCCTGCAATGCCGTTGTAGTAAAACGCTGGCGGTGAGCTGGCCTCATGAAAAGACATGCCATACTTCAAGCGATCCCACAAAATGCCAGTTCCTTTTTCAAACTCAAGCAATGGACTAGTTGAGACCTGCGTCAAATCTCCAGAAGCATTGAAACACAACGCAATCCAGTTCTTTTCGGTTTCCAGAATCAGTACAGGTTTGTTATCGATAGTCACAGCGCCCATGGTATAGAACCCGCTCGGAGCTGAATAAACCGTGCGGATATCCTGCGCGGTGTTTGCCGTAAGCAAAACTGCGGACCTGATGACGTTCGTTCCGTTGATGACACTGCTATAGACAATCAGCGCCTTGCCATTGCTCGTGACAACAACAGGATCAAGCGCATTATCGGCCAACAGCTTTTCAGGGGCTGACCACGACAAGCCATTATCACTGAATGCGTGGTAAACGGCGGTATAGCGACTAGGCTCATCACCGTCTGCAGCCGAAAAATACAGATTGAAAACAGCTTTGCCATTACGACTGGAAACGTTGACAAACGGAAAAGCATAGGCGCCTTTAAAAGGCAGCTTTGATTCATCAAAGATATTGCCTTGCCTCACAAAATTATGGCCTGTCTGCGCCACCGCCAGCTTTATGCGCCAACGTTGATCATCGCCATACGCAGAGTATAAAAGCCCTCTCGCTTCACCCAGGCTATAGACCGACGGATACTCCACATGCTCCGACTCATCCGAACCGGGACTGATTCTGATGATCGGTTCATCCTGCCAGGAAAATATCGGGTTGCCAGTGCCCCCCAAGCCGATATAACCAACCCCTGCAAACGCGACAACCAGCGCCACCAGAATTATCGGCACAGTGTACTTATTCATAACCACCTCAAAAATAGCGCAGCAAAGCCACTCTCATAGCAGCCCTGCCAACGAAACACTCCCCTCTCAAGCGGAGTGTCGAGGGTTGTCCAGTAACGTTGAATAAAGGCCAATTAACCTGTCTGCAATACGAGGTGCGGAAAACCTTAGTTCGGTCACCGCTCTAATAACACGCTCATCGAATCGATCACGATGACTGGCCATTTCCAGCATGCCTTCAGCCAGCTCTTCGACTGAAAGGCCAACAGTAAGACCCAGCAGCGGATGCGTCACAACATCTTCAGGACCTCCACAACGGGAAGTCAGCACGGGTCGACCACAACTCATGGCCTCGATCGCCACCACGCCAAATGTCTCGCTTTCACTGGAAATAACCAGAAAGTCACACTCACGGTAATAGCGCACCAGTTGCTCTCGACTCGCAGCACCGACAAACTCCACAACATCGGCGAGGCCCAGAGCGTGAACCCTCTGTTGCGCGTCATCGACCCCTTCGCCATCTCCAGCAAGCCGCAAGCGTAAATGAGGATGATCGTTGAGCGCTCGTGCGAATGCGTTGATTAATACCGGGACCCGCTTGACAGGCACAAAGTGTCCAACCCATAGCATATTGACCAACTGATCACGTTGCCTGGTCTGCGGCAGAAAAAATTCGGTGTTCACCAGGTTGGCGATAACACTTAGACGGGCAGGCGAATCAAGTCGAATCTGATTCTGGATATCACGACACAAAGCAGAACTTACGGCCACAATGGCATCAGCAGCATTCAGTGCTTTTTGCGTCATATGTTTTAGATAAGCTGTTCGCGTCAACAGATTGAAAGGGCCTGTGTGTTCGGTAATAACAAATGGCACCTTGAATTTTCTGGCCAGCCAGCGACCTGCCGTACCATCCGTATAGGCAGTATGGGAATGGACCAACTCGAAAGGAAAATCTTCCCGGATCCATTTCGCCTGGCGCATCATCCCATGGGTATAAGTGGCTGCGTGGGTTTGAAAAGGCAGCGCGCCACTCACCAGGTACGGGAAACGGATAACCGGAACGCTATCGTAGTGTTCCCAAGCGCGAATATTCTGCGCCCTATAGATACTCAATGCATGTTTTACCCGCCGCGGGTCAAGCGTATTTATCCAGAAAGGCTCGCCGCTGACGACACGAGCATCAACACCTTGTGCCCGTAACGCCTTCACTTGCTCATGAACAAAAATACCGCCCACCCGATTGGCTTGACTCGGATACATGTGGGATACAACCAACACTTTTCTATCTTTCCCGGACGCAGCCAGCCCGGTGGTTCCCAGATGGATACTCAATGCCTCAACAAGCACGTGCTGCTCATTGTTTTCAACACTCAACTCCTGAACACGGGCCAGCAGCCGAGTCTTTTTTTCTTCCAGTTCAAACCCTGCGCGCTCCTGATGTTGTGCCTGGGCATACAAATGCTCAAGCTTCAACGCAGCGCTTTCATACTGCAGCTGGAACGCCTCATTGGAGTGGCGCAGCGACTCATTTTCATTGCTCAGACGAACCTGCTCCGAGGTCAGCCGATGCTGCTCACCCAACAGAGCCTCAATCGTCTTGCACTGTTCATCAATCTGTCGCTCTTTGGCCGTCAACACCTCACTCACCTGAGAAAAACACGCTTCAATATCAGCGCGCTTGCTTTCAATCCGGTTGGCGAGTTCATTGGTTTTAATCGCCGACTGCAGAAGATCATTGAATGCTTTGTCTTTATCCTGAACCCTGACTTCGAGTTCATTACGAGCGGTTTCAAGCGACTCGGCAAGTGCTGACAACCTGGCCGAATCACCTTTTATCTGATCCATGACCGGGTCATCACCCAGGCAACAATTCACTATAGCCAGCAAGTCCTGACATTGGCTGGTCAGCTGGAAGCCTAGCTCTGCACTGGGGTGGAGAATCCGCAAGATACAACCATGAGGACCAAATGGAACAGCCGGCAATTCAAGTACCGAGTGTGTGGCATTGGTCACGGGGACATAATGCGCTCTGACATGGTCATAGATCTCAAGCGACTCGAAGTTACCGCTCGTCAACTTAAGAAAGGACGGACGCTTGGTGAGGACCAGCAGACAATAGTCCGGTTCGCTCTGGATACGGTATGCACAACTTGGGTAATTGATCGGATCAGCAAGTTCTACAACGCTGGCAAGCCGAATCCCGGGTTCGTCACCCAACCGCGTAAAACCAGGCGTGATGGTATATTTTTTATCCTGAGCATTACGCTTGAACAGCACGAGTATTTCACTGCGAGGGGGACACTCACGCAGGCCTTGCGCAACCAACATCGCTTGCAGAGATTCGAATTGCCGATAGACCCGTCGCGCTTGATCAGATTGCTCAACAGCCCCGCGCCGCGCTCTGCATTGCGGACAGACCCCATCTTCGAACGGGTAGTCCAATCCTGAAAGCTGACGGGCCAGTTTAAGCAGCTCAGGGTCTGCAAATGTCCAGCGCTCTCCGGAAAACTGGATATCAATGGCTGTAAATTCAGGGCCAAACAGGGACACCACATCGGCGACGGTATAAGCCCGTTGATGTAAATGGGCATGATAGTGGTGTCCGCAGGCAGGGCAATTGATAACCGCGCCCTCAAGCAGCTCTCGATACGGTACAGCCAGCAGAATATAGCGCGCCGATACCCGGGCGATTTCTTTCAACGCCTGGGAATAAATGACATCGGGCAGATGCTCGATGACATCGCTCGATAGCGTGAGATCAAAGTGCTTGTCAGCAAAGGGAATCGCACACAGGTCCGCAATCACGGCAGGCGCCTCAAGATGCCTGACGGCGGATTCGCTGATATCGCACCCTGTCACATCCCAACGCGGAAACAGCTTATTGGTTACAGTGCCATTACCGCATCCAGCATCGAGAATGTTCGAAACATCCTCGGGAATCAGGGCAATCAGATCATCGGCGACTGCCAGTTGCTCCGATACCGCATTACGGTTCCAAAGGTCATGCTGAGAGAAGTACAGGATCTCGGAGCGCTCGGTCATTGACTGGTCTCCTGGCTGATCCAGTCAACAGGGTGCACCACGATCCCTCTCTCCATGCGCTCATCTTCCGGAGCGACGACCCGAATACGATACATGCGGTCTTGCACATCAAGTGGTTGTGCTCCAAGGGCATGCCCTGGGGTCATACCATCGAAAATCCCTATCGAAATGACATAGTCCCCTGCCCCGATCAGCAAAGGGTCGAACCGGGCCTTGACCAGACCTGAACGGTGCTCAGGCGTAGCAGCGACGAACGGTGAAAGCACTTGGGAAATACAGCGACCATCCATACCGTATATGCAGACGATAAACGCCATGGTCGGAATATCAGCTCTGGCTCCCCATCGGATGTTGACGTCAAGGCACTTACCGAACGAAAAGATACAACGCGACACTTGCTCTTGATCGACAAAATCCACTCCGTCAATCCAGGCGCTGCCTTCACCATACTCAAATTCGGAGCGCTTGCTGGGTACCCCGGCATCGGCGTCAACAAGCACGAGCGCAGGTGCACTCAATTCAAAACGCTGGCTAATCACTTGCCCCGCTTCATCGGCAGGACTCACAGATCCAAGAGTGACGTATTCCAACCCGTCGAATATCTGCAAGTAGAGGTTTTCTCCTGCTGCCGCACCGCGATGCCTGATAGTGACCGAGTACTCAGCCAGTTCTCCAAGGCCGAGCGGAACCTTGATACTGATAGGGGCGTGCCTGAACTGGCCACCGCAATCTTTGAACTCACGAAAACCGAGACCATTAACGTCTCTTTTTGGTGGCCCCCAGTTCGTATACCCTTGGGCGGTGAGCAAATGCACACATTGGCTACGGTCATCGTCCAGAGCCTCACCGACCCGCACACGCTCGATAAGCTCTGCATGACGCTCAAGCCGGACCTCATATACGGCAAGTGGGCTCACAGGTGCCGTATCGTTGGCCGAGATCAGGCGCAGAATCGATACTCGATGCTGGTCTGAATCAGTCAGCAGCTCACTGAGTTCACCACGACTGAGCTTCAGGTTTATCGCCCTGAGACGCAGCTCTTGCTGTTTGCGAATTGACGCTGCATAAGCACGACCGATCTCGATAGGATCACCATCAGCGACGATACACCCGCGCTCGATCCAGATCGCCCGGTCACAGATCATCTGTACGGCTGACATGTCGTGAGAAACAAACAGGACCGTAGAGCCCTCGGCCGTCAAGGCGCGCATGCGCTTGGCAGACTTGCCTGCAAAGTAGGCATCACCGGCCCCCAGGATTTCGTCAATGATCAGAATTTCCGGGCGCACGGCTGTGGCCGCAGCAAACGCGAGCCGTGAGTACATACCTGAGGAGTAGGTCTTGACCGGCTTATCAATGAACTCATCGAGCTCGGCAAAATCCAGAACATCTTCCAGAAGCTTCCTGGCACGCGCACCAGTGACACCTTGATAGGCCAAAGATGACAAGACATTGGCGCGTCCGGTGAACTCAGGATGAAATCCTGTCCCAAGTTCCATCAACGCCTGGACCTTGCCCCTTACATTTAGATGTCCCTCGGTTGGCTGGATCAGGCCGGCGATCAACTTGAGCAAGGTACTCTTGCCCGCACCGTTACGCCCGATCAGGCCAACACGCTCACCGGGGTTGATCGTCAAGGTGAGGTTACGCGTTGCCCAGAACTCATCGTATGCAGAACGTGCCACCGGCAAGCCAAGCGCTTCGATCATTCGATGACGAGGCGAGCGGAAGATCCTGTACATTTTGGCGATCGAGGCCAGTTCAATAATGGGCTCAGACATGGTCGGAAAATAGCGGCTTCAAGCGAGAAAAAATAAAGCCACCCAACAGCAATGTGGCGACCGAGATGATTGTAAAAATGCCCAGCAACTCCACTTTTACATCACCGACAAATGCCGCATCGCGATACAGCATGATCAAGTAATACAAGGGGTTGGGATACATGAAGGGGATCAGCTCACTCGGGATCATTTCATGCGTGTAGGCAATGGGCGACACCAGCATCAAGAACAGAATAAGCACACCGACCACCTGGCTCAGGTCGGCAACGAACACATTAATGGCTGACAATATCCATATCAGGCCGATGGTGAACATGATCTGCAGAACCAGTATGAGTGGAATCAAAAACTGGCTGCTGTGCACAATTCCGCGGTACCACAAGATACACAGCAACATAAGCAGCCCGACCAGCATGGTCACGCTACTGGCCAGAACCGCTTTTACGGGAATCAACTCGATCGGGAACAAGGTATTCTTGATGAGCCCTTTGTTACCCAGCACCGATCCGACACCGCTGCCCAAGGCTTCAGCGAAACCGAGAAAAGGAACAAGGCCACAGAAGATCAGCAGGACATAGTCAAACGTCCCGAAATGGGCAACGCGCACCTTGTAAATCATGGTGTAAACGACCGCATACAACCCGAGAAACAGTAACGGATAGATGATGATCCATGCAGCACCGAAGACCGTGCCGATAAACCGGCTGCGAATATCCGTTACTGTCGTCGCCCATAGAACATGCTGATGATGCCAGATCATGAATATCGGATTCATGGTGCGGTACACCTCAGACTCGAAACAATCAGCTCGGCAGCACGCCCCTCACCATAAACATGGGTGCATTCCTGAGGCATCGTGGAGTTTTCGGCGGCCATGACAATGGCTTCGCGATGCGCGCCGACCAATTGGTTGAATCCGAGCTGCACCGTTTCGACCCATTCGGTCTCATCACGCAGGGTGATACAAGGTACACCGCAGAAATAAGCCTCTTTCTGCATCCCTCCTGAGTCGGTAAGAATGACTTTGGCCGACAGCTCAAGTGCAAGCATGTCCAGAAAAGGCAGTGGTTCGATTACATGCAGCGATTTCAGGAGGTCTGTCAAACCGTGATGCTGCAACATCTTGCGAGTGCGGGGATGCAACGGCAATACCACTGGCATTTGCTGCGCAATGTCGCAAAACGCAGCCATGATCTCACCCAAACGCCGAGGGTCGTCGGTATTTTCGGCCCTATGGCACGTGGCCAGGGCATACTGGCCTGGATCTACACGCAGTTGTGCAAGAATCCGACTTTGTGATTTCGCCCGCTCCCGGTAATAGAGGGCAACGTCGAACATCACGTCGCCCACGTTGTGTACGCCTTGCTCAATGCCTTCACGCTGCAGGTTTTCAACGGCGCCTTGAGTGGGACACAACAACAGACGCGAGGCCCGATCGGCAAGAATCCGGTTGATTTCTTCGGGCATGTGCATATTGAAAGAGCGTAAACCGGCCTCGACATGCGCTACCGGGATATGCAGTTTGACAGCAGCCAATGCGCCGGCCAGCGTGGAGTTGGTGTCGCCGTAGATCAGCACCCAGTCCGGTTGCTCATCGACCAGGATGCGCTCGATGCCTTCGAGCATACGGCCGGTCATTGCTCCATGGCTGCCCCCGCCGATTTCCAGGTTGTAGCGCGGCGCCGGGATGTGTAGCTCGTCGAAAAACACCTGGGACATGTTGGGATCGTAGTGCTGGCCGGTATGCACCATCACTTCTTCGACCTGCCCTGGGTGGCGGATAATCTCTCGGGATACGGCCGCCGCCTTGATGAATTGCGGACGTGCGCCAACGATGGTGAGGACTTTGCAGGTCATGGGCAAACACTCGTTTTCAGTGCCGTGACAATCGACACCTGGACCGACTCTTCCAGATAGGGATGCATCGGCAGGCTCAGGATCTCTTTGGCCAACTGATCGCCGACCGGGAGGTGCGCCGCAGGATCGGCCACCGCAGGCTGGCGGTTCAGCGGTATCGGGTAATGCACGGCCGTCGGTATGCCAGCCTGTATGAGGGTCTGCTGGACCCTTTCACGGTCGGCGACCCGCACCGTGTATTGCGCCCAGGCGCTGGTATTGCCAGCAGCCAGCACTGGCGCGCCATCGACGCCGTGGGCCTGCAATAACGTGCTGTAGCGTTCGGCGACCACCTGGCGCAACTCAAGCTCTTGGTGAAATATCTCCAGCTTGGATAACAGGATCGCTGCTTGCAGGGTGTCAAGCCGGCTGTTCACGCCCACCCGGATGTGGTGGTAACGCAGCTTTTGACCATGCCGGGCAATCTGCCGCACTAGCGCAGCCAACTCGTCATCATCCGTAAACAAGGCGCCGCCATCGCCATAACAGCCAAGCGGCTTGCTCGGGAAAAAACTGGTGCAGGCGATACGGGTCAGCCCACAGGAGCGACGTCCCCTGTAGGTCGCGCCAAAGCTCTGCGCCGCATCCTCGATGACCGTGATGCCATGTTTTGCGGCGATGGCATTGATACGCTCCAGGTCTGCGCACTGGCCAAACAGGGACACCGGGATGATGGCCTTGGTACGCGGCGTAATGAGCGCCTCAAGCGTTGCAGGATCGAGGTTGCAGGTGTACAGGTCGATATCTGCATAGACCGGCCTGGCGCCCAGCAATGCAACGGTTTCAGCGGTCGCGATGTAGGTAAAGCCAGGGGTGATCACTTCATCGCCCGGGCCGACCCCGATAGCCATCAGGGCGATCTGCAGGGCGTCGGTGCCATTGGCCACACTGATGCAGTGCCTGACACCGACAAACATGGCCAGCTTCTCTTCCAGCTCGGCCACTTCCGGGCCAAGGATGTACTGACCATGCGCCAGAACCCGCGCAATGCCTGCATCAATTCGGTCTTTGAGGCGTGCCTGCTGGGTCTTGAGGTCGATGAACTCGATCATGCTTCAGGCTCCTTGTTCAGTAGCCTGCCCCGCAGGCGGTAAGTGGCACCGCTGTGTTCACAGCGGGCCAGGCCTTGACCCTCCAGAGGCAACCCCAGTGGCTCGCCAAACTCGCTCATCCAGCCGATCTGCCGGCCTGGAACGCCAACGATCAAGGCATAGGCCGGGACATCGCGATTGACCAGTGCACCGGCCCCGACAAAGGCAAACTCGCCGATGCTCACCCCACAGACGATGGTGCAGTTGGCCCCCAGGGTCGCGCCCTTGCCGACCTGGGTGCTGCGGTACTCGGCCTTGCGCTCGATCAGCGAGCGCGGGTTATAGACATTGGTAAAGACCATGCTCGGGCCACAGAACACACCATCGCCCAGGGTGACGTTGTCGTAGACCGAGACGTTGTTCTGGATCTTGACCTGGTCGCCGATCAGCACCTGGTTGCCGACAAATACGTTCTGCCCAAGCGAACAGTGCTTGCCGATCCGTGCGCCCGCACACACATGCACGAAGTGCCAGATGCGCGTGCCCTCTCCGATCTGTGCGCCATCGTCGACAATGGCGCTGCAATGAACCTCGATAGCCATCACGACCTCAACCCAACAGGCCGTTCAACAAGCGATGACCCTCACCACCGCGCGCGGTTACGGGCGTTGCGCTGCGAATAACTTCGACTGTCTCGACACAGTGCCGGGCGTCTTCGATGCCATAACCCTGACCAGCAAGCACCTTCTGATAGCTGACGGTGTGCAGGTCGGTAAAGCCTTCGGAGAATTCGATTTGCTGGCCATCAACAGTGATCGAGCGCCAGGTCGGTTTACTGCCCCGCACCGCATCGGGCAGGTCATTGGCATCGATTGACAGGAACCAGCGCACCCGCGCGTGCTCGTACTCCAGATAGCCTGCGGCTTTGGATGGGTCGGTAAAGTGCACGACATTGCGTTGCAGCTTGCCGAAGATGAAATGCAGCATGTCGTAGAAGTGCACGCCGATGTTGGTCGCCACCCCGAATGACTTGCGCGGGTCACCCTTCCAGCTCTCCATGTACCACTTGCCACGAGAGGTGACGTAGGTCAGGTCGACCTCGTGCTTGTGCGCAGCACCGCCCTGGACACGCGCCTTGAGGTCGATGATTGACGGGTGATGGCGCAGTTGCAGAATGTTCCACAGTCGGCGGCCGGTCTGCTGTTCGGTGTGCGCCAGGTCGTCGAGCAGATGCAAGCTGGGTACCAGCGGTTTTTCACAGATCACGTCACACCCCAGGCGCAGCCCGGCGTTGATATGAGCGTGGTGCAGGTGATTGGGGCTGCACACCGAGACGTAATCCAGGGCCTTGCCAGGCTGGCGCTTGAGCGACCAGGCATGATCGTAGAAGCGCTCGAACTCGGTGAAAAACTCACTGTGTGGCGACAGGCTGTCGATGACACCTACCGAGTCGTTGATGTCGCAGGCGCTGACCAGTTGATTGCCGGTCTCCTTGATGGCACGCATATGCCGAGGAGCGATGTAGCCGGCAGCACCGAGTAGAGCAAAACGTTGCATGGACAACTCCAGAGGGGTCAGGCTTTTACGATATGGGCTTCGGGCTGGCGATACTTGCCACGGCTGTCGACCAGCAGGCGTGAATGCTGACGGATCAGTTCATAGTCGAAACATGCATGATCGGTCGCCAGCAGTACTGCATCGAATGAAGCCAGGTTGGCCGCTGTCAGCGGTTCACTGTGCAGATCGAAGCAGTGTTCACGCATCTTGGGAAACACCAGCACGTGGGGATCGCTGTAGGCCACCATCGCGCCCTTGGCCTCGATCAGCTCCATGATTTCCACCGAGGGCGACTCACGCATGTCGTCTACGTTTTTTTTGTAGGCGATGCCCAGGACCAGCACCCGGCAGCCCTTTAGCGCCTTGCCACGCTCGTTCAGGCCATCCATGAGCTTGCCGACCACGTATTCGGGCATTGCCCTGTTGACCTCTCCCGACAGCTCGATGAACCGGGTATGCAGGCCGTACTCGCGGGCCTTCCAGGTCAGGTAGAAAGGGTCGATGGGAATGCAGTGCCCGCCCAGCCCCGGCCCTGGGTAATACGCCGTGAAACCGAACGGCTTGGTGGCGGCAGCGTCGACCACCTCGAAGATATCGATGCCCATGCGGTCGGCCACGATCTTCATTTCATTGACCAGCCCGATGTTGACGGCGCGGTGGATATTCTCCAGCAGCTTGGTCATTTCAGCGGCTCTGGTAGAACTGACCGGCACCACCTGGTCGATAGCCTGCTCGTACAGCGCCACGCCAACGGCCAGGCATTGGGACGTGTGCCCGCCAATGACCTTGGGAATAGTCTGTGTCCTGAAATCGGGATTGCCCGGATCTTCGCGCTCTGGCGAATAGACCAGGAAGATCTGCTCACCGACTGTCAGCCCTGCATCCTGTATGCGCGGCAGCAGTTCTTCTTCGGTGGTTCCAGGATAGGTCGTACTCTCCAGGGAGACCACCTGCCCTTCGCGCAAGTAAGGTCTGATCGCATCGATAGTGCTGACCACAAAGCTTATATCTGGCTCGCGATATTTGTTCAGGGGCGTGGGCACACAAAGAATAAGTGCATCGCATTGCGCGGCACGGGAAAAATCCAGAGTAGCCTCGAAACCTGACGCGCGCGCCTGGGTGATAGCAGAGCCCGGTATGTGCTCTATATAACTCAGACCGGCATTAAGCGCGTCCACTTTAGACGCATCTACATCAATACCCAAAACCCTGTAGCCAATCATGTTATAGCGCAACATGAGCGGAAGTCCGACATACCCGAGGCCGACAATACCGATCAATGCCTCTCTGGACTTCAATCTGACCAGGGCACTACTGCATGCATTCAAGTTGGACACCTTTCTCAAATCGAAATAACCACCCCCCTCGCAAAAACTGGATGCAGGAAGCCCGCCCGAAAAAACGCATTGAAGCGTTTTTTTGAGAAACGACCGTGACCCCTCGAAGGATGAGTAGTGCTGTATGTGGCGCCGATCATAACAGCATTACCATTTGTAAAAACCCGATCAAAGGCGAAAGGAACACCAGTCATCCTTTTCCTACAAAACATTCTGACTTTTCACACATTTACAGTGATGGCTTATTAAAATTAAACAATATTAAAAGCCACGCTACCTGGCTTATTGATAGCCAACTAATTAAAGCGAGCATCAGCGAGTCGAAGCGGGTTAGAAACGTTACCGTCGGCCAGCGATCGCGCTTGCTGGCAAGGCAGCCTTTTTCTTTGCGCAGGCTGGCTCGTCCAGGCTCTAGAGATAGTCCAACCTCACCCTGCGCCTGAAAAAAAGATAAAAAAAGGGCCGCCCGAAGGCAGCCCTTAAAGAAAGGAAAGAGAGTAGAGCTTTTAACCCGTTACCTATGCGGCCGCTACAGGACGCATGTAGGAAATCGGAGCCGTGCTGGCATCTTCAAAGACCACGACTTCCCAAGCGTCTTTCTGGGCGATAAGGGCGCGCAGCAGACGGTTGTTCAGAGCGTGGCCCGACTTGTAGCCACGGAACTCACCCACCAGGCTGTTGCCCAGCAGGTACAGGTCGCCGATGGCATCGAGAATCTTGTGTTTGACGAACTCGTCTTCGTAACGCAGACCGTCTTCGTTCAGAACGCCTTCCTTGTCGACGACAATGGCGTTTTCAACGCTGCCACCCAGACCCAGGTTGTGCTTGCGCAGGTATTCCAGGTCGCTCATGAAACCGAAAGTACGAGCCCGGCTGACTTCCTTGACGAAAGAGGTGCTGGAGAAATCGACACTGGCGGTCTGGATACGGTCACGGAACACCGGATGATCGAAATCGATCTCGAAGCTCACCTTGAAGCCTTCAAAAGGCACGAACGTGGCACGCTTGCCGTCTTCCTCGACAGTGACCTCACGCAGAATACGGATGAACTGCTTCGGCGCATCCTGCTCTTCCAGACCAGCGGACTGGATCAGGAACACGAAAGGACCGGCGCTACCGTCCATGATCGGCACTTCAGCCGCAGACAGCTCGACATAGGCGTTGTCGATACCCAGACCGGCCATGGCCGACAGCAGGTGCTCGACAGTGCCGACCTTGACGTCGCCCTGAACCAGGGTGGTCGACAGCGTGGTTTCACCGACGCTCTCTGCCCAGGCCTTGATCTCCACTACGGGGTCAAGGTCGGTACGGATAAAGACGATACCGGTGTTCACAGGTGCAGGCTTGAGGGTCAGGTATACCTTTTCCCCGGAATGCAGACCGACACCTGTGGCACGGATAATATTTTTCAGGGTACGTTGTTTAATCATGGTATTGGCCGCTTCAGCGCTAGTTGCGAACGGATATCAACAAAGGCTGGCGATAATAGCAGACCACGCCTTTGCTGAACACCAATCGCCCTTATAGCTCTGATAAATTCCATCAATCAATCGGCCTGACGACGCAGGAAGGCCGGGATGTCCAGATAATCGAGATCATCGTTAGGATTGAGTTTAGTCGCAGCACTGGCACCGGCGTGAGCCTGATTACGCATGACGGTCGGACGCTCCAGATCGCGATAATTCACTGCCGCAGGCTCGCGTACAGCAGCCGCCGGTTGCTGGATCGAGGCCTGAGGAGCCGCGCTCTGCAGGGTGTTGTCGATGACCTTGACCGGCTTCTCGATACGCGCACCCAGGCCTGTGGCCACTACGGTAACGTGCAGTTCGTCGCGCATGTCCGGATCGATCACGGTGCCGACCTTCACCATCGCGTGCTCAGAGGCGAACGCTTCGATGATGCTACCCACATCGGAGTATTCACCCAGCGACAGGTCCGGACCTGCAGTGATGTTGACCAGGATGCCGCGGGCGCCCTGCAGGTTGACGTCTTCGAGCAGCGGGTTGCGAATTGCCGCCTCAGTGGCCTCGCGGGCGCGGTTCGGGCCGGTAGCAGCACCAGTACCCATCATCGCCATGCCCATCTCGCTCATCACGGTACGTACGTCAGCGAAGTCGACGTTGATCATGCCCGGACGCTTGATGATGTCGGAAATACCGCGAACGGCACCTGCCAGTACATCGTCAGCCTTGGCGAATGCCGACAGCAGGCTGGCGTCTTTACCCAGGATGGTCAGCAGCTTCTCGTTGGGGATGGTGATCAACGAGTCAACGCTTTCAGCCAGCATGCGAATGCCTTCGTCGGCGATCTGCATGCGCTTGCGGCCTTCGAACGGGAACGGACGGGTCACCACCGCAACGGTGAGAATACCCATTTCCTTCGCCACTTCCGCGATGATCGGCGCTGCACCGGTACCGGTACCGCCGCCCATGCCGGTGGTGATGAACACCATATTGGTGCCTTGCAAGACTTCTGCGATGCGCTCGCGGTCTTCCAGTGCGGCCTGGCGGCCCACTTCAGGGTTGGCACCGGCGCCCAGACCTTTGGTCACACCGGTACCGAGTTGCAGAATGGTCCGCGCGCCGATGTTTTTCAGCGCTTGGGCATCAGTGTTGGCGCAGATGAACTCGACACCTTCAATGTTGCTCTTGACCATGTGGTTGACCGCGTTGCCGCCACCACCACCTACACCGATAACTTTGATTACCGGGCTCTGCGGGACATTGTCTACGAGTTCGAACATTTTCCCTCTCCTTCAGCTCTCTATTTTGTTTGCCTATCGCCTGCCGCTTACCACTTTCAAGCGCGGGATTCAGAAGTTGCCCTGAACCCAACGCTTCAAGCGCTCGAGCACGGGAGCCTTTGGTTCATCGCCATAGGTACCGTTACCAACGCCCAGGCCGGACAGCGAAATGCCGTCCGACTGTTTTTGCAGCCCGTACTGCAGCAAACCCACACCCGTGGAGTAGATCGGGTTGCGCACGACGTCGGCCAATCCCTTGACGCTATGTGGTACGCCCAGGCGCACCGGCATATGGAAGATTTCCTCGGCAAGTTCCACCGCACCTTCCATTTTCGAGGTCCCGCCGGTCAACACGATGCCGGCCGGGATCATATCTTCGTAACCACTGCGGCGCAGTTCGGCCTGGATCAGGGTGAACAGCTCGTCGTAACGAGGTTCGACCACTTCTGCCAGGGCCTGACGCGACAGCTCACGGGGTGGACGGTCGCCCACGCTCGGTACCTTGATGGTTTCGCCAGCGCCGGCCAGTTTGGCCAGGGCGCAGGCATAGCGAATCTTGATTTCTTCGGCGTACTGGGTCGGCGTACGCAAGGCCATGGCGATGTCATTGGTGACCTGGTCGCCAGCAATCGGAATCACCGCCGTGTGGCGAATCGCACCTTCAGTGAAGATCGCTATGTCGGTGGTCCCGCCACCGATATCCACCAGACACACGCCCAGCTCTTTTTCATCGTCGGTCAGCACCGAGAAAGCAGAGGCCAGTTGCTCGAGGATGATGTCGTCAACTTCCAGACCACAGCGGCGTACGCATTTTTCGATATTCTGCGCCGCGTTCACCGCACAAGTGACGACATGGACCTTGGCCTCCAGGCGCACGCCCGACATGCCCAGCGGCTCACGCACGCCTTCCTGGTTGTCGATCACGTAATCCTGCGGCAGGGTATGCAGCACCCGCTGGTCAGCCGGAATGGCAACCGCCTGGGCAGCGTCCAGCACTCGCTCAAGGTCCGCAGAGCTGACCTCCCGGTCGCGAATCGCCACGATGCCGTGGGAGTTCAGGCTGCGGATATGATTACCGGCAACGCCCACGAACGCCGAGTGAATCCGGCAGCCGGCCATGATCTGCGCCTCTTCGATCGCGCGCTGGATCGATTGCACGGTGGACTCGATATTGACCACCACACCCTTCTTCAGACCGCGGGACGGATGGGTACCGATCCCGACGATTTCCAGCGAACCATCGGCCGCGACTTCGCCTACCAGCGCCACCACCTTGGAGGTGCCGATATCCAGCCCGACGATCATTTTGCCGCTTTGCACATTTGCCATGGTTCAGCCTCTAGTCAATTCTTCGCAACGGCGGGTTTGTCCGTCGCCGGCGCGATCTGCTCACGCCATCCGACAGCAAGGCCGTTGGAATAGCGCAAGTCGACACGCGCAATATTCGTAATTTGTTCTTTCAGCGTCTTGTCATAAATCGATATGAAACGACGCATCTTTTCTACCAGGTGATCACGCCCCAACAACAACTCGATACCCGGACCGGCACTGCCGGCACCGGTGGTCAGGAACCAACTGCCACGTTCGCGCAATTCCAGCCGCACAATCGAAAAGCCCAAGGGCCGCAACATCTGACTCAACACCTGATACTGCTGCATCACCTGCTGTTGCGCCCGCTGCGGGCCGAACAACTGCGGAAGGTGTTCATAGTTGGACAACTCACGCGGCGTAAACGCTTGCCCCTGATTGTTCAGCAACGCTTCATCACCCCAGCGCGCTACTGGCAACTGCTCTTCCAGGCGAATCACTACCTGGTCTGGCCACACCCGCCGCACTTCGGCATGGGCGATCCACGGCATCTGTTCAAGCTCGCTGCGCATCCCGGCCAGGTCGATGGTAAAAAATCTCGACGCTACATAGGGTGCGATGCGCTGCTGCACAGCCTGCTGGCTGATATAGCTCAGATCGCCCTGCACGTTGATCCGGCTGATCGGCCGATCCACATAAGGCAGCAGGCGCTGTGCCCCCTCATACGTACCAAAACCCAGCCCCACCAGCAGCACCGGCCACATCAGGCGCTTGAAAAATCCGGCACCCGGGCGCGGCACACGGGCCGACAGCGGCTCCTTGGCAACCATGCGACTGGCACCACGCGGCGTCGGTTTGCGACCGGGGGCCGGGGGCTGATGACGTGCCGATGCGCCGTGCATGCCCTTAACCTCGTTCCTGAACGCTGTCGGCAAGAATCGCCAACACCAGTTGCTGGAAATCCAGGCCTGCCGCTGCTGCCGCCATCGGCACCAGGCTGTGGTCAGTCATGCCGGGGACGGTATTGACTTCAAGCAGCCAGAACTTGCCCTGGGCGTCTTGCATCACGTCGGTACGGGCCCAGCCACTGACACCCACGGCCGCGCAAGCGCGCACAGTAAGGTCGCGCAGTTCATGCTCTTTAGCTTCACTGAGCCCGGACGGAATCCGGTATTGAGTATCGTCAGCCAGATACTTGGCTTCGTAATCATAGAAACTGTGCGATGTGCCCAGGCCAATTGGCGGCAGAACCTGGCCACGCAGACAAGCAACGGTGAACTCCGGACCTTCGATCCATTGCTCGACCATAACTTGTGAATCATAGGTACTGGCAACTTTCCAGGCAGCGACCAACTCTTCGACACTGCTCACTTTCGCCATACCAATACTGGAACCCTCATGGGCCGGTTTGACGATCAAAGGCAGGCCCAGTTCCGTCGCTGTAAAAATACAGTCATCTTCGCTGGCCAGTACGCGGTGCAAGGGTGTCGGCAAGCCGAGGCTTTGCCAGATCTGCTTGGTGCGCAGCTTGTCCATCGCCAGTGCCGAGGCCAGCACGCCACTGCCGGTATAAGGGATGCCCAGGCACTCCAGAAGGCCCTGCATGCTGCCGTCTTCACCGCCGCGACCATGCAGCACAATAAACGCACGATCGATCTTCTCGCTGCCCAGACGCTGCAGCAGGTCGTCGCCGACATCAATCCCGAAGGCATCCACACCAGCGCTCTGCAAGGCACCGAGCACGGCTCGCCCGGACTTGAGCGAGACCTCGCGCTCGGCGCTCTTGCCGCCGAACAGCACCGCCACCCGGCCGAACTTCTGCGGCGCCAGGCTGGAGTGCAAGTTGGATGCATTCAGGGCTGTCATTTGAGCTTCCCTTCAGTCGGCGCCACCACAGCCCCGGCGAACAGCGGGCTCTTGAGCAGTTGCGGGGCCAGCCCACCGATATCACCAGCGCCCTGGCACAGCAGGATGTCACCGGCGCGCAGCAGCGGCTTGACCAGCGGGGCGAGTTCGGCACCGCGCTCGATGTAGATCGGGTCGAGTTGACCGCGCTGGCGAATGCTGTGGCACAGGTTGCGGCTGTCGGCCCCCGGAATCGGCTCTTCACCGGCCGGGTAGACTTCCATCAACAACAACACATTGGATTCGGCCAGTACCTGGACGAAATCGTCATACAGGTCACGGGTGCGGCTGAAACGGTGCGGTTGATAGACCATCACCAGGCGCCGCTCCGGCCAGCCGCCACGCACAGCATTGATCACCGCCGCGACTTCACGCGGGTGGTGACCATAGTCGTCGACCAGCATCACATGACCGCCTTCAACCGGCAGTTCGCCATAGACCTGGAAGCGCCGGCCGACTCCCTGAAAGCCCGACAGGCCCTGGATGATCGCTTCGTCACTGATGCCTTCATCGGAGGCAATGGCGATGGTTGCCAGCGAGTTGAGCACGTTGTGGTTGCCCGGCATGTTCACCGAGACATCCAGCGGTTCACGATCACGGCGCAGCACGGTGAAGAACGTACGCATACCTTCCTGACGGACATTGATCGCACGCACGTCAGCGGTCTCGCTGAAGCCATAGGTGACGGTCGGGCGTTTGACCTGCGGCAGAATCTCGCGCACCACAGGGTCGTCAACACACATCACTGCCAGACCGTAGAACGGAAGGTTGTGCAGGAACTCGACGAAGGTCTTCTTCAGCTTGTTGAAGTCACCCTCATAGGTCGCCATATGATCGGCATCGATATTGGTGACCACAGCGACCAGCGGTTGCAAGTGCAGGAAGCTGGCGTCGCTCTCATCGGCCTCTGCAATCAGATACCGGCTGGTGCCCAGTTGAGCGTTGGTGCCGGCGGCGTTGAGACGGCCACCGATGACAAATGTCGGGTCCAGGCCGCCTGCTGCAAACACCGAAGCCAGCAGGCTGGTGGTGGTGGTCTTGCCATGGGTGCCTGCAACGGCAATACCGTGCCGGTAGCGCATCAGCTCAGCCAGCATCTCGGCACGCGGCACCACAGGAATACGCCGCTCCAGGGCGGTGGCGACCTCCGGGTTGGAGGTGTTCACGGCGCTTGAGACGACCAGCACATCGGCGCCGACCGTGTTTTCTGCCTGGTGGCCAATGAAGATCTGCGCGCCGAACGCCTTCAGGCGCTCGGTCACCGCCGAGCCCTTTAGGTCGGAACCGGACACTTCATAACCGAGGTTCAGCAGCACTTCGGCAATGCCGCACATGCCTACACCGCCGATACCGACGAAGTGGATGCGGCGGATACGGCGCATTTCCGGTTGCGGCATGGCGCGTTGATTCTCAACCACGGGCCACCTCCACACAGGTATCGACAACGGTACGGGTGGCATCAGGCCTGGCCAGACGGCGAGCGGTGCGGGCCATGCTGTTCAATTGTTCGGGTTGCATCAGAACCTCTTTCAGGCGGCTGGCCATATCGGCGGCGCCAGTTGTCGCTTGCGGCATGACGAAGGCAGCGCCTTCGCGGGCCAGATAATCAGCGTTGCGGGACTGGTGGTCGTCGATCGCGTGGGGCAACGGAATCAGCAGCGACGGCAGCCCGGCGGCGGCCAGCTCACTGATGGTCAACGCGCCTGCGCGGCACACCACCAGGTCGGCCCAGGCATAAGCCTGCGCCATGTCCTGGATGAACGGCGCAACCTGCGCCTCTACACCGGCGTTGCGGTAACGTTCGGTGGTGATCTGGTCGTGCTGCCTGCCGGTCTGGTGGAAGACCTCGGGGCGCAGCTCTGGCGCCAGCAGGGCCAGCGCTTCGGGCAGCAGCTTGTTCAACGGTTCAGCACCGAGGCTGCCGCCCAGCACCAGCAGGCGTGCCTTGCGACCAGCCAGCGGCTGGCGCGGGGTTTCAAAGAACAGCTCGACCCGTACCGGGTTGCCGGTAGTGCGACGCTTGTCCGAAGCCCCGAAAGTGTCCGGGAATGCTTCGCAGATCCGGCTGGCAAAGGACGCCAGACTGCGGTTGGCAGTACCGGCCACGGCGTTCTGCTCGTGAATGATCAATGGCACACCGGCCATTTTCGCGGCCAGACCACCGGGCCCTGTGACATAACCGCCGAAGCCGACCACGAAGGCAGGCTTGAGCTGACGCATCACCTTGCGCGCCTGCAGCAGCGCCTTGAGCAACATCAACGGCGCCTTGAGCAGCGACAGCTTGCCCTTGCCACGCAGGCCACTGGCATCGATACGATGCAGCGTCAGGCCGGCTTGCGGCACCAGTTCGTTTTCAATGCCGCGTGGGGTACCCAGCCAATGGACCTTGTAGCCACGGTTCTGGAACTCACGGGCGCAGGCCAGCGCCGGGAACACGTGCCCGCCGGTGCCGCCAGCCATGATCAGCACATTAGCGTCCACGGGGAGGCTCCTCGGCAAAATCGCTTTCGTTGAACTCGGTTTCCTCGCTGCCCATGTTGTTGCGCGACTCCCACTCGATGCGCAACAACAGGCCCAGGCTGGCACAGCAGATGACCAGCGAGCTGCCGCCATAACTCAGAAATGGCAAGGTCAGGCCCTTGGTCGGCAACAGACCGACGTTTACCCCGATGTTGATCAGGAACTGGCCGATCCACAGGAACGACAGGCCATAAGCGGTGTAGGCACCGAAAAACTGTTTGGCACGCTCAGCCCAGAAGCCGATGTACATGCCGCGGATACTGACGAACAGGAACAGCCCGACGGTCAGCAACGAGCCCACCACACCCAGCTCTTCAGCCAGCACCGAGAACACAAAATCGGTGTGCGCCTCGGGCAGGTAGAACTGCTTCTGCACGCTGTTACCCAAGCCGACACCCAGCCATTCGCCGCGGCCGAAAGCAATCAGGGCCTGGGTCAGTTGGTAGCCGGAGCCGAACTGGTCGGCCCAGGGGTCAGTGAAGTTGGTCAGGCGCGCCATACGATAGGGTTGGGCCTGAACCAGCACAAAGACCGCGACGACGGCCAGCACCACCATCAGCGAATAACGGAACAGGCCGACACCGCCCAGGAACAGCATCGCGGCGGCAGCGCCCATCATTACCACCGTGGCACCGAAGTCCGGCTCCATCAGCAACAGGCCCGCCATCGGCAGCAGCACGATGAATGGCTTGAAGAAGCCCATCCAGCTCTCCCGTACTTCCTGCTGGCGGCGCACCAGGTAACCGGCCAGGAACAGCACCACGAAGACCTTGGCGATTTCAGATGGCTGTACGTTGAATGCACCAAAGCCGATCCAGCGCATCGAGCCGTTGACCTCACGGCCGATCCCCGGCACCAGTACCAGCAGCAACAGGCCGAATGCGCCGATCAGCAACATCCAGCCCATGCGCTGCCAGGTAGCAACCGGGATCAGCATGGTTGCGCCACAGGCGCCAAGGCCGATAATCAGGTAGATGAGGTGACGCGTCATCATGTACAGCGTGTTGCCGGACTGCGCCGCAGCGACCTCCGACGACGACGAGGTAATCATCACCAGCCCAAGCCCCAGCAACGCCAGGCAACCGGCGAGCATCGGGAAATCGACGTCGATGCCGCGCCCGCTTATCAAGGGCGACGGGTAAGGCTTGAAGATGCCGAAAATCATGCCAGCACCTCCACGGCCTTGGCGAACAAGCGTCCGCGTTCTTCATAGTTTTTGAACATGTCCAGACTCGCACAGGCTGGCGAGAGCAGCACAACATCACCCGCCTGCGCCAGTTCGGCGCTGCGCTGTACGGCTTCTTCCAGGCTCGCAACCCGAACCTGCACGACCTCATCACCCAGTGCCTGGGCGATAAGCCCGGCATCGCGGCCAAGTAGCACGACAGCGCGGCAATGCTGTGCAACCGGCGCCCGCAGAGCACTGAAATCGGCGCCCTTGCCGTCGCCGCCGGCGATCAGTACCAGCTTGCCGTCGAGGTCGGCTCCCAGACCTTCGATGGCGGCCAGCGCAGCACCGACGTTGGTCGCCTTGGAATCGTTGTAATACTGCACACCGGCGCGCTCACGCACCCACTGGCAGCGATGCTCAAGGCCGGTGAAATTGCGCAGGCTGCTCAGCATGGCGTCCATGGGCAAACCTGCGGCGTGCCCCAGGGCCAGGGCGGCCAGCGCGTTGGCATGATTATGCGCCCCACGCACTTTCAGCTCGCTGACCGGCAGCAACAGTTCGAACTGGAACGCCAGGTACTTTTCGCCGTTTTCTTCACGAATACCGAAGGCATGGAAGTCTGGTGTGTTCAGGCCAAAGGTCCAGCGCGGCAACCCTTCACCGATCAACGGCCGCGACAGGGCATCCTGACGGTTGACCACTACTTGCCGGGCCCCCCGAAAGATCCGGTGTTTGGCCAGGTGATAGGCCGGCAGACCGCTGTAGCGGTCCATATGATCTTCACTGATGTTCAGTACCGTGGCGACTTCGGCATCCAGTTGGTCAGTGGTTTCCAACTGGAAGCTCGACAGCTCCATCACGTACAGCTCAACGCTGTCGTCGAGCAGGTCCAGTGCCGGAGTACCGAGATTGCCGCCCACCGCAACACGCTTGCCAGCCGCGGCGGCCATCTCGCCAACCAGGGTGGTCACGGTGCTCTTGGCGTTGGAGCCGGTAATTGCCACGATCGGCGCCTTGGCATTGCGGGCAAACAGCTCGATATCGCCCGACAGTTTCACACCGCGTGCCTGAGCCGCCTGCAAGGCAGGTGTCGCCAGGGCCAGACCCGGGCTCACGTACAACTCGCTGGCACGGCAGAGGAACTCGACGTCCAGCTCGCCACACCGCACATCCACATGCGGATACTCACGACGCAGGGTCGCCAGCTCCGGTGGATTGTCCCGCGTATCAGCCACGGCAAAGGCAATGCCCCGGTTCGCCAGGTAGCGAACCAGGGACATGCCGCTCTTGCCGAGGCCGACAACGATGCGGAACTGGTCGGTAACGATCAAAGACACTCGCGTTTACCTCAGTTTCAGTGTGGCAAGGCCAATCAGCACGAGAATCACGGTGATGATCCAGAAACGGACGATCACGCGTGGCTCGGGCCAGCCCTTGAGTTCAAAGTGGTGGTGAATCGGTGCCATGCGGAACACGCGGCGACCGGTCAGCTTGAAGGATGCAACCTGAATGACCACTGACAGGGTTTCCATCACGAACACCCCGCCCATGATGAACAGCACGATTTCCTGACGGACAATGACCGCGATGGTGCCCAGCGCCGCGCCGAGTGCCAGTGCACCGACGTCGCCCATGAACACCTGAGCCGGATAGGTGTTGAACCACAGAAAGCCCAGACCGGCACCGATCAGCGCACTGCAGAACACGATCAGTTCGCCCGCGCCAGGTACATACGGGATCAGCAGGTATTCGGCGAATTTCACGTTACCCGACAGGTAGCAGAAAATACCCAACGCTCCACCGACCATCACTGTCGGCATGATCGCCAGGCCGTCCAGGCCGTCAGTCAGGTTGACCGCGTTACTGGAGCCGACAATCACGAAGTAGGTCAGGATCACGAAACCGATGCCCATTTCCCAATGCATGTCCTTGAGCATCGGAATGATCAGCGTGGTTTCGACCGGCGATTGCGCGGTCATGTACAGAAAGATCGCCGCACACAGGCCAAACACCGATTGCCAGAAGTACTTCCAGCGGCTCGGCAGGCCACGCGAGTTCTTCTCGATCACTTTGCGGTAGTCGTCGACCCAGCCGATGGCACCGAACAGCAGGGTAACCAGCAGCACCACCCAGACGTAGCGGTTGGCCAGGTCAGCCCATAGCAGGGTGCTGACGGCAATCGACGAAAGGATCAGCGCACCGCCCATGGTCGGGGTGCCGGATTTGGACAAATGCGATTGTGGACCATCGTTGCGCACAGCCTGACCAATCTGGCGAATCTGCAGGGTGCGGATCATCCACGGGCCGAGCCACAGAGAAAGGCTCAGGGCCGTGAGCACACCGAGAATCCCGCGCAGGGTCAGGTACTGGAAGACTGCAAAGCCTTTATGGAACTGTTGTAAAAATTCGGCCAACAGCAACAGCATTAATGTTTCTCCAGGCTGGAACCGCACAAGGCCGCCACGACATTTTCCATGGCGGCGCTGCGCGATCCCTTGATCAATAAAGTGGTGTTTGAATCTTGTTCGCCATGCAGTGCCGCGATCAGCTCGGCCTGGGTTGCAAAATGACGGGCGCCAGCACCGAAGGCATTGACCGCATGCAGCATCAACGGACCGACGGCATACAGTGCATCGACTTTGCCGACGGCATGGGCACCGACTTCACGGTGGCCCTGTTCGGCCCAGTCGCCCAGTTCGCCGATGTCACCCAGCACCAGCACCCTGCGGCCGGCGAAGCCTGCGAGCAGGTCAGTGGCAGCCTTGATCGAAGACGGGTTGGCGTTGTAAGTGTCATCGATGACCCGCTGACCATTGGCTGCCATGTGCACCACGGTGCGGCCCTTGACCGGCTGCATGGCATTGAGGCCCGCGACGATGCCGTCGAGGCTGACACCCAGCGCATGTGCGCCAGCCGCAGCGGCGAGAGCGTTGGCCACGTTGTGGATCCCCAGCAGATTAAGCTGTACCGCTGCCGATCCCTGCGGGCCATTGAGGGTAAAGCCCGGGCAGCCACGCACGTCACGGCTCAGTTCGCTGGCATGAAAATCTGCCTGAGGATTTTCCAGAGCGAAGCTCAACACCTTGCGCTCACCGGCCCGAATCAGCCAGACCGGGTAGGCGGCGTCATCAAGGTTAAGGACTGCAACGCCTTGGGCATCGAGGCCTTCAATGATCTCGCCCTTGGCCTCGACAATCTTTTGCGGCCCGCCAAACTCACCCACATGGGCAGTCCCGGCGTTGGTCAGGATGGACACGTGCGGCTTGGTCAGGCTCACGGTGTAGGCGATCTCGCCTACTCGCGATGCGCCCAGCTCAATGACCGCTGCACGATGTTCCGGGGCCAGCTCGAGCAGCGTCAGCGGTACACCCAGATCGTTATTCAGGTTGCCACGGGTCGCCAGCACCGGACCGCGGGTACGCAGGATACTGGCGAGCATTTCCTTGACTGTGGTCTTGCCGCTGGACCCGGTGACGGCGGCAACAGGGCGGTCGACGAACGCATTGCGGTTCATCGCGCCCAACTGAGCCAGTGCCTTGCGGGTATCGAGGACCACCAGTTGCGGCAGATTCACGCCCGCCACTTCACGCTCGACCAAGGCCCCCACCGCGCCCTTGGCGGCGACCTGCTGCAGATAGTCATGGCCATCGAAACGCGGACCGGTCAGGGCCACGAACAATTGGCCCGGGGCAATATTGCGGCTGTCGGTACTGACGCCGCCGAACAGGCAGTCATCACCGGTACGCTGTGCATCCAGCGGGATCAGCAGGTCACTGAAACGCAACGACTCAAGCATGCTCTGCCTCCCATCCGGCCAACGCGGCAGCGGCCTGATCAAGATCCGAGAACCGGTGGCGCTGACCATCGATCTCCTGGTAGTCCTCATGGCCTTTACCGGCCAGCAGAACCACGTCCTCGGCATGAGCGGTGGCGATGAATTCGGCAATCGCCTGGCCGCGACCGGCCACAAAGCGCACCGGAGCCGCCGCACTGAAACCCGGACGAATGTCAGCAAAGATCTGTTCGCTGGCTTCGCTGCGCGGATTGTCATCGGTGACCAGCACTACGTCGGCCAGCCGCTCGGCGACCTCGGCCATCAGCGGACGCTTGCCGCGATCACGGTCACCGCCACAGCCGAACAGGCACAGCAGACGCCCCTTGGCATGCGGCCGCAGAGCCTCAAGAACCTTTTCCAGCGCATCGGGGGTGTGGGCGTAATCGACCACTACCAGCGGCTGGTTACCACCCCCCAGGCGCTGCATGCGCCCGACCGGCCCGACCAGTTGTGGCAGCACCTTGAGCACTTCATCCAGGGCGTAGTCGAGGCCCAGCAAAGCACCGATTGCCGCCAGCAGATTGCTCAGGTTGAAACGCCCCAGCAGGCTGCTACGCAAGAGATGCTCGCCTTGCGGCGTGACCAGCGTCGCGCGCACGCCATCGTCGTCGAATCGCGCATCGCGGCAGTACAGCCAGGCACTCTTGTCGAGCAGGCTGTAGGTAATGAGTTTTGACAGGTGCGGCGCGTCGGCCAGTTCGCGGCCAAAGTCGTCATCCAGGTTGATCACCCGGCAGCTCAGATCTGGCCAGGCGAACAACTGGGCCTTGGCGGCGCCGTAAGCCTGCATGGTGCCGTGATAATCAAGATGGTCGCGCGACAGGTTGGTGAACACTGCCACGTCAAACTCCACCGCCTTGACCCGGCCCTGCTCCAGGCCATGGGAAGAAACCTCCATGGCCACGGCGCGCGCCTCGGCGTGCTTGAGGTCCGCCAGAGTCGCCTGTACGGCAATCGGATCAGGGGTCGTGTGCAAGCCGCTCTGCAGCGCCTCAAAGAAACCAGTGCCCAGCGTACCGACGATGCCGCAACGCTGACCCAGCAGGTCGAGTGCCTGAGCCACCAGTTGGGTCACGCTGGTCTTGCCGTTGGTGCCCGTGACACCAATCAGATTCAGGCGCCGGCTTGGGTCGCCATAAAAACGTCCGGCAATCGCTGACAACTGCCCCGCCAGGCCCTTGACCGGGATCAGTGGCACATCAGTGATCGGCAGCACACTGGCGCCTTCAACTTCATAAGCCACCGCTGCGGCGCCACGTTGCAGGGCATCGGCGATATGGTCACGACCGTCGACCTTAAGCCCCGGCACCGCCAGAAACAGGTCTCCCGGACGCACCTTGCGGCTGTCCAGGCTCAGTTCGCGAATCAACGGGTCACGCTCGGTGCCCGGAAAGATCTTGCTCAGATTGAAAGACATCAGCCACGCCCTCCTTTGGCAACCGGTGCTTTGACGGCCTGCTCGGGTTCCAGGTTATCCGGCGGAATGTTCATCAGTCGCAGGGTTCCGGACATCACTTTGCTGAACACCGGAGCCGAGACCAGACCACCGTAGTAGCCGCCTTTGCTCGGTTCATCGATTACCACCACGATGGCGTAACGCGGGTTGCTCATCGGGCCGAAACCGGCGAACAACGAGCGGTAGGAATTCTCGGCATAGCCTTTGGTGCCGATCGAGGTCTTGCGCGCCGTACCACTCTTGCCGCCGACGTGATAGGACGGCACACGGGCGCGATAGACGCCGCGGGTGTCCTCGATCACCTCCTGCAGCATGGTGTGCAGGGTCTTGGCAGTGGCTTCGGGAATCGCCTGCACCGAGGTCGGCTCAGCGTTGGTCTTGAGAATGCTCAGCGGCACGATCCGGCCATTGTTGGCCAGCGCACCGTAGGCGTGAGCCAGTTGCAAGGCCGTGACCGACACGCCATAGCCATAAGACAGGGTCGCCGTTTCAGCCTTGCGCCACTCGCGGTAGTTGGGCAGGTTGCCGACCCGCTCACCCGGGAAACCCAGGCCGGTGTACTGGCCGAAACCCATGCGCTGCATGGTACGGAAAATCGCCTCGCCGCCGACGTCGAAGGCCACCTTGCTCATCCCCACGTTACTGGAGTTGATCAGGATGCCGGTCAGGTCGAGCACCGGTCCCTCGGTCTTGCTCACGTCACGAATGGTATAGCGACCGATCTGCAGCGTGCCGGGGTAGACCTCGACCTTGTCGGTAGGCTTCCAGCGCCCGCTTTCCAGTGCCGCGCCCATGGAGATCGGTTTCATGGTCGAGCCGGGTTCGAACACGTCGATGATTGCCCGGTTACGCATGGCGGCCGGCACCATGGTGCGGCGGTTGTTGGGGTTGTAGGTCGGGCTGTTGACCATCGCCAGGATTTCCCCGGTCTTGACGTCCATGATCACCAGACTGCCAGCCTTGGCTTCGTTCTCGATGATCGCGTTACGCAATTCGCGAGTCGCCAGGTACTGCAAACGCAGGTCGATAGACAACGCCAAGGTCTTGCCGGCCTTGGCGTTCTTGGTAACCTGGACATCCTTGATCAGACGCCCTCGTCGGTCCTTGATGACCTGACGCTTGCCAGGCACACCGGCCAGCCACTCGTCATAGGCCAGCTCGACGCCTTCGCGGCCGTGATCATCCAGGTCGGTGAAGCCGACCATATGTGCCGTTACGTCACCGGCCGGATAAAAGCGCCGGAACTCCTCGATGCCGTAGACCCCTGGCACCTTGAGATCAAGCACAGCCTGGCCGTGCTCCGGCGTCAGGCCCCGCACCAGATAGATGAATTCCTTGCCTGCCTGCGACTCCAGACGCTCAGTCAGAGCCTTGGCATCCTGCCCCAGGGCTTGTGCCAACAGCGGCCACTTGCTGCGGTCCTGAAGCATTTCCTTGGGGTTGGCCCACAAGGTGGTAACCGGCGTACTGACTGCCAGGGGCTCGCCGTTACGGTCGGTGATCAGACCACGGTGCGCAGGAATGGGAATGTGACGAAGGCTGCGCGCATCGCCCTGCTCTTGCAGGAAAGTATTTTCGACCACCTGCAGGTCGACGATGCGCCAGGAGATCGCTGCCACCAGCAGACACAACAAACCCACGACCAAGCGGAAACGCCACGGATACAAAGCGCCTTCAAGCTTCATCATGGCGCCACCATCCGCACTTCACCCGCATTGGGGATGCGCATTTTGAGCTGCTCGGTGGCCAGGTTTTCAATCCGGCTGTGCGCTGTCCAGGTGCTCTGTTCGAGGATCAGTCGTCCCCACTCGGCCTGCGCCTTGTCGCGAATACTGGTTTCTGTATACAGCGAGTTGAGCAGCTGACGGTTCCAGTGCGCGCTATAGGAAACACCAATGGCTGACACCAGCACAGCGATGAACAGCAGCAGCATGAAAAAGCTGCCGGTAGGCAATGGCTTGAAGAACAGGCGACTCACCGCAACTTCTCCGCGACACGCATGACAGCGCTGCGCGAACGCGGGTTGGCACGGGTTTCTGCTTCAGAAGCGAATTGCGCCTTGCCGACCAGCCTGATGCGCGGCTCGAAAACCTTGGCCTGCACCGGCAGATTGCGTGGCAGGTTGTCGGCCTCGCCCTTGACCAGCTTGCGCATGAACAGCTTGACGATCCGGTCTTCCAGAGAATGGAAGCTGATAACCACCAGACGACCACCCACTTCAAGGGCATCGATGGCCGCTTCAAGACCGGTTTCAAGGTCGCCCAGTTCGTTGTTGACGTGAATGCGCAACCCCTGGAAAGCGCGGGTTGCCGGATGCTTGCCCTTTTCCCAGGCCGGGTTGGCGACCTTGAGCACCTCAGCCAGGTCGGCGGTACGCTCGAAAGGACGCAGCTGGCGCCGCTCGACAACAGCGTTGGCCATCCGCCGGGCAAAACGCTCTTCACCGTATTGCTTGAACACCCGCGCCAGTTCTTCGGCAGGTGCGCTGGCGACGAATTCGGCAGCACTGATGCCCTGCCCCGGATTCATGCGCATGTCCAACGGACCATCATGCATGAAGCTGAAACCGCGCTCCGGGTCGTCAAGCTGCGGCGACGAGACGCCCAGGTCCATCAGAATGCCACTGACCTTGCCTTGCAAACCGCGCTCGGCCACCTCGGCCCCCAGCTCGGCAAAGCTGCGCTGCACAATGACAAAGCGGCCGTCTTCGGCCGCCAGCGTTTGCCCCGTGGCAATCGCCTGCGGGTCCTTGTCGAACCCTAACAACTGCCCCTCAGCCCCCAACTGGCTGAGCAGCAGACGACTGTGACCGCCACGACCGAACGTGCCATCCAGATAGCAGCCATCGGCGCGCACAGCCAAAGCCTCGACAGCTTCTTCGAGCAGTACGGTGATGTGGGTAAAACCGCTATTCATAGTCACAGGATCAGGTCACGTAAATCGTCGGGCATCGCGCCGGGTTGTTGAATAGCCGCCAGGTCCGCATCAGCAAGAGCGTTCCAGGCGTCCTCGTCCCACAATTGAAACTTGTTTAGCTGGCCAACTAACATCACGCGCTTATCCAACTTGGCGTAGTCGCGCAGTCGTGGCGGCACCAGAAAACGTCCACTGCCGTCGAGTTCAAGATCGACCGCATTACCAATCAATAGCCGCTGCAAACGGCGGTTTTCTTCACGAAAGGTGGCGAGCTCTCGCAGCTTCGCCTCAATCAGTTCCCACTCGGACAGCGGATAAATGCACAAGCAGGGATCTATGGCATCAATGGTTACTATCAACTGGCCACCACTGCGCGAATCCAACTCGTCGCGATACCGGCTCGGCATAGCGAGACGACCTTTAGCGTCGAGATTGATCGCGTTGGCACCACGGAACACAGGCGCAGTCTCCGAATTCTATATTCTTGCGCTGGAAAAACCCACTTCGTGCCACTTTCTGCCACTTGCGCACACTATAGGAACGCGCCCACCACACCGTCAAGGCACGACCTGAAGGAAAACCCTTACATAACGGCAATTTAGGAGTGATACAGGAGGGAAACAGATAATTTCAGAGCAGCCGGACATGAACAAGGCGATGCTTGTCATGGAGATAGGAATCAAACTTAAAGTGATTTATGAAGTTTAAGATTTTTTTGAAATTTCGAACGGGTTCACTACTGCCCAAAGCAGCTGAAAAAAGAAGGAGGTGGGAGGTGGAGAGTCGATCTGTAAGCCGGGTTCTGTCGAGGACAGTCATTCCTCTACGACGGCCATCACTGGACGTCTTTAGCAACCTACCCGGTTCCAGCGCGGGCCACGCCTTGGAACCCTATTTGGTCTTGCTCCGAGTGGGGTTTACCTAGCCACGTACTGTTGCCAGACGTGCGGTGCGCTCTTACCGCACCTTTTCACCCTTACCGGCACCGAAGTGCTTAGGCGGTTATTTTCTGTGGCACTTTCCGTAGGCTCGCGCCTCCCAGGCGTTACCTGGCACTCCGCCCTATGGAGCCCGGACTTTCCTCCCCCCCTTGTTGCGGAACAACAAGAGGCAGCGACTGTCCAATCGACTCTCCGGCGCCAAGGTTAACGGCACAAGCGTTCAAGAACAAGCCTTAAAAGCTTGTAGTTGAACGTGCCTGTAATAAAAACGCCTCATTGTTTCTGTTTATCCAGCGCCAGTTGATAGAGCAGATTCTTGCGCACACCGGTAATTTCCGCTGCCAACGCGGCAGCGCGTTTGACCGGTAAATCCTGCAAGAGCAAATCAAGAACCCGACGCGCCTCGGCGCTGATCGCATCATCTTCCTGCGCTACGCTCCAGCCGGCGACCAAAACAACGCACTCACCGCGCTGCTGGTTGCTGTCAGCCTCGACAAACGATCGCAACTGCGCCAGCGGCAGACCCTTGAGGGTCTCGAAGGTCTTGGTCAACTCACGAGCCAGCACGGCTGGCCGCTCTTCGCCAAACACCGCTTCCATGTCCTGCAGACACTCCAGGATCCGGTGCGGCGCCTCATAAAAGATCAAGGTCCGCGGCTCTTCACGCAATTGCTCAAGCCTGGATTTGCGCCCCACCGCCTTCGCTGGCAGAAAGCCTTCGAAGATGAACCGGTCCGAGGGCAAGCCGGCCGCCGATAGCGCCGCAATCAACGCGCAAGCGCCTGGTACCGGGACCACCTTGATTCCTGCCGCACGCGCCTGCCGGACCAGGTGGTAGCCCGGATCGGAAATCAACGGCGTGCCCGCATCGGAAATCAGCGCAACATCGTCGCCCGCCAGTAAGCGCTCGATAAAGCGACTACCTTCATTACGCTCGTTATGCTCATGACAGGCCGCCAGTGGTGTCGCTATGCCAAAGTGTTGCATCAAGCGCAATGAATGCCGGGTATCCTCGGCAGCGATAAGTGCGACGTCGCGCAGGACCTTCAGTGCCCGCACGCTCATGTCGTCCAGATTGCCGATAGGGGTAGCCACGACATAAAGCGAACCGGTGGCGGAATTCGAAGCGGGCGCGACAGTCAAAACGCGAACCTCATACTCATGACTCCAGACATTTATAAAAAGAAGGCATTGTACAGACTACAGAGCGCCTCCTGAACCGTAGGCGAGGCAGCCAGCGCAAGGCAAAACAGGCTCGCAATGGTCGGAGTCGCGTACGACTTTACAACGCTCAATGAGCATTGCGAGCCTGTTCTCAACGCAGTGATGGCAACGCAGGTAGTTTTTAGAGGCACCCTAAAGTCGCACCCCGGCCAGTGGTTGGGTACAATTCCCCGCTAATTTGCTTGAGTACCAGGAACATATACATGATCGCTAGTCTGCGGCTGTTCTCTGCCCTCTGCCTTGCCGCCCTGCTGGCAGCTTGCGCCGGTTCACCATCATCAAACCTTGGTGAACTCCCTCGCACCCCCGACGCCAGCATTGAGCAGTTGCTGGAACAGGCGGCCAATGCCAAGACACCGGACAAAGCGGCCACGCTGCGCTTGAGCGCCGCAGAGCTTGCCAATCGTCAGGGCAACCCGGGCCGTGCCGCACAGTTGCTGGCCCAGGTCCAGATCGACCAGTTGCCGCCGGGGCTGCAGGTTCTGGCCAGCACCCTGTCGGCAGAACTGGCGCTGGGGCGCAACCAGCCCAAGGCAGCCCTTGAAGCCCTGTCGCACCCTAGCCTGCAGCGCCTGGCAGAACTCTCGGTAGAACAGCAGATCCGCACCCACCAGGTCCATGCCCGCGCACTGGAACTCGATGGCCAGATCCTGCCAGCAGCCCGTGAGCGGGTCTTTGCAGGCCCCTTGCTGCAAGGCAATGAGGCGAGCGCCAACAACGATGCTATCTGGAAACTGGTTTCAGCCCTGCCCGCCGAGCAGTTGCAAGGCACCGGCAATGATGACCTGAGCGGCTGGCTGAACCTGGCCCGGGCGATCAAAAGCGCCGGCACTCTGGAACAGCAACAGGCGGCGATCGATAGCTGGAAAGCCCAGAACCCTCAGCACCCTGCTGCACAGCAACTGCCAGCTGCACTGGCACAACTGCGTTCGCTGACCAGCGTACCCCTGACCCGCATCGCCCTGCTGCTGCCGCAGGAAGGTCCGCTGGCCAATGTGGCCAAAGCGCTGCGCGAAGGTTTCCTGGCGGCGCATTACCAGGCTCAGCAAGCCGGTCAGAACCCGCCAGCGATCCAGGTGTTCGACAGCTCGCGCGTCACCTCGATGGATGAGTTCTACCGTCAGGCCCAGGCCGCCGGCGTGCAACTGGTGGTCGGCCCCCTTGAGAAAGAACTGGTCAAGCAACTCAGTGCCCGCCCGCAATTGCCGATTTCCACGCTGGCCCTGAACTACAGCGACAGCGCCACCGCCGGTCCTCAAGAACTGTTCCAGTTCGGCCTGGCCGCAGAAGACGAAGCCCGTGAAGTGGCACGCCGCGCCTGGTCAGAAGGCAAGCGCACCGCCGTGGCCATGGTTCCGAAAGGTGAATGGGGCGATCGCGTCCTGGCAGCATTCAACAACAGCTGGCGCGCCAAGGGCGGCACCCTGCTGGCAGTGGAGCGCATCGACCAGCCAGTGGATCTGGCCCGCCAGATCGCCGACATGTTCCAACTGCGCTCCAGCGAAGGCCGCGCCCAGCGCCTGCAGGCTGCGACCGGCGCCCAGGTGGCTGCACAACCGTCGCGTCGCCAGGACATCGACTTCATGTTCCTGGTCGCCACCCCGCAACAAGCCCAGCAGATCAAACCGACCATGGTTTTCCAGTACGCAGGCGACGTACCGGTCTATGCGACTTCGCAACTGTTCACCAACAGCAATGATCGCGCCCAGTACAACGATCTCAACGGGGTACGCTTCTGTGACACCCCATGGATGCTCAATGCCAATGACCCGCTGCGTCAGCAGGTCGTCACTCAATGGCCGCAAGCCGCCAGCAGCCTGGGCCGCCTGTATGCGATGGGCGTCGACGCCTATCGCCTGGCACCACGCCTGACCCAGCTCAAGGCGCTGCCCGACAGCCGCCTGGACGGCCTGTCCGGCAGTCTGAGCCTGAATGCCAACCGCCGCATCGAACGTCAACTGCCGTGGGCAGAGTTCGTCAACGGCGAAGTCCAGCGCCTGCCGGACACCGCGCCTTGAAATCAGGCAGTAGTACTGCAGGGCACGAGGCCGAAACCTTCGCCCTGCAGCACCTGCAGCAGCAGGGCCTGCAATTGATTACACGCAACTGGTCCTGCCGACGCGGCGAGCTTGATCTGGTCATGCTTGATGGCTCTACAGTAGTATTCGTCGAAGTGCGCTATCGCCGCCAACGCGGCTGGGGTAGCGCGCTGGAAAGTGTCGACGCGCGCAAGCAGGAAAAACTCGTCGCAACCGCGCAGTTGTTCCTGCAGCAAGAACCACACTGGGCCGACCATCCTTGCCGCTTTGATGTAGTGGCAGTTGATGGAGAGCCCGAGAGTGCCGCTCCACTGAACTGGCTCAAAAGCGCATTCGACAGCTGAAGCGCATGGCTGCTGTTGTTTTCGAATGCCAGTACCACCCGACACCGTTTTTTGCTCTTGTTATGCGGGCTGCACATTCGTTGTGCCGGCAGCCGGCGGAACCCTCCGCAAAGGGCCGAACAACCGCTTATGCTCTAACCAAGGTCACTCCTGATGGACATGCAATCCCGTATTCGCCGGCTCTTCCAGGCCAGCATCGACACCAAGCAGCAGGCGATGGAAGTGCTTGCCCCGCATATCGAGCTGGCCAGCCAGGTCATGGTCAATGCCCTGCTCAACGAGGGCAAGATGCTGGCGTGCGGCAACGGCGGCTCGGCGGGCGATGCCCAGCACTTTTCTTCGGAGCTGCTTAACCGCTTCGAACGGGAACGCCCGAGCCTTCCCGCCATCGCCCTGACCACTGATGCCTCGACCATCACCTCGATTGCCAACGATTACAGCTTCAACGAAGTGTTTTCCAAACAGATCCGCGCCCTGGGTCAGCCTGGCGATGTATTGCTGGCCATTTCCACCAGTGGCAACTCGGCGAACATTATTCAGGCGATCCAGGCCGCACATGATCGCGAAATGATTGTCGTAGCATTGACTGGACGCGACGGCGGCGATGTTGCTTCGCTGCTGCTGCCCGAAGACGTGGAAATCCGCGTACCGGCGAAAGTCACCGCACGAATTCAAGAAGTCCACCTGCTGGCGATCCACTGCCTCTGCGATCTGATCGACAGCCAATTGTTCGGGAGTGAAGAATGACCCCTAATCGTCTCAGCCTGGTATTTCTGGCCCTGTGCCTGGGCCTTGGCGGCTGCAGCTCGGTGCTGACCGCCACCCGCGACGAGCCGATCAACGATGATCGGGGCACGCGCACCCTTGGCAGCAAGATCGATGACTCGCTGATCGAGACCAAAGCAGCCGTCAACATTTCCAAGGCCCACCCGGACCTGGCCGAAGGCTCGCACATTGTCGTCACCAGCTATAACGGCATCGTGCTGCTGGCTGGCCAGACGCCACGCGCCGAACTCAAGACCATCGCCGAACAGGCCGCCGCTTCGGTGCAACGGGTCAAGAAGGTCAATAACGAGCTGCAGGTGATTGCACCGTCATCGTTTCTGGCGCGCCAGAACGACACCTGGCTGACCACCAAGATCAAAAGCCAGATGCTCACCGACAACTCGATTCCCGGCTCACGCATCAAGGTCGTGACCGAGAACGGCATCGTCTACTTGCTGGGCCTTGTCACCCAACAGGAAGCCAACCGTGCCACCAATCTGGTTCAAGGTGTGGCGGGCGTGCAAAAGATCGTCAAACTCTTCGAATACATCGACTGATATTGGGGTCTGTTGCCGTTTCATCACAACCGCTGAAACGGCAACAGACCCTGGCTGCGCACAGAGATAAAAAAGGCGATCCACCGGATCGCCTTTTTTTTATTTCACCACTTTCAGGCTTGGCCTGCCGCTGGGGCGTGGCGGCTCGCTGTCAGGGGGGGAAGTCTCTTCATCCATTTCGATCTCTTCGACATCACGCTCTTCCAGAGCCGGCTCCATGTCAAAGACCATACCCTGGCCATTCTCCCGGGCATAGATGCCCAGAATTGCGCCGACAGGCACATACAGGGTATGTGGAACACCACCAAAGCGGCCTTCAAAGCTGACTGCGTCGTTGTCCATGTGCATCTGCCGCACGGCGCTGGGGGAGACATTCAGGACGATTTGGCCATCATTGGCAAAGCCCTGGGGGACCTGCACCGACGGATACTCGGCATTGACCAGGATATGCGGGGTGCAATCGTTATCTACAATCCACTCGTAAAGAGCACGAATCAGATAAGGGCGACTGGAGTTCATCAACGGCTCCTTAAGCCTTAGCGCATTTCACGTTCAGCAGCAGACAGGCTTGCCTGAAATGCTTCGCGCGCGAACTGGCGCTCCATGTAATCGAGCAACGGCTTGGCGTGCCGCGGCAATTCAATACCCAATATCGGCAAACGCCAGAGTATGGGCAGTAGACAGCAATCGACGAGACTTTGCTCGTCACTGAGAAAAAAAGGTTTCTCGGCAAACAACACAGAGACACCTGTCAGACTCTCGCGCAGTTCCTTGCGCGCCTGTACCCGCTCGCCTTCCTTGCTGCGCGGATTCAGGATCAGATCCACCAGCGCACACCAGTCACGCTGGATCCGGTGGGCCAGCAACCGGGTATTGGCTCTGGCCACCGGATAGACCGGCATCAAGGGCGGATGCGGATAACGCTCTTCCAGATACTCCATCACCACCGTCGGCTCGTACAACGCCAGGTCCCGATCGACCAGAGTCGGCAGGCTGCCGTAAGGATTCACCTCGATCAATTGCGCAGGCAGCCGGTCAGCCACCACATCGATGATCTCGGCAGCAACGCCCTTCTCGGCGAGCACGATACGTACGCGATGGGAATAGTGGTCGGCGGGGTCGGAATAACAGGCCAACCGATTGGTCACGCCCATGGTGATCCTCCTCGCTTGTAGAAATTTATGTAATACAAATGCAAACGCGCCCCGCAATGCCTGAGTAAGTGATCGTCAGCAGCAGCGAGCAGTTGCGGGCCACAAGATAGCTTATTTACCGATGGTAAATCTGCAATCCTGGCCCGCTACTATACCCGCACTGCGGCGATTCTCTTAATACAGTCACTCAGGGACGCGCAGGTTGACGGCTAAAACCCGCCGATCAGTGAATATCTTTCCAGTACTCGCGCTTCAACAGCCAGGCAAATACAAAGAAGAACGCGAGGTACAACAGCACCCAGGTGCCGATCCGCTGATGCTCAAGCTTCACCGGGTTGGCCGAGTAAGCCAGAAAGGTCACCAGGTTGCGGACTTTTTCATCGAACTGCTCCTCATTGAGACTGCCCGTACCTGGCAGAACAGTCAGCTGATCGCAGGCTTGGTGGGTCAGGGGCGAACCGCTCAACGGGTCATATTGCTTCTTGCCGTCCACTTCCAGCGCCACCTGCTTGCAACCGATAACTTGACGCCCTTGCAGACCGGCCAGCACATTGGGCATACCGACATTAGGGAATACCCGATTGTTGACCCCCATAGGTCGCGACGGGTCTTCATGGAACGAGCGCAAGTAGTTATATAGCCAATCGGTACCGCGCACCCGCGCCACCAGGGTCAGGTCGGGCGGCTCGGCGCCGAACCAGGCCTTGGCGTCTTCGGCGCGCATGCTGCTTTTCATATGGTCACCGATCTTGGCACCGGTAAACACCAGCATCTGCAACATGGTTTCGTGCGCGATACCCAGATCGTCCGCCACACGCTCATAGCGCTGATACTTGGCCCCATGACAGCCCATGCAGTAGTTGACGAACGTGCGCGCACCGTCCTGCAGCGCAGCCTTGTCGGAGACGTCGATGTCGACCGGCTCCAGCTTCAGACCCGCTCCGGCCGCCAGAGCCAGCATGGGCAGGCAAGCCAGCATCAATACAGCGAATAGCTTTTTCATCAGCCTGTCACCCTCTCTGGAACCGGTTTGGTTTTTTCGAGCCGGGTATAGAACGGCATCAGAATGAAATACGCGAAGTACAGGAAGGTGCAGATCTGCGACAGCAATGTGCGCCCCGGGGTAGGTGACAACACCCCCAGCACCCCCAGCGTCACAAACGCCACGCAGAACACCGCCAGCCAAACCCGGCTCAGCCAGCCCTTGTAACGCATCGAACGCACCGGGCTGCGGTCCAGCCACGGCAGGACAAACAGCACAGCAATCGCAGCGCCCATTGCCATAACGCCCATGAGCTTGTCCGGGATCGCGCGCAAGATTGCGTAGAACGGCGTGAAGTACCAGACCGGCGCAATATGCTCCGGAGTCTTGAACGGATTGGCCGCTTCGAAATTGGGCTTTTCCAGGAAGTAACCGCCCATTTCCGGAAAGAAGAACACAATGGTGCAGAACACAAAGAGAAACACCGCAACGCCAACGATATCCTTGACCGTGTAATACGGATGGAACGGGATACCGTCCAGCGGAACGCCGTTCTCGTCCTTGAGCTTCTTGATATCGATGCCGTCAGGATTGTTCGAACCGACTTCATGCAGCGCCAGGATATGCAGAACCACCAGGCCGAGAATCACGATCGGCAGGGCCACCACGTGCAAGGCGAAGAAGCGGTTGAGGGTGATGCCGGAGATCAGATAATCGCCACGAATCCACTCGGTCAGCGCGTCGCCGATAAAAGGAATGGCACCGAATAGCGAGATGATCACCTGCGCCCCCCAGTAGGACATCTGCCCCCAGGGCAACAGATAGCCCATGAACGCCTCTGCCATCAGCGCCAGGTAGATGAACATACCGAAGATCCACACCAGCTCACGAGGCTTCTGGTAAGAGCCGTACAGCAGGCCGCGAAACATGTGCAGGTAGACCACGATAAAGAATGCCGAAGCCCCGGTGGAGTGCAGCAGACGCAGGATGGCGCCGTACTCCACATCACGCATGATGTACTCGACAGACGCGAAGGCATCTTCGGCGGTCGGCGTGTAGTTCATGGTCAACCAGACACCGGTGGCCAGTTGGTTGACCAGCACCAGCAACGCCAGCGAGCCGAAGAAATAGAAAAAGTTGAAATTCTTGGGTGCGTAATACTTGCTTAGATGCTCTTCCCACATCCGGGTTGCCGGGAACCGCGCATCGATCCATGCCATGAATTTGCTCATCACGCTTTCTCCTGATCGACGCCGATGACAATGACCGTCTCGGACTCGTAGCTGTGCGGCGGCACCGGCAGATTCAATGGTGCAGGCTGCGCCTTGTAGACCCGCCCAGCCAGGTCGTAGCGCGACCCGTGGCAGGGGCAGAAGTAACCGCCCACCCAGTCAGCACCCAGGTCGGCTGGCGCCACTTCGGGACGAAAGGTCGGCGAGCACCCCAGATGGGTACACAGACCGACCAGCAGGAGTATTTCCGGTTTGATCGAGCGCAACGCCTGGTCGACATATCCGGGCTGCACCGAAGCCCTGGACTCAGGGTCCGACAGCTGCGCAGTACGCTTGCTCAACTCAGCGAGGATCTGCGGCGTTCGGCGCAGAATGAACACCGGCTGACCGCGCCATTCGGCGACCATCTGCTGCCCCGGCTCGATCTTGCCGATATTGACCTTCACCGGTGCACCTGCGGCCTTGGCCTTGGCACTGGGAAACCACGACCCCACGAACGGGACCGCAGCCCCTACCGCCCCTGCTGCCCCGACTACCGAAGTCGCTGCAACCAGGAAGCGACGCCGGCCTGGATTGACGCCGTCATTGCTCATTCCGCCCTCTCCCGTCCACTGCAGCCTCTGATTGATCAGAGACCTGCACGATAAAATCTAGTCATTGCCAAGTGGCCGGGATGGTAAATAAAGCCCCTTCTGTCAACAAGGTCTTAAGACCCCTCAAAAGGTAGGAATAGCTGTAAACATTGACTTACAACAATGAGGCGATTTGCCACACAGATAAATGAGGGGCATAAAAAAACGCCCGGCTTCCGAAGAAGCGGGCGTTCTTTTTGAGGCGTAAAAGCGAATTAACGCTTCGAGTACTGCGGACGCTTACGCGCTTTACGCAGACCGACTTTCTTACGCTCAACTTCACGGGCGTCGCGAGTAACGAAGCCGGCTTTACGCAGGGAGCTGCGCAGCGACTCGTCGTATTGCATCAGGGCGCGAGTGATACCGTGGCGGATTGCGCCAGCCTGGCCACTTACGCCGCCACCGATAACGGTGACGTAGATGTCGAATTTCTCGGTGGTCTCGGTCAGTTCCAGTGGCTGGCGAACTACCATGCGGGCAGTTTCACGGCCAAAGAACACGTCCAGCGAACGGTTGTTGATCGAGATGTTACCAGTGCCCGGACGCAGGAAAACGCGAGCGGTTGCGGTCTTGCGACGGCCAGTGCCGTAATTTTGAGTCGCCGACATAATCAACTATTCCGTTAAAACTTCAGTTCTTGGGGCTGCTGAGCAGTATGAGGGTGAACAGCGCCCGCATAGACTTTCAGCTTACGGTACATGTCGCGACCCAGCGGGTTCTTAGGCAGCATGCCCTTAACCGCGGTCTCGATCACGCGCTCAGGAGCCTTGTCGATCAGCTTTTCGAAGTTGATCGATTTGATCCCGCCCGGGAAACCGGAGTGAGAGTAGTAGATCTTGTCGGAAGACTTGGCACCAGTAACACGGATCTGCTCGGCATTGATCACGACGATGTAGTCGCCAGTGTCAACGTGCGGAGTGTATTCCGGTTTGTGCTTGCCACGCAGACGGCTCGCGATTTCGGTGGCCAGACGACCCAGGGTCTGGCCAGCAGCGTCGACGACGAACCAGTCGCGCTTAACTGTTTCCGGTTTAGCAGTAAAAGTTTTCATTCTTTATAGCCTCAGGGGCCGCCTGAAAAAAATAGACGGCGGAGCTTACTGAATAGTGCATTCTCTGACAAGCCAAACAGGCCAGCCGGAGTCAGCCGGAAACAGACGCTATCGGGGGCTCGGGTCAGCGCGTCCGCATACGGCAGATTCTTTAGCGACGGGGCATCACTCCCGCAACCAAGAGGTGGCGAATTATACAGGCTGCAACAAGAAGCTCAACCGGAATTTCGTCCTGTCCTCACCACCGGACATGAGCGGCGGGCCAGAGCCTTGATGGTTATTGTTACAGGGGATCCTTCAGGCTGGACAGGACCGGCAAAACATAAGACGATCCAGCCGTTGTTTGACCACTATTACCTATAAGAACAAAGATCATGCCGATACAACCCTGCGCCGTATTGCGGCGTGTGAGCATCCTGGCGATTGACCGGGTGTTCGCCTCAACCCTGATGCAGGCCAAGGATTTCTTCCATCTGGCCAGCCTGCGCTACAGCAAACAATTGGGCCACGGCATCAAGCCTGCCTTCGAAATCCGCCTGGTCAGCCCCGACGGCCAGCCCGTCAACAGCTTCAGCGATGTCATGCTGCCGGTCGACGGCGGCCTGGAGTCCAGCGACATCATTGTACTGCCCGCCTTCTGGGATGACTTCGATGCACTTTGCCAGCGCTATCCGCAGGTGCTGCCATGGCTGCGCGAACAACATGCCAGAGGCGCAGTATTGTGCGCCGAAGCCAGCGGTGTGTTCTGGCTGGCGGCCAGCGGCCTGCTCGACGGCAAGGAAGCGACCACTTACTGGCGGTTCTTCAATGAGTTCACCGAGCGGTTTCCGAAAGTGCTGCTCAATCAGGACAAACACATCATTGATGCTGACAACCTGTATTGCGCAGGCGGCAGCACTTCGGCGTGCGATCTGTACATCTACCTGATCGAGCGGTTTTGCGGTGCAAACGTGGCCCAGGCCGTGGCCCGCGACATCCTGTATGAGGTACGGCGCAATTATTCGCCAGGGCGGATCGGCTTTGGCGGCCAGAAGCTGCACCAGGACATGATCATCCTGCAAATCCAGCACTGGCTCGAAGAACACTTCGCCGACAAGTTCCGTTTCGAGGACGTGGCCCGCGAACACGGCATGAGCATTCGCAATTTCATGCGCCGCTTTCAGGGAGCCACCGGCGACAAACCGCTGCACTACCTGCAACGGCTACGCATCGAAACAGCCAAAGGACTGCTCTCGGCCACGCGCAAGAGCATCAAGACCATCAGCTACGAAGTGGGCTACGACGACGCCAGTTTCTTCGCCCGCCTGTTTCGCCAGCACACAGAGCTTTCACCGAACCAGTATCGCCAGCAATTCCAGCAGGCGGCGTAGAAGCAGCTACAAGCGGTGAGCTTCAAGCTGCAAGAAGAAACAAGGCAGACCGTGTGCGGCTCTTGCTCCTTCTTGCAGCTTACCGCTTGAAGCTTGCGACTGCTTTCAGGGCTTGTGCGCCCGCGCCAGGAATTCGTGGGACTGCATCTCCAGCAGGCGGCTGAGGGTGCGCTGGAATTCGAAGTTCAGGCGACCACCGGAGTACAGGTCCTTGAGCTCGACTTCGGCCGAGATGATCAGCTTGACGTTGCGATCGTAGAATTCGTCGACCATGTTGATGAAACGCCGGGCGATGTCGTCGGTGGTCACGCTCATCTGCTCCACATCGCTGAGTAGCACGGCGTGGAAGATCTTGCCCAGTTCGATGTAGTCGTTCTGGCTGCGCGGGCCGTCACACAGATCACGGAAGTTAAACCAGGCGACATCGTCACAGGTACGCAGGGCGCGGATTTCGCGGTTTTCGATCATCAGCACGTCGTTTTCGACGGTCTGTGCACAGTCGGGCGTCAACGCCTTGAAGCTGGCGCGCAGGCTCTGCTCTGCGGCCTCGTCGAGCGGGAAGTGAAACAGCTCGGCCTGCTCCAGATGACGCAAACGATAGTCCACGCCACTATCAACGTTGACCACCTCGGTATGCTGCTTGATCAGCGCGATGGCCGGCAGGAAACGCGCCCGTTGCAGACCGTCCTTGTACAGACCGTCTGGCACGATGTTGGAGGTCGCCACCAGCGAAACGCCATTTTTGAACAGTTCTTCCATCAGCGTGCCAAGAATCATGGCATCGGTAATGTCAGACACGAAGAATTCATCGAAGCAGATAATCCGCGCTTCTTCCGAGAAACGCTTGGCGATCACGGTCAGCGGGTTCTTCTCACCCTTGAGGGTCTTCATCTCGTCATGCACGCGCTTCATGAAGCGGTGAAAGTGCGTGCGCATCTTCTGCTCGAACGGCAGCGCGTCGAAGAAAGTGTCGACCAGATAGGTCTTGCCCCGACCTACACCGCCCCAGAAATACAGGCCTTTGACAATCTCCGGCTCTTTCTTGCCGAACAGCTTGCCGAACAGGCCGGGCTTGCTGTTCTGGGCGGCAATCAAATCGTCGTACAGGCGCTGCAGGTGACGCACAGCGTTTTCCTGAGCGGCATCATGAAAGAAGTCCGGGCGTTTCAGATCGGCTTGATATCGTTCCAGGGGCGTCATAATTGGTCAGCAGGGCAATAAAAGCGGGCCGACACTTTAGCGACGGCCCCGAGGAATGGCAATCAGTCCTGTTGAGGAGCCAATGCCGACTTGAGGGTTTCGATGGCCGCATCGCGGGCCACGGTATCCTTGAACCCCGGGCTGTCAGCCACACAGGCGTCGTCCAGCCACAGGCTGAAACGGTCGGCCTCGGCACGGATATCCAGCGCGCCGCCCTGTTGCAGCTGTTTGCTGACCGCACCGGCCGCCTTGCCGTCGGCAAAAGCGCGAGACAACAGCAATTGCTCACCGTCAGCGGCCAGCAGGCGGAAACGGAAACTGCCGTCGTCCTCGCGGAAACTCACGAAGCGTGCCGCCTTGACGGCCTTTTTCTTACCGCTGTCGGCGCTCTGCTGCACCGAACGGAACGAACGCAGGCCCACGGCTTCACGCAGGGTTTCAAGGAATGGCGTGGCAGTGCGACGGGCCTTTTGCGCGCCCGCCAGCAGAATGTCTTCCAGGTCGGCAGGCCGGGCGATCAAGCCCTGGTAAATCTCCCGCGGTTCGCTCAACTGCTCCTCGAGCAGATTGAACAGACGGCTCTTGGCCTCGCCCCAGCCCAGACCTTCGAGCAGTTCACTACGGAACGCTGCGCTCTGCTCGGCGGTGGAAAACGCCTGATACAGGGTAAACAGGTGCGAGTTGTCAGGGTCTTTGGCCTCGCCCGGCGCCCGCGAGTCGGTAACGATGCGCGAGATGGCGTCCTTGAGGTCCTTGGCGCTGCTGAACAGCGGGATGGTGTTGTCGTAGCTCTTGGACATCTTGCGCCCGTCCAGGCCTGGCAAGGTGGCCACCGTTTCTTCGATCTGCGCCTCAGGCAAGGCGAAAAAATCCTTGCCGTTGCCAAACAGGTGGTTGAAACGCTGGGCGATGTCGCGGGCCATTTCCACATGCTGGATCTGGTCACGACCGACCGGAATCTTGTGCGCATTGAACATCAGGATGTCGGCCGCCATCAGCACCGGATAGCTGAACAGGCCCATGGTCACACCAGCATCGGGGTCTTCGCCGCTTTCGACGTTCTTGTCGACCGACGCCTTGTAGGCGTGAGCACGGTTGAGCAGGCCCTTGCCCGCGACACAGGTCAGCAGCCAGGTCAGCTCGGGGATTTCCGGGATGTCCGACTGCCGATAGAAAGTCACCCGCTCAGGGTCCAGACCGGCTGCCAGCCAGGTGGCGGCGATCTCCAGGCGCGAACGCTGGATGCGCTGCGGGTCGTCGCACTTGATCAGGGCATGATAGTCGGCCAGGAAGTAGAACGAATCGGCGCCAGGCTGGCGGCTGGCGACAACCGCCGGACGAATCGCGCCGGCATAGTTGCCCAGATGAGGAGTGCCGGTGGTGGTGATACCGGTCAGGATACGAGTGGTCATGGCAGGTCGCTTAATCAGTGAAGTGCATCAATTCGAGAGCCGGGGCATGACCAGATCCTTCAGATCCGTCAGCTTGCCGTGGAAGAAGTGTCCGCATTCTGCCACTTTCAGCAGCTCATGGGGGCGCGGCAACACGGCCGACCAGTCATACACCAGCGCAGGCGCAATGACTTCATCGGCGTCAGGCTGGATAACGGTCAGCGGCGCCTGCTGCGGCAGGGCGTCGTGATCCTTGAAGCGCGACACCGCCGGTGCGATCAGAAACACATGCTCCAGAGCCTCGCCACGGGCCTCCAGCTCGCCGCACAGCGATCCGGCGACATACCCACCAAAGGAGAAACCAAACACGGTGAGCGGCAGCTCATGCTGCTGCGTGCGCAGCCAGCGAGCGGCGGCGCGGGCATCGTCGATTTCTTCGGCGCCAGCGACTGAAGTGCCGGCGCTGGCGCCCACTCCACGATAATTGAAGCGCAAGGTGCTCAAGCCGGCATCGCGGGCAGCACGTTGCAAGGTGGCAACCACCTTGTTGAGCATGGTGCCGCCCTGCACCGGGTTGGGATGGCAAATCAGCGCCACACCTTTCGCATCGGGCAGGTCCTGATAAAGTGCTTCGAGCTGGCCCTGCGGGCCGTCAATGAAAACAGGGGTTTCGCGCATAGCGGTGAAGAACTCCGTGACCCCGAAATGGGTAAACTCGTCTAGCTGATTGTCTGTGCCTGGCATATCGGCGACGCGTCGCGGCTATACAGCGCAGGTTCCAGCCGTTAACGTAATGCAAAGCCGTTTATAGAGGAAGGACTCGTGGAACACTCGCTCTTAGTTTGGTTGTTGCCGACTCTTGCCCTGGTTGCCGGTGTCGTCATTGGTTTCCTGGTCGCACGTCTGCTGCCCAACACCGTTCCGAACAGCACCCAGCGTCAGCTGGATGAGGTTCAGGAGCGTTTCGATACCTATCAGAACGAGGTGGTCACTCACTTCAACAGCACGGCTAATCTGGTTCAGAAGCTGACCCAGCAGTATCAGGAAGTCCAGGAGCACCTCGCTGAAGGCGCCAACCGCCTGGCGCTGGACGAGCTGACCCGTCAACGTCTGCTGGCCGCCATGCACCCAGAGGCGCATCACGCACCACGCGATCGGCTGACTCCGCCACGCGATACCGAAGCGCCCAAAGACTACGCACCCAAATCGCCAAACTCCCCTGGCATGCTGGATGAGCATTACGGTTTGAAAAAGTAACCTGTACGCCGTTATGAAAAAGCCCCCGCGCCGCAAGGCCGGGGGCTTTTTCTTTGGTGCCGTTTCAGCGATACGATGGGAGTGGCCAGCTGGCGAATCAATGGTGGAGGTACCACAGTCTTCGCCAGCAGAGCCTCTCACCTGGCCTCAATAGGGCATCAGATCGCGCCGCGGCTACGCAGCACGTCCAGTACCAGCTTGACGCCCTCCTCCACACTCACGCGCTGGGTATCGATCACCAGATCGGCGTCCAGCGGCACGTCGTACGGGAAGGACTCGCCCGGGATGTTATCGCCATTGGCAGCATACAAACCCTGCGGGTCACGCTCACGGCAGGCGCTTGGCGAAGCCTGCACGTAGACCGTCACCAGACGCTCTTTGCCGATCAACGCCTTGGCCTGCTCGCGACCTTCGGCATCCGGCGCAACGAACGCGGCCAGGGTCAGCAGGCCGGCTTCGTTGAACTGGCGCGCCACATGGGCGGCACGACGCCAGTTCTCGGTACGTCCGGCACGGTCCTGCGGCAGTCCTTTGTTCAAGTCATGACGCAGGTTCTGACCATCGAGCACGTAGACCGAACGGCCCATGTCGAACAGCTTGCGCTCCACGGCATAGGCCAGAGTGCTTTTGCCGGCGCCCGAAAGGCCGCTGAACAACACAGTGGCAGGCTGCTGGCCCAGACGCAGGGCGCGCTCTTCAGTAGAAACGTGAGCCTGCTTGCCGTGCTGGCCATTACCACCGTGTGGCAACACCGGTTGCGCGATGATCATGCCGGCACCAACAGTGCCATTGGTCAGGCGATCGATAACGATGAAGGCACCGGTGGTGCGGTTGCTTTCGTAACCGTCCAAGGCGATGGAGGCATCGAGGGCAACCTTGACCCGGCCGATCTCGTTGAGCTGCAGCGCACTGGCGGCGCCGTGCTCAAGGGTGTTCACATCGACCTTGTGGGTGATGCTGGCAATCGAGCCCGGCACGTAGCTGGTAGCGCGCTTGATGTCATATTTCTTGCCCGGCAGCATCGGCTCTTCGGACATCCAGACCAGCATCGCGTCGAACTGGTCGGTGACCGGCGGCACGTTGTCGGCATGCACCAGCAGGTCGCCACGCGAGATGTCGATTTCGTCTTCCATGGTCAGGGTCACGGCCTGGCCGGGACCGGCCTGCTCCAGCTCGCCTTCATAGGTGACGATGGACTTGACCCGGCTGCTCTTGCCCGACGGCAGCACCACGACTTCGTCACCCTTGTGCACGATGCCGCTGGCCAGGGTGCCGGCAAAGCCACGGAAATTCAGGTTCGGACGGTTGACGTACTGCACCGGGAAACGCAGGTCGGTGAAGTTGCGGTCGGCGGCCACCTCGACGGTTTCGAGGATTTCCATCAGCGCGGGGCCGGTGTACCACGGCGAACGCTCGCTGCGGTTGACCACGTTGTCGCCCTTGAGCGCCGACATCGGCACGAAGTGCAGGCTGCTCGGGGTCAGGTTGATCGCCTCGGCGAACTTCAGGTAGTCGGCCTTGATCGACTCGAAAACCTGCTCGTCGAAGCCCTTGAGGTCCATCTTGTTGATCGCGACCACGATGTGCTTGATGCCCAGCAACGAGGCAATGTAGCTGTGGCGGCGGGTCTGGGTCTGCACGCCGTAACGGGCGTCGACCAGAATGATCGCCAGGTCGCAGGTCGAGGCACCGGTGGCCATGTTGCGGGTGTACTGCTCGTGGCCCGGGGTGTCGGCAATGATGAACTTGCGCTTGGCAGTCGAGAAGTAGCGGTAGGCCACATCGATGGTAATGCCCTGCTCGCGCTCGGCCTGCAGACCGTCGACCAGCAGCGCCAGGTCGATTTCTTCGCCGGTGGTGCCGACCTTCTTCGAATCGCGGGTGATGGCTTCCAGATGGTCTTCGTAGATCATCTTGGAGTCGTGCAGCAGACGCCCGATCAGGGTGCTCTTGCCGTCATCGACGTTACCGCAGGTAAGGAAACGCAGCAGCTCTTTACGCTCGTGCTGCGCCAGATAAGCGAGGATGTCTTCGCTGATCAAATCGGATTGGTGGCTCATTGCATTCAAGCTCCAAGCTGTAAGCTTCAAGCGGCAAGCTTGTCGGCGTACAACTAGTCAAAAATTCTGTTGGTCGTTCACTGCCGGCCTTTTCCAGGCGTCGTCGCAATGCAAGCGGCAATCCACAAAATCCAGAAGCTACTCAGTCTGCTTCCACTTGCAGCTTGCCGCTTGTAACTTGAAACTCAGAAATACCCTTGACGTTTCTTGTCTTCCATCGAGCCTGCGCCATCGTGGTCGATGACACGGCCCTGACGCTCGGACGTCCGGGTCAGGAGCATTTCCTGGATGATGTCGGTCAGGCTTTCGGCGTCGGACTCGACGGCGCCCGTCAACGGGTAGCAGCCCAGAGTACGGAAGCGCACCTTCTTCTTGACGATACGGGCCTTTTCTTCCTCGGACAGGTGCTCGAGGATGCGCTCGTCGTCGATCATGATCAGGGTGCCGTTCTTCTCGATGACTTCACGCTCGGCGGCGAAGTACAGCGGCACGATCGGGATGCCTTCGAGGTAGATGTACTGCCAGATGTCCAGCTCGGTCCAGTTCGACAGCGGGAAAACGCGGATCGACTCGCCCTTGTTGACCTTGCCGTTGTAGACGTTCCACAGCTCCGGGCGCTGGTTCTTCGGGTCCCAGCGATGCTTGCTGTCGCGGAACGAGTAAACGCGCTCTTTGGCCCGCGATTTTTCTTCGTCGCGGCGCGCGCCACCGAAGGCGGCATCGAAACCGTGCTTGTCCAGCGCCTGCTTGAGGCCCTGGGTCTTCATGATGTCGGTGTGCTTGGCACTGCCGTGGGTGAACGGGTTGATTCCCTGGGCAACCCCTTCCGGGTTGACATGGGTGATCAGTTCCAGGCCCATTTCCTCGACCATTTTGTCGCGGAAGCTGTACATCTCCTGGAATTTCCACTGGGTATCGACGTGCATCACCGGGAACGGCAGCTTGCCAGGGAAAAAGGCCTTGCGTGCCAGATGCAGCATCACGGCCGAGTCCTTGCCGATCGAGTACAGCATCACCGGGTTATCGAACTCGGCGGCGACCTCGCGGATGATGTGGATGCTTTCCGCCTCCAGCTGTTTCAGATGCGTCAGTTTGTCAACCATGGCTACTCACGGATTGCATGTATTGTGGTCAGGCCTGCACCAACCACGCGCGACAAGGCGCGTTTAATGGCAGACCCGGTCCAGTGGCGGCCGGCGGGCCGTATTCGAGCCGCGCACTTTATCATGCACGACCACCGCACTTCAGTGAGCACAATAGATCGAAACGATCTAACCATATAGCCGCCGGTTTGGACCTGCGAGCCGGTTGCCTGACCATCACGCTCTGGGTCGCGGCTCAGACCGGGTTGGGACAGTCGATGAAAATGTGCTCCAGCGCAAAGCGCCGCGCCAGATAATCACCCAGTGCCTGCACGCCGTAACGCTCGGTGGCATGATGGCCGGCGGCAATGAAACTGATGCCGTTCTCTTGAGCGCTATGAAACGTCTGCTCGGAGGCTTCGCCGCTGAAGTACAGATCAACCCCCTCAAGCACCGCCTGGTCGATGTAGCCCTGGCCACCGCCAGAACACCAACCGACGCGCTGCACCATCCGGTCGCCCTCAATCAACAACGGCTCGCGGCCCAGTACCTCCTGGACGCGCCGGGCAAAGTCACGGGCGCTGACCGGCTCGGCCAGCGAGCCGACCAGCCCCACCACCTTGGGGTCAGCGGGATTCAACGGCCCTTCGACCGTGATATCCAGTTGCCGCGCCAACTGCACGTTGTTACCCACTTCCGGGTGCACGTCCAATGGCAGATGATAAGCCAGCAGGCTCATGTCATGCCTGAGCAGGGTCTTCAGGCGACGTTGCTTCATCCCCACCACGCAGGGATTCTCGCCTTTCCAGAAGTAACCATGATGGACCAGAACCAGATCGGCCTGGGCCTCGACAGAGGCATCGAGCAACGCCTGGCTGGCGGTTACACCACTGACAATACGCATGACCTGTGGGCGCCCTTCGACCTGCAGGCCGTTGGGGCAATAGTCCTGGATCCGGGCGCTGTTGAGGTAGCGATCGGCTTCTTCAACCAGGGTGGTGAGGGCTACGGCCATGAAAGATTCCTCGATGAACGGTTCGGTATCGCGGTCAGCACAACATAGATACCTTAAATTGCGTGAGTAATACGAGACAGCGCCTGCGGTGCTCGTATAATGCCCGCCATTATGGCGCAGCCCGGCTAATAAATTCTGCGCCTGTCACTCCCAGGATCTTCTCTCAATGCTAAAGGCACTGCGCTATTTTGGCTGGCCATTGCTCGCAGGCGTATTGGTCGCCCTGCTGGTCATCCAGCGTTTTCCTCAATGGGTCGGTTTGCCCAGTCTGGACGTCAATTTGCAACAGGCACCGCAATCCACCCAGATTGTGCAGGGCCCTTCGTCGTATGCCGACGCGGTCAGCGCTGCCGCACCGGCGGTGGTCAACCTGTACAGCACCCGGCTGATCAACAAGTCGGCCAACCCGCTGTTCGAAGACCCGCAATTCAGGCGCTTTTTCGGCGACAACCAGCCCAAACAGAAGCGCATGGAATCGAGCCTGGGGTCTGGCGTGTTGATGAGCCCGGAAGGCTACATCCTCACCAACAACCACGTAACCAGTGGCGCCGATCAGATCATCGTGGCACTCAAGGACGGTCGTGAGACCGTGGCGCGGGTCATCGGCAACGATCCGGAAACCGACCTGGCAGTAGTCAAGATCGATCTTAAAAACCTGCAGGCCATCACCATTGCCCGTTCTGACAACATTCGCATCGGCGACGTTGCACTGGCGATCGGCAACCCGTTCGGCGTCGGCCAGACCGTCACCATGGGCATCATCAGCGCCACCGGGCGCAACCAGTTGGGCCTCAATACCTACGAAGACTTCATTCAGACCGACGCGGCGATCAACCCCGGCAACTCCGGTGGCGCACTGGTTGATGCCAACGGCAACCTGATCGGCATCAACACCGCGATTTTTACCGAGTCACGCGGCTCGCAAGGCATCGGTTTCTCGATCCCGACCAAACTGGCGATCGATGTGATGAAGTCGATCATCGAGCATGGTCAGGTGATCCGCGGCTGGCTGGGCATTGAAGTACAGAACCTGACCGCCGATCTGGTCGAGTCCTATGGCCTCAAAGGCCGTCAGGGCGTGGTGGTATCTGCGGTATTTCGCGACGGCCCGGCGCAAAAGGCCGGCCTGCAACTGGGCGATATCATTCTGAGCATCAATGATGAAGTGGCCACCGACGGACGTCGCGCCATGAATCAGCTGGCCCGCGCTCGACCAAAGGAAAAGATCGCGATCAATGTGCTGCGCAATAACAAGGAACTGCGCCTGACCGCAGAAGTGGGGATTCGTCCACCACCGGCTCCAGCCCCGGCCCACACCCCGGCCGCCAACGCGCAATAACCCGTGTCGGCCTTGGCCGCGAACCTGCTGGTTCGCGGCCAAGGCCGATGACACTCAGATATCGCTCAACGCATCCAGCAACGCCTGGTTCTGCTCTGGCGTGCCAATGGTAATGCGCAGGAACTGGGCAATCCGCTCCTGCTTGAAGTGCCGCACGATAACCCCTTGCTCACGCACTTTCGCCGCCAGGCCTGCGGCATCATGCTGCGGGTGACGGGCGAAGATGAAGTTGGCTGCCGAAGGCAGAACTTCAAAGCCCTTGCCCTGCAACTGCTCGACCAAGGCTTCGCGACTGGCAATCACCGCGTTGCGGGTGGTATTGAAATGCGCCTGATCTTCGAACGCCGCAGTGGCGCCCACGATCGCCAGACGATCCAGCGGGTAGGAGTTGAAGCTGTTCTTGACCCGCTCCAGCGCTTCGATCAGATCAGGATGGCCGACCGCCAGGCCGACCCGCAGTCCGGCCAGCGAACGTGACTTGGACAGGGTCTGGGTCACCAGCAGGTTCGGGTAGCGGTCCACCAGGCTAATGGCGGTCTCGCCACCAAAGTCGATGTAGGCTTCGTCCACGACCACAACTGAATCCGGGCTGGCCTTGAGGATTTGCTCAATGGCTTCCAGGGCCAGCAGGCAGCCGGTAGGCGCATTCGGGTTGGGGAAGATGATCCCGCCGTTGGGCCGCGCATAATCGTGCACACGAATCTGGAACTGCTCGTCCAGCGCTACGGTTTCATGGGCAATCCCATACAGGCCGCAGTAAACCGGATAGAAGCTGTAGCTGATGTCCGGGAACAGCAGCGGTTGGTCGTGCTGAAACAGACCATAGAAAATATGCGCCAGCACTTCGTCGGAGCCGTTGCCCAGGAACACCTGATTGGGCTGCACCTTGTAGTAAGCCGCCACTGCTTGCTTGAGCAGGTCGCTGTTAGGGTCCGGATACAGACGCAGGCCATCGCCGAGTTCGGCGCGCATGGCTTCGAGCGCCTTTGGCGACGGGCCGTAAGGGTTTTCGTTGGTGTTGAGCTTGACCAGCTTGCTCAGCTTGGGCTGCTCGCCCGGCACATAAGGCACCAGGCTCTTGACGAAAGGACTCCAGAATTTGCTCATGTTTACTCGCCTTGCTCGCTAAGCCCGGGCTTGAAGCCGGTATCGGTAATACGGTATTCGGCGCTGCGCGCATGACCACTGAGCGATTCGCCACGGGCCAGCACCGAAGCGGTCTTGCCCAGCTCCGAGGCGCCCTGCGGCGAACAGAAGATGATCGACGAACGCTTCTGGAAGTCATAAACCCCCAGCGGCGACGAGAAACGGGCGGTGCCGGAAGTCGGCAACACATGGTTAGGGCCGGCACAGTAGTCACCCAGTGCTTCGCTGGTGTGACGACCCATGAAGATCGCACCGGCGTGGCGGATCTGCGGCAGCCAGGCCTGCGGGTCTTCAACCGACAATTCAAGATGTTCCGGGGCGATGCGGTTGGCCACGTCGATGGCTTGTTGCATATCGGCAACCTTGATCAGCGCACCACGGCCATTGATCGAGGTTTCGATGATGGTGGCACGATCCATGGTCGGCAGCAGCTTCTCGATACTGGCCGCCACTTTGTCGAGGAATTCAGCGTCCGGGCTGACCAGGATGGCCTGAGCGTCTTCATCGTGCTCGGCTTGCGAGAACAGGTCCATGGCGATCCAGTCCGGATCGGTCTGACCGTCGCAGACCACCAGAATCTCGGAGGGGCCGGCGATCATGTCGATGCCGACCTGACCGAATACGTGACGCTTGGCAGTGGCCACATAAATATTGCCGGGGCCGACGATCTTGTCGACTGGCGGTACACTTTCAGTGCCATAGGCCAGCGCCGCCACAGCCTGGGCGCCGCCGATGGTGAACACCCGATCCACACCGGCGATACAGGCAGCCGCCAGCACCAGCTCGTTGATCTCGCCACGCGGGGTCGGCACGACCATGACCACCTCAGCCACTCCGGCCACTTTGGCCGGGATCGCGTTCATCAGGACCGATGAGGGGTAGGACGCCTTGCCGCCTGGCACATACAAACCGGCACGATCCAGCGGCGTGACCTTCTGGCCCAGCACCGTGCCGTCGGCTTCGGTGTAGCTCCAGGAGTCCTGCTTCTGCTTTTCGTGATAGCTACGCACCCGCTCGGCAGCCACTTCCAGCGCCTGGCGCTGAGCAGGCGTGATACGGGTCAGGGCCAGTTCCAGACGCTCGCGGGGCAGAATCAGGTCGGCCATTGAGCCGGCTTGCAGGGCATCGAAGCGCTGCGTGAACTCGACCAGCGCGGCGTCACCACGCTCACGCACGGCCTTGATGATATCCAGCACGCGCTGATTGACCGATTCGTCAGACACGCTTTCCCAGCTCAGCAGATGATCCAGATGTCGGGCGAAATCCGCATCGGCAGCATCGAGTCGGCGTATTGCAGTGGACGTGGTCATAGCGAGGGTCTCTGTTATTGGCGGATGCTCAGGAGCCATAAGCTACCAAGCTATCCGCGCTGGCACCTGAGAAATCTGGCTATGACACGGATAGCTGGACGCGATGCAATATCGCGTGATCAGGTCAGCCGTGGTGTCGCGACTCGACAGCCTTGCGCAGGGTGTCGATCAACGACTGGATGCGGGCGTGTTGCATCTTCATCGACGCTTTGTTGACTACCAGACGCGAGCTGATGGTCGCGATCATTTCCTGAGGCTCAAGACCGTTGGCACGCAGGGTGTTGCCCGTGTCGACAACGTCGATGATCTTGTCGGCCAGGCCGATCAGCGGAGCCAGCTCCATGGAGCCATACAGCTTGATGATGTCGACCTGACGCCCCTGTTCGGCGTAGTAGCGCTTGGCGACGTTGACGAACTTGGTCGCCACCCGCAGCCGCCCCTTGGGCTCTGGAGCACCTACCGCGCCAGCGGTCATCAGCTTGCAACGGGCAATGTTCAGGTCCAGGGGCTCGTACAGACCCTGGCCGCCGTATTCCATCAACACATCCTTGCCGGCGACGCCCAGGTCTGCCGCGCCATGCTCGACATAGGTCGGCACATCGGTGGCACGCACGATCAGCAGACGAACATCGTCCTGGGTCGTGGGAATGATGAGCTTGCGGCTCTTGTCCGGATTCTCGGTCGGCACAATGCCCGCCTCAGCGAGAAGCGGCAGGGTGTCGTCAAGGATACGGCCCTTGGACAGTGCGATGGTCAGCATGGGAAAACTCGGGTCCTTATCAGGAAGCTCATGCCCTGGCGGCAAGCCCCAGAGCTTACCCGATACACGCCGTCAGTGCGCAACCGGGTAATGGAAATCTCGCAGTCGTCAAACCACGGCCCCGATGGTTGAGACATCGGGGCCGTGCAGGTCAGCCCGGTACGCGACGAATTTTCGCGCCCAGCAACTGCAGCTTCTCTTCGATGCACTCGTAACCACGGTCGATGTGGTAGATACGGTCGATCAGCGTGTCACCTTCGGCAACCAGCGCCGAGATCACCAGGCTGGCCGAAGCACGCAGGTCGGTGGCCATGACCGGAGCGCCCTTGAGCACTTCGGTGCCGGTGACGATCGCGGTATTGCCTTCGACCTGGATCTGCGCGCCCATGCGGTGCATTTCGTAAACGTGCATGAAGCGGTTTTCGAAGATCGTCTCGATCACTGCGCCAGTGCCTTCGGCAACGGCATTGAGGGAGATGAACTGGGCCTGCATGTCGGTCGGAAACGCCGGATACGGCGCGGTACGTACATTGACCGCTTTAGGACGGCGACCATGCATGTTCAGCTCGATCCAGTCGTCACCCGTGGTCACTTCGGCGCCCGCTTCCTGCAGCTTGAGCAGTACCGCTTCGAGAATGGTCGGATCAGTGTCCTTGACCTTGACCCGGCCACCGGTGATTGCCGCAGCCACCAGGTACGTACCGGTCTCGATACGGTCCGGCATCACCTTGTAGGTGGCCGAATGCAGACGTTCGACACCGTCAATGGTGATGGTGTCGGTACCGGCACCTTGAATGTTGGCACCCATGGCGATCAGGAAGTTCGCCAGGTCGACGACTTCAGGTTCACGGGCTGCGTTCTGCAGCACTGTGCGGCCCTTGGCCAGACTGGCGGCCATCATGATGTTCTCGGTACCGGTCACACTGACGGTATCGAAGAAGAAATGTGCGCCACGCAGGCCGCCTTCCGGGGCGCGAGCCTTGATGTAACCGCCTTCGACGTCAATGATCGCGCCCATGGCTTCCAGGCCGCGGATATGCAGGTCAACCGGACGCGAACCAATGGCGCAGCCGCCCGGCAAGGCCACTTCAGCTTCACCGAAGCGGGCGACCATCGGGCCGAGCACCAGGATCGAGGCGCGCATGGTCTTGACCAGCTCATACGGCGCGACCAGGGTCTTGATGGTGCGCGGGTCGATCTCGACGCTGAGCTTCTCGTCGATCACCGGCTCAATACCCATGCGACCGAACAGCTCGATCATGGTGGTGATGTCGTGCAGATGCGGCAGGTTCTGGACCGTAACAGGCCCATCGGCGAGCAGGGTTGCAGAAAGAATCGGCAACGCCGAGTTCTTGGCCCCGGAAATACGAATTTCGCCGTCCAGACGGACGCCGCCGGTAATAATCAATTTATCCATTGCAATCTCGACACCGGTAGGGTCAGGCGCGCTCGGCCCAGGCCGCGCTGCTGAAAAATTTCATCGTAACCGCATGGATGCTGCCATCAGCGATCCAGGGATTGAGATGGGAGTAGATCTGTTGCTGACGCTTGACAGGACTCAGGGCAGCCAACTCATCACTGATGACATTGAGCTGGAAGTTGCAGCCTTCGCCTTCGACTTCCACTTTGATTCCGGGCAATTTTGCTTCAAGGAAGCTTTTTACTTCGACAGCCTGCATGCTTAACCTCGATCGGCGCTCTGTGCGCGCGGGTCGGCCATGATACAAAAAAGCCCCTGCTATGCGAACCCCGCCCGGGGTTTACGCAGACAGGGGGCTGTAAAGGTCATGCGGGAGAATGATTGTCAAACAGCGCACTGGCGCCCGATACCTCGGCGATCTTGCGCATGTCCGCTGGCATGGAGTGAACGCTGACCGATTTGCCTGCACTTTGCGCATCACGCATGAAACCCAACAGCAGCGCCAGGCCGACGCTGCTGGAGTGGCTGACACCTGAACAATCAATGACCAGTGTCGGCAGGCTGCTGGAACGAATTAGCGCCGCGCCCTGCTTGCGCAACTGCGGACCGGTGCTGTAGTCGAGCACACCGACCAGACGCAGCTCGCCGGCGCCGACAAGACGCACCGCCGACTCGGTCATTGCGCCGCCTTCTGCGAAGCTTCGTCGGTGACTTCCTTGGCCTTGGCCACTTCACCGGCCCAGCCATCGATAGTCTTGTCCAGATTATTGCCATTGCGCTGCATGGCATCGGCGAACTGGTCACGGAACAGCTTGCCGATGTTGATGCCGTTGATGATCACGTTGCGCACTTTCCATTCACCATTGATCTTCTCAAGGGTGTAGGAAACCGGATAGACCGCGCCGTTGTTGCCCTTGACCTGCATATCGACGCTGGTGCGCTCGCCACTCTCATCCTTGGCCGGCGCTACGGTGATGCCCTGGTTGTTGTACTCCAGCAATGCGTTGCCATAGAACTGCATCAGGCTGCGCTTGAAGTTCTCCTGGAAGCGTTGCATCTGCGCAGGCGTGGCCTGGCGCGAATACTTGACGGTCATGATGCTGCGTGAAATGCCATCGGCATCCACCACCGGCCCGACAATGCGGTTGAGCGCATCATAGAAAGCACTGGGGTTGGCCTTGTACTGCTCCTTGTTGGCCGACAGGTCGCCCAGCAACTGATCCGTAGTGCCTTTGATCAGGTCGTGCGCAGAGGGCGCAGCCGCTGCACTGGCCAGCATTGGCAATGCTGCCAACAGGACCAGCAGACCGCGACGCAAAATAGAGATCATGGAAAAGCTCCTCATTTGGCTTCTTTACTCACGGTGTTGAGCAGAAATTTACCGATCAGGTCTTCGAGCACCAACGACGACTGGGTGTCGTGGATCGTACCGCCATCCTTGAGCAGGGCCTCGTCCCCTCCTACACTCAGACCGATGTATTTCTCACCCAACAGGCCCGCAGTCAGAATCGATGCCGTGGAATCGGTCGGCAGGTTATCCACCGACTTCTGGATTTCCAGCGTCACGCGCCCGGTGAAGGTATCGCGATCCAGATCGATCGCCGTCACCCGGCCCACCGTGACACCGGCCATGCTTACCTTGGCTCTGACAGTCAAACCGGCAATATTGTCGAAGTAAGCGTAAAGTTTATAGGTGTCGCTGGTCGCACTGGCGCTCAGACCACTGACCCGCAGGGCCAGCAGGAGCAAGGCCAGGATGCCGGCCAGGAGGAACAGTCCGACACCGGTTTCGATGGCGCGGTTTTGCATCAGAAATCTCCAAACATCAAGGCGGTCAGAATAAAGTCCAGGCCCAGCACCGCCAGTGAGGCGTAGACCACGGTACGGGTCGTGGCACGACTGATCCCTTCGGAAGTAGGATCGCAATCGTAACCCTGAAAAACCGCGATCCATGTCACTACCAAGGCAAATACGACGCTTTTGATCAGGCCATTGAGCACATCGTCAGTGAAAGAAACACTGTTCTGCATATTGGACCAGAAAGAACCTTCATAGACTCCCAGCCAGTCGATGGCGACCCAGGAGCCGCCCCAGATACCCACCACACTGAAGATCATGGTCAGCACCGGCAATGAAATAAAGCCGGCCCACAGTCGCGGGGCAACGATGTACTTGAGCGGGTCGACACCGATCATTTCCAGGCTCGACAGTTGCTCGGTGGATTTCATATTGCCGATCTCGGCAGTCAGCGCCGAGCCGGCCCGACCGGCAAACAGCAGCGCCGCCACGACCGGCGCCAGCTCACGCAACAGGGTAAGGGCAACCATTTGCCCGACCGCCTGTTCGGAACCGTACTTGGTCAGGATGCTGAAGCCTTGCAGCGCCAGCACCATACCGATGAACGCGCCCGAGACGACGATGATGACCAGCGACATCACCCCGACCGAGTACAGTTGCTTGACCAGCAATTGAAAACCGCCGCCGATACCGCCGCGCCCCAGCAAGGCATTGAACAGAAAGATGCCGGAACGCCCCAGCACGGTGATGACGTCGATGGCTGCGCGCCCAAGCAGGCGCACACGCTCGATGATTGATTTGTTGCGCATCAGCGCGTCCCCAAAAGATCGTCGCGAAAATCCGCTGCCGGATAATGAAAAGGCACAGGACCGTCCGGCTCGCCCGTCATGAATTGACGGATGCGCGGGTTGTCCGACGCCAGCAGCTCCTGCGGCGTACCTTGCCCCAGCACTTGGCCGTCACCCACTACATAGATGTAGTCGGCGATACTGGCGGTTTCGGTCAGATCATGGGAAACCACGATACTGGTGATGCCCAACGCATCGTTGAGCAGGCGAATCAGGCGAACCAGAACCCCCATGGCGATGGGATCCTGACCGACGAACGGTTCGTCATACATGAGAATCTGCGGATCGAGGGCAATCGCCCGGGCCAGCGCGACCCGACGCTTCATGCCGCCGGACAGCTCATCGGGCATCAGCTCGACAGCGCCGCGCAGCCCCACCGCCTGCAGTTTGAGCAGTACGATGTCGCGAATCATGTCGTCTGGCAGCTCGGTGTGGACACGCAGAGGAAACGCGACGTTCTCGAACACATCAAGGTCGGTAAACAGCGCGCCACTCTGGAACAGCACTCCCATGCGCTTGCGCGCATCGAACAGATCGCCGCGCGACAGCTGCGGCAGGTTCTGGCCGTTGACCCACACTTCGCCTGCGTCAGGGCGCAATTGCGCGCCCATCAGGCGCAGCAAGGTGGTTTTGCCACAACCGGAAGGCCCCATGATGCCGGTGACCTTGCCTTTGGGAATACGAATATCAACATTGTTGAAAATGCTGCGGGCACCGCGCTTGAAGGTGACACCCTTCAATTCGACCGCGTACGCGTCATCGGCACTCATCTGAACTCCTTGCAATACGGCCACACCTGCCGAGCCTGCTCCGCGCCGGGAGCGTCGATACTGGCGGGCCGGACAAGCCGCGAACTATACCACCGCTGCTGCGTGCCACCCAAGTACGGAACCGACGTCCACCGCCTGTACTCACATGCCGTTACAACACTTAAGACACTGAGTCGCTTGAGCCGACTCATCGTTAAAGAATGACTGCGACGATCAGAGCGTGAGCCGGATCGACAATACCGCTATAATCGCCGCCTTTTCCCAGGCTGACCGATCCAGACATGAGCCAATCCAGCGACCTTATCCAATCCGCACAGCGCACCATCCGTCTCGAAATAGACGCGATCGACAGTCTCCTGGGACACATCGACGCCGATTTCGTGCGCGCCTGCGAGCTGATTCTGGCCAGCAAGGGCCGGGTTGTGGTGGTCGGCATGGGCAAGTCCGGACACATTGGCAACAAGATCGCGGCGACCCTGGCCAGCACCGGCACCCCGGCGTTTTTCGTCCACCCGGCCGAAGCCAGCCACGGCGACATGGGCATGATCACTCGTGACGATATCATTCTCGCCCTGTCCAACTCTGGAACGACTCACGAGATCGTGACCCTGCTGCCGCTGATCAAGCGCCTGGGCATCACTATGATCAGCCTGACTGGCAACCCTGAGTCGACGCTGGCGAAGACCGCCGACGTCAATCTCAATGCGCATGTCGCCCAAGAGGCCTGCCCGCTCAACCTGGCGCCGACCTCCTCGACCACGGCGGCACTGGTGATGGGCGATGCGCTGGCCGTTGCACTGCTGGAGGCCCGTGGCTTTACCGCCGAAGACTTCGCCTTTTCGCATCCGGGCGGTGCGCTGGGGCGGCGCCTGCTGCTCAAGGTCGAACACGTGATGCACAGCGGCGACACCCTGCCCAAAGTGGCGCGCGGCACCTCGTTGCGCGATGCCCTGCTGGAAATGACCCGCAAAGGCCTGGGCATGACCGCGATCGTCGAAGCCGATGGCAAACTGGCCGGGATTTTCACCGACGGTGACCTGCGCCGCACCCTGGATCGTGCCACCGACATTCGCGAGGCGATCATCGACGAGGTCATGACCGTACACGGCAAGACCGTACGCGGCGAAATGCTCGCCGCAGAAGCGCTGAAGATCATGGAAGACCACAAGATCAACGCACTGATCGTGGTCGATGGGCAAGACCACCCGGTGGGTGCCTTCAACCTGCAGGACCTGGTCCGTGCGGGGGTGATGTAATGGAGAACAACGCAATGACCGAGCAACTGCTGCAGCGTGGCAAAGGCATCAAGTTAGCCATTTTCGATGTGGACGGTGTCCTCACTGACGGGCGCCTCTACTTCCTGGAAGACGGCAGCGAATTCAAGACCTTCAACACCCTCGACGGCCAGGGCATCAAGATGCTCATCGCCTCAGGCGTGACAACGGCTATCATTAGCGGGCGCAAGACCCCGGTGGTCGAGCGCAGGGCAAAGAATCTGGGCATTGCCCACCTGTATCAGGGCCGCGAAGACAAACTGGTGGTGCTTGATCAACTGCTCGCTGAACTGAACCTGAGTTACGAACAGGTCGCCTATCTGGGTGATGATCTTCCAGACTTGCCGGTGATTCGCCGCGTAGGGCTGGGTATGGCTGTGGCCAATGCCGCCACTTTCGTGCGTCAGCACGCCCATGGCGTGACCCGAGCACGCGGTGGCGAAGGCGCAGCCCGCGAGTTCTGCGAGCTGATTCTTGAAGCGCAGAACAACCTTGAAGCGGCCCATGCCGCCTATCTGTAGACACCACTTATGCTCAGCAAGAAGATTCGTACTTTCCTGATCCTTGGCGTGCTGGCGTTGCTGCTGGCCGCCGTCGGCTACTGGAACGTCAGTCCGGAAAGCTTCATGGACCAGCCTGCCGTGAAGGCCGACGAGACTGCCATCGACTACTACGCGATCAATGCGCGCAGCGTACAGTACCTGCCCGACGGAAAGGTGCAGTACGAGATGACCGCCGACAAGGTCGAGCACGTCAAGGCCAGCGATGTCACCCTGCTGACCCGCCCGGACCTGAACATGTACCGTGGCACGGCCTTTCCATGGCACGTGCAGAGCGCCCGCGGCGAAGTATCGCCCGGTGGCGAGCAGGTCGAACTGATCGACAACGTTCGCGTTGCACGCACCGATGAAAAGCAGCGCGCGACCATCATTACCAGCAGTCGAATGACTGTATTCCCACAGAAGCAATATGCGCAGACCGAGCAAGCCGTTAGAATCGACGCCGGCGGCGGTGTCAGCACGGCTGTAGGGATGAAAGCATATTTGAAAGACGGCAGGATGGACCTGCTGTCCAAAGTAAGAGGACAGTATGAGGCTCGTTAAAACCCTTCCTTTCTTGCTCGGCCTGAGCGCAGCACTGGGAAGCGCGAGCGCCTGGTCCCTGCCAACTGACCGTGATCAGCCGATCCACATTCAGTCCGATGACGCGCAGCTGGACGACAAAAAAGGCATCGCCACCTACAAGGGCAATGTCATCATCACCCAGGGCTCGATGAAGATCACCGGCAACACCGTGACCATCACCCGTAACGCCCAGGGTGAAGTCGACGTGTTCACCTCGGTCGGCAACCTGGCCTACTACGAGCAGAAGCCTTCGGTGGACAAACCCATCGTCCAGGCCTATGCAGTGACCATCCAGTACTACGCAGCACAGGATCGCATCGTGCTGATCGACAAGGCCAAGGTCATCAACGACGGCAACACGTCAGAAGGCGAGAAGATCGTCTATGACACTGTGCGCCAGGTGGTCAGTGCCGGCCGCGCTACCGGCAGCCAGGTCACTGCGCCACGTCCGCGCATCGACATGGTCATCCAGCCGAAAAAGAAACCCGAACAGCAGCAGAAGGCCCAGTAAATGGCGACGCTTAAAGCCCAGCATCTGGCCAAGAGCTACAAGAGCCGCCAGGTCGTACGCGATGTCAGCCTGTCCATTGACAGCGGACAGATCGTCGGCCTGCTGGGCCCTAACGGCGCCGGCAAGACCACCTGCTTCTACATGATCGTCGGCCTGGTCCAGGCCGATCAGGGGCGAGTGCTGATCGATGACCTCGATGTCAGCCACCAACCCATGCATGGTCGCGCACGCGCCGGCATCGGTTATCTGCCACAGGAAGCCTCGATCTTCCGCAAGCTGACCGTGGCCGACAACATCATGGCGATCCTGGAAACCCGCAAGGAACTGGACGCCGCCGCACGCCGCGCCGAACTGGAAAGCCTGCTGCAGGAATTCCATATCACCCATATCCGCGATAGCCTCGGCATGAGCCTCTCCGGCGGCGAGCGTCGCCGCGTAGAGATCGCCCGCGCGCTGGCCACGGCCCCCAAGTTCATCCTGCTCGACGAGCCTTTCGCCGGGGTAGACCCGATTTCCGTGGGTGATATCAAGCAGATCATTCACCACCTCAAGGCCAAGGGCATCGGCGTACTGATCACCGATCACAACGTGCGCGAGACCCTGGACATCTGCGAGACCGCCTACATCGTCAACGACGGCCAGTTGATTGCCGAAGGCGATGCAGAAACCATCCTGGCCAACCAGCTGGTGAAAGAGGTGTACCTGGGCCACGAGTTCCGTTTGTAGACCTCCCTTGGTTACACACTGGCTGTTGACAACAGATTATTTGTCCTGATGCTCTAGGCAAGTCTTTAGAATTCAGGCATATAACTTGCTTAATAAAGGCGGCATCGATCAGAGGCCGTGAGAAAGCGTAGCGAGCGCAGCCAAGGCAAGACGAAAGCACTCGAAAGTCACGGTTTTTCCCAAGCCAATCAGCTACGGGTAAATGCGTGTTTTCGAGCCCGCTCTCCAGGTCCGATGACTGCATCCGAGGCTGGCAACCTGCCGACACTTTCCCACGACAGCTATCGATGCCCTGTAGTGGATGGCGCTCCCCGCGCCGGCGAATGAAGGTGTTGAGCAACTGCCATGAAACCATCGCTAGTCTTGAGAATGGGCCAGCAGCTGACGATGACACCGCAGCTGCAACAGGCTATCCGCTTGCTTCAGCTATCGACTCTGGACCTGCAGCAGGAAATCCAGGAAGCGCTGGAATCCAACCCCATGCTGGAGCGCCAGGAAGAAGGCGACGACTTCGATAATTCCGACCCGATGGCGGACAATATCGAAAACAAGCCGGCCAGCGAACAGCCGGAACCAAGCTTCCAGGAAACCGCCACGACCGTGGACAACCTTGAAGAAGGCGACTGGAGCGAGCGTATTCCCAATGAGCTGCCGGTCGACACGGCGTGGGAAGACATCTACCAGACCAGCGCCAGCAGCCTGCCCGGCAGCGACGATGACGAGTGGGACTTCACCACCCGCACATCGGCCGGTGAAAGCCTGCAGAGCCACCTGCTGTGGCAGCTCAATGTCGCGCCGATGTCCGACACCGATCGCCTGATCGCCGTCACCCTGATCGACTGCATCAATGGCCAGGGTTACCTGGAAGAGCCTCTGGAAGAACTTCTGGAAGCCTTCGATCCTGAACTGGACATCGAACTCGACGAGATCGAAGCCGTCCTGCACCGCATCCAGCAGTTCGAACCGGCCGGTGTCGGTGCGCGCACCCTCAGCGAATGCCTGCTCCTGCAATTGCGCCAGCTCCCGGCCAAGAGCCCTTGGCTGGCTGAAGCGCAGCGCTTGGTCAGCGACTACATCGACTTGTTGGGCAGCCGCGACTACTCGCAACTGATGCGGCGCATGAAACTCAAGGAAGATGAACTGCGCCAGGTCATCGAGCTGGTGCAAAGCCTCAATCCGCGCCCGGGTTCGCAAATCGAATCCAGCGAGCCGGAATATGTGGTGCCGGACGTCATCGTGCGCAAGGACACCGACCGCTGGCTGGTGGAGCTGAACCAGGAAGCGGTGCCGCGCCTGCGCGTCAACCCGCAATATGCCGGCTTCGTGCGCCGTGCCGATACCAGCGCCGACAACACCTTCATGCGTAACCAGTTGCAGGAAGCACGCTGGTTCATCAAGAGCCTGCAAAGCCGCAACGAGACCCTGATGAAGGTGGCCACCCAGATCGTCGAGCACCAGCGCGGCTTTCTCGAATACGGCGATGAGGCCATGAAGCCGTTGGTGCTGCACGATATTGCCGAAGCGGTTGGCATGCACGAGTCGACCATTTCCCGGGTCACCACCCAGAAATTCATGCATACCCCGCGTGGCATCTACGAGTTGAAGTACTTCTTCTCCAGCCATGTCAGCACTTCCGAAGGCGGTGAATGCTCCTCCACAGCCATCCGCGCAATCATCAAGAAACTGGTTGCTGCGGAAAATCAGAAAAAGCCATTGAGTGATAGCAAGATCGCTGGTTTACTGGAAGCACAAGGCATTCAGGTCGCCCGTCGCACCGTCGCCAAGTACCGCGAATCGCTGGGCATTGCGCCATCGAGCGAACGCAAGCGGCTGATGTGACTGACCGGCTACCGGGCACGACCTCGTTTGGGGTCGATGCCGGGTGAGCGCCACAGCGTTCCAGAGGCAGGTAGTCGACCTGCCCCTTTATGCACAGGCAAAGGAGAAAGCTGTATGCAAGTCAATATCAGTGGACATCAACTGGAAGTGACCAAGCCCCTGCGCGAATATGTGGAGCTCAAACTCAAAAAACTCGAAGGACATTTCGACAAGATCACCAATGTCCAGGTCACCATGACCGTCGAGAAACTGAAACAGAAAATCGAAGCCACCATGCACATCCATGGCGGTGAGGTCGTGGCCAACGCCGAGCATGACGACATGTATGCCGCCATCGACCTGCTCACCGACAAGCTCGACAGACAATTGCTCAAGCATAAGGAAAAGCAGCAAAGCATCCTCAAAGGTGCGACCGCTCGCTAACACACCCAATCCATGATCCGACTTGAAGACATCCTGACCCCCGGCCGTTCCCAGGTTAACGTGCCGGGGGGCAGTAAAAAACGCGTACTCGAACAGATTGCCAACCTGATTGGCCGCGAAGTACCTACGCTGGATACTCAAACCGTATTCGAGAGTCTGGTCGCCCGCGAAAAGCTCGGATCGACCGGCTTTGGCAACGGCATTGCCATTCCTCACTGCCGCCTCGCCGCCTGCAGCGCGCCGGTGAGCGCTGTCCTGCACCTGGAAGCACCGGTTGATTTTGACGCCATCGATGGCGCACCGGTCGATCTGCTGTTCGTGTTGCTGGTTCCCGAAGCTGCCACCGATGAACATCTGGAGCTGTTACGCCAGATCGCCAGCATGCTCGACCGCGCCGAAGTGCGTGAGCGCCTGCGCGCGGCACACAGCGGTGAGGCGCTTCATCACGCCGTGCTGGATGAACTGAAAGGCCGGTGAGCATGCGCATGATCATCGTCAGTGGCCGCTCCGGTTCGGGCAAGAGCACCGCGCTCGACATGCTCGAAGACAACGGTTTCTACTGCGTCGACAATCTGCCGGCAGGCTTGCTGCCTGAACTGGCCGAACGCGCGTTGCTCAATACCGAACAAAGCGAGCCGCTGCTGGCTGTGTCCATCGACGCACGCAACATGCCCAGCCACCTCACCCGCTTCCCGCAGATCCTCGATGAGGTACGCGCTCGGCACATCCACTGTGATGTGCTGTATCTGGACGCCGACGACGCTACCCTGCTCAAACGTTTCTCGGAAACCCGGCGACGCCATCCGCTGAGCAACTCGCAGCGCTCGCTGGCCGAAGCCATACGTGACGAAAGCGTACTGCTGGGGCCGATCATTGATCTGGCCGACCTGAAGATCAACACCACACACCTGAACCTCTATCAGTTGCGTGACACCATCAAGCTGCGCCTGCTGAACAAGCCCGAGCCCGGTACGGCTTTCCTGATCGAGTCGTTCGGCTTCAAGCGTGGCATGCCGGTGGACGCCGATCTGGTGTTCGACGTGCGCTGCCTGCCCAACCCCTACTGGAAGCCGGAGCTACGCGAGCATTCGGGGCTTGATCCGGTGGTAGCCGAATACCTCGCGGCCCAGCCCGATGTGGAAGAAATGTTTCAGGACATCTTCGCCCATCTCAACAAGTGGCTGCCGCGGTTTGCCGCCAGTAACCGCTCCTACGTGACCGTCGCCATCGGCTGCACCGGCGGGCATCACCGTTCGGTCTATCTGACCGAACGCCTGGGCCAGGTCCTGCAACAATCACTCAAGAACGTTCAGGTTCGTCACCGCGACCTCAGTTGAAGGACTTCCACAGCGATGCCCGCTCGTCAAATCACCATTATCAACAAACTGGGCCTGCATGCCCGCGCTGCTGCCAAGTTCGTCGGCGTCGCCGGCAAGTTCCCCTGCCAGATCCGGGTTGGCCGCACCCCAGAGAGCATGGTCGACGGCAAGAGCATCATGGCCGTCATGATGCTGGCCGCCGGCAAGGGCACCGAAATTCACCTGCTCACCGAGGGCGAGCAGGAAGATCAGGCACTCGAAGGGCTGGTAGCGCTGATCAACAATTATTTTGATGAAGGCGAATAATCTGCCGCATGACAAAGCCGGACACAAAAACGGGGCGCCATAAGCGCCCCGTTTTTATTGTCTGCAAGACCGCCACCACCACAGCCACCCTGTCCTGGCACAGGGCGCCTGAGGCTTTATGCCAGGGACAGACGTGTCACCCAGTCCAGTGCCTGGACTGTCAGCAAGGCAATCCCTCCCAGAAGCAGCAGGCTTCCGAAGGCCAGACGAAACAGGCGAACACGATTGGTAACCGACATTTCCAGACTCATGACGTGCCTTGAGGACTCAAAGGGTTGATCAGGCCAGCGCAGCAGCGTAACGGCGCGCCACTTCAGCCCAGTTGATGACGTTGTAGAAGGCAGCGATGTACTCCGGCCGCTTGTTCTGATACTTCAGGTAGTAAGCGTGCTCCCAGACATCCAGGCCAAGAATCGGCGTATTGCCGTGCATCAACGGGCTGTCCTGGTTGCCGCTGTGCTCGACCACCAGCTTTTTCTCCGGGGTAACGCTCAGCCACGCCCAGCCACTGCCGAACTGGACAGTAGCAGCCTTGGTGAAAGCCTCTTTGAACGCTGCAAAGCCGCCCAGTTGCGCATCGATGGCACTGGCCAGCTCGCCTTTGGGCTCGCGATCACCTTCAGGACTCATCACGGTCCAGAACAGCGAGTGGTTGGCGTGGCCACCGCCATGGTTCTTGACCACCGGGCGCAGAGCCTCTGGCAGACTGGCGATCTTGCGCACCAGGTCCTCGACGCTCAGTTCTTTGTACTGGGCGTATTCAGGCTGCTCCAGGGCCGCGTTGATGTTGTTGATGTAGGTCTGATGGTGTTTGGTGTGGTGGATTTCCATGGTTTGCGCATCGACGTGCGGTTCCAGCGCATCGTAGGCGTAAGGCAAGGCAGGCAGGCTATAGGTCATTTCAATGGACTCCTTGGTATTGGCCAGTGGCTGAATGGTGATGCAGCGACGAACGGCTGTGTTCGCCGGCGCTGTTCAGCAATCTGTTGGTGCGCGGGTACTCGCCATGTTCGCTGATGAAGCTCAACAGCTCGGCGTAGGTCTTGTTGCTATGGCGCAGCGCCGCCTGGCGCAGCGTCTCGGGCAGACGCGAATCCTGAATGGCCTGTAACAACCGTTGATGCACCGCGCAAAGGTACTCGGCACTTTCTTCAGGCTGCCCCAGGCTCAAGTGTAGATCGGCCAGATTGTGGTGCGAGATGACGTAGGCGGCGACCGCTTCGTCGGGGTCGGCCCAGCGCTCGAACAGCACCTGGGCCAGCGCCAGGGCCTGGAGGTATAACTCACGAGCTTCAACCCACTCGCCGAGATTGAAACAGCGATTGGCTTGTTCGATGATGCGTTTCCAATGCTGCATGGTCTACCTCCAGAGCGCCGGCTCAGATACCGCCAGCGGTGAGTTTTTCAGGGTTGAGCAACACTTCCAGCTGGCTGCGTTGCAGGTCGGTATGTTCCAGCGCGACATCGATGATCGGCCGGCCTTGTTGATACGCCTTCTTGGCGATTTCAGCGGCTTTCTGATAACCAATGATCGGGTTCAACGCGGTCACCAGAATCGGATTGCGCGACAGCGCTTCCTGCAGTTTTTCCTGATTGACCTTGAAACTGGCGATGGCCTTGTCGGCCAACAGGCGGCTGGAGTTGGCCAATAGCTCAATGCTGCTGAGCAGATTCGAAGCCACGATCGGCAGCATTACGTTAAGTTCGAAGTTGCCTGACTGGCCCGCTACGGTGATGGCTGCATCGTTGCCGATGACCTGAGCAGCCACCATGGCGGTCGCTTCAGGAATCACTGGGTTGACCTTGCCCGGCATGATCGACGAACCGGGCTGCAAGGCTTGCAGTTCGATTTCACCCAGGCCCGCCAGTGGGCCGGAATTCATCCAGCGCAGGTCGTTGGCGATTTTCATCAGCGACACGGCAGTGGCCTTGAGCTGGCCCGACACGGCCACGGCCGTGTCTTGCGAGCCGATCAGGGCAAACAGGTCCTTGCCCGGCGTAAAGCTCACGCCACTCAGTGCACTGAGGTGGGCGTTGAACCGCTTGGCAAACTCCGGATGGGCGTTGATACCGGTGCCCACCGCCGTGCCGCCCTGAGCCAGTGACTGCAGGGCCGGTTGCAACGCCTGCAAGTGCTCGACATTGGCGCGCACTTGCTGGGCCCAACCGTTGAGCACCTGGCTCATGCGCACTGGCATGGCGTCCATCAGGTGAGTACGGCCGGTCTTGACGTACTGATGCACCTGACCGGCCTTGTGTTCGGTCACTTGCAGCAGGTGATTGAGCGCTGGCAGCAGATGCTCATGCAGCGCCAGTGCAGCACTGACGTGGATCGTGGTGGGGATAATGTCGTTGCTGCTCTGGCCACAGTTGACGTGATCGTTGGCATTGACCGTGTCGCCCAGGATGCGCGTTGCCAGAGTAGCGATCACTTCGTTGGCGTTCATGTTGGAACTGGTGCCCGAGCCGGTCTGGAATATGTCCACCGGGAAATGCACCATGAAATCGCCGCCCAGCAGATCATTGACGGCCTGAACAATCGCCTTGCTCTGCCCTTCGCTGATCTGTTCAAGCTCCAGGTTGGCCTTGGCAGCAGCGGCCTTGGCCAGCAGCAAGGCGCGGATGAACTGCTTGGGCATGCGCTGCTGGCTGATCGGAAAGTTGTCTACCGCACGCTGGGTCTGAGCGCCGTACAGGGCCTCGGCCGGGACCTGCAGTTCACCCATGCTGTCGCGTTCGATACGGGTATTACTCATCGGAATATCCTTGCACCAGTTCAGTCAGAGAAATTGACGGTTGCAGCACACAGGTCGCCAGCTCATGCACACAGGCATCCCACTGGTGACGCTGTGTCTGGGTTGCAGCCAACAGTTTGAGATCGCGCAACGGCCGCCAGGCCTGGTCCAGGCACAGGCAGCGCCAATGCCACGGCAGTACGGTGTCACGGGCGGTGTCCAGCAACAGCCGGAACGTGGATTGCGCGACCAGCGCTTTGGGGGTGGCGGTAAAGCGCGCCAGATAGCGCCCTTCGGCGAGGTAATGCTCGATCAGGCGCGGCTCGTCAGGATCAAACGCACAACGAATCCGCAGACCCAGCTCACGCCAGTTCTCCAGATAAGGTAGTTCATGCAGCACTGATCCCATGACCCATCATCCAGCCAAGAAATGATAGTCATTATTGAATGAGATTAAGAATCAAGACAACCCCCTGAGTGCGCCATAGATATTTCAGGGGGAAAAAGCAGCGGGTATGCAGCGACTCGGGAGGGAACATCGGTAGGAGCGAGCTTGCTCGCGAATCTTCAGCAGACGTTAAACATGGGGCGTCTGGAGGATTCGCGACCAAGGTCGCTCCTACCGGTGGTTTATCAGCTACCTGCGACGGTCATGCGCTCGATCAGGACCGAGCCGGTGCGGATGTTGCCGCGCAGTTCAAGATCGCTGCCAACGGCGACGATCTGCCTGAACATGTCACGCATGTTGCCGGCAATCGTCACTTCCTGAACGGCAAACTGGATCTCGCCATTCTCCACCCAAAAGCCGGCCGCACCGCGCGAGTAGTCGCCGGTGACCATGTTCAGGCCGCTGCCCATCAGTTCGGTAACCAGCAGGCCACGACCCATACGCCGGATCAGTGCCGCCTGGTCTTCGCTGCCGTGGCTGACGAACAGGTTATGCACCCCGCCAGCGTTGGCGGTGCTGGGCATACCCAGTTTGCGACCTGAATAGGTGCTCAGCACATACGACACAAGGTCGCCATTTTCGACAAACGGTTTGGCGTAGGTAGCAAGGCCGTCACCATCGAACGAGGCGCTGCCCATTGCCCGCATCAGGTGCGGCCGTTCATCGATGGTCAGCCACTCAGGGAACAGCCGCTGGCCCAGCGCGCCTTCAAGGAAAGAGGACTTACGGTACAGGTTACCGCCAGAGATCGCGCCCAGGAAACTGCCGAACAGCCCGCCGGCCAGTTCGGCGCTGAACAGGACCGGTACTTCGCAAGTGGGTACTGGACGCGCTCCCAAACGGCTGGCTGCGCGCTCGGCAGCCTTGCGTCCAATGCTTACCGGATCGCTCAGCAAAGAGCCCTGACGGTTGACGTCATACCAGTAATCGCGCTGCATCTGGCCGCCATCTTCGGCGATCATCACGCAACTCAGGCTATGCCGGGTCGAGGCGTAACCGCCGATAAAGCCGTTGCTGTTGCCGTACACACGGCAGCCCTGATGGGTATTGAGCGTGGTGCCATCGGCGTTTTTGATCCGCTTGTCGGCATCAAATGCTGCCGCTTCGCAGATCAGCGCTTTTTCGATGGCCTGTTCCGGGGTGATATCCCAGGCATGGTAGAGGTCGAAATCCTTTACCTCGCGAGCCATCAACGCCGCATCGGCGAGCCCGGAGCTTTGGTCTTCGGAAGTGTGTTCGGCAATCGCCAGCGCTGCGGCGACGGTTTCACGGATCGCTTCAGGGCCGACTGCCGAGGTGCTGGCCGACCCTTTACGCTGGCCGACATACAGGGTGATGCCAAAGCCCTGATCGCGATTGAATTCAACAGTCTCGACTTCGCGCTGACGCACCGAGGTCGACAACCCCTGGTCCACGGATACCGCCACTTCGCAGGCCGTGGCGCCCTGACGCCGGGCTTCGGCAATGATCTGCTCAACCTGCTGCTCAAGGGCCGACAAGGCCTGCGGGCCGACGCTTTGGGTTGCACTCATGACTTTCTCCATCAAATTCTGCTTTCGGCACGGCCCGTATACCGAGCGGACCGGACAAGCGGCCCCCGAGTGGTTATCATGGCGCCGTTTATTTGCGGACGGCCCCCATGGTTGATTCTTACGACGACTCCCTCGACGGGGAGAAAAGCAAAACCCAGGTAAAACGCGAGATGCAGGCTCTGGTCGAGCTTGGCGAACGCCTGACCACCTTCAAACCCGACCTGCTCGACAAGCTGCCGCTGACCGACGGCTTGCGCAAGGCCCTGGCCGAGGCCCACAAGCACACGGCTCACGCCGCCCGTAAACGGCACATCCTGTTCATCGGCAAGCTGATGCGCGATCAGGACCAGGAGGCCATTCTGGCGCTGGTGGACCAGCTCGACAGCTCGACCCGTCAGTACAACGAGCGCTTTCACGCCCTTGAACGCTGGCGTGACCGGCTGATTGGCGGTGACGACGGCGACCTGGAAAAATTCGTCGTCGAGTACCCCGAAGCCGATCGCCAGCAGCTGCGTTCGCTGATCCGCCAGGCCCAGCACGAGGTGGCACGCAACAAACCGCCAGCCTCCAGCCGCAAGATCTTCAAGTACATTCGCGAGCTGGACGAGCTGCAGCGCGGCCTGCGTTAGTTCCCGTCCTTTCCTGCCCTGCTCTCAGGCTCCGGTGCCGCCAACAGTGATCGCATCGAGCTTGAGGGTCGGCTGCCCCACGCCAACCGGCACCGATTGCCCATCCTTGCCACAGGTCCCGACACCACTGTCCAGTTTCAGGTCGTTACCGACCATTGACACCCGGCTCATGGCTTCCGGACCGTTGCCGATCAGGGTCGCACCCTTGACCGGCGTAGTGATTTTGCCGTCTTCGATCAGGTACGCCTCGCTGGTAGAAAACACGAACTTGCCGCTGGTGATGTCGACCTGACCGCCGCCAAGGTTGGCGCAGTAGATGCCTTTTTTCACCGAGGCGATGATTTCCTGTGGATCGCTCTGCCCGCCAAGCATGTAGGTGTTGGTCATGCGCGGCATCGGCAGGTGCGCGTAGGACTCACGACGACCATTACCGGTGCGCGCCACGCCCATCAGCCGTGCATTGAGCTTGTCCTGCATGTAGCCCTTGAGCACGCCGTTCTCGATCAGGGTGGTGCATTGGGTCGGGGTGCCTTCGTCATCGACGCTCAGCGAACCACGGCGACCTGCCAGGGTACCGTCGTCGACGATGGTGCACAGTTTGGAGGCAACCATTTCGCCAATCCGGCCGCTGTAGGCCGAGCTGCCCTTGCGGTTGAAATCGCCTTCCAGACCGTGGCCAACGGCTTCGTGCAACAGCACACCGGACCAGCCCGAGCCGAGCACCACCGGCAGGGTGCCAGCCGGAGCCGGCACCGCTTCGAGGTTGACCAGCGCCTGGCGCAGCGCTTCACGGGCATAGCCCATGGCCCGGTCTTCATTGAGGAAGTAGCGGTAATCGGTACGTCCGCCGCCACCGTGACCACCGCGTTCGCGGCGGCCGTTCTGCTCGACGATCACGCTGACATTGAAGCGCACCAGCGGCCGCACATCGGCCGCCAGGCTACCGTCGGCGGCGGCGACCAGAATCTGCTCCCAGACCCCGGCCATGCTCACCGACACTTGCTGAATGCGCGGGTCCAGGGCCCGGGTGGCGATGTCGATGCGTTTGAGCAACTCGACTTTTTCCGCACGGCTGAGCACTTCGAGCGGGTTATCCGCCGCGTACAAGCGAGTCACATCCTGGGCAGTGAAGGCCTGGACCCGGCCCTGCTGACCGGCACGGGAAATCGAGCGGGCGGCGCCTGCGGCGGCCGTCAGGGCTTCCAGATTGATGGCGTTGCTGTAGGCAAAACCGGTTTTTTCTCCCGACTGGGCACGTACGCCCACGCCCTGGTCCATGTTGAAACTGCCTTCCTTGACGATACCGTCCTCCAGCGCCCAGGACTCGGAAATGATGCCCTGGAAGTACAGATCGGCTGCGTCGATTCCCGGCCCGGCCAGCTCGCCCAGCACCGCTTGCAGGTTATCCAGGCTCAACCCGCCAGGGGCCAGAAGGTGTTCGCTGACTGAGGACACGTCACTCATATTCACTCCGAAGCAGGCCGCACCGCGTCCTGCACTGTAAAGCGCCGGTGACTGGACACCGGCATCCGCGCCCGTATGGACGCCTGTTCTTCACTGTCGCGCTGCGCCAACAGCACGGCTTCGCCTTTGTCCTGCTCGGCCAGCACCCGCCCCCAAGGGTCGATGATCGCGGCCTGGCCCCAGGTTTCCCGTGGGCCGGGGTGCACGCCGCCCTGGGCGGCTGCCAGCAGGTAACACTGGGTCTCGATCGCGCGGGCGCGAATCAGAACCTCCCAGTGCGCCGCACCGGTCACGGCGGTGAACGCCGAAGGTGCGGTAATCAACTCAGCGCCCGCTTCACGCAAGGCGGTGTACAACTCGGGAAAGCGCAGGTCGTAACATACGCTCAAGCCCAGCCGGCCTACCGGCGTGTCGGCCACCACCACGTTGGCTCCATGAGCATAGTCATCAGACTCACGGTAGCGCCCGCGATTGTCAGTAACATCCACATCGAACAGGTGCAGCTTGTCATAGCGCGCGGCCTGTTCGCCGTGTTCATCGATCAGCAGCGAGCAGGCGGTGACCTTGCCCTCGGGCTGCCCCTCGGGCGGCAACGGCAAGGTGCCGGCGACTATCCATAACCTGAGGTCGCGGGCGGCCTGTTTCAACCATGGCAGGATGGGACCATTGCCCAACGCCTCGGCACGCCCAATGGCGGCAGCGTCACGCCGGCCCAGTGCCGAGAAATTTTCTGGCAGCACCGCCAGCCGGGCGCCCTGCCCGGCGGCCTGCTCCAGCAAGCGCCGGGCCTGGCGCAGGTTGTCTGCAATGTCGCTCTGGCTGACCATCTGAATGACGGCAAATGTCATGGCTTGCTCCTGAGTCCTTTCCGGCAATACGGTTACTGAGGCTTCTCGAACGGTTTGTCGAAGGTGATCTTCGGCTCCTTCCAGGGACCTTCGACCTTGTACTGGACGCTGGCAAAGCGTGCTACACGATCGCCCAACAGTTTGTCTGCCAGGAACAATGCACCACCGATGGCTGGTGCACCCACAATCAGCGCGGCAATCGGCAGGTTGTTGGTAACCGGCAGAGTGACCAGCAGCTTGGCATCGACCCGATCCTTGACCATATCCAGGGTGCCGTCCAGCTCAAGATTACTCGACGGACCGGTCAGGGTGATCGGCTTGCGTGTCACATAGACACCGTCGCTGGCCACCAACAGACCTTTGACCCGATCGTAACTCAAGCCCTTGCCCAACAGGTCGGAGAAGTCCAGCCGCAGGCGACGGCCGATGGAGTTGAAATTCAGCAAGCCGAATACCCGTAACGCTTGCGCACCGCCCTCGACCTCGACGAACTGACCATTGCGCAGCGTCGCATCCAGGCTGCCGGAGTAACGCTTCAGACCGACCCAGGCTGGCGAGCCGGGCCAACGCCCGTCGATGTCCAGATCGAACGTCTGACTGGTCACGGTCGGGGCGAAATTCCAGGCTTTGAGCACATCGCCCAGATTCTTGCCCGCCATATGCCCCTTGAGCCAACTGCTGCTGGCCCCTGGCGCGCCTTCCCAGCCACCCTCGCCCTCCAGCAACAGGCCCTTGAGCCCCAGGCTCAGATCGCTCAAGCGCAAGCCTGTCGGCGTCGGACGGATTTTCAGCGCCCAGGCGCCGACCAGTTGCTGGCCCTGGAACAGCTGGTTGATATTGACGTTCAGTGCCGGAATCTTGCGCGGGTCAACATCCACCAGCGGGTCAGGCGGGTTCTCCACCACCGGCGCGTCAGGATCGGGCGCTGGCAAGCGTACATACTGCATGGCGATGTCGATCGGCGCGTTTTTGGCATCGGGCAACAGCGCACTGCCTTTGGCCTGGGTACTGTCCAGCGACAATCGCCAGGCGGCAGCATTGCGCTCCAACTGAACCCGCGCCTGGTCCAGGGTGGTGCCCATGGCGGTCAGCCTGCCGACCTGCAGATCCACACCGCCAAGGGTCTGTCGGGCGCTGCCGCCGGGGTCGTTGCCACTGTAGCGCTGAGCAATGTCCTGCCAGGGGCTGAGGTCCAGTTCCGCCAGGCTGCCGGTAATCCGCAAGCCTTTGGCCTGGGGCACCACTGCGCCGCCCTGGCCGATAAACAGCTCGCCACGGCCTTGTGCCGGGTTGCTGGCCGGCGCCGCCCAGGCCAGATTGGCCAGCTCACCATAGGCCGCATCAAAACGCCGTTCGCTGCCTTGCAGGGTCATCCGCAATTCACTGGGGCGGGCTTCATCACGGGATTTGCCGAACGGGGCCGGCAGATCCACTGCCAATCCTTGCAGGCTTGAAGTGATCGACAGCGGCGTCGACGCGCCATCGAGCAGCAACTGCAACTGGTAGGGAATATCGCCCGACACCGGTAGCGGCTGGGTAAAGCTCAGCCAGTCGGTGAGACGCTTCAAGGCAATCTGCCCATTGGCAGTGATGCGCGTGACGTTCGCGCCTGGCTTGCCTTCAGCGGCAATCTCGGCGGTAACCGGACGACCGAACGCCTGAGCACTGATACCCTTGCCAGACAACCCCCGCGCGCTGTCAAAACGGAACTCGCCCTTGAGCTGGGTCAGGTCCAGCACCGGGTCGGCCAGTTTGAGTTGCGCGCCCTCACTGGCAAAATCCACCAGGATCTTCGGCTCCAGGCCCTTCTCCAGCGGGATGTCCAGTTTCAGGCTGCCATTGAGCGGCCCCTGCCCCTGCCAACCGGCAAACGTCGCCGCCGTACCAAGCGGCGCGCTCTGGAGGATTTTCAAACCGTCGACCAGGCTGCCTGCAAACTTGCCGTCTACCAACAGATGGCTGGGCTGCCCTTTGGGCGCATGCGGCACCTCGACGCGCACGTCACTGACCCGGGTATCGAGCAGCTGGCCCTTGCTGGCCTTGATCCGCACCCCGCTGTTCTCGACATACACCTTGCCGTCGATGCCGGTCAGCAACGGCCAGCCCGGCTGGAAATCCAGTGTTGCATTGCCCACATCGAAGAACAGGCTGATCACCCGCGCGGTGTCGCTGGCGTCCTTGTGCAACGAGCCCTGGTACTGGAAAAACCCTTCCCTGACATCTCCCGCCACAATAGCGGTACGCAGCCAGTGGTCCAGCGCCGGGCTGAGGACGGCAGGCAGGTACTTGCCGGTAAACCGGCCGTCGCCGTCGGTCAGCCCGACGCGCAGGTCCATATAGTCTTCATGACCGGGCTTGAGATGAATACGGATCAAGAAATCCGCCGCGATCTTGCCCTCTTCGCCAAGCACTTTGATGTACGGCGCAATCAGGGTGAAACGCTCCTGATCGAGGGTCCAGGTCAGGCGAGCGTTGGCTTTGAGGTAGTGCCAGGGCTTGGCGAAAATCGGGTCCAGATGCAGCATGAAGTCATCCGTGGCCAGACGCAGCTCGCCTTTGCCCAGATCACCGCTGATCGCCCCGCTGACGTTACCGACGGCCGGCGCGCCGTGGTAGGCATCGAAACCGACCCGGTCCAGGTTGGCGGCAAAGCTCAGCCGCTCGTCACCGCTGGCCTGCGGCCGCCAGTCGAGCAACACATTGCGCAGCCCGCCAGTGACCTGCAGGCGCTTGACCACCTCGCGCAGACCATCGGGCATCGGTGCCAGCGCCTGAAGCAGCGGGGTCAGTGGGGTCAGGTCGAGACGGTCGGCCTCGACATGCCAGCGTTCCTCATTCTCGCTGCCGGGCCGGGCCTGATGCTGCTGGACCTGCACCCGACTCTCCCAGCGCTGCTCGCCCAGACTCATGGCCAGCGAACCGAGGGTGACCCGGATCCCCTGATCGTTGCGCGCCAGCCAGGCATTGAGCGCCAGATTGTCGATGCGCGCAGGTTTGTGCTGCTGGTAACCGCCTTCCAGTTGCGGCGCATTGAGACGCACTGCTGCACGCTGCACTGTGCCCTTGTCCCAGCCCAGCCAGAACTCGCCACCGGCCTTCAGGGTGTGCAGATGCCAGTCACGGGTCAGGTTGCCGGGCAACCATTTGGCCCAGTCACTCTGTGGCAGGCTCAGATAGACATCGGCCTGGGCTTCGCGCCAGCGGCTGGCATCGACGCGGGCCTTTACGTTCAATGCCAGCGGCTGGCCATCTGGCAGATTCAAACGGGCGTCCAGGCGCTGCTGCCAGCTGCCGCTGACCAGACTCAGGTTGACGTAGGTGAACGTCAGCGGGTTGGCCTGGAACGGCTGCACCGTGACCTGGCTGTCGAGCAGCGAAAGATGCGCGACCTGCTGCAGGCTGTTGAGAACCTGCGTCGGATCGGTCGGGGTGTCGTCCTTGACCGGCAGCCCCTGCAAGCGCCACTGACCGTCTTCGGCCTGGCTGAGCACCACTTGCAGACCGCTGACTTCCAGATGCGCCAGACGCACCGTCCGGGCCTTGAGGCTGGCCCACAGCGCCGGCACCACCCGCACCTGATCGAGGCGCAATTGATTGCCGCCTGAGCCAACCATCACATCATGGGCCAGCAACACCGGAGCGAAGCCGCTCCAGCGGCCTTCCAGGCTGCCAATGCTGACCGGCATGTCGAGTGCGCTGCTGACCCGGCTTTCAAGATCGGCACGGTATTCGGCGACCATGGGCACCAGTTGCCGGCCAAGGCTGACGTACAAGGCCGCCAGGACCAACAGCAAGGCACACAGGCTCAACCCCCAACGCGTCAGGGTTGCCAACAGGCCAGGCACACGCCCCATCAGACGAAAATCCGTCGCATGGGGGGTTGTTTCATACAGGCCAGTGCAGTCGGGGCCGAGGTTTGCTCATTGGTCACACGTTACTCGCATCGATACGCTGGGCGGGTTGTTTGCAGGGTGTTCGCGGCTAAAGCCAATACTGTTCGGTTAAGCACACAAATCTAGGTGGGAGGCAACTCTGCTGGCGAAGACGGCAGCACATTCGCAGCAGATGCTGTGACTTTACTGGCCTCTTCGCGAGCAGACCGGGGCGCCGGCCGGCTCTTCCCACCGGGTCCGCGTGTCGCGGCTAAAGCCGCTCCTACAGCAGCACAACGTCGTATTGTTCCTGGGAATACATTGACTCGACCTGGAAGCGAATGGTTCGGCCAATGAAGGCTTCAAGTTCCGCGACATTGCCCGACTCTTCGTCGAGCAGGCGGTCAACGACCCGCTGGTTGGCCAGCACCCGGTAACCGACCGCCTGATACGCCCGGGCCTCACGCAGGATTTCGCGGAATATCTCATAGCAGATGGTCTCCGGCGTTTTCAGCTTGCCGCGCCCCTGACAGCAGTGGCAGGGCTCGCAAAGGATCTGCTCCAGGCTTTCACGGGTACGTTTACGGGTCATCTGCACCAGGCCAAGCTCGGTGATGCCGATGATGTTGGTTTTGGCATGGTCGCGTTCGAGCTGTTTCTCCAGGGTGCGCAGCACCTGACGCTGATGCTCGACGTCTTCCATGTCGATGAAGTCGATGATGATGATGCCGCCCAGGTTGCGCAGGCGCAGTTGCCGGGCGATGGCGGTGGCCGCCTCCAGATTGGTCTTGAAGATGGTTTCTTCAAGGTTGCGATGACCGACAAAAGCACCGGTATTGACGTCGATGGTCGTCATTGCCTCGGCCGGATCGACCACCAGGTAGCCGCCGGACTTAAGCGGCACCTTGCGCTCCAGCGCTTTCTGGATTTCATCCTCGACGCCGTACAGATCGAAGATCGGTCGCTCGCCGGGGTAGTGCTCCAGGCGATCGGCGATCTCGGGCATCAGTTCAGTGACGAACTGGCCGGTCTTCTGGAAGGTTTCCCGCGAGTCGATGCGGATCTTCTCGATCCGCGGGCTGACCAGGTCGCGCAAAGTACGCAACGCCAGACCCAGGTCTTCGTAGATGACGCTGGGCGGGCTGATGGTCTTGATCTGCTCGCCGATCTGATCCCACAGGCGGCGCAGGTAACGGATGTCCATGAGGATTTCGTCGGCACCGGCGCCTTCGGCAGCGGTACGCAGGATAAACCCGCCGGCCTCCTTGATGCCCTCCTGCTCGACGCAGTCGCTGACCACCTTTTTCAAGCGCTCGCGCTCGCCCTCGTCTTCGATCTTCAGTGAGATGCCGACATGCGCGGTGCGCGGCATATACACCAGATAGCGCGACGGAATGGACAACTGCGTGGTCAGGCGTGCGCCCTTGCTGCCGATAGGGTCCTTGGTGACCTGGACCACCAGGCTCTGGCCTTCATGCACCAGCGAGCTGATCGGCTCGACCGCCGAGCCTTCGCGCAGGGAGATTTCCGAGGCATGAATGAATGCTGCCCGATCCAGGCCGATGTCGATGAAGGCAGCCTGCATGCCGGGCAAGACCCTGACGACCTTGCCTTTATAGATATTGCCGACAATGCCGCGACGCTGGGTGCGCTCGACGTGGACCTCTTGCAGAACACCGTTTTCGACCACCGCCACACGGGACTCCATGGGGGTGATATTGATCAGGATTTCTTCACTCATGGCTGCTCACCTTCCGGGCCTTGCCAACAGGGTATGCCGAAAAGCCCCAGCAGGTCTGCTGTTTCACACAACGGCAAGCCGACAACCGCGGAATAACTGCCGTGCAGGGCCTCGACAAATATGGCTGCCAGCCCCTGAATCGCATAGCTGCCCGCCTTGTCCTGCGGCTCGCCCGTGGACCAATAAGCCCGCGCCTGGTCGGCGCTGATCGCTCTGAACCGCACCTGACTGCTCACCACCCGACTTTCGCAGCGCTGCCGATCAAGCACCGCCACGGCGGTGAGTACCTGGTGTTCACGCCCCGACAAGGCAGCCAGCATGGCCAGGGCATCGGCCTCATCCTGCGGTTTGCCAAGAATTCGACCGTCCAGCACCACTGCCGTGTCAGCGCCCATGACACAGGCAGGCTCATGGTCGAGCAAGGCCAGGCCGGCCGCCGCCTTGCCCCGCGCCAGACGCTCGACATAACTGGCCGGTGGCTCATCAGGCAAAGGGCTTTCGTCGATCTGCGCGCTCAGCACGTTGAAAGGGATGCCGATCTGGGTCAGCAGCTCACGACGTCGCGGTGAACCGGAAGCCAGGTAAAGCACAGGTGGCATGAGGACGTCTCCTTGTCAGCGACGCCCCGCCTGGAGCGCCTGGCTTAATTGATTTTCAAGCGTTTGCTCAGCCCGCGTAAGCCATAGCTGATCCATGGCCACAGCAAGGCACTGACCAGCGCCGGCAGGACCAGGGTCAGGGTCGGCTGGCGATTGCCCGTCAGCGCGCTGAGCCACAACTGGGCCAGTTGCGCGACGCCATAGACCACCAGCAGGATCAGGCATTGCTGCCACATCGGGTAGATCCGCAGGCGCTGCTGCAAGGCCATGACCAGACAGGTGATCAGCGTCAGGATCAATGCATGCTGGCCCAGCAAGGTGCCATACAGCACATCCTCCATCAGCCCCAGCAACCAGGCGGTGGTCATGCCGATGCGATGCGGCAGGGTCAGCGCCCAGAAGGTCATCAACAGCGCCAGCCACATGGGCCGGAAGAACTCCATGAACTGTGGCAACGGTACGATACTGAGCAACAGGCCGATGGCGAACGTCAGCCAGACCACCCAGCCATTGCGCCCGGATACATGACTAACCATCAATAGGCTCCCGGGAGGTGGACGGTGTTCTGTTCGCGGGGGCCGCTGCCGGTGGGCTCGCCGCCGGCCTGGCGGCCGGGCGACTGCTGGCCGGCGCAGGGCTGGCCGGCTGCGGCGTGCTGTGCGTGGCCGGCGCCGCAAGGCCCGGTATAGGGCCTGGGTAGAACGGCAACAACGCCCCCGGAATGTTCGACAGCACCGGCGCGTAAGTGGCAGGTGTCGCAGGCGCTACCGCGGCTTCGCTTCTGTCCAGGCTTTCCTGGGCCTGGGCCGCCTCTGCGGCACGCTCTTCAGGCGAACGCCCGTCAGAAAACACCAGTAGCAGGTAGCGACTGCGATTCAAAGCGGCAGTAGGCACCGCCCGCACAATGGCGAACGGTTGCCCGGAATCGTGAATCACTTCCTTGACCGTCGCCACCGGATAACCGGCCGGGAAGCGCTGGCCCAGGCCAGAGCTGACCAGCAGATCACCCTCTTTGATATCAGCGGTATCGGCCACATGCCGCAATTCCAGACGCTCCGGGTTGCCTGTACCACTGGCGATAGCGCGCAAGCCGTTGCGGTTGACCTGCACCGGAATGCTATGAGTGGTGTCGGTCAGCAGCAGGACCCGGGCGGTATAAGGCATCAACTCGACCACCTGGCCCATCAACCCGCGGGCATCGAGCACCGGCTGGCCGAGGAACACACCGTCGCGCTCGCCTTTGTTGATGATGATGCGATGAGTGAACGGGTTGGGGTCCATGCCGATGAGTTCGGCCACCTCGACTTTCTCGTTGACCAGCGCCGAGGAGTTGAGCAATTCGCGCAGCCGCACGTTCTGCTCGGTCAGGGCTGCCAGTTTCTGCAGGCGCCCTTGCAGCAGCAAGGCTTCAGTCTTGAGTTTCTCGTTTTCGGCGAGCAGCTCGGTGCGGCTGCCAAATTGCGAGGCAACGCCCTGATAAAGACGCTGTGGCAAATCGACGACCCAGTAAGCCTGCATCAGCACCAGCGACATCTGGCTGCGCACCGGCTTGAGCAGGGTGAAACGGGCGTCCACCACCATCAGCGTTACAGACAGCACCGCCAGCACGAGCAGACGCACACCCAGCGAAGGGCCTTTGGCGAAAAGCGGTTTAATAGGCCACTCCTTTCGGGCATTCGCTCGAAGGTGCGGGCCTGGCTTGGCGGATGTTCATGAGCAAGAGAAGCCTGGACAGATGAAAAGCGCGTTGGGCGCGCCCACAGGTCGCACAAGGGCTACCTGCAAGAGGATGCTTACAACATGGCTGCACTCGGCGATACTGCGTTGAAATCGACCTCAAAATGCTCATTTACTACAGTAAACTCCGCTTTTTCGGCCAATTTCGCCTTGTATTGCCTTGGTTCGCCGACTTTGTAAGCACCCCCTCACCAAAAAGTGGCTGGCGCACGTCCGACGAATCACTCGCTGGAGAGCAGGTCCATGGAGTGCTTGTCCATCATTTCCAGCGCGCGGCCACCGCCACGAGCCACACAGGTCAGCGGGTCTTCGGCAACGATTACCGGCAGGCCGGTTTCCTGGGCCAGCAACTTGTCGAGGTCGCGCAGCAGGGCGCCACCACCGGTCAGCACCAGGCCGCGCTCGGCGATGTCCGAAGCCAGCTCAGGTGGCGATTGCTCCAGCGCGCTCTTGACCGCCTGAACGATGGTCGCCAGCGACTCCTGCAGGGCTTCAAGCACTTCGTTGGAGTTCAGGGTAAAGGCACGCGGCACGCCCTCGGCCAGGTTACGGCCACGAACGTCAACTTCACGGACTTCGCCACCCGGGAACGCGGTGCCGATTTCCTGCTTGATACGCTCGGCAGTGGATTCGCCGATCAGGCTGCCGTAGTTACGGCGCACGTAAGTCACGATGGCCTCGTCGAAACGGTCACCGCCAACCCGTACGGATTCGGCATAGACCACGCCGTTGAGCGAGATCAGGGCGATTTCGGTGGTACCACCACCGATGTCGACGACCATCGAGCCGCGGGCTTCTTCAACCGGCAGGCCGGCACCGATGGCAGCGGCCATCGGCTCTTCGATCAGGAACACTTCACGGGCACCGGCACCGAGTGCCGATTCACGGATGGCGCGGCGCTCAACCTGGGTGGACTTGCACGGAACGCAAATCAACACGCGCGGGCTTGGCTGCAGAAAGCTGTTTTCATGAACCTTGTTGATGAAGTACTGCAGCATCTTTTCGCAGACGCTGAAATCGGCGATCACACCATCTTTCATCGGACGAATGGCAGCAATGTTGCCTGGAGTACGGCCCAGCATGCGCTTGGCTTCGGTACCTACAGCGACGACGCTCTTCTGGTTGCCGTGGGTGCGGATGGCAACAACCGAGGGTTCATTCAGGACAATACCGCGCTCACGCACGTAAATAAGGGTGTTGGCAGTGCCCAGGTCGATAGAAAGATCACTGGAAAACATGCCACGCAGTTTCTTGAACATGGGAAGGGGACCCTAGGGAACGCGTGGGTAAAAAAGTGCGGCAAACTCTAACAACGACAGGGATTTTGGGCAAGGAGCCAATATGTTAAATTGGCTGTTTTTCCGAGCACGACCCTGCGCGTTTGAGGTTCTAGGACCGCAAAATCGCCGTTGTGTTCCGCAATCAGTGCATGGACCCTGATCCTTCGCACCCCACTGGAGAATTCTCATGGCGCTCGAACGCAGCGACGTGGAAAAGATCGCCCATCTGGCCCGCCTGGGCCTTGACGATGCCGACTTGCCACGCACCACCGAAGCACTGAACAGCATTCTCGGCCTGGTCGACCAGATGCAAGCGGTCGACACCAACGGCATCGAACCGCTGGCGCACCCTCTGGAAGCCTCGCAGCGCCTGCGCGAAGACGCCGTCACCGAACAGAATCATCGCGACGAATACCAGGCCATCGCCCCAGCGGTCGAGCAAGGCCTGTATCTGGTACCGAAAGTCATCGAGTAAGGGAAAGCGCCTGCATGCATCAAATGACTCTGGCCGAGATCGCCCGCGGACTCGCCGACAAGAAATTCTCCTCTGAAGAGCTGACCCGCAACCTGCTCGAGCGCATCAATAAGCTCGACCCGCAGATCAACAGCTTCATTACCGTCACCGAAGACCTGGCCATCACCCAGGCCCAGGCCGCCGATGCCCGGCGTGCTGCCGGCGAAACCGGCGCACTGCTCGGTGCCCCGCTGGCACACAAGGACCTGTTCTGCACCCAGGGTGTGCGCACCAGTTGTGGCTCGCGCATGCTCGACAACTTCCGGGCGCCGTACGACGCCACGGTTGTGGAAAAGCTCGCCAAAGCCGGCACCGTGACGCTGGGCAAAACCAACATGGACGAATTCGCCATGGGTTCGGCCAACGAGTCGAGCTACTACGGTGCGGTGAAAAACCCCTGGAGCCTTGAGCACGTACCCGGCGGTTCGTCCGGCGGCTCCGCAGCGGCGGTTGCCGCGCGCCTGCTGCCCGCGACCACCGGCACCGACACCGGCGGCTCGATTCGTCAGCCTGCTGCGCTGACCAACCTCACCGGCCTGAAACCGACCTACGGTCGTGTTTCGCGCTGGGGCATGATTGCCTACGCATCGAGCCTCGACCAGGGCGGCCCGCTGGCCCGCACCGCTGAAGACTGCGCCCTGCTGCTGCAAGGCATGGCCGGCTTCGACGCGAAAGACTCCACCAGCATCGATGAACCGGTGCCGGACTACAGCGCGACCCTGAACGACTCGCTCAAGGGGCTGCGCATCGGCCTGCCGAAAGAGTACTTCGGTGCTGGCCTGGACCCGCGCATTGCGCAACTGGTGCAAGACAGCGTCAAGGAGCTGGAAAAGCTCGGCGCCGTGGTCAAGCCAATCAGCCTGCCGAATCTGCAGCACGGCATCCCGGCCTATTACGTCATCGCGCCGGCCGAGGCATCCTCGAACCTGTCGCGTTTCGACGGCGTGCGCTTCGGCCATCGCTGCGAAGAGCCCAAAGACCTCACCGACCTGTACAAGCGTTCGCGTGGCGAAGGTTTCGGCCCTGAGGTGCAGCGCCGCATCATGGTCGGTGCCTATGCGCTGTCGGCCGGTTACTACGATGCCTATTACCTCAAGGCACAGAAGATCCGCCGGCTGATCAAGAACGACTTCATGAACGCCTTTGCCGAGGTCGACGTAATCCTCGGCCCGACCACGCCGAACCCGGCCTGGAAGCTCGGCACCAAGAGCAGCGACCCGGTCGCCGCGTATCTGGAAGACGTGTACACCATCACCGCCAACCTCGCCGGCCTGCCAGGCCTGTCGATGCCGGCCGGGTTCGTCGACGGCCTGCCGGTCGGCGTGCAATTGCTCGCTCCTTACTTCCAGGAAGGTCGCCTGCTGAACATCGCGCACCAGTATCAGCTAAACACTGACTGGCACACCCGCGCCCCTGAAGGCTTCTAAGGAGAAGATCACATGCAATGGGAAGTCGTCATCGGGCTGGAAATCCACACCCAGCTTTTGACCCAATCGAAGATTTTCTCCGGCAGTGCCACCACGTTCGGCTCCGAGCCCAACACCCAGGCCAGCCTGGTTGATCTGGGCATGCCGGGCGTGCTGCCGGTGCTCAATAAAGAAGCCGTGCGCATGGCGGTGAAGTTCGGCCTGGCGGTCGATGCCGAGATCGGCCAGCACAACGTGTTCGCGCGCAAGAACTACTTCTACCCTGACCTGCCCAAGGGCTACCAGATCAGCCAGATGGAACTGCCGGTGGTCGGCAAGGGCCACCTGGACATCACTCTGGAAGACGGCACGGTCAAGCGCGTCGGCATTACCCGGGCGCACCTGGAAGAAGACGCTGGCAAGAGCCTGCACGAAGATTTCAGCGGCATGAGCGGCATCGACCTGAACCGCGCCGGCACGCCCCTGTTGGAAATCGTTTCCGAGCCTGACATGCGCAGCGCCAAGGAAGCGGTCGCCTATGTGCGCGCCATTCATGCGCTGGTGCGCTACCTGGGCATCTGCGACGGCAACATGGCCGAAGGCTCGCTGCGCTGCGACTGCAACGTCTCGATCCGGCCAAAGGGCCAGGTCGAGTTCGGCACCCGCTGCGAGATCAAGAACGTCAACTCGTTCCGCTTCATCGAAAAGGCCATCAACAGCGAGATCCAGCGCCAGATCGACCTGATCGAAGACGGCGGCAAGGTCGTGCAGCAAACTCGCCTGTACGATCCGAACAAGGACGAAACCCGTGCCATGCGCAGCAAGGAGGAAGCCAACGACTACCGTTACTTCCCCGACCCGGACCTGCTGCCGGTGATTATCGAAGACTCGTTCATCGAAGCCACCCGCGCCACCCTGCCCGAGCTGCCGCAACAAAAGCGCGAGCGCTTCCAGAGCCAGTTCGGCCTGTCCAGCTACGATGCCAGCGTACTGGCCAGCAGCCGCGAGCAGGCCGATTACTTCGAGCAGGTGGTCAGCATCAGCGGTGACGCCAAGCTGGCGGCCAACTGGGTCATGGTCGAGCTGGGCAGCCTGCTCAACAAGCAAGGCCTGGAAATCGAAGCGTCGCCGGTCAGTGCCGAGCAACTGGGTGGCATGCTGCTGCGCATTCGCGACAACACCATTTCCGGCAAGATCGCCAAGATGGTCTTCGAAGCGATGGCCAATGGTGAAGGCAGCGCCGATGAAGTCATCGACAAGCGCGGCCTGAAGCAGGTAACCGACAGCGGCGCGATCGAGGCGATGCTCGACGAGATGCTTGCCGCTAACGCCGAACAGGTCGAGCAGTACCGCGCCGCCGACGAGGCCAAGCGCGGCAAGATGTTCGGCTTCTTCGTTGGCCAGGCGATGAAAGTCTCCAAAGGCAAAGCCAACCCGCAACAGGTCAACGAACTGCTTAAGACCAAACTGGAAGGCTGATTCAAGGTCGCCCCCTGTAGGAGCGGCTTTAGCCGCGAAGGATTTAGCCGCGAAGGTTTCGCAGCTAAAGCGGATCGCCGCCCGGCCGCTCCTGCAAGACGGGTGATCTGTTGCAGCCCATACAGGCTCATGCCTGGCGTAATAACCCGAGAAGGATAATCTCCATGCGCCGATTGCTCATTGCCTGTTCCCTGCTTTCCCTGCTGGCTGGCTGCGCCAGCCACACCATTGACCCGCACGGTTACGACCAGATCGGTACCGCGTCCTATTACGGCAACGCCCACCATGGCAAGCGCACCGCCAGCGGCGAGCCGTTCGACCAGCATGCCCTGACCGCCGCGCATCGCCAGTTACCCTTCGGCACCCGGGTCAAAGTCACCAACCTCAACAACGAACGCAGTGTCGTGCTGCGGATCAATGACCGTGGCCCGCACACCCGCGGCCGGCTGATCGATGTGTCCCGCGAAGCCGCCGAGCAACTGGGCATGCTGCGCAGCGGAACCGCCAAAGTCCGTATCCAGAGCCTGGAATGAGGGCCTTGCCATTAGCTATCTGATTGCTCTGCCCCCCCAACTGCTGCTGCAATTGGCCAGCGGCCTGCTGTTGCTATTGATCGGTGCCGGTTTGTCGGTACGCGCCGCTGTCGGCCTGGCCGCCCTGTTACAGGTGCGTGCGCTGATCATCGGCCTGACCGTCGTGGCCCTGGGCAGCAGCGCACCACAGCTGTCGGTGGGCTTGCAGGCGGCCTTGACGGCAAGCCCGGATATCGCGGTGGGCAGCGTGGTCGGCGGGCATATCTTCAATATGCTGGTCACGCTGGGATTGTGTGCACTGATCATCCCCTTGCGTGTGCCATTGCAGGTGGTGCGTATCGATATACCCTTGCTGATTGGCGCCTGCGTGCTGCTGTTCGTACTGGCACGCAACGGTGAAATCAGTACGCTGGACGGCGTGATACTGCTGCTGGGCCTTGCCGCCTGCCTGTTGATCATCCTGCGTCAGGCCAGCCACGGCGCACGACACGGGCATTACCAGAGCACCGAACAGTTGAGCCGTCGGCCACAGGCAGCCAAGCACTTGCTGATGCTGGCCGCCGGCCTGACGGCGCTGGTCAGCGGTGGCCATATGCTGGTCGAGGCGACCGTGGTGATCGCCATTCACCTGGGCCTGTCAGAGCGCATCATCGGTTTGACCCTGATGGCGGTCGCCACCTCGATCCCGGCGCTGCTCACCTCGTTGATCGCAGCCCTGCGCGGCGAACGCGACATCGCCGTAGGCAACGTGATCGGCAGCAGCCTGTTCAACCTGCTCGGCGTATTGGGCCTGACCACGCTGGTCGCTCCACAGCCGCTGTCAGTCTCGCCCAACTCACTGGTCTACGACCTGCCGATCATGCTCGGTGTGACGGTACTGTGCCTGCCGCTGTTGCATTCCGGGCTGCGTATAGACCGCCTCAAAGGCCTGCTGCTGCTGGCGCTCTACGCGCTGTACGGGCTGGACATCATCGGCTTCAGCACCGGCTCGCTGCAGGCCGAACGCCTGGAAAGCCTGATGCTACGCTTCGTGCTGCCGACACTGACCGCTCTGGTCTTGCTCGGCATGCTGCGCAGTTGGTGGCGCCAACACCGATAGCAGCGCAGGCGCTCCCCGCCTGCAACTGCCTAGATCCAGCCACCCCACTGCAACAGGAAGATTCCGATGTTGGTGGTCACTGCGGCCGCCAGGGTGGTCAGCACAATGATCGCTGCCGCCAACTCGTAGTTGCCATTGGCCGAGCGGGCCATGATGTAGCTCGACGCTGCGGTCGGGCTGGCGAAGTACAGGAACAGAATGCCCAGCTCTGCGCCCCGGAAACCATAAGCCCAGGCCGCCAGGGTACAGATCAGCGGCAGCCAGACCATTTTCATCAGGCTCGCGCCAACCGCCATTTTGCCGCTCTTGCGCAGCGAGGCCAGCGACAGGGTGCCACCGATACAGATCAGCGCCAGCGGCAGGGTCATCTGCGCCAGATAGTTGGCCGAGGTTTCGAACCAGGTCGGCAGGCGCACACCGTAGTAGGCGAACGGCGAAGCGACGATTACGCTGATGATCAGCGGGTTGGACAACACGCTCTTGATCACGCTCCACGGGTCGGATTTGATCACCGGGCTATACACCGCCAGGATCATGGTCGACAGCGCGTTGTAATAGAGGATGACCATCGCCGCGAGGATCGCCCCGACCGAGATGCCATGGCTACCGTACATGCTCGCCGCCAGCGCCAGGCCGACCACGCCGTTATTGCCACGGAATGCGCCTTGCACGTAGACGCCGCGGTCTTCGAACGGAATGCGCCAGATCGCCCAGCCCCACAGCAGGGCGAAGCTCAACAGGGTCGAGAGCGTGAAAAAGATCAGCAGGTCAGGCTGCAGGGCGGTGCTCAGATCAGCATGGACAATGCCCATGAACAGCAACGCCGGCATGGTGACATTGAACACCAGCGACGAAGCGGTAACGATGAAGCCGTCATTAATGGCGCCGATACGCTTGAGAAACACGCCCATGAACAGCATCGCAAACACCGGGGCGGTGACATTGAGTGTTTCAAGAAAAATTGCCAGCATGCCCCACACCCCGTCCCGTCGTTAGGTGACTAATGATAAGCCAAGTACGACATCATATGTGACAGGGTTTTACAGAAGCAGGCGCCAGCCTGCGACACGACTGACGCCTGTATTGCCACGGCAACTCAGCTCTGCGGCGCCACTCGCAACTCGACCACATCCGGGCGTTTAAGCATGGCGTAGAGCACACCGGTCAGCAGGCTGCCGGCAACGATGGCCAGCAGGTACAGCAAGGCATGGTTGATCGCGTTGGGGATCAGCATCACGAACAGGCCGCCATGCGGCGCCATCAGCTTGCAGCCAAAATACATCGACAGGGCGCCGGTCAGTGCGCCCCCGGCGATGCTTGCCGGAATGACCCGCAACGGGTCTTTGGCGGCAAACGGGATCGCGCCCTCGGAAATGAAACACAGGCCCAGCACGAAAGACGCCTTGCCGGCCTCTCGTTCACTCTGGGCAAACTTGCGCCGCGCAAGCAGGCTGGCGATGCCCATGCCGATCGGCGGTACCATACCGGCCGCCATCGCCGCCGCCATGGGCGCGTAGCTCTGCGATGCCAGCAAGCCGACCGAGAACGCATAAGACGCCTTGTTGATCGGCCCGCCCAGATCGACGCACATCATCGCGCCAAGCACCACACCGAGCAAAATGGCGTTGGCGGTGCCCATGGTTTCCAGAAACTGGGTCAAGGCACTGAGCATCCCTGCCACCGGCCGCCCCACCACGTAGATCATCATCAGCCCGGTAAACAGGCTGGCCAGCAGCGGAATGATCAGAATCGGTTTGAGTGCTTCGACGCTGGCCGGCAAACGCGCATAACGGTTGATCAGCTGCGCGCTGTAGCCGGCCAGAAAACCGGCGACGATCCCGCCAATGAAGCCCGCACCGAGGGTACTGGCCAGCAAGCCGCCGATCATCCCCGGCGCCAGCCCCGGCCGGTCGGCGATGGACCAGGCGATGTAACCGGCCAGCAGCGGCACCATCAGTTTGAACGCCGCCTCACCGCCAATCTGCATCAGGGCCGCCGCCAGAGTGCCCTGCTCCTTGAACGCTTCGATGCCGAACACAAACGACAAGGCAATCAACAAGCCGCCGGCCACCACCATCGGCAGCATGAACGACACACCCGTCAGCAGGTGTTTATAGACGCCATTGCCCTCGCTCTTGGTCGCTGCCGCGCTGGCTTTACCGTGGGTTTCGACCACTGCCTCGCTCAATGCTTTGCCGAGGATCGCTTCAGGTTGCTTCAGGGCGATACCGGTACCGCAGCGGTAGATCCGCTTGCCGGCGAAGCGCTCGGTGGCCACTTCAATATCGGTGGCCAGCAGCACCACATCGGCCTGCTCAATGGCCTCGGCGCTCAATGGGGTACGGGCACCGACCGACCCCTGGGTTTCCACTTGCAGCTCGTGGTTCAGGCGTTTGGCAGCCTGTTGCAAGGCCTCGGCGGCCATGAAGGTGTGCGCCACGCCGGTCGGGCAGGCGGTGATGGCCACAATACGCGCGCCCTGCGCGGCTGACTGCACGGCCGCCGCCGGGCTGCTCGCCGGCTGGAAAGGTTGTGCCTGCGCGGCGGCGCCCTTGAGAAACCCTTCGGCATCCTGCAACGCCTGAGCGGGCGCAGCCTGGTATAAGCGTTTGCCGGCAAACCGGCTCAGATCCAGAGGGCCGGTGTACACGGCAACCACCAGATCGGCCTGCTCGATGTCTTGCGCCGACAGACAACGCTGCGGCTTGTGCGGGTCGACCACCTCGACGCAGGTCGACCAACCCAGGCGCTGGGCTGCCGCGTCCAGCAAGCGGGCGCTGAGTACGCTGCTGATCTTGCCGTTGGGGCAGGCCGTGACTATGGCTAATTTCATTACCCTTTCCTCTTGTTATTCTTCGCTCAGGCTGCGCACGGTCACGCCGCTCGCCAACGATTCAAGTTGTGCGGCATCGCTGATGCCGAACCCGATCTGGGTCACCGCCAACGCCGCGACTGCCGTGGCGGTGCGCAGCGCCTGTTGCGGCTCATGGCCATTTAGCAGGCCGTGTAACAGCCCCGCCAGCAATGAGTCACCGGCCCCCACCGTACTGGCCACACGAACCTTGGGCGGTCGCGCATGCAGCGCTGCGCCAGCGCGGAACCAGCACAGCCCCTCGCCACCCTGGGAAATCACCACATGCTCGATACCGTGGCGCTGCAGCTCGCGGGCCGCCGCCGTCTGCGCGGCAACGGAGTCAAGCGGCACAGCAAGCACCTGGGCCAGCTCTTCGGTGTTGGGCTTGATCAGCCACGGCGCAGCTTGCAGACCGGCGCGCAGCGCCTCGCCACTGGTGTCGAGGGCCACTTTGACACCCTGCTTGTTGAGCATGCCCAGCAAGCGTTGCAACCACTGTGGCGTTACGCCGCGCGGCAGGCTGCCGGCCACCACCACCGCGTCGAACTGTCTGGCGATCCGCTCGATACGCTCAAACAGCGCATGCTGCGCCTCGCTACCGACCTCAAGACCCGGCCCGTTGATATCGGTGATTCGCCCATCGGCTTCGGCCAGCTTGAGATTGCTGCGCGTCTCGCCCGGCACCCGGACAAACGCATCGACAAAGCCGCGTTGCTCGAACAATCGATCAAACGCCTGAGGGTTATCCAGGCCAAGAAACCCCGACACGGTCAGCTGATGGCCCAGATCAGCCAACACCTGGGCGACGTTGAGCCCTTTGCCCGCCGCATGGGTGTGCATCGCCTCGCTGCGATTGACCTCGCCGATACGCAGTTGCCCCAGCTGGACGGTCAGGTCCAGTGCCGGATTGAGAGTAACGGTCAGAATCCGCGCCATTCAGAGAGCCTCCACCAGTGTACGCACGTGTGTGGCGCTGCTGGCTTTCAGCGCCTCCCGGGCCAGTGCCTGAGCGCTCGACAGGCTGAGTTCGCGCACGCAGGCCTTGACCTCGGCAATGCTGCGCGCCGCAACGCTCAGCTCATCCACCCCAAGACCGACCAGCACCGGCACGGCCAGCGGATCGGCGGCCAGCTCGCCACACACGCCGACCCACTTGCCTTGGGCATGCGCCGCCTTGACGGTCATGTCGATCAATTGCAGGACCGCCGGGTGCAGGCCGTCGGCCTGGGCTGACAACGTCGGGTGACCCCGGTCGATGGCCAGCGCGTACTGGGTCAGGTCATTAGTGCCTACGCTGAAGAAGTCCACCTCCTGGGCCAGTACCGGGGCCAGCAGGGCGGCAGATGGCACCTCGACCATGATGCCCACTTGCAGATCGCTGACCGGAATCTCGCGGCGCAGGCGCTCAACCATGTCGCGGCCCTGACGCCATTCTTCGACACTGCCGACCATCGGGAACATGATCCGCAGCGCACGGTTATCGGCAGCGCGCAGCAGGGCACGCAATTGCGCCTCCATGATCTGCGGGCGCTGCAAGGTCAAACGGATGCCGCGCACGCCGAGGAACGGGTTCTCTTCCTTGTCGATGGGCCAGTACGGCAGCGGTTTGTCGCCGCCAACATCCAGCGTGCGCACCACCAGCGCACGGCCGCCCAGATCATCCAGCACCCGCCGGTATTCGAGTTCTTGGGTCGCTTCGTCCGGCGCCTGGTCATGAGCCATGAACAACAGCTCGGTACGCAACAGGCCAATACCCTCAGCACCCTGCTCCACGGCTGCCGGTGTGCCGCTGCTGTCGCCGATGTTCGCACAGACCTCAACCCGATGACCGTCGCGGGTCTGGGCCGGCTCAAAGCGTGCAGCGAAGGCAGCCTTGAGGCGCTGCTCGCGGGCGTCACGCTCATCAAGGGCGCGCTGCACCACAGCCTGATCCGGTGCCACGGTCAGGCGGCCACGTTGCGCATCGAGCAGCAACGGCGTGCCCGGCTCGATCAACAGCACCTGCTCACCGGCGCCCACCAGCGCGGTAATGCCCAGCGCACGAGCGACAATCGCGCTATGCGCCGTGGCGCCACCGCGTGCGGTAAGAATGCCGGCTACCCGTTGCGGGTCGAGGCGCGCCACATCGGACGGGCCAACCTCATCAATCACCAGCACATAAGGTTGCTGCGGTTCGGCGACCTGCCGCACACCGCACAGATGGCCAAGCACCCGCCGACCGACGTCGCGCAGGTCAGCAGCCCGCTCGGCGAGCAGGGCGTCATTGAGTGCTTCCTGGCGCGAGGCCGCCGACTCGATAACGCCATCCCAGGCGGCGGCGGCGCTGGCACCGCTGTCCAGGCATCGCAATACCTCGGCGCTCAGTTCCGGGTCGTCGAGCATTTCCTGATGGGTAACAAAAATCTCGCTGATCGCCTTGGCCTGGCTGCGCTGAATCAGTTGGCCGAGCTCGTCGCGCACCTGAGCCAGGGCGTTGTGCAGACGCTCGCGCTCGGCAGCCGGCGATTGGCCTTGCTGCGGGTAGTCGAAGGTCGGCGTTACCTGCACATGGGCCGGCCCCAAGGCAATGCCCGGTGACGCCGCCACCGCAGCGATCACGGCACCGGCCGACGGCGCCGCTACGCTAAGAGGCGTAGCCGCCTGCAACACGGGCGCAGCTGCAGGTACGGCAGCCAGCGGCTCGACCTGCTCGCCCAAGCCCTGCTCCACAGCCGCCAGCAACGCCGGTAAGGCATCGCTGGCAATACTCGGCTCAGCCACGAACTCCAGGGTCTGGCCACGGCGGGCCCCCAGGCTCAGCAGCTTGCTGAGGCTCTTCGCCGACACCGCGGTTTCGGCACTTTCCAGTACCCGCACGCGAATCTCGCCATCAAAGCCCTTGGCCAGTTGCGCCAACGCTTTGGCTGGCCGGGCATGCAGACCGTGGGCGTTGGCCAGAACGATCTGTGCAGCAGGCCACTCGGGCGGCACCTGCCCCCCCAGCGCCTGCAACACCGTGCGGCTATTGGTGGCCTGGCCCAGTTCCTGGCCACGGCCCTCAATCAGCAAGGCACATAGACGCTCAAGCAGCGCCTGGTGCGCCTCGCCCAGGCTGGCCAGACAGAACAAGCCAGTCAACGGCTGGCCCAGGTAGCGCAGAGGCTTGTCCGGGGTTACAAACGCCAGCCCCGGACGCTTGACGGTCTGCTCACTGTGCAACCACCACAGGCCGTCACCCAGTGGCAGGGCTTCGACCTGCTGCAGGATTGCGGCAAAACCGTTATTGACACAATCGGCCTTGCGCAATAACCGCGCGCCCCGCCAGACCAGCTCTTCGAAATCCTCCACCGACAGGCCCAGGCTGATCATCTGCGCATCCAGGGCCAGTTCCTGCGGGGCGCCTTGCAATAGCTTGAGCAGATCCTCTGGCGTTCTGGCGGCACACAATGACGGTCCCAGATCATCTTCGCCCAGCGCCCGGGTCAATAATTGCAGCAGGCGCAGGTGCTCATCGGAGGTGGCCGCGATACCGATCGCCAGATAGACGATCTGCCCATCGCCCCAGTCCACCCCCTCGGGAAACTGCATCAGACGCACCCCGGTGGTGTGCACCTGATCACGGGTCTGCGGGGTGCCGTGAGGGATGGCAATACCCTGCCCCAGAAAGGTCGAGCCCTGTTGCTCGCGATCTTGCAAGCCTTGAAGATACCCAGGGGCAACCAGACCGTCAGCCACCAGATGATCGGCCAACAGTTGCAGGGCTGCGGATTTGTCCGCTGCCACCTGGGCCATGGAAATCTGCTCCAGAGCGAGTTCGAGCATGCCTGACTCCTGTTTGGCGCCAATACGCCGCTTGATTCTTGTTTTAGAAATTCTGTTGCACAAATACCGACAGCGTAGAGAACAGATTCACCGTCCGCCTGACAGTTTCAGCGATAAGTGATTAACGTAAAAACTTGCCTGCTGAAACGTTTAATCTAAACTTATGCGGCACATTACTCGATTCTTTGCACAGGTTGAAGCCCACCGGGCCGATTCGCTGCGACGCTCGTCAAATAGTTCGAGCATTCGTCGTCACCCATGGTCTGCTGTAAAGATCACGCCGCTTGGGAGAGAATCCCTGCGGCCATGAGGCAACCAAGACAAAGGAATCTTCGGTGAAACTTAGTGATATCGCGCGTCTGGCAGGGGTTTCAGTCACGACCGCCAGCTATGTGATCAACGGCAAGGCTGAGCAACAACGCATCAGCCCGGCCACTGTGGAGCGAGTGCGGGCGGTGGTCGAACAACACGACTTTCGCCCCAACCCCCAGGCGGCAGGCTTGCGCAGCCGGCACAGTCGCACCCTGGGCTTCATCCTTCCGGACCTGGAAAACCCCAGCTACGCACGCATTGCCAAGCTGCTGGAACAAGGTGCCCGCGCCCGTGGCTACCAGTTACTGGTCGCCAGCTCCGACGATGACCCGCTCAGTGAGCTGCAATTGCTGCAATTGTTCCGCGCCCGCCGCTGCGACGCGCTGCTGGTCGCCAGCGGCTTGCCGGCCAGTGATGATAGCTACCGCCAGTTGCAAAGCCAGGGCATACCGATCATTGCCATCGACCGCGAGATGGACCGTGAGCTGTTCTGCTCAGTGGTCAGCGATGACCAGCAAGCCAGCCAGCAACTGACCCAAAGCCTGCTCAAGACCCGCCCGCAGCACATCGCCCTGATCGGCGCACGCCCGGAACTGAGCGTCAGCCGCGAACGGGCGGCCGGTTTCAGTCAGGCGCTGGAAGGCTTCAGCGGCCAGGTCATCATTGAACAGGGTGATGCGTTTAGCCGCGCCTGCGGACAACGCCTGACCGAGGAACTGCTGCAACGCCTCGGACACCTGCCTGACGCGCTGGTGACCACCTCCTACGTGCTGTTGCAAGGGGTATTTGATGCCCTGCCGCGCCATGCGACACCGCATCTGGGCACCTTTGGCGACACCCAGTTGCTGGATTTCCTGCCGCTGCCGGTCAACGCCATGGCTCAGCAACACCAGTTGATCGCCGACAAGGCGCTGGAACTGGCCCTGAGCGCCATCGAGCAGGAACACTACCAGCCCGGCGTACACGCCATACCGCGCACGTTCAAGCAGCGGATTGGCGAGGTCTGAGCGTGCAGTTGATCGATACCCACACCCATCTGGACTTTCCAGAGTTTGACGCCGACCGCGCGGCGGTGCTGCGCCACAGCCTGAGTCTAGGCGTGCAGCGCATGGTGGTGCTTGGGGTCTATCAACGCAATTGGCAGCGGCTGTGGGAACTGTGCCTAGCCAATCCGGCGCTGTACGCGGCCTTTGGCCTGCATCCGGTGTATCTCGACGAACACCGGCCGCAACACCTCAACGAGCTGGGCGACTGGCTGACGCGCCTCAAAGGCCATGGGCAGTTGTGCGCGGTGGGTGAAATCGGCCTGGACTTCTTTTTGCCCGAGCTTGATCGTCAGCGTCAGCAAGCGCTATTCGAAGCGCAACTGGGCCTGGCTGCGGATGTTGATCTGCCGGTGCTGCTGCACGTGCGCCGCAGCCATGCCGAAGTAATCGCCACCCTCAAGCGCTACAAACTCAAACGCAGCGGTATCGTGCACGCCTTCGCCGGCAGTATCGAACAAGCCCGGGAGTACATCAGGCTGGGTTACAAGCTGGGCCTGGGCGGCGCCGCCACCTGGCCGCAGGCGCTGCGCATGCATCGGGTGCTGCCGCAGCTACCGCTCGACAGCCTGGTGCTGGAGACCGACGCACCGGACATGGCGCCGGCCATGCATGCGCATCAGCGTAACAGCCCGCAATACCTGCCCGATATCTGCCGGGCGCTGGCAGAGCTGATAGGCATCAGCGCCGAGCAACTGGCCCAGGCCAGCACCGCCAATGCCATGCAGATACTGGGCTGGGCCAGCCAGGTTCAAACACCGCGGCAGTGACTCAGAACAGCAGCGTCCACAGGGCAAAACCTGCGTACCAGACAACGGCCGAGCGCACCAGCAACTCCCAGATCAGATCCAGGCTGTTGACCGCACTGATCCCGACAGTCGGCGCCGGTACTTCACTGGCCACACAGCCGATGCGGGCGACCAGACGCGCCGCGCTGATGTTCCAGTTCAGCAGTTCCTGCAACAGTTCCCGGCTGACGGCGGCAAAGTTGCCGACCAGCGCGAAGCTGGCCGCCAGCAGGCGTACCGGGATCCAGTCGAAGGCATGGCACAATTGCCCGGCACGCTCAGCCACTGGCTTGCTGCTGGCCTTCTCGGCGCTCAGCGCCAGCAAGCGATACGCCAGCGCAGCCACGGGACCGAGCAGGGCATACCAGAAAATTACCGCGAAAAAGCCTTGGTAGGCCTGCCACAGCAGTTGCGCCTGCACACCGAAGATCAGTTGCTGTTCATTGTCGGCCTGGACGTGCAGATCCCGTTCGGCGACATGCACCGCCGCCTGCACATCACCGCGTCGGCATGCATCACGAAACGGCCCCAATGCGGCGAGCACATCACCGCGGCCCAGGCTGTAGATCAACACCAGCAGGTGCACCGGCAACAGCATCCAGCCGTAGGCAACCGAACCAATGATCAGCATGGCCAGGTGCAACACCAGCACCGGCAGCAATACGACCAGCGCCAGTACCAGCCAGGGCTGCCGCGCGGTACGCGGCGCCGCTTCGAGCCGTGCCAATTGCTTGAGCCAGGCATCGTCACGCTGGACCTGTCGGCGCAGAGCAGAAAATTTTTCGATCACAATTGCCAGCAACAACACCAGAAAACTCATTCGTTACCCCCACACACCTGCTGCACAGCCTGTCGAAAACGCTCCCAGTCGAAGCACGGCCCCGGATCGGTCTTGCGCTGCGGGGCGATATCACTATGCCCGCAGATACGCTCGACGGTGATGCCCGGCCAGGCCTGGCGCAGTTGCCGGGTCAGCTCGACCAGCGCCGTATATTGCAGATCGGTGAAAGGCTGATCGTCGGTGCCTTCCAGCTCGATGCCGATGGAAAAGTCATTACAGCCCTCACGCCCCTCGAAGCTTGACACTCCGGCGTGCCAGGCACGCTCCAGACAAGACACGAACTGGCTGACTTCACCATCACGCTCGATGAGAAAGTGCGCTGAAACACGCAGTTCGGCAATGCCTTCGAAATACGGATGCGCGCCTGGGTCCAGACGGTTCTGGAACAAGGCCTGGACATGGCCGGTCTTGAAACAGGCGGGCGGCAGGCTGATATTGTGGATTACCAGCAGCGAGATTTCGCCTGCGGGCCGCGCATTGAAGTTGGGCGACGGGCAGTGGTTGATCCCGCGACACCAACCGCTTGCGGAGTCCAGTTGCATGAACACTCCTTGATGGACGTTTGGACAGCCGCCAGTATGCCCTTGCCAAGGCGTTTTGCGACAGTTGCAGAACGCCCTCCACTTGTGTTCAGGCGCCCTTGCCCCTGCGCAGGTTGCCCATGACCGAGGCCAGCGCACGGTCAAACAACAAGGAATCGTCCAGCACCCGCACCGAGCCGCGGCGGAACTCCACCGCCAGGCCCATACGGGTCTTTTCCAGGACCTTCATGCCAGTGCGGTTGACGAACACATAGCGGCCACCCGGCTCGACGATGGCGGCCAGCTTGCAACGCAACTTGTGCTCTTCATCCTCCTGAATCTCGACCCACATCCCGACATTAAGCCGGTTGACCTGCAGCAGACCGGCGTCATCGACGGGCAATGACTGCAGCGGCTCGCTGAACAGGTGTTCTTCCGGCGCAATGAGGACGATTTCCTCGACCACATTGATCATCGGCGCAGCGTCATCAGTGGCCAGCGGCGCTTCGGTCGCCCCCTGCTGATGCCGCGACAGACGCTGCAGTGCCTGCATGTGCAGCACTTCCAGCTGGCTGAAAAATTCGCTGGTGGCAAAAGGGTCGAAGGCCGCACTGGCCAGCCCTTCGCGCAACACCTTGAGCAGCCCCGGGACCTGCTCAAGCAAACGCTGGCGGGCCTCGGGTTCCTCGTGCGGCTCGACGCTCCAGATCAGATCGTCCACGGCATCAAGGCCGGCCTGCCATTCCTGGGAGACCTCACCGTGCTTGAGGCAGGTCAGCAGCAGCACCTTGCTCCAGGCTTCCTGAAGCAGGCGCACAACAACCTGCGGCAGGGTTCGGCCCAGCAGCCGAAGGTTCAGCTCCTGCTGCACACGCTGACGGGCCAACTCAGCTCGCGAACGGCCTTCTTCGGCATCGCGGGTGCGTTGTTCAAGCAACTCGCTGCGGCGCCGCTCATCACTGGTAAAGGCGAGGAAATCCGCCAACAGCTCGGAGAAGATCGCCGTGTCGTCGACAAAGTCATTGAGCAGCCGCTGGACGATATGCTCGACCCGCAGGTACAGCGAATCACGCTGATAGTCATCACGCCCGCCCCAGCCCAGCGCGGCAGACGCGATCTCGTTGAGCAGACGACGCGCCGGATGGCTGCCACGGCTGAAAAAGCTTTTGTCGAGCACCGCGACCTTGAGCATCGGGATCTGTAACCGGCCGATCAGCGCACGCAGCGAAGACGGCAGATTACGGTCGTCCAGGATGAATTCGAACAGCATCGAGATCAGGTTGATAACGTCTTCATCGCCGCCACCGACGATCCGTGACTTGCCGCTGCGCACACTGACGCGGGTCAGCAGTTGTTCAAGCTGCTGACGCAGGTCGAAGTCTTCGACCTCCTCGCCAGACGGTACGTACTGCTGCAGGTGCGACAACAGGCGCAGCAGGTCCTGACTGGAAATCGGCCGGATTTCGGCATTGGAATCATGCCGAGGTGCCAGGCTGCCACGCAGATGCGCCAGCAGTTCCTGCATTGCCTCGAAGACTTCCTGAACGCCTTTGTCGAGCTTCTCGGTAGCCTGAACCAGCGCCGGATCTTCCAGCCGCGCAGTACGCTGCTCGCGCTGCCCGCGATCGGTCATGCGCCGCGCCGGCAGGGCTTTCATGTCAGGCAGGATGCCCGTGGCGATCAACAACTGGTTGGCTTCTGCGTACAGCTGATCGGCATCGGCCAGAACGTATCTCTCGAACAGCTTGAGGATGATCAGCTTGACCCGAATTTCCACCCCGAAGCTGCGCGCCGATTGCAGAAAGAAATCGCACAGCAGCATAGGCCCCAGCGGATTGCTCTGGTCGGTGATGGGCTGGGGGACCAACTGGTTCAGGCGCGCGGTCAACTGACCAAGGGCCAGGCTGTCGCGGCTCATGACCTTGGTCACCATGGCATCAACCGCCACGGTGCGCTCCAGATCGTCATTATTGACCAGTTCCAGCTTGTCGAAGACCACTGGCCCCGGCAGCACAGGCTCGGCGACCTGGTACTGGCCCAGAACCAGAAACGCTTCGTAGAACTTGTCGACGAAGGTTCGCTCGATGCTCTTGCGCTTGAGGCGCAGATCACGCATGGCCTCGAAGAAGTGGTTCTGCTCGCTGTTGTTACGCGCCCGATCAGCCATCTCGAAGAGGGTGTCGTCAGCATTGTCAAACAGCCTCTGCAAGGCGTCCTTGAGCTGCTGCGCAGCCTTGTCGCGCACCTGCAACAACACGACAGGCAAGCGAGCCAATGGCGTCTGGGTCGCCTGCAACGGCACCGCTTTGCTCAGTGGCACAACCTTTTCGTCGCTTTGCATTGTATCTCCTGACAGGAATTGGCTCTCGGGTGCACCTGGAAACTGCTGGCGTTACACCCGCAGAGGCTGTGTGAAACGACTGCGCTCGGCCTTGGCAGCTCAAACCCACAACCAATGTCAATCTCATGACGTCAATTACAAGTCGTGATTATCTTGCAAGATCCGTTCGCAATTCCATAGGGGAATCCCTGCCTCCCCCCGTAGACCACAAATTTGCTGATCTGTCGCAAACAGCGCCCTGAAACCGACCAACTGTCATGCGCCGCCCCGGCAAAAAATCGCCGGTCAAGGCCTGCCATGGGTGGGTAGCGGCAGTGGCGTGCCTTATACTCGGCCGACTTTGTGAGTGGAGCCCGCTATGCCGAATGTACGACTTGCTGCCCTGACCGCTGAAATCGAAGCCAACGTCCGTCGTGCGTTGCTTGAGGATGTCGGCAGCGGCGACATCACTGCCCAGTTGATCCCGGAGAGCCGTCTGGCCAAGGCCACGATCATTTCTCGCGATAATGCGGTGATATCCGGCACGGCCTGGGTCGATACCGTGTTCCGCCAGCTTGATCCACGGGTTGCAGTGCACTGGCAAGTTGCCGACGGTGACCGGGTCAACGCTGACCAGATTCTGTTTCATCTTGAGGGGCCGGCCCGTTCATTGCTCACCGGTGAACGCAGTGCGCTGAACTTCCTGCAGCTGTTGTCCGGTGTCGCCACCCGCGCGCGGTTCTTCGCCGACCTGGTAAACGGCACCCAAGTGCAATTGCTCGACACCCGCAAGACCCTGCCGGGCCTGCGTCTGGCACAAAAATATGCAGTTACCTGCGGTGGCTGCCATAACCACCGCATCGGCCTTTACGATGCATTCCTGATCAAGGAAAACCACATCGCCGCCTGCGGCGGCATCCCTCAGGCCGTTGCGGCCGCACACAAGATCGCGCCAGGCAAACCGGTCGAGGTGGAAGTCGAGAGCCTTGATGAGCTGCGCGAAGCGCTGGACGCCGGCGCCGATATCATCATGCTCGACGAGCTGAGCCTGGATGACATGCGCGAAGCGGTGCGCCTGAACAATGGCCGCGCCAAGCTCGAAGCCAGCGGCGGCATCAGCGAGCAGACCTTGCGGGTGATTGCAGAAACGGGGGTGGACTATATCTCTATCGGCTCGATGACCAAGGATGTCAAGGCGGTGGACCTGTCCATGCGTCTGAGCCTGTAAGGCAGCCATCGCATCTATAGCAGGAGTCAGCACCATGCAACAGTGGTTCGTAGTGAATGCGGGCAAGCAGTTGGGCCCGATGGATGACGCAGCGGCTCGACTGATTGCCCGGGAAGCACCAGGCGCCTGGTGCTGGACCGCAGGCATGGCCGATTGGCAGCCGATTTATCAGGTGCCACAGGTGCGTGCCGTGAAAAAGGACGGCATCACGCCTTTCCCCGACCCGACTGCTGACATGCTGCAGCCTCGGCCCACTGCAGTGCCGCCGCACAGTGCACCGCCCGCACAGCCCTCCGCCCAACCGGTTCCAGCGGCAGCCAGCCCGGCGTCTGGCGCCTCCAGTGGTTATGGCGCCCTGGCAGTGACCGAGGGCGTTGACTTCAAGCTGTACGGCAGCGAGACGCAGTTCGTCGAGCTTGAACTGGACCGTGGTGAAAGCGCCGTGGCCGAAGCCGGGGCGATGATGTACAAGACCTGCGACGTACAGATGGAAACCATCTTCGGCGACGGCAGCAGTCAGTCCTCCGGGCTACTCGGTTCATTGTTCGGTGCCGGCAAGCGCATGCTCACCGGCGAAAGCCTGTTCACCACGGTGTTCTCGCAACAGGGCGCAGGCAAAGGCCGGGTGGCCTTCGCGGCACCCTACCCCGGCACCATTCTGCCGCTCAACCTGCGCGATTTCGGCGGCAAGCTGGTGTGCCAGAAAGACAGCTTTCTGGCCGGGGCCAAGGGCGTGTCCATCGGCATCCAGTTCCAGAAAAAGATCCTCACCGGGCTGTTCGGCGGTGAAGGCTTCATCCTGCAGAAACTCGAAGGTGACGGCTGGGTGTTCGTGCATACCGGCGGTACGGTAAGGCGTATCGAGCTGGCACCTGGGGAATCGCTGGATGTCGACACCGGTTGCCTGGCAGCCATGACCCAGAACGTCGATTACGACATCCGCATGGTCGGCGGTATCAAGTCGATGCTGTTCGGTGGCGAAGGCGTGTTTTTCGCCCGCCTGACCGGTCCCGGCACCGTCTGGCTGCAGAGCCTGCCCTTCTCGCGCCTGGCCGGACGCATGCTGGCGGCCCTGCCGGCTGGCAGTGTGGGCCGCAGCGAACGCTGATCGCTGCAGTCAAACGTCCACGTCAAACTCCAGGAGGCGCCATGCTGATTTCCCAAGGACAACGTGTCCCGCTGTCGAACCTGATCTCGGGCCAGACATTGACCCTGACCCTCGCCATCGACTCGCCACATGTCATTGACTATGTGTGCTTCGGCGTCGACGCCAACGGCAAGCTGTCAGATGATCGCTACATGATCTTCTTCAATCAGCCGGCCAGCCCGTGCAATAGCATCCAGCAGCAAGGCAATGAGTTTCGCCTGAACCTGAGCAGCCTGCCGGCCAGCATTGATCGGCTGGTGTTCACCGCCTCGATCGATGGTGCAGGCACCATGCAGCAGATCCGCGCCAGCCACTTCAGTATCGGCCAGGCGGGTCGCGAGGTTGCCCGCGGCGAGTTCTCCGGCAGCAGCTTCAACGCCGAAAAAGCGATCATGGTCATTGACCTGTATCGCAAGAACGGTGAGTGGCGGCTGGCTTCCAACCTGCAGGGCTACAACGCAGGGCTCGATGCCCTGGTGGTGCATTTTGGCGGCGAGGTCGCCGATGAGCCTGCTCCGGCGCCGGCACCTGTCGTGGCGGCCGCGAAAATTTCTCTGGAAAAGAAAGTGGCCGAGGCGGCTCCACAACTGGTCAGCCTGGCCAAGAAAGCCCAGGTCAGTCTGGAAAAGGCGCAGTTGACCGATACCCGCGCCCGGGTCGGGCTGGTGCTGGATGCTTCCGGCTCCATGAACGGCCAGTACTCCAGAGGCCATGTCCAGGAAGTCGTTGACCGTCTGTTGCCGCTGGCAGTGCATTTTGACGATGACGGCGCGCTGGATTGCTGGGCCTTTGCCGCAAAGCCAATGCGCTTGACGCCGGTCACCTTGAGCAACTTCCGCGATTTCATCAAGACCGACCATGGCGGCTGGCGCGACTGGGAACTGGGTTCACGGGTCAATAACGAACCCAAGGTCATGCGTCAGGTGATCGACTTCTACAAGCAGTCTGGCGACCGTACCCCGGTGTATATCCTGTTCATCAGCGATGGCGGCGTATCGCAGAACCGCGAGATCATCAAACTGATGAGCGAAGCCGCCAGGCTACCGATCTTCTGGCAGTTTGTCGGCCTGGGCGGGCATGGTTACGGGGTTCTGGAGAAGCTCGACGACATGGAAGGCCGAGTGGTGGATAACTGCAATTTCTTCGCCCTCGACCGACTGGACGAGATTGCTGAAGAGAAACTCTATGACCTGCTGATGGAGGAGTTTCCTGACTGGCTGAAGGCGGCCAAAAGCGCAGGAATTCTCTAATAAAAAAACCGCCATCGAAGATGGCGGTTTTTGTTTACCGATCAGGATCAGCCGATCGATACACCATGAGCTTCAGCCAGTGGCTTGAGGCCGCCGGCGAAGCCCTGGCCGATGGCCTTGAACTTGAACTCGTCGTTGTGACGATACAGCTCACCGAAGATCATCGCGGTTTCGGTGGAAGCATCTTCCGACAGGTCGTAACGGGCGATTTCCTTGCCGTCAGCCTTGTTCACAACGCGGATGTAGGCGTTGGAAACCTGACCGAAGCTCTGCTTGCGTGCATCGGCGTCGTGGATGGTCACAGCGAACACCAGCTTCTTCACGTCGGCAGCCAGGCCGGTCAGCTTGACCAGTACCGACTCGTCGTCGCCTTCGCCAGCGCCGGAGCGGTTGTCGCCCAAGTGCTCGACCGAGCCATCAGCCGACTTCTTGTTGTTGTAGAAAATGAAGCCGCTGTCGTTCAGCACCTTGCCATTTTCACCAACGACGAAGATCGAAGCGTCGAGGTCGAACTCGGTACCGTCAGTCACGCGAGGGTCCCAGCCCAGGCCAACAGTGATTTCCGACAGACCAGGAGCTTCTTTGGACAGAGAGACGTTGCCGCCTTTGCTCAGACTTACAGCCATTTGCGTGTTCCTCCAGTGAATACAGATAAAGCCTGAATCAGAAATTCAGGCCGAGATTGTTGGCAACAGCGCGCAGGCCACCGGCATAACCCTGGCCGACAGCGCGGAATTTCCACTCGCCATTGTTGCGGTACAGTTCGGCGAACAGCATGGCGGTTTCGGTCGAGGCATCTTCAGCCAGGTCGTAACGTACGATCTCGCTGCCGCTTTTCTCGTTGACCACGCGAATGAACGAACCACCCACCTGACCGAAGTTCTGCTTGCGCGAATCGGCGTCATGGATGGTGACCACGAACACGACTTTCTCGACGTCGGCCGGTACGCGGCTCAGGTCGACCTTGATCACTTCGTCGTCGCCGTCACCGGCACCGGTACGGTTGTCACCGGTGTGCTCGACGGAGCCATCAGCGCTCTTGAGCTGGTTGTAGAAAATGAAATCCGCTTCACTGCGGACCTTGCCACTGGCGCCGATCAGAAAAGCACTGGCGTCCAGATCGAACTCCTGACCGTCGGTGGCGCGTGGATCCCAGCCCAGGCCGATCAACACATTGGTCAGGCTCGGGTCAGTCTTGGACAGCGAAAGGTTGCCACCTTTTTGCAGAGTCAAAGCCATGATTGGGTAATCTCCTTTTTCCAGTATTTACGCTTTTGCAGCCGGTTCTTCGTCTTTGGCCGGGAACAGTACGCTGGCCAGAATACCGATGGCCAGTACAACCATGACGACGATCAGGCTGGTGTTCGGGCTGATGCCGTAGCCGTGGCCGAAGATGTGATCGGTTGCGTTCAGACCCAGTTTGAAGGCGATGAAGAACAGCAACGCAATAACTGCTTTTTCCAGGTGCACCAGGTAGCGCTTGAGTGCTTCGAGGACGAAGTACAGGGTACGCAGGCCCAGGATTGCGAACAGCATCGCCGAGTAGACGATCAGCGGCTCACGGCTGACAGCGATGATCGCCGGTACCGAGTCGAAAGCGAACAGCACGTCGGAGATCTCGGCCACAACCACACACAGAAACAGTGGGGTTGCAAACAGAGCACCTTTGGCCGCCAGAGTGATACCGGCGTTTTCAGGCTTCTTGATCTCTTCTTCGAGTACCGAACGGCGCACGAAGAAGTTGTGGCCGTGCAGCTTTGGCCAGACCGGGAACAGTTTCTTGGCGAAGCGGTAAGCCATGTGCTGCGAGTAGTCGATCTCTTCGTCGTCGTCATCGCCGGCACGCAACATCATGATTGCGGTCCAGGCAACGATGATCGCAAACACCACTTCGACCCATGGGCCCAGGGCCAGCAGGCCGGTACCGATGGCCACGAAGATGCCGCGGAACACAATGGCGCCCATGATGCCCCAGTACAGAACACGATGACGCAGGCCATCGGGAATCTTGAACCAGGCGAACAGGGCCATGAACACAAACAGGTTGTCGACACTGAGGACTTTTTCCAGCGCATAGCCGGTAAAGAACAGGGTCGAAACTTCTGAGCCGTGCTGGAAGTACAGGAACACGCCGAACGCCACCGAGATGGCGACCCAGAAGATCGACCACAGGGAGGCCTGGGTCAGGGTGATCGGCTTGTTGCCGCGGTGCGAAAAGAGGTCGATGATCATCGCGCCAACGGCAAGACCGATAAATACGGTCATTGTCAGGGGCGGGAAGCCGATAGCAGTGCTGCTTTCCATTTAACAGAGTACCTCGAGGGATATAGATTACAGATCGAAGTCGGCCGGGTTCAGGCCCAGTTCGCGACAAATGATCCGGCACACCTGGCGCTCGCTTTCTTCGAAACTGCCGTCGGCACCACCAATGGCGCAGCAGACGCGAATCAACAGACGCGCAGCATCTTCCTTGTTCTTGATCTTGCCAATGGTCTTGAGTGCTTCGGCACGACCGATCTCGACATCGAATTCGAACTTGGAGCAAGCATCCTGGAAGGCCTTGATGACATCTTTCATGTCAAAGGCTTTGAGTTCCTGGGAGTTCTGGATGAAACCCGCCATCTTCTGCTTCTCGGCGGAGCTGATATCACCATCAGCAGCCGCGACCAGCGCACATCCCGACACAACCGCATCAAGGAATTCGCGGTTCTTGTACTTCGAGACCTCAGAGGCGAGTTTGTCACGCGCCGCTGTTGCATTGCTTTTCAACCAGTCCAGCATTCTATCCCCCTTTGGAGCGGCACGGCCGCCCCAACACTCTTAATTACGGAATCCACGTGGGCACCTCTAAAAACTACCTGCGTGGCCATCGCGTTGTTGAAATCAGGCTAAAAGTGCTCACTTACAACCCGTAAGCTCCGCTTTTTAGCCTGATTTCGCCTGGCGCTGGCTGCCTCGCCTACGTTTTTAGAGGCACGCACTGACATCAACGACATTCACTTCGAGCCAGCCGCCCAGCGCATACCCCAGTTGTAAGCCTTGTCCATATTGCTGTGGCCGTTATGGAAATCAACCCGGCGAGTCACCTTGACCGCGCCGTTGTCGTTTTCCAGCAGGGCGATCGCACACATGCCCTGGCGACCGCCCTCCTCGTTCAGACGCACCTCGATCGGTGGCTGGCCTGGCACGTGGATCGTGATCACCCCGTCGGTTTCCTTCCAGTTCGGCGCGCCCTCGTAAATGAAGGCGTAGATCAGGATCCGGCGAATCTTGCTCCAGTGGCTGCCATTGATATGCAACCACTCGCCCTCACTGACAGAACCGGTACGGTCGTCGCCCATCAGCTTGATGTACGGCTCTTCCTGCAGCGAACCGAAGGCATTGCCCAGCGCCTGCACCGCGCCCTTGTAACCGTCCTGCAGCTCGAACAGGCAGCCGACATCGAGATCGATGGCATTGCTTTTGAGCCGCGAGAAAAAACCGCCCGAACCTTCGCTGCGGCGGTTCCAGTTCAGGTTGACGCGAATCTCGCCAAAACCGGCACTGGTCTTTTCCAGGCTGATCGAGGCGCGCGTCTTGTCCAGCGTGATCTTGCTCAGGCTGACCGTGGGCTTGGCCGCAGGTGCCGGAGCTGGAGCTGGAGCTGGAGCTGGAGCTGGAGCTGGAGCTGGAGCTGGAGCTGGAGGCTGCACCTCGGGAGCCGCCACTTCAACCCCGAAGTTCTTCGCCAGTGGCTCCAGGCCGCCAGCAAAGCCCTGAGCAACGCAGCGGAATTTCCAGGCGCCCTGACGCAGATAGAACTCACCGAGAATCAGTGCGGTTTCCTGCATGCCAGAGGTGGAAATAGCCGCCTCAAGACCGCCGCTGATGCTCACCTGCAAACGCGAGACCTTATCGAAACTGGCCTTGTTCTCGTGGATGGTTGCGGTCAGTGCAACCTTCTCGATCGCCGGGTCCAGTCGCGCCAGGTCCAGATTGAAGCGCACCTTGCCGGTAGCGCTGTCGGTCAGTTGCACAGCGCCGCCGTTGACGCTGGTCTGGCCGTAGAAACACATGTCCTGGTCGCCACGCACCTTGCCGGTATTGGTCAGCAAAAATGCAGAGATGTCGATTTCCGCGCCTGCCAGAGGCGAGTACTCGACGTCGACCGTCAATGGGCCGGCCGCTACTGGCGCGTTGGCGCCTGGGACAAGTTGGGTCATGCGCGAATCGCTCCAATGGCCAGATCGACCAGATCGTCAGCGGTACGGCCGTTGGTCACCTGACCGACTGCGGTGAAGTCCCAGCCGCTTGCGGTACGGGTCAGGTAGGACATGACCACACCGGTGTGATGGCCTTTCTCGGACAGGTCGAAGCGACCCAGCTCGTTGCGCGAGCCATTGTCGACGATACGGCAATAGGCGTTGGCGACCTTCTCGAAGGTCTGCCCGGTGAACGAGTTGACGGTGAACACCAGGTACTTGACGGTGCCCGGCAGACGCTCCAGGTCGACGCTGATCGTTTCGTCGTCACCGGCGCCTTCGCCGGTACGGTTGTCGCCGGAGTGCTGGATGGCGCCGTCGCGCGATTGCAACTGACGGAACCAGACCAGGTCCAGCGGCTTTTTGTCGGCGTCGAGCATGATGCACGAGGCATCAAGGTCGATCTCGCCACCGCCGCCGAGCAGTTTGCCGAAGAACCCGCTGGCTTTCTCGGGATCCCAGCCCAGGCCCATGCTGACCTTTTTAAGGCCCGTGCCGGCGGTCTTTTCCAGCGAGATTGTCTGGTTTTTTGCCAACGTGAGTGCCATTTTTCGCTCCCTTGAACTACGGTAGTCGGATTAAAAGCGTGACAGCGTTACCGCGATGGCTCATCAAAGCCATCTCGATTGTGTAACTTGGCGTTAATGGCCGCCTTGGACGGGGTCTTGGGCAGGGCCTTGTAGCGCCCCCGCTGCCACGCCGGATGGAAATGTCGCCAGTGGGCATCCTGGGCGGCGGCGAGCAATTCGTGGTCACCACTGGTGTCGCCCCAGGCGCGCACCCGGAACTGGCTCAGCGGGCCGTAAACACCTTCAAGACGGCTGACCTTGGAATCACGTCGGCAATTGCTACCTTCGATCAGCCCGGTCAGCTTGCCATCGACAATCTCAAGGCTGGTGCCGATCAGCTCGACCTTGAGGCGATCAGCAAACGGGCGCAGAACGATTTCCGGCGATGCCGAGCAGAGCGTCACAATGGCGCCCTTTTCAAGCTCGGCTGCCACGGAAACCAAGGCGGTCGGGCGCATCAGGCGATCCCACCACGCGTCGCAGAAGGCTTGGGCCTTTTCCTCGACCCACTGGGCTTCGACGCCGCTGAGGAAAGCTTTGATCAATCGCGCTTTCAACTCGTCGCGGGTCACGCGCCGCGCCAGATAACCGAGACCGGGCAGCACCATGCGCGCCATGCGCGAGGAAAATGTCCGCTGACCGAAGGCGAACTTCAGAAAAGGTACGAAGCTGTCATGCCGGGTCAGGGTTCCGTCAAAATCGAACACCGCCAACAGGCGCTCCTGCACCTCAACTTCCAGATCGGGTTCTATCACTGGCTCTGTCATTTAGCTAACCGCCTCAGCGAGTCGAATGCTGGCATCCACGATTGCAGCCGGCGCCGGCAACACGCCATGCCACTTGGCGCGCTCCATGATGCGGGTTGCCCACTTGTAATGGGTGGCCGGCTCACACATCGCGTCGTTGTACTTGAACACCGCAGCCGCCGCAGAGTTCAATATCATCCGTGCAGAATTCATATCTTCCAGGCTGACCCGCAAGGCGTTCTGGATGGTGGTGATCTGCGAAGGATGAATCGCGGTCTTGCCCACCAGGCCATGGGAGATGTCCAGTGCAAGCTCCTGCTCAAGAATTTCCGGGGTTGCCAGTTGTTCGAAGACCGGCGCGGTCAGGGCAAAACCCAGCGACCCCATGACCCCCGCCAGCATTGGAATCACATAGCCCATCGGCGTGCCATACAGCGTCATGGCCGGATTGCGTCGCAACCCCAGGCACCCCATCAGGTCATTGCCGCCAATGCGCAGGGCAATGATGCGCTGATCGAGACTGCCCTTGAGCGCCTGGCCCAGGTCAGCCATGGCCAGCGGATTGAATACCTCAGGGGTTTCCAGGGTCGGCATCAGCCCCAGCGCCGGATTGGTCACTGCCTGCTCCCAACTGTGCAGGTTGCCCAGCGATAGCTTGGGCACCACGAAACCGTCCACATGGCGCATCAGCGGCCAGTCGTTGAGCACCGCCGCCATCTGCGCATCACGAGGCCGCACGAACAGCAACGGGCCATTTTCGGGACGCCCGCCGACAGTCTCGATACGCAGCAGCACTTCACGCAGGTTATCCAGCGCCGTGGCCACATCAACCGGCGCCACGGCATCTTCCAGACACACCACCAACGAGCGGAGTTCGGGAATCTTGCGGCCAAATACCACCTCGAGGATATCTTCCCGGGTGGCCGGCATGTAGAGGGTCGCGCCCAGCGCATAAGGCGAAAAAAGGGCCATCAGCTGAGACTCCGAATAATGGTTGCCGCCCGATAGGGCCCCAGCGCAGCGCCAACCTGCTCGACCGGGACGCCCGCCCGTTCGGTCAGATGCAACAGTAGCTGCACGTCACTGTCACGCTTGTCGCGCACCAGTACATGATCAGGTACCCGGCGCATGACTGCCCGCGTCGCTTCCGCAATACCCGGTTTGATCCGGTTGAAGTTGCTCACTGCAAACCGCGCCGCCAGACCATCAATGGCCTGCCCCGCCGCTGCCTGCAACTGCCCAGCCTGGTCTGCCGACCATGGCTGCGCCGTGGTTACGGCAGGCAATTGCCGACGCAGACCGTCAATCCGGTCGACAAACGGCCGGGTCACGTCGTGGGCCTGCAAATGATCGTAGACCACGCAACCATGCAAACCGGCCTCAGACGGCCAGATGGAGCGCGAGACCAGCCCGGAAACGGTAGCACCGAGAATCCCGGAAGGAATGACCCAGTCTTCGGCGGAGGCCGCCAGCCAGGCGCGGCCGCAGGGATCGGCGAGCACCACCAGCCGGGGCGGCCCGCTGAAACGCGGGTCTTGCGCCAGGCTACGTTGTACCTCAGCACTGATTGCGCCTTTGCCGGTCCAGCCGTCGACGAACACGATCGACTGCGCGCCATGAGCCTCGATGATCGTCTTCAGGGCAAGCTGATCGATGCCCCGGTCGCGGATGATACTGATGCCGTAATGACAGGTCTGGCGCCCCAGGTCGCGCAGGGCGCGGCCCAGCAGCACGCCCAACGGCAGGCCGGCACGCACGAACGACACCAGCACGATCTGCGGCCCGTGGCACTCCCGGTCAAGGGCTTGGGCAAGTGCCTGGACATCTTCGGCCATACGCTGACCGTTGTACGCCAGGGCGCGCTCGTATAGCTGCTGGTGCTCAGGCGTCGGCGCCTGTTCCTGGCTGATCATTTCCGAATAGTGCTTTTGCCGGGTCTGGATCAACCGCTCTTTTTCTTCGACGCCGGTGACTTCGATGTCGACACTGCGCAGCAGAAACTGCACGTCGTCCTCACGGTAGCTGCCGCTGCCGACGGTGGGCATGCCCTGAATCGGACCGCGCACCGGGCCGTGCCGCGGGTTACTCACCGGTCGCCTCCAGAAACACCCGGGCCAACTGACTGCGGGCCGGGGTTGCCCACCAGTGACATTCGTTCATGAAGTCCAGGTCAGTGATGCTGTCGCCAAAGCCCAATACCGGGCGCTCGCCATGCACCGCCCGGTCGCGGCGCAACCATTCCTGCACGGCATAGCGCTTGGCCAGACCATCGGGCAGGAATGCCAGGTTGTTGCCATTGCCATGCACATGCATGCCGTCGAGCAGGCCACGGGTCTGAACTTCAGCCAGCACCCGCTCAAGGATCCGGTCGTCGCTTTCGTTGTGCTTGGTGACGACGTAATGGAACAGGCGCGCCTCCTCCACCACCCAGCCGCGCAACGAAAAACCCAGTTCCTGACCAATCGCCAGGGTCGCGGCGCACAGCTCGTGCAAACGCATCTGATAGCCCGCCAGGGTTTGCTTCATCTGCTCGTTCCAGTCCTGATCCACTCGGCCGCCGGCATCGAGCATCACCCCGCCATGCGAGCAGATGGCGCCCTGCGTGAATGGCAGCTTTACCCGGCTGTAGGCCTCGACACTGCGGGCGGTCACCGGCACCACGTCGGCATTGGCCAGCATCCAGTTGACGAACGATTGCTGCACGTTGGTCATGTAGCCGTTGGGGTTACCGCTGATATCCACGGTCGCAGGGTGCTTTTCGATACCCGGCGCGGTCTTGCGCGCGGTCTGAAACAGCGTGTCGTCAAGGTCGACGAGAATCAGAGGGCGTGGATTACTCATCACAGATGACCTCGGCATTGAGTGCTTCGACCAGTTCGGCCGCGACGGCCTGAGCCGGTGTTTCGGTGCAGATCAGTACCCGGTCGTAGTGCCCGGGGCGGACGTTGTAGAGAAAATTGGGAATCCCCAGCCCGTAGTTGTCAGCGAACGACAAGGCATGCCCGATGGCATGGCCCAAAGCAATCGGCGACCGGCTGGTGGAGCTGAAATGCACATCGGCACCGGCCCGCTCCAGCCGCTCAGCCAGCAGGAACGGCCGCCAGACAAACTCACTGGTGCCTACAACAAGGATTTTCTCCCCGGCCTTGACTTGCAGGTCCGGCGCCAGGCTGTCGTTGACCGAACGCACGCCCAGGCGGCCCCAGTCATTATCTGCCGACAATGACCAGTCACCCGCCGCCACGGTGCCTACCTGAGGCATTTCAGGCAATGGCGCCTCAGGGTCTTCGGCAAAGTGATAGTTACCCTGCAGCAGCGAAACCTGCTCGGTCTGCACGTTCGCGCTGCGGCTGACCGCCCCTGCCGACCAGTCGGTCAGCACACAGGTCACCAATCGCTCGATACGCGTCAGGCCGGCCTCGACCAGCGCGTGATGTAGATTGATGAAGGTCTTGCCGGTCGAGGCTTCGTCATCGACCAGCACCAGCGAAAGCGCGGCAAGCATCATTTCACGCAGGTCCGGGTCGACAGGCTGGTGAATCAGGTGAGCACTGGCATGGCTGTGCTCTTCTTCGAAACGGGCGAACAACTCAGTACCAGTTGGATGCCGGGTGCTGACCATGTACAGCACATCGTCGCGGGCCTGGCTGTAGGCGCGGTGCACCCCGGCACCAAGGCCGACGGCAGTCTCTGCCATGCCGATGATCAGGACCGGCCCCGGCAGGTCCGCAGGAATCCGCGCTGCAAGGTCTTCGAAACTCTGCTGCATGACCGCCGGGCGCACAGGAATGTGCCGGCCCAGTACTCGCGAGACGAACAGAAAGGCACGCTTGGGGTTACGCCGCTCGGCAAAACCGAACAGCGAATCAGGGGCAATGGAGGAGGCATCCACCGTCACATCGAGGCGTCCACGCATCAATTGGGCATGCAGCATGGTCGGTTGGGGAAGCGCCTGACGGCTGTTCATCGATCAAATCCTGGTTGGAGAAGCAAGTGTATCGGGGTGTACCGACCAATCGGAGTCAGCTACGGGAGGCTTCGACCAGCCATAACGCCGACTGTGCGGTACGGGATATTTCAGTTGTGCTGTAGGTTCTTTCCGGGCGCAGCAACGTCGTTGGTACCCGACAGGCTTGTAGAAACGCCACCAGCAGCGCGGATTTGACTGCAAAGTTCATATTCTGTGCGTCCGGCACGCTGGAGGTGACCATGCCGACCACCGCGCCGCCGCTGTCAAACAGTGGACTGCCACTGGAGCCAGGCTGGATCGGTGCGGTGAATTGCAACAGGCTGGCATCGCTGTGCAGGCCGAACAGGCTGGAAATACCGCCTTGGGTGACCTGCAGGCTGCCACCGGAAATCGACGCCAGCGGATAGCCCAGTGCAACGACATTGTCACCCGCCTCGCAGCCCGGCCCTTCGCGAAACGGCAATGAGTGGAGCGGCGAAGCCCCCTGCACGCGCAGCAAGGCAATGTCATTGCGTCGGTCAACCACCACCGGTTCGACCTTGTAGCGGCCTTCCAGAGAGCTGATATGCAGTACGCTCATGTCTTCGATGACATGCGCGCAGGTCATCAAGTGCGCCGGCCCCACCACGAATGCCGTGCCGGTCGCTGACTGATGTCGCGGTTCGTTCTGGCCACCGCTATTGGCACCGCGCCGCGGGTGGTAATCGCTGACCGTCAGGCCGATGTTGCGCCCGAATGCTGCCAGGCCATAGGCCGAGCCTTCGCTCAGGGCACGAAATTTCCATTGCTCATTGCGGCGATAGAACTCACCGATGATGATCGAGGCTTCGCCGTTGTCGCGCAGGTCAAGGCGATACTCGATGTCGTTGTCGATCTGCAGGGCCAGGCTGTTGACTTCACTGACCGGGCCGGCCGCTGCATAGACATAAACCATCAACAGCACCCGGTCGCTGCCGCCCGGAAGGCTGTTGAGGGTCAAGGTGCAGCCGACGTTTTCCGGGCCGCCGCTCCATTCCATCCAGCGCTGCTCATCATGCAGCAACGCGGCGTCGCCGGTAGGCTGGCGCTTCTCGTTGACAGGCAGCAGCGCAACGGCGGCAAAGTCGCCGAAAACCGAAGCCTTGCCGCTCTCCAGATTCCAGGAGCAGCGGGCATTGGCAAGAGCGATGTTTGCGCCAGGTGCCAGCACTTTCATACCGGTCCTCCTTGATGGGCTGAAAGACTGACTAATAGTAAAAATCTATTATTTACGATCACGCGAGAGCCCGTACAGCCACCGTAATGGCCTTCACGCGCATATTTGGCAACCAATTTGTTTCCGGTTCTTTCAGGCCGAGACGTCGACACGCAAAAATACCGGGCAAGTTGACGCCTGTTTCACGGGTATAACCGATACCGCCGGAGTAACGCGGGTTGATTTCCAGCAGGTGCGGTTTGCCCTGCGCGTCATCGCGGGTCTGGACATTGACCAGGCCGTCGCAGCCGAAGTGCTCGGCTGCCTGCATCGCCAGCTGCACCGCTGGCGTATCGCGTTCAAAACTCTGATGCAGGCCCTGCTTGCGCCGGCCGACCCCGGTAATCACCTTGCCGCCTTCACAGATCAGGTCCACCGAACACTCACTGCCCGCCATGTACGGCATGACCAACATCGCAGGGCGCTCGCCAGGTTGCCGGTAGGCCTGCAGATAAGCGTCGAAGGTGGTCTCACGCGCATCAGGGTTGGCAAAACAGCGGAACGCGTCAACGCCGTCCTTGAAGCGCCAGAAGCCATGACCAAAGATGCCGACCGTTGGCTTGATGCATACCTCACCGTAAACACTCAACGCGGCGTAGGCCTCTTGCAATTGCTCGGCATTGGTTACCGTGATGCCCGGTATACAGGCCAGCCCGGCCTGCTCGGCGGCGGCGGTAAAACAGCTCTTGTCGTCTACGCTGTGGAAGGTTTGCGGCGACAGGCCGCCGGTGACCAGATCGAGGTCGGCTTCAGCGAAACGCTGACGATGGTTTTCATAAACACTGCCAATGCGTCCGGCCACCACGACCTTTACCCCCAGTTGCCGGGCCGTGCTGATCACCCAGTCGACCCGCTCGGCGCTGTTATGGGGTTCGCGCAGGGCGATGTCAGCCTGGCTGGTGATCTCCGGACGCTCCTGGCGATGCGAGGCAACGATACGTACCGACGCTGGCAAGGCTTCGCGTGCGCCCATGATGATTTCACGTTGGCTGGACTGCCCTTCCAGGAACCAGATCATGCAACTCTCCGTCGTTTGCAGCCATCCGTGATGGCCTTGTCGAATTTTGTAATAACTGATTTGCTGCAAAATACTGGAATTCAAGCAAAGTCGCGCGATTTCTAGTAGAAAGCCGCAGATTCCTGACACTCAAGCAATTCTTCAAAGAGGACAATGACATGAAGTGGCTCAGACGGTCGATCTGGCTGGTGGTTTTTCTGGTTGTGGGCGTGGGCGCACTGAGCCTGCATTACCTGCTGCCACGGCATGATGTGGTGCTGGTCACCGGCGTTGAAGTCAAACGCATGGACGCTGACGGCGTGATCAACGCCGAGAATCCGGCAGACGGCCCGACCCGTGACGTTTACTTCATTAACACCGAAGACCCGCAAACCAAGAAAGTCGTGGTTTACCGCAACGAAGACACCGGCTGGAGCTTCCCGTGGTACTTCAAGTTCGACTCGGCCGACCTGCAGGCCAAGGCCCAGGGCTACTCGCGTGACGCACAGCAACTGGTCCTGATCCGTCATTACGGCTGGCGTATCCAGATCCTGTCGATGTTCCCCAACATCACCGCCGTTGAGTCGACCAGCAGCCGTGACGAGCCCTTCCCGGTGTTCAACACCGTGTTCTTCACGGTGCTGATCCTGATCGTGCTGTTCAGCGCCCTCTTCATCCGCCGCCGGGTGCGCAAGCCACGTGTCGATGGCGTGGTTCGCAGCTGACCGCTCCTGCATGCCGGCACGCAGAGCCCTCCGTGCCGGCTGCGTAACTGATAAACTCCCGCGCCTCATTCCTGTTCCTGCCCGAGGCGCTTTGCATGTCCTTCCTGAACCAGGCGCTCAGCGTCGCCCTCGACCGTCGTCAAGCGCTGCTGGCTGAACTGCATGCGCAAGGCACCGATTGCTACCGGTTGTTCCATGGCAGCCAGGAAGGTGCCGCGGGTCTGACCATCGACCGCTACGGCCCCCAACTGCTGATTCAGAGCTTCCATGAAAGCCTGGCGAGCGATGTCGTACCGGGGTTGATCGATACCGTCCAGCGCCATCTTGGGCTTGAACTGCTGCCGGTGTACAACGACCGCTCGGGCGGCAACTCCAGGATTGATCGCCAAGACAGTGTATTTCAGGCCAGCGAAGCGGCCTTGCAGGATGGCGTCGGCCATGAAGGCGGCTTGAAGTACCGGGTCCGTGCCCGGCACGCAGGCCAGGACCCGCTGCTGTTTCTCGACCTGCGCAATGCCCGCAGCTGGGTGCGCCAACACAGCGCCGGCAAGAGTGTATTGAATTTGTTCGCCTATACCTGCGGGGTCGGCCTCAGCGCAGCAGCCGGCGGCGCCCGCGAGGTGTGCAACCTGGATTTCGCCGAGGGCAACCTGGCCGTCGGTCGTGAGAACGGCACGCTCAATCCGCAACTGCCACCGATGCAGTTCATCCAGTCCGATTACTTTCCGGCGATCCGTCAGTTGGCGGGCCTGCCGGTCACCGCCCGGCGCGGGCAGAAGCTGCCAGCCTATCCGCGTCTTTTGCCACGCCAATATGACCTGGTTCTACTCGACCCGCCCGCCTGGGCCAAGAGCGCCTTTGGTACGGTCGATCTGTGGCGTGATTATCAAAGTCTGCTCAAACCGGCACTGCTGGCGACTGCCGAAGATGGCGTGCTGATCTGCTGTAACAACCTTGCCAAGGTGCCGATAGATGAATGGCAAGAACAGGTGCTGCGTTGCGCGGAAAAGGCCGGACGCCCCGTGCGCGAGTGGCAAGTCATCCGACCGGCCGATGATTTTCCGTCACTGGATAATCAGCCACCGCTCAAAACCCTGGTTCTGCAGTTCTGAAGGCAGGCAAATATAGGGAATTTTCCTACAAAGCTGGTCGGCACTGGCTTGTGAACCGAAAGCGCATGCCATACTCCAAGCACCTCCTGCCAGAGAGAGCGCTGCACCAATGCCCAAAGGTCTTAAACGTATTATTGGCGCCCTGGTGGCGGTCTTCGTGCTGTACAGCCTGCTGGGCTTTTTTATCCTGCCGGGCATCGCCCTGCGCATTGCCAATCAGCAACTGGCCGAGTACGCCAGCGTACCGGCCCGCATCGAGCGCCTGGAGTTCAACCCCTACAGCCTGGAACTCAAGCTCTGGGGGCTGAATATCGGCACACCGGGCCAGGAGCAGGTAGCCCTGGAAAAGCTCTACGCCAACCTGCAGATCGACAGCCTGTGGAGCGGTGCCCTGCATTTGCTTGACGTCGAGCTGGTAAAGCCGAAGACCGAACTGCTGTTCGACAAGAGCGGCCAATTGAACCTCACGCAGTTGTTCAAGCTGCCTGCCACTGAGCCATCGCCTGCAGCCGAACCTGCTGGCAAGCCCTTTGCCCTGCGCATTGACCGCATCAGGCTGGTCGATGGCTACCTGCACTTTCGTGACCTGCGTCCCGGCGAGCCGATCGAGTTTCTCTACGACCAGTTGAACCTGGAACTGAAAAATCTCAGCACCCTGCCTGAAGACAATACTGATGCCACCCTGGTGGCGGCCGGCCCTGATGGCGGGCAGATCGACTGGCAGGGCCGCTTCAGCCTGGCGCCGATTGCCTCCGAAGGCACCCTCAAGGTCACCGACAGCAAGATGAAACTCTGGTGGCCCTATGTACGTGACGCCGTGCCGCTGGCATTGCAGGATGGCCGACTGAGCCTGGAAACCGGCTACAAATTGAATCTGGCCAAGAACACTGAGCTGCAACTGAGCAACATCCGGGCAAACGTGACGGCCCTGGCACTCAACGCCCCAGATGGCCGTTCACTGGTGCGTTTGCAAAACCTGGAGGTCAGTGACACAAGCCTGGATCTGGTCAAGCAGCAGGTAGTAGTCGGTAAAGTGCGCAGCCAGAAACTGGAAACCTGGGCGGCCCGTGAAGCAGACGGGCAACTGGACTGGCAGAAACTGTTCGCCGGCCAGCCTGCCCCCAAAAAGCCCGCCGCCGCCAAACCCGCCGCTGACGACAAAGCAGCCGAGCCTGCGGCGCCAGTCGCACCGGGCAAACCCGCTGAAGCTTCGCGGCCCTGGCAGGTGCTGGTGCGCGATGTACAACTGCGCAACTATCAGGTCCATCTCGCCGACCGGGTGCCAAGCGACCCCGTTGCTCTGGAACTGGGCCCGCTGAATCTCGACCTGCAAAATTTCGACAGCCTGAACAAGTCGCCCTTCAAGGTCAGGCTCGATACCGGCCTGGGTAAGCAAGGCAAGCTGACCGCCGCCGGCGAAGTGAATCTGGCCCCGGTCAGCGCCAGGCTCAATGTCACCAGTGAAGACCTCGACCTGCGCATCGCTCAAGCCTATATCAGCCCGTTCATCCGTCTGGAACTGCGCAGCGGCATGCTCGGTAGCGACCTGGCAGTGGATCTCAAGAGCACCGAGCCGCTGGCCCTGAGCGTCACCGGCAAGGCGCAGGTCAATCAGTTGCACGCCCTCGACACGCTCAAGCAGCGTGACTTCGTCAAATGGCAGCAACTGCTGCTGGGCGGCCTGAACTATCAGCATGGGCAAAGCCTGTCCATCGACCGGGTCGATCTGCAGCAACCCTATGCGCGCTTCATGATCAACGAAGACCGCACCACCAACGTCGATGACTTGTTGATCCCACAGCCGGCCGAGCCAAAAACCGCTACCCGCAGCAAAAGCAGCGCCAGCGCCAGCGCGCAAAAGCCGCTGGGTATCCGGGTCGGGGAAGTGAACATCAATGATGGCTCGGCGTACTTCGCTGACTTCACCCTGACGCCGAACTTCGCTACCGCCGTGCAACAACTCAACGGCCGGATCGGCCCGATCGATAACAGCCACAACAAGCCGGCCCCCGTCAACATCCAGGGCAAGGTCGACCGCTACGCCCCGGTGGTCATCCACGGCAGCCTCAATCCGTTCAACCCGATGTCCAGCCTGGACATCGCGACCAGTTTCAGACGCGTCGAACTGACCACGCTGACCCCTTACTCGGGCAAGTTCGCAGGCTTTCGCATCCGCAAGGGCCGGCTGAACCTCGACCTGCATTATCAAATCAGCGAAGGCCGGCTCAAGGCCGAGAATACGGTGCTGGTCGAACAGTTGCAGTTGGGCGAGAGGGTCGACAGCCCGGATGCCCTGGACCTGCCGATTCGGCTGGCGGTGGCACTGCTCAAAGATCCCCAAGGGCGGATTTCTCTGGAGCTGCCGGTGGAGGGTGACCTGAATAACCCGCAGTTCAGTGTCATGCCGATTGTCTGGCAGACCCTGCGCAATCTGGTGGTACGCGCCGCCCAGTCGCCGTTCAAATTTATCGGTGGGCTGGTGGCCGGTGGTGGCTCGCAGGATCTGGGCAGTATCCAGTTTGCGCCTGGCGCCAGCAGCTTGTCAGGTACAGCGCAACAGGCGCTCGACAAACTCGCCGCGGCCCTCAAGGAGCGTCCGACACTGCGTCTGGAAATCGAGGGCACCAGTGCCCAAAGCAGTGACGGCCCTTTGATCGCACGCCAGCGTCTGGAGCGTGAGTATCAATTGACCTACTACAAGATCATGCAGCGCCGCGGTGACAAGGTCCCGGCCAACGCCAGCCTGTTGCAGGTGCCGGAAGACGAAAAGGCGCCGATGCTCGAAGGCATTTATCGCGCCCGGCTCAAGCAGCAACCACCGGCACAGTGGGAACAGCTTGATCAGGAAGCCCGCACCAATCAGCTACGCAATGCCATGCTGCAGTTCTGGAGCAGCAATGAAGTGCTGTTACGCGAGCTCGGTCAGGACCGGGCGAGCAGCATCAAGGATTATCTGGTGGGCAAAGCAGGACTGGAAGATGATCGGGTGTACTTCATCGACGCGCAACTCGGCAAGGCCCAGGCCGATGGCCAGGTCATCACCCCCCTGCATCTGGACAGCGAATAACCCATGAGCCGCTCTTTGACCTGCGCCATCCTGACCCTGACCGTACTGTTGACAAGCCCGGCACAGGCCTCAACCATGCGCTGCGGCAGCCAGTTGATCAGCGTCGGTGACCATGCCTTCGAGGTCGAAAGAAAGTGCGGCACGCCAGTCAGCCAGGCGGTGATCGGCTCGAAGGAGAGCTTTAGCGGCAACTATCGGTATTCGGAACAGGTACGAATCGAGGAGTGGATCTACGGCCCTGATCACGGCATGTATCGTTACCTGCGCTTTGAAGGCGGACGATTGATACGCATTGACAGCAAGCGCGGCCAATAGCGCCAGTGACTTTTCAAGACTCGAAATAGAACAGGCCCCGACTCAAGAGCCGGGGCCTGTAATGGCCACATCCATATGGCCGATCGCATGAACTTTCTACACCAGGTTCCGGCCTCCCTGGCCAGAACCCGCGTCAGATGCTCATAGTCGAACCGAATTATTCAGCTTTCAGCGCTTCAGCAGTCACCGACTTCACGCCTTTGATGTTCTTGGCGATGTTCACGGCAGTTTTCTTCTGAGTCTCGGTCACTTTGACGTCCGAAGAGAGGGCAACCACGCCGTTAGCGGTTTCTACTTTGATGTCAGAGCCCGGAATGCCTTTTTCGGTCAGCAGGTCGGCTTTCACCTTGGTGGTGATCCAGGTGTCGCTGCCTTCTTGCTTGGCGTTTTCAACAGTCGTGTTGGCAGCCAGCATCAGCGGAGCCTGAGTAGTGGTCTGGGCGAATGCGCCACCGGTCATGGACAGAGTCAGAGCAGCGGCAGCAGCAGCGATAGCGAACTTCTTCATACGATGAACTCCTGTTTTTCTGAAAAACCGCGCCAATGTCTAGCGAGGGTTAACAGGTATATCGCAAGCGCTGTGCCAACTTTTTAACCCTTATAATTTCGTTATTAATCAACAAGTTAAAAATTAATTATAATTTGCGCATCGTGCAGATTGCCCGCTCGGCCGCTCAGGACGCTTGCAAGTTGCAAGTGTTACACCCAGCTGACAGGTTAATCCTTGAGCAGCTCAGCGGCTGGCGAATCAGATCTAGAAGCCCATGCTCAGAGTAGCGGTCACGGAGGCCGGTTCGCCGGCATAGTTACCGGCACTGGCGACCGTCTCGATGTAATCGCGGTCGGTCACGTTGCGGGCATTGAGCGATACCCGCAACTGTTCATTGATGTCGTAGAACAGGCTCATGTCGATGCGCGTATAACCGCTGGCACTGTAGTTGTTGGCCAGGTTGCCATAACGCTTGCCGGCATAAATCACCCCAGCGCCCATACCCAGGCCTCGCAGTGGGCCGTTCTGCAACTGGTAGCTGGACCATAGCGAGCCACTGAGCACCGGAATACCTTCCAGGCGATTGCCTTCTTCAAGTTGGGTGTCCTTGATCAGCTTGGCATCGAGCACGGCCACGTTGCCGATCAGGTTCCAGCCATCGCTGATCTCGCCGCTTACATCCAGTTCGAGGCCGCGCACCCGCTGCTGACCGGTCTGGATCGAATAGTTGCTATCGGCAGGGTCTGTGGTGGACAGGTTCTCGCGACGGATCTCAAATGCCGAAAGGGTGGCACTCATGCGCTCGGGAGTCAGCTCGTACCTGGCGCCGATCTCGTATTGTTCGCCGGTTTCCGGGTCCAGCACGCTGCCATCGCGGGTCAGCCGGTTTTGCGGCGCAAAGGACGTGCTGTAGCTGGCATACAAGGCCAGCCGGTCAGTCGGCTGATAGACGATGCCGGCCCGCGGCGAAGTGTCCGACGGCTCGATATTGATATCGCTGTAGCTGCCGGTTGCCGTGTAGTTGCGGTTGCGCTGCTCGACCTTGTCCCAGCGCACACCAAGCAGCAGTTTCCATTGCTCACTGAGGTCAATCTGGTCCTGCAGATACAGCCCGTAGCTGTTCTGCCGCACCCGAGTGTCTTCACCAAAGCTGAACGGGCCAGGCTGTGCGCCATGCACAGGGTTGAAGATGTCCAGCGCTGCCAGATTGGCGCGCAGCATCCGCACTTGGCGCCTGCCATTGACCGTCTCGAAGCCACCCAGCACTTGATGTTGCAGCCCCCACAGCGATAAATCGGCAATGGCTTCGAACTGGGCACTCAGCGAACGGGCCGACTCGTCGAAATCCGTAGCTCGCCGATTGCTCGTGCGGCCATCGCTTTGCAGCGATTGCTGAGACACGTTGAGCATGTGCTTGCTCGATTCATCCCAGCGAGTGACCTGACGCAGGGTCAGCCAGTCGTTGGCTTGATGCTCGATGCGTACCCAGGCAGCAGTCTTGTCGCTTTCAGCTCTGGACCAGGGTTCTTCAAGAAACAGTTTATGCCGCGAGTCGACCTTGCCATTGAGCGCCAGCAGGCCGCGGTCGTACTGGGCGTCGGTTTCGGTGTACTCCAGGCCCATCTCTACCCGAGTGAGCTCATTTGGTTCCCAGAGCAACGTCGGCGCGATGAAGCGCCGGTGGCTGTCGCGGTACAGGTCGCGGAAGCTGCCCTCGGTCTGCGTCGCAATGGCCAGCCCGCCGGCCAGAGCATGCTGGCTGTCCAGTGGACCGCTGAGGTAGGCCTGCAAGCGGCGCATGTCCCAGGAACCGACCTGCGCCTTGAGCTGGCCTTGCGGCGTATAGGTCGGCTTGCGGGTCACCAGGTTGATTAAACCGCCGGGGTTGCCGCGCCCGTACAACACCGAGGCCGGCCCCTTGAGCACTTCAACGCGCTCGATGTTGCTCAGGTCGCTGAGGATTTCCGGGCGGACCACCAGCGAGTTGGTCATCATCCCGTCCACCGCATAAGTGGTGTTCTGAAAACCGCGAATGAAGAAGCTCTCGGTAGTGCCGCCGTGAGTGTTGCCGCGCTGAATACTGCTGACGTTACTCAAGGCATCGCCCAGGCTGGTGATCTGTTGATCCTCGATCACCTGGCGGGTGACCACCTGAATCGACTGGGGGATATCGCGCAACGGTGTGTCGGTTTTGGTTCCGGTAGCGCTGCGCGCCGCACTATAACCTTCGACCGTGCCAATCGCCTGGCTGCCTGAATGCTGCCCGGAAATGTTGGTGGCATCGAGCTGCAGTGCCGAACCGTTGGCCGGCAACGCACGCAATGTGTAGGTGTTGCCAGCCTGTGGCACGGCCTCAAGGCCGCTGCCACGCAGCAGTTGCCCGAATCCCTGACTGATCGTCCACTCGCCTTTGAGTGCGTCACTGCGCAGGTTCTGGGTCACGACCGGGTCAATCGGTAGAGTCACCCCGGCTTTGGCAGCGAAGGCGGCGAGGCTTTCGCTCAGCGGGCCGGCGGGAACATCATAGTACTGCGTACCTTGCTGGGCATGGCTCTGCGGCGCCACGGCGATGCAGCTCAAGGCCAGCGCCGGAGCGCCGATGGCCCTGGCGAGCAAAGCGACACGAAACAGCGATGATGCGGGCATGAAGGGGGTTCCTGATGGCGTGTAAGTGCGTTTTCAGGAGGGAGGACACGCCACCGGCAAAAAACACGACAGGGTTTATCAACTTTTTTGCAGCGGCCCCAGCGTGACCCAATACCGCGTCACATAACTGACCTTCACCGGCAGGGTCAACGCCACTGCCGCCAGGACGCTGTCAGTGTCCTGTAGCTGGAAGGCACCGGAAATCAACAGCCCGGCCACTTGCGGCTCACAGCGGGTCCAGCCACGCCGGTAGCGCCCCAGCTCGGCGACAAAGTCAGCCAGCGGCATGCGTTCGACCCGCAGCACGCCGTCCAGCCAGTCAATGCCCCGCACCGGCTCAGGCAACGCCTGGACCGTGCGGGTCGTGACACGCGCCTGCTGGCCGGCAGCGACGTCCAGACGCACGCCAGGCGCCTGGTGCGGCACGACGGCCACCTGCCCCTCCAGCACTTGCAGCAGGTCGTGGTCAGCCAACTGGCGAACCGAGAACTTCGTGCCGATCGGCCGGTAATTGCCAAGCCCGGACTCCACCGAAAACGGTCGGCCATCGGCTCGGCCGGTGGTGACGAAAATCTCGCCTTTGCGCAGCACCAGCATGCGCTCAGCCGGCGTGTAGCGAACGTCGATGGCACTGTCGGTATTGAGTTGCACCAGGGTGCCGTCAGACAGGCTGACGGTGCGGCGCTCGCCTACGCCGGTACTGATATCCGCCACCAGCGAAACCACCGCCGGGCTGCGCGATGCGGCAAAGCCCAGCGAGCCGACGACGATCATGGTGGTCAAGCTCTTGAGTGCCAGGCGCCGTTTAAGGTTGGCACTGCGATACAGGGTCGAGCGCCCGACTGCCGGAGGAATACTCTGCAGTTGTTCGCTGAAGCGGTTGGCCAGTTGCCAGGCACGCTCGTGCTCGGCGTGCTGGCGTCGCCAGTGGGCGCAATTCTGGTGATCCTGCTCGGTTACGTCCGCAGCCTGCAGCCGCAGGATCCATGCCGCCGCCTGGCGAGCAATCTCACGGTCAATCGGGACAGTCTTTGCACTCAAAGCCATTCACTCGAAGCCAGGACGATACATTCCTCGAAACCTTGTAACAGATAACGCTGCACGGTACGCACGCTGATATTCAAGGTCAGGGCAATTTCTTCCTGGCTATAGCCCTCGATCTGCGACATCAAGAACGCCTGACGGGCCTTGGCCGAGAGCCTGGAAAGCACCTGATCGACCTCATTGAGGGCTTCGAGAATGGCAGCCTGAGACTCAGCGCTGGGCGCCTGTTCGTCCGGCAAGCTGGCCAGCGCATCGCGCCAGGCATCTTCCAGAGAACGACGGCGATACAGATTGGCCAGCAGACGCTTGGCAATGGTCGCCAGATAGGCGCGCGGCTCACGCAGATCTTCAGCCTGATGCGGGACACTCAGTACGCGCAGAAAAGTATCCTGGCTCAGGTCTGCGGCATCACTGCGGTCATACACACGACGGCTCAACCAACCGGTCAGCCACGCATGATGAGCGGTGTAGAGGCGTTGGACAGGCGCATAGTCTGCAGGTGTGAGCATGGAATGAGTAAGCTTTACTGATGAGAATGCATCTCAGTTTATACAGTCCGGCCCGGTGCCAGCAATCGTCGTACAACCTCTCAGGCTGATTGCAGCAAAATCTGCAGGCGAAAAAAATCCGCGCTCATTGCTGAGCGCGGATTTTCGCAGGCAACCGGGCTGCCCAAGACAGCCCGATTCACACCTGAATCAGACGCCGGAAGCTTTGGCAGCCGCCACGTCTTTGATCGACAGTTTGATACGGCCGCGGTTGTCCACGTCCAGTACCAGCACTTCGACTTCCTGACCTTCCTTGAGGATGTCGGTCACTTTCTCTACGCGAGCATCGCTGAGCATCGAGATGTGAACCAGACCGTCCTTGCCAGGCAGGATGTTGACGAACGCACCGAAGTCAACGATACGCTCGACCTTGCCGACGTAGATCTTGCCGATCTCGGCCTCTGCGGTGATACCCAGTACGCGCTGACGGGCTGCTTCAGCGGCTTCTTTGGTTTCACCGAAGATCTTGATCGAGCCGTCGTCTTCGATGTCGATCGAAGCCTTGGTTTCTTCGCAGATGGCACGGATGGTCGCACCACCTTTGCCGATCACGTCGCGGATCTTGTCGGTATCGATCTTCATCGCCAGCATGGTCGGTGCGTTGGCCGACAGCTCGCTGCGCGATTGACCGATGATCTGGTTCATCTGACCGAGGATGTTCAGGCGCGCTTCCAGGGCCTGGCCCAGGGCGATCTCCATGATCTCTTCGGTGATGCCCTTGATCTTGATGTCCATCTGCAGTGCAGTAACACCGTTGGCGGTACCGGCAACCTTGAAGTCCATGTCACCCAGGTGGTCTTCGTCACCGAGGATGTCGGTCAGGACTGCGAACTTCTCGCCTTCCTTGACCAGGCCCATGGCGATACCGGCAACCGGCGCCTTGACCGGCACACCGGCGTCCATCAGCGCCAGCGAAGCGCCGCAGACCGAAGCCATGGAGCTGGAACCGTTGGATTCGGTGATTTCCGATACGACGCGGATGGTGTACGGAAACTGGTCAGCGCTAGGCAGCATGGCCTGTACGCTGCGACGTGCCAGACGGCCGTGACCGATCTCGCGACGGCCAGCACCGCCCATGCGGCCACACTCGCCCACCGAGAATGGAGGGAAGTTGTAGTGCAGCATGAAGCTGTCTTTTTTCTCGCCTTCCAGAGTGTCGAGCAGTTGTGCATCACGGGCAGTACCCAGGGTTGCAACCACCAGCGCCTGGGTTTCGCCACGGGTGAACAGCGCCGAACCGTGAGTCTTTGGCAGAACGCCGACTTCGATGTTCAGCGGGCGAACGGTGCGGGTGTCACGGCCATCGATACGCGGCTTGCCGTTGACGATGTTCTCGCGCACGGTGCGGTATTCGATTTCACCGAAAGCAGCTTTGACTTCGCCAGCCGACGGGCCATTCTCTTCAACGGCCAGACGGGCAACAACCTGGTCACGCAACTCGCCCAGGCGAGCATAGCGGTCGGCCTTGACGGTGATGGTGTAAGCCTGGGAAATGGCTTCGCCGAACTCACTGCGAATGGCATTGAGCAGGACAGTGTTCTCGGCTTCTGGCTGCCAGTTCCAGGTTGGCTTGGCGGCTTCGGCAGCGAATTCCTTGACGGCGTTGATCACGGCCTGGAATTCGTCGTGGGCGAACAGCACGGCACCCAGCATCTGGTCTTCGGTCAGCTCTTTGGCTTCCGATTCAACCATCAGTACTGCCTCTGCAGTACCCGCCACGACCATGTCGAGGCTCGAAGCAGTCTGCTGCTCGTAAGTCGGGTTGAGCAGGTAGCCGGTTTCCGGGTGGTAGGCCACACGGGCAGCGCCTACCGGGCCGTCAAACGGGATGCCGGAGATGGCCAGGGCCGCAGAAGTACCGATCATCGCCGCGATGTCCGGATCAGTCTTCTTGCTGGTGGAAACCACGGTGCAGACGACCTGCACTTCGTTCAGGAAGCCTTCCGGGAACAGAGGACGGATCGGACGGTCGATCAGACGCGAGGTCAGGGTTTCTTTTTCGGAAGGACGGCCTTCACGCTTGAAGAAGCCACCCGGGATCTTGCCGGCCGCGTAGGTTTTTTCCTGATAGTGCACCGACAGCGGGAAAAAGCCCTTGCTTGGGTCGGCGTGCTTGGCACCCACTACGGTCACCAGAACGCTGACGTCGTCGTCAACGCTGACCAGTACTGCGCCTGAGGCCTGACGGGCAATGCGGCCTGTCTCCAGGGTTACGGTCGATTGACCGAACTGAAACTTCTTGATTACCGGGTTCACGGTTTCCTACCTTTCATTTGTGGCTCTGGGGAAAATGTCTTCTTGCGAATTCTTGGGCAGCACGGGGAATCGGCCCCGATGGCAGTCCAGATAAAACTTGAGGCTGGAAGCCTGCCAGACACATCGGTTTGACCGATATGCCCAGACAGGCTACCAACCTCATATTTCTTTCCGGCCAGACGCCTGGCCCGTCAGTGACTGACGCAACCAGGCTTGGCGGAAAGAGAGTCACCACGCCGTGATTAGCGACGCAGACCCAGACGGCCGATCAGAGCACTGTAACGGCTCACGTCTTTGCCTTTCAGGTAGTCCAGCAGCTTGCGGCGCTGGTTTACCATGCGGATCAGACCACGACGGGAGTGGTGGTCTTTACCGTTGGCCTTGAAGTGGCCTTGCAGCTTGTTGATGTTGGCGGTCAGCAGTGCAACTTGCACTTCTGGCGAACCAGTATCACCGGCAGCTTGCTGGTAGTCGGTTACGATCTGAGCTTTTTCTTCAACGCTGAGTGCCATTTGGGCAATCCTTCAAGTCAAGGAGCCGTCCTTGCGGGACGATTCCAACAGGCCAAGGCCAAAGCCTCGTATTTAAAAAAGAGATGTGACCGTGCCTGTTGACAGCCACCCTCGCCCGCATGCCTGACACCAGCCATGCGGATTTCGGTCACTCTGACCGAATCAGTCGACGCGGCGCAATACGCCCGTCTTCGCTCACTTCACCGATACCGATGAAGCGGCCCTGGTGATCCTGTACCCGGACCATGCCGAACTTCGGTGCGTCCGGCGCCCTGACTGGCTGACCATGCAGCCAGTAGAAAGCGCTGTGCTCCGAGAACTTCAGCAATGGCCAGTCGAGCAACCCGCTGTCTGAGGGCATCAGGAAGCGATCAATGGCTTCGTTGCCGCCTTCGGCATGGGCTTGCTCAAGCTCTTCCAGCGTGACCGTCTGGGCCAGACTGAAAGGGCCGGCCTGGGTGCGGCGCAACTCGGCGACGTAGGCACCGCAGCCAAGACGCTCACCAATATCTTCCACCAGGGTACGGATATAGGTGCCTTTGCTGCAATCCACGGCCAGTCGTGCAGTCTCGCCTTCGCACGCCAGCAACTCCAGGCGCGCAATAGTAACAGAACGCGCCTCGCGCTCCACTACTTCCCCTGCACGCGCCAGTTTATACAACGGCTGCCCATCACGCTTGAGAGCCGAGTACATCGGCGGTATCTGGCTGATCTGACCGGTAAAATCCGGCAGGATCGCTTCGATATCCTGGCGACCAACGGTCACCGGACGGGTTTGCAAAACCTCGCCTTCGGAGTCTGCGGTGGTCGTAGTCTTGCCCAACTGCGCCAGCGTCTCGTAAGACTTGTCGGAATCGAGCAGGTACTGCGAAAACTTGGTGGCTTCACCAAAGCACAGCGGCAAGACGCCAGTGGCCAAGGGGTCGAGGCTACCGGTATGGCCGGCTTTCTCGGCATTGAGCAACCAGCGCACCTTCTGCAGGGCCGCATTGGACGTGAAGCCCAGCGGCTTGTCGAGCAGGATGATACCGCTGACGTTACGGCGGATACGTTTGACCTGAGCCACCCGTCACTCCTTGGAATCGTCTGAGGCGGAGCCAGGCTGGTGCTGGCTGTCCTCAGCCACGGCGCGCTCGATCAGGGCCGAGAGGTGCGCACCACGCGACACGCTCTCGTCATAACGGAAATGCAACTGCGGTACGGTACGCAGCTTCATTTCACGACCGATCTGCATGCGCAGAAAGCCGGCCGCCGTGTTGAGCACCTTGATGCTCTGGGCAACTTCATCATTGCCGTCCTGCCCCATGACCGTGACATACACCTGAGCATGGCTCAGGTCACGGCTGACATCTACAGCAGTGATGGTGACCAGCCCCAGGCGCGGGTCTTTGACTTCACGACGGATCAGTTGCGCCAGCTCGCGCTGCATCTGATCGCCAATACGTTGGGTGCGGCTATATTCTTTGGCCATTTTTGATACCTGTTACTGACCCTGGGCGAAACCCTGAAGGTCTGAAAGCGGCAAACGCCCGGCCTGACGTAGGTCAGACCGGGCGTTGCGTTCAGCTCAAGGCACGGTAACAACGCCGTGCCCGAAACCCGCGACTTAGAGGCTGCGGGCCACCTGGACTTTCTCGAAGACTTCGATCTTGTCGCCGACCTTGACGTCGTTGTAGCTCTTGACGCCGATACCACATTCCATGCCGTTACGCACTTCAGAGGCGTCATCCTTGAAGCGACGCAGCGACTCCAGCTCGCCTTCGAAGATAACGATGTCTTCGCGCAGAACGCGGATCGGACGGTTACGGTGGACAGTACCCTCGATAACCATACAGCCGGCGATCGCACCAAACTTCGGCGAACGGAACACGTCACGGACTTCGGCAACACCGAGGATGTTCTCGCGAACATCGCTGCCAAGCATGCCGGTCAGGGCCTTCTTGACGTCTTCGATGATGTCATAGATCACGTTGTAGTAACGCATGTCCAGACCTTCCTGCTCGACGATCTTGCGCGCACCGGCATCGGCACGCACGTTGAAGCCGAACAGGACAGCGTTGGAGGCCAGTGCCAGGTTGGCGTCGCTCTCGGTGATACCACCGACACCGCCACCGATGACCCGGACCTGCACTTCATCGTTACCCAGACCGCCCAGAGCACCTTGCAGCGCCTCGAGCGAACCACGGACGTCGGATTTGAGGACGATGTTGAGCGTCTTCTTCTCTTCCTGGCCCATGTTTTCGAAGATGTTTTCCAGCTTGCCGGCATGGGCGCGAGCCAGTTTGACTTCGCGGAACTTGCCTTGACGGAACAGCGCAACTTCACGGGCCTTCTTCTCGTCAGCCAGTACAGTCATCTCGTCACCGGCTTCCGGGGTGCCATCCAGACCGAGAATCTCGACCGGGATCGACGGACCGGCTTCCTTCACAGGCTTGCCGTTCTCGTCGAGCATGGCGCGGATACGGCCATAGTTGGAGCCCACCAGAGCCATGTCGCCCTGACGCAGGGTACCGTCCTGAACCAGAACGGTGGCCACCGGGCCACGGCCCTTGTCCAGACGCGACTCGACCACCACACCACGACCCGGGGCCGATGGCGTAGCCTTGAGTTCCAGAACCTCGGCCTGCAGCAGTACGGCTTCGAGCAGTTCGTCAACACCGGTACCCATTTTCGCGGAAACCGGAACGAACGGCGTATCACCGCCCCACTCTTCAGACGTCACGCCGTGAACCGACAGCTCACTGCGGATACGGTCCAGATCAGCGCCTGGCTTGTCGATCTTGTTCACTGCAACCACCAGCGGAACGCCAGCCGCTACTGCGTGCTGAACCGCTTCGATGGTTTGCGGCATCACGCCGTCGTCGGCTGCAACCACCAGGATCACGATGTCAGTCGCCTTGGCACCGCGAGCACGCATGGCAGTAAACGCCGCGTGACCAGGGGTGTCGAGGAAGGTAACCATGCCACGCTCGGTTTCAACGTGGTACGCACCGATGTGCTGGGTAATGCCGCCGGCTTCGCCAGCCGCTACTTTGGCACGACGGATGTAGTCGAGCAGCGAGGTCTTACCATGGTCAACGTGACCCATGACGGTAACGACCGGAGCACGCGAGAAGGTCTCACCTTCGAACTTCAGGGACTCGGCCAGGGACTCTTCCAGCGCGTTGTCGCTGACCAGAGTGACCTTGTGGCCCAGTTCTTCAGCGATCAGGTGCGCGGTTTCCTGGTCCAGTACCTGGTTGATGGTCACCGGGGTGCCCATCTTGAACATGAACTTGATGACCTCGGCCGCCTTGACCGACATCTTCACCGCCAGTTCGCCGACAGTAATGGTTTCACCAATGGCCACGTCACGGATGACTGGACCGGTCGGTGCCTGGAAGCCGTGAGCATTACGCTTCTTGAGCTTGGACTTGCCACCACGACCGCGACGGAAGCCATCGCTTTCTTCATCGGAGGTACGCGGTGCAACGCGCGCATTTGGCGCCTTGTCCTTGGCAGCAGGGCGGTGGGCGGCGCCTTTGCGCTCGCCGTCGCCATTGCCACGGGCCGGACGGTCCTCGCTGCGATGGGTCTTCTCGGGACGACGCTCTTCGCGCTTGCGCACTTCAATGGTCGTGGTCGCCGGGGTGTTGTTGGCGGGTGCTGCAACCGGTGCTTCACGCACAGGCTCAGGCGCAGCAGCACGCTCGACCGCTGCCTCGACCGGCTTAGGCTTGTCGGCCACCGGCTGCGGCTTGGCTTCAACGTTCGCAGGGCGACGTGCATCTTCTTCGCTGCGACGCTTGGCTTCTTCTGCTTCAGCTTTCTGACGAACAGCCGCTTCGGCTGCACGGCGCTCATCGAGCTCGCGCTTGCGCTCGGCTTCAATTTCTTCAGCGCTGCGTTGTACGAAAACTTTCTTCTTGCGAACTTCTACGCTGATGCTCTTGCTACCGGCCACACGCAGAGTGCTGGTGGTCTTACGCTGCAAGGTAATCTTGCGCGGTTCTTCCGCCTTGCTCTTGTGACCGCTTTTCAGATGCGCCAACAGCGCCTGTTTTTCGTTATCGGTCACTACTTGCTCGGCGGCGGTGTGCGGCAGACCTGCCTCACGCATCTGCTGCAGCAGGCGCTCTACCGGTGTGTCAACCGTCTTGGCCAGTTCTTTCACCGTGACTTGCGTCATGCACTTCTCTCCTCAGGCCGCGCCTTGTTACTCGAACCAATGGGCACGGGCGGCCATGATCAACTTGCCGGCACGATCGTCGTCGATGCCGTCGATGTCGAGCAGGTCGTCAATCGACTGCTCGGCCAGGTCTTCGCGGGTCAGGACGCCGCGCACCGCCAGTTCCATCGCCAGGTCCTTGTCCATACCCTCAAGAGAGAGCAGGTCTTCGGCTGGTTGGGCGTCTGCCAGTTTTTCCTCAGTAGCGATGGCTTTGGTCAACAGGCGATCCTTGGCGCGAGCACGAAGCTCATTGACGATGTCCTCGTCAAAGCCGTCGATGTTGAGCATTTCTTCCAGCGGTACGTAGGCGATTTCTTCGAGGCTGGTAAAGCCTTCGTCGACCAGAACCTGAGCCAGCTCTTCGTCGACTTCAAGGTCGTCGATGAAATTGCGCAGGATGTCTCCGGTCTCCGCCTGTTGCTTGGCCTGAATGTCCGACTCGGTCATTACATTCAGAGTCCAGCCGGTCAATTGACTGGCCAGACGTACGTTCTGTCCACCACGACCGATGGCCTGAGCCAGGTTGTCCGCGCCAACCGCGATGTCCATTGCATGAGCGTCTTCATCAACGATGATTGCCGCCACTTCAGCAGGGGACATTGCATTGATCACGAATTGTGCCGGGTTGTCGTCCCACAGCACGATATCCACACGTTCACCGCCCAATTCGCCCGAAACAGCCTGGACACGCGAACCGCGCATGCCAATACAGGCACCTTGCGGATCAATACGCTTGTCCTTGGAGCGAACAGCAATCTTGGCTCGCGACCCCGGATCACGGGAAGCAGCCATCACTTCGATCAACCCTTCGGCGATCTCCGGGACTTCAATACGGAACAGCTCGATCAGCATTTCTGGCGCAGTACGCGACAGAATCAGCTGCGGGCCACGGTTCTCAGTGCGGATTTCTTTTAGCAGCGCTCGCAGGCGGACACCAACCCGGAAAGTCTCACGGGAGATGATGTCTTCACGTGCCAGCAGTGCTTCGGCATTGTTGCCCAGGTCGACGATGACGCTGTCACGCGTGACCTTCTTGACGGTGCCGGAAATAATTTCACCCAGACGCTCACGGTAAGCGTCAACCACCTGGGCGCGCTCGGCTTCACGAACCTTCTGGACAATGACTTGCTTGGCGGTCTGCGCGGCGATACGACCGAACTCGATGGACTCGATCTTCTCCTCGATGACTTCGCCAGCCACAGCGCCCGGTTTGTGCGCCTGGGCCTGATCTACCGCGTACTGGTGTGCCGGATCATCAAGGTCTTCGTCCTCGACCACAGTCCAGCGACGGTATGTCTCGTAATTGCCGGTGTGACGGTTGATTTCAACACGCACATCGACTTCATCTTCATAGCGTTTTTTTGTCGCGGTAGCCAGTGCCAGCTCCAGCGCTTCAAAAATAACACCCGCCGGTACGCCCTTTTCATTGGACACCGACTCAACAACCAGCAGTACTTCTTTGCTCATCGTACGCCTCGCCTTTCGCAAGCCATTGGATCCGCGGGATCCGCAGTATCTGGCACGTCTTCAGTCAAACGTGGGAATGATGTTGGCCTTGTCGATCATGTCGATCGGCAACAGGTACTCATGGTCATCAACCTGCACCACGACATCCTGCTCCTCCACCCCGCGGAGAAGGCCCTGAAAGTTGCGACGTCCTTCATATGGCGAACGCAGCTTAATTTTCACTTGGTTCCCAGTGTGCAAAGCAAACTGTTCAAGTGTGAACAGTGGGCGATCCATGCCGGGAGACGACACTTCCAGCGTGTACTCAGAGCTGATTGGATCTTCTACATCCAATATGCCACTGACCTGACGACTGACGATTTCGCAGTCTTCCACCAGGACGCCGCCTTCCTTATCGATAAAAATGCGCAGCATTGAATGCCGGCCCTGGGAAACGAACTCGATCCCCCAGCATGTGTAGCCAAGTGCTTCGACCACTGGGGCCAGCATGGCCTGCAACTGTTCCAGCTTGCTCGACATCTGAACCCCCTCGTGCATGCTTTGAAAATAAAAAAATGGGCACAAGCCCATCAGTGAAAACGCCGCTGAACACCGACGTCATGTTCGGAAACCTCTAAAAATCGCATCTTTAGAGAGATCCGTTCTGTCCAGCTAACAAAAAGCCCCTTGATAGGGGCTCCGCTAAAACTGGTTGCGGGGGCTGGATTTGAACCAACGACCTTCGGGTTATGAGCCCGACGAGCTACCAGACTGCTCCACCCCGCGACAAAGCTGGGGGCGGATTATACGATCGATTACTTGACAGGTCAATCGAACATCCACCTACAAGAAAGCCCGCTAATGCGGGCCATCTTGTTTTATATGGTACCGAGAAGGGGACTCGAACCCCTACACCCTATGGGCACAACCACCTCAAGGTTGCGTGTCTACCAATTCCACCACCTCGGCATTACAACACTTTGACGATATCAACTGCATCGTCGAATTCTTGCTTACTTTTCCGGAGCCTGAGGAACATCGGCTGGGACAGTAGCTGCGGGCTTCTGGCCGTCAAGCATAGGAACATCGTCGGATGCCGGCTTTTGCTTGATTTCCATTACCGCTGGATCTGGCAAACCTACCTGATTCAGCTCTTGAGCTTTTTCTTTAGCAAAGTAACCTAAACCCAGGCTACTCAAGAAAAAACATGCTGCAAGTATAGCAGTAAACTTACTAAGAAAGGTAGCACTTCCTTGGCTTCCGAAGACAGTATTTGATGCACCCGCACCAAATGAAGCACCTGCTTCAGCACCCTTACCCTGCTGCATCAGAACCAGGGCTACAACACCCAGGGCACCCAGCAGATGAAAAACGATTACGACTGTTTCCAGCATATTGTCAGTTTCCCGCGGCGCGACAGATCGCACCGAACTCATCTGCATTCAGGGAAGCTCCACCAACAAGCCCCCCATCGATATCCGGCATACTGAAAAGCTCAGCCGCATTGGCCGCCTTTACACTGCCGCCGTAGAGAAGTCGCACACCTTGTGCAACCCCAGAATCATTTTCGGCCAGTTGCGCACGTATTGCTGCGTGCACCTCCTGCGCCTGCTCAGGCGTTGCCGTCAACCCGGTGCCAATGGCCCATACAGGCTCGTAGGCAACAACGGCGTTAACCAGCGCCTGGATACCAAACGCCTTGATGACACTGTCAAGCTGCTGCCCGACCACCTCAAGAGTTTGACCCGCCTCGCGCTGTGCAAGAGTTTCCCCAACACACAACACCGGCACCAGACCACTTGCCTGAATGGCCGCAAACTTGCGATTGAGCACTTCGTCAGACTCGCCCAACAAAAGGCGTCGCTCGGAGTGACCAACCAGAACCAGCTTACAACCTGCATCGACCAACTGAACCGATGCCGTCTCGCCTGTCAGGGCGCCCTGTTCAGCCTGAACGGCTGCATCCTGGGCTCCCACGACGATCGACGTACCTTGGAGCGCGTCGACCACTTGACCGATATGCAGACTCGAAGGAATCACTGCAACATCAACACTGCCAGGCAGGTCCTGCGCTGCGAGTCCCTCGACCAGCTCAGCGACGCTGGCGCGGGTACCGTGCATCTTCCAGTTACCAGCTACCATAGGGCGACGCATGCTTTACCTCGTCGGTCAAAGTGGGCGCAGATCTTACCCAACCATTTCAAAGCTGGCAAGCCGTTTTCAGGAACAAACTTCATCGACCAGCCTGGCCAGTTCTTCGGCATAGGCCCGGACCCGCACTTCGTCCTCACCTTCGACCATGACACGCACCAGCGGCTCGGTCCCGGACTTGCGCAACAACACCCGACCACGCCCGGCCATTTCGTCGGTTACCCGGGCACAAGCCTGCTGCACGGACGGATGAGCGACCGGATCCAGGCCGCCAGCGAAGCGCACATTGATCAACACCTGAGGGCACTTGCGCAGTTTCTGGCGCGCCTGAGCCAGGCTTTCACCTGCACGGCGCAGGGCCATCAACACCTGCAGCGCGGCGATAACGGCATCCCCGGTCGTGGTGTGCTGCATACATACCACATGCCCGGAGTTCTCACCGCCGAGCAGCCAGTTGCGCTCCAGCAGTTCGGCAATCACGTAGCGGTCACCGACATTGGCCCGAACAAATGGAATGCCGAGCTCGGCCAGCCCAAGCTCAAGCCCCAGATTGCTCATCAATGTACCGACGACACCGCCATTGAGGCGATCACGCTGATGCATGTCGCGGGCAATGATGTACATCAACTCATCGCCATCGACTATCGCACCGGTCTGGTCGACCATCAGCACCCGGTCACCATCGCCGTCAAAGGCGATGCCCAGGTCGGCCTTCTCGGCCAGCACGGCGGCCTGCAATGACTCAAGGTGCGTGGAACCGCAGTTTTCGTTGATATTCAGGCCGTTGGGCTGCGCAGCCAGAACACTGACCTGCGCACCCAGCTCGCGAAACACGCTGGGCGCGATCTTGTAGGTAGCCCCATGAGCACAATCGACCACCAGTTTCAGCCCGGCAAAGCTGGTGCCCGTCGGCACGCTGCTCTTGCAGAACTCGATATAACGACCGGCTGCGTCGTTGATCCGCGACACCTTGCCCAGATTCTCCGAGTCCACGACGGTCATCGGCGCATCCAGCAACTCTTCGATCATCATTTCGATCTCGTCAGGCAGCTTGGTGCCCTGCCCCGAGAAAAACTTGATGCCGTTATCGTAATGCGGATTGTGCGATGCGCTGATCACGATACCGGCTTCTGCGTGAAAGGTGCGCGTCAGGTAGGCGATCGCCGGCGTAGGCATCGGACCGAGCAACATGACATCGGCCCCGGCAGCCGAAAGACCGGCCTCCAGGGCGGATTCGAACATGTAGCCCGAAATACGAGTGTCCTTACCCACCAGAATTCGGCAGGCGCCCATACGGCGAAACGCCATGCCCGCTGCCCAGCCCAGCTTAAGCATGAAATCAGGGGTAATCGGGTACTGGCCAACACGACCGCGAATGCCGTCGGTGCCGAAATATTTTTTGGTAGTCATGGGTGCTCCACAGTGTTCTTATTCAGCTGACTCGACAGCTGTAATCATGCGTACGACATCGACCGTCTCGGCAACATCGTGCACACGCAGGATCCGCGCGCCCTTGCTCATCGCCAGAGCCGCCAGGGCCAGACCGCCATACAGGCGCTCATCCACCGCACGCCCCAGCACACCGCCAATCATGCTCTTGCGCGAGACACCCACCAAGAGTGGGCGCCCCAACGCTTGCAGAACTTCCATGTGCTTGAACAGGCTGAGATTGTGATCCAGTGTCTTGGCGAAGCCAAACCCGGGGTCGAGAATAATGCGCTCAGCGCCAATACCGACGGCTGCGCACTGCTTCATACGCTCGACCAGAAAATCACTGACTTCCTGAACCAGGTCGCGATAGTGCGGATTATCCTGCATATCGCCAGGCTCGCCCAGCATGTGCATCAGACAAACCGGCAAACCGGTCTGCGCAGCCGCCTCCAGAGCACCAGGACGGCGCAGCGAGCGGACGTCGTTGATCAGACCCGCCCCCAGACGTGCGGTTTCCAGCATCACCTCAGGGGTTGAGGTATCGACGGAAATCACCACATCCAGCTCTTGAGCGACCCGCTCGACCAACGGCGCAACCCGCTCCAGCTCTTCGGGCACAGAGACCGGTGGCGCACCGGGGCGAGTGGACTCACCACCAATATCGATCAGAGTCGCACCAGCCAGCACCATCGCTTCGGCATGGCGCAGCGCAGCATCAAGCTGGCTGTAGCGGCCGCCATCGGAGAAAGAGTCGGGAGTCGCATTCAGAATGCCCATGACATGCGTCCGGGCCAAATCAAGAACCCGGTTGCCGCAAGGCAACCGGGTCGGATACAGCGTTGAAGTCATGTCAGACCTTAATGATCGGCAGCAGGGCCGCCGATAGGCGCTTCAGGACGGGGCTCGGGAATTGGCGTACCGTTGGTACCGGAACCACCTTCCCAATCACGAGGCTCACGCGGCGTGCGACCGGCCATGATGTCGTCGATCTGGTCGCTGTCGATGGTCTCGTACTTCATCAGCGCATCAGCCATGGCATCGAGCTTGTCACGGTTATCGGTCAGCAATTGCTTGGCCGTGCCATAACAAAGATCGATGATGCTGCGCACTTCAGAGTCGATCAGCTTGGCCGTATCACCGGAGAAACTGGTGTTCTGGCTCGAACCGCGCCCCAGGTAACCTGAGTCCTCGTCCTCCGTGTACATCAGCGGGCCAAGCTTCTCGGACAGACCCCACTTGGTCACCATGTTCCGGGCAATCTGGCTGGCGCGCATGATGTCATTGGAGGCGCCGGTGGTAACCCCATCGAAGCCCAGGGTCATTTCCTCAGCGATACGGCCGCCATACAGCGAGCAGATCTGGCTGATCAGCGCACGCTTGGAGAGGCTGTAGCGATCCTCTTCAGGCAGGAACATGGTGACACCGAGGGCACGACCACGCGGGATGATCGAAACCTTGTAGACCGGGTCATGTTCCGGCACCAGACGACCAACGATCGCGTGGCCTGCTTCGTGATAAGCGGTGTTCTGTTTCTCTTTCTCGGACATGACCATGCTTTTGCGCTCGGCGCCCATCATGATCTTGTCTTTGGCCAGCTCGAACTCTTTCATTTCGACCAGGCGCTTGCCGCTGCGCGCAGCAAACAGTGACGCTTCGTTGACCAGGTTGGCCAGGTCGGCACCAGAGAAGCCAGGCGTACCGCGTGCGATCACTGCCGGATTGACGTTCTCGCCCATCGGCACTTTGCGCATGTGGACCTTGAGAATCTGCTCGCGACCACGGATATCCGGCAGACCGACGACCACCTGACGGTCGAAGCGGCCTGGACGCAGCAGCGCCGGGTCAAGAACGTCGGGACGGTTGGTCGCTGCAATGACGATAATGCCGTCATTCATTTCGAAGCCGTCCATCTCTACCAGCAACTGGTTGAGGGTCTGCTCGCGCTCATCGTGACCACCGCCCATACCGGCACCGCGATGACGACCGACCGCATCGATTTCGTCGATGAAGATGATGCATGGCGCATGCTTCTTGGCCTGCTCGAACATGTCACGGACCCGGCTGGCACCAACACCGACGAACATCTCGACGAAGTCTGAACCGGAAATCGTGAAGAACGGCACCTTGGCTTCACCAGCAATGGCCTTGGCGAGCAAGGTCTTACCGGTGCCCGGAGGACCGACCATCAGTACGCCGCGCGGGATCCGACCGCCCAGGCGCTGGAACTTGCCCGGATCACGCAGGAACTCGACCAGCTCGCCGACTTCTTCCTTGGCTTCGTCACAACCTGCAACGTCGGCCAGGGTCGTCTTGACCTGATCTTCCGAGAGCAGGCGCGCCTTGCTCTTGCCGAAACTCATCGGCCCGCCCTTACCGCCGGCGCCGCCCTGCATCTGCCGCATGAAGAACATGAAGACAGCAATGATCACCAGGATCGGGAAGCTGGCCACCAGCAACTGGGTCCAGATACTCTGCTGCTCAGGCTGTTTACCTTCGACGACCACGTTGTTGTCGACCAGATCACCGATCAGGCCGTTATCCTGGATGGCAGGGCGGATGGTCTTGAAGGTATCGCCGTCACTGCGCTTGCCTGTGATGACATAGCCGTCCACAGAGACTTTCTCGACCTTGCCGCTCTTCACCTGCTGGATGAATTCGGAGTAGTTGAGGGTCTGCGGCTCGTTCGGGCTGGAGAAGTTGTTCATCACCGTCACCAGGACAGCCGCGATGATCAACCACAGGATCAAATTCTTTGCCATATCGTTCAATTAGCTACCCTCTGAAGCAAGCTCCACGCAGCAAGCGTGCCTCGCATGATAATCACCGCCCTAACTTACTACAGAACCCCCCAATGTGGCAGGCGCCGTCTGTAACCCTTTGTGAAACATTAGCTACAAGATGTTCATTCAGGCGACATCTGCACGCCATTTGAAAAAAACTATCGCACCATACCAAAAGCGCCCGGCACAGGATCAAAGACGCTCTTCGCTGGCCGAACCCTCCAGACCACGGAAGCCACGGGCCAGAAGGTATTGCTCGCGAGACCGGTCGCGCGATGACAACGGCTTGCGCATCTGCACCTTGTCGAACAGCCGACGGATGTCCTTGTGGTAGGTATCGAAGCCCTCACCCTGGAAAATCTTGATGAGGAAATCGCCACCTGGACGCAACACACGCCCCGCCAGGTCCAGCGCCAGCTCACAGAGGAACATGGCACGAGGCATATCCACAGCGCTCAATCCACTCATATTGGGGGCCATATCGGAAATAACAAGGTCTACTTGCGTATTACCTACCGCCTCGAGGATCTGCGCCAGCACGGCGTCCTGGGTAAAGTCGCCGCAAATGAAAGTGACATCCGGAATGCTGTCCATTTCCAGAATGTCCGAAGCGATCAGCTTGCCCTGACCACCAATCAGCCGACTGGTGACCTGAGACCAGCCGCCCGGGGCCGCTCCCAGGTCGATCACGGTCATGCCTGGACGAATGATTCTGTCCTTCTCCTGGATCTCCAGAAGCTTGTAACTGGCGCGCGAACGATAGCCGTCTTTTTGCGCCATCTTCACGTATTTATCGTCGAAATGTTCTTTAAGCCAGCCTTGGCTTGATTTGGAACGGGCCACAGGGCACCTCAATTTTAAACGGGTCGCGATTATATGGGCGGTCTCGGACTTGCTCGGGTAAACTAGCCGCCGTTTTTCACCAGACCAGACGCAGGGGTCAGATTATGCCGCTCACTCAAGAGCAGAAGAAACAGTACAAATCCATTGGCCACCACCTCAAGCCGGTTCTGATCGTGGCTGACAATGGTTTGACCGAAGGTGTGCTCGCCGAGCTTGAACGCGCTCTGAACGACCACGAGCTGATCAAGATCAAGCTCAACATCCTGGATCGCGAAAGCCGACTGCAGAGCATCGCAGAGCTGTGCAAGAGCGGCTCGGCAGAGCTGGTTCAGGTCATCGGCAAGATGGCACTGATCTACCGCAAGAATCCCAAGCCGAACAAGAACCTTTCCAACGTTCATCGCGCCGGCTGATTCGCGCATCGTCAGGGCCGCAATCGCGCGCCCTGCTACCCTTCGACCAACGGTCGGCCTGCTTCACCCACTTGGCAAAACCTTCATTCAGCTACCTTACAGGGTCCGAGGACACTGCGCAGCAAGCTGCCTGAAAATCGGGACTGGATAGATGAAACAGGCCGCTCACCCCTGAGGATGAACAGCCTGCCTGTTACATCGGTACTGGCCCGAGGTGTCAGATGTGACGAACCTCGATGATTTCGTACTCAACATCACCACCGGGGGCCTTCACCACCACGGTGTCACCTTCTTGCTTGGCGATCAACGCGCGTGCAATTGGCGAAGTGACAGAAATCTTGCCCTGCTTGGCATCTGCCTCATCCTCACCTACAAGCTTGTAGATCACGCTTTCGTCGGTTTCGACGTTAGCGATTTCCACGGTAGTGCCGAACACCACCTTACCGGTATGCGGGATGGTCGTGACATCGATGATCACAGCGTTCTGCATGCGGCCTTCGATGTCACGGATGCGCGCTTCAACCATGCCCTGCTGCTCACGGGCGGCATGGTATTCGGCGTTTTCCTTCAGGTCACCCAGCTCGCGTGCTTCGCCGATGTCCTGACTGAGTTTTGGCCGGACCACCTTGGTCAGGTGGGCCAGTTCCTCTTCGAGCGCACGAGCGCCCTCGACGGTCATTGGGTACTTGGTACTCATCCTTTCATTCCTGCATGGAGGTCCTGCAAGCGACGCACGGTCTTTTCCGGACCGAACTTGAGCGCTTCACAGACCGCTTCGCCAGCCGCAATGGTGGTTGTGCAGTAGATCTTATGCTGCAGCGCATTGCGACGAATGGAGTAGGAGTCAGCGATCGACTGACGGCCTTCGGTGGTATTGATGATCAAAGTCACTTCGTCGTTCTTGATCATGTCGACAACGTGCGGGCGACCTTCGGTCACCTTGTTGACCCGGCGCACCTTCAGGCCCGCAGCTTCGATCAGCTTGGCAGTACCAGCGGTAGCGACTACCTCGAAACCAAGGTTGATCAGGTCACGGGCGACACCCGCCACGAGCGGCTTGTCGTCGTCACGCACGCTGATGAACGCAGTACCACCCGTTGGCAGCACTTCGCTGGCACCCATCTGGGCTTTGGCAAATGCCTCGCCGAAGGTGTCGCCCACGCCCATCACTTCACCGGTGGATTTCATCTCCGGGCCGAGGATCGGGTCAACACCCGGGAACTTGGCAAATGGGAACACCGCTTCCTTGACGCTGTAGAAGTCAGGAATGATTTCCTTGGTGAAGCCCAGCTCTTTCAGGGTTTTGCCGGCCATGACACGGGCTGCGATCATTGCCAGGGATACACCGATGCACTTGGAAACGAACGGCACGGTACGCGAAGCACGCGGGTTCACTTCAATGACGTAGATGTCCTCGCCCTGCAACGCCAACTGCACGTTCATCAGACCGACGACACCCAGCTCAAGGGCCATCTTCTTGACCTGGTCGCGCATCTCGTCCTGGATATGGGCCGGCAACGAGTACGGCGGCAGCGAACAGGCCGAGTCACCGGAGTGAACACCGGCTTGCTCGATGTGCTGCATGATCGCACCGATCACCACATCGGTGCCGTCGCTGACAGCATCGACGTCCATCTCGATTGCGCAGTTGAGGAAGTGATCGAGCAGCACCGGGCTGTCGTTGGAGACCTGAACGGCCTCGCGCAGGTAGCGCTTGAGCTCTTCTTCCTGATAGACGATTTCCATCGCACGGCCACCCAATACATAGGATGGACGCACCACCAGCGGGTAACCGATCTTGGCCGCTGCACGAATCGCTTCGTCTTCGCTGCGCACGGTGGCGTTTGGTGGCTGGCGCAGGTTCAGGCGCTCAACCATCTGCTGGAAGCGCTCACGGTCTTCAGCACGGTCGATGGCATCAGGGCTGGTGCCGATGATCGGCACGCCGGCTGCTTCAAGGGCACGCGCCAGTTTCAGCGGCGTCTGGCCGCCGTACTGGACAATCACACCTTTTGGCTTCTCGACACGGACGATTTCCAGCACGTCTTCCAGGGTCACTGGCTCGAAGTACAGGCGATCAGAGGTGTCGTAGTCGGTGGAGACGGTTTCCGGGTTGCAGTTGACCATGATCGTTTCATAGCCATCGTCACGCAGCGCGAGGGCCGCGTGTACACAGCAGTAGTCGAACTCGATACCTTGGCCGATACGGTTCGGACCGCCACCGAGGATCATGATCTTGTCGCGCGTCGAAGGATTGGCTTCGCACTCTTCTTCGTACGTGGAGTACATGTACGCAGTGTCGGTGGCGAACTCGGCCGCACAGGTGTCAACGCGCTTGTAAACCGGGAACACTTCCAGTTTCTGGCGGTGAGTGCGCAGGTTCTTCTCGGTCACGCCCAGCAGCTTGGCCAGACGGGCATCGGAGAAGCCTTTGCGCTTGAGGCGCAACATCAGGTCACGGTCGATGGCCGACAGACCCTGGGTCTTGATCTTCTCTTCATCCTTGATCAGATCTTCGATCTGCACCAGGAACCAAGGGTCGATCATGTTCATGCCAAAGATGTCTTCAACGCTGAAACCGGCACGGAACGCATCGGCGACGTACCAGATACGCTCAGCACCTGGAACGGTCAGTTCACGCTTGAGCGTGCTCATGCTTTCCGGGTGGCTCAGGTCCAGTTTCGGATCCAGACCGCTGACACCGACTTCCAGACCGCGCAGGGCTTTCTGCAGGGACTCCTGGAAGGTACGACCAATGGCCATGACCTCACCCACCGACTTCATCTGAGTGGTCAGGCGAGCGTCGGCATTGGAGAACTTCTCGAACGCAAAGCGCGGCAGCTTGGTCACGACGTAGTCGATCGACGGTTCGAAAGACGCCGGGGTCTTGCCGCCAGTGATGTCGTTCTGCAGCTCGTCGAGGGTGTAACCCACAGCCAGCTTGGCCGCGATCTTGGCGATCGGGAAACCGGTTGCCTTGGAAGCCAGCGCCGAGGAACGCGAAACACGCGGGTTCATCTCGATCACGACCATACGGCCGGTGTTCGGGCAAATACCGAACTGAACGTTGGAGCCACCGGTCTCAACGCCGATCTCGCGCAGCACCGCCAGCGAGGCGTTACGCAGGATCTGGTATTCCTTGTCGGTCAGGGTCTGTGCAGGTGCCACAGTGATCGAGTCACCGGTGTGCACGCCCATCGGGTCAAAGTTTTCGATGGAGCAGACGATGATGCAGTTGTCCTTTTTGTCACGGACAACTTCCATCTCGTACTCTTTCCAGCCGATCAGCGATTCGTCGATCAGCAGTTCCTTGGTTGGCGACAGATCCAGACCACGGGCGCAGATTTCTTCGAACTCTTCACGGTTGTAAGCGATACCGCCACCGGTGCCACCCATGGTGAAGGACGGGCGGATGATGCAAGGGAAACCCAGCGTCTCCAGTACCGCGTTGGCTTCTTCCATGGAATGGGCGATACCGGAACGCGGACAGGCCAGGCCAATGGCCTTCATGGCCTTGTCGAAACGCGAACGGTCTTCGGCCTTGTCGATGGTGTCAGCATTGGCACCGATCATTTCCACGCCGAACTTTTCCAGAACGCCTTCGCGCTCCAGGTCCAAAGCGCAGTTCAGTGCAGTCTGGCCGCCCATGGTCGGCAATACGGCATCTGGACGCTCTTTCTCGATGATCTTGGCAACACTCTGCCACTTGATCGGCTCGATGTAGGTCGCGTCCGCCATGGCCGGGTCGGTCATGATGGTGGCCGGGTTGGAGTTCACCAGGATAACCCGGTAACCCTCTTCGCGCAGGGCTTTACAGGCCTGGGCGCCGGAGTAGTCGAATTCACAGGCCTGGCCGATCACGATGGGGCCGGCGCCGAGAATCAGGATACTTTTAATGTCTGTACGTTTTGGCATGGGTTGTCACTCAAATCCGCAGGTCAGTCGGCAAGCCGTCTTGATCAATTCATTGCGGTACCGGGTGGCAGCGCCTGGCGCAACTCCTGCTACAGAGATTGCCGGGGCCACCCTGACACCTGATTACTTCATTCTCAAGGCAACCGGTCAGCGACGCTTGGCCATCGCATCGATAAAGCGGTCGAACAGTGGCGCCACGTCAGTCGGGCCAGGGCTGGCTTCAGGGTGACCCTGGAAGCTGAACGCGCTCTTGTCGGTGCGCTCGATACCCTGCAGGGTACCGTCGAACAGCGATTTGTGGATGGCGCGAACGTTGCCCGGCAGGGTCGCTTCGTCTACCGCAAAACCGTGGTTCTGGCTGGTGATCATGACCACACCAGTGTCCAGATCCTGGACCGGGTGGTTGGCGCCGTGGTGGCCATGCCCCATTTTGACGGTCTTGGCGCCCGAAGCCAGGGCCAGCAACTGGTGACCCAGGCAGATACCGAACACCGGAATTTCGGTTTCCAGCACTTGCTTGATGGCAGCGATGGCGTAGTCACAAGGCTCTGGATCGCCAGGGCCGTTGGACAGGAACACGCCGTCAGGATTAAGCGCCAGCACTTCACTGGCCGGGGTCTGGGCAGGCACCACGGTGACGCGGCAGCCGCGAGCCACCAGCATGCGCAGGATATTGACCTTGACGCCATAGTCGAACGCCACGACATGGTAAGGCAGATCGGCCGCCGGAATTTCCGGATGGCTGTCGGTTTTCAGTTCCCAGACACTGGAGCGCCACTCGTAACGCTCTTTGGTGCTGACAACCTTGGCCAGGTCCATGCCTTTGAGGCCAGGGAAACCACGCGCAGCAGCAATCGCCGCTTCTTCGCTGATGTTGTCGCCGGCCAGGATGCAGCCGTTCTGAGCGCCCTTCTCACGCAGGATGCGGGTCAGGCGGCGAGTGTCGATCCCGGCAATGGCCACCACGTTGTTGGCCTTGAGATAGTCTTGCAGCGACAGCTTGTTACGCCAGTTGCTGGCCACCAGCGGCAGGTCACGAATGACCAGGCCAGCCGACCATACACGATCAGACTCAGCGTCTTCAGGCGTGGTGCCCGTGTTGCCGACATGCGGGTAGGTCAGGGTAACGATTTGTTGGGCATAGGAAGGATCGGTAAGGATTTCCTGATAGCCGGTCATTGCGGTGTTGAACACCACCTCTCCAACGGTCTGGCCGTCGGCTCCAATGGCTTCGCCGCGAAAAATGCTGCCATCAGCAAGGGCGAGTATGGCTGGCTTAGTCAAGAAGACCTCCCGTAGTTAAAGCCTGAAAGGGCGTTCGCAGGTTGCAAAAAAGCGGAGTGACGTTTCGATACGTCACCCCGCTTTCTTGGATAGATTCATCTGCGCGCTTTTAGTGGACACACTAAAGCTGTAGCTTACAGAAAAGGGCTGTTTTGGTCTACCACCAATCGGCCCAAGACTGGTTAAACAAGGCCATCACTGAGCAAAGAATCAAGAACGGCCTGTTTTTTTCACGAAAAGTGACAGCGGTTCAACGCAGTTCGAGCACGTCCTGCATGTCATACAGGCCGGGTATCTTGCCGTCCAGCCACAGCGCAGCACGCACCGCACCACGGGCAAAGGTCATCCGGCTGGAAGCCTTGTGGGTAATCTCCACACGCTCGCCATCAGCGGCAAACAGCACGGTATGATCACCGACAATGTCACCGGCACGGGTGGTCGCAAAACCAATGGTCTGCCGATCACGAGCGCCTGTCTGGCCTTCACGACCATACACCGCCACCTTATCGAGATCGCGGCCCAGCGCAGCGGCAACCACCTCACCCATACGCAGCGCGGTACCCGACGGTGCGTCGACCTTGTGCCGATGGTGCGCCTCGCTGATCTCGATATCGACCTCATCCCCCAGCACCCGCGCGGCGGTATCCAGCAACTTCAGGCACAGGTTGACACCGACACTGTAGTTGGCCGCAAAGACAATCGGAATGTCCTTGGCCGCCTCTTCGATACGCTGCTTTTCTTCGGCGCTGAAACCCGTGGTGCCGATGACCATGGCCTTGCCAGCCTTGCGGCAAAACGCCAGGTTCTTCAGGGTTACCGATGGGTGAGTGAAGTCGATCAGCACATCAAACTCTTCCGCCACACGAGCCAGGTCGCCCGACAGCGGCACACCAATGCGCCCCTGCCCAGCCAGCTCGCCGGCATCAGCACCAACCAGCGTGCTGTCAGGACGATCAACTGCTGCGGTAAGCCCGGCACCCTGCGCCTGACCAACCGCCTCGATAAGAATCTTGCCCATGCGCCCAGCGGCACCGGTAATAGCTATACGTCGCATATTCTGCTCCTGCCAGCCCTCGGGAAAGCGACGCTCTCACGAGGGCTTCTGGTTGGTGGCCTTACAAGTCGCCAAAGAACCGCTTCACACCTTCGAACCAGCCACTGGCCTTGGGCGAATGTGATTCGTCGCTTTGCAGCGACTCGCGGAACTCTTCCAGCAATTCACGCTGGCGCTTGCTGAGGTTGACCGGCGTCTCGACGGCGACCCGACACATCAGGTCACCCGGACCACCGCCACGCACTGGAGCCACACCCTTGCCACGCAGACGGAACTGCTTGCCGGTCTGGGTGCCCTCAGGAATCTTCAGCTTGACCCGCCCTTCAAGAGTCGGCACTTCAAGCTCGCCGCCCAAGGCTGCATCAGTGAAGCTGATTGGCACTTCGCAGAACAGATGCTTGCCATCGCGCTGGAAAATCGGGTGCTCGCGAACATTGATGACAACGTACAGATCGCCATTCGGACCACCTTGCGGCCCCGCCTCACCTTCGCCAGACAGGCGAATGCGATCGCCGGTATCGACCCCCGAAGGCACTTTGACCGACAAGGTCTTGTACTCTTCGACCCGGCCTTCGCCATTGCAGGAATCGCACGGATCAGAAATGATCTTGCCCTGGCCATGGCAGCGCGGGCAGGTCTGCTGCACCGAGAAGAAGCCTTGCTGCATGCGCACCTGACCAATGCCGCCACAGGTCGGACACGTGACAGGCGAGGAGCCTTTCTTGGCACCGCTGCCGTCGCACGGCTTGCAATTGACCAGCGTCGGCACACGAATATTCACGGTTGTACCGCGAACCGCTTCTTCCAGATTCAGCTCAAGGGTGTAGCGCAGGTCGCTGCCGCGCTGTGGACCGCCACGCGCGCCACCACGACCGCCACCACCGAAGAAGTCGCTGAACACATCACCGAAAATATCCGAGAAGTTCGCGCCACCGGCACCAAAGCCGCCACCGCCGCCACCCATGCTCGGGTCGACACCGGCGTGGCCGTACTGGTCGTAGGCCGCACGCTTGCTGGTATCGGACAGCACTTCGTAGGCCTCGTTGGCCTCTTTGAAAAGCTCTTCCGATGCTTTGTCATCAGGGTTACGGTCAGGGTGATGCTTCATCGCCAGGCGGCGATAAGCTTTTTTCAGCTCGGCCTCGCTGGCGCCGCGCTCGACCCCCAATACTTCGTAATAATCACGCTTCGCCATAATTCTTCCGCACTCTTGAGGACGCCCGGCCAAACCCTCCTGAGCCTGGCCAGACTCGTTGAGCCCAATACAGGCCCGGACCCAACTCACGTCAATTCAACGATCCTGGTCTTCGTTCAACGGCCGCAAAGGGCCGCGAAAAGCGGCAGAACAAGCCGCACTGCAGGAGCACCGCGGCCTTGCCACAGGACTTGCGCAGCACAGCGCACAAGCCATAAAAAAATCGTCTATCCCAGACACGCCAACGCGGGAGCAAGCTCCCGCGCGGCGACATCCTACCAGCGACCGCGATACAGCGGTCAACCGGGTTGCAAGTGAGCCTGCGCTTACTTGTGGTCTTTGACTTCTTCGAACTCGGCGTCGACAACGTCATCAGCCTTGGCCGCGCCTTCAGCCGGCTTGGCAGCGGCTTCCGGAGCTTCAGCCTGTTCGGCATACATCTTCTGCGCGATTGGCGCAGAGACCTTGGACAGCTCTTCAACCTTGGCATCGATGACCGACTTGTCGTCGCCCTTCACTGCCACTTCCAGCGCAGCGACAGCCGCTTCTACCGCAGTTTTCTCTTCAGCAGTGACCTTGTCACCGGCGTCGGCAATCATTTTGCGGGTCGAATGCACCAGCGCATCACCCTGGTTACGGGCCGAGGCCAGCTCTTCGAACTTGCGGTCTTCCTCGGCATTAGCCTCGGCATCACGCACCATCTGCTGGATTTCTTCCTCGGACAGACCGGAGTTGGCCTTGATCACGATCGACTGCTGCTTGCCGGTAGCCTTGTCTTTCGCGCCGACGTGCAGGATGCCGTTGGCGTCGATGTCGAAGGTCACCTCGATTTGCGGAACGCCACGTGGCGCCGGCGGAATCTCGGCCAGGTCGAACTTGCCCAGCGATTTGTTCTGGGTCGCCTGCTTGCGCTCACCTTGCAGCACGTGAATGGTCACGGCGTTCTGGTTGTCGTCAGCGGTAGAGAACACTTGCGACTTCTTGGTCGGGATGGTGGTGTTCTTCTCGATCAGCGCAGTCATCACGCCACCCATGGTTTCGATACCCAGGGTCAGCGGGCTGACGTCCAGCAGCAGCACGTCTTTGACGTCACCGGCCAGAACCGCGCCCTGAATGGCGGCGCCCATGGCAACAGCTTCGTCCGGGTTGACGTCCTTGCGAGCTTCCTTGCCGAAGAACTCGGCAACCAGCTTCTGCACCAGCGGCATACGGGTCTGGCCACCGACCAGAATCACGTCGTTGATCGCACCGATGTCGATACCGGCATCTTTCAGAGCAGTACGGCAAGGCTCGATGGTGCGCTGCACCAGGTCTTCAACCAGCGACTCCAGCTTGGAACGCGAGATTTTCACGTTCAAGTGCTTTGGACCGGTGGCGTCTGCAGTGATGTACGGCAGGTTGACGTCGGTCTGGGTGCTGGAAGACAGCTCGATCTTGGCTTTTTCAGCGGCTTCTTTCAGGCGCTGCATGGCCAGCGGATCACCTTTGAGGTTGATGCCGCTTTCTTTCTTGAATTCGTCGACGAGGTAGTCGATCAGACGGATATCGAAGTCCTCACCACCGAGGAACGTGTCACCGTTGGTGGCCAATACTTCGAACTGGTGCTCGCCGTCGACTTCAGCGATCTCGATGACCGATACGTCGAAGGTACCACCACCGAGGTCATAAACGATCACCGTGTGGTCGCCTTTGGCCTTGTCCATACCGTATGCCAGCGCGGCTGCGGTCGGTTCGTTGATGATCCGCTTGACGTCAAGACCCGCAATACGGCCGGCGTCCTTGGTCGCCTGACGCTGGCTGTCGTTGAAGTAGGCCGGAACGGTGATCACCGCCTCAGTCACGGTCTCGCCGAGGTAGTCTTCGGCGGTTTTCTTCATCTTCTTGAGAATTTCAGCCGAGATCTGTGGCGGAGCCATTTTCTGGCCATTGACTTCAACCCACGCGTCGCCGTTGTCAGCCTTGGTGATCTTGTAAGGGACCATCTGGATGTCTTTCTGTACGACACCCTCGTCGAAACGACGGCCGATCAGACGCTTTACTGCGTACAGCGTGTTGTGCGGGTTGGTGACCGCCTGACGCTTGGCCGACTGACCGACCAGGATTTCGCCATCGTTGGCGTAGGCGATGATCGAAGGGGTAGTACGCGCACCTTCGGCGTTTTCAATGACCTTGACGTTGCCGCCTTCCAGAATCGAGACGCAGGAGTTGGTGGTCCCCAGGTCGATACCGATAATTTTGCCCATCTTGACTCTCCCGAAACTTTTGATTGGTTGCCGCAACCGGGTTCACAGATTGCGGTAGCACTTAAACGCTTGACCTTTAAATGGGGGCTGCCCGGACGATTTCAAGCCTGCTCGTTAATTGAGGGCGTGGCCGGCGAAGGCGCCTTGCTGACCACGACCATGGCCGGGCGCAGCAGGCGGCCATTGAGCTGATAGCCCTTCTGGAAGACCTTGAGTACGGTGTTGGGCTCGACGTTGGCGTTCTCTTCCATTGCCATCGCCTGGTGCTGTTCAGCATTGAACGGCTGGCCATGCGGATCAACGGCTTCCAGCTGATAGCGCTTGAGCGTGTCCTGAAACATCTTGAGGGTCAGTTCGATGCCTTCACGCATCGGACGGATGCTCTGGTCGTCCGGGTTGGACAGCTCCAGGCCACGCTCAAGGCTATCGATGATCGGCAACAGGTCGGCGGAGAATTTTTCCAGCGCAAACTTGTGCGCCTTTTCAACGTCCTGCTCGGCACGGCGGCGGACATTCTGCAGATCCGCAACGGCTCGCAGGGACTGGTCCTGCGCGGTGGCGAGTTGCTCTTCGAGCACTTGCACGCGGGTCGCCAGATCATCCCCGGCTTCAGCCTGTGCGGCCTGCCCCTGAGCGTGCGTATCCAGATTCTGTTCGTCAGCCATACTTCTCTCCTCTCCAAAACGTCCGCGATCCCAACTCGCGCTTCTGCCCCTTATATGGGAGCGGAATTTCCAGCTTCAAGGGGAGCACACCACGAAGTGCAGGGTAAAAAGCAAAAACCGCCAGCCCGCCAATCCACCTTGCGCATCAGGCAATTGCAGGCCTGTCCGACGACCAGTCATTACGAATTGGAGACGGGCATTGTCAGGCCGAAACAAAACACTGTATAAATAACCAGAAGAATCGTTCTGGAGCCGCTGCATGCTGGTTCATCTTTCGGTACACAACTACGCCATCGTCGAACACCTCGATCTGGAGCTTGATCGCGGCATGAGCGTCATCACGGGTGAAACCGGCGCCGGCAAGTCGATCATGCTCGACGCCCTGGGCCTCACCCTCGGTGACCGCGCCGACAGCGGCGTGGTTCGCCCTGGCGCCGACAAGGCCGATATTTTGGCCACGTTCGACCTGAGCAAGATCCCTGAGGCGCAGACCTGGCTCAAGGAGCGAGACCTGGAGGGCGAGGCACTGTGCATTCTGCGCCGGGTCATCACTGCTGAAGGTCGTTCACGCGCCTACATCAACGGCACGCCATGCCCACAGGGCGACTTGAAAGCCTTGGGCGAGCTGTTGATCGACATCCACAGCCAGCATGAACACCAGTCGCTGCTCAAAAGCGATACTCACCGGCGCCTGCTCGACGAATATGCGGGCGCAACCGATCTGGCCCGCCAGGTACAACTGGCCTCGCAGCGCTGGCGCCAGACACGCGCCGAGCTGGAGCGCCTGTCCAGTTCAGGTGATGAACAACGCGCGCGCCACCAGTTGCTCAGCTATCAACTCGAAGAGCTGGAGAATCTCAGCCTTGGTGAAAACGAGCTCGAGCAGCTCGAGCAGGATCAAAAGACCCTGACCAACGCCGAGAGCCTGCTGAGCATCTGCCGTCAGGTTATCGAACAATGCAGCGAAAGTGACTCGGGCAACGTCCTGCACGCCCTGACCAACAGCCTCAATCGCCTGTCCAGCGTGAGCGGCAATTCGACACCACTCAATGAGGCCACCGACCTGCTGTCCAGCGCCCAGATCCAGGTTGAAGAGGCCGTGGGCGAACTCAATCGTTTTCTCGACCACTTCGATGCCGATCCGGGCCGCCTTCAACAGATCGAAGAGCGCCTGGACGCCATCTACAGCCTGGCACGCAAACATCGTATCCAGCCCCATGAAGTCGCTACCCTGCATCAGAAGCTGCTCGATGAGATTGAAACGCTCAACGCCAGCGACGAGTCGATCGAGCGGCTGCAGAACGAGCTGACGGCCTACGCCCGGCATTATCAGGAAAAAGCCCGGCAACTGAGCGACCTGCGGCGCCACTCGTCGAGCGAACTGGCCCATGCAGTGGAACAGGAGATCCACCGCCTGGGCATGCCCGGCGGCCGCTTCAACATCGAGCTCAAGGCCAATACCGGGGCTGACCTGCTGCCTTACGGCCTTGAACAGGTCGAACTGCTGGTCAGCGCCAACCCGGGTCAGCCACTCAAGCCTTTATCAAAAGTCGCTTCCGGCGGTGAACTGTCACGGATCAGCCTGGCCATTCAGGTCATCACCGCTCAGACCTCGCGGATTCCTACCCTGGTATTCGATGAAGTCGACGTGGGCATTGGTGGCCCGACGGCAGAAATTGTTGGTCAATTGCTGCGCCGCCTGGGCGAGCGCGGCCAGGTCATCACCGTCACCCACCTGCCCCAGGTGGCAGCGCAGGGCCATCAGCACCTGTTCGTGCACAAGGCCCGTGACAGCAATGCGACGCGCACTGCGGTATCAAAGCTCGGCAAGCACGAGCGCATCGAAGAGGTGGCGCGGATGCTGGGCGGTATTGACCTGACCAAGGAGTCATTGGCCCATGCGAAGAAAATGATACTCAGCCAGAAAAACTGAACGCCCCAAAAAACCAAAAGGCCCCTTGCCGAACGAATCGGCAAGGGGCCTTTTTTGCTGTACGAAGAAAGGTTTAGGCTTTCTTGCGCACGTAGAGCACCAGATTGTGATCGACCAGATCAAAGCCGTGACGCTCAACGATGGCCTTTTGCAAGGCTTCGATTTCTTCGTCGAAGAATTCGATGACCTCACCGGAGTCCACATTGACCATATGGTCGTGGTGGCCGCCGTCTGCCAGTTCGAAGACCGCATGACCGCCGTCGAAGTTGTGGCGCACCACCAGACCTGCCGCTTCGAATTGGGTCAGAACACGGTAAACCGTGGCCAGACCGACATCTTCACTGGCGTCCATCAGAGCCTTGTAGACATCCTCGGCACTCATGTGGCGCTGCTCGGCAGAATCGAGCATTTGAAGGATCTTGACCCGCGGAAGGGTCACCTTGAGTCCTGCTTTACGTAGTTCGCTATTTTCAACCATGGTCAGCTTTCTCGCAGACGCTGCTTCGCAGCTTCTCTTAATGCAGGTATGATCGGGGTTTGTTGACCCAGCCAAGATAGTGGAAGTCGCCCACCGATGCAAAACACCAAGCTCTTGCTAACCAGTTTCACACTTGTGGGACTGCTCGCACTCGCCGGTTGCTCGTTCCCCGGGGTTTATAAAATCGACATCCAGCAGGGAAATGTCGTCACGCAGGATATGATAGACCAGTTGCGCCCCGGAATGACCCGGCGGCAAGTACGGTTTATCATGGGCAACCCGTTGCTGGTCGATACATTCCACACCGATCGCTGGGATTATCTGTATAGCCTGCAACCCGGCGGCGGTGAACGCCAACAGGAACGCATCAGCCTGATTTTCAACGGCAATGACCAACTGGTCAGCCTGTCTGGCGACTTCATGCCGGGTGTCAGCCGTGACGAGGCCATCCTTGGCCAAGGCAGTGACACCAGCGTGACGCCGGTGCAGAGCCAGCCGCAGACGCCACCTGAACAGCCCGCGCGCCCAGGCTCGATGCTTGACCAGATTCAGAAAGAGGTCGACAGCGTCGAGACAACGCCAGTCCCTGAACAGGAACCGCTGGAAGCACCAGCGCGTTAAGCAAAAATGCCCGGCTAGCCGGGCATTTTTTTATCCAGATATTTTCTCGGCCCTGAACTGAAGTCAGGCCCGCCCCTTCTTCGGTCGCGCTTTTTCAGCCTTGGCAGCACGCAGCCGCCGCACTTCCTTCGGATCAGCCAATAGCGGTCGATAGATCTCGATACGCTCACCCGACTCCATGACGCGATAGTCAGGATCGCTGATCAGTTTGCCAAAGACCCCCACCGCACAAGACTCCAGCTCAAGCTCCGGAAAAACCGCTCCGATGCCGCTTGACTGCAATGCCTGGCGAACCGTGGTGCCAGCAGCCACCTTGACGCGCAACATGACCTGACGCTCAAGACTTGCATGCACCACCTCGATCTCAATCGGGGTTTCAGACATGCAGCTGTTTCGCCCGCTGGCAGAATGCATCGACCAAGGTATTGGCTGCCTGATTGAACAGTGGCCCGAGGGTGGCACGCACCAGTGGCCCGGCATAGTCGAACGACAGGTCCAGATTGATCTTGCAGGCCTTTTCGCCCAGCGACTTGAAAGTCCAGACACCATGCAATTGACTGAAGGGCCCTTCGACCAGGTCCATGACAATCGACTCACCTGGTATCAGGGTATTGCGGGTCACGAACTTCTGGCTCAGTCCGCCTTTGGCGATTTCAAGACTGGCACGCATCTCGGTGTCGCTGGACTCGTGCACCAGCGCCGCGGCACACCAAGGCAAGAATTCGGGATAGCGAGCCACATCGTTGACCAGGTCATAAAGAAACCGGGCTGGATACGGCAACAGTGCCGAACGTTGAATATGCGTAGTCATGTCAGCATCTTTTCCAAAACTGAGCGGCATATAAATGCCGAACGGCACCCTCTGGTGCCTCAAGAATGAAAGTCAGGGTAACAGGATCGGACGCCAGCGCCTCATCACCTTTTCGCCTGAGTCGTGGGCCGCTCAGATGCGATACGCCACGTTACAAGGTGTAAAAAGAGCGCGCATTGTCCGGGATTCGATCATCGCGCTCAAGCACACGCCTTGCCCATAGCCGACAACGCAGCAACTGCCTATAATGCGGCCCCTATGGCCAAACTCAAAAAGCACCCTACAGGGACCATCGCGCAGAATAAAAAAGCGCGTCACGATTACTTCATCGAACACAAGTTCGAAGCCGGTCTGGTCCTGTCCGGTTGGGAAGTAAAAAGCCTGCGTGCCAGCAAGGTACAGTTGGTTGACAGCTATGTGCTGCTCAAGGACGACGAAGCCTGGCTGATGGGCAGTCATATCACCCCCCTCAAGACAGCCAGCACGCATGTCATCGCGGACCCGACGCGCACTCGCAAGCTGCTGCTCAACCGCCGCGAACTCGACAGGCTGTTCGCCGCTGTACAGCAAAAGGGCTATACCTGCGTTGCCTTGTCGCTGTACTGGAAACAGCACATGATCAAGTGCGAAATCGCACTGGGCAAAGGCAAAAAGGAATACGACAAGCGCGACACCGAGCGCGAACGCGATTCCAACCGCGAACTGCAACGTGCCGTGCGCAACAAGGGCAAGGAAGACTGACCCCGCGCAGCCCGCGACAGGCTATCGCGGGCATTCGGCGTAACCTACAGGTTATGCCGCCGCTCGGCTCGCGCCGCCCGCTCTCCCTGCTGACGCACCTCCTCAAGCACCTCCTGAACATACATCAGGTGGCGACTTGAAACACTTCGTGCATCCTCGGCGCGCCCTTCGATAATCGCCTCATACAGCTCACGATGCTGCGCGATAAGCATGTCGCGGGTCTCGCTGCGCTGCTGATACATGCCCCCGATATTGATCACGACGTTACGCCGCACCAGGTCGAACAGCCCACGAATGGTGTGCAGCAACACCGCGTTATGGCTGGCCTCGGCAATCGCCAGATGGAAATTGGCATCGGCAGCGGCCTCTTCGACACCGCCCTCCTGTTCAGCCCTGGCGTAACAATCCTGCAGAGCATCAAATGCCTGGCGCAGCCGCTCGCGATCCAGATCGGTAGCCCGCAACGCTGCGTAGTAGGCGCACGAGGCTTCCAGAGTATGCCGAAACTCCAGCAGGTCGCGCTGCGCGTCCGGGCTGCTTTCCAGCAGTTGCAGCAACGGATCACTGAAGGTCGAGCCCAGATTTTCCGCCACGTAATTACCGCCGCCCTGACGACTGATCAACAGCCCTTTGGCTGTCAGTTTCTGAATGGCCTCACGCAGGGATGGGCGTGAAACACCAAACTGCTCAGCCAGCACGCGCTCGGCAGGCAAACGACCGCCGGCCTTGAGCGTGCCTTCCAGAATCATTTTTTCCAGCTGCTCGACAATATCGTCCGACAAACGGCGTTGCCGCACTTGACCAAAGCCCATAACCCTCACTCCACCTTCCCGACCTCGTTATCGGGCCCGTCTATTCTGGCCGATCCGAGCACCTTAGGCATCTGCCGCATGGCTGTCACTGAACCATTGCTGTACTGCTGCCGGGCTGATTCAGACCAAAGTCGCAAAAAGAGCAAATTGACACATCCCCGATAAGGCTTCTACCCTAGCAACCAGACCTTGTAAATTGGTCTTACCAATTAACCAAGAGCTATATGAGTAACCAACTGCACGTATATCGCTGGACCTTTCCCGACCGGAAAGGCCTGAGCTGGTGCACGGGACGCTACGACCACCCGCCTGAATCAGGCACGTACGCCACCGGACACCGGGCCTAACCAAAAACAACTAGGGGCCAACCCAATGCAAACCTGGCAACAACTCTATACCCCCTTGGGCAGCCTGGGCTTATCCGCCGCCGCTGCGCTGATCCCGATCATTTTCTTTTTTCTCGCCCTGGCGGTGTTCCGTCTCAAAGGCCACATTGCTGGCAGCATCACGCTGGGCTTGTCGGTGCTGGTGGCGATCTTCGCCTTCCAGATGCCGGTCGACATGGCGCTGGCTGCGGCCGGCTACGGTTTTGCCTACGGTCTGTGGCCGATCGCCTGGATCATCGTCGCAGCGGTATTTCTCTACAAGCTGACCGTCAAGAGCGGCCAGTTCGAGATCATCCGCAGCTCGGTACTGACCATCACCGACGACCAGCGCCTGCAGGTGCTGCTGATCGGCTTCTGCTTCGGCGCCTTTCTTGAAGGCGCGGCAGGGTTCGGTGCGCCTGTGGCAATCACTGCCGCCTTGCTGGTTGGCCTGGGCCTGAACCCGCTATACGCCGCCGGCCTGTGCCTGATTGCCAACACCGCGCCGGTGGCGTTCGGGGCGCTCGGCATCCCGATCATCGTTGCCGGCCAGGTCTCGGGCATCGACGCTTTCAAGATCGGCGCAATGACCGGTCGCCAGCTGCCGTTCCTGTCTATCTTCGTGCCGTTCTGGCTGATGTTCATCATGGACGGCGTGCGCGGCGTCAAGGAAACCTGGCCGGCCGCGTTCGTGGCGGGCTTCAGCTTTGCCGTCACCCAATACCTGACCTCGAACTTCATCGGCCCGGAACTGCCAGACATCACCTCGGCGCTGGTCAGCATCATTTCCCTGACCCTGTTCCTCAAGGTCTGGCAGCCGCAGCGCGCCACTGACGCAGTGATCAGCAGCGGTGGCGGCACCGCCGTACTGGGCGGTGGAGGTCATATCCCGGCCCCGTCACGTACGCCGTCGCCCTACACCCTGGGGCAGATTTTCAAAGCCTGGTCGCCATTTCTGATTCTCACCGCGATGGTCACTGTATGGACGCTCAAACCCTTCAAGGCGCTGTTCGCTGCCGGCGGCCCGCTGCAGGCCTGGACCATCAACACCGCCGTACCGTTTCTCGATCAGTTGGTGATCAAGGGCACGCCAATCGTGGCCAAGGCAACCGCCATGCCGGCGGTGTACAAGCTGGACCTGATTGCCGCTTCCGGCACCGCCATCCTGCTCTCGGCCATCATCTCGATGATCGTGCTGCGCATCAGCGCCAGGATTGGTCTGACCACCTTCAAAGAGACCGTGATTGAACTGCGTTGGGCAATCGTATCGATTGGCATGGTGCTGGCGTTCGCCTTCGTCATGAACTACTCGGGGATGTCTTCGACACTGGCGCTGGTACTGGCCGGCACCGGTGCGGCCTTTCCGTTCTTCTCGCCATTTCTGGGCTGGCTGGGGGTATTCCTGACCGGTTCGGATACTTCTGCCAACGCCCTGTTTGGCTCCCTGCAAGCCACTACAGCGCACCAGACCGGCGTCAGCGATGTGCTGATGGTCGCCGCCAACTCCAGCGGCGGCGTCACCGGCAAGATGATTTCGCCACAGTCCATTGCCGTGGCCTGCGCAGCGACCGGCCTGGTCGGCAAGGAGTCGGACCTGTTCCGCTTCACCCTCAAGCACAGCCTGTTCTTCGCCACCCTGGTGGGGATCATCACCTATGCACAAGCGTATTGGCTCACCGGCATGCTGGTGCACTGAGTCGCGGTCAATCCGTAAACCCTGGCGCCGCCGTGATGGCCGGCGCCAGCTTTCGATAACCGGGCCCACCCGGAGAAGCACCTGATGAACGAACTGTTCTATAACGCCTCCCCCAATGCCACGCGACTGGCGCCGCGCCATCCAGCACGGCAGTACCCTGCACAGAAACCACAACGGGTGTACCTGTTCGGCACCTGCGTGGTCGACCTGTTTTTTGCGCAAGCGGGCATGGACACCATTCACCTGCTTGAGCGCGAAGGTATCCAGGTGAACTACCCACAGGGTCAGAGTTGCTGCGGCCAGCCGGCCTACACCAGTGGCTACACTGAGCAGGCCCGGCAAGTCGCCCGCGCTCAGGTGCAGTTGTTCGAAGGCAGCGACCCGGTGGTCGTGCCGTCTGGCTCGTGCGCGGGCATGTTCCGTGAGCATTATCCAGAGCTGTTCAAGGACGAGCCGCCGATGCTGGAAAAAGTGCGCAATCTTGCCGCGCGCACTTATGAACTGACCGAATTCCTGCTGCATGTCTGCAAGGTGCGCTTCGATGACCAAGGCCAGCCGATCAGGATCGCCTTGCATACATCCTGCTCGGCACGCCGGGAGATGAACACCCACCTGCATGCCCGCGAACTGCTTGGCCAACTGGGCAACGTCGAGCGTGTCGAACACTCGCATGAAAGCGAATGCTGCGGCTTTGGCGGCACGTTCAGCGTGCGTATGCCAGACATTTCCGGGGCCATGGTGGCCGACAAAACCCAGGCACTGAAAGACTCAGGCGCCGACCAGGTCATCACGGCCGACTGCGGCTGCTTGATGAATATCAACGGGGCACTGGAGAAGCAGCGAGCATCGCTGCACGGCATGCATCTGGCCAGTTTTCTCTGGCAGCGCACCGGAGGCCGCTCATGACCGCGCACAATCGTATTGCGGCCGTAGAGCTCAACCCCGACTTCCCCAACCGCGCCCGTCAGGCACTTGGCGACAGTCAACTGCGCGGCAATTTCCGCCGCGCCATGGATTCATTGATGACCAAGCGCGCCGCGGCGTTCAGCGACGCTGACGAACGCGAAGAGCTGCGCGAGCTTGGCAATGCCATCCGGGCCCGCGCGCTGTCGAAACTGCCTGATCTGCTGGAGCAACTGGAACACAACCTGATCCGCAACGGCGTTCAGGTGCACTGGGCCGAAACCATCGAGCAAGCCAATGCCATCGTGCTGTCTATCGTCGAAGCGCATGAAGCCCGGCAACTGATCAAAGGCAAATCGATGGTCAGCGAAGAAATGGAAATGAACCATTTCCTCGCTGAGCGAGGCATCGAATGCCTGGAAGCCGACATGGGCGAATACATCGTACAGATGGCTCACGAGAAGCCCTCGCACATCATCATGCCGGCCATCCACAAGAATGCCGGCCAGGTTGGCACGCTGTTCCATGAGAAGCTCGGCGTCGACTACACCAGCGATGTCGACCAGTTGATTCAGATTGGCCGCAAGGTGCTGCGCCAGAAGTTCTTCGAAGCCGACATCGGCGTGTCTGGCGTCAACTTCGCTGTGGCTGAGACCGGCACCCTGCTGCTGGTCGAAAACGAAGGCAATGGCCGCATGGTCACCAGCGTGCCGCCCGTGCATATCGCGGTCACCGGCATAGAGAAGGTGGTGGAGAACCTGCGCGACACCGTGCCACTGCTGTCGCTACTGACTCGCTCATCACTGGGCATCCCGATCACCACCTACGTGAACATGATCTCTGGCCCGCGCAAGGCTCATGAGCTCGATGGCCCGCAGCAAGTCCACCTGGTACTGCTGGATAACGGCCGCAGCCAGGCCTTTGCCGACAGCGAGCTGCGCCAGACCCTCAACTGCATCCGCTGCGGCGCGTGCATGAACCATTGCCCGGTGTATACCCGGGTCGGCGGGCACACCTATGGCGAGGTCTACCCTGGCCCGATCGGCAAGATCATCACCCCACACATGGCCGGCCTGAATAAAGTACCGGACCACCCCAGCGCGTCGTCGTTGTGCGGAGCCTGCGGTGAGGTCTGCCCTGTGAAGATTCCGATTCCGGCACTGTTGCGCCGGTTGCGCGAAGAGAACGTCAAAGCGCCGGATGCACCCAACCCGGTGATGCGCGACCAGGGCCGCAAGTACTCACGTAAAGAGCGGCTGATCTGGAACGCCTGGTCGGTGCTCAACCGCTCGCCAGCGCTGTACCGGGCCTTCCGCTTTCTCGCCACCCGCCTGCGCGCCTTGATGCCCGCTAACCTCGGCCCGTGGACGCAGCATCATAGCGCTCCGAAACCCGCGGCCCGGTCACTGCATGAGTTGGCCCGCGAGCACCAGGCCCGGCAGAAGAGAGACACCTGATGAACGCCAGAAACACTATTCTCGCCAAGCTGCGGCGTAGCCTGGAAGGCACTCAACCGATTGCCGATCATTTCAATGAAGCAACAGTGACCGGGCCATGGAGCTATACCGCACAGACCCGGCTCGCCCGCCTGCGCCAATTGATGGAAGCGGTACATACCGAAATCCATCTGTGCCGCGAGCACGATTGGCCACAACGCCTGGCGCAACTGGTCAGCGAGCGGCAACTGCCCAACCTGTTGATCGCTCCGGGGACACTGCACGGGCAACGGATTCGCGAACACTGGGCGCAACAGCCCGGCCTGGCGCCGCTCAAGGCCTATGACAAACCGATAGAAACCTGGAAAAAAGAGCTGTTCGACGATACGGCCGCCAGCGTGACCGGCACACTGGGCGCGATCGCCGCGACCGGCAGCCTGATCCTTTGGCCTAGCCGCGAAGAGCCGCGACTGATGAGCCTGGTGCCGCCGGTGCACTTTGCTCTGCTCAAAGCCAGTCAGATCCACGACAACCTGTACCAGGCGCAGCAGCAACAGCAATGGGCGAACGACATGCCGACCAATGCGCTGCTGATCTCCGGCCCGTCCAAAACCGCCGATATCGAACAAGTGCTGGCCTACGGCGCCCATGGTCCCAAGGACCTGGTGGTGCTGATCCTGGAGGACGCATGACCCTGCCCGCCAACTTTTTGCGCCAGGCGCAATTGTTGATTCCCGAACAGCGCCGCTTCGATGATCCGCTCTCGACCCTGGCTTTCGGTACTGACGCCAGTTTTTATCGGTTGATCCCCAAACTGGTGATCCGGGTTGAATCCGAAGACGAAGTCGTGGCGCTGCTCCAGCTGGCTCAGGCCCATAAGGTTGCGGTGACCTTCCGTGCGGCGGGCACCAGTCTGTCTGGTCAGGCAATCAGCGATTGCGTGCTGCTGGTGCTGGGCGATAACTGGAACGGCCGCGAGATTCGTCAACAGGGCAGCCAGATCCGCCTGCAACCCGGCGTGATTGGTGCTCAAGCCAATGCCTGGCTGGCCCCCTTTGGCCGCAAGATCGGCCCGGACCCGGCGTCGATCAATGCCTGCAAGATCGGTGGTATCGTCGCCAATAACGCCAGCGGCATGTGCTGCGGCACCGCCCAGAACACTTATCACACACTGGCCGGCATCCGCCTGGTGCTGGCCGACGGCACTCGCCTGGACACCGAAGACCCTGCCAGCGTCGCCACCTTTCGCAACAGCCACGCGCAGTTGCTGGAGCAACTGGCCAGCCTCGCACGCAAGACCCGCAACAACAGCGAACTGGCGGCCAGAATCCGTCATAAATACCGTCTGAAAAACACCACCGGGCTGTCTCTCAACGCCTTGGTGGATTTCGATGAGCCACTGGATATCCTCAGCCATCTTTTGGTGGGTAGCGAAGGCACTCTGGGTTTTATCAGTGCGGTGACTTATAACACCGTGCCCGACCACCCAAATAAAGCTTCGGCGCTGATCGTGTTCCCGGACGTGGAGACCTGCTGCAACGCCGTCAGCGTCCTCAAACAGCAGCCAGTGGCCGCCGTGGAACTGCTCGATCGGCGCAGCATGCGCTCGGTCCAGGACAAACCGGGTATGCCGGCCTTCGTGCGCGAGCTGTCGGAAAACGCCTGCGCCCTGCTGATCGAGGCCCGCGCGGCCAGCCAGAGCCTGCTGCATGAACAGCTGGCGCAGATCATGGCGTCGCTGGCGCCGTTTGCAGTGGAGCAACAAGTCGACTTCAGCGAAGACCCACAGGACAACGCCCGGCTATGGGCAATTCGCAAAGACACCTTCCCTGCTGTCGGTGCCGTGCGCCAGACCGGTACCACGGTCATCATCGAGGACGTTACCTTTCCAGTGGAACAACTGGCCGCTGGCGTACGTCGACTCATCGCCCTGTTTGAAAAGCATCATTACGATGAGGCCATCCTGTTTGGTCATGCCCTGGAGGGCAATCTGCACTTTGTCTTCACTCAGGGCTTTAACAGCCATGAAGAAGTCGCACGCTATCAGGCGTTCATGGATGACGTCGCCGAGCTGGTCGCTGTCGAGTTCGGCGGCTCACTCAAGGCAGAACACGGCACAGGCCGCAACATGGCGCCATTCGTCGAGAAAGAATGGGGCAGCGACGCCTATCAACTGATGTGGCAACTCAAGCACCTGCTCGACCCCAACGGCATCCTCAACCCGGACGTGGTGCTGAGCAACGATCCGCACATTCACCTCAAGCACCTCAAACCCATGCCGGCAGCCGACGAAATTGTCGATAAGTGCATTGAATGCGGCTTCTGCGAACCGGTGTGCCCGTCCAAAGGACTGACCCTCAGCCCTCGCCAGCGCATCGTCATCTGGCGTGACATTCAAGCGAGAAAACGCCGCGGCGAAGATACCCGCGCGCTGGAGCAGGGTTACCAGTACCAGGGCATCGATACCTGCGCCGCCACCGGACTGTGCGCCCAGCGCTGCCCGGTAGGCATCAATACCGGTGAGCTGGTCAAAAAACTGCGCGCCAAACAGGCCAGCCATGACAAAACCGCTGACTGGATAGCGCAGCACTTCAAGACCGCCTTGCAGGGCGCACGCTTTACCCTACGAGTGGCCGACGGAGCCCGCAAACTGCTCGGTGCGCCGCGTATGGCAAAAATCTCGGCAGCGCTGCACACAGCCTCCGCCGGCCGCGTGCCACAGTGGACAGCCGCCATGCCGCAGCCAGCACAGGCCATTCGCTTCACACCGCCGATCGACGATCAACGGCCGCGAGTGGTGTACCTGGCCGCATGCGTCTCGCGAGTAATGGGCCCGGCCGCCAGCGATCGGGAACAGACCTCGCTACTGGACAAAACGCGCAGGCTGCTGGAAAAGGCTGGCTATCAGGTGGTGTTCCCGGAAGATGCAGACAGCCTGTGCTGCGGCCAGCCGTTCGCTTCCAAAGGCTATACGGCCAAGGCTGACGAAAAGCGCGATGAGCTGATCAAGACACTGCTCAAGACCAGTCGCGGCGGGCTTGACCCGATCTACTGTGACACCAGCCCCTGTACCCTGCGCCTGATCGAAAGCCTGAAGGACAGCCGCCTGGACCTCTATGACCCGGTGCGCTTCATCCGTACCCACCTGCTGGACAAACTGACCTTTACCCCGCAGCAGGAACCGGTGGCAGTGCATGTCACCTGCAGCACCCAGCATCTGGGCGAAAGCCAGGCGCTGATCGACCTGGCCCGGTTGTGCAGCGTCAACGTAGTGATTCCGGAGGGCATTCACTGCTGCGGCTTTGCCGGCGACAAAGGCTTCACCCATCCGCAACTCAATGCTCACTCGCTACGCCCGTTGAAGAACGCTGTGCAGTATTGCAGCGAAGGCATCTCCACCAGCCGCACCTGTGAGATTGGGCTGTCGCATCACTCAGGGATTGATTATCACAGCCTAGTTTACCTGGTGGATCGGGTGACACAGCCACGGACGCGATGACTCCGCTGACCTCAATAAATAGCTGGGACATCACTGAACCACGTTTGCGTGATGTCCCGCGAGGTTAGCGACCTATCGCCTCTTTTTAGTGCATTTCACCCTGTTTTCGACTTTCTGTTCGCCGAGAAAAATAAATAGAACCCCTGCCAAACCTCACAGTCAATCCTTTAAGCCCCCGTTACAGGATGGCTTTTCGCAACCTCGGGCAGCGGCCCTCACGACCCCGGCCATACCGAGTCCACAGGCTAAAGGAGAGACACATGAAACGTACCGCATTTACAGGACTGTTCCTCAGCGCTGCACTGTTGGCTTCCCCAGTCTTCGCCGCCGAAAACCTCTGCGACGTGAACCTGCAAAGCATCAAGGATGCGCAGGTGTCTACCAACTCCAACCTGAGCCCTGAAGTCAAGGCATCGCTGGAGAAGACTGAAGCCGATGCTCGGGCCGCCAAGGCCGCGAACGATGAGAAAAAATGCATCGAACTGACTGACAAAGCCATGACCGACCTGAAGAAAATCGGCTCCGGCAGCGAGGGCGCCAAATAATTGCCAGGTAGCCCGCACAGCGGGTCGACGTGAAGCGCCTTTAGGCGTACACTGCGCCCCACTGACTACCTGAACGTAGTCACGGGGCCGATTAGGATTCGACGCCGGTGATGAAACTTTAGGTGCATGCCGACTTGGTAACAGAAGTCGTAAATCCACTGTTGCAACTTTCTATAGTTGCCAATGACGAAAACTACGAGGGCTACGCTCTCGCTGCGTAAGCGGCGCGACTAGCTCTTCTGGTAGCTTCGGCTCCAGCAATCATCAGGGGATGCCTGTAAACCCGAAATGATTGTCATACAGAACAGGATCGCCGCCTAGTACGTTGTGGACGACGTGGCTAAAACTTACACAACTCGCCCAATGCACCCTGCCCGTCGGGTCGCTGAGGGTTAACTTAATAGACACGGCTAAGCATGTAGGACCGACAGCGGAGTACTGGCGGACGGGGGTTCAAATCCCCCCGGCTCCACCAAATGATCAAACAAAGACGTCCACGGACGTCTTTTTTTGTGCCTGCGATCCAGTAAATACGCGGCCTCCAGCGCTTTTGCGGTCTTTTGAGAGTTTTTGAGTTCCAGCCATTCGGGTATTCCAGACGGTATTCCAGCTCACCCGGTGCTAATCTTTGGAATACCGAATCAGTGCCTGAGGACAATCTCATGCCTGCTCAAAACCTCCGCCTCTCCGATCGACAGCTCAAGGGAGTCAAACCGGCGCCCAAGGATTATGTCCTCACGGACGGTGACGGTTTGCAACTCCGTGTACGCAGCAACGGCTCTCTGCTGTGGAATTTCAATTACCGTGAACCGGTGACCAAGAACCGCATCAACATGGGCTTGGGCACCTACCCAGAGCTCTCGCTGGCGAACGCCCGAAAGATCGCGGTCGAAGCACGCGAACTGCTCGCCCAAGGCATCGATCCGAAGGTGCAGCGCGATACGCTGAATGAGGCCAAGCGCGCAGAAACGGAACACACCTTCGAGAACGTGGCCACCGCCTGGTTCGAGCTTAAGAAAGACTCGGTCACCCCAGCCTACGCCGAGGACATCTGGCGGTCGCTCACGCTGCACGTGTTCCCCGATTTGAAGACGACACCACTCGCGAAGATCACGGCGCCGATGGTGATCGCATTGCTTCGTCCAATCGAAGCGAAAGGCAGCTTGGAAACAGTCAAACGTCTTAGCCAGCGGCTAAACGAGATCATGACCTACGGCGTAAATTCCGGCCTGATCTTCGCCAACCCGCTCAGCGGCATCAGGGCAGTATTCAAGAAGCCCAAGAAAGAGAACATGGCTGCGCTTCCGCCCGAAGAACTCCCCGAGCTCATGCTGGAGATCGCGAACGCCAGCATCAAACGCACCACCCGCTGCCTGATCGAATGGCAGTTGCATACCATGACTCGCCCCGCCGAAGCGGCGACCACTCGCTGGGCAGACATCGACTTTGAAAGGCGTGTCTGGACTATCCCACCAGTGCGGATGAAGAAGCGCCGCCCACACAGCATCCCGTTGAGTGATCACGCCGTCGCACTACTGGAGTCACTGAAGACTCACAGCGGTCATCGCGAGTACGTCTTCCCGGCCGACCGAAATCCACGCACCCACGCCAATAGCCAGACCGCCAACATGGCGTTAAAACGTATGGGCTTCCAGGATCGGTTGGTCAGCCACGGCATGCGTTCGATGGCGAGCACCATCTTGAATGAACATGGGTGGGACCCGGAGCTCATTGAGGTCGCACTGGCGCATGTCGACAAGGATGAGGTGCGCAGCGCCTACAATCGCGCCGACTACATCGAACGCAGGCGTCCGATGATGGCTTAGTGGAGTGAGTACATCCAGAAAGCCGCGACCGGTAGTCTGCTTGCCTCAGCATATGGCCAAGTCAGAGACAAGAACGTGGTGCCGATCCGCTAGCGCTGTACAGGCGCAATAACGGCGGCGACAGCAACTGAGCGCTCAAGATTCAGGGAAAGCAGCCTCGTTTTTCCGCTTGTCAGCACGGGTCCATCCAAACAGGGCTGCAAAGCCGCCCTGTTTGGATGGACCTCACTTTAAAGAGCTAAAAGACACGACGTTGTCCGGGATTGACCACGGAACTCCACCAATGGATAACCGCTTTTCACATCCCCAAGAGCGCTGAGTTTCGGCCCTTGACCGGGTTTATCCACAGGCGTAGAACTGGCCGTGCGAAGGCTGTCGATGACAGCCCCCCAGGTGACCCGAACCTTCAAGGTCATGCCGCTCTCGCGGTGGTTCTCCCCAAGGGCGATTCGCATCCGGCAGCTCGCCCGGTCACTACCCATGTGATGGATGCTCTTACACATCTAGCGCTCGTGCGCCAGATACTCCGTACCTCGCTGCCCTGCAGCAACCTATCCGCTTGGCCGAAGATTGCGCCAACCTGTGCCCGTCTCTTTCAGTGGAAAGAGACGGGCACTTCTACCACTGCTGCAGCCCTGATCGCACAAGGCTTTGCGGCATTCTCCCTCGTGACAATCGGCGTGACAAACGCCGATGTCACCAGCAACAGCCATGTAGATGATGGTGCCGCAGAGCAAGGAATGGACTGCACCTGACTGACAGTCAGGCATGCCCCGGTCATCGCATTGCTGCTTGCACATGGCTCAGGATCTTCAGGCGCTGGTCTCGTCAGCCAGTGCTGCCTCCACCCGTCCACCGGTAACGGTGTTCAGAGGCCAGATCATGAGATGCCCTTGCTCCTGGTCGTAAGGAGCCGCCAGTCCCGCGTTAGAGGACAACCCCACAGGTCGCAGGGGCCTTGATCCCTGATAACACTCAGCATTCTTGGCGGGATGACGTGGGGCGAGAATCAGAGAATGGGCAATAAGGTGATCGCATGGCATTGGTGGCCCCCCAACTACAACCATGTCTCACAAAGCGTTTCAGCTTGATTCAAGATCAGTTGCGTAGCCTCCTCCGCCTGATCAGGCGGATATTTGTACTTACGCAGGATCCGCCGCACCAAAATGCGTAGTTTGGCCCGAACGCTTTCGCGGCTGCTCCAATCAACGCTGACGTTTGCCCGCAGGCTGGCGGTCAGCTCGTGGGCAATTTTGGCTAGGATGTCATCACCCAGCTCGCGTACAGAGGCCTCATTGTTGGCCAAGGCATCGTAGAACGCCAGTTCGTCATCGTTGAGTCCCAAGGCATCGCCACGCTGACTAGCGGCGGCGAACTTCTTGGCCATTTCGATTAATTCTTCAATGACCTGAGCGGTTTCGATTGAGCGGTTCTGGTAGCGCTTGATCACATTGGCCAGTAACTCAGAGAATTTCTTCTCCTGCGCCAGATTGGTGCTGTAACGGCTTTTGATCTCATCTTCGAGCAAGCGCTCCAATAGCTCAACCGCAAGGTTCTTCTCCGGCAGGTTGCGCACCTCGGCGAGAAACGCATCATCGAGCAGGCCGATATTAGGCTTGTCCAAGCCTACAGCGTCAAAGATGTCCACCACCTCACCGGAGACCACTGCATTGCCGATGATCTGGCGGATGGCCAACTCACGTTCTTCGTCAGTCTTTTTCTGCTGACTGACTTCACGCTTGATCAGGATCACCTTGATTGCCTGGAAGAACGCCACTTCCTCGCGGACGGCCTTAGCTTCATCCAGTGTGCAGCACAGGGTAAAAGCCTTGCTCATGGCCAGTGCGTTGTCGGCAAAACGCTTCTTGCCATCTTCTAGGCCCAACACATGGTTAGCGGCGCCAGCCAGCAGCTTGTGCCCGCCGGTGAGGAACTCGCTGTAGTCGAAGCCATGCAGCAGGCTACGCAGGACGTCCATCTTTTCTTCCAGCACCGAGTAGGCCTCATGGGCATCCACGGTAGGTCGGCCCTTACCCTTGCTACCGGTGTACTCCTTGAGTGCAGCTTTCAGTTCATTGGCGATGCCGATGTAATCCACCACCAAGCCGCCCTGCTTGTCCTTGAATACCCGGTTTACCCGGGCTATAGCCTGCATCAGGTTGTGACCCTTCATCGGTTTGTCCACGTAAAGGGTGTGAACGCACGGCGCATCGAAGCCGGTCAGCCACATGTCACGAACGATCACCAACTTGAGCGGGTCGAGTGGGTCCTTGAAGCGTTTTTCCAAGCGCTTTTTGACTTGGCCGGAATAGATGTGCGGCCGTAGCAAAGCCTTATCCGAGGCGCTGCCAGTCATAATGATTTTGATCGCACCTTTCTCAGGATCTTCGTCGTGCCACTCCGGCCGCAAGGCGACAATCTCATTGTACAGGTGCACACAGATATCGCGGCTCATGGCAACCACCATTGCTTTGCCGGGCATCTGCCCCACACTCACCATGCCATGGTTACGTTCCTCGAAATGCTTGACTAGGTCAGCGGCCACGCTATGTACACGTGGTTCTGCACCAACCACTCGCTCCAGCGCGGCCCAACGGCTTCTCAGCCTGGCCTGCTGTTCGTCCTCCTCATCTTCGGCCAGTTCATCGACCTGCTCGTCAATCGCTGGCAGCTCACTCTCTTTCAAAGACAGCTTGGCCAGACGCGACTCGTAATAGATGGCAACGGTCGCACCGTCTTCAGTGGCCTGCTGCATGTCGTAGACGTGTATGTATTCACCGAAAACCGAGCGGGTGTCACGGTCTTCGCTGGATACCGGAGTGCCAGTAAAGGCCACGAAAGTGGCGTTCGGCAGCGCATCGCGCAGGTGCTGGGCATAGCCCACCTGGTAACGGGTTCGACTTTCGGCGGCCTGCAGTACCTCCGAGGTTTTCAGCTCGGCGCCAAATCCGTACTGGGTGCGATGTGCTTCGTCGGCAATGACCACGATATTCGGGCGATCGGACAGCACCGGGAAGGTGTCTTCATCCGCACCTGGCATGAATTTCTGGATGGTGGCGAAGACAATGCCGCCGCTCGGCCGATTGTTCAGTTTGCGGCGCAAGTCACCGCGTGACTCCACTTGGACGGGCTGTTCGCGCAGTAGATCCTGAGACAGCGAGAACACTCCGAACAACTGGCCGTCCAGGTCGTTGCGGTCGGTAATCACCACGATGGTTGGGTTTTCCATTGCTGCTTCCTGCATCACCCGGGCGGCGAAGCAGGTCATGGTGATGCTCTTGCCTGAACCCTGGGTGTGCCAGACCACCCCGCCCTTGTGGCTGCCGCCGGGGCGCGAGGCACTGACCACCTGCCCAATGGCGGCGCGCACCGCATGGAACTGGTGGTAGCCGGCAATCTTCTTCACCAGCCGGCCGTCATCCTCGAACAGCACGAAGTAGCGCAGGTAATCAAGCAGCATCGGCGGGGCCAAGGCACCGCGCACCAGGGTCTCCAGTTCGTTGAACTGACCCAACGGATCAAGAGCCTGACCGTCAATGGTGCGCCAGTTCATGAAACGCTCGACATTGGCGGACAGCGAGCCCATCCGCGCTTCGCTACCGTCAGAAATCACTAGGATTTCGTTGTACTGGAACAGATCCGGGATCTGCTCTTTGTAGGTCTGGATCTGATCGAAGGCTTTGCCCAGGTCGGCCTTCACATCCGCCGGATTCTTAAGTTCCAGCAGCACCAATGGCAGGCCGTTGACGAACAGGATGATGTCCGGACGCCGGGTATGTTTCGCCCCCTGGATGCTAAACTGGTTGACGGCCAGCCAATCGTTGGCCTTCACCTCGACCCAGTCGATCAGGCGCACGAAGTCGCCACGGGTTTCACCGTCTTTCTGATACTGCACCGGCACGCCACTGACCAACAGGCGGTGGAACAAGCGGTTGGCCGACAGCTGAACCGGTAGGCCCAGCTCCTGCACCTGCTTGAGGGCATCCTCCCGTGCGGCCAGCGGCACCGTGGGGTTGAGCTTGGCAATCGCGCTGCGCAAGCGCTCAATCAGGAGCACCTGGCGGTAGTTGTCACGCTCCGGGGTCTCACCGTCATAGGCGATAGTCGGGCCGTACACATGGCGGTAGCCCACCTCTGCCAGCCAGCCGAGTGTTTCCTGTTCCAATTGATCTTCGGTCATTCCACTTCACTTCCTGTGTCTCGTTCCCCTGCCAGCTCCGCCCCGATCTCGACATTGCTCGGCAGGTTGCGGCCTAAGGTTTCGGGCAAATCGTGTAAGAGTTGGTATTGGGCGGCATCGCCGGGTGTGTAGATACCAGCTGGCGCATATTCGGCCACCACCCGCCTAGCAATAACGCTAGTGGCTTCACTCGTTAGCCTCCCACTCCCTGGCCGCTATTTCGCCAGTCTGATGGAAGCGCCTTACCCGCCCCAGAAACTCGGCGAAGTCAGCATTTTCTGCCGCCAGGCGGTTGCACATATCCCAGTCGACTTCACTGCGTTCGCGGGCCGGAATCAGAATCTGGCTTTCCGTGGGACTCTGAACGTCAAGCTGAATCACCCCAATGCCATGCGCAGCGGCGAGCATGCGCAACTCTTTGAGTGTGCCGTCGCCCTCGACCGTGGCGGCTACCAAATAGCCAAAATGCGCCCAAGATGAGTTGGACACGGCCTGGAAGAAAGTCTTGCGCGCATTGGAGCGGTTGAGCAGCAGCTTGACCTCAAATGACCACAGTCGAGCACGACGCTCGCCCAACACACGGACGCAGTCACGCAAACCTGACGTCCAGTCGGCCGTCAGGTCTTCAAGGCCGACCAGATCCGGATGCAACCATTCGTTTCCCCCGATACCCGCACGGTTGGACGAACGTTTTTCGTTGATCCGCATGGCGTACACGCACTGCTCATCCGTCAACAGGTACTTCGCCAACATCGGATAGAGCGCATACTCGCGCAACGGCGAGGGCTCAGGCAGGTCTGACTCTACGAGGGTACCCCCTTCAGCCGCCGCCACCTCAGCGTTGGCATCCATCTCCGACCAGTAATAGTGACGTGGCCGTCCTTCGGTCGTTTTTAGTTGCGGGTGCATCTGCTGCCAGCGCGGGCGTGAACCAGAGATCTCCGCCACCAGTTGTTGTACCAGATCATTGTCAGTCTGAATGTAGCTGGCACTGCCAGCCTTCTTGACCGCACACTCAGCCGGAAACTGCTCGAATATCCATTGCGCCAGCTCGCGGGCGGTCTGATGGGTATCCGGCAGACTCTGCAGGCGTTCAACGACACGTTGACGTAAATTAAGCGACATATCAGACAGCCTCCGACAACATGGCTTCGACGGAGGCCTTCATTTCCGGCAGGCGCAGTTGGCCGGAGATCAGGCGAGGGAGCAAGGTATCGCGAAGCTGAGTGAGGGTACGGGCTTTCTCCGCATTCACCAGCCAGCGTTCTAAGAGTGGTTCAATCAATACCCCTGCATTGCGAAGCACCTCGGCGGGTGGGACAACAACCTTAGCCTCTGTTAGGTGCTTTCTCTGAATGTGCCCCATCGTGGTCGCCTTGCTGGCAGCTGTATGTTGGAAGTCAGTCAAGTGCTGACGCGTCCAGAGGTAGTAGAACCATTTTGGAAAGTCATTAGACGTCACTTTGAAAAGATGCTGGTTCAAGGCGCCTTCGCCACCACACCAAATCACAACCTCAAGGCTGCCCGACCATGAGAACAGGACATCACCGTTCTGAATTATGTATTCGGGGTTTATGTTCCTGCCCGCTCTATCCGCACCAACCGTATCGCCTTTACGTAGCTGGGCAATTTTGATGACTGGAAGCCAGCCATCGTCCGTTGGCGGGAACCTCTGCAGTGCCAACCCATTTAAGTAGTTGGCAATCGAATCCAAGCTGCGAACCTTCCATCCCCTCGGCACCAACCCTAGCTCTGACTCTTCGAAGCTATCCGGAAAAAGCGCCGTGGTTGCCGCATCCATGCCTTCGGGCTCAAGCCCTTCCGCCTTGGCGCACACCGGGTCGAAATCGACAAACCAAGATTTGAATAGCGCCTGGGCGATGGCTTCTAGGGTGGTATTGGTTTCTCGGAGCAAGGTGATGCGGTCGTCTATTGAGCATAAAACACTTGCAATCTCAGCCTGCTGCTCTAGGGGCGGAATAGTCAACTCAAAATTGGGAATATCCCGACAGCGAAGACTGTCGAATACAGCGCCTACGTTTATGAATTTGGATACCTCATTCCACCATTCCGGGCCTTTTAGTAACCAACGCAAGAAACGAGGAAGCACTCTCTCGCCGCTAGCTCTAAGTACGACAAGGTTTTGCCCTATCGCGCAGTCCAGCCCAACAGGGATGTGAGCACTATCACCAGAGCTGCATCGACGCACGACAATCACATCGTTAGCTTGGGGTTTGAGTTTTTTTGTCCAATCGATGTAATCCGCATGGGAGATCCTGCGAACGCCATCAAGCACAATATGGCCATTTTTGAGTTGCGGTATCGCGATATACGGATAGCCTTCATCCACTGATTTCGGCGTTCGATGATCACAGTCGATCAAAACGACGCCCGCTTCTTTAAGTGTGAGGCGATTCCACTCAGAACTCATAGCCTAGCCCCCCCAACTTATGGCGTATTAGTTGATCGAGCTCTGCCCCCTTGGCTAACTGCTCGCCCAGCAAGGCGGTAAGGTTCTGCATTTTCTCGGCAAAGGCCTCGTCATCATCTTCGACAGCCTCAACCCCGACATAGCGCCCAGGGGTTAGCACATAGCCATGCTCGGCTATTTCGGCAAGCGTCACACTGCGGCAGAAGCCGGGGATGTCGGTGTACTCCGCAATCTCACCGCCGATATCCAGCGGCTCGCCACGCCAGTCGGCTACGGTCTGGGCGATACGTTCGATGTCGCTGTCTAGCAGCTCGATTTGCACCCTGCTGATGTTGGTACCGAGCTTCCGTGCGTCGATAAACAACACCTCTCCAGGGCGTTTGGTTTTCAGCTTGGCCAAGAACCAAAGGCAGGCCGGGATCTGCGTGTTGAAGAACAGTTGGCCCGGCAGCGCGACCATGACTTCGACTACATCGGCCTCGACCATGGCCCGGCGGATGTCACCCTCAGTGTTCTGGCTGGAGCTCATTGAGCCATTGGCCAGGACGATGCCGGCTCGACCACTGGATTTGAGGTGGAACAGCATGTGCTGCAGCCAGGCGTAGTTGGCATTGCCCTGCGGCGGCGTGCCGTAGACCCAGCGCGGATCGCCGTCGAGGCTCTTATGCCACCAGTCGCTGACGTTGAACGGTGGGTTGGCCAGGACGAAATCGGCGCGTAGGTCGCTGTGCTGGTTGCGCACAAAGGTGTCACCCGGCTCCTTGCCGAGGTTGAAATCGATGCCGCGGATAGCCAGGTTCATTGCCGCCAGACGCCAGGTGGTCGGGTTGGACTCCTGGCCGTAGATCGACACGTCGCCCAGCTTGCCACCGTGAGCCTCGATGAATTTCTCCGACTGCACGAACATTCCGCCGGAGCCACAGCACGGGTCGTAGACCTTGCCGTGATGTGGGTTGAGCACGGCCACCAAGGTTTTGACAATGCTGGCCGGGGTGTAGAACTGTCCGCCCTTTTTGCCTTCGGCACTGGCAAACTGGCCAAGAAAGTATTCGTAGACCTGGCCGAGCAGGTCACGGGCGACACTGGCATCTCCGCCGAAACCAATGGTCGAGATCAGGTCGACCAACTCGCCGAGCTTGCCATCCGGCAGTTGGACACGGGCATAGCGCTTGTCGAGGATGTTCTTCAGCGACGGGTTTTCCACTTCGATGGCGGCCAGTGCCTCGTCGATGCGCTTGCCGATATCGACCTGCTTGGCGGCGGCCCGGAGCGATTCCCAACGAGCAGCTTCCGGCACCCAGAACACGTTGACTTCCTTGTAGTAATCACGCTCTTCCAGTTCCTCAGCCAGGTATTCGGGATCGTCACTATTCAGGCAGTACTCATCCGTGGGGTCGGCAAAGCGGCGCTCCAGCTCTGCACGGCGGCCGGCGAAGCTGTCAGAGATGTACTTGAGGAAGATCAGACCGAGCACGATGTGCTTGTACTCGGCGGCGTCCATGTTGGCGCGCAGCTTGTCGGCGGTGGCCCACAGGGTCTTTTCCAGATCCTGCAGGGTGCTGCTGGTGGCGCTGGCAGCGGCCTTTCGCCCGCGCTTCTTTTTCGCCGGCTCCGATTCTGGATCTGCCCCTGTTTCGCTCGGCGCCAAGCGGGTGCGGGCCTGCTTGAGTGCCTGTTCAGCGAGAACGCTGGCGGCCTGTTCGGTACCCTTTTGTTCCGGCATGGACTATATCCCTACATTCGACGCAGATGAATTGCGCATTAAAAAATGAAAACCCGACCGCAGGGGCCCGGGCGAAGATAGCTACATGATACCGGTGCAGATAGCTTTTCGGCATCATCGATCCCATAGCTGCTTTAGCATATGCGACCGAAGATGCAGATTTCCGCGCACAATAAGTCGGTGAGATGCCAGCGCCAAGACTGGACGTGCCCACAGGTAAACGATTCAGGCATACCCAACTGGCGATAGTGCGCTAGTCACATCTCAGCTGGCTAACGCGCCCGCAATTGCATGCGCCGCGATGATCAACCTGTACACATAATTGACATATCGCTGAGTATAAAAACCACCGATCAAGGAGTCTGACTCCGTCCCTACTGCAACGGGATATAGATATCCGTGTGCCACTCGTCCAGCGGCGTTTCAGGAAAGACGCTCAGGTAGTGGAAGAACAACGGATGATCACGGAGTTCTTCGATACTGTCGGGCAGCCAGTCGCGATAGATCGGATTGATGCTCTCACCAATGTGATCGGGCGAGCCGATATGGCTAACGACCACACAACGGCCGCCGGGGATAATCAACTCGCGCCCTCGATAGTCGTTCGGCGCCACCGCCTCTTCGATTTCGCCACAAATGTCGAAGCGGTAATCTTCCGCTGGCGTCGTGTCAGGATCGCCATATGGAATGCCGAAGGTGCGGCTCGCGCATACCGGCGACTGCCCGCTTCCCATCCGCCACTGGATGAATTGGCGCACGCTTTCGTCAAGCTGTGCGGGAGAGCCGCGGTGTTCGAGGGCAGCGACCCGGACTTCGGCGAAATCAACGATACGTACCAGCATGGTTATGCTCCTGGAAAAGTGGGGAACAGCGAAAACCTCATGCCAGGTCTGCCAGTTCGGCTGCTGTCGAAACTGGCGTCAAGCGAGGCGTCCAGCATCGAGTAGTGCGCACTGGACGCCACCCGCCGCAGGCGCATCAGTTGCACATAAACCGGCACGCCCACATAGGCGGTGAATTGCCGGTGGAAGTGATAAACCGAGAAATGCGCAACCTCGCTCAGCGTGTTGACCGAGAGGTCACCTTCAAGGTGGCCTTCGATGTAAGCAAGCACGGCATCGAAGCATTTGGCGTAGGCAGTCGGATTATCGGGCACCGGGCGGAAGCTCCTGGTTATGCGGTCGACGACAGAATCACCCAATCCGGAGGCAGCGTGCCTAGGGATTCTCCGATCAAGTCAGCACAGCTCATCTGACCTGTGCTGAAATAGCACTCTGTCCAATTGCCCTCTACAAGCCCGCCATCCCATGAGTCAAATGAGCTTTTCCGATTTCGAGTACGCCGGTAAGCGCAAGCAAACCCGTCGCAAGCGTTTCCTGGCCGAGATGGAGCAGGTGGTTCCGTGGAGTGGGTTAGTGGCGTTGATCGAGCCTCACTACCCAAAGGCTGGCGGTGGCCGCAAGCCGTATCCACTGGAAACCATGCTGCGCATTCACCTGCTGCAGAACTGGTTCTCGTTGAGCGATCCAGCCATGGAAGAGGCGCTGTACGAGATTACTTCGATGCGCCAGTTTGCTCGTCTGACGCTCAGCGCTCCGATACCCGAAGACACGACGATCATGAATTTCCGGCACCTGCTGGAGAAGCATCAGTTGGCGGCGGGCATTCTGGAAACCATCAACAATTACATGCGAGACAAGGGCCTGTCGTTGCGTCAAGGCAGCATCGTCGACGCCACCATCATCCACGCACCCAGTTCGACCAAGAAGAAGGAAGGCAAACGCGATCCTGAAATGCATCAGACGAAGAAAGGTAATCAGTATTTCTTCGGCATGAAGGCGCATATCGGTGCCGATGCTGAGTCGGGGCTGGTGCACCACGTCCACGGCACAGCGACGAATGTGGCTGATGTAACGGAGGTCGCTCACCTGTTGCATGGCGAAGAAAGTGTTATCTGTGCCGACGCGGGTTATACCGGCGTGGAGAAGCGGTCGGAGCATGAAGGAAGGCCGGTGATCTGGCAGATTGCGGCTCGTCGTAGCACCTACAAGCACTTGAGTAAACGCAGCGTGCTCTACAAAGCCAGACGCAAGATCGAGAATGTCAAAGCGCAGGCACGAGCGAAGGTCGAACATCCATTCCGTGTGATCAAGCGCCAATTCGGCTATGTGAAAACCCGCTTCCGTGGCTTGGCCAAGAACACGGCGCAACTGACCACACTGTTTGCTCTGTCGAATCTGTGGATGGTGCGCCGGCAATTATTGCCTGCTGCGGGAGAGGTGCGCCCGTGGAGGCAGAAAACCAAGGCTGTGCCTTGGTTATCCAATAATCAGCGGCTGAAAATCGGGCTTTTCGGCATGCCCAAGCCGTCCATTTCCGGCTGATGGGCAACTTGATCGGAGAGTCCCTAGCCGGACTTGCTCAGTTTACTTCCGTGCCCGGACGATCATGGCCTCCAGCTCAGCCAGTAGCTGATCCACATCCACTTCCACGAACTCTCCGGGATTGAGGATCTGCTCAAGCACATCAGGATTGATGTTTTCGAAAAGCTCCTCTTCTGCTGGCCCCATCGCCCAGAGGCCCCCCTTTTCACTTTGCAACTGACGCAGTGCGCCGGAGAACTGAAGCTTCACAAGCGCAGCATCGAGCTCCTGGCGAGACACTTGGGGGGCCTGTCTGGCTACCAAGTCTCTCAACTGTTCCTAAGATCGCCTGACTTTTCTTCGGAAAACAAGTTATTCAAACGCGGAAAATCAACGGCTACCCACCCGTTTACAAGAAAAAGGCCAACTGCCATCATCCGGCTCCCACCTAGCCTTGAATCTCATGTCGTGAACCCTCAATTCAAGTTCCATACCCTCCCCCAGCGCTCCGGTGAAGTTGCCAACGTCTTCATTCACGGTTACTCCGCCGGCCACGACATGGAAGACCGTTGTGCATTGCGCAAGTGCATTCCGTCCTCCCTGCACAACTGCAGCAACATCTTCGCCTTCTGGCCGTCGGGGCACTGGAGCCAGTTCGACACAATGACCAGTGGCGGTGTGTCGGCGCTTGCCCGGTTCAACGTGCTCGCCGGCACTGTCGCCGCGGTGGCGGATCGGGCGGTGCACTTCAACACCAGCCGCAACCGTGCCACGGAGATGGGCAAGACACTGCTTCAGCAACTTGAGCGCTATCTCTTCCAACACCACCCTTACATATCGCGGGTGAATCTGATCGGCCACTCTCTGGGCGGTCGAGTGGTAGTAAGTGCCCTGCTCGACTCGATGAAAAAGCCTACCGACGGCAACCTGGAGATTGGCGACGTGCTGTTGATGGCGGCCGCCACCGAACTGTCGGGGGATGAAGCGTTCGCCATCGGCAAGCGCATCAAGGGCAAGCTCTACAATGCCCGCTCAAGCGATGACTACGTATTGCTGTTAAACTTGGGGGAAAGCAGCGCGGGCCGGCAAAAAGTCGAACACTGCGAGGATGTGCTAATGCCCGGCTTCGGTCATACCGACTATTGGCCCGGTCTGGAAAAGGTTCTGCGCGCTTCAGGTTTCCAGGGCTACAAAGGCGGGATACCCGCTCTGAACCAGCCCCAGCCAACGATCGAGAAGCCCGACCCTGTCGTCACCGACCACTTGCTTTATGACCTGCTCGAACTGACCAGTGGCCGGATCCGCGATCAGGTCGTCAAGCACGTACGCAGCAGCAGTTGGGCGAGCCTTGAGATCGACAACTCGGTTTATCCGCTGGCCAGGGAGTTCCAACTGCTGGGCGGCCACTGCCTGGTCAACCTGGCACGAGGACGTGGCCTCAAGTATGTGCAAGTTCTGCTTATGCTGGCCGAGCACTACGACCTGGTGAGCGAGCTGCACGACTGCGCGCAGGTGATCGAAATGGAGGCGCTGCTCATCAGCAAGTGCTTCCGCTCTTCATTCGGCGAGGGTCATGTGCTAGCGGCAAGGAAGGACATCGTGGCGCAGATGGATGCCATGTCCGAGAAGGGTTATTTCGAGCAAGTCGATGCGTTGGCGGCAAGCCTTACTATGACTTCCTACTTTTCGACTCCTGAGGCGCCCAAGCCCGAATACCGCAAGGCTGCCCCTGCAAAAGCCAGCAAAGAACTGACGCTGATTTCCGCATCTGCAATGTCGACGCTGGCTGATCTGATTCCGACCCAGCGCATCAAGGCTGCGGTGACCAACTTGAAAAGCGCGGTACAACCGGGTTACTCGGCTTTGATTCCGGCCGTTGCGATTATCTTCTACGCCCGCTTCAAGCTCGATAACGAAGGGTTGCTCTGACGCTTTGAAGAAACTTGGCCAGCCTTGTGGCTGGCCAAGCTCGGCGGATCAGACTACTCGATACTCGCCTTCGATCACAGACTGCGAGCCGAACGCCTGACTGAGGTGGGTCTCAAGCTCTGCCAGTTGGGCCTGACGGTTCCCCAGGGTGTCGAGGCTGGCTTGCTGCTCAACCAGAATCGTCTCGAACACCTTGATCTGCGGTGCGAAGATTTCCATCACCTTGTCGCGATCCTGGAGCAATTTCATCGGTTCGGCAAAGTGGCTTTTCACCACTTCGGCCAGATCGTTCTGCAACTGCTTGAGCTCGGCCTCGGCACGCTGCTGCTGGACAACACTGATGACATCGGTCAGCACCTGAATGCCGGCACCGATCGGCCCCGCCCAACGACTGATGTTGGCGGCCAGCTTGGTCGCCTCCCAAGGCTTGAACTTGTAAACATAGCCAGTGAGGTTTTTCAGGGTCTCGCGTGCCAGGAACACCCCGCTCTTGATGCTTTCAACGGGAATCCTCGATACCGCTGACAGCGCCCGGCTTGAAGCTGTCAGTGCCGATGCAGTGATACTGTCAGCAAAATCCGAGGAGCTATCCAGTTGGTGTTCGATTTTCGCGCTGATGCCGCTCATGATGTTCGAGGACTGATTGAATGCAGTGCTGAACAGATGATCGATGCGGAAACGCAATTTTTCGCCAATATCGTTGTTCGAGAAACCAATGTGTGTCTCAAGGAAGGCATGCACCTCGTCACGTGGCAGTGTGCGGATGCTGTTTAGCAAATCGGTCTCGAGGTTGTTCAACGACTCGTACAAATTGCCGACAGTCGTAAGAATATTCTTCTTGCCCTCAGCGATGTCTTCCTGAATTCGCACGGCGTCCAGACGCTGGTTATCAGCCAACAGTTTCAGCCTGATGAGCTCGTCTTGCGCTCCGGCAATTTTCTTGCTCAATACATCACGCACTACATCAATGCCGGTCTTCTTGATCAAGGTTTCACGGCCGCTGCCGTCCAACACCTGCTGAGTGACCTGCTTGAGTTCGCCGATCCGCGAACGCTGGTCATACAGGTCTTTTTGCTCGAGCCAGAACTCCAGGCCACGGCTGTTCGGGTTCGAGGCAACGCACACTACGTTGATCGCCTCACGCTCAGCGGCGGTGAGATCAACGAAACGCTGCAGCTTATCCAGGAGGTTGTTCTTCTTGATCACGCTCTGCTGCTCAAACTCTTCGGCATCGCGCAAATCAGCCACCTCATCCATCTTGTTGATGACGAAGATGGTTGAGCTCAATTTGTTCAGATCGCGGAGCACCCAGCGAACGATGTCCTGGTGGCTCTCTTTGAGCGGGTTGGTGGCGTCGACCACGTAGAAGATCAGATGAGCTTCGGAAATGTAATTCTTGGTGATATCACCGTACTGAACCAAAGCGCCGTTATCTGCAGCCTTTTCCTTGTCACCGAACAGCCCAGGGGTGTCGACGATTTCGCAGCGGTCCTGAAGGTTGTCTGGACGGTAGATGGCCAGCGCGTCCGAGGACTCATTGGTATCGATCTTCATGTCCCTCATGACCTGGCCAAGCCAGCCCGCGACTACGCTGGTCTTGCCGTCGGAAAACGCACCCAGCAAAGCGATGCGCAACGCATCGGACTGCACATCACCAATGGCCTTCCTGATCTTCTCGATGTCTTGGGAGACGTCCAGCCCTAGGGCTTCAAGCGCGCCTACCAGTTTCTGGAGGTTGTCGAGCGACTTGATGACCTCGGTCTTGCTGGCGTTGAACTGCTTAAATTGTTCCATAGGGTTTGGCTTCCACTTGGTTTTTCAGTGCCTGAATAGAGGTGATCTTTTCATCGAACAAGGCGGTGACATCGGCCATCTTGCGCCGCTCATCCGTCAGCGGCTGCAAGACCGAACACTCAATTTGCTGTTCAACCTTGGTCAGCATCTCGTCTGTATCGTTATCGAAGGTCTTCTTGACCTTTTTACGCTCGGTATCAATGGCCTCGGCAACCTGCTTCTGCGCCTCGGCAATCTTCTTGTCACGGCCCCCGAAGAAGTAGCTCAAGCCGGCAGCCAGCAGCCCAAACAGGCCGCCGACAATCGCTCCGACGATGTTGCCAATCCCTGGGAATACCGTACCGATACCAAATCCACTCAAGGCATAGCCCCCCACACTCAACAGGAAGCTACCCACATCAGAAAAGTTGAAGCTGATGGCGTCCATGGCGTTGCTCAGTGACAGCGAATTATTTGCCGCCTCACTCAAACGCTGCTGGAAGCTCACCCTTTGAGCATTCTCCTGCAAGCGCTTGGCTGCCTTTTCAATAGCCTCGGACAGGTCGCTGAGCAACTTCTCCTGGGTCGCCTGCAACTTGTCAGTTAGTCGCTGCTGGCCATCCTTGACGTGCCGCTCAATAACGCGTTCCACATCATCCTTGTCGCTGAAGTTTTCTTCGACTGCGGTGCGCGCTGCCGAAGTCAGCTCACTGAAAAAACGATCCAGTGCACTGCTGCGCTGTGAGCTGAAGCTGCTCTTGAGGGCTTGGAAGCTTTTGCGAATGACATCCTGGCACTCCATGACTTCCTTGCCGATTTTCAGGCAAAACACCTGGTGCTCATCCCGCTGCTTCTGCAGGTCGTTCACGGTGTCCTGCAGCAAACGCAGCACCTTGCGCTTGTTACTTTCAACAATATCGACTTCAAAGTTGGCGCAGCCATCACCAATGACCTTGTGCAACTGATCCAGCTGGCTGAAGTTGCGCATCGCCTGCTGGCTGGCAAAGTCCTGCTTGTAGGCACGTTGCGATTTGATCAGATCGGTACGGCTCGGATGAATGCTGCTCAGGCCACGCTCATCGAACGCCACACCAGTAAAACCGAGCAGACCTTGCAGGCTCTGGCATCCAGTGACGAGTTCCGCACCAAGAATGCCTTCGAGCACTTCGCGCGTTTGCTCACGGGTTTCGACAGCATCTTTGTGAGTACGCTCCAGCGCTTCACGGTCACGGTCGAACTCATAGGAGTCGGCCTTGCCGCGCAGGTTACAGATCGCGTAAACCTTGGCATCACGATTGAGGTAATGCTTGATCTTCTTGGCAGTCTCAACCTCGGGTTTCTTGTTGGTGCCGTTCACATAAAACACCAAGTGGGCCTTGGCGATGGCGGCTTGAACCATCGCTTCATACTTCGACTCGTTACCCTCGATGCCCGGCACGTCGATCAGTTGAAAGCTCTTGCCCTGATGGCGGAACTGATAGATCACGTTGTCCTGGGTGAAGTCTGCCTGGCCGGTGCCGACAATTTCGCCATCGACCTGGCCAGCAGTACGCTGCAGGCGTTCGAGTTGTTGCTGTTGTTTCAGCAGGGTTGGCAGCCTGTCGCTGACCAACTCGCTCAAGGAATGTTGTTCGCGCATGGGTTGGGTCCGGATTCTAAGGTAGGGAGGTAACTACAGAGCCATCTATGCCCAGGCTTACAGCAACTGCGCGTAGCCCAAGGCACCGGCGATGACACCGATCACCACACCACCTACCAATCCGATCACCAGCTTCAATTTTGCCTGCTGTTCCAACGAAGTGCGGACAGCTTCGCTCTGGCTCAGGCACTCGCCCAATTGCGCCTGAACGGCCTGCAACTGAGCCCCTTGCTCCGTAAGTTGCTGCTGACTGCGCTGGAAGTCTGCACGTACACCTTGCAACTGTTGTTCAACTTGCTGCAGTTCACCCTGATTCCGGGCCAGTTCTTTCTGGTTATCCGCCAGACGCGTTTCAGTGCCCTGCAGCGCTTGCCGGGTGCTGTCCAGATCGTTTGTCGCAACGTTCAGGCGCTCTTTGCAGTAAGCGTAATCCTGCTGGGTGTGTTCAAGCTGCTGACGCGTGCTCTGCAGGTCACGCTGGGTCTGATTGACCAGCGCGCCGATGTCGTCGCCCAGCGTGGCAATGTCTTCACAGAAGCTGACATAGCGGGTGCTGAGCTCTTCGATAAGTTCGTCGCTTTTGCTCGAGAACACCGCCTGGATATCGCTGGCGGTCGCCTGGTTGCGCTCAATCAGGGCCTGGCGCTTCTTCTCTTCGAAAAGGATGCGCAGGCTCTCGATGATGGTGCTCTTGCCTGCGTTGGTTTCACCGAAGAACGCAATGGTGAAGTTTTCCCATTCGGCGTGTTTTTCCAGGTAGGAGATTTCGCCGTCAAAGCGCGACTTCATATCACCTAGCTTTTCCTTGACGCTTGCAAGGTGCGCATTTCCATTGTCATTGCTGACATCCAGTCTGGAGACATCGTCAAGGGCAGTGGCAATGTCGCTCGCTACTCGAGCGTAAAGCTTGGAGAAATCTTGAGCCTTACTCATATCGTTCCCTAATCGTCCTCGGCCGGATCCAATTCGCCCGGAAAGTTGCATTTTGCCATCACGGCTGTCAAGTTCACTTGGGTCGCATCGACACCCACCATTGGGCGAGCAACTGCTGTATCGGCCCGCTCAAGACTTTTCTGCAGAGAGGCCCGCCACAGCTTGGGCAGCATTCGTACCACTGCCCTGGTAGCAAGGCGTCGCTGGCGGGGGCAACCCTCTTGCTCCAGCTACATTTTGAACATTCAAACCTATAAGGCATCGGACGAATCGGCATTGTCTTTCCCCTCCATAGTTCACCTGCCATCCATTCCAAGGCACACAAGCGATCCATTGAGCAGCCTGACCGCCGCCCGCCCCTAATGCCAAATTGGCCAAGGCCCAGAATCGGAGCGACGGTTCGTGCTCGTCAGTCGTAGCGGTTTACACCTCGACCAGATCAGCCGACGTCAGCGGCCAGCGTTTCACCGCAAAACTGGCCAGCGCCTGGCTCCGCTCCACTACGGCGTTCTTCGAGTAAGCGGGGCTAGCGTTGGCACCACCGGCGGCCAATGCCTTGATCAAGTTGAACTGCGAATTCCTGTAGAGCTTGGGTTCGCTCATCTTCTTCTCAGCAGAACAATTGCTGCATGCACTGTTGATACGCTTTTCCAACGGCGCTAGGTTACCGATCAGGTGGAGATGCTCGTAGTACGACTCCGTACTGTGGAAGCCATACATGCGCACTCCGAACGTGGTTTCTTGAGGCAGGATGTGCTCGATCGTCAGACCCTCAGTGTTGATCAGCACCAGGTCGGCGATATCCAGATCAAGCTGGCCCATAGCACGTCTCGCCGTACCTTCGGCCTCGAGAAGAATGCGCGGCAGGCCCGGGTTTCTGAACATGTCGTCATTGGCCAATTTGGCCTCGAAGCGGGCACTGGGCATGAAGCGCTGGCAGAAATACACCAGGCGCTCGGCAATCTGCAGCGGGCTCAAACGACCGAAATCGCGCATCAGTGCGGCCATGTCCGCCTGCGGGTTGGTGCCCTGCAACTTGAATACGCGCAAATCCGCCAGCTCGACCAGTTGCAGCAAGGTGTAATCCAGATGCTCCGGCACGCGAACATCAAGCATCTGTTCATTGTGCAAGCGCACCAGCAGCGGGTAGAGAGTCGCAGCAAGGTCCTGCACGACCAGCAGCAAGTACAGTTCACGATTGCTGCGGGTAGACTCAGCCAGTGCCAGCAGGCCTTTGAAGAACCGCTCCAGGTCGCATACGTAATCTTCGATGAAAGCCACCAGGCGCTCAGGGTCGTTGCGCATGCCTTTTAGTGCAGGCTTGAGGAACGATTCCAGCACCGTCTCCGAAGTAGCTCCATGATCCGCACCCGCTTGCACGTCATGCTTTTCGCCATCAAAGGCGAAGTAGTGATAGCGCAGTACATCATCTTCACGGAAAGGGTCGCGATTAATCACACGTATCTGGTAACCCGTCTCTGCAGCCAGCTTCTTCAAGCGGCTGAAGCAGCGGAACGCCTCGCCAAAACGTTCGGAAACCAAGGCATCCAACTGGCCGTCCAGAAAGCGGTTGGAGTAGTAGATCAACAGGCTTTTAGCGATATCCATCTTGGCCAGCGGCACGCCACGATCATTCACCGACTGGAACATGCGGATGGCCTTTCCTTCGTTGACCTCAGTGAAATCCAGCACCTCAAGGCGGCTGATCGCCAGCAGCCAATTTTTGATGGCTTCCTGCCCCTGGCGGGTCCTGATATCTGCCACCCGCTGACGAATCCACTGATGGGCTACCAGCAGACGCTGCTGCCCGTCGGACCCCGGTTGGGGGTGCTGATCGTTGAGCAGCGCTGAGAAAAACGCTTGGTTGACGCCAAGTACCGTGAATTTCGGGCCGTGCACCGGATGCTTGATATAAGTGCCTCGGTAATGCTCCTTGATCGCCGGTTCCTCCACCGCATCTACCAGCGCCTCGAGCAGCAGAGTCAACGTCGTCAGGCGTTGCTGGCCGTCCACAACCTTGACCGGCGCCGTCTTGCCCGTCTGGGAGAGGATGAATGTGCCCAGGTAATGGCCTCCATCCAGTTCCATGGCCTCTTCGATATCCTCGAAAAGGTCATCGATATTGCTGGTCGTCCAGGCGTAGTCGCGCTGGTAGGCGGGAATTTCGAGGGTCTTTCCGGTGAAGAACTGCTCGATGGTTTGTGTAGCCAAGATCCGTTTCCTTGTGTGATCGGCGGGCGCTAAGCCACTCCCAGCCTACCCCGAAAGATAGCTTTCTGCCATGACTCGACACGCATCACACTGAACCGGCCGCCGCCTCCCGCGCCTTTTTCTCGCGCTTCATCTCGCTGTACTCGCGGTACAGCTCATAGCCCTTGGTGGCGACCACGATAAAACCGACAACGGCAAAGATATTCTTCATGGCTGGTCACTCCTAGTTGATCGATGTCTGCTAGTACCCTAAGCAAAAAGCCACCATCCCGTCCAAGCTGTGCATTAACACAGGTAAACAAATACAGCGGATTTCGGATCATCGGACACACCACACGCTTCGACATAAACTGCTAACAACTATTACGTGTAAAATTTTCATGCATATGTCGCTCGCGCTTCTCACATGGTCCTATCTCGCCCCCCCTCACACACCAAACGCTCAAAACCGCTCCCGCGCCAACAGCTTTGCCAGCGCTCCCTCGAGCCACCCCGCAGGGCGCATCTTCAGCACCCCACCCCCACATTTCGGGCACTGATCAACCCAATCACCAGGCACCAACGCATCACTGCGCGGCGCCACTGTTTTCGTCCAACCGCAACCTTCACATTCAAAAGTGAAGGGCCTGGGTTTGATGGGCATGCTCAAACTCCTTGATCCCAGTACAAACTCGTTGCATTAACCACATTCAACTACCGGGATAAGCCAGCTCGATCTGCTGATCGAACGCGCCGCCAATCCCACAGTAGTCAAGCGGAACGCGCTCAATGTCTTCGGCAACCTGCGCAATCACCTGGCGCAGTTCCAGGCGTTCGAGCCAGCGGGCCGGAATGCCGCCAGCACCATGCAGCGCCCCCAGCAAGTGCCCGACTACAAGCCCCGTGCTGGCACTGTCACCACTGTGATTCACCGCCGTGATCACCCCTTCTTCGAACGAGGGCGCCGTCAGCGCGCACCACAGCCCAATCGCCAGCACCTGCTCGGCAGCCCAGCCATCGACAAAATTACCAATGCGATGCGGGGTCGGTGCATAGCCCTCGTAAAAGAAGAACAGCACACGCTCGACAAGGCCACAGATATCTTCCATCCCAGGTACTTCCCGTACCGGGCCAAAGTTTGCGTCACAGCGTGCTCCAGGCTGGCTTGCCGATCTACAACACGCTGAAGCTGGTCGGCGAACAGCCCTGCCGCCAAGTAGGCCGTCGGGTGCCCGTGCGTCAGTCGCCCGGACTGCGATGCATAGTCAAATGCATTGGCGAAGAATGCGCAGGGTGCAACACGAACCAAGGCACCGCAGCCCTTGCTGTTGTTTTTGGCCACCATACCCAACCATCCACTGAGCTTGAGCGCACTCATGCAGGTGATGTCTGGCGAACGACGCGACCAGAGCTCCATTTGCCTGATCAGCCAGCCATCTGTGGCGACCGGTATCACCGAGGGGTAATCCTGGGTCGTCAGCCAACGCAGCAGCGCATGATGAATAATGCTGGGGACATGACATACCTGCCGCGAACTCCCTAGCACACAAGCCCTCAGCAAGCCTTCTGCGGTGAATAGCATCATCTGGGTAGCATCGCTGATCGCACCGGTGATGCCAAACGCCGGGGCAAAATCACTGGCGCCCTGCGGCCCGAACCTGGCCTCGATCACAGGCCACTCAAGCAACTCCGCGGGAGAGCCCAGCGCATCTCCGACGGCTCCCCCCAGCAGGCAGCCGCTGATCCGTTCAATTCTGTTCATATCGTCCATTAACACCCTTCACCAGAAGCTAGGTCCTGCAAAATCACCAGCTTGCGCTGCAACTGCGCAACATACTCCCGCTCCGCGCGCAACGCCGACCGCAGCTCGCGGTTTTCCATTTCCCAAATCTGTAGCCAGCGCAGGTCCCTCTGGCAGTGCTCGACCTTTTTCCCAAGCTCACCGAGCTTCAAAGCCTGCTGAATCAGCACCAGCAGGATGATCCCCATCGCCACCAAGGCCCCTGTTGCAACCACTTCCGGCATAGTCATGCTCATATCCTTTGCTGCCCCCGATGTATTCCGAAGACAAATCGAAGATATGTAATGAAAAACTACACGTCTAGAATGTAGACTTGTACAGGTAAACTAATCGCGCACATGGAGAGGGTATGAAACGCAAGCAATCCATTGAGCAGGTACGCTGGGACCTGGCACTTCGCTATCGTTTGATCGAGACCGTTGCCTGGTGGGAAGGCCGGCTGACCACGGGGCACCTGATGCAGAGCTTTGGCATCAGCCGTCAGCAGGCGTCCAAGGACATCAACACCTACATCACCGAGCATGCGCCCAAAAACTTGACATATGACAAGCAGCTCAAAGGGTATGTACCGAGCAAGCAGTTCAAGCCGCTGTTCATCGACGACAGCGCCAGCGCCTATCTTCATCTGCTCTACCAGAACAATGAGCGGGCCCCGCACATCGACGGCCTCGCACTGGCCTATGCGCACACCAAGGTGCTGGAGGTGCCGGATCGACCCATCCGCCCGGAGGTCCTGCGCCCTTTGCTCAAGGCCTGCCGTGAGGGCCTGCGCCTGGAAACCGAGTACGTGTCGTTCAACACCCCCAACGTCGAGGTTCGCCTGATCGCCCCTCACACGCTGGTCTACACCGGCATGCGCTGGCATGTGCGGGCTTACTGCGAAAAGAATGGCCAATACCGCGACTTCGTGCTGAGCCGCTTGCGCGGGCAGCCGGATTTGCTCGACGCCTCACCGAACACGCGCGAGCTGGATGAAGACTGGAACACCGAGATTCCGGTGATCATCGAGCCCGATGGACGCTTGAACGAAGCGCAGAAGGCAATCATCGAAACAGACTTCGGTATGACCCAGGGGCAGTTAATTGTGCCCAGCCGCAGGGCGCTGGTGAAGTATGTGCTGCAGCGCTATCAGATTGACCGGCGCAGCCTGGCCATGAGCCCCGAGGCCCAGCAGATTGTAGTGAGCAACCTCAAAGAGCTGAAGCCGTGGTTATTGCATGATTGAAATCGCGAGTCTCTCAGACGAGGGGCTCAATGCCCTTGGTCGATGTTCCGCTCACAGAGGTTCAGCTACGGCTGTAACTGCTGCGGTCTGCACACATCTGCTGCCAGATATATGCCGCGCCCAGGTAGTTGTCGATTTCCCGGATTAACAGCTGCGCCGCTATGTCGTGATGGCCCGCCAGCCTGGCAACGTCTCGGGCGGTGTGGCCCTCGCTGTTCCTCGCGCTCAGGTCCAGGCAGAAGGTCCGGTAGTGGTTGGCGAAGTAGTTCGCAGCCTTGCTGTGGCCATGCGCGGCCAGCCAATGGAGTGGAGTATTACCTGCCGCATCACGGTCATTCAGACTGCGGCCCTGCCGGTATCGATTGGCGAGCGCCTTGATGATGCCGCGTTTGCTGGGCAAACGATCATGGTTGACAGGGGTCAGAAAGCTGCTGAGGCCTTTCCAGTCCAGAAGCGCCTTGTCTCCCTCGGCCCCGAACGCCTCCAACCTGTCGATCCATATCGAGCGGTTGAGCCGGTAGGCGATGTCCAGTGGCGTGTTTTCGGCGCGGTCGCGCTCGTTCATCGCTGCAGGAGCAAATAGCCGCAAGTGCTCGGTGTCGTCGAAAAGCACGGCGGCATGCCAGACTCCTATTTCTAGCGCCAACAGGTCGTCGATGCCGAAGCGCGTCGTCTTGAGAGTCTTTTCCATCACGGCAAGCAAAGCGGGCGGATAAGTCATGACACGTTTTCCCGAATAGATAGAAACACTTCACTCCGGGACGACTGCTTTTCCTCCCCTCCATAGCGGGTCGCCATACACAAGCCGTTGACCAGATTCATGTCTTGCGGCGTCTGGCAGCGAATGGCCGTCAGGTCCGGGCTGGCAACGATGCAAGCCAGCGTTTTGGCGCGGCTGACCGCCACATTCAAACGGTTTTTCGAGTACAGGAAGCCAATGTCCCTTGGCAGGTAGTCTTCATTCGACGTCGCCATAGATACGATGACAATTTCCGCCTCTTGCCCCTGAAATTTGTCCACGGTTCCAACACGCGCGCCGGCAGGCAGAACCTGCCTCAACAGCTGAACCTGCAGGTTGTAAGGCGCCACGACCAGAATGTTTTCACTGGTAACCACGTATTCATCACCGTTCTTGTCCACATATCGCTGACGCAAGAAGTACTCGTACAGCGCTTTGACATAGGCAGCCTCCTCCTCGGAACTCTGGCCATTGCCATCATGTTCCACAGGGCAGAACATCAGCCCGCTGTCCGGTACTTCTGGTCGCTCTCCGTCGAGCAGCAACAACTGCCGCTCGGTACCCGGCGCCGATGTGAGCTGGCCTTCGTATACTGCCAGGGAAATGAAGGAGCAAACCTGAGGATGCATCCGCCAAGTCTGCGCCAGGAACACCCCTCGGTCGGGCGCGATGGCAGGCGTGCCGTCCAGCAGGTAGTCGAGGGTAGAGTCACCGGAACGGCCCGGATGCACGCCTTGCACAGGTTGCGATAGCTGCATCTGGTCACCCATCAGCACGATGTTACGTGCCGCCATGCCCATGGTGACCAGATTCGCCACGCTCAGCTGCCCTGCTTCATCAATGAATAGATAATCCAACTGTTCGGTGAAGCTCGCATCGGCAAACAACCAAGCAGTCCCGGCGCTCAGGTCGATAGCCGGGCCCCAGTTGTCGAGGAACTCCTTTTTGTCCTCGATGGAGCGGATGCAACGGCCAGTGAAATCCGTGCCCTCGCCTTCCGATGACTTTTTCAGTCCCTTGAATGTGACGCCCTCTACTTGTGCACGCGCTTCAACAGCCGCTAAGAGATTGTTGATGGCATAGTGCGAATTGGAGGTTACCCCGATGCGCTTGCCGGCTTTGAGCAGGTCAACGATCACATGCGAGCCGGTGTAGGTCTTCCCGGCACCTGGCGGCCCCTGAATGAACAGCACACTGTCCTCGAGGTTGCGTACCACCTGCTTGATGGCATCGGTCGTTGCCAGGTCCGGATCAAGCAGAGGCGCACCCGGCTCGATGCCTTTAACCCGTGGTGCGCGTCGATGAAGGAAATCCGCCACCACCTGGAAGCGTTGCTCACCAGCCAAGACGCTATCGGCATAACGAAACAGTGCCTTGCGCAGCGGCGTGGACGGTATTGGCCTGCCGGGAATCATGTCAAAGGCGTCCGGTGGCGCCTTTTTTGCGGTGGCCTTGAATGTCGCCAGGCACGCGTCATGGTCCAGACTGACCAGTTGCACACTGGCCAACGATTCTGGGATGACACCTTGGGATCCCGAACGCATTTTGCTTTCCTGCGGCTCGAAACTGTATTCGAACAGGAACGAATTATTGATCGGTTCCGGCGGTGTTTTTGTACGCTGCAAACCGGCGAGGCTCTCGATATCCTCCAGCAACTCTTCGGTCGTCATGTCCTGGCGGCTGAACAACTGCCACCACACCGGCTTTTCTGCCCTACGGTAGAAGTCGAGCAGTTGGAAGGTCAGTACCCTGACCTGATCCTCGTCGCTCAGTGCGCATTTCTCGGACGGCAAGCCAGCAAGCAGTCGATCACGATAATTTGCCAGCAGAACCTCGATCTCCTTCTGCTCTGCTACGGCTTTCTCGCCCTCAGCATGCGGTACGAAGAGCCTCGACGCCCAACGGACTTATGTTTGCAAGCCAGTTGCGTAACAGATACGTAGAAAGCACATCGTCTTCGTTGTACCGCTCGATCTGCTCGAGCAATGCTGGCTCACCAGTCTCTTTCCAGCGCTCATAGAACACGATGCTCGCACCGGCATTGGTAACATCACCGTCGCGCTTTGCCATGTAGAAGTGTTCGATGTTCTTGATCGAGTAGCTGGGTTCCGACACCCGGATCGCTTCACGCACCACCTTGTAAAGGTCAATCAATTTGCCACTGCGCAGCAGCCAGTCCACTTGCGCCTCTCGCGTACCGTGCTGGCTCATCAGGCGCTTGATGGCAGTTTCTTCATAGCTGGCATAGTGGTAGACATGCGCATTCGGGTAACGCTCAAGGTGCGCGATGACCCAGTCGATGAACTGCTCGAACGCGATCTTTTCTTCGTCCCGGCTGTGCGCCCAAAAAGCTTTGAAGGTTTGTTCACCGCCTTCGTCTAAATACAGGCCGAAGAGGTACTCCAGGCCACCCTCCTCCAGAGGATTACCTTCCATATCGAAGAACAGATCACCCTCGACTGCAGAAGGCATACGGCCAAAGCCACGCCGCTGCCCCATGACCGGCAACAGCTCGTACAACGGGGTATCGCTGGAGCGCCCCTGAAACTGCAGGCGCGCCTGATGGCGTAACTTGTTCAGTGACTCCACTTGCAGCTTGGGGATACGCAAGTCATCGCCACTGGCCGCCAACTGTTGCAAGGTGGTCACACCGCCAACCTGCAATTTCTTGATTTGCGAGCGGCTGATACCAGCGACTGCCGAAAGATGATCATCCTGCAGACGTTGTTCAGTGCAACGATCACGCCACTCACAAAAACCACAATGCCCACACGGGTCCGGGTAGGTGACCCGAGGTCCGTCAATGGTCACGAACGCAGTGAAACGCTGCAGCACCTGCTCTAGGTAATCCGCGTAGTCAGCAACCCGATAGGCCTGCTCGGTACGCGCAACATCACCCAGCACGATGTACATGAACTGCGGCTGTACGCCCTGAATCGCAATCAGCATCCGCGAATAAAGCGCAACCTGCACCAGAAACTTGGCCTTTGCACTCTTGGCCAACTTGGTGTCGATCACTTCATAGCTGTGGCCACCCAACGCCGACGGCCGAGGCACTTTGCGCAGGAAGTCGGCATGCCCGATAAAGGCGCCTTCCTGAAGCGAGGCCTGAAAGATGATGTCCGCACCAGCCTGCATGGCTTCGATGGTCAGCTCCACCCGCCGAGGGAAGCTCGGATTACCCTCATCGATGTCGACTATATGGGCATGGTTGCTTTTGAGCCGTTCAAGAAATGCTGCTTCGTGGGCCAGCCCTTTGTCCTGGATCAAGCGGTTCTGCTCGCTTGCCGGGGCTTTCTCCATCGGCGCGACCAGGTGTTGCAGGTCCAGCGCTGTCAGATGCTGGCATTCCAGGAAGCCGCAGATGTCCGAGGCGGAATACAGCCGAGTCCCATTTCGAGTTTGCATGGTTGTATTGCCTCCGGCGTGGCTCAGGCGTCGAGCGAGCAACCTTGGTAGAACTGCTCGAACAAGGGCGTTGGCAAGTGCTGCACATCGAGCAGGCCGAAGTGCTTGCCTACGCCGCGCCCTACGGCCATGAGTGTTCTTGCGGAGTTCTCGGTACCGGCATAGCCAGCGTTTACGACGTAGTCGACACGTTCCTTGTCGCTCTCTGCGCGGGCATAGGCAATACCAGTGATCAATACATCAATTAGGCAGACACTGACGCGCTCGTCCCCCACCGTGAACGGCTCGAGCGTTTCGCCAGACAAGGCTGCCCGCAGTCCGTCCTCACCACCTTCAACTATGCGTTCAAGGGCAGCAAGCGAGCGGCCGAACACGTCAAACTCGTCAATGGAAAACGGGAAGCAATAGCTCTGTGCAGTAGCGCGTGAGAGCGTTTTTCCATTGCGCGGCTCAGCCACCAGCCAGTCAACGAACGCGTCTTTATTGTATGGCGCACCGCTGTGACGGAAGGCCAAGTAGTCACTAAGCACCTGGCCAAAAGGATGACCCGTGGGCACCCAGCCGCTATTGCCAGACTCGCGCAGCGATACTTCGCCCTGCTCGCCAACAGCTTGGGCCTCAAGTACTGGTGTCAGGCCAAAGCAGCGAAGGTCATAGCCGAGCATGAAAAGGCTCGCCTCGAATGCATGGCATCGCGCGGGCATTGCCCCTTGGTCGGCAAACCAGCCTGTGCGCCCGAGCAACGCGCGGACAATCCAGCCCAAGCGGACCTGCCAGCGCGCCCACTCAGCGTACTCGATCGCCGAGAACTGCGGCGCTGCCAAACAATTGGCAAACGCTCCGGGGTTGCGGATTTGGTCGCCACGCGCGCCGCCGGACGGGAACCTCAGCAGAGGTTTGCCACGCCCTGCCCACTGCTGGCGGAACAGCGCATACAACATGGCAATCGCGGCGCCCACACGGCTGTCATAGATCGGCGAACCGGACAAGTCGAGCAGGGCGTGAATCTTGGTCAGGCCCGAATCGAAACGCTCGACACTGCTGAGGTCACCCAGGTCATTGTCGGCATCGAGCGCCATGAGCCCAGCCATCTTCTTCAGGTAGCTCGACAACTCGCCGCTGACCGCCAGCCGATGCAAGAATGGAATGGCGCCCCGCACGCCGCCCCAGCGCAGAATCTGCAAACAGGCCTGAAGCGCTTGTTGCTCATCACCGGCGCGGACTCCAGCAGACAGCCACTCACGCAATTGCCTAAGCGAGCCCTGTGTCTACATCCAGGTTTCAGAGTCGACCGCGCTCTGGTGGCTGTCGCGCCAGCTTGCCTTCCAGCGGTAATGCTCAAGGACCTGCTCAATCCCCTGTACATCGACCGTTAAACCGCCGGGCACAAACTTGCTGGACTTGAATCGCAGCTTGAAGGTGAGTACCGGCAAGTTGGCTGCCAGCCATTCAATGAAAGCCTCGACTTCGGGTTGTGCCAGGAACTCATCACGCTTCATGCCAGCCGCTTTTCAATTAGTGTCGAATGGCCATACCCTAAGCAAAATGACAGGCTGCGTCCACGTTGTCTGTTCATACAGGTAAACAATTGGAGCAGGTTCGAGGGCCCTGGCCAGATAGTTTCCAGCGCCAGCTGCGAGTCGCTCATTTAACTGTAAAGTTTTCAGACACACATCACCTCTTTACGGACCGCGCGCCCCCTCAAGGATCATCACCTCATGGACCATCAAGCACTCAAGACCCGACACCGCCAAGAACGTGAGGGCCATCACCCCAACCTCACCTTGCGTGTTCATCGAGCACTGAGCTGGCTGAACCGCGCCGAGCAAACGGATGATATTGATGGACGCTTTATCTTTCTGTGGATCGCCTTCAACTCGGCATACGCGACGGACATTGATGAAGAGTTCCGCCTGTCCGAACAGGCCACCTTTAAGGCATTTCTCGAAAAACTCTGTGCCTTGGACAAGAGCAGCCTGATCGAAAATCTGGTGTGGTCCGAGTTCTCTGGCAGTATTCGCGTCTTGCTTGACAACCCTTATGTGTTTCAGAGTTTCTGGGATTACCAGAACGGCAAGATCAGCGAGCCACTGTGGACCGAACGCTTTGCCAACGGTCGTAAAACCGCGCAGCAAGCACTGGCCAATCGCAACACCGCGGCCGTGCTAGGGGTGCTGTTCAACCGGATCTACACCCTGCGCAACCAGATCATGCATGGCGGTGCCACTTGGAACAGCAGCGCCAACCGAGATCAACTGCGTGACTGCGCCAACCTGCTCGGCAAGCTGGTTCCGGTCATCATTCTGCTGATGCTGGATAACCCGGACACATTGTGGGGTGATGCATGTTATCCCGTGGTTGTTTAGCTCAGTGACCGCACTTGGACCTGGGTCGCCCGACGCTGGGCGCCCGAGCCGGTCATCGGCAGACCAGGAATACTTCTCGCAGTATTCCAATCGGTATTCCAGCCAAAATTACAAACCGATACTCCCACTATTAATCATGTGCTGGTCAAATCTTTCCGGACACATCAGTAGGTGATTTCAGGCCGCCTGTCGCTCGTACTGGTTCGGAGAGACATAGCCCAGTGTCGAGTGCAGTCGGCCTTCGTTGTAAAACCGTACGATGTAATCGGTGATGTCCTTTATCGCTTCGCCATGGTTGGCGTAATCCTTACGCCAGACGCGCTCCATTTTCAGGTTCAGGAAGAAGCGCTCCATCACCGCATTGTCCCAACAGTTGCCTTTACGGCTCATGCTGCATTTCATCCCATGACGTGCCAACAGCGCCTGGTAGTCAGAGCCCGCGTACTGGCTGCCCCTGTCAGAGTGAGCAATCAGTCCCGGCTCATGTTGTCGTTGTGCAATGGCCAGTTGCATCGCGCTGCACACCAGCTCTGCGCGCATATGAGGCGCCATCGCCCAGCCCACGATCTTGCGTGAGTACAAGTCCATGACCACGGCCAGGTAGAGCCAGCCGCTGCGGGTTCGTATGTAGGTGATGTCCGCCACCCAAGCCGTGTTGCTGCTTGATGGATTGAACTGCCGATCAAGCAGGTTAGGTGCGACTGGCAGGTCATGTCTGCTGTTGGTGGTATGCGTGAACTTGCGTTTCCAAGTCGCCACCAGTGCCAGTTTCTTCATGAGCCTGCGGACTTTGAAGAGCCCCATCTGAACACCTTCAGCCTGCAACGCCTTGATTAGCCGTCGACTGCCAAAGCAGCGTTCATTACGGTAAAACAACGCTTTGAGCTTGATTTCATTCGGGTCGGCAACCACCTTTTCCAACCCACGTTGAACCGCCTCGTAGTAACCGGAACGGCTGATCCGCAATAACCGGCACACACGTGCTACCGGGTAGGCCTTACCTTGTAATTGGTGAACCGCCTTGTGGATCACTTCAACTCGCGGGCAAAGAAGGCCGTAGCCTTTTTTAGGATGTCATTGTCCAGTTTCAGGTCGCGCACTTGCCGCTCAAGCTCACGGATACGTTGCTGCTCGGCGGTCAACGGCTTGCCAATCCCGGCATTGCCCAACTGCTCTGATTCGTACTGCTGAACCCAGCGACGCACAGCGGTATCGCCGATGTTCAGATCACGACAGACCTGGCTGACACTCATGCCCTGATCCTTGACCATCTTGGCGACTTCCAGCTTAAAGCTGATCAAAGCTTCTGTTCTTCTTGCTCATGGAGACTCCTCAGTAGGTGCAGTTTCCCCTATTGAGGTGTCCGGAGCCATTAAACCAGCTCAGCGGGCACCGGGTGCCGCTCGCGGACAGGGGGCCAGGGGGCTGCCCGATGAGCGTCTGGACCGGCTGGCCGCCGAGCACCTGAACATGAAACACATACTTCAGCAGCTCAGCAGCATGGCCTACAACTTTTCAAGCCTGCCTGCCGAGCAAGCCACAAAAGAATTGAGCAGCCTTCTGGAGCAATTCGACAATGAGCTGTTGCCCCATGAGCATGATGACGAAGAGCAGCTTTACCCCAGCCTTGTCGATTACCTGAAAGGCGACGACCCACTGGGAGCCTTGAGCCATACACACCGGGAACTCTTCCGGATGATCGGCCTGCTTCGGCACATGAACCAGCAATTGGCAACTCAGCCTTCGAACGTCGACCTGAAGGAAATCCAGATACTGCTCATCCGCCTGGATACGTTGCTGGCGCTGCACTTTTCCCTGGAAGAGGAGCTTTATCAAACTCTGGATCTTCGATAACGGGGTTCAATGCCTATGCACAGCGACAGTGCATCCTTGTTTACTGCGTCATGGAGTCCGGCCAGAGCCAGCTGCAGGTGCAGCCGCCTTCGCAAGGCCGTGACAAAACTCAACGTTTTTCTCCAGGTACAGGCTTTCAATAACGGCCTTCCCTGGATCCCCATACCAGGGTCATAAGCCTGATAATCGGGGGTGATTATGAACAACTTTGCACTGCGACGCGCCATTCTCGATGAGCTTGAGTTTCAGCCTCATATCGACGCGGGCGCTATTGGCGTTGCCATAGAAGAAAATGGCGTTGTCAGACTGACAGGGCATGTCAAAACCTATGCGGAGAAAATCGCGGCCGAGCGAGCCGTGAAAAGCGTCAAGGGCGTGAAGGCGGTTGCCCAAGAGATTGAGGTACGCGTTCCCGGCGACCTGGATCTAAGCGATGAAAGTATCGCTTCGCGCTGCGTGGATGTGGTCCGCTGGAATACGGCCACGGCTGCCGACCGGATACAGATTGAAGTTCAGCAAGGGTGGGTCACCCTTGAGGGTGAAGTCGACTGGCAATACCAGAGGCAAGCGGCTGAGGATGCCGTCCAGAAGTTGGCAGGGGTCGTTGGGATCAATAACCTGTTGGTGGTAACACCCAAGATCACCGCCGACGATGTGAAGAGTCGTATCGAAGCGGCCTTGGCGCGTAATGCAGAACTGGATACGAACAAGATTCGCGTTGTCGTTGATGGTAAAGCGGTGAAGCTTGAAGGGCATGTTCGCCATTGGCGAGAGCGCAGCGCTTGTGAGCAGGCGGCGTGGGGAGTGCCGGGTGTCAGTCGTGTCGAAAACTGTATCCTGATTGCCTAGCCGATTTTGACTCGGTGAATTACAGATCGGTGCCTGTACCTGGATGTTTTGATCTACTCCTGGGGCTGTCGCAGCACTTTTCTGCGCGCAAAAGCAAAACCCCCGATCGCAGAGCGATCAGGGGTTCTGTGTTTGAATCTTGACGATGACCTACTCTCACATGGGGAAGCCCCACACTACCATCGGCGATGTATCGTTTCACTACTGAGTTCGGGATGGGATCAGGTGGTTCCAACACTCTATGGTCGTCAAGAAATTCGGTAGCCAGTGCGTTTTCACACGCTGGCAAATTCGGTTATGTGAACATTTTTCGGCGTTTGTTGATCAGCTTTCGGCTGTATCGTCTTCACACACCGCCACTGCTGTGCAGATGGCTTGGGTGTTATATGGTCAAGCCTCACGGGCAATTAGTATGGGTTAGCTCAACGCCTCACAGCGCTTACACACCCCACCTATCAACGTCGTAGTCTTCGACGGCCCTTTAGGGGATTCAAGATCCCAGTGAGATCTCATCTTGAGGCAAGTTTCCCGCTTAGATGCTTTCAGCGGTTATCTTTTCCGAACATAGCTACCCGGCAATGCCACTGGCGTGACAACCGGAACACCAGAGGTTCGTCCACTCCGGTCCTCTCGTACTAGGAGCAGCCCCTCTCAAATCTCAAACGTCCACGGCAGATAGGGACCGAACTGTCTCACGACGTTCTAAACCCAGCTCGCGTACCACTTTAAATGGCGAACAGCCATACCCTTGGGACCGGCTTCAGCCCCAGGATGTGATGAGCCGACAT